>NZ_JBNWAE010000001.1:0-865111 GCF_050496565.1 Pseudomonas shirazensis
GGGCTGCAAAGCAGCCCCATTCACCAAGTCATCGCGGAACAGCTGGCTGACGCGGCTTCTTGACGCCGCCTTTGGCCGCTTCCTTGCGCTCTTTGGCGGCCTGCTGGTTACGCGCAAATGCCTCGGCCTTGGCCTTCTCGCGCTTGTCCCAGGGCTTGCTGCCATCGCTGGCGCGGGGCGGCAGGCCGTTGTGTTGAGTCAGGATCTTCTGCTCTTTGCCAACCTTGTGGCTGCCGCTCGGCGTGGAGTTCTTGCGCCGTGCACTCTGGTAGCCATCGGTCTGCGGCTGATGCAGCGGGATCAACTGGTGCTTGCCCGGGCCGATCAGGTCGGCGCGGCCCATGCGCTCCAGCGCTTCACGCAGCATCGGCCAGCCTTTCGGGTCGTGATAACGCAAGAACGCCTTGTGCAGCCGGCGCTGCTCGTCGCTCTTGACGATCTCGACGCCTTCGCTCTTGTAGGTGACCTTGCGCAGCGGGTTCTTGCCCGAGTGGTACATGGCCGTAGCCGAGGCCATTGGCGATGGGTAGAAAGCCTGCACCTGGTCGGCACGGAAGCCGTTACCCTTGAGCCACAGGGCGAGGTTCATCATGTCCTCGTCGGTGGTGCCTGGATGCGCGGCGATGAAGTACGGGATCAGGTACTGCTCTTTGCCGGCCTCTTTCGAGTACTTCTCGAACATGCGCTTGAAGCGGTCGTAGCTGCCGATGCCCGGCTTCATCATCTTGTCCAGCGGGCCACGCTCGGTGTGCTCCGGGGCAATCTTCAGGTAACCGCCGACGTGGTGGGTGACCAGCTCCTTGACGTACTCAGGCGACTCGACCGCGAGGTCGTAGCGCAGGCCCGAAGCGATCAGGATCTTCTTCACGCCTGGCAAGGCACGGGCCTTGCGGTACAGCTCGATCAGCGAAGTGTGGTCGGTGTTGAGGTTCTCGCAGATGCCCGGGAACACGCACGACGGCTTGCGGCAGTGCTTCTCGATCTCGGTGCTCTTGCAGGCGATGCGGTACATATTGGCGGTCGGCCCGCCAAGGTCGGAGACCACGCCGGTGAAGCCCGGCACCTTGTCGCGCATTTCCTCGATCTCGTTGAGGATCGACTCGTGCGAGCGGTTCTGAATGATGCGGCCTTCATGCTCGGTGATCGAGCAGAAGGTGCAGCCGCCAAAGCAGCCGCGCATGATGTTCACCGAGAAGCGAATCATCTCGTAGGCCGGGATGCGCTCCTTGCCGTAGGCCGGGTGCGGCACACGGGCATAGGGCATGCCGAACACGTAGTCCATTTCTTCGGTGGTCATCGGAATCGGCGGCTGGTTGAACCAGACGTCGACGTCGCCGTGCTTTTGCACCAGCGCACGGGCGTTGCCCGGGTTGGTTTCCAGGTGCAGAACGCGGTTGGCGTGGGCGTACAGCACCGGGTCGTTGCGCACCTTCTCGAATGAGGGCAAGCGGAGCACGGTCTTGTCGCGGGTCATGCCTGGGCTGTCGAGAATCTGCACCACTTTGGCTTCGTTCGGATCTTCGACCTCGCCCTTGGCTTGCTCGATGGCGCAGGCCTGGGTGTCCTGGGTGTTCACGTACGGGTTGATGATCTTGTCGACCTTGCCCGGACGGTCGATGCGCGTCGAGTCGATTTCGAACCAGCCAGCCGGGGTGTCGCGGCGCACGAAGGCGGTGCCGCGCACGTCGGTGATCTGCTCGATGGTTTCGCCATTGGACAGGCGCTGGGCGACTTCAACTACCGCACGTTCGGCGTTGCCGAACAGGAGGATGTCAGCGCAGGCGTCGATCAGGATCGAATGGCGGACCTTGTCCTGCCAGTAATCGTAGTGGGCGATGCGGCGCAGCGAAGCCTCGATGCCGCCGAGTACGATCGGCACATGTTTGTAGGCTTCCTTGCAGCGCTGGCTGTACACCAGACTGGCACGGTCAGGGCGCTTGCCGGCCAGACCACCAGGGGTGTAGGCGTCGTCGGAGCGCATCTTCTTGTCAGCGGTGTAGCGGTTGATCATCGAGTCCATGTTGCCGGCCGCGACGCCGAAGAACAGGTTCGGCTCGCCAAGCTTCATGAAGTCGTCTTTGGACTGCCAGTTCGGCTGGGCGATGATGCCGACGCGGAAGCCCTGGGCTTCGAGCAGGCGGCCGATGATGGCCATGCCAAACGACGGATGGTCGACGTAGGCATCACCGGTCACGATGATGATGTCGCAGGAATCCCAGCCGAGCTGATCCATCTCCTCCCTGCTCATCGGCAGGAAAGGCGCTGGCCCGAAGCATTCGGCCCAGTACTTGGGATAGTCGTAAAGTGGTTTGGCTGCGTGCATGTCAGTGACCGGTTCTTGGTGTGCAGGGAAATCGCGGGCGCGGAATATAGCACAAATTTTGATCAAATCCGACGGTAATGGTCGGATTCATGATGAGGGGCTCGCGCGGCGCAGCAGCACCGCCGGCTGTTACTACTCGTCGTCGTCGAAGTTGTACGCACCCGGGGCGAGGTTCTCGAAGCGGGTGTACTTGCCGATGAACGCCAGGCGGACAAAACCGATCGGGCCGTTCCGCTGCTTGCCGATGATGATCTCGGCGACGCCCTTGTGCTCGGTCTCGGGGTGATAGACCTCATCCCGGTAGACGAACATGATCACGTCGGCGTCCTGCTCGATCGCACCCGATTCACGCAAGTCGGAGTTGACCGGACGTTTGTTCGGGCGCTGTTCCAGCGAGCGGTTCAACTGCGACAGGGCGATGACCGGGCAGTTGAATTCCTTGGCCAGGGCTTTCAACGAGCGGGAAATTTCCGAGATCTCGTTGGTACGGTTGTCACCGCTGGAACCCGGGATCTGCATCAGCTGCAGGTAGTCAACCATGATCATGCCGATCTCGCCGTGTTCACGGGCCAGGCGGCGGGTCCGCGCGCGCATCTCCGAGGGGCTGATGCCGGCGGTATCGTCGATGAACAGCTTGCGGTCGTTGAGCAGGTTTACCGCCGAGGTCAACCGCGGCCAGTCGTCATCATCAAGCTGACCGGAACGCACCTTGGTCTGGTCGATGCGGCCCAGCGACGAGAGCATCCGCATGATCAGCGATTCACCAGGCATCTCGAGGGAGAACACCAGCACCGCCTTGTCGCTGCGCAGCACGGCGTTTTCCACCAGGTTCATGGCGAAGGTGGTTTTACCCATCGACGGTCGGCCGGCAACGATGATCAGGTCGGCCGCCTGCAGGCCGCTGGTCTTGCCGTCCAGGTCGGTGTAGCCGGTGGAGATACCGGTGATGTCGCTGTCGGAGTTGAACAGCGTGTCGATGCGGTCGATGGCCTTGGCCAGCAGGTCGTTGACCCCGACCGGGCCGCCGGTCTTGGGCCGCGCCTCGGCGATCTGGAAGATCTGCCGCTCGGCATCGTCAAGAATCTCGGCGGCGTTGCGCCCTTGCGGGTTGAAGGCGTTGTCGGCGATATCGGTGCTGATGCTGATCAGCTGGCGCAGCGTGGCGCGCTCACGAATGATCGCCGCATAGGCCTTGATGTTGGCAACCGACGGGGTGTTCTTGGCCAGCTCGGCCAGGTACGCCAGGCCGCCGACCTGGCTCGACTGGCCTTCGCGGTCGAGCTGTTCGTGCAGGGTGACCACGTCGAACGGCTGGTTGAGGTCAACCAGCTTGTGGATGGCACGGAAGATCAGGCGGTGGTCATGCCGATAGAAGTCGCCATCCGAAACCTGATCCAGCACCCGCTCCCAGGCTTCGTTGTCCAGCATCAGACCACCGAGCACGGCCTGTTCGGCCTCGATGGAATGCGGCGGCACTTTCAGCGCAGCGGTTTGCAGGTCTAGCTGTTCTGGATGGGTGATCTCGTTCATGGCCACAATAGAATTCTGGGTGATGAGAAAAACAAAGGGCACGGCCTGCAAAGCAGAGCCGCGCCCAATGTTAACCGGCTAGCCCACGAGGAGCCAGCCGAGTGCTACAGCTTAGGCTGCAACGACAACCACGCGAACGGTGGCTTCAACGTCGCTGTGCAGGTGCACGGCTACGTCGTATTCGCCAACGTTACGGATGGTGCCGTTCGGCAGACGAACTTCAGCTTTAGCCACTTCAACGCCGGAGGCGGTCAGGGCATCAGCGATGTCGTGGGTGCCGATCGAACCGAACAGCTTGCCTTCGTCGCCAGCGGTGGCAGTGATAGTCACTTCCAGCTCGGCCAGTTGGGCAGCACGGCTTTCAGCCGAAGATTTCTTGTCGGCTGCAGCTTTTTCAAGCTCGGCGCGACGTTCTTCGAACGCAGCGACGTTGGCGGCATTGGCAACAGTGGCCTTGCCGAACGGCAGCAGGAAGTTACGGCCGTAACCGGCTTTAACTTTAACTTTGTCGCCCAGGTTGCCCAGGTTAGCGACTTTTTCCAGCAGGATCAGTTCCATTTGGTAAAACCTCTTAACTTTTAACCTTCACCGTTCGCGGAATCGTCACCCTGAGGCGACTTGCGACCGCGAAAATCAACCAGGCTATCGACAATGGCCAGGACCACGAGCAGCGGATAAGTCAGCTGCATGAACAGCACCAGCGTCACGTACAACCCGACCAGCCAGAATCTGCCCAGACGTTTCTGTGCCACCAACCCGTGCAGCAGGGCTAGCCCGGCAAACATGAGCGGTACGCTGCAAAGTGGCGTGAGCAGCGCCAGGGCAGAACCGAGGTTCGGACCCAACACCATGCACCCCAGCAATACCAGCGCTGGCACCAGGGGAATTCGCACCGCTTGAAACTCGCGGCCAAAACCTCCCGGGTTGTACAACGAGGCCTGCCAGTAGCGCCCCAACATCAGGGACAACACACTGACAACCTGCAGCAAAGCCGCAATCAGGCCGTTGAGCACCGGTACGACAAGACTCCCAAGGCGTGCCTG
Organism: Pseudomonas shirazensis; assembly: GCF_050496565.1. GTDB lineage: Bacteria > Pseudomonadota > Gammaproteobacteria > Pseudomonadales > Pseudomonadaceae > Aquipseudomonas > Aquipseudomonas shirazensis_A. Next base: position 4,897 of record NZ_JBNWAE010000001.1, read on the forward strand.
CTCCTCTACCGATAACTGCTGGTAGAGACCGTCGAGCATCTGCGGCAGGGCTTTTTCAAGCGCTCGCGCCAGAGCTTCAATCGGTTCACGGAACACCGAACTGAGAATCAGGCCATACAACAGGCCCAGTGCAATGCTGGACAACAGCACCCGGTTCCAGGAATGCCCGGCGCGCAACAGCGCAGCCAACCCCAGCGTACCCAGCAACACCATCAAGGTGCGCGGCTCGCCGAAGACCCACCAGACCAACGCCGGCAAAATGCCCCAGACGATGACCGAGGAAGCGTCCTTGAAACCGCGCCGCAGGAACACCAGGCTCCCAGCGGCGGCACACAACCAGAACAACAGCGGCAATGCCGCACAACCGGCCACTACTACAGCGGCCTGCACGCGACCGCGCATGATGAAATCAGCTAACGCCCGCATGCTTATCCCTTGCTACTTGTCGAAAGCCAGGCCTCAGCGGCCGTGGCTGTCGGTGTAGGCAAGCAGGGCCAGGAAGCGGGCGCGCTTGATAGCGGTAGCCAGCTGACGCTGATAACGAGCTTTGGTACCGGTGATACGGCTTGGAACGATCTTGCCGGTTTCGGATACGTAAGCTTTCAGGGTGTTGAGATCTTTGAAGTCGATCTCTTTCACGTCTTCAGCAGTGAAGCGGCAGAATTTACGACGACGGAAGAAACGTGCCATGTAATAGGCTCCTCAAAAGGTCCGTGGATTACTCGTCAGCGCTATCGCTGGCGTCGCTGTCATTGCTGTCGTCGCCATCGGCGCCATCAGCTTCAGGACGTTCACGACGCTCACGGCGCTCGCTGCGGTTCTCTTCGGCCTTGAGCATCTCGGACGGGCCAGTAACGGCTTCGTCGCGACGGATGACCAGGTTACGGATCACGGCATCGTTGTAACGGAAGTTGTCTTCCAGCTCGGCCAGGGCCTTGCCAGTGCACTCAACGTTCAGCATCACGTAGTGAGCCTTGTGAACATTGTTGATTGCGTAGGCCAGTTGACGACGGCCCCAATCTTCCAGACGGTGGATTTTGCCACCATCTTCTTCGATCAGCTTGGTGTAACGCTCAACCATGCCGCCGACTTGCTCGCTCTGATCCGGGTGGACCAGAAAGATGATTTCGTAATGACGCATGAATGCTCCTTACGGGTTAGAAGCCTGCCAGGGAATCTGGTCAGACAAGGAGTGAATGACACTGTATGACTTGCCTTGTGCAGAAGGCACATGCGCGCCTGCCTGCTGGGCAAGGGGCGCAATTGTAGAGAAGGCGGGACGCACAAGCAAGGTGATTGGCGATTATTTGAACAGCGGCAGGGATCTGCCCGAATCGCCAGGGTGCAGGCTGATCCCGGCGAGCAAATAGCTACGCCGGGATTACTGCAGACGACTGGATCAGCGCTTCAGTTGGCGCTGACGTACGGCTTCGAACAGGCACACACCGGTAGCCACCGACACGTTCAGGCTGCTGACGCTGCCCGCCATCGGCAGCTTCACCAGGAAGTCGCAATGGTCACGGGTCAGGCGACGCATGCCCTTGCCTTCAGCGCCCATGACCACCACCAGCGGACCGGTCAGGTCTTGCTGGTAGATCTCCTTGTCGGCTTCGCCGGCAGTACCGACCACCCACAGGCCGCGCTGCTGGAGTTTCTCCAGGGTGCGCGCCAGGTTGGTCACAGCGACCAGCGGGATGACTTCGGCAGCGCCGCAAGCAACCTTGCGCACAGCCGGGGTCAGGGTCGCCGACTTGTCCTTCGGTACCACAACTGCGGTAGCACCGGCAGCATCAGCGGTGCGCAGGCACGCGCCGAGGTTGTGCGGATCGGTAACGCCATCGAGCACAAGGATCAGCGGCGGGGTTTCGGTGCGCTCGAGCAACTCCTCGAGCATCAATTCGCCCCACACCTGCGCTGGGCTGACTTCAGCCACCACGCCCTGGTGCACGCCTTCAACCCAGGCGTCCATCTCGCGACGCTCGGCCTGGCCGACCGCTACGCGGTTTTCTGCAGCCAGGGCCAGCAGGGTTTGCAGACGCGGCTCACTGCGCCCTTCCGACAACCAGATCTGCTTGACCCGCTTGGGGTGGTGCTGCAGCAGCGCCTGCACGGCGTGCACGCCGTAGATTTTTTCCAACTGACTCATGACTTGTTCTTGCTCTTGCGTGGCGCGCCGGACTTGGACGGCCCTTTACGGTGTTTGCTTGGCTTGTCGCTGGCAGGCTTGCTCGAACTCTTGCCGGACTTGCTTGCCGTCGGCGCATTGCGGGCTTCGCCCATCAGCGCCTTTTTCACTTCACGGCTCTTGCGTACTTCGGCGTTGCGCTGCACGGCATCGCTCGGGAAGTAGGCATCCGAACTTTCGTTCTTGCGCCGACGCGGTGCTGGCTCGGCCTTGGCTTCTGGCTTGGCTTGCGACGTAGCCTCGCGCTTGCTGTCCTGCTTCACGTCACGCTTGCCAGTGCCAGCACCTTTGCCTGCCGACGCGGATTTGCCCGCCGGAGCTGTGTCGGCAGCGCCGCGCTGCTTGCGGCCAACCGGCGCATTGACGGTGGCTTCGGACATTTCGAAGTCGATCTTGCGCTCGTCGAGGTCGACCCGCATGACCTTGACTTCAACCGTGTCGCCGAGGCGGAAGCTGCGACCGGTGCGCTCGCCCGACAGGCGATGATGCACGGCGTCGTAGTGGTAGTAGTCGCCCGGCAGTGCACTGACGTGGACCAGGCCTTCGACGTAGATATCGGTCAGTTCGATGAACAGACCAAAACCGGTCACAGCGGTGATCACGCCCGGGAAGATTTCGCCCACGCGGTCTTTCATGTACTCGCACTTGAGCCAGTTGACCACGTCACGGGTGGCCTCGTCGGCGCGCCGCTCGGTCATCGAGCACTGCTCGCCCATCTGCTCCAGGGTGGCAACGTCGTACGGGTAGATGCGCGCTTTGGGGATGGCCACGGCGCCGGCACGTTTGACGTGCGGGGTGTCGATCTTGGAGCGGATCACGCTGCGAATGGCACGGTGCACCAGCAGGTCCGGGTAACGCCGGATCGGCGAAGTGAAGTGGGTGTACGCTTCGTAGTTCAGACCGAAGTGGCCGTTGTTGTCGGTGCTGTACACCGCCTGGCTCAGCGAGCGCAGCATCACTGTCTGGATCAGGTGGAAGTCCGGACGCCCGGAGATGCTCGCCAGCAGGGCCTGGTAGTCCTTCGGCGAAGGCTCCTTGCCCTTGTGCAGAGACAAGCCCAGCTCGCCAAGGAAGGCGCGCAGTTTTTCCAGACGCTCCGGTGGCGGGCCGTCGTGCACACGGTACAGCGATGGCACTTCGTGCTTCTGCATGAATGCAGCGGTGGCGACGTTGGCCGCGAGCATGCATTCTTCGATCAGCTTGTGCGCTTCGTTGCGCACGGTCGGGCGAATTTCTTCGATCTTGCGGTTATCACCGAAGATGATCCGGGTTTCCTGGGTCTCGAAGTCGATCGCGCCACGGGTGTGACGCGCTGCCAGCAGAACCTTGTACAGGGCGTGCAGGTTCTTCAGGTGCGGCACGACTTCGCTGTACTCATCGCGCAGGGCCTTGCCTTCACGGGTACGCGAGTGCTCGAGCATGCTGCTGACCTTGTTGTAGGTCAGGCGTGCATGGGAGTGGATCACCGCCTCGCAGAACTGGTAATCGACCATCTGTCCGGACTTGTTGATGGTCATTTCACAGACCATGGCCAGGCGATCAACGTGCGGGTTCAGCGAGCACAGGCCGTTGGACAGCTCCTCGGGCAGCATCGGGATCACCCGCTCAGGGAAATACACCGAGTTGCCGCGCTGCTGCGCTTCGATATCCAGGGCCGAACCCAGGCGTACGTAGCTGGACACGTCGGCAATCGCCACGTACAGGCGCCAGCCGCCGGAGAACAGCCGCAGCTTGCCTTGCGGCTCGCAATAGACGGCATCGTCGAAGTCGCGGGCGTCTTCGCCGTCGATGGTGACGAACGGCAGGTGACGCAGGTCGATGCGCCGTTCCTTGTCCTTCTCTTCGACTTCGGAGCGGAACTTGCGCGCTTCCTTGACCACTTCCTGCGGCCACACGTGCGGGATGTCGTAGCTGCGCAGGGCAACGTCGATTTCCATGCCCGGCGCCATGTAGTTGCCGATCACCTCGACCACATCACCCTGCGGCTGGAACCGCGGCGTTGGCCAGTGGGTGATCTTGATTTCGACGAACTGGCCGATCTTGGCGCCACCGTTGCGACCGGCTGTGACCAGCACTTCCTGCTGGATCTTCGGGTTGTCCGGGGTTACGTAGCCGATGCCGCCTTCTTCGAAGTAACGGCCAACCACGCTCTCATGGGCGCGGGAGATGATCTCGACCAGCACACCTTCGCGGCGGCCACGACGGTCGGTACCGGAAACCCGCGCCAGCGCACGGTCACCGTCGAACGCCAGGCGCATCTGCGACGGGCTGAGGAACAGGTCGGCGCTGCCATCATCCGGGATGAGGAAGCCGAAACCGTCACGGTGGCCAGACACGCGGCCGCAGATCAGGTCCAGTTTGTCTACCGGGGCATAGGTGCCACGCCGGGTATAGATCAGCTGACCGTCACGCTCCATGGCGCGCAGGCGGCGGCGCAGGGCTTCGATCTGGTCTTCTTCGAGCAGGCCGAACTCTGCGGCCAGCTCCTCGCGCGCGGCTGGCTCGCCACGATCGGCAAGGCGCTGCAGGATCAGCTCACGGCTGGGAATAGGGTTGTCGTATTTATCCGCTTCGCGAGCGGCCTCTGGATCGAGGGATTGCCAATCGGCCATCAGGAGGGGTTCACCTTGGTATATATAGAGTAGAAGTTTGGCATAGGCCTATTGAAACCGGAAATGTCGTCGTTGGACAGCCCCCGTCTGACAGTCTTGTTGGCGAGGGAAGCTCAACAGAATCAACGTGTTGAGTTTTTTACTTTTTTTTTGATACGAGGGCTTTACAGCCCCCAATGGCGTCCGTATAGTGCGCACCACAACGACGGACACCGCCGTTGTAGTTGAGATAAGCGATGTTGTAAAGCATCCTCTAATCTTGACAGTGTGCCCAGGTGGCGGAATTGGTAGACGCGCTGGTTTCAGGTATCAGTGACCGCAAGGTCGTGGAAGTTCGAGTCTTCTCCTGGGCACCAAATATTTCGAAGCATAGATAGCAGGTCTGTCTGTGATTCAGCAAGAGATTCATCGCAGTACGCTGTAGATGTAAAGCTTTGCCCAGGTGGCGGAATTGGTAGACGCGCTGGTTTCAGGTATCAGTGACCGCAAGGTCGTGGAAGTTCGAGTCTTCTCCTGGGCACCAAATTAAAAACCCACTAGCTTGCTAGTGGGTTTTTTCTTGCCCGCGATTTGTCATGCCCCGCCTTTACTGGCCGGAGCAACCCTCCCCGCTCAAAAACTCTTCTCGAATTTCAGCGCCACTTCGCTCTGGCGATACGCGTAGGCCCAGTCGATGCTGCTGTGCGTCACCGTGCGTTTGGCATACAGGCTCGGCACTATGCCGGCGAACGCCAGCCGCGGCACGCTGAGGCTGGCGATGTAGATCTGCTGGCGATCCTTGCGCAAGCCGCCGAGAAACGCATCCGGCTGGTCATAACGGGTCTTGCGATAGAGCCGACGACACTCAGATTCACTCCGGCATCAAAGCTGTGATAGGCGCCGAGGCTGGCCAGGTACTCACGGTTGCTGGCGCTGGCGGCATCCTGGCTGCGCCGGGTATAGGTCACGCCGGTAAATACCAGGGTCCGCGGGTCGAGCATGTACGACAGCGAAGTACCGACCTGCCGCTCGTCGTAATCGTCGAAATAATCGCGCTGTTCACCCTGAAAGCGAAAATGCTTGTTCTGCAGTTGCAGGCTGAGCTGCAGGCGGGTGCTAAGGTTGTGCTTCCACTCGCCGCGTACGCCGCTGGCCTGGTACTTGGTGTGGTGGTCGCTGTAGTAGTTTTCGAACAAGGGCGTCAGCGATACATCATTGAGCGCGCTCTGGAAGTTGTAGCCGGCGTAGAGCACGGTGGTGTTGTCGTCGTACCAGGTCTGGTTCTGTTGCGTTTCGCTGTGTTTGTCATAACTGTTGCCATAGCTCAGCCCGCGCACCAGCAGGTGGTGATTACCGGCCAACTGAAAGCGCCGCTCGGCAGCCACGTCATAGACCGTGCTGGCTGACCTGATCGGCTTGGGCATCTGCCGCGAGTAATCAAAGCACTCGAAGAAGATCGTGCACACCTGGGTGGTGGTGAGCATGCCATTGCCCTGGTTGATATTGCTGTTGTAGCCAAACCCCAGCGATGCCGAGCCGTGCCACTCGCGCCGGCTGTCGATGGCGCTGCGGTACTGGCCGAGCACTTCGAGCACCGCCTCGGGCACTTCAGTACTGGCAACCTCGGCGAACAACGTTTCCGCTTCAGCGGTCTGGTTGTCTTCGAAAAGTGTGCGCGCCAGCTCCAGCCGAGCACGGACGAAGCCGGGCTGCAGTTGATCGGCGCGGCGCAGGTGAGCGATCGCCTGTTTGTACCTGCGCGCCTGCCGATCGATCAGGCCTTCGGCCATTTCCACCAATGCCTGTTCGTGCCCGGCCAGTTGCCGGTAGCGCTCGACAAACTGGCGCACCTTGCTCCACTGCTGCAGGTTGATCGACACGTAGATAGCCGGGCCGAGGTCTGCGAGGCTGTTCTGCACGTTGTACGTCTGCCCCTCGATAGTGATCAGCGATGCGTCGTTCTCGGCCGGGTCGGGTGCGCCCATATTGGCCCGTTCACGCGCCTCGGCGCGGCGGTCGATCTTGTTCAGGAGCAGACGGGTGTCGTCATCGTCGGCCAGCAGCATGGTGGAGAACAGGGTCGAGAGACACAGCAGGGCGACGTGCACCCGCATGGACGGCAGCATGGTGATCGATCCAGGGACAAGGACAAAAAAGTGGGAGGCAGGCGCCGCAGCGCCCCCTCCGTTACACAGGGGTATTACTGCTTGGCGCCGCCAAAGGCGACTTTGGTGGTGCCGCTGGTGTAGATACCCGCCAAGGCCTCGGCGTTGTTGCCGTAGAACTGGCCTTTGATCTGGCTGCCTTTGGCGAACGAGCCGTTCGAAGCGATGCTGGTACCCGCGAAGCTGATGGAACCGACACTACCCGCCAGGGTGCCGGAGCCGCCGCCATAGTTGGCGGTCAGCACACCACTGGTCACGCCGGCGGCCGTACCTGGGTTGTACTGGTTGATGCCTACGACGTTGTACTTGGCATTGACCAAGGCGGGCATGCTGGTAGTTGGATTTTCGCCAACGAACCAAACAGTACGGTTGGCGTGCGACAGGTTCAGGTCAGTGCTGTTGGTCGGCTGAGTACCGCTCTTGGCGGGCGCCCACTCGCCGAAGTACACCTCGGCACCCGATACCTTGGCGATGACTTCACCGCCGAATTGCGGGAAGCCGGGGGACGGCGCTGCGATCTGGCGATAGGCATAAACCTCGGTATTGTAAGCAACCTTGTTTTTCCAGGTCTGCGAGGTAATTGCGCCTGTACCGGGGTTGCTGATGAGCGCCGAGGTGGTGCCATAGCCGCCGAGAAGCGCATTGGTTTGAGCAATAGGCCCTGCCTTGAAGCTGACAACAGCTGAGGCATTCGCAGTAGCACCGGCTACCGTTGGCATGGCGATACCCGCTGTGCCTACAGCCATCATGTTCGAAGGCAGTGCTCGCACATAATCGGAGGAGGAACCACCGCTGACCGTTGCGGCAAACGCACCGGAGGTCATCAACGACAACGCTGTCATTACAAATAGTTTTTTCACAACACTCTCCTTGTCATAGTTTAAGAACAACGCTGTTTTGTACGAAAAACAGCAAAAAAACTAGAAGCGCGCAGTCAGCCCCATCTTGAGCGTGCGCCCGGGCGCTGGCATGACCGTGCGTGCCAACGGGTCAAGATAATATCGATTGGTTATATTGTTTACGCCGAAGTCGACATCGATATTTTTATTGATGTGCAGCGTCGCGTACGTATCGAATACCCAAATAGGGTGCCACTCGTAAGGCTGATTGATGCCTTTGACCATATCAAGATTCTGCTTGATCCACTTAGCCTCCTCCTTGTTCTTCGCGCTGCTGTGATAGACCATGCGCGCACCGATCTCCAGGCGCTCATCGAACAGGCGCATGCCGCTGTCCAGGTTCAAAGAATAGTGAGGCTGCAAGCTGGTCCTGGAGAACGTGGTCGGGAAGCCACCGGTTACGCACTCCTTGACCCGCCCATAATAGGGATCAACGGTGCTGGCCATGTCTTTGTCGCACAGGCGCTGATCCAGTCGATAGCTGGCACCAAAACTGCTGAAATACTTACCGGTATCAAAGCGTGTTTGCAACTCGATGCCTGACAGCAGCTTTTTTTCGTACTGGACAATATTGTAAGAGAAGTCCCTGTCGATATAATCCTTGATCTCACTCTTGTAATAATTGATGCGAAGGTCCGCATTCCTCCATTCAGGTACAAAACCTAGCAAGTCTTGGACATAACCGACTTCCCAGTTATACGCATGCTCTGGACTCGGCTGATTGGATGTGATGCTTGAACGACTACCCGAGAACGCTTGAGTGTCCTCGTAGATCGTGGGAAAACGAATGAACTCGACATACCGTGCGTACACCCTGGCACTGTCACTCAGCTTGAGGGTCACCCCTGCCATCGGCGCCCAGGCACTGTCTTTGCGCTTCTTCGGCTTTGCCCAACGCTCATCCTCAGGTATCTGCTGGTACACACCGCCGCCTGAGCCTGCTGTCAAATAACGTGCAACCGTGCGGCCACTGCCTTGAGCATTGACCACCTGTTCACTAAAGTTAATGGTGCCGTTGGTGAATGGATTTGCACTGCTGTCCAACCGCGTGCCCTTGAGCGGAATCCGTACGTTATCTGCGGGGGCATAATAGATGCCGTCTATCGACGCATTCGCGAGCTCTGCAGCAACGTTCTCTTCGATTTCCGCAGGGGTCTCGAGCCCCCAGCTTTCCACCATGGTTCTTACTGTTTTTTCATAATTGCTGGCTTCTTCGTCGCTCAGTAGCCTTCGGTAGCCGAAATCTCTAGCCGTTTCATAGCTGTTAACTTCCCAGCCCGGCTCTTTACCCTTGCGATTCTCATCCAGCGTGGTATCGAACGAGTTGTAATCGCTGTAACGCGCCCCCGCCGTAAACGTCAACCACGGCGTTGCAGCCCACTCATTATTGAAACTAAAGTTATACTGCTCGCGCCTGCCGCCTCGCGGCCCCAGATAGTTGATGGCGTAGGCAACCACACCACCACTCTCCTGATCGAGATTGTTGCCCTGCTCCAGTTTTTCTTTGCTGAAGTCCCCGGACAGCGTCAGCATCCAACTGTCTGTTAATTGGATTTTATTACCCAGCGTCACCCCCCAGCGGTCATGCTGAGACACTTGCAGTGCCCGCGAGAACAAGTTGAAGCGCCCGTCGGTGTTGGCCAACTTGTCCGGCATGGCGCTATCGCCATTGCAACCGAACAGGCTGTAGCGGCATTGCACATAGTTGTCCCAGGCGGCATCGCCCCTACCGCCAATACCATTAATGGCATATATCTGCTCGCCATTCTGGTAGCGCTTGGAGTCACTCTTGGTCAGCCAGAAGCCCGCCTGGAGGTCGACCCAGCGGTTATCTTCAGGGTTCCAGCTGTAGTTGATTGAAAACGTGTCCTGCTTGACTTCACTGTAAGGCAGCTGAAAACCAAAGTTGCTGCCACTGGGGACCTGCTTGATGACCTCGTTGATCATGTAAGGGATGCTTTCGCCAAACTCGAGATCGCTGTGCATGTAAGAGAGTTTGATGCGCTGCTCATCAGGCAAATACAGCGTGCCCTTGAGCAGCGTGGTGCGCATCTCGTTGGACGTGCCCGCTACCTCGCCACCCGGGTTGTAGAAGCTGGCCAGGTAGTTGGCCGAGGTGTCGCCCACCACCGGCGTATTCTCCGCGGTAGCGCCCTCATACCCGCTTTCGGACTCGTAACGCTTGCTGCCCTTCTTGCCGCTGAAGTAGTTACCCTTTTTGCGATAGCTGTAAGCGCCAAGCAGATCGAAATTGTCCTGGCGGGTCGCGGCGGCAATGCGGTAGGCATTGTCCTCGAAGTCGAAGTCATCCGACCGGGAGTCGGTATGCGGGGTGTAACGGATGCCGCCGCCATTGGCGAAATAAACGGATGTGCCGCCGGTATACGCGCCTTCGATATCGCGGTAATCGCGGCCGAAGCTGCGCATACCGTCTTCATTGGGCGCTACCGAATTGCTGGCGGTTTCGCTCTTGAGCTCGAGTCCGTAGGTCTCGCCTGGCCGGACGATATCCTCGGCGTCCAGCGTGCGGATCTCCACCGAGCCACCGATGCCACTCTTGACCCCAGCGGTCAGCGATGGCCCTTTCTCCACCGAGATGCCGCCAATCATGTTCGGATCGACGTAGTTACGGTTGGAGACCCCTGCCGAGCCCAGCCACACCGAGGTCGATTGCTCGGTACCATCCACGGTGACCGGGATCCGCCCTTCGCCCTGGATGCCGCGAATGTTCGGATCAAGCGCGCCGCTGTTGCGTGACTCTCCGCTGTAGACGCCATTCAAGCCCTTGAACAGGTCACCCACACTGGTGCCCTTGTAGCGCTCGATGTCTTGCTTGCCGACATAGACGTTGGAGACGTCCTTGCGGTAGACGTCGTTCTTGCGCTTCTCGGCCTCGTCTTCCCACTCCCCTTTGACCTCCAGCGCCTCAAGCACCTGCAGGCCCTGCTGCGAAGTACCTGACCTGCTCAGCTCATCCTCGAAACCTGCCGGCAGTTCGATCTCGATGGCGCCCATATTCGGCGCGGGCGCCTGAGTTCCTGGGGCGTTTTCCTCGCCCAGCGCTGCGGTGCTGGACAGTGTCAGCAGGATCGACCACGCCAATGGCTTGAGGCGCGTTGGCGATGGTGGTGGCGTGAGCAAAGACATGGCGAGACCTGTGTTTATCGTGACATGGCAGTTTCATGGCCGCTGGATGGCGGCGCAGTGATACTAACGATAAACGCAAATGAATCTCGTTTAGATTGATATGCGAGAACAACAAAAACCTATGCGCAGATTCCTTGCTGCAGTGCCTAGCGTTTCTTGCCAAAAATCGACTTCGGCGCCCGGCCGAAGTAGCGGGTAAAGGCCACGGTAAAGTTGTTCGGGTATTTGTAGCCCACCTGCCATGCGGCCTGCGCCACTTGCTGGCCAGACTCGAGCAGGGTCATCGCCTTGCGCATGCGCATGTCGAGGAGCATGCGCGCCGGAGTCGAGTCGAACAGGTGGCGAAAGCCCTCCTTGAGCTTGTGCTCGTTCATCCCCACTGCCGTGGCCAGGTACTCGACCGTCAGTGGCTGATGCAACTGCTCGCAGAGCAGGTTGCGCGCGCGCTCGATGCGCTCGACGTCGCTGCTGCTCAGCGCCGAGCTGATGCTGTCCTGCGGCGCCAGCAGATTGAACTGCTCGGCCAACAGGCTCAGCGTATGGATGTGCAAATCAAGGCGGTTGGCCGGGTTGAGCAGGCCGGGTTGCAGGTAGCGCACCAACGCCGCGGCATGCGCCTGTGCGGCTTGCGAGCTTGGGCGAAAGTCGAGCCGGTGCAGATGCCCGGTACCCAACACCTGCGCCGCCCGCTCCTCGCCGACGTACTTGCACAGGGTCTGCTCATCGATCACCAGGCGCAGCTGCGAGGCGGTTTGATTGGCCTGATAGCGGCGCTCGCCGGGGGTCGCCTTGAATGCCGTGATGGTGGTGTGGCCAGCCTCGAAGGCGAGGTGGTTGCCATCCTTGCCGGTGAACCCCGACTTACCCTGCAGGCCAATGGTCACCACCATCACATGGCCATCATGCGGGCCGCAGGTCTCTTCGATCAGTGGGCGCAGCGGGTGGTAGTGCAAGCGCCCCAGCGACAGGCCCTGCTCCAGCTGGAACAGCTCGGAGTGGCACTGGCCCAGGTCCTCGCTCAGCTGCATGCGCAGGCGCCCATCAGCCAACACGCTGCGCTCGCGCGCTTGATCCAGACCGAGACGGCAACTCCCTTTCAATGTGCTCATGCTGACTTCCCTGAAGGTCCGCGAGCGCGCGTCGCATAGGAACGGCTCCGACTCGCATACTTATACTGAATGATTCTCATTTAATATATATCACCTTTATCAGTGATTCGGCCATGCCTTGTTTCGTTTCATACAGGCGGCCAATACAGGGAGTTACCGTGCCTAAACCTGCGAAGCCATACTGCCGCGTGCACCCGAGCAATACAGCGGGTGAACGATGAATTGCGACTACCAGGACCTGCGTAGCAGTCACCCCCTCCAGGCCTGCTGGGACCTGCAACTGGGCGGCCTAGGCGCCGATGCCCTGCGGGTAGCCCTTGAGTACGGCGTGTTCGATCAGTTGCGCCAGTTCACCAGTGCCCGGCACACGGCCGAGGCGCTGGCACTGGACCAGCAAGCCACCAGTTATCTGCTGGAGCTGCTGTGGTGCCAGGGCTTGCTCGAGCGCAATGAGCAGCAGCCTGCGCTGTATCGCAACCTGCCCACTGCCGAACGCCACCTGCGGGCCGAGGCCAGTGACTATTGCGGCGATGCCCTGCTGTTCCGCCATCAGGTCTTGCGCCAGACCGGCAGCCAGCTCGGCGACTACCTGCGCAGCGGCATGCCGACGCCGTCCGCCAGCCCGCAGGCGATCGCTCAGAGCTGGGCCAATGCCGCCCGCCTGCAGATCGCTCAGGAGCAACGCGCAGTCACCGCTGAGGTGGCCTGCGCGCTGATCGAGCGCCTGCCCGAATGCGCCCGAATGGAGCGTGTGCTCGACCTCGGCGGGGGACCGGGGCTGGTTGTCATCGCCCTTGCCGAGCGCTTGCCGAACCTGACCGGGGTGGTCTTCGAGTACCCCGAGGCAGCCGCCGTGGCGGACGACAACATCCAGCGCGCCGGCCTCGGCGAGCGCCTGCAGGCGCTTGGCGGCGACCTTAACCACGATGACATCGGCAGCGGCTTCGACCTGATCTGGTGCTCGTCGGTGCTGCACTTTGTCCACGACCTGCCGGCCATGTTGCGCCGCCTGCACGCGGCCCTGCGCCCCGGCGGAGTACTGCTGTGCTGCCAGGCCGAGGTGCCCAGCGCACGCGCTGCGGCGGCGCAGGTGCTGCCGTACTACCTGCACATGCGCCTGCAAGGGCGTCACGTACTGGCCGAGGGTGAGCTGGCGCAGCTGCTTCAGGGCGCAGGTTTCAGCGCGGTACAGCAACTCAACAGGCTGCGTTTTCCGGTTACCCCGGTGAACGCCGTCATCGCACGCAGCGCTCAGGAATAATGTGATGAACCGCACTCGAATCGCCGGCCTGCAACTGTTGTTTGGCTGGCTCAACCTGGCACTGGCGGTGCCCAGCATCTACCTGATGTTCGGCATGCCGCTGGTAATGCGCCAGTACGGCTGGAGCGGCACCGAAATCGGCCTGTTTCAACTGGCCGGGCTGCCGGCAGTGTTCAAGTTCCTGCTCGCCGTACCGGTCCAGCGGGTGCGCCTGGGCAAAGGCCATATGGTGCACTGGATGCTGCTGCTCGGCGCCGTGCTGCTGGTCCTGTACTGGTTGATTGGCCGACAGAATCTGATCGAGCAGCGCCTACCGCTGTTCGCCATGACCTTCGCCATCAGCATCATCGCCACCTGGATGGACATCCCGCTGAACGCCCTGGCCGTGCAGTGGCTGCCACGCAGCGAACAGCTGCGCGCTGGCAGCATTCGTTCGGCGGCGTTGTTCATCGGCGCAATCATCGGTGGCGGTGCGATGTTGCTGGTCCAGGCTCGGCTGGGCTGGCTGGCACCGTTTCTGTTCATGGCCGCCGCCCTGCTGCTGGGCCTGCTGCCATTGCTGCTGTTGCGCAAATGGCCTCAGCTGGCCGCCAGCGAAACTGTCGAGCCAGCCGGCCTGGTCGCCGACTGGATGAGTTTCTTCGCCCAGCCCGGCGCCCGCCAGTGGAGCTGGGTATTGCTCAGCGCGTTCCCGTTCATCGGCGCCGCCTGGCTGTACCTCAAGCCGTTGATGCTCGATCAGGGCATGGCCATGGAACAGGTCGCCTGGCTGGTGGGAATCGTCGGCGGCGCCACGGGCGCCGTATCGAGCCTGCTGTTTGGCCGGCTGATACCGGTGCTTGGCACGGCCCGGGCGATTCTGTACTACCTGCTCGCCGCCCTGCTGGCGTTGCTGCTGTTGACCGTCAGCGTATGGCTGCGGCTGGGGCCAGCGTGGCTGACCGCCAGCGTGCTGCTACTCGCGGCGAGCATGGGCGCTGTATCCGCACTGATGTTCGGCTTGACCCTTTGTTTCAGCCGCCGCAGCAGCACCGCCAGCGACTACGGCCTGCAGTCCAGCCTGTTCGTCATCAGCCGCCTGGCTGTGCCGGTTGCCGCCGGGCTGCTGCTCGATCGGCTGGGCCAACACGGCATGCTCGCCTGCCTCAGCGCAGGCCTGCTGATGGCGCTGCTGCTGGCCTGGCGGGTACGCCACAGCATCGCCGGCAGCACCGCTGCTGTGCTCGCGAGCGAACGTAGCAGCGCAGCTAGCCTGGCACCCCGCATCAGTGAGGGCAAAGCATGAAGCAGCGCACCGTCGGCATCTGTCTGGTCAGCGGCGACACCGCGCTGCGTGAAGATGTACAAGCTGTACTGGATCGGCTCAACCACTGGCTGGGCCACGAAACTCCCGCCACCAGCCAGTCATTGCCGGACAGCGGCCCGCAATGCTTGTACCGCCTGGTCGCCGAACAGGCTCAGGCGTATGTTCGCGAGCATGCGCAAAGCCACGGCCTGTATCTGGATCTGCAGGTGTTCGGCAATGCCGGCGCGGCGCGCTCGGCCTTGCACAGCGACCAGGCCAACGACAGCGACTATGTGCTGTTCGACACGCGCCAGCTGGCACTGCAACCGGCCAGCGACCCGCTGCTCGAGCTGCTCGCAGCCCAACCCCAGGCCAAACGCTCGCCCAGCTCAGCGCTGCTGTTGTGTAGCGCAGACGACCTCGGCCACTGGCTCAACCGACTTGGCGGCAACCGCTTGGTGCGGGTGCCCCAGGCCGACCAGGCACTGCGCCGGGCCGATCTGTTGCGGCTGTTTGTCGATCACCTCGAACACGCCTACTTCAACCGCCTGCTGGCCCGGACCACGCTGCAATCGAATGAGCCGGTGGCACTGGCGCGGGATATCCAGCAGCGCATGGACGCCCGCTGGGCCGGGCAATGGGACTGCCACTTCTTCACCGGTTCCATGGTCGCAGGCTTCATCGACTCCATGGGCGCGCTGCTCAAGGGCAGTGGCTGTGGTTTCCATACCGCCAGCAACGAGCACGCCCTGGCCGTCAGCGCCATGGCCGGCTGGCAACTGTACCAACGCGCCTACGTGATCGTGATGACCTCAGGGATGCTTGACGAGATGCGCGGCACGCTGGCCAACCTCAAGCGTGCCGGTGCTCCAGGGCTGGTGATCTGCGCCGACTCGGCGGCAAGCGTCTGGTACGCTTTCCAGGGCACCCTGGACAACGACAACGACGGTCATCAGGTAATTGCCGCACGCGGCCTGTGGCAGCATTTCATCCAGCGCCCGGAGCAATCACGCAGCTGCGTCGAGGCTGCGTTTGCCGCGCTTGACGGGCAACCCGCGCCGACCTTCCTGTTCGCTACCCAGGCGGTACTCGAGTCGCGGGTGGACAGCGGCCCACAGCAACACCTGGCACCTGCGGCGGCGCCTGCACAATCGCTTGGGCCTGACCAACAGGCGGCCCTGGACCAGGTGCTCGATGTACTCAACCACGAACCCGCGCGGATCCTCTGGCAGTGCGGCCGGCTGACCGACAGCGAGCGCCAGCGGGTCATGGCCCTGGCCCAGCGCAGCGGCATCGCCCTGGCCGACAGCATCATCGCGCCTGGCAGCGTCACCGCCTATGCCGATCAGGAGCCGGTGCTCAACTACCTCGGCCCACTGTCGATGTACGGCTTCAGCCGGCGCATGCATGCCTTCCTCGAACAGCCCGAAGCCGAGCAGGGCAAACCGTGGCTGTTTTTCATCAAAAGCAAGATCGACCAGTCGGCCACGCCTTACTCCGAAGGCCGCCTCAAGCGCCTGTTCCACATCGCCCAGGTCAACCGTCGCCGCGAGCACATCGCGCCTTTCACCGAGCTGGCGGTGGAGTTGCCGCTGACCACCTTGCTTGATTATCTGGAACAGCATCTGGCAGTCCCGCCAGCGCTGCTAACAGCCCGGCGCGAGCGCCTGCAACAGCTGCAGCGCACCCGCGAGGCGCTGCCAAGCGACCAGATCGAAACCTTGCCGATGACGCCGAACTACTTCTTCCACAAGCTCGGCCAACTGCTGGCCGAACTGATCGAAGCCGACGGTTATCGCTACACCGGCGTATATGACGTCGGCCGTTGCAGCATCTCGGCGATGCGCAACCTGCCCCGCACCGACGCTGGCTTTTCCGGTTGGTACGGCCGGGCGCTGATGGGCGACGCACTGATGTCGCTGCCCTACATCGCCGTCAACAACCGCCAGCATGTGCTGGCATTCATCGGCGACGGTGCGCGGGCACTGGTGCCGGACATCGAACAACGCCTGGCCACATCGCTGGCCAGCAGCGCCGATGGCAGCCAACGCAACGTTACCGTGATGTACCTGGCCAACGGCGTGCTGTCGATGATCCAGACCTACCTGGACAAACGCTACGCCTGCCACGGTGCCGCTCAGGTCAACGTGCCGGTCGCCGATGGCCCTCTCTGGCAGGAGCACACCTTCGGCCCGATCAGCGTGTGCCACGCCCGCCTCCTGCAGTTCTGCCCAACCACCCTGCGCCAGGCCCTCACCACCCCTGGCCGGCTCAACTTCTTCGACGTCTGGCTTGGCCACAATTCGGAGGGCGATGGCTTGAGCCTGGTCTCCGAAACAGCCTGGAGCCGCCTCAACACAGAGACCCTCTGATGAAATTCGGATTCATTGCTCACCCCACCTCCACCGGCCTGCTGCATCAGGTCAAGCTGGTCGATATGCTCGAACGGACGCTGGGCGAACAAGCCTGGGGCTACGACAGCGCACGTTGGCGCCAACGCAACCTGGTGCCGTTTGTCGAGTTCGGCCGCATCGTCAGCGCCAGCGGTGCCGAGTGTTCGGGGATCCTCCAGTTCATGCCATTGACCGCCGAGCAGATGCTGCGCCAGCCCCGCGCCATCGCCGAACGGGTGCTGCAAGGGGTCAATGCGCTCAAGGCCGAAGGCGCCGATCTGGTTGGCCTGGGCGGCTTCACAGCGATTGTCGGCAACCGTGGCGTAGCCACCATGGAGCAGGCCGAGGTAGCGGTTACCACCGGCAATTCGCTGACTGCCTATGCCGCCTACATCAACCTGCTGGACAGCCTCGAGCTGGTCGGCGTGGCCGCCGAAAACGCCGAAGTGGCGATCCTCGGCTATCCCGGCTCGATCGCCCTGGCAGTGGCACGCCTGCTTGCCGAGCAAGGCTGCCGATTGCGCCTGGTGCACCGCGGCAGCCCGCGCCAGGCACAGGCCCAGCTGGAGTTCCTGCCCGCCCGCTACCACGCCCAGGTCAGCCTGCATGACAGCGTCGAGGACTGCTATGCGAATGTGCGTTTCTACGTGGCAGCAACCTCCAGCGGTGGCCTGATCGACCCGCGTCGGCTGCTGCCAGGCTCAATCGTGATCGACGCTGCGCTGCCCAAGGACGTCATCGACGTCGCCCATGCCCGCAGCGACGTTCTGCTGGTCGACGGCGGCCTGGTCTCGGCCAGCCAGGCGGTGCATCTGGGCATGCGCACGATGGGCCTGGAAGCCAAACGCAGCATGAACGGCTGCCTGGCCGAAACCATTATCCTCGCCCTCGAAGGCCGCGCCGAAGCGTTCTCGATCGGTCGCGAGCTGCCGGTGGCCAAGGTGCTGGAAATCGGAGAGATCGCCGCACGTCACGGCTTCACGCCGTCGCCGATGGCCAGCGACGGCGAATCGCTCGGTGTCGATGACTTTGCTCGTCTGCGTCGCCACCATCACGGCCAGCGGCCGGTGCGCGCCAGTGACAGCCGCGAGGATCCACTGAGCTTGCGCCGTGAAGTGCTCAACAGCTTTGGCGAGCACATCAACCCGGTGCTACGCGAGTTCTACCGCTTCAACCACATCGAGCGGGTGTTCAGCCACGGCGAAGGCTGCTGGCTGACCGACCTGGACGGGCGCCGCTACCTGGACTTCGTTGCCGGCTACGGCTGCCTGAATGCCGGCCACAACCATCCGGCAATCAGCCAGGCCTTGCAGCGTTACCTGCAAGAGCAGTTCCCGACCTTCATCCAGTACTCGTCGGCGCCGCTGCACACCAGCCTGCTGGCCAAGCGCCTGGCCGAACTCGCGCCCGGCGATTTGCGCCGGGTGTTTTTCAGCAACTCCGGCACCGAGGCGGTCGAGGCCGCGCTCAAGCTGGCCCTGGCCGCCAGCGACAAGCGCTGCGTGGTGTATTGCGACAATGGCTACCACGGCAAGACCCTCGGGGCGCTGTCGGTGACCGGCCGAGCCAAGCACCGCACGCCGTTCGAACCGCTGTTGCCGCGTTGCGACAGCCTGCCGTTCGGTGACCTGCCGGCACTGCGCGAACGGTTGGCCAAGGGTGACGTCGCGGCGTTCATCTGTGAACCGATTCAAGGTGAAGGGGGGGTGATTCTGCCGCCGGAGGGCTATCTGGCCGGGGTCCGGGCGCTGTGCGACGAGTTCGACTGCCTGTGGGTCCTCGACGAGATCCAGACCGGCCTGGGCCGCACCGGCAAGCGCTTCGCCTGCGACTGGGAGGCCACTGCGCCAGACATCATGGTGCTGTCCAAGTCGCTCTCCGGCGGCCTTATCCCGATTGGCGCGACGCTGGCGAACGCGGCGGTGTGGCGCCGCGCCTATGGCGATATCGACACCTTCGCCCTGCACACCTCGACCTTCGGCGGCAACAACTTCGCTGCGGCCGCAGCACTGGCGGCGCTGGATGTGCACGAACAGGAGGATCTCACCGGCAATGCCGCGCGAGTCGGCGCGCACCTGCAGCAAGGCTTGCAGCAGGTGGCCGCCCGCTACCCGTTCATCAAGGCGGTGCGCGGTCGCGGGCTGATGCTGGCGATCGAGTTTCACAACGACATGAGCGGCGCCATCGAGGCGCTGGTCAAGGAGATGGCAGGTCGAATTCCGGGACAGCCGGCGGCAACCTACCGCATGCTTTCGAGCAAGGCTCGCCAGCACCTGCAGGCGGCCATGCTCGAGCTTGAGCAGAGCCTGGAAGACATGTTCGTGCTGCGCCTGATGACCAAGCTTTCCGAGGAGCACGGCATCCTCACCTTCGTCACCGCCAACAACAACCGGGTCATGCGCATTCAGCCGCCGCTGGTCTTGAGCATGGCTGAGGCCGACGGTTTCTTGCAGGCGTTTGCCAGCAGCTGCGCGGATCTGGCGACTTTCGAGTCTTGAGTCGAGCGTAGCGGCCCTGGGATTTGTACCACGCCGCAGAGGGCCGCCAGGCAGTTCTTTGCGGCGGTCCGGGGTCTCGGTAAACCCGCAGGTTGTAGCGGCCAGCGCCCTGCATAGGTTTTTCACGCGGACTCATACGAAACCCCTCCTCCAGTGGATTGAATCCACCTCCAGCACAATTGAAAATGGTTCCAGTTCGTATCTACTGAATGGAAGAAAGCGATATGACCACCCTACCGCCGCTGGTCGAGCCCGGTGCCGAGCTCACGCGTGAAGAAATCAACCGCTACAGCCGTCATCTACTGATCCCCAACCTCGGTGTGATCGGCCAGCGCCGCTTGAAAAACGCCAAGGTACTAGTGATCGGTGCCGGCGGCCTGGGTTCACCGACCCTGCTCTACCTGGCTGCTGCCGGCATTGGCACGCTGGGCGTGATCGATTTCGACCGGGTCGACGAATCCAACCTGCAGCGCCAGGTGATCCACACCGTCGACAGCATCGGCGAGCTCAAGGTCGAGAGCGCCCGCCAGGCGGTTGCCCCGCTCAACCCGTTGGTCAAGTTCATTGCCCACAATGACCGGCTCGAACCGGAGATGGCGGTGGAGCTGTTCTCGCGCTACGACCTGATCCTTGATGGCACCGATAACTTTGCCACGCGCTATCTGGTCAACGATGCCTGCATCCTCGCCAACAAGCCGTACGTGTGGGGTTCGATCTTCCGCTTCGAAGGCCAGGCTTCGGTGTTCTGGGAGGATGCCCCGGACGGCCGTGGCCTCAACTATCGCGACCTGTATCCAGAGCCTCCACCGCCCGAGCTGGCACCTTCCTGCGCCGAAGGCGGCGTGCTCGGCGTGCTCTGCGCAGCCATCGCATCAATCATGAGCACCGAGGCGATCAAGCTGCTGACCGGTATCGGCGAGCCGCTGCTGGGCCGCCTGATGGTCTACGACGCGCTGGAGATGAGCTATCGCGAACTGCGCATCCGACCGCTGCGCGATCGCCAGGCGGTCACCGCCCTGAGCGACTACCAGGCGTTCTGCGGGCTTGGTCAGGCAAAGCCCGACCACGACTACAGCGTGCCGCTGATCAGCAGCCTGCAGCTGAAGTCGCTCAAGGACGCCGGCAAGGCACCGGTGATCATCGACGTGCGCGAACAGACCGAGTGGGACATCGTGCATATCGATGGCGCCCTGCTGATGCCCAAGACCGCCGAGCTGGCCGCGCAGATCGTCGAGCGTTTTGGCCGCGACACCGAGCTGGTGGTCACCTGCAAATCAGGGGTGCGCGCGCAGGCGGTGTCCAGTGACCTGCGCAAGCTGGGGCTGGACAAGGTGCGCAATCTTGACGGCGGCGTACTGGCCTGGGTGCGAGAAGTCGACCCGGCGCTGCCGAGCTACTGAGGGCGCGGCCATGCCACTGTGCATTACCCGCGAGGCGCTGGAGCAGATCCGCCGCCAGGCCGTTGCCGAACACCCGCTCGAGGCGTGCGGCCTGGTCGCTGCCACCAGTGGCTCGGCGCTGGCCCATCGCGTTGTCGCGATGCGCAATCAGGCGGCCTCGCCGACCTGGTTCAGCTTCGATTCGCGCGAGCAACTGCGGGTCTGGAGCGAACTCGACGAGCGCGATGAGGAATGCCGGGTGATCTACCACTCGCACACGGCCAGCGAAGCCTGGCCGAGCCGCGATGACATCGCCCACGCCAGCGACCCTGAGCTGCATTACCTGATCGTCTCGACCTGGCCCGGCGCCAGGCACGCACTGCGCAGCTTTCGCATCGTTGCCGGGCGGGTTTTCGAAGAACACCTGGCCATCCAGGAATGAATCCGGTCAGCCAGCCAATGGCTGACCCTACAGCACCCTTTCAAGGAGAATCACATGTCGGTTTCAGTCATGGTTCCAACCCTGCTGCGCCCCCTCACCGAAGGCCAGAAAAAGGTCGAAGCGCAGGGCGAGACAGTGCGCCAGCTGATCGACCAGCTCGAGCAACGCTACCCAGGCATCAAGGCGCGCCTGGTGCACGACGATCAGGTACACCGCTTCGTCAATATCTACGTCAACGATGACGACATCCGTTTTGCCGACGGCCTCGCCACGGCGATTGCCGCAGGCGACCGCCTGACCGTGCTGCCGGCCGTGGCCGGCGGCTGAAATCTGTCCGACTCGCAGTTCCCGGCACCATCGCCCAACTCCAAGGTAACCCCCACATGTCCCGTATTCTGCAACAAGGCGGCTTCGCCTGGCGCAGCGGCGCCTGCCTGCCCGCGTGGCAGAGCCTGAGCGCGGCACTGGCGCGCCAGGGTGAGTGCCTGGGCCTGCGCCACCAGGACAGCCAGGCCGAGCCTGACAGCCCGGCGCTGCAACTGCTGCATTCCGATCTACGTCCGCTCCAGACACGCCTGGTGGGCTTGCCCGCCTTGCCTCTGGAGTTGTCTACCGAGTTCACGCTCCAGGCCGCCTGTGGTCTCATGTCGGTGCACGGCCGCGCCAGTGGCAGGCCGCAGGCTCTGGGCGTGAATTATCTCGCCAGCATCAACGCCGCTCTGGCCTGGCAAGGCAGCCTGGCCGCCGCCGTAGGCCAACTGCGCGGCGGTAATTTCACTGATGTCAGCCTGGCCCCGGCTGGCGGCGCCCTGCTCAGCATCGGCCAGTACCTGGCTGGCGCAACTGCCGGCGATGAGGCTGAGCAGCTGCTGCCAGGCCAGGATGACGCGCTCGCCAGGCCGCCGTTCGTCTCCGCCGAAGGTGTGCTGTTCGAACTGGAAACCCTCGACAGCCAACCGTGGCGCCGTTTCTGGACTGCGTTGCAGGTCAGCGATGCGATTGCCGGTCGGGCCTGGCAGCAGTTTCTGTTGCGCTATGCCCGTGCTGTCGCGCCGATGCCGGCCGAGTGCCTGGACGCCCTGGCGCAACTGCCGCTGACGCGCATTCAGGCACTGGCAGCAGACTGCGGCGTGGCGCTGGTGGAACTGCGCAGCCCGGCGCAGCGCTACAGCGATGCCGATTACCCGGCCAGCGCGGCTGCGCCTTGGGACTTGCAGCACGGCCCTGCCGGCGTACCCGGCTCACGTCAGGTACCCGCCACGCTGCCGCTGCAAGGCATTCGGGTGCTGGAGTCGTGCCGCCGGATCCAGGGCCCACTGGCCGGCCATCTACTGACACTGCTCGGCGCCGAAGTGATCCGCCTCGAGCCGCCAGGCGGCGATCCACTACGCAACATGCCGCCCTGCGCCGACGGTTGCTCGGTACGCTTCGATGCCCTCAACCATCGCAAGCATGTGATTGAAGTGGACATCAAGTCGGCGCACGGCCGTGCCCAGATCCATGCACTGTGCGCCGAGGCCGACGTGTTCCTGCACAACTGGGCGCCGGGCAAGGCTGCCGAGCTGGCACTGGATGCGGCCGACCTGCATGCCAGCCAGCCGTCTCTGGTGCACGCCTATGCCGGTGGCTGGGGTGCGGCGCAGGTCGACGCGCCAGGCACCGACTTCACCGTGCAAGCCTGGTCAGGCGTGGCAGGACGCATTGCCAGCGCCTCCGGCACAGGGGGCGGCACGCTGTTTACCGCACTCGATGTGCTCGGCGGAGTGATCAGCGCCCAAGGCATCTGCGCCGCGCTGCTCGAACGTGAGCTACACGGCCACGGCAGCCAGTTGCACAGCTCGCTGCTGGGCGCTGCCGACCTGCTGCTCGACCGCGACAGCGGCGCGCTTGCACCAAGCCTGCTGCAAGGCGTGTTCGCCACTGGCGATGGCTTGCTCGCGATCGACTGCCAGACCCGCCAGCAATACCAGGCCCTGACCCAGTTACTGGGGGCCGAGCCTGAGCCGCGGCACCTGCCGCAGCTGTTGGCTGACGCCCGCAGCGAAGACTGGCTGGATGCCTGCCAGCAGGCCGGCGTCCCCGCCAGCATTGCCCATCAAGACCTTGCCGTACTCGCCGCCGACCCGCGCCTGGCGCCAAGCCTGGGCCAACGCGCCTATCGATCTGTCCAATCTCCGTGGAGTTTCACATGAATACTGCCGGCATCATCGACCTGGTCCCTTTGCACACCCGCCGTCGCTGGGCTGAAGACGGCAGCTACCCCAATCAGGATGTGTTCAGCCTGTTCCGCGTGCGGGTCGCGCAAGCGCCTGACAAAGCTGCCGTACTCTCGCCAGAGGGCAACATCAGCTATGCCGCGCTACTCGATGCCGCCCTGCGCCTGGCCAACAGCCTGCGCCAGGCGGGCATCGTCGCCGGTGACGTGGTCGCCTATCAGCTGAGCAACAGCTGGCGTTGCTGTGCCATCGACCTGGCGGTAGCCGCGCTGGGCGCGATTGTCGCGCCGTTCCCACCTGGGCGCGGCAAGCTCGACATCCAGGCCATGGTGCGCCGCTGCGACGCGCGCGCGGTGATCGTGCCGCAGAGTTATGCCGACATCGACCTGTGCGAAGTGATCGAGTCGCTGCGCCCGACCCTGTTGTCCTTGCGGGTATTGATCGTCGATGGCCCTGCGCGCTCCGGCTGGTCGACCCTCGACGCGCTGCTCGCCGAGCCGCCATTGGCCTTGACCAGCCTGCCCGCAGTCTGCCCAGACTCGCCGGTACGCTTGCTGGTGTCATCCGGCACCGAGTCCGAACCCAAGCTGGTGGCCTATTCACACAATGCGCTGGTCGGCGGCCGCGGCCGCTTCTTGCAACGTATCAGCGACGACGGCGCGGCGTTCCGCGGGCTGTACCTGGTGCCGCTGGGTTCGTCATTCGGCTCGACCGCAACCTTTGGTGTACTGAGCTGGCTGGGCGGATCACTGGTGGTGCTGCCCCGCTTCGACGTCGCCGAGGCGATCAAGGCGATCGAGCAACTACGCCCAAGCTTCATTCTCGGCGTGCCGACCATGCTCCAACGGATTGCCGCCGACCCGGCCCTGGCCAACATCGACAAGTCGAGCCTACGCGGATTGATCTGTGGTGGCTCACTGATCGATGAAGCGACGGTGCTGCGCTGCACGGAAAACTTCGGCTGCGGCTTCATCAGCCTGTATGGCTCGGCCGACGGCGTGAACTGCCACAACACCCTCGACGACCCCATCGAGGTGGTGCTGGGCAGTGTCGGCAAACCGAACCCGGCGGTGTGTGAAATCCGCATCGTCGACGACCTCGGTCACGAGCTGCCCCAAGGCGATGTCGGCGAAATCACCGCACGCGGGCCGCTGAGCCCGATGCAGTACGTCAACGCCCCCGAGCTCGACGAGCGCTACCGAGACGCCGAGGGCTGGGTCAAGACGGGTGACCTCGGCTTTATCGACCCCCAGGGCTACCTGGTGCTGGCCGGGCGCAAGAAAGACATCATCATCCGCGGCGGCGCCAATATCAGCCCGGTGCAGATCGAAGGCCTGGTGATGGCTCACCCCGATGTGGTCACCGTGGCTTGCGTGGCGGTGCCGGACCCTGACCTGGGGCAACGCGTGTGCCTGTGCGTGACCCTGCGCGAGGGTGCCCAGCGCTTCGCCCTGGCCGATATCAGCAGCTTTTTGCGCGAGCAGGGCCTGGAGGTCAACAAACTGCCCGAGTACCTGCGCTTCTACCGTCACCTGCCGCTGACCCCCGCCGGCAAGATCGACAAGCGCGCCCTGGCCGCCGACGCCGCCGGGCTTGCCGAACCCGCACGGCAGGTGGGCTGAGCCATGCCGATCAACCCTGACGCTAACCTGCAACTGGCGCAACGCGTGCGCTGTTTCGTCGAGCAACACATTCTGCCGCACGAGCTTGTTCTTGGCGCCTGCGATAGTGCTGCGGGCGCGCTCGCAGCTACTCTGCAGGAGCAGGCCAAGGCCGCCGGCGTGTTCGGTAATTTTTACCCGCACGCCGATGGCCGCCGGCCGCTGACCTTGCGCGAGTATCTGCCCATCGCCGCAGAAGAAGGCCGCAGCGAGTTCGCTCCGGCAATTCTCGGCGGTGACGCCAGCCTCGACGCCTACATGCTCAGCCGCCATGCCAACGCCGAGTTGCGCGAGCGCTACCTGCTGCCCTTGCTGCGGGGTGAGCAGGTACCTTGCTACGCCATGTCAGAGCCGGACAGCATCGGCTCGATCCCGGCAACCCTGACCAGCCGCGCCCAGTGGCAGGGCGATCACTGGACGCTGAACGCCCGCAAGTGGTTCATCTGCCGGGCCGGTCGGGCCGACTTTGCCACCGTCATCGCGCGCACGGCCGATGGCCCGCTGCAGCAGTCGCTGTCGATGCTGCTGGTCGCCAGCGACAGCCCAGGCTTTGAGTGGGTGCGCCCGCTGGCCCTGCTCGGGCGCCAGCAAGGCCAGGGCGAATTGCTGTTCAAGGACGTGCGCGTCGAGCCTGAGCATGTGCTCGGCGAAGCCGGCCAGGGCATCGCGCTGATGCAACGCCGGCTCGGCCTTGGCCGCCTGCTGCGCGCCGCGCATTGGCTGGGCCTGGCCCAGCGCTGCTTCGACGACCTCTGCGCGCGGGTGCATTCGCCCCGTGGCGAGCTGGCGCGGTTGGCCGACAAGCAACTGGTGCGCGCACGGGTCTACCGGGTGTTTCGCGATATCGCTGCGGCCCGTGGCCTGCTCGAAGATGCTGCAGACAAGTTCGATTGCGGCCAGGCCAATGCCATCGAGGTCAACCTGGCCAAGCTGGCGGCATCCGAGGCATTGTCCACGGCAGTCGATTCGGCAGTGCAGATCATGGGCGCCGAGGGGCTGAGTGACTTGTCGCCTTTGTCGGGAATCTACCGCTGTGCGCGCAGTACCCACATCCTTGACGGCACCGACGATGCACTGATCAGCAACCTCGGCCGCGACCTGCTCAGCGCTACCGCGCCAGGCCGGGTCTTCGATTGCCGCTCGCCTTCGCTGAATCTGGCCAAGGTGGCGCCATGAGCAAGCACGCGCCACTGGCCGTTCTGTTGATCTGCGCCATGGGCCTGCCGATGATGGTGTTCTACGCCCTCGGCGTGCTCGGCCCGCAATTGATCGCCGAACTCGATATCGGCCGGGATCAGTTGGGCTGGCTGACCACCAGTGCCTTTGGCCTGGCAGCAGTGCTGTCGCCGTGGGCTGGCACGCTGGTGCAAAGGATCGGTTCGCGCGCAGGCCTGATGGCGCTGTTCCTGCTGGTGGCGCTGTCGTTCAGCCTGATGGCGGTGCTGCCTGGCTTCACCGGCGTGGTCATCGCGCTGCTGTTCTGCGGCATTGCCCAGGCACTGGCCAACCCCGCCACCAACCAGGCCATCGCCCTTGCTGCCAATGCGCCCAAGGCCTCGCTGGTGGGCCTCAAACAGGCTGGCGTGCAGGCATCGGCACTGATTGCCGGGCTGGCGTTGCCGCCCCTCAGCGCCTGGCTCGGCTGGCGTCTGGCACTGGCCTGCTGGGTGCCGCTGGCAGTAGTGCTGGCGCTGCTGGTGCCGTTACGCATAGCGGCGCCGGCGGCTGGGCCGAAACCGCCGCTGCGCCTGACCAGGGCCAACGGCTGGCTGCTGCGGCTGATGGCGATTCAGGCCTGCGCAGGGCTGTGCCTGTCGGGTTTCATCAGCTATTTCGGAGTGTATGCCAACAGCCTTGGCGTCGATGCTGGCGCCATCGGCCTGATGGTCAGTGTGTTTGGTCTGATGGGCATCCTTTCGCGCTTGCTGTTGACCCCATTGGCCGCGCGGCTCAAGGATGAAACTGTGCTGCTGGGCGGGCTGTTCCTGTTTGCCCTGGCCACGTTGCTGGTCATGCAGCAGGCCGCAGCAGGTCGCCACTGGCCGCTGTGGGCCGGCGTCAGCGGTATGGGCCTGAGCCTGGTGGCGAGCAACGCGGTGGCGATGAGCATGTTGTTGCGCGACCCCCGTTTCGGCGCTGCAGCAAGCAGCGCGGGCATGCTGTCGCTGGGCTTCTTTGGCGGAATCGCGCTCGGCCCGCCGCTGTTCGGCTTGCTGCTGCGCCAGCCAGGTGGCTTCTCTGCAGCCTGGTCGTTGTTGCTCTTCGCCCTCTGCGCAGGGGCTGCGCTGTGCCGCAGCCTGTACCGTGCGCGCCGTGCCGAGGAGGCCTGCAAGCATGCCGGAACAGCGTAAACGCCAGGCCACGATCAACGCACTGCTCAAGCAAGTGGAGGCGGTTTCACGCCAGTGCGGCGAGCAATTTCCGCTGTACCGCCTGGCGCGGGAAAAACAGTGGAAGCTGTCGCGCCGGGGTTCCTGGCTTGGCGGCTTCTGGGCGGCGCTGTGGTGGCGCCGTGCAGCGCTCACGGAGCTGAGTGAAGACTTCGACCGGGCCTCGTTCTGGTGTCGGCAACTGGCCGCTCAAGTAGACGAGCCGAGCGTCAATCGCAGCTTCGTGTTCTGGTACGGCGCGGCGCTTGGCGGCCGCCTGAGCGCAGCCGACGACGCACGCCAGATGGCTTGCCGCGCCGCAGACGCGCTGGCCAGGGATTATCGCCCGGACCTCGGCGGCTGGCCGCTGGGCTCCGGCATGGGCGCAGGCGACAAAGGCCAACTGAGCCTGGATATCGACGCCTTGGCACCGACCCTGGCGCTGATGCACCTGCAGCGCGATGCCGAGCAGATGGCCATGGCCCGCAGCCATCTGCAGTTGTGCCTGCGCACGTTGCGCACCGCTTCTGGCGCCTGGGCCAGCCATGCCCGCTGGCAGGCCGATGGCAGTGTTGTCCAGGGCCCGGCCGGGCAGTGGGCGCGCGGGCAGGCCTGGGCCATGCTCGGCCTGGCAGAAGCGGTCGGTTTGTATGGTGGAGCTTATGCCGAGCCAGCACGCGAGGCTTGCGAGTTCTGGATCCGGCGCTGGGGCCAGGCTGCCGGCCAGGGCACGCTCAAGGCTGAAGAGGCAGACCCCTGCGCGATAGCGATCGCGTCGCTGGCGCTGCTGCGCCTGTGGCAGTGCCTGCCGGGGCTGAACCACTGGCGTGAACTGGCCTGCCAGCAGCTTGCCGCGCTGCTGTCCGCGCCGGTGCAGCAGGGCTGCTTCGTCGGCCACTTTTACCGGGTCGGCCCAGATCAGGACCAATTGGTCGAATCAGCCTGTGCGACGTACTTTCTGCTCGAAGCGCTGATCGCTCAGGACCAGGTGTTGGCCCTACGCGGCGGCATTGCCGGCTGGTGAGTGGCGCCGCAGGGGGGCGCGCAGTGCTGGTCAGCACCTGGACCGCCCATGAATTTCTCGTCACGCGGCCACATGAGAAACGATTTCGTTTACCATTGTTTCCAAATATGTAGCCGTAAGCGAGGAAGTACCCGCATGACGATCCGTCCGCAACCGCTGATGCGCACCCTGGCCGCCGCTGTTCTGAGCCTGGTGATTGGCGCACCGGCCGCCATGGCAGACGCGCCGGTCAGCCTGACCCTGTACAACGGTCAGCACAAGGAAATCGGCGAAGCCATCGCCAAGGCCTACGAGGCCAAGACCGGCATCCATATCAATATCCGCAAGGGCAGCAGCAATCAGCTGGCCAGCCAGATCATCGAAGAAGGCGACCGCTCGCCCGCCGATGTCATCTATACCGAAGAGTCGCCACCGCTGAACAACCTCGGCGAGCTCGGCCTGCTGGCCAAGATCGATGACGCCACCCTGAATATGCTGCCCAAGGAATACGTGGCCAGCAACGGCACCTGGATGGGCGTGACTGCGCGCACCCGCGTGGTGGTGTTCAACCCGAAAAAAATCGACGAAAAAGACCTGCCGCAATCGGTCATGGATTTCGCCGACCCTGAGTGGGACGGCCGCATCGGCTTCGTGCCTACCAGCGGCGCGTTCCAGGAGCAGGCGGTCGCCATCCTGAAAATGCATGGCCGTGAAGCCGCCGAAGAATGGCTGACTGGCCTCAAGGCGTTCGGCAAGACCTACACCAACAACATGGTCGCGTTGAAGGCTGTGGAAAAAGGCGAAGTCGCCGCGGTGCTGGTCAACAACTATTACTGGTACGCGCTTGAGCGCGAGCGCGGCAAGCTTGATTCCAAGCTGTACTACCTGGCCGATGGCGATGCCGGTGGCCTGGTGACCATCTCGGGCGCTGCCGCTGTGAAAGCCAGCAAGCACCCAAAAGAAGCCCAGGCACTGCTCAACTGGATGGCCAGCGAAGAAGGCCAGCGTGTGATCACCCAGACCACCGCGGAATACCCGCTGCACAAAGGCATGGTCTCGGACCGCGGCCTGAAGCCATTCGATGAGCTGCGCCCACCGAAGATCACCCCCGCCGACCTGGGCAATGCCGAGGAAGCGCTGGAGCTGGAACGTGAGGTTGGTCTGCTCTGATGACTGCCGCCCTGCCCCAAGCGGCCCAGGCGCGTTTCGTGCCTCGCCGCAAGCGCCCGTCGATCTGGGTGCTGCTGCCGGTTCTGTTTCTGGTAGCGATGAGCTTGCTGCCGTTGCTGTACGTCGCCATGAAAGCCTGGGAAGCCGGCTGGCAGGAGGCGTTGCATCTGCTTTGGCGGCCGTTCGTCTGGGGCTTGCTGCGCAATACCCTGCTACTTATGGTCGGCGTAACCGCGGTGTGCATGGTGCTCGGTCTGGCACTGGCCTGGCTGCTCGAGCGCAGCGACCTGCCGGGGCGGCGCATGTGGGGCGTGGTGCTGTGTCTGCCGTTTGCCGTGCCGTCGTTTGTCAGCAGCTTTACCTGGGTGTCGCTGAGCTCGGACTTCGAGGGCCTCGGTGGGGCAATCATGGTCATGGCGCTGTCCAAGTACCCGCTGATCTTCTTGCCGGTTGCGGCGACCTTGCGCAATGTCGACAGCTCACTGGAAGAGTCGGCAAGGACCCTCGGCTGCAGCCGCTGGGGGGTGTACCGCAAGGTCACCCTGCCGCTGCTGTGGCCGGCGATGCTCGGCGGCGCCTTGCTGATCGCGCTGCACATGCTGGTCGAGTTCGGCGCCCTGTCGATTCTTGGCCTGCAGACCTTCACCACGGCGATCTATCAGCAGTTCGAACTGGAGTTCAGCAACGCCAACGCGGCGATGCTCTCGGCGGTGCTGCTGGCGCTGTGCCTGATCATGCTCACGCTGGAGCTACGCGTGCGCGGCAAGGCGCGCCATGTGCGCATTGGCCAGGGTGTGGCGCGGCGCGCGCAGCCGATCAAGCTGGGCGGCTTCACGGCTGTGGGCCAGTTGTTCTGCCTGGCGTTGGCGGTGCTGGGTAGTGGTATTCCACTGGCGATGCTCGGCTACTGGCTGAGTGTCGGCTCGTCGGCAGCGTTTCCTGTGGGCGAGATCAGCCAAGCGCTGCTCACCTCGCTCTCGGTATCGCTGGGCGGCGCCGGGTTCTGCGTCGTGCTGGCACTGCCGATCAGTTTCCTGGTAGTGCGCTACAAGGGTCGCCTGGCGATCTGGGCCGAGCGCCTGCCGTACCTGCTGCATGCACTGCCGGGCCTGGTGATCGCGCTGACGCTGGTGTTCTTCGCTCTGCACTACGTGCCAGCGCTTTACCAGACCACGGCGCTGTTGCTGCTAGCCTATGCCTTGCTGTTCCTGCCACTGGCCCAAGCACCGGTGCGCACGGCGCTGAACAAGGCCTCGCCAACGCTTGAAGAGGCGGCCCGGACCTTGGGCGCAAGCAGCTTCAGCGCGTTTTGCCGGGTCACTCTGCCGATCATCTTCCCGGCGCTGGCAGCAGCATTTGCGCTGGTGTTCCTGGATGCCATGAAGGAGCTGACCGCGACTCTGCTGCTCAGCCCGACCGGGATGACTACCCTGGCAACTGAAGTGTGGGCACACACCGCCAACGTCGAGTTCGCTGCCGCGGCGCCCTATGCAGCGCTGTTGATTGTGGTGTCGGGCCTGCCGGTGTATCTGCTGACCACGCGGATGTATCTGAACCGGGCCTGAGACAGGCAAGGGGCTGCGCATGCGGCCCTTTCAAGGTTTTATGAAATTGCGCTTGTCGTGAGATCGTCGGGGCCGCTGCGCGCCCCTTTCGCGACACAAGGCCGCTCCTACAGAGGCCGCGACAATCTGGGCGGACGCGGTCGGGGTAGGAGCGGCCTTGTGTCGCGAAAGGGGCGCGTAGCGGCCCCGACGATCTGACAACGAATACAATTTCAGAACCCTGACTCTTATGCGCGGAACTGGCCCAGGCTGGCGCGCAACTGCGACGCCAGATCATCCAGTACCTTGCCGCTGGCGGTCGTCTGCATCACCACCTCGGCCGAGCGCTCGGCCTGGGCATGAATCGTCTCGACCCTGCCGCGCACCGCTTGTGCACCGTGCGCCTGCTGCTCGGCAGCGCGGGTCGCCAGGCCAATCGCTGCATGCACCTGCTCGACTGCGGCCTGCACCGATTGCTGGCGGCGCTCGTTATCGCGCAGCACCAGCAAGCCTTCGCTGGCCTGGCGCCCGGCCTGGCTGATAGTCGCCACCGCCTGCTTGGCGCCTTGCTGCAGGGCAACGATATGCGCCTGAATGTCCCCAGTCGAACTCTGGGTCTTGCTCGCCAGCGCCCGCACCTCGTCGGCCACCACCGCAAAGCCACGCCCGGTCTCACCGGCGCGGGCAGCTTCAATGGCCGCGTTGAGGGCAAGCAGGTTGGTTTGCTCGGCAATGCCGTGGATCACCGTCAGCACCACCTCGATCTGCTCACTCTGCTTGGCCAGCCGCTCGATCACCTGCGAGCCAGCATCGACCTGCCCGGCGAGGTTTTCGATCAAGCCGGCAAGCTGGGTCGAGGTGCGGCTGTTTTCGTCGGTGGCCTGGCGGATATCGACCACCTGCTGCAGGGCGGCCTGCATCGCATGGCTCTCGGCTTGGGCTTCGTCGGCCATGCCGGACAGGTCGCGCAAGCTGGCCGCCACTGCGTCACGCTGCAAGGCTGCGGCCGCGTCGGCACCGGCGCTGCGCTGGGTCATTACGCCAATTTCGACGCCGGTGCGCTGGGCGACTTCACCCGCTTCGCGGACGATCGGCTGCAGCTTGTCGACAAAGCGATTGACCGCTGCCGCCATGTCGCCGATTTCATCACGGCTGTCGAGGCTGACCCGCTTGGTCAAGTCACCGTCGCCCGCAGCCAGATCATTGAGCGCCGCGATCAGCAGGCGCAGCTTGTTGACCACGCGCCGGCCGAGCACCACTGCCACCACCAGCAGCACGCCAAGCCCTACCAGTACCAGGCCCAGGCCGATCCGCCAGCGCAGCTCGGCGGCCGCATCGCGCACGGTTTCGGCGGTGTTGGCCTGCATCGCGGTGGCGCTGTTCTGCGCGGCTTCCAGACGCGCGCGCAGGGCCTTGCCGCTGTCTGCGGCTGCCGCACCAAGGCTGTCGCCGACCAGCTGCTCGCTGCTGCCGATCAATGCCGCGAAGCGTTCATCGAGAGCCTTCAGCTCCTGCTCGACGGATGCGGTGGAAACGCCCATCAGCACCTTGCCGATCTCGGCGCCGTTGGGGCTGATCGGTGCTTCGACGAAGTACACCGAGGGGTCCTTGCGCGCAGCGTTGAGCACTTTGTCCAGCGCCCGCTCACCTTCGCCCTTGTCCATCAGCGCCTGGTTGATCGGGTTTTGCCGGTTGAGGTAACGGGTCAGGTGCTGACCCTGAGCATCGTCATAGATCACGAATAAAACGTTGGGATTGCGCTGGGCACGCCGGGCGAAGTCGGAGAGCACCGGCACGTCGTTGTCCCAGATCGCCCGCGGGGCCACCGAGGCGAGCAACTCGGCCATGTCGTTGGCCGAGTCCTTGAGGTTCTTCTCGAGGGTGGCGCGCAATTGCTGCTGCTCGCTTTGCAGACGCGTCGACAAGCCGCTGCTCAAGCGTTGCTGAGTGCTGCTGGAGAGGCTTTCAAGGCCAGCGCGGACATCTTGCCCGGCCAGTTCAAGCTCGCCCGCAAGCTTGCGGCTATCGCTACCCAGGCGCTCACCCAGGTTCGCCTCAAGGGCGCTCACTGTGCTCCGGGTCAGCGCAACAGCCACCAGCACCTGCACCAAAAGGGCGATACCCAAGGCAACAAACACAGGCCGCAACAGGCGGCTTCGTAACAATGAAAGAATGGCAGACACGGTGAACCCTCGTGTTTCTGGCGCCACTATTTTGATGGCATCGACAAGGGCATTCTTACAGCAAGGGTTGTGCCGTCGCAGCAGGCATACACGCCAAGTTCATTCACAGGCGAGAAACACCCACCAATAAAAACGCCGCGCTCCCTTGCAGGAACGCGGCGCTGGATCAGCCTGGCGGCTAATCAGGCAAACGGATGACGCAGCACGATGGTCTCGTTGCGATCCGGGCCGGTCGAAATGATATCGATCGGCGCGCCGGTCAGCTCCTCGATGCGCTTGATGTAAGCGCGAGCCGCTTCTGGCAGCTCCTCGAGGGTCTTGGCGCCCAGGGTCGACTCGCTCCAACCTGGCATTTCTTCGTACACCGGCTCCAGGCCGATGTAGCTGTCGGCGTCGGAAGGCGCTTCGAGCACCGCGCCGTTCTCGTTCTTGTAACCCACACAGATGTTGATGGTTTCAAGACCGTCGAGCACGTCCAGCTTGGTCAGGCAGATGCCCGAGATGCTGTTGACGTCGATGGCGCGACGCAGGATGACGGCATCGAACCAGCCACAACGACGGGCACGGCCGGTGGTCGAGCCGAACTCGTGGCCACGCTTGGCCAGGGTCGCGCCAGTGTCGTCGAACAGCTCGGTCGGGAACGGACCGGAACCGACACGGGTGGTGTACGCCTTGGTGATGCCGAGGATGTAATCCAGGTACATCGGGCCAACGCCGGAACCGGTGGAGATGCCGCCGGCGGTGGTGTTGGAGCTGGTCACGTACGGGTAGGTACCGTGGTCGATGTCCAGCAGCGAGCCCTGGGCGCCTTCGAACATGATGTCCTTGCCGGCGCGACGCAGGTTGTGCAGCTCGGCGGTGACATCGAGCATCATCGGCTTGAGCTGCTCGGCGTAGGCCATGCACTCGTCCAGGGTCTGCTGGAAGTCGATGGCCGGCTCTTTGTAGTAATTGACCAGCTGGAAGTTGTGGTAGTCCAGCAGCTCACCGAGCTTGGCGGCGAAACGCTCACGGTGGAACAGGTCACCGATGCGCAGGCCACGACGAGCGACCTTGTCTTCGTAGGCCGGGCCGATACCACGACCGGTGGTACCGATCTTGGCTTCGCCACGGGCCTTCTCGCGAGCCTGGTCCAGTGCTACGTGGTAGGACAGGATCAGCGGTGCAGCCGGGCTGATGCGCAGGCGCTCACGGACCGGTACGCCCTTCTCTTCGAGCTTGGTGATTTCCCGCATCAAGGCGTCCGGTGCAACCACTACACCGTTGCCGATCAGGCACTGCACGCCTTCGCGCAGGATGCCCGACGGGATCAGGTGCAGCACGGTTTTTTCACCGTTGATCACCAGCGTGTGGCCGGCGTTGTGACCGCCCTGGTAGCGCACTACGGCGGCAGCATGTTCGGTCAGCAGATCAACGATCTTGCCTTTGCCCTCATCACCCCATTGGGTGCCCAGGACGACGACATTCTTACCCATAACACTTGTCCTCATTCACGCAAACTTGGTTGCCGGCCCTGATGCGGGCCGCGCGAGCTGTCTCAATGGGTCAGAGGCAGGATCTGCCAACGCCCTTCTTGCTGAATCAATTGCCGATCACAATCCGCCTCGAGGGCAGCACTCAGCGGCTGGCCAGGCAATGCCTGGACCACTCGCTGGCCCTCGTTGCGCAACTGGCAGACCATCTGCCAGAGGGCCGCGTCGCCGCTGTCGGGCATCCAGATGCCGCCAGAAGGCAATACGACCTCCGCTCGCCCCAGTGTGACCAGGGTCTTCAAATCCGTGGAGAAACCAGTGGCCGGGCGCGCCCGGCCAAAGTCGGCACCGATGTCATCGTAGCGACCGCCCTGGGCGATCGACTGACCAACCCCAGGCACGAATACCGCGAACACCACACCGGTGTGATAGTTGTAGCCGCG
Organism: Pseudomonas shirazensis; assembly: GCF_050496565.1. GTDB lineage: Bacteria > Pseudomonadota > Gammaproteobacteria > Pseudomonadales > Pseudomonadaceae > Aquipseudomonas > Aquipseudomonas shirazensis_A. The sequence goes on from NZ_JBNWAE010000001.1 coordinate 40,312, forward strand.
CAGCTCGCCGAGGTCGAAGTACAGCGGCAGCTCCGGGAAGCGCGCTGCCAGCCGATCAGCGATCGCCAGCAGGTCATCCAGTGCAGCCAGCACGCTGGCCGGGGCACGGCCAAGACGCACACGCGCCTGAGCCAGCACTTCACGGCCACCGCACAGCTCGACCAGAGCACGCAGCATGCCGCCCAGATCCTGCGGCAGGTCAGCGGTCAGTGCGTACACTTCGTCGCGGGCCTTGCGCTGCAGCGCATCGAACAGCTGCTGCTCGACATCACCGGACAACCCGGCAGCACGCGCCAGGCCACGGTAGATACCGACGTGGCCGAGGTCCATGTGCACGTCCGGCACATCGGCCAGGCGCAGCATGGCCAGCATCAGGCTGATGACTTCGACATCGCTGGTCGGGCTGGCATCGCCATACAACTCGGCGCCAAGCTGGATCGGGCTGCGCGAAGTGGACAGCTGGCGCGGCTGCGCATGCAGCACGCTACCGGCGTAGCACAGGCGGCTCGGACCTTCACGGCGCAGGGTGTGAGCGTCGATGCGCGCTACCTGCGGGGTGAAGTCGGCACGGAAGCCCATCAGCCGACCAGACTGCGGGTCGACCACCTTGAAGGTATGCAGGTCGAGGTCCTGGCTGGCACCGGTGAGCAGCGATTCCAGGTACTCGATATGCGGAGTAACGACCAGTTCGTAACCCCAACTCTGGAACAGGTCCAACACCTGCCGCCGCGCGACTTCAATGCGCGCAGCTTCAGGTGGCAGTACTTCCTCGATGCCATCTGGCAGCAGCCAGCGGTCTACCGTTGCCATTACGCCTTTTCCCCTTTGGTCCGAGCGGCCAACCCATGGGCGAGCCGTGAATACAGGCATTGGCAGACAACAGCAGGCAGCACTAATCCCAGCGCTACCGCCGTACCAACACCCTCGAATTACTAGCGCCGGGCTGACCCAATGCGAGCCAATCAACCTTGCAGACGCAAAAAAGCCGGGAAATTTCCCGGCTGACTCATCATACACCCCTTTTCCTTCGGGATGCACCCCGCCGGCAGTTTTACCTGCCAGGCGGGGCCTTGTCGCTTACGGCCGGCTCTTGTCCAGGTACCGGAAGAACTCGTTCTTCGGATCCAGGACCAGCACGTCGCTCTTGCTCGAGAAGCTCGCACGGTACGCTTGCAGGCTACGGTGGAACGAATAGAAATCCGCGTCCTGGCTGTAGGCCTTGGCGTAGATGGCGGCCGCCTGAGCGTCACCATCACCGCGGGTTTCTTCGGATTCACGATAGGCTTCGGCCAGCAGTACGCGACGCTGACGGTCGGCATCCGCACGGATACCCTCGGCCAGTTCGTTACCTTTGGCGCGGTGCTCACGGGCTTCACGCTCACGCTCGGTGCTCATACGATCGAACACGCTGCGGTTGACTTCCTTCGGCAGGTCGATGGCCTTGACGCGAACGTCGACCACTTCGATACCCAGCTCCTTGTTGGCCATGCGGTTCAGCGATGCAGTGATGTCAGCCATCAGTGCGTCACGTTCACCGGATACCACTTCGTGCAGGGTGCGTTTACCGAACTGGTCACGCAGGCCGCTTTCCAGACGACGCGACAGACGCTCGTCGGCAATCTGCTTCATGCCGGAAGTTGCGGTGTAGAAGCGGTCGGAGTCTTTCACCCGCCATTTGGCATAGGCGTCGACCATTACCGCTTTCTTTTCCAGGGTCAGGAAGCGTTGCGTCGGTGCGTCCAGGGTCATCAGCCGCGCGTCGAACTTGCGCACCTGGTTGACGTACGGGATCTTCACATGCAGGCCGGGCTGAACATCAGCCTGGACCACACGACCGAATTGCAGCAGTACCGCACGTTCGGTCTGGGACACGATGTAGAAGCTGTTCCAGGCCACGACAGCCAGCACGACTGCGGCGATCAGGGCGATCAGCGATTTATTGCTCATCAGCGGCTCTCCCTAGTACGCAGCGCCTGTTGTTGCTGTTGCAGGTCCTGCGCTGCGCGCACGGCTGCGTCGTTGACCGACGGCGACGCGCTGCTGCTGCCGGCAGAAGCCGACGTGTTGCGACCGCCTTCGACCATCTTGTCCAGCGGCAGGTAGAGCAGGTTGTTCTGCCCGTCCTTGGTTGCCACCATGACCTTGCTCGAATTGCTGTAGACCTCTTGCATGGTCTCCAGGTACAGACGCTGACGGGTTACGTCCGGCGCCTTGCGGTACTCGGTGACCAGCTTGGTGAAGCGATCGGCCTCACCCTTGGCGCGGGCAATCACTTCATCGCGGTAGCCGTTGGCGTCTTCGATGATGCGCTGTGCCTGACCACGGGCCTCTGGCACCACGCCGTTGGCGTAGGACTCGGCCTGGTTGCGCGCACGCTGCTCGTCTTCACGGGCACGGATCACGTCGTCGAAGGCTTCCTGCACTTCACGCGGGGCTGCCGCGCTCTGTACGTTGACCTGAGTCACGGTGATACCGGTACGGTAAGTGTCGAGGAAACGCTGCAGACGCTCGCGGATGTCCACGGCCATCTGCTCACGACCTTCGGTCAGCACCTGGTCCATCGAGGTCGAGCCGACCACGTGACGCAGGGCACTGTCGGTCGCATGCTGCAAGCTCACTTCCGGCTGGTCGACGTTGAGCACGAAGTCCTGCAGGTTGGTGATCTTGTACTGCACAGTCAGCGGCACTTCAACGATGTTCTCGTCTTCGGTGAGCATCTGCCCCTGCTTGGTGTACGCACGCTCACGCGTCACGTTTTCCATGTACTTGCGATCGATCGGCGGGAAATAGATATTCAGGCCTGGACCGACGGTCTCGTAGTACTTGCCGAAGCGCAGCACAACCGCCTGCTCCTGCTCGTCGACCACATACACGGCACTGTACAGCCAGATCGCAGCCAACACCGCCAGGCCTATGCCCAGCAGGCCGTAGCCGCCACCCTTGCCGATATTGCGGTCACCACCGCCGCGTTTCTTGCCGCCACCGAACATGCCGTTCAGGCTGTCCTGCAGCTTGCGGAAGGCCTCGTCGAGATCAGGTGGGCCTTTTTTATCGCCACCGCCACCACTGCCGCCGCCGCCACGGCGACCGCCCCAGGGATCCTGGTCTTTCGAGTTGCCACCCGGCTCATTCCAAGCCATAGCGCTCTCCATCTGATAAAGCAAAGACGCGCCCACGGCGCGCCGTCCAATGCTACAGAATGCCTGTCACGGCTGCCCGGCGACCTCGACGGGCATTTATTGCAAAGTGTGTTGCGCGATAAACGTCTGCGGCTCGATGCCGGCACGGCTGACCAGGCGATTAAGCTCGATCATCGGCAGGCGCACGCTGAGCAGGCTGCTGCCCTCTTCATCATGTTCCTCGCTCTGCACCGCGCCCAGTTCGAACAGCTGCGCGCGCAAGCGCGCGAAACGCTGATCAAGGCGCAGGGTGGCGACAAACAGATCATCCCCCAGCAACTCGGCAATTGCCTGGCCAACCAGCTCCAGGCCACGTCCATCACGTGCCGACACCCAGACCCGTTCCGGCTTGCCATCGGCATTGCGCTGGATCTGTGGCTCGACATCTTCAAGCAGGTCGAGTTTGTTATAGACCTCGAGGATCGGCAAGCCTTCTGCACCGATCTCACCCAATACCGCCAACACCTGCTCGATCTGCTCCATGCGCTCTGGCTCATGGGCGTCGATCACGTGCAGCAGCAGGTCGGAGTTGCTCGACTCTTCGAGCGTAGCCCGAAATGCCTCGACCAGCTTGTGCGGCAGATGGCGAATGAAGCCCACGGTGTCGGCCAGCACGATCGGCCCCAGGTCGTCGAGTTGCAGACGGCGCAAGGTCGGGTCGAGGGTCGCGAACAACTGGTCGGCGGCGTACACGTCGGATTGAGTCAGGGCGTTGAACAGCGTCGATTTGCCGGCGTTGGTGTAACCCACCAGTGACACCGACGGGATGTCCGCACGGCGGCGCCCGCGCCGCGCTTGTTCGCGCTGACTGCGGACCTTTTCCAGGCGCGCCTTGATCTGCCGCAGGCGAACCCGCAGCAGGCGACGGTCGGTTTCAAGCTGGGTCTCACCCGGACCACGCAGGCCGATACCACCTTTTTGCCGCTCAAGGTGAGTCCAGCCACGCACCAGCCGCGTGCTCATGTGCTCAAGCTGGGCCAGTTCGACCTGCAGCTTGCCTTCATGGGTACGCGCCCGTTGGGCAAAGATATCGAGGATCAGCCCGGTGCGGTCAAGCACACGACACTCGAACACACGTTCGAGGTTACGTTCCTGACTGGGCGTGAGGGTGTGATTGAAAATCACCAGATCGATATGTTCGGCACTGACCAGGTCGCGTAACTCCTCGACCTTGCCACTGCCAATCAGGAATTTGGCGCTGGGCTGATGCCGCGTCACCGTAGACAGCAAGACGATTTCAGCACCGGCCGACAGGGCCAGTTCCTGGAACTCCTGCGGGTCTTCGCGCGCCTCAGGGTTCTGACCTTCCAAATGAACGAGCAACGCTCGCTCACCACCACCGTGGCGCTCAAAGAACAATGCAGGCTCCTAATCAGGCGTTGCCTGGCTCGCTGTCACCGTTCTCGGAATCGGACGGGCTTGGCAGACGAACCGGACGTGCAGGTACGACAGTCGAAATGGCGTGTTTGTAGACCATTTGGCTGACGGTGTTTTTCAGTAGAACTACAAACTGGTCGAAAGATTCGATCGAGCCCTGCAGCTTGATCCCGTTGACCAGATAGATCGAAACCGGGACCTTTTCTTTTCTCAAGGTGTTCAAGTAAGGGTCTTGTAGCGAATGCCCTTTTGACATATGCCGCACTCCTGTAAGGATAAATAATAAAAAACGAGAAAATTCTATGATTACGCCGCCCACTCGCAAGAGTAGACGGCAATTAGCAGGGACTCAGCTCAATATGGAGATGGCCCCAAGGTATTTCAAGGTGCGGGACAGATTGTCGCAGGCCAGGCTGTCCAGCCAGTGCACGTCGGACCAACCGCGCAACCAGGTGAACTGCCGTTTGGCCAGCTGGCGAGTCGCAATGATACCGCGTTCTCGCATCTCATTCTCATCTAGCTTGCCGTCGAGGAAATCCCAGACCTGCCGATAGCCCACTGCCCGTATAGACGGCAGCCCGGCGTGCAAGTCACTTCTGCCTCGCAGCTCTCGGACCTCATCGATGAAGCCCTGTTCCAGCATTTGTGAAAATCGTAACGCAATTCGCTCATGCAGAACGTGACGATCTGCCGGAGCAATCGCCAGACTGGCCACAGTATAGGGCAAATGGCCGGCCGCGCCTGCGTCTGCGCCGCTACTTTCGGCAGATTGGCGCTGGCGATGGGCAGTCATGCTCTCGCCACTCACCCGATACACCTCCAGCGCGCGGATCAAGCGCTGCGGGTCGTTGGGGTGGATGCGCGCCGCCGACACCGGATCGACCTCGGCCAACTGCCGGTGCAGTTCGCCCAGGCCCAGTGCGCTGGCCTGGACTTCCAGCTCGGCGCGCACGGCCGGGTCGGCCGCCGGCATGTCGGCCAGGCCTTCGAGCAATGCCTTGTAATAGAGCATGGTGCCGCCGACCAGCAGCGGGATCTTGCCGCGCGCGGTGATCTCGGCCATGGCCGCCAGGGCATCGCTGCGAAACTGCGCAGCGGAGTAGCTCTCGGCCGGGTCGATAATGTCGATCAAGCGGTGCGGGTACGCCGCCAGGATGGCTTTTGACGGTTTGGCGGTGCCAATGTCCATGCCGCGATAGACCAGCGCCGAATCGACGCTGACCAGCTCGCAGGGCAGGACCTTGCTCAATTCGATGGCGAGGTCGGTCTTGCCCGCCGCTGTCGGGCCCATGAGGAAGATCGCTGGAGGTTTGCTGCTCATGTCACCGACCGCGCAGGAAGAGTTTGTCCAGATCGTCCAGGCCCATCTGGGTCCAGGTCGGTCGGCCGTGGTTGCACTGGCCGCTGCGCTCGGTGTTTTCCATGTCGCGAAGCAAGGCGTTCATCTCGGGGATGGCCAGGCGCCGATTGGCGCGCACGGCGCCGTGGCAGGCCATGGTCCCGAGCAGCTCGTTGAGGTGCGCCTGGATGCGGTCGCTGGTGCCGTATTCCATCAGATCAGCGAGCACGTCCTGCACCAGCCGATTGGCTTCGGCCTGTTTCAGCAACGCCGGGATCTGGCGAATGGCAACCGTCTCCGGGCCCAGTCGCTGCAGCTCAAAGCCCAGGCGCTGGAACCACTGCGCATGCTCTTCGGCGCAATCGGCCTCACGCTGGCTCATCGCCAGGGTTTCCGGCACCAGCAGCGGCTGGCCACTGAGCCCTTCGCTGGCCATGGCCACCTTGAGCCGCTCGTACATGATCCGCTCGTGAGCGGCGTGCATGTCGACCAGCACCAGGCCTTGGGCGTTTTCGGCAAGGATGTAGATGCCCTTGAGCTGCGCCATGGCATAGCCCAGCGGCGGGATATCGCCCTGGCCGTCGGGCAGCGCGACCGGCGCGGCGCTGTTCAGCGGCGCATAGAATTCGCGGTAAGCGGCCTGCGCTTCGGCCACCGGCAGTGGCTGCGAGGGGCGCGGCGTGTACTGGTACTGGTAACCCGCACCAGCGCCGGAGCCCGCTGGAGCAGGCTGCTGCTGTTCGAGCACAGGCGTAGCCAGGCGCATCTCGCCCTGAGGGCCGAACTCGCCAGCCAGCTGGCCACCAGGACGCACCAGTTCAGCGGCAGCAGCAGGCGCGGCCATCTGCCCTTCCGGGCGCACATCGGCCAGCGCGCGGTGCAAGGTGCCATAGAGAAAATCGTGAACCGTGCGCCCTTCGCGGAAGCGCACTTCGTGCTTGGTCGGGTGCACGTTGACGTCGACGCCGTTCGGTTCCAGCTCAAGGAACAGCACAAAGGTCGGATGGCGACCATTGAACAGCACGTCGCGATAGGCCTGGCGCACCGCATGGGCCACCAGCTTGTCGCGCACCGCCCGGCCATTGACGAAGAAGTACTGCAGGTCAGCCTGGCTGCGCGAGAAGGTCGGCAAGCCGACCCAACCCCACAGGCGCAGGCCGTTGCGCTCGACGTCGATCGGCAGCGCCTGCTCAAGAAAGCCCGGGCCACAGATCGCGCCGACGCGCCGCGCACGCGACACATCATCGGCGGCCTCGTGCAGGCTGAGGATGCTCTTGCCGTTATGACGCAGATGGAAGCCGACATCGAAGCGCGCCAGCGCCAGGCGGCGGATGACTTCCTGCAGGTGATCGAATTCGGTTTTCTCGGCCTTGAGGAACTTGCGCCGGGCCGGAGTATTGAAGAACAGGTCGCGCACTTCTACCGAGGTGCCGACCGGGTGCGCTGCAGGCTGTACCCGCGGGGTCATGTCGCGGCCTTCGGTTTCGACCTGCCAGGCTTCGCTGGCATCGGCGGTACGTGAGGTCAGAGTCAACCGTGCAACCGAACTGATCGACGCCAGTGCCTCACCGCGAAAGCCCAGGCTGAGCACGCCTTCCAGGTCTTCAAGCTCGCGAATCTTGCTGGTGGCGTGCCGGGCCAGTGCCAGCGGCAGGTCATCCGGGGAGATACCGCTGCCGTCGTCACGCACGCGCAGCAGCTTGGTACCGCCCAGCTCGACCTCGACATCGATGCGCCGGGCACCGGAGTCGAGGCTGTTTTCCAGCAGCTCCTTGGCTACCGACGCAGGCCGCTCGACCACTTCGCCGGCGGCAATCTGGTTGGCCAGCCGCGGGCTGAGCAGCTCGATCCGCGAACCACCGGTCATTGCTGCGACGCCAGGGTAGTGCCCGGAATATCCAGATGCTGGCCGACCTTCAGCTCGTCGGTCTTCAGGCTGTTGCTGCTGCGCAGGGCCGCCACGCTGACCTGGTAACGCACGGCGATCATCGCCAGGGTTTCACCCGGACGCACGGTATGGTCACGCGGGCCTTGGGCGATTTTGCCGCTGTCACGCAGCCAGGCGATGTAGGTGCCAGGCGGCGGGCTTTGCTGGAAGTACTGGCGCAAGCCGGTGTGGATCGAGCGCGCCAGCGCCTGCTGGTGGCTCTTGGTAGCCAGCTTGGCGGCTTCGTTGGCGTTGGAGATAAACCCGGTTTCGACCAGGATCGACGGAATATCCGGTGATTTCAGCACCATGAAGCCCGCTTGCTCGACCCGGCGCTTGTGCAGCGAGGTGATGCGGCCCATGTTGCCCAGCACTTTTTGCCCGACATCCAGGCTGGAGCTGAGCGTAGCGGTCATCGACAGGTCGAGCAGCACCCCGGCGAGCATGCGGTCCTTGTCGTCGAGGCTGACGTTGCCGGCACCGCCGATGAGGTCGGAGCGGTTTTCCGTGTCTGCCAGCCAGCGCGCGGTTTCCGAGGTAGCGCCGCGGTCAGACAAGGCGAACACCGAAGCACCAAAGGCGGCCTTGGACGGCGCGGCGTCGGCATGGATCGAGACGAACAGGTCTGCACCCTTCTTGCGGGCGATCTCGGTGCGTTTGCGCAGCGGGATGAAGTAGTCGCCGGTACGGGTCAGCTCGGCGCGGTAGCCTTTCTCGCTGTTGATCTGGCGCTGCAGCTCCTGAGCGATCTGCAACACGATGGTTTTTTCATGCTGGCCGCGCGAGCCGGAAGCGCCCGGGTCTTCGCCGCCGTGACCGGCGTCGATGGCAACCACGATGTCGCGTTTGCCGCTCGGTGCTGGCGGCAGCTTGATCGCCGGCTGGGTCGGCGTTACCGGGATGGCCGGCGTGGTGGCAGGCGGCTGCACCGGCGTCGGCGCGGGCGTCGGCGTAGTGGCGGCGATGGCGTCGGCTTCCTGGTCGTACAAGTCGACCACCAGGCGGTTACCGTACTGGGCGTTGGGCGCGAGGATGAAGCTTTTCGGGGTGACGGCCTTTTTCAGGTCGATGACCACGCGCAGGTCGGTCGGCGTGCGTTGCGCCGAGCGGACACTGCTGATCGGGGTGTTGGAGGTGGCCACGTTGAGCGGCGCGCCGAGGGTGGCACCATTGATATCGATAACCAGCCGATCCGGTGCGCTCAGCGTAAACACGCTGTGCTGCACGGGCCCGGAGAGGTCGAAGACCAGTCGTGTGTTGTCCGGCGCGCGCCACAGACGCATGCTTTTTACTTGTGTGGCGGCCAGAGCGTTGACAGTCACTGCGCTGAGCAGCAGACCGACAACGGCGACCAGTGCGCGTATGCGCATACCTAACCCCATTTACTGTTGAATTTTGTTGGCCAGCGCGGTGCACCAGGCTTGGCCACGAGCGCCCTGCGGCAACAGGTTGAGCGAGCGTCCGCCCGCTTGCGGGCTTATGGTAATGGTCAGGTCGGGCTTTGGCAAAACGCCCGCACCTTTATCGGGCCATTCGAACAGGCACAGGGCGTCGCCTTCGAAGTAATCGCGGATACCCAGGTACTCCAGCTCTTCCGGATCGACCAGCCGGTACAGGTCGAAGTGAAACGCCCGCACGTCGCCGATTTCATAGGGTTCGACTACGGTAAAGGTCGGGCTCTTGACCGGTCCGGTATGGCCCAGGCCGCGGATCAGGCCACGCGACAGGGTGGTCTTGCCGGCGCCGAGGTCACCCTCGAGAAATATCACGCCATGACCGCCGGTCACTTCGGCCAGTTGCGCGCCGAAGGCCACAGTGGCTTCTTCGTCGGGCAGAAACAGGGTTAACACGCTGAATGCTCCTCCAATAATTCACGAATGACCGGCAGCAGATCACTGGCTGCCAGGCCCCTGCCCTTCACGCCCAGACGCTCGCCAGCGCAGGCATGCAGCCACACGCCCAGGCATGCCGCCGACCAACCGTCCAGGCCCTGCGCCAGCAATGCGCCAAGCACGCCAGTGAGCACATCACCCAGCCCTGCACCGGCCATGGCCGGGTGGCCTCGCTGGCATAACGCCAACTGCCCGTCCGGATCAGCCACCAGCGTACCCGCGCCTTTGAGCACGCAGATGCTGGCGTACCTGCGCGCCAGCTTACGCGCAGCACCAGGCCGGTCGGCCTGCACCGCCTCGGTGGAAATCCCCAGCAAGCGCGCCGCCTCGCCCGGGTGCGGGGTGAGGATGCTTGCGCCGGGCACGGCCAATGGCCTACTGGCGAGCATGTTCAACGCATCGGCATCCCATACTTGCGGCACATCGCTGTTGGCCACTGCCGACAGCAGGCTGCGCCCCCATGCGGCCTGGCCCAGCCCGGGGCCGACCACCAGCACCGAAGCGCGGGCCAGCACCTCGATCAGCTGATTGGCCGATGACACGCCCAGGCACATGGTCTCGGGCAGCCGGGTCAGCGCCGCTGAAACATGCTCGGGGCGCGTGGCGATACTGACCAGGCCAGCACCACAACGCAGCGCCGCCTCGCCACTGAGCAGCGCGGCGCCGCCGGTACCGAAGTCGCCACCGACCACCAGCACATGGCCGAAGTCGGTCTTGTGCGCGTCTGCACGGCGCGCCGGCAACCGGGCGAGGTTGGCCCGGCTGAGGGTTTTTACAGCGTTATCGGGGTGTTTGGTCTGGGGCATGGGGTCAAAGGCTCCGATGTCTGGCAGAATTATACGCACCTGAGCCTGCAATGCCTTGCCCATCCATGTCCGTTTGTATTCCTGACCTCGCCGCGCTGGCCCAATCGATCAAGGATTGGGGCCGCGAACTCGGCTTCGCCCACGTCGGTATCGCTGGTGTAGACCTGGGCGAGCATGAACAGCACCTGGAGCGCTGGCTTGCCGCCGGCTATCACGGCGAGCTGGACTATATGGCCGCGCATGGCAGCAAACGTTCCCACCCCGATCAACTGATCCCGGGGACGCTGCGGGTGATTTCGCTGCGCATGGACTACCTGCCCGGCGACACACGCATGGCGCAGGTGCTCGCACAGCCGGAAAAAGCCTACGTGTCGCGCTACGCGCTGGGCCGCGATTACCACAAGCTGGTGCGCAAACGCGTGCAACACCTGGCCGACCGCATTCAGGCTGACATCGGCCCGTTCGGCTTTCGTGCTTTTGTCGACAGCGCGCCGGTGCTGGAAAAAGCCATCGCGCAGGAGGCCGGGCTGGGCTGGATCGGCAAGAACACCCTGCTGCTCAACCGCAAGGCCGGCAGCTACTTCTTTCTGGCCGAGCTGTTCGTCGACCTGCCGCTGCCGGTGGACGAAGCCCAGACCAGCGAGCACTGCGGCCGCTGCCAGGCGTGCCTGGACGTGTGCCCGACCAATGCCTTCGTCGGCCCGTATGTACTCGACGCACGGCGCTGCATCTCCTACCTGACCATCGAGCTGAAGCAGGCGATCCCGGTCGAGCTGCGAGCGATGATCGGCAACCGGGTGTTTGGCTGCGATGACTGCCAGATCGTCTGCCCGTGGAACCGCTTCGCCCGCCCCACCCAGGAAAACGACTTCAAGCCGCGTCATGGCCTGGACAATGCCGGCCTGGCCGAGCTGTTCATGTGGGATGAGGCGACCTTTCTGGGCAATACCGAAGGCTCGCCGCTGCGCCGCGCCGGCTATGAACGTTGGCTACGCAATCTGGCCGTTGGCCTGGGCAACGCCCCGTCGACCATCCCGGTGCTGGAGGCGCTGCAGGCACGCCGCGAGTACCCGTCCGAACTGGTCCGCGAGCATGTCGAGTGGGCGCTGGCCCAGCACGCAGCACGGCAGGCGCAGCCAGCGAGCTGAGTGACTACTGCTGGTCGTTATAGTGAAACTTGGGCATTTCCCAGTGGAAACGGATCGCCAGCAAACGCACCAGAAAACCACCAAACAAGGTCAATAGGGTGGCCTGCTCGGCCGGCAGATTGAAGTGCACGCAGCCCAGATAGAACCACGCCGCCGCAAACGACACGCTGGCATATAGCTCGCGGCGAAACACCAACGGGATGTCGTTGCAGAAGATATCGCGCAGAATCCCGCCGAACACCCCGGTGATCACCCCGCTGATAGAAGCCACCAGCAGGCCCTGGCCCATCTCCAGCGCAGTCATGCAGCCAATCAGGGTAAACGCCACCAGCCCCAGCGCATCGAGCACCAGAAACAGCGAGCGCAGATGGCGCATCAGTGGCGCGATAAAGATCGTCAGCAGTGCAGCAAAGCTGGTCAGCACCAGGTACTCGGGGTGTTTCACCCAGGTCAGCGGATAATGCCCCAGCAGCACGTCGCGCACCGAGCCACCACCCAGCGCCGTCACGCAGGCGATCAGTACCACACCGAACCAGTCCATGCCGCGACGGCCGGCGGACAAGGCGCCGGTCATGGCTTCGGCGGTGATAGCGACGAGGTAGAGCATCAGCAACATGGTGCGAGTCCGTGCGAGAAAGGCGCGCAGTCTACCCAGTTGCACCCCGCACCAGAAGGGGGCGCGCCGACTATCGTCAGCCGGCGCAGCAGGCTTAGAACTTGATGAAGTGTTCGCGGTAGTGACGCAGCTCGGCAATCGACTCGCGGATATCGTCGAGCGCCAGGTGAGTGCCACCCTTCTGGAAGCTGTCGCGCACCTCGGGAGCCCAGCGAGCAGCCAGCTCTTTGAGGGTCGAGACGTCGAGGTTGCGGTAGTGGAAGTAGCTTTCCAGCGACTTCATGTGGCGGTACAGGAAGCGCCGGTCCTGGCAGATGCTGTTGCCACAGATCGGCGACTTGCCCTTCGGCACCCACTGTTCGAGGAACGCGATGGTCTGCGCCTCGGCTTCGGCCATGCTGATACGGCTGTCACGCACACGCTGGGTCAAGCCCGAGCCGCCGTGGGTACGGGTGTTCCACTCATCCATGCGCGCCAGCACTTCATCGCTGTGGTGAATGGCGATCACCGGGCCTTCGGCCAGGGTGTTGAGATTGCTGTCGGTGACAATGGTCGCCATCTCGATGATGACGTCGCTGTCCGGGTCCAGACCGGTCATTTCCAGATCGATCCAGATCAGGTTCTGTGTGTTGTCCATGAAAGGCTCCTGAGATAGGCCTTCATAGTAGCTTAGTGGCCCGCTTTGCTCGCTAATTCGTTCTTGCTGGACACTTTGTTGGGGGTCGGAGCATCAGCAGCCTTTAGATTGTCGGGGGCGCTGCGCACCCCTTTCGCGACACGAGGCCGCTCCTACAGGGACCGCGTAGCCTTGCCGGACGCGGTCAATCTGTAGGAGCGGCCTTGTGTCGCGAAAGGGCCGCAAAGCGGCCCCGACAATATCAAGCCAAACCTGAATCAAGCGGCCATACCGATTCCGCTTTGCGCCAGTGCAGCGCCACCCAAGGTTAGCGACTAGCCCAGAAGAGGAGCATGCTAAACTGTCAGCCGTTTTCTACCAGCAAGCCACCACGGAACATTCATGGCCAAACGCCAGCTCAACCGTCGCCAAAACTGGCGCATCGAAAAAATCCAGGGCGAACGCGCCGACCGCGCCGCCAAACGCGAGCAGCACGTCTTGCAGGAACTGGAAGGCGGCGACCTCGGGCCCGAGCAATTCGGCCTGGTCATCGCCCACTTTGGCGTACAAGTCGAAGTCGAGGCCCAGGACGGCGACGCAGTTGGCCAGATCTTCCGTTGCCACTTGCGCGCCAACCTGCCAGCACTGGTCACCGGGGACCGCGTGGTATGGCGAGCAGGCAACCAGGGCATCGGCGTCATCGTCGCGCAACTACCGCGCTCGACCGAACTGACCCGCCCCAACAACCAGGGCGTGCTCAAGCCGGTAGCCGCCAACGTCGATCTGATCGTGATCGTCTTTGCCCCCGCCCCTGAGCCCCACGCCAACCTGATCGACCGTTATCTGGTCGCCGCCGAGCACGCCGGCATTCGCCCGTTGCTGTTGCTGAACAAGGCCGACCTGATCAACGAGCAGAACGCACCGGCGCTGAATGCCTTGCTCGAGGTCTACCGCGACCTCGGCTACCCGCTGCTGGAGGTGTCCGCGCACCACGGCGACGGCATGCAACAGCTGCAGAAAATGCTCGACGGCCACGTCAGCGTGTTCGTCGGCCAGTCCGGTGTCGGCAAGTCGTCGCTGGTCAACAGCCTGCTGCCGCAGGCGCACACGCGAGTGGGGGATCTGTCCGAGTGGTCTGGCCAGGGTACCCATACCACCACCACGGCGCGGCTCTATCACTTCCCTAACGGCGGTGACCTGATCGACTCCCCCGGTATTCGTGAGTTCGGCCTGGTGCACGTCAGCCGCGATGATGTCGAAGCCGGCTTCATCGAGTTCAGCGAACTGTTCGGCACCTGTCGCTTTCGCGACTGCAAGCACGATCGCGAGCCAGGCTGCGCCTTGCTCAAGGCGCTGGAAGAAGGCCGAATCAAGCCGCAGCGGATGCACAGCTATCGCTCGATCATCGCCAGCTTGACCGAAGACAGCTACTGAAAATCCCAGAGCGGCACAGGTCCCTGTAGGAGCGGCCTTGTGTCGCGAAAGGCCCGCGCAGCGGGCCCTCAATTTCAGCTTCGTCGCAGATATTGCTGGGCCCGCTTTGCGGGCCTTTCGCGACACAAGGCCGCTCCTACAGGGACCGGCGTAGACGCTACTCTTTGGGCTCGTCCATCTTCAAGGTACCGTCCTCGAAGAGGTTGAGCTTCTGCCGCAGCTCGCGCGGCTGCATTGGCGCCTCGTCAGCTGCGCCTGGCGCTGCAGCACCTGGCGCAGCGGGTGCACCTGATGCCGGCGGTGCATCCGGGGTGCCCTGCTCGCCCTCGATATTGCGCTGGGCCTTCTTGGTCAGGACGATGATGTCGATGCGCCGGTTAACCGGGTTGAACGGGTCCTTGCGATCGAACAGCGACGACGACGCATAACCCACCACCCGCGCCACCTGATCATCCGGATAGCCACCCGCCACCAGCGCCCGCCGCGCGGCGTTGGCACGGTTGGCCGACAGCTCCCAGTTGCCGAAGCCGCCGCTGCCGGCATAGGCCTTGGCATCGGTGTGGCCGCTGACGCTGATCTTGTTCGGCACCGCCTTGATGGTGTCAGCCATGGCCAGCAGGATGTCCTCGAAGTACGGCTGCAAACGCGCGCTGCCGATGTCGAACATCGGCCGGTTCTCGGCATCCATGATCTGGATACGCAGGCCGTCCTGGGTGATCTCGAACAGGATCTGGTCCTTGAACTTCTGCAGTTGCGGGTTCTCTTCGACCTTGTTCTGCAGCTCCTGCAAGAGCAGGTTCAAGCGTTCCTTTTCAACCTGCTCGGCCATGGTCTCGACCTGATCCTTGTCCAGCTGCACGCTGGTCTCGGGCGTCGGATCGGACTTCACCTCAGGGTTGATGGTCTTGTCCGGCGCCAGCTCCGGCGAGCCGCCCAGGTCAATCACATAGGGCGTACCGCTTTCGGAGAAGCCGATCGGGTCCTTGAAGTAGCCGGCGATGGCGATCTTCTGCTCTGGGGTGGCCGTCGACATCAGCCACAGCACCAGGAAGAACGCCATCATCGCCGTAGCGAAGTCGGCAAAGGCGATCTTCCAGGCGCCGCCATGGTGACCGCCGCCAAAGCGCTTGACGCGCTTGATGATTATCGGCTGATTGTTTTCCATGAATCAGCGACCGCGAACTGCTTGTTCCAGCTCGGCGAAGCTCGGACGGTGCTTGGGGTACAGCACCTTGCGCCCGAATTCCACGGCCAGCGACGGTGGCATGCCCGAGGCCGAAGCCACCAGCGACGCCTTGATCGACTCGTACAGATTGACCTCTTCCTTGGCATCGTGAGCCAGGCAGGTGGCCAGTGGGCCGAAGAAGCCGTACGCAGCAAGAATACCGAAGAAGGTACCCACCAGCGCCGCACCTACGTGCATGCCGATGGCAGCTTGGTCGCCTTCACCCAACGAGGCCATGGTGACGACGATACCCAGTACCGCCGCAACGATACCGAAGCCAGGCATGCCGTCGGCGATCCCGGTGACCGCGTGCGAGGGGTGGTCGAGTTCTTCCTTGAGACTCAGCAGCTCCATGTCGAACAGGCCTTCGAGCTCGTGCGGAGCCATGTTGCCGGTGGACATGATGCGCAGATAGTCACAGATGAACGCAGTCATGCGCTCATCACCCAGCACGGCCGGGTACTTGGCGAAGATCGGGCTGGCCGAGGCGTCTTCGATATCGCCTTCGATCGCCATCATGCCTTCGCGGCGGCTCTTGTTGAGGATCTCGTAGACCAGGCCCAACACCTCCAGGTAGAAGGTATGGGTGAAACGTGAGCCGAACATCTTCATCGACTTCTTGATCACGTGCATGGTCATGTAGCCAGGGTTGGCCTGCAGGAACGCGCCAAACGCAGCCCCGCCAATGATGAGCACTTCGAACGGCTGGATCAGCGCCGCAATCTTGCCGTGGGAAAGCACGTAGCCTGCGATCACGCTCGCGAAGACGACGATGATGCCGATAATTTTAGCCATAGGTTCAAAGCACTTGAAGTCGAGGTCAGGGTCGGGGACGGGAGCTTGAAAACTCTTCTTCTACTTATCGGCAGAACTGCGCCAGACTATAGCCACTCCAAGTGAAAAGCCAGTTCGGACTGATGTCAAAATGCCAATTGAAACCAAGGTACCAAGTCAGACGCCACGCACTTTAGACCGTTGGATAAAACTGCTGGATGACGTGCGCCTGCCCGTACCCAAGGAAAGCCACGACCGGGTACTGGCGGCCATCAATGACAACCGTCGGTCATTGCGCGACATCGCCGAACTGATGCAGGACAGCCCCGCCCTGGTGCTGTCGGTCATGCGTGAGGCCAATCACTCGGCCAACGCCAGCCAGGCCGAGCCGGCCGAAAGCCTCGAAGTTGCCCTCAATCGCCTCGGACTTGAGCGCAGCGCACAGCTGCTGGCGCGCCTGCCGGCCTTGCCCGGCGATGACATCCCGCCGGTACTGCGCCAGTTTCTGTTGATCAGCCAGCATGCCGCGCAGCAGGCCAGCGGCCTGTTCGCCAGCCGCCTGGCGCGGCTGTGGCAGGAGATTCACTGGGGCAGCCTGCTGTTCCTGTCGCCGCTGTGGCCGATGGCCGTGAGCTACCCCAAGCTGCTCGACACCTGGGAGCTGCGCGTTATTCACAAGGGTGAGAACGCTGCCGAGGTCGAGATCGAGCTGTTTGGCGTACGCCTGATGGAGCTGTGCCAGGCCGTCGCTCTGCACTGGCGCCTGCCGGAGTGGGTGACCCAGGGCTACCGCCTGCTTACCAGCGAACGCGATCAGTTGGCTCAGGTATTCAACATTGCCCGCGAGACGGACAGCCTCGAGCAGCAGCATCGGCTTGATGAAGAACCCGGTCTGCGCCGCTGGTTCAACCAACCGGCCAACACCGTATTGCTGGCCAACGGCCTGGCGCTGGCGGCGCAGGTGGGCTGGGACAACCCGCACCTGCTGCGCTGGCAACTGCTGACCGCGCTGTACTTGCAGACCTCGCTGGACGACGTCCAGCAGCAGGTTCACCAGCAAGCTGCAGCGAGTGCCCGCCATCATGCCCGTCACGCCCTGTTCCACCCGGCCGAAGCGTTGATCTGG
This sequence comes from Pseudomonas shirazensis, assembly GCF_050496565.1. Taxonomy (GTDB): domain Bacteria; phylum Pseudomonadota; class Gammaproteobacteria; order Pseudomonadales; family Pseudomonadaceae; genus Aquipseudomonas; species Aquipseudomonas shirazensis_A. Next base: position 57,771 of record NZ_JBNWAE010000001.1, read on the forward strand.
CCGTGGCAGCAGCGCCGTCCGCACCCAGACATGCTCACACCACCGCCCCCGCCTGCAGAAGACCTCGAGCGCTGGCGCACGCTGTGTGCCGAAATGCTGGCCCAGCCCAGCCGCTTCAGCAATGCCGTGCACCTGGCCACCCATGCCCGCGATGCACTGCTCGCCTGCGGCATGCAGCGGGTACTGCTGCTGACCTACGACAAGGCCAGTGACGCCTTGCGCGTGCAGCAGACTGCCGGCCTGCCCAAGGAAGCTGCTGCGCTGAACCTCGCAGTCAAACAGAACAAACTGTTACAGCGCTTGACCAGCCAGGCCGGGCAACTGCGCCTGACGCCGGACAACCACGCCCAGTTTGCCGCCCTGCTGCCAGCGCCGATCAATGCCCTGTTCCCCAGCGCACACCTGCTGCTGCGCTCGCTGGCGGTCAATGGCCAGGTGATCATGCTGCTGTTTGCCGATCAGGCGGGCCGCCCTCTGGCCGATGTCAGCGTGCAGGCACTGGGCAAGACCGCACAGTGTATCGAGCGCGCTCTGGCTACCTTCGCCACCCGCAGTAGCTGAGCCTTACGCTACAATCGCCCCCTCGCGTTCCACCTGGAGACTGTGGATGACTGATTTTTCCAGCTTGCCGCTGGTTATCGAAGCGCAAGACCTGTTGCCACGCCTGGGCTCGCCAGCGCTGATCGTGGTCGACCTGACCAGCGCCAACCGCTATGGCAGTGGCCATGTGCCCGGTGCGCGCTTCGTCGACCCCAAGCGTACCCAGCTGGGCCAACCGCCGGCGCCTGGGCTGCTGCCGGCGCGCGCCGACCTGGAAAAGCTGTTCGCCGAACTCGGCCATCGTGACGATGCCGTGTATGTGGTCTACGACGACGAAGGCGGTGGCTGGGCCGGGCGCTTCATCTGGCTGCTGGATGTCATCGGTCATGCGCAGTACCACTACCTCAACGGTGGTATCCAGGCCTGGCCGGCTGATCAGCTGTCGACCGAGACGCCAGCCAGCGCCACCGGCTCGGTCAGCCTGACCATAAACGACGAGCCAACCGCCACCCGTGAATACCTGCAGAGCCGCCTCGGCGCTGCCGACCTGGCCATCTGGGACGCTCGCGCGCCGGGTGAATACCGTGGCGAGAAAGTGCTCGCGGCCAAAGGCGGGCACATTCCCGGCGCCGTCAACTTCGAGTGGACCGCAGGCATGGACATGAATGACCACCTGCGCATCCGCAAGGACATGGCCGATATCCTGAAAAACCTGGGTATCACTCCCGACAAGGAAGTGATCACCCACTGCCAGACCCATCACCGTTCAGGCTTTACCTATCTGGTGGCCAAGTCCCTCGGCTACCCCCGGGTCAAGGCGTACGCCGGCTCGTGGGGCGAATGGGGCAACCATCCAGACACGCCCGTAGAGGTTTAAGGAAATTCAATGAAATCGCGTTTGTTCATCATCAGTCAGTACCTGCTGCCGCACCATTTGCTGTCACGCCTGGCCGGTTGCGTTGCCGAGTGCCGCGCGCGCTGGTTCAAGAATGCCTTCACCGCCTGGTTCGCCAAGCGTTATCAGGTCGACATGTCCGAAGCGCTGGTCGAAGACCTTAGCGCCTACGAGCACTTCAACGCCTTCTTCACCCGCGCCCTGAAACCCGGCGCGCGCCCACTGGATGAAACTCCAGGGGCCATTCTGTGCCCAGCTGATGGCGCCGTCAGCCAGCTCGGGCCGATCGAGCACGGCCGCATCTTCCAGGCGAAGGGCCATGGTTACAGCGCGCTGGAGCTGCTCGGCGGCGATCCGGCACTGGCCGCACCGTTCATGGGCGGCGAGTTCGCCACCATCTACCTGTCGCCGAAGGACTACCACCGCGTGCACATGCCGCTGGCCGGTACCCTGCGCGAGATGGTCTACGTGCCAGGCCGGCTGTTCTCGGTCAACCAGACCACTGCCGAAAACGTACCGGAGCTGTTTGCCCGCAACGAGCGCGTGGTCTGCCTGTTCGATACTGAGCGCGGGCCGATGGCCGTGGTGCTGGTCGGGGCGATGATCGTGGCTTCGATCGAAACCGTCTGGGCCGGGCTGGTGACGCCGCCCAAGCGTGAACTGAAGACCTTCCGCTACGACGAAGCCAGCCGCACCCCGATCCACCTGGAAAAAGGCGCAGAGCTGGGCCGCTTCAAGCTGGGTTCCACCGCGATCGTGCTGTTTGGCCCGGAGCAGGTGAAGTGGGCTGAAAGCCTCGGTGCCGGCTCTGCTGTGCGTATGGGTGAACTGCTGGCAGTGCCGACCGCAGTCTGATCCGCCGCTTATTAAAAAGGCCCCGCATGGCGCAAACCATGCGGGGCCTTTTTTATCTGCAGCGGGCGGTCAGCCGCGGGCGTCGCGGTCGCGCAAGCCGAGCAGATACAGCACACCATCCAGACCCAGGGTCGAGATCGCCTGCTTGGCCGACTGGCGCACCAGCGGCTTGGCGCGGAAGGCCACGCCCAGGCCTGCCAGTGACAGCATGGGCAGATCGTTGGCGCCGTCGCCTACCGCGATGGTCTGGGCCAGTTGCAGCCCTTCTTTGCTGGCCAGCTCCTGCAACAGGTCAGCTTTACGCTGGGCATCGACGATTGGCTCAATGGCCACGCCAGTGACCTTGCCGTCCACGACTTCCAGCTCGTTGGCGAACACATAGTCGATCCCCAGCCGCGCCTGCACCTGCTTGGCGAAGTAGGTAAAGCCACCGGACAGGATGGCGGTCTTGTAACCCAGGCGCTTGAGCTCGGCGAACAGGTTTTCGGCGCCTTCGGTCAAACGCAGCGATGCGCCGATCTCGTCCAGTACCTTGACGTCCAGGCCTTTGAGCAACGCCATGCGCTCCTTGAAGCTGGCGCGGAAGTCCAGCTCGCCGCGCATGGCCCGCTCGGTAATCGCCGAGACCTGCTCGCCGACACCGGCGGCCTTGGCCAGCTCGTCGATGACTTCGGCTTCGATCAGCGTCGAATCCATATCGAACACCGCCAGCCGGCGGTTGCGGCGGAACAGGTCGTCCTTCTGGAAGGCAATGTCGACGGCCAGCTCTTCAGACAGGGTGAAGAACGCGGCACGCAGGGCCTGAGCATCGCTCGGCTCACCGCGCACAGAAATCTCCAGACACGCTTTGCTGTGCTCGCTATCGGCATTGAGCGCCACCCGCGCCGACAGGCGTTCGATGCGCTCGATGGTCAGGCCATACTGGCTGATGACCGCACTGACCCGCTGCAGCTGCTCAGGGGTGACCTTGCGGCTGAGCAAGGTGACGATCTGCCGGGCATCGCCCTGGCCATCGGCCCAGTGCTGGTAGTCGGCCTCGGAGATCGGCGTGTAGCGTGCCTGCAGATTCAGCTCGTGGGCCTTGCTTTGCACGCTGTGCAGCAACTGGGTGGCGACTTCGTTATCGGGGATATCGACGAGGATGCCGAACGACAAAGTGCCGTGCATCACGGCCAGGCCGATGTCGAGAATGTTCACACCGCCCTGGAGCAGGACGCCGGTGATGGCGGCAGTGAGACCTGGGCGGTCTTCACCGGTGATGTTGATCAGAACGATTTCGCGCACAACCTGGCTCCGACTTCGATGAAAAATGCGCATTCTACCGACTTTCGGTGACTATCGGGCGCCACTTGCACTTTGCCGACAAATGCCGGGTCGCTATACTGCGCAGCACTTTCTCGTCATAAAGAGCCGCGCTCTGTGAACCGGCCCACGCCAGTTAAATCCGATAACTTCTTCCTGATGCTGTTCCATGCTCTGCGCCAACGCCGCGTACCCTTGGCATTGCGTATCGCCAGCACCAATATTTTTCTGGTGGCCATGGCGCTGGTGATCTATGCCTGCGTGATGGGCCTGCAGTTCAAGCAGGCCATGCATGAGCAGGCGGACGCCCTGGGGCAGAGCCTGACCATCCAGACGGCCACCTCGGCCACCGAGCTGCTGGTGTCCAACGACATCCTCAGCCTCAACGTGCTGCTGGGCAATCTGGTGAAGAACCCGCTGGTGGCCCACGCGGCCATCTATAGCGTCGACAACCGCATCCTCGCCGAGGCCGGTCAGCGCCCGAAAAACACCCTGCTGGGTGAAGCCGAAGGCCTGTACCAGACCAAGATCACCTTCCAGGACGTGACCGCCGGGCAACTGCGCATCAGCCTGGACATGAGCGAGTTCCAGCAGCCGATGCTGATCAGCTTGCAGAGCATGGGTATTCTGGCGGGGATCCTGCTGGTATTGGCCCTGACCCTGAGCCTGCGCCTGGGCCGCTACATCTCCACGCCGCTGCTGCAGCTGCGGGTCTGGCTGCGTGATCCGCACCCGTATACCCCGGCCATCGATCGTCAGGACGAGATCGGTGACCTCGCCCGCCAGTTGCACGCCCGCCTCGCGCCACCGCCGCCACCTGAACCGGAGGAAGAGGAAGAACACGACGACGAGCATGACTTCGCCGACCTCGATCACGCCCCGGTAACCACCAGCGTCGCCGCCCGCAGCCGGGCGATCGCTCAGCAGGATGAGGAAGACGATGAGGCGTTTGCCGGCCTGATCGACGTCGAGCAGAGCAGCGCCAAGCCGGTTGCCGCCGCGCCCGTCTCGACCGAACCGCAGTACAGCGCCGTGTTGGCCGTGCAGTTGGGCTCGCAGGAGCAACTGCGTCGGCTGCCGCGCACGCGCCTGACCGAGCTGCTCGAGCGCTATCGCGACTGCCTCGAGCAGGCTGCTTCGCTGTATGAAGGTGAAACCTTCACCCTGACCGACGGCAGCACCTTGCTGCTGTTCCACAGCCGCGAGAGTGGTGAGGATTACCTGACCAATGCCATTTGCTGCGGCGAGCTGCTGCGCGCCCTGGGCCATGCCCTGCAGATCGAAGTCGCCGACAGCGGCATCACCTTGCAGCTGCAGCTCGGGCTGACCGTGGGTGATGATCTGCAAGGGCTGGAGCAGGTTGACCTGCTGATGACCGAGAAGGCCCAGGATGCCCTGGCCTTGTCGCAGCACAGCCGCAACCTGCTGTTGGTCGAGCGCAAGATCACCGACGATGCCCTGGTGCGCCAACGCGCCCGCATCCGCCCGATTGCCAGCCCTGAGGGTGCGTGCTGTGTGGAGCGATTGATGGAGCCGTACCCCTCGATGCTGGAGCGGCAACTGGCGCGTATGCACGAGCGGCGGGTCTGAAGATCCGCTGAGGGTGCTCTCGTGCGGTCCCTGTAGGAGCGGCCTTGTGTCGCGAAAGGCCAGCGAAGCTGGCCCGGCGATGTCAGCGGCGAAGCTGGAACCGTGGGGCCGCTCCGCGACCCTTTCGCGACACAAGGCCGCTCCTACAGGGGCCCGCGCAAGACCATCGCAAACAAAAAGGCCGCCCCCACAGGGGCCCGCGCAAGACCATCGCAAACAAAAAGACCGCCCCCACAGATCTCTGCAGGGGCGGCCTTTGCAAGTACCTCAAATCAAACTCAGAACCTGAACACTTCCATATCGGTACGCACCGGCGAAGCAATCGGGATCTTCGACTTCTCTGGGGTCTTCTTGACCTGCACCGGCGCCGCCGGCTTCTTGCGGGTTTCTTCAGCCAGGGCCGGCTGATTGGCCAGCGGCTTGACCGCGCTGCTCAACTGCTCGGCCAGCTTCTGCAGCAACTGCCCTTGCGCCTGCACCTGGGAAGACTCGCTGCCCTCATGCGCTTGTTCAAGGTGCACGATGCGGTTGTCACGCACGTTGCCGCGGCGATCCAGCAGGCGCCACTGTGCATCCAGAATGGCCGGCTGATCCTTGCCCGAATCCAGGCGAGTGATCGACAGCAGCACCTGCACGTCCGGCGCAAAACCACTGCTCGCCGGCGCCAGCACCACCCGCTGGCTGTCGAGGCGCCAGGCCAGCTGGCGCACCAGCAGCTGGTCAATATCCGAAGACAGGCTGCCCGCCCAACGACCGTCCGTCGCTGAAGTCAGGCTGCCGTCTGCCTGGCGCTGCAAAAAGGTCTCGCGCTGCAGGTAGTCAGCCACCGAAACCGGGCCCAGCACCACAGCCATACCGGCACTCTGCGAAGGCTGGCCAGGTTCACCACTGTCCAGCTGATACAGGGCTACCGGCTGGTGCACACTGCACCCGCCCAGGCCCAGCAGGCCGGTCATCAACAGCGCAAATGGAAAGCGCGGAAATTTCATCATCCCATCCAGGCGGCAGCCATTCGGCACACCGCAGTGATACACATGTAGAGTCTTTGGGGCGCTCGGCCACGCCGGCGCCGCGAGCGCCTATCATCCGCGAAAAGGTCGTCCGACTCCAGTAGTTCCGCCGCGAACAACGCCGAAAGTGCCGGTTCAGACGACTCGCCTGGTTAGCCCGAAGCTTCCACCAGCAGCCCATCGACGCGCTGGAAGCCGCGGGGCAGCTTGCTGCCGCGCCGACCGCGTTCGCCCTTGTAGTGCTCCAGATCATCTGGCTTGAGCGACAGGGTACGCTTGCCAGCCTGCAACACAAGGGTCGAACCCTCGCTGATGACGGCCAGGTCGGTGACATACTCCTCGCGACTGGCTACCCGGTCGCCCGGCACGCCAATGATCTTGTTGCCCTTGCCCTTGCCCAACTGCGGCAGGTCGGCGACCTTGAACACCAGCAAGCGGCCCTCTGTGGTCACCGCTGCCAGCCAGTCCTGCTCGCGGTTGCTCACCGGCCGCGGCGGGATCACCTTGGCGCCGTTGGGCAGGCTGAGCAAACCCTTGCCGGCCTTGTTCTTGGCCTGCAGGTCTTCGCCCTTGACCACGAATCCATAGCCCGCGTCGGAGGCCACCACATACAGGGCGTCGTCCTCTGGCAGCAGCACGCACTCGAAGGTCGCGCCCGGCGGCGGTGTCAGCCGCCCGGTCAGCGGCTCGCCCTGGCCACGGGCCGAGGGCAACGTGTGCGCGGCCACCGAATAACTGCGCCCGGTGGAGTCGATAAGCACGGCAAACTGGTTGGAACGGCCCGCCGCAGCGGCCTTGAAGCCGTCACCGGCCTTGTAGGAAAGCCCGGTGGCATCGATGTCATGGCCCTTGGCGCAACGCACCCAGCCTTTTTCAGAAAGCACTACGGTGACCGGCTCGGTCGGCATCAGCTCGTTTTCCGAGAGTGCCTTGGCTTCGCTGCGCTCGACAATCGGCGAACGGCGGTCGTCGCCATACTTCTCGGCATCCTTGATCAGCTCGCTGCGCACCAGCTTTTTCAGCTTGGCGTCGCTACCCAGCAGGGCTTGCAGCTTGGCCTGCTCTTTGAGCAGCTCGTCCTGCTCGCCGCGGATTTTCATTTCTTCCAGGCGAGCCAGCTGGCGCAGGCGGGTTTCGAGGATGTATTCGGCCTGGATCTCGGTCAGCTCGAAGCGGGCAATCAGCGCCTGCTTGGGGTGCTCTTCGGTACGGATGATGTGGATAACTTCATCCAGGTTGAGAAACGCCGTGAGCAAGCCATCCAACAGGTGCAGGCGCCGCTCGACCTTGTCCAGGCGGTGCTGCAGGCGCCGGCGCACGGTGCCGACGCGGAACTGCAACCATTCCTGCAGCAACAACCGCAGGTTTTTCAGTTGCGGCCGGCCGTCGAGGCCGATGATGTTGACGTTGACCCGGTAGCTGCTTTCCAGATCAGTGGTGGCGAACAGGTGCTGCATCAGCTCGTCGGCATCGACCCGGTTAGAGCGAGGGATGATCACGATCCGGCATGGGTTCTCATGGTCGGACTCATCGCGCAGGTCGGCCACCATCGGCAGCTTCTTGGCCTGCATCTGTGCGGCGATCTGCTCGAGCACCTTGGCCCCGGAAACCTGGTGCGGCAACGCGGTGACAACAATGTCGCCATCCTCGACGCGGTACACCGCACGCATGCGGATCGAGCCTTTGCCGCTCTCGTACATCTTCAAGATGTCGGCACGCGGGGTGATGATCTCGGCTTCGGTCGGATAGTCCGGGCCTTGAATGTGCTCGCACAGCTGCTCGATGGTCGCTTTCGGCTCGTCGAGCAGGCGCACGCAGGCGCTGGCGACTTCGCGCAGGTTGTGCGGCGGCACATCGGTGGCCATGCCCACGGCGATACCAGTGGTGCCGTTGAGAAGGATATTCGGCAGACGCGCCGGCAGAACCGACGGCTCCTGCAGGGTGCCGTCGAAGTTGGGCACCCAGTCGACCGTGCCCTGGCCGACTTCGTCGAGCAGCACTTCGGAATAGCGCGACAGGCGCGCCTCGGTATAACGCATGGCCGCGAACGACTTCGGATCGTCCGGCGCACCCCAGTTGCCCTGGCCGTCGACCAGGGTGTAACGGTAGCTGAACGGCTGCGCCATCAGCACCATGGCCTCATAGCAGGCCGAGTCGCCGTGGGGGTGGAACTTGCCGAGCACGTCGCCGACGGTACGCGCCGACTTCTTGTGCTTGGAATCGGCGTCCAGGCCCAACTCGCTCATGGCATAGACAATGCGCCGCTGCACGGGCTTGAGGCCGTCGCCGATATGCGGCAAGGCACGGTCCATGATCACGTACATGGAGTAGTTGAGGTAGGCCTGTTCGGTGAAGTCAGCCAGGGAACGGCGCTCGACGCCGTCGAGACTGAGTTCCAGTGAGTCGCTCATGCGGGCCTCGTCATTTCAGGTTCTGGCGCAACAGCATGCTGCCGCCGCGCTGGGTAAATTCAAGTTGTTTGAGGGCGCTCATACCGAGCAGCACGGTTGTGCCGTCAAGGCCGGGCACCACCAGGGCGCGGACGCCCTGCAGGCGGATATCACCCAGTTGCAGGCTGTCCAGCCGGGTCCGGTAGCCTTCGGTACGGCCATTGGCAGTACTCACCAGCACCGCCGCGCCGCGCTGCAGCTCAAGGCGCTTGGCCAGCGACTCGGGGATGGCGACATCGGTCGCGCCGGTGTCGAGCATGAAGTGCACGGTCTGGCCGTTGATCGCACCATCGGCGACGAAGTGGCCCTGACCATTGCTCAGCAAGCGAACTTCGATGAAACCATCACCATGGGCCGACTCGGGTTGCGCATTGGGGTTGCGCTGCTGATCCTCCCAGGCGCCAAAAAAGCGCGTGGCAAGAAACATCGCCGCCGCCCAGGCGAGAATCATCAACACCCTGCCCGCACGCTTGCCGGCCGGCTGGCTCATGGCTTGGCACTCCAGCCGCCTTGCGGCGCAGCAAAGCGCCAGACGATCGGCCGCACTTCGCCGTCGCCGCGGGCGCCGTTGTTGTTGTCCACGCCAATCCAGGCGCCCTGGTCATCGATGATCAAGGCTTCGGCAACGCCAAACAGCTGGTCATAGCGGCGCGCCTCGGTCAGCGCATCGGCAGCGAACGACCAACAGCGCTCGACGGCGCCGCTGTCCGCGTCGCGTCGGCAGACCCGGTAGGCGTTACGCTCCAGGGTAAACAGCTTGCCGGCATACAGTGCCAGGTCGGCAAAATCGCGCGATACCGGCCGTGGTTTGTCCACTTGCGGCGGCTGCATCTCGACCCCCGCCTCGCTGAACAGCACACAGCTACGCACGCAGGTCCACAGCGACTGCTGGCGTTGCAAGGCAACCAGGCCGCGCCGCTCACGTTCGGCGGCCAGCCACAGCCGATCACCCGCCGGGTTGATCGCCAGCCCCTCGAACAGGCCATTGAAGCGCAGCAGCATGCCGCTGGCGCGGGCCCGACCAACCATCAATGGGTCGATTTTCAACCAGTTCGGCTCGCCTTGCAGTGGCACCTGCAGCACTGCCGCATGGGATTCACTGACCAGATAGAAGTTGCCTGCCTGATCGCAGCTGATACCTTCAAAGTCCAGTTCACCACCGCGCACTACGGCTACCGCCCAACTGCGCACCTTCAAGCCCAGTGGCAAGCCACTGTCAGGCACCGGCGGCGCGCTGAAGGTCAACGCTTCGGCCTGCCAGGCGCCATCGCGCTGCTCGAAGCGGTAGATCCGGTCGTCATCACGGTCGGACACCCCCCACAACGCGCCACGGCACATTGCCAGGCCGGAGAGGTTGCCGCTGGGCATGCCGTCAATGGCGTGCTCGCTGCTCAGCTTCAGCTCCGGCCAGTCGCTCGCCAGACTCGGCAAAGCGACCAGGGCCAGTACTGCGGCAAGCAACCGAGCAATCAAACCATGACCTCAGCCAGGTTGCCTTTGGTTTCCAGCCAGCTCTTGCGATCACCGGCGCGTTTCTTCGCCAGCAGCTTGTCCATCAGCTCGCAGGTGGCCTCGACGTCATCCAGGGTCAACTGCACCAGGCGCCGGGTGTTCGGGTCCATGGTGGTTTCGCGCAACTGCGGCGGGTTCATTTCACCGAGGCCCTTGAAGCGGGTGACCTGCGGTTTGCCGCGTTTCTTCTCGGCGACCAAACGGTCAAGAATGCCGTCACGCTCCGCCTCGTCGAGGGCGTAGTAGATCTCCTTGCCCAGGTCGATACGGTACAGCGGCGGCATGGCGACGTAGACGTTGCCCGCCTCGACCAACGGCCGGAAGTGCTGGACGAACAAGGCGCAGAGCAAGGTGGCGATGTGCAGGCCGTCGGAGTCGGCGTCGGCGAGGATGCAGATCTTGCCGTAGCGCAGCTGCGACAGGTCGGTGGCACCCGGATCGACACCGATGGCCACGGCAATGTTGTGCACTTCCTGGCTGGCCAGCACTTCGCCGCCGTCGACTTCCCAGGTATTGAGGATCTTCCCGCGCAGCGGCAGGATGGCCTGGAATTCCTTGTCGCGCGCCTGCTTCGCCGAACCGCCGGCGGAGTCACCCTCGACCAGGAACAGCTCGGAGCGCATCGGGTCCTGGCCAGCGCAGTCGGCCAGCTTGCCGGGCAGTGCCGGGCCCTGGGTAATGCGCTTGCGCTCGACCTTCTTGCTCGCCTTGAGGCGGCGACCGGCGTTGCTGATGGCCAGCTCCGCCAACTGCATGCCCAATTCAGGGTGCGCGTTGAGCCACAGGCTGAAGGCATCCTTGACCACGCCGGAGACGAACGCCGCCGCCTCGCGCGAGGACAAGCGCTCTTTGGTCTGGCCGGAGAACTGCGGCTCCTGCATCTTCATCGACAGGACGAAGCTGATCCGCTCCCAGATGTCTTCCGGGGCCAGCTTGACCCCGCGCGGCAGCAGGTTGCGGAACTCGCAGAACTCGCGCATGGCATCCAGCAGGCCTTGGCGCAGGCCGTTGACGTGGGTACCGCCTTGCGCAGTCGGGATCAGGTTGACGTAGCTTTCCTGCACGCTGTCGCCACCCTCGGGCAACCACAGCAAGGCCCAGTCGACCGCTTCCTTGTTACCGGCCAGGCTGCCGCAGAACGGCTCGTCGGGCAGGCGCAGGAAGTCGCTGACCGAATCGACCAGGTACGAGCGCAGGCCGTCTTCATAGTGCCACTCGACTTTCTCGCCGCTGGCCTTGTCCTCGAAGCTGATCGACAAGCCCGGGCACAGCACAGCCTTGGCCTTGAGCACATGCTTGAGACGGCTGATGGAAAACTTCGGCGAGTCGAAGTACTTCGGATCAGGGCTGAAATAGACGCTGGTACCGGTGTTGCGCTTGCCGACCGTACCGACCACTTCCAGCTCGGTGGCCTTGTAGCCATCGGCGAAGGTCATCTGGTATTCGTAGCCGTCACGCTTGACCCGCACCCGAACCTGGGTCGACAAGGCGTTGACCACCGAGATACCAACGCCGTGCAGACCACCGGAGAACTGGTAGTTCTTGTTCGAGAACTTGCCGCCGGCGTGCAGCTTGGTGAGGATCAGTTCGACACCCGAGACGCCCTCTTCAGGGTGGATGTCGACCGGCATGCCGCGGCCATCATCGCTGACTTCCAGCGAGTGGTCGGCATGCAGGATGACCTGCACCGAGCGGGCGTGACCGGCCAGGGCTTCGTCGACACTGTTGTCGATGACTTCCTGGGCCAGGTGGTTGGGCCGGCTGGTGTCGGTGTACATACCGGGCCGTTTACGCACCGGATCGAGGCCGGAGAGGACTTCGATGGCGTCGGCGTTATAGGCGCTAGCGCTGGGGTTGGCCATGGGTTCTCGTCGTCAGTCTGGTGAATGCGAAAAAATCAAAATACAGAAAAATCGAGCGCCGCGTAGTGCTCGCGGGCAATGCCGGCAAAGGTCAGCAATGCCGGCAGGCGCTTGCTGAAGCCCTGGAAACTATGGTCGCCACCGGCTTCGATACGCAGCGCGCAGGCCTGGTAGTAGGCAGCGGCGTGGCGATAGTCGAGGGTTTCATCGGCGGTCTGCAACCACACCTGGTAACGCGCGGCGTCGGTTGGCGGCGCCACTTCGAGCTCGGCCAGGGCCTGCACGTGGTCCAGGGTCAGCTCCCAGGGCTCATCGGTATACAGGTTGCGCTGGGTGCCCAGGTAGCCGTCGAACAAGCGGTGCGGCGCTACTGCCGGGTTGATCAGCAGGGCCTTGAGGCCATGCCGCTCGGCCAGATGGGTCGCATAGTAGCCGCCCAGCGAACTGCCTACCAGCAAGGGCGCGCCCAGCTCGGCGATGGCGGCTTCAAGCTGGCCAATCGCCTCACGTGGATGATGGTGCAGCGCGGGGATGCGCAATTGGCCAGCCAGGCCCAGTTGCTGCATCACAGCCTCAAGCTGGCGCGCCTTGGTCGACAGCGGCGAGCTGTTGAAGCCGTGGATATAAAGGATGGAACCCGACATGCTGCCCCCGGTGTCTGCTGCGGCGCGCCCGCCAGTTGGGGCGCAGGGACGCGCAGTGTAGCGTGTTCGCCAAGCATTGGCGCTGCTTCGGGATTTTCGAAATACATTGTTCAAGCTGGCTTAAGGCCGTGCGCTCAATAGCCGGGGCTGTTGAAGTCCAGCTGCACCACGTAATCCAGCGCCCGCTCCACGCCTGTTTCAAGCTGACCGTCGGCATGCAGGCGCAGCCAGCGGTAGCCAGGCAACTCTTCACTGACCTTGAAGTCGACGCTACCCGGCGCGAACTGGATGCAGGTCGACGGTGTGGCCATGTAGCGCACGCCGTCGCGCGTCTGCTCGAAGGCCTGGTGCACATGCCCCCAGAGCACTGCACGCACCTGGGGGTGAGCCTGCACCCGTTGCAGCAACTCATCGCTGTTGCGCAGGCCGATCGGCGCCATCCAGGCACAGCCGATGTCCACCGGCTGATGGTGACAGCAGACCAGGCAATGGCGATCGGGTGCGCTGTCCAAAGCGTCATCGAGCACAGCAAGCTGCGCCGGCGCGAGCAAACCATGGGTCGCCCCCACCACTGCCGAGTCGAGCATGATGATGCGCCAGTTGCCCACATCGGTTACCGACTGCAACAAATCCGTCCCCTGCGCCACCTCGGCCATCACTCGCGCCTGATCATGGTTGCCCGGTAGCCAGCGGGCTGGCGCGCGCAGCGTCGCCGTCATCTCGGCGAAGGCGTAATAGGCCGTCGCGCTGGCATCCTGCGACAGGTCGCCGGTGCACAGCAGCAGGTCGATTGCAGCCTGTTCGCGGCGCACCTGGTCGATCACATGCTGCAGGCTGCCTCGGGTATTCAGGCCCAGCAGGGTGCCTGCCGGATCAGCAAACAGATGGGCGTCAGTCAGTTGCACGACGTTGATCGGTGCGTGGGGATGGTTGGGCTGCGGCAACGGCCGTCTCCTCGAGCGAGTTCTGCGCGATTATGGCTGCTGACAGCTTTCGCGCAAGCCGGCGAAGCCGACTCGCATCACATTTTCAGCGTACTGCCGCCAGTTCATGGCCGCAGGCCAGGCAGTGGCTCAGCCATTCGCCGAGAAACAGGTTGAGCTGGGCCTTCTCGTCGGGCTGGTGCATGGCTTCGTTGGGGTAAGGGTAAATGCTGCGAAAGCGCCGTGCATGCTCGGCGCTGACCACTTCGGCCATGCGCGCATCGTGGTACACCTGCACTTCCAGCTGCGGCACCGGCAGCCAGGGCAGGCTGTGCTCCTGACGCACGCGCAGGGTGGTGGTATAGGGGCAGGTCAGCAGCACGTCCAGCACCAGCACGCCAAGCATCTGGTCGCCCTGGGTCATACCGATGCGCCGCGAGCTCTGGGTGGTACGCATGTCCGGCAGCAGGCGCATCAAGCGAGCGTAGTTGGCCTCGCAGGCACTTTGCAGCCCGACCAGATCGACCCGATAACGCTCGCGCAGCAGGTTCACTTCCACATCCCCCGTACTTCGTCGCGGTTCAGCGCCAGCCATTGCAGGCCGATAATGCTGGCCGCGTTGCAGATGCGCCCGTCACGTACCGCTTGCAGGGCGTCCTCGAACGACCAGACGCGCACGCGGATATCCTCGCCCTCTTCTTCCAACCCGTGCAAGCCGCCGGCACCTTCGCTGACGCAGCGGCCGAGAAACAGATGCACGAACTCGTCGCTGCCGCCCGGCGATGGGAAGTAGCGGGTCATCGGCCACAGGGCCGAGAAGGTCAGGCCGGCTTCTTCTTCGGCTTCGCGGTGAGCGACCTCTTCAGGTTGTTCATCCTTGTCGATCAGGCCAGCGACCATTTCAATCAGCCAGGGATTGGCCGCCTTACCCATGGCGCCAGCGCGGAACTGCTCGATCAGCACCACCTCGTCGCGCAGCGGATCGTACGGCAGCACGCACACTGCATCGTGGCGCACGAACAGCTCGCGGCTGATCTCGCGGCTCATGCCGCCGGCGAACAGCTCGTGGCGCAGGTGCAGCTTGTCGAGCTTGTAGAAGCCCTGAAAGCAGTTCTCGCGCTTGATGATCTCAACCGTCTTGGGCACCGAATTGGACGTGTCTGTCATGGAAATCCTCATTACCTCAACTACCGCATCGCGCCATCCTACTCTGCGTTTGACCGGGTTTCACCCCTTTCCGTTGACCGTTCAGGCTGCTGGAAGCGGGTGCGTCATGTCTGTTAGCTTAGTGGCGAACCGACGGCTTTGCCGACGGTCCAAGGCCGACTATCCAAGTTCTGCAAGGATCATCATGACGCTAGTCAAACTGACTTCCGTGGCTGTGCTGGCGGTGGCACTGAGCGCCTGCCAGAGCCTGTTCGCGCCCAATTACCGGGCCCCGCTCGAGGTCAAGCGCGATGCCTGGGAGCACGTCAAGCCAGGCTGCAGCGCCAGCGACTGCCCGCTGGTGAACATCGATACCGTGCACTTCCCGGCGCTGCCCAAGCTCGACGCCATCGTCGAGAGCCGCCTGCTGCAGCTGACCACCGACAACGCCCGCAGCAGCGCGCCGACCTCGCTCAAGGCCTACGAGGATCAGTACCTGGCCAGCGCCGACAAGCGCAACAGCAGCTACCTGCAAGCCAAGGTACGTGAACAGCATGACGGCTTGGTGATCATCGAGCTGTCCAGCTATCTCGACAGCGGTGGCGCCCATGGCATGCCCGGCCGCGCCTTCATCAACTATTCGCGCAAGCAGGACAAGGTCCTGACCCTGCAGGACATGCTGGTGCCAGGCCAGGAAGACACCTTCTGGAAAACCGTCGAAGAGTCGCACCGCGCCTGGATGATCAGCACCGGCATGGACAAGGACGCCGAATTCGTCAAGACCTGGCCGTTCAAGAAGTCCCCGCACATCGCCCTGACCTACGGTGCGGTCGTGGTGAAGTACGAGGTGTATGCCATCGCGCCCTACTCCATGGGGCACGTCGAGCTGAAAATCCCCTACCCCCGCCTCAACGGCGTGATCAAGCCTGAGCTGTTTCCCGGCCGCGGCTGACACTCAATAGCCCGAACAGCAGCCCTGCCAGCACCAGCGCCGGCAGGGTTGCGCCGAATTCCGGGGCCAGATTGGCAATGCCATGATAGGCCGCGACGCCCACCGCCCAGGCCAGCAGCGCCTGCCAGTGCAAGCCCTCGACCCGGGTCGGCAGCTGGCGCCGGCGGATCACGAAGTGGTCCATCAGCACCACGCCGAACAGCGGCGCGAATACCGAACCGATCAACAGCAGGAAGTTCTCGTACTGGGCCAGCGGCGCCAGGCAGGCGATCAGCGTGCACAGCAGGCCGATCGCCAGGGCCAGGTGTTCGACCTTGATCGGCAGCAGCAAGCCGGTAGAGACCGCACCGGAATGGATATCGGCAAAGGCGTTCTCGGTCTCATCCAGCAGAATCAGCAGCAACGGGATGCCCAGGCCAGCGCCAGCCAGTGCCAGCAGCAAGGCATTGGCCTCACCGCTTGGCGCGAAGGCCAGGGTGTAGGCGACACCAAGACTCATCAGCCAGGCATTGCCGAGCAGATAGCCAAGCACGGTGCCACTGAACACGCGACCGGCATGCTGGGCGAAGCGCGAATAGTCGGCGATCAGCGGCAACCACGACAGCGGCATGGCGATGACGATGTCAAAACCCACCGCCAGCGACATCGAGCCATCGCCAGCACGCTGCCAGATAGCGCCCAGATCGGCCTTGGCAAACAGGTTCCAGGTCAGCCACAGGCAGGCGCCGATCAATAGCCAGATGCCCCACTTGCGCAGGATCTTGCGCACGAAGGTCAGCGGCCCGCAGATCGCCAGCAGGGTTGCCAACGCGCCGAAGCACAGCGTCCACAACAGCGGGCTGGTCCAGGCACTGTCGGCCCCGAACGCCCGCGCGCCGAGCAGGCTGGCGGCGTCGCGCATGACGATGATTTCGAACGAGCCCCAGCCAATCAGCTGGAGCAAGTTGAGCACCGCCGGCAGGCGCACGCCGTGCCGGCCGAGGCTCAAGCGCAAGGTGCCCATGGCCGACAGGCCGGTGTCACTGCCGATCACCCCGGCGGCGGCCAGCAGCAGCACGCCGACGGCAGTGCCGAGGACGATTGCCAGCATCGCCCCGGCCAGGCCCAGGCCTGGGGCGAGCATGGCGCCGACCTGCAGCACCATCAGGCCAGTGCCGAGGGAGAACCACAGGACAAACAGGTCCCGCCCGCCAAACAGGCGCTGGCTGGCGGGGATCGGCTGATCGGGGGAAAAGTTGCTGGAGCTGGACATGGTTGGCGCTCGGCGAAAAATTATTGTTGGAAAAGAAAGCTGGGGGCCGCTCTGCGGCCCTTCGCGGGTGAACCCGCTCCCACAGGTACCGCGCTGGAGTCAGCATTTGCGCGATCCTGTGGGAGCGGGTTCACCCGCGAAGGGCTGCAAAGCAGCCCCAGTTGCATCACACCTTCTGGTAAAGCTGGCTACCGGTCTGACGGAAGCGCTCGGACTGCTCGCGCATGCCCTCTTCGACCGACATATCCACAGCCTCGATACGCTGATTGGCAGCGTACTCGCGCACTTCCTGGGTGATCTTCATCGAGCAGAACTTCGGGCCGCACATCGAGCAGAAGTGAGCGACCTTGGCCGACTCCTTGGGCAGGGTCTCGTCGTGGTAGGCACGGGCGGTGTCCGGGTCCAGGCCAAGGTTGAACTGGTCCTGCCAGCGGAACTCGAAGCGCGCCTTGGACAGCGCGTTGTCGCGGATCTGCGCGCCGGGGTGGCCCTTGGCAAGGTCGGCGGCGTGGGCGGCGATCTTGTAGGTGATGATGCCGGTCTTGACGTCATCCTTGTTCGGCAGGCCGAGGTGTTCCTTGGGCGTGACATAGCAGAGCATGGCGCAGCCAAACCAGCCGATCATCGCCGCACCAATGCCCGAGGTGATATGGTCGTAACCCGGCGCGATGTCGGTGGTCAGCGGGCCGAGGGTGTAGAACGGAGCCTCGTCACAGCACTCCAGCTGCTTGTCCATGTTCTCCTTGATCAACTGCATCGGCACGTGGCCGGGGCCTTCGATCATGCACTGCACGTCGTGCTTCCAGGCGATCTTGGTCAGCTCGCCGAGGGTCTCCAGCTCACCGAACTGGGCGGCGTCGTTGGCATCGGCAATCGAGCCCGGACGCAGGCCGTCGCCGAGCGAGAAGCTGACGTCGTAGGCCTTCATGATTTCGCAGATTTCATCGAAATGGGTGTAGAGGAAGTTCTCCTGGTGATGCGCCAGGCACCATTTGGCCATGATCGAACCACCACGGCTGACAATGCCGGTGACGCGCTTGGCGGTCAGCGGCACGTAGCGCAGGAGCACGCCGGCATGGATGGTGAAGTAGTCAACGCCCTGCTCGGCCTGTTCGATCAAGGTGTCGCGGAACAGCTCCCAGGTCAGGTCTTCGGCAACGCCGCCGACCTTTTCCAGCGCCTGGTAAATCGGCACGGTGCCGATCGGCACCGGCGAGTTGCGGATGATCCACTCGCGGGTTTCATGGATGTGCTTGCCGGTCGAGAGGTCCATGACCGTGTCCGAACCCCAGCGGATGCCCCAGGTCAGCTTGGCCACTTCTTCTTCGATGGACGAACCCAACGCGCTGTTGCCGATGTTGCCGTTGATCTTCACCAGGAAGTTACGGCCGATGATCATCGGTTCGAGTTCGGTGTGGTTGATGTTGGCCGGGATGATCGCACGGCCACGGGCGATCTCGTCGCGGACGAACTCGGCGGTGATTTCCTTGGGCACACTGGCGCCGAAGCTGTGGCCGGCGTGCTGCTGCTCGAGCAGGCCGGCAGCGCGGGCCTCTTGCAGCTTCATGTTTTCGCGGATGGCGACGTATTCCATCTCGGCGGTAATGATGCCCTGCCGCGCGTAGTGCATCTGCGTGACGTTGGCGCCGGCCTTGGCCCGGCGCGGGTTGCGCACATGGGCAAAGCGCAGCTTGGTCAGCTCGGCATCGCTCAGGCGTTGCTGGCCGAAGTTCGAGCTCAGGCCCTCGAGGCGTTCGGTGTCGCCCCGCGCGTCGATCCAGGCCGAGCGCACATCGCCCAGGCCTTTGCGCACATCGATGCTGACAGCAGGGTCGGTGTAGGGGCCGGAGGTGTCGTACACCAGCACCGGCGCGTTGGCTTCGCCGCCAAAGTCGGTGGGGGTGTCATCCAGGCTGATTTCACGCATGGGCACACGGATATCCGGGCGCGAACCCTGGACATACACTTTGCGCGAACGGGTGAAGGGTTGCACAGACTGCTGATCGACTTGCGCCGATTCGCTGAGGTTGATCGCTTTTTCTTGTTTGCTCATCACAGGCTCCAGACAGCTTCCTAGCGGCGGAATGTCGGGGAGAACCTGAATGACGCGGACACACCCTTGATGGGTGCAGTGCCGGATACTTGGGGTGCGAATGCGCGGCTGCGCTGCTCGACAAATCCCGGACCTGACACAAGAGACTCGCCGGGAAAGCGAGAAATCTTGTTCCCTACGCAGGCGCTAACCTGATCAGGTTCAACGGGATCCGGAAACTTCCGATCTCAGCCTTTGCATCAAGGCACCCCGACAAGAACATGCGCAGTCTAGACTGGAGTTGCGCGCAAAGCCAAGGGTGCTTGCAGCGCGGCGATCAAAGGCGCCAATCAGCGATTGTTGCCGGCCGTGCGCAGCCTTACACTGGCGCACTGCTCAATACTCAACAGTTCAGTAATTAAAACTCGTACAAGGATTGCCCTATGCTGCGCAAACTTTCACTGGCGATTGCCGTGTCTTGTGCGTCCAACGGAGTGGTCTGGGCGGCTGATCTGCCCGCGCCGGTGAAGACCGACCTGATCAGCGTCTATCAGGAAGCGGCCAGCAACAACGCCGACCTTGCCGCTGCCCGCGCCGATTACGGCGCGCGCCGTGAGATCGTGCCGCAGGCCCGCGCCGGGCTGCTGCCGAACCTGTCGGCGGGTGCCGAAATGATGAACACCCGCACCAAGCTCGACGAACCGGCGATCACCTCCAATCGCAGCGGTAATTCGTGGAGCGCGACCCTGTCGCAGCCGATCTTCCGCGCCGATCGCTGGTTCCAGTTGCAAGCCGCCGAAGCGGTCAACGAGCAGGCGGCGCTGGAGCTGTCGGCCAACGAGCAGAACCTGATTCTGCAGACCGCCGAGAACTATTTCTCGGTACTGCGCGCGCAAGACAACCTGGCCTCGACCAAAGCCGAGGAAGCCGCCTTCAAGCGCCAGTTGGATCAGTCCAACGAGCGCTTTGACGTCGGCCTGTCGGACAAGACCGACGTGCTCCAGTCGCAGGCCAGCTACGACACGGCGCGGGCCAACCGGATCATCGCCGAACGCCAGGTCGCAGATGCCTTCGAGGCATTGGTAACGCTGACCAACCGCGACTATGGCTCGCTGCAGGGCGTGGTCCACAGCCTGCCGATCCAGGTGCCGATGCCAAACGATGCCAAGGCCTGGGTCGAGACTGCCGCACGGCAGAACCTCAACCTGCAGGCAACCAACTACGCCGTCGATGCCGCTGAAGAAACCTTGCGCCAGCGCAAGGCCGGCCATGCCCCGACGGTCGACGCGGTGGCGCGTTACCAGAAGGGTGACAACGATGCCCTGGGCTTCTCCAACCCGGCGCCGCAGCCCGGCGTGCGTTACGGCGGCGACGTCGAACAGACCAGCATCGGCCTGCAGTTGAACATCCCGCTGTACAGCGGCGGCCTGACCAGCTCGCAGGTGCGCGAGGCCTATCAGCGCTTGAGCCAGAGCGAGCAGCAGCGCGAAAGCCTGCGCCGCCAGGTGGTGGAAAACACCCGCAACCTGCACCGCGCGGTGAATACCGACGTCGAACAGGTGCAGGCGCGCAAGCAGTCGATCATCTCCAACCAAAGTGCGCTGGAGGCGACCGAAATCGGTTATCAGGTCGGCACCCGCAATATCGTCGATGTGCTCGATGCGCAACGCCAGCTGTACACCTCGGTGCGTGACTACAACAACAGCCGCTACGACTACATTCTGGATAACCTGCGCCTGAAGCAGGCGGCCGGCACCTTGAGCCCGCAGGACCTGTCCGACCTGGGCCGTTATCTGAAAGCCGATTACAACCCGGACAAGGACTTCCTGCCGCCGGATCTGGCAGCAGCAGCGGCGAAGAACTTCGAACGCCGGCCCTGAGCTGTGACTGCGGCGCCAGGCTTGCCCGGCGCCGCTATCTATCGCTAGCCCAGCAGCCGCGCCAGGCCATCCAGCAAGCGCTGCAAGGCGCCCTGGTTGGCCTGCATCACCGCCCTGCCCGCTTCGCCCATGCGCCTGGCGTCCTGCGGCAACTCGACCAGCCGCTGCACGGCGGCGGCCAATGCCTGGCTGTCGTCAACTGACTGCAACGCGCCGGCATCTTTCAGCATTGCGCTGATATCGAGGAAGTTGAACACATGTGGGCCGCTGATCACCGGCAATGCCAGCGCAGCCGGCTCCAACGGATTGTGGCCGCCAGTTGGCACCAGGCTGCCGCCGACGAAGGCGATATCGGCCAGCGCATAGAGGAACAGCAACTCACCCATGGTATCGCCGAGCAGCACCTGGGTTCTCTCGGTGACCAGCTCGGCGCTCGAGCGGCGCACGGTAGCGAACTGTTCAGTACACAACGCATGCACGGCGTTGAACCGCTCAGGGTGACGCGGCACCAGAATCAGCAGCGCATCGGCGTGCACCTGCAGCAGGCGGCGGTGCGCCTCCAGCACCTGCGCATCCTCGCCTTCATGGGTGCTGGCTGCGATCCAGACCGGGCGTTGGCTGGCCTGCCATTGCTCGCGCAACTGGCGGGCACGGGGCAACAGTTGTTCGTCGAGCTTGAGGTCGAACTTGATCGAGCCGGTCACCTGCACGCATTCAGGCCGCGCACCGAGGCTGCGAAAGCGCTCGGCTTCGGTTTCGGTCTGCGCCGCGATCAGGCTCATCTCGGCGAGCATTGGCCGGGTCAGTTTGGCAAAGCGGCCATAGCCGCGCGCCGACCGCGCCGACAAGCGCGCATTGGCCAGCGCCACCGGGATGCCGCGCCTGGCGCACTGGTGGATATGGTTGGGCCACAGCTCGGTTTCCATGATCACGCCCAGCCGCGGCCGTACATGGTCGAGAAAGCGCGACGCTGCCCAGGGCAGGTCGTACGGCAGATAGCAATGCTGAATGCGCGGTTCATCGGCAAACAGCGCGCGAATCCGCTCCGAACCGGTCGGGGTCATGCAGGTCACGGTGATCGGCAGCTCAGGGTAGGCCTTGAGCAATGCGCGCACCATCGGCGCCGCCGCGATGCTCTCGCCGACCGACACCGCATGCACCCAGATGCCGCCCTGGCGCATCGGCGGCAGCTTGATGGCAAAGCGCTCGGCGACGCGTTGGCCGTAGGCCGGCGCCTTGCGCGCACGCAGGTACAGGCGCAGCGCTACCAGCGGCAGGCCCAAGTGAAACAGCAGGGTATATAGGGTTCTGTTCATGGCGGCGAAGTTTACTAGGAACTGCCTGAAAAGGCCTGTCCATGTCCGCCCAAGCCATAAAAGCGGCGGACACAGCGTGAAAGCTGACAAGTGGATCGCCTAGAATGGCCGCCAAACAATCGAGGACTGCAGCGTGAACGCATATGTTTATCTGGCCATCGCCATTTGCGCCGAGGTCGTCGCCACCGCTTCGATGAAGGCGGTCAAAGGCCTCAGTACGCCGCTGCCGCTGTTGCTGATGATCGCCGGCTACACCGTGGCGTTCTGGATGCTGACCCTGGTGGTACGCAGCATTCCGGTAGGTATCGCCTACGCCATCTGGTCGGGGCTGGGCATCGTCCTGATCAGCATCGCCGCGTGGCTCATCTATGGGCAGAAACTGGACCTGCCGGCCGTGCTCGGCATGGCCATGATCGTCGGCGGCGTGGTGGTGATTCAGGTGTTTTCCAACAGCAGCGGGCACTGACCGCGACGTTGTGCGGTCAACGGCAAAGACATCAGCCTGTATACTGCTGGCCTGTCCCTGTCTTTGAGGTGCCCGCATGCCATCTGCCATTTCCACTGACGTACTGATCGTCGGCGCCGGGGTCGCAGGCCTCTGGCTCAATGCCCGGCTGCAGCGCCTGGGCTATTCGACGGTGCTGGTGGAACGCGCAAGCCTGGGCGGCGAGCAGACCATCAAGTCGCAGGGGATCATCCACGGCGGTATCAAGTACGCACTGCACGGCAGCCTGACCGGCGCCTCCGAAGCGATCGCCGACATGCCACGGCGCTGGCGCGAGGCGCTGGCCGGCAGCGGCGAGCTGAACCTGGACCAGGTGCGTTTGTTGTCCGATGCGCATTACCTGTGGTCGCCGGGCGGCCTGCTGGGCAATGTCACCAGCTTTTTTGCCAGCAAGGCCATGCGCGGCCGGGTCGATCAGGTCAAGGGCGATCAGTTGCCGCCTGCCCTGCAAGACCGCGCCTTCAAAGGCAAGGTGTATCGCCTCGCCGAGCTGGTCATCGACGTGCCCAGCCTGCTCGCCAACCTCGCTGCGCTGGCCGGTGACAGCCTGCTCGCCGGCGAGCAGATCGAGCCGTTGCGCGAAGGAGACGAACTGGTCGGCCTGCGTGTCGACGGCCGCGAGATTCGCGCCCAGCGCATCGTGTTGAGCGCCGGTGGTGGCACTGCCGAGCTGCTTCAGGCCCTTGGCCTGGACCAGCCGGCCATGCAGCGCCGACCGTTGCACATGGTTCTGGCCAAAGGCCCTAACCTCAAGCCTTTGTACGCGCACTGCCTCGGCGGTGGGCCCAAGCCGCGCATCACCGTCACCACTCACCCCGGCGCGGATGGCCAGTGGGTGTGGTACCTGGGTGGTGATTTGGCCGAAGCCGATGGCGTTGCCCGCGAGCCGGCGGCGCAGATCGCGGCCGCGCAGAAAGAAGTCGCCAGCCTGTTGCCATGGGTCGATCAAAGCCAGCTGCGCTGGGCCACCCTGCGGGTTGATCGGGCCGAGCCAGCGCAGTCTGGCCAGGTGCGGCCGGACAATGCCTTCCTCGCCGAAGCGCAGCGCCTGCTGGTCGGTTGGCCGACCAAGCTGGCGCTGGCGCCGGACTTCGCCGACCACGTGCTGGCCAAGCTCGAACGCGATGGTATTCGCCCGCAAGCCAAGCCTGATTTGACCAACCTGCCCCGGCCTGCGCTCGGCGTACCGGCTTGGGAGCAACTGCTGCCATGAGCCTGCCTGATCTGCATGACCTGCATCGGCCGCTGGGCAGCACCGGCCTGATGGTATCGCCGCTGGGCTTGGGCACGGTCAAGCTGGGCCGTGATCAGGGCGTCAAATACCCCACCGGCTTCACCATCCCCGGCGACGACGAGGCACGCCTGCTGCTGGCCCAGGCGCGTGAACTGGGGATCAACCTGATCGATACCGCGCCCGCCTACGGTCGCAGTGAAGAGCGACTTGGGCCGCTGCTGCGCGGTCAGCGTGATGAATGGGTGATCGTCAGCAAGGTCGGTGAAGAGTTCGACGATGGCCAGTCGCACTTCGACTTCTCTGCCGCGCACACCCGGCGCTCGGTCGAACGCAGCCTCAAGCGACTTGAAACGGATCGAATCGAGCTGGTGCTGGTCCATTCAGATGGTAATGACCTGGCAATCCTTGAGCAGGAAGAGGTGTACCAGACCCTCGCCGCGCTCAAGCAGGAAGGCAAGATTCTCGGTTTTGGCTTGTCTGGCAAGACCGCGGCAGGTGGGCTCAAGGCGTTGCAGCAGGGTGACTGTGCGATGGTTACCTACAACCTCAACGAGCAAGCCGAACGCCCGGTACTGGACTACGCCGCCGAGCATGGCAAGGCCATTCTGGTGAAGAAGGCCCTGGCCAGCGGGCATGTCTGCCTGGCGCCCGGGGTGGATGCGGTACAGGCCAGCTTCGAGCTGCTGTTCGCCCACCCAGGCGTGAGCAGTGCTATCGTCGGCACCATCAACCCGCTGCATCTGGCCCATAACGTGGCCACCGTTGCCCGTATCTTGAGGCAGCAATAAGGCCGCTGGCACGACTACCAAGCGCAAGGAGGAGCCTCGTGGCACGCACGCTGATCCGCAAGAACCCGAGCAACTTCAAAACGCTGCCGCTGCATGTCGAAGCCACTGCCGAAGGCCTGAGCTATCAGACCATCGGCATGCCGCTGAACTTCGCCCAGACCCTGCAACGGCGCAAGGCAGTGCAGGTGGCCGACAGCGAGCGCTTCGTGGTCGAGCTGGCCAACCTGGGGGTTTCGGTGCGACTGACGCTGCAGTGGCAGAATCGCGAATACTGGGTGCTGGTGCGCCAGCGCCGGCAAGACCGTGGCGATGTAGTGCTGAAGCTGATTTCCGGCTATGTGCCAGCGCAGGAGTTGAACCTGCCGCTGCATACGGCGATTCAGGAGGTGGCTGAAGAATGCCTGCTGGAAACGCCAGAGGGCTGGCTGGGTGGGCGCTTCAACGACACCTGGTTGCCCGCGCCCTATGCCGCTGCGCTGCATTATCGGGAGGCGTTGCCGTTTGTGCTGACCTCACAGGCGACGCCGGCGCGGCCGGTGCAGTCGGGCAATCTGGTGTTGATCGAGCAGCCGCGGGCTTATGTGCATTTACCTACGGCGTCGTTGCAGCTGATCTATGACTTGCGCTTGCAGGTACCGCGGGAGGCCAAGTCGCTGAGTCTGTTTCATGTGGATGAGCGGCTGGAAGGCGATCAACTGGTGGCGCGGCTCAATCGCAAGCGGCCTGATCTGTACCTGATGCCGTTGGTGGATGGCCGGCCAACGGCTGAGCTGTTCACGCTGAAGAAAGATACCCTGATCCCGGCCAGTACCCGCGGTATCTGGCTGGCCGAGAGCTTTGCCCGGCAGGAAGGCTGGGTGGTGCGTGATGAGCGGGTGCGCTGGAAGGATTGGCTGCGCCAGCAGGGGCTGGTGGAACCTAGGCCGGCCTCGCGGTTGCAGCGATTGACGGGCAAGGCGCGGGATTTACTGGCGAGGGCTCGCACGTCGCTGCATAAATAATTACGCGGACTGCTTTTTGTAGGAGCGGCCTTGTGTCGCGAAAGGGGTGCGAAGCGCCCCCCAAATTTCAGCTCCGCCGCCGACATTGCTGGGCCCGCTCTGCGGGCCTTTCGCGACACAAGGCCGCTCCTACAGGAAATCGCGTCATTCCGCGAATTAAAAGGGCCGCTGAGCGGCCCTTTTTCAGTTCTTGCGGATCTTTTCCACTATTGCAGTGGTTGAGCTGTTTTCCACAAGGCCAAGCACTTTAACCGTCCCGCCGTAGCTGGTAACGATGTCGGCGCCGACCACTTGATCGATGCCGTAGTCGCCACCTTTGACCAGCACATCAGGCTTGACCTGGCTGAGCAGGTTTTCTGGAGTGCCTTCCGGGAAGCTGATGACCCAATCAACTGCACCCAAGCCTGCGAGTACTGCCATGCGCCGGTCGACACTGTTGATCGGGCGGCCAGGCCCCTTCAGGCGGCTGACCGAGGCGTCGTCGTTGACGGCGACGATCAGGCGATCGCCTTGGGCGCGGGCTTGCTCCAGGTAGGTCACGTGGCCTGCATGGAGGATGTCGAAACAGCCGTTGGTGAACACGATCGACTCGTTGTGCGCGCGCGCATCGTCGATCGCCAGCAACAACTGTTCGATGGTCAACACGCCGCGCTCCGAGCCCTCTTCGCGCTGGATCGCGCGGCGCAGCTCAGGGGCGCTGATAGCGGCAGTACCGAGCTTGCCGACCACGATGCCAGCGGCAAGGTTGGCCAGGGCCACGGCATGGGGCAGGTCTTCGCCCGCAGCGATAGCGGCGGCCAGGGTCGAAATGACCGTGTCGCCGGCACCGGTGACGTCGAACACCTCACGGGCCCGGGCCGGCAGGTGCAGCGCCGGGTGGTCGGCGCGCAGCAGGGTCATGCCGTGTTCGCCACGGGTCACCAGCAATGCACCCAGGTCCAGCTCCTGCATCAATTGCAGGCCTTTGCCGACCAGGTCGGCTTCATCGACACAGCGGCCGACAATGGCTTCGAACTCGCTCAGGTTGGGCGTGATCAGGCTCGCGCCGCGGTAGATCGAAAAGTCCTTGCCCTTGGGGTCGGCCAATACCGGAATACCGCGGGCACGCGCCGCCTGGACCAGGCTCTGGTGGTTTTTCAGGGCGCCCTTGCCGTAGTCGGACAGGACCAACACCTTGACCCCATCCAGCAGCTTTTCAACCTCGACACCCAATGACAGCGGGTCGGTGGCGAACGGTTCTTCGAAGTCGATGCGCAGCAGTTGCTGATGACGGCTCATGACCCGCAGCTTGACGATGGTCGGCTGGTGGGCAATGCGCTGGAACATCGAGCGTACGCCCGCAGCCTGCAAGCTGTTGCTCAGGCTCTCGGCCGCTTCGTCCTGGCCGGTCACACCGACCAGCGAGGCCGGGGCGCCCAGGGCGGCAATGTTCAAGGCCACGTTGGCCGCGCCGCCGGGACGGTCTTCGATCTGTTCGACCTTGACCACAGGCACCGGCGCCTCAGGGGAAATACGTGAAGTACCACCATGCCAGTAGCGGTCGAGCATGACATCGCCGACCACCAACACCGGGGCTTGATCGAAACTCGGCATGGACAACTTCATGGGCAACCCATATGGAAAAATTAACAGGGGCAGGATATTAGCACAGGCCAGACGATGGCTTTAGCGCCAAGCCGGCCCGGACAATTCCAGTGACAATCGGGGCCGGAGCGGCCCCGCAACAGCCGACTCAGGTGATGTCGACTTTCTCAGGCTGATCAAGGCCCATCGCGTGCAGGCGGGCATAATGGCCATTGGCCTGGAGCAGTTCGGCGTGAGTACCGCGCTCGACCAGACGCCCTTGGTCCATGACCAGGATCATGTCGGCCTTTTCGATGGTCGACAAGCGGTGGGCGATGACCAGCGTGGTGCGACCTTGCATCACATGATCCAGCGCGGCCTGGATATGCCGCTCCGATTCGGTATCGAGCGCCGAAGTGGCCTCGTCGAGAATCAGCAGCGGGGCGTTTTTCAGCAAGGCGCGGGCAATTGCCAGGCGCTGGCGCTGGCCGCCGGACAACAGCACACCGTTCTCGCCGACTTCGGTGTCGAAGCCCTTGGGCAACTGATCGACGAATTCCTTGGCGTAGGCGTCGGCGGCAGCGGCCTCGATGGCCTCGCGCGGAGCACCTGCCAGATCGCCGTAGGCAATGTTGTTGGCGACGGTATCGTTGAACAGGGTGACGTGCTGGGTGACCTGCGAGACATGCCGGCGCAGGTTGCGCAGCTTGTACTCTTCGATCTCCACGCCATCGAGCAGAATCTGCCCTTCATTGTGGTGATAGAAGCGCGGGATCAGTGCTGCGAGGGTCGACTTGCCACTGCCGGAGCGACCGACCAGCGCGATCATCTGCCCAGGCTCGGCGGTGAAGCTGATGTCGTTCAGCACCTGGCGGTCGGTACCGGGGTAGGTGAAGCTGAGGTTGCGCACCACCAGACGACCCTCGACGCGGTCCTTTTCAACCGTGCCGGCGTCCACTTCAGCAGGCTCGTCGAGCTGCTCGAAGATACTCTCGGCGCCGGCCAGGCCTTTCTGGATGGTCGAGCTGACTTCGGAAAGCTGACGAATCGGCTTGGGCAACAGGCCAGCAGCAGTAATGTAGGCCACCAGATCACCGGCCGAGGCGTCGCCGCGCAGGAACAACACGAGGAACATCAGCGACGCCATGGCGGTGTAGATCACCAATTGCAGCGCCGGCGTGTACAGCGCGCCGGTCTTGGTCATGCGCAGTTGTTTGTCGGTGTTGCTCTGGCTGGCCGCGCTGAAACGGCGCTGCTCGTAGGCTTCGCCGCCGAAGCTGCGCACCACACGGTAGCCTTGAATTGTCTCGGAGGCGACATGGGTCACATCGCCCATCGCGACCTGGATCTTCTTGCTCTGCTTGCGGAATTTCTTGCTGGCAGTGCTGACCATAACCGCGATGATCGGCAGGATCGCCAGCATCACCAAGGTCAGTTTCCAGTTCATCCACAGCAGGTAGGCGAACAGGAACACCACCGTCAGGCCTTCACGGATGACCACCTTGATGGCATCGGTGGCAGCGCCGGTGACCATGGTCACGTTGAAGGTGATGCGCGAGATCAGGTGGCCCGAGTTGTGGCTGTCGAAATAGCGGTTGGGCAGCACCAGCAACTTGTTGAACAGCTCGACGCGCAGGTCGTGGACCAGGCCCAGGGAGACCTTGGCCAGAAAGTAGTTACCCAGGAACGACCCGAGGCCCTGCCAGGCGGCGATCAGGATGATCAGCAGCGGCACGGCCTGCAGCAGTTTCAGGTCACGCAGGTACGGCACCGAGGGGAACAGCACGGCTTGAGAATCGCTCAGGCCGTCGACGAAATACTTGAGGATGCCGGCCAGCATGGGCTGGGTCGAAGCAAAGATCACGAAGCCGAGGATGCTGAGCATGAAGATGCCGAGATAAGGCTTCACATAGCTGAGCAGGCGGAAATAGATCTTCAGGCTCGAGGGCGCGGACGATTCGGGAACTGTCATGACAATCCGTCGGGTGAAAAAGAGTCGGGATTATACCACACGCGGTGTTGCCGACCGTCTGCTGCAGGTAAGATAGGCGGCTGCCCTGCCCTTGGCCACACTCTGGAGACTTGATGCAAGCGCTTGAACAGGCACGTTATCTCGCACTGCGCGAAGGCGCCACTGTGCTCGAAGCCGATGGCACCGGCGACAAGGTCCTGCGCCTGGCCGATGGCAGCATGCTCAAGCTGTTTCGTCGCAAGCGCCTGCTCAGCTCTGCCGCGTGGTATCCGTATGCTCAGCGCTTTGCCGACAACTGTCGGCACCTGCAGGAGCGGCAGATTCCGTGTCCAGTGGTGAAGGCGGTGTACCGTATCAGCGCGATCGAGCGCGATGCCGCGCACTATGCGCCGCTGCCTGGGCAGACCTTGCGTCAGGTGCTTGCGGAGCCTGCTGATCACGACCAATTGCGTGCGCAACTGGGCCGGTTCATTGCGATTCTGCACGAGCGTGGGGTGTACTTCCGCTCGGCGCACATGGGCAATGTGGTGCTCACGCCTGAGGGTGAACTGGGCTTGATCGACATCGCCGACCTGCGCATCTTCCGCCGGCCGCTGCGCAAGTCGCAGCGGCTGCGCAATTTCAAGCACATGCTGCGCTATCCGCAGGACCGCCAGTGGCTGCTCGACGCCGGCGACAGCAGCTTTGTCGACGGCTACCTGGCCGCCCAGCAGCTGTGTAGCCGCGAAGAGCTGACCAGGGTTCTGGCCTGAGACCGCGCAGGCCTTGAACTCACCGCGGCGTGTAGGAGCGGCCTTGTGTCGCGAAAGGGCCGCGTAGCGGCCCCGGCAATCTTGCGGTGGTACACAAATCGAGGGACCGCTACGCGCTCCTTTCGCGACACAAGGCCGCTCCTACGGGGACCGCGCAAGCTTTTGATCCGTTACCAGCGCGAGCGTTGTTGCTGCTGGACAACCCTGCCCAACACCATCGCTGCCGGCAACAACACCAGCGGCCACAGCTCATCCGGGTTGCCGATCAGCTTGCTGCCATCGAAGTTGAGCATCACCAGCGCGCACGCCAGGTACATACCCCACGGATCACGCAGGCGAATCGCCTCGATCAGGGTCATGGCCATGACAATCACGAACAGCACCAGCGAAATGCCACCGGTATACAGGCCCATTGCGACGAAGATGTTGTGCGGATGCTGGATCGGCATCACACCGCTGAGCAGCTTGTCGGTATGGAACTCCACGCCGCAGCCAAGCAACCAGCCGCAATTGCGCCACTCGCCGACCATGACCTGGAACAACTCGATTCGATACGAGTCACCGCGTACGAACAGGTTATGAAACCACTGCGCGTCTTTGGCCAGCCACAGCCCAACACCACCCAATACGGCGCAGGCCAGCAGCCCAAGCCCAGCGACTCGGGGGAAGCGCCAAAGCGCGTAGCACGCCCATGCGGCGAACAGGAATGCAGCACCGACCAGGGCAGTTCGCGTCTGCAGCACAAAGCTGACCGCTACAAGAGACAGCACAACAGCAGAGAACGCCTCGACCCAGCGGCGACCCCTGATCCAGGCTGGCATGGCCAACGCAAGTGCACAGAACAGCCAGACACTGGCATAGATCACATTGGCAAGACGCGCAGGCAGGAGGGCCACCCGCGAGCCGAAGGCGAACTCCCCCGACAGGTAGAGATACGCAGCGCAGCCATAGATATACAGGCAGAGCACCCAAAACAGCGCTCGAGCGAACGCCTGTGAGCGGAACACCTCTGGATTGAGCAGGCCGCCGACTATGAATACAAACAACGCCACGTAGAGGATGTGCTTATAGAACTGACCGTTTCCGGCAACCACTGCAGGCACCAGAAACCAGAGCAGAAACAGCATCCAGGCCCAGCCCAGCTTGTGCGAAAACACTCCAGCCCCGCGTTCCTTGATCAGGAAGACCAAGCCAGGCAAAGCAACAAAGGCATAGAAGATGTTATTGGTCCACTTCGCAGACGCCAGCAATACGTAACTGAGCAGGAACACGATCACCGCTGCAGCAAAATACTGCCGGCTCATCGCACCTTGCTTGCCAATCTTTTCAAACATACGTGAGCACCCACCCAAGCACGAGACCGAGCACCAGCGCAGCCACCAGCCTGACGCGCTCCATGCGCTTGCGCCGAAGCTTCTTGACCTTCTCTTCGGGCATTTCCACGTGCTCACCGAAACCGGTGTGCAATACAGCGTCGTTTTCAAGAATCAGTGCGTAGCGATTGGCGTCGGCATACAGCCGCGACAGGCTCTTCTCGCCCGAATGCGAGGCATACGGTGCGTGCGCCTGATAATCAGCCAGCCGGCGCAGGCCCGGGTTGAAGGAAAAACCCTGCCATTCAGGCTTGTTCGAACCCAATTGGTAGAACGGGATGCCGGCGTGCACCTGACGCTCGTGCAGGAATACGTACGGGCTGTGCACCTGCAGGTCATGGGCGAAGCTGCGCAGCCAGACCTGCAAGGCCTGTGGATCAGCTTCGAGCAGGGCCATGGAGTCTTCGATGAAGCCCGGGCGGTAGAACGCCCAGTCATCTTCACAGTGGAACACCCAGAACGTCTTGATCTGCGCGTACGCGGCGTCAACCGAGCGCAACTGGCCCAGCTTCGGGTTGTTGACGATAAAGGTCGTGTGCGCACGCCAATGTTCGGGGATGCACTCGCGCACGGCTTCGTCGCCGGCGTCTTCGGTGATGAACACCTCGCGGATGGGCGCGGTGTTGAAGCGGTCGAAGGTCTCGAGCGTGCGCTTGAGCAGATCGAACCGACCGCAACTGGTCACCATCAGCGTGATTTCGCTGCTTTCACTGAAAAGCATGGTTGTCCTCGATGGTTTAGGGTCGGGCGTTATAGACCCAGGGCGCGACGCAGACGTTGCCACGGGCCCGGGTTGTCACGCTGACGCAAAGGGGGACGCATGGCCTCGACGATCGCCTGGCCGATGGCGTGGAAGCTGAAGCGCTGCTCTGCCAGTGCCTGGCCATTGCGTGAAATACGCTCGGCCAAGGCGCTGTCGGCACGCAGCACCGCGAGCTTTTCGCGCAATTGCGCAAGGTCGCGGTACAGCACGATGTTGTCCATGTCGACAAAGCCCAGGGCGCGGTTTTCTTCATCACCCTGATCGTATGCGAACAGCACACAGCCACAGGCCATGGCTTCGAAGTTCTTGATCATGTACTCGCCCATGCCGACATCGGCACTAACGAAGTAGCGAATGCGGCTGAGGGTCTGGCTGTACTCTTCGCCGGACTTGGTACGGGTGATGACCAGGTTTTCCACCTCGGCCAACGAGTCGAGCATGGCCTTGCGCCCGGAATAAGCGACGCTGCGCAGGCTGCCGACAAACGCCAGTTCGATATCGCGCTCACGGTTTTCGTTGCGCAGCAGCGCCTGGTCATAGCCCTTGGGCACGAACACCGCGTCAAAGCCTTCGTCCTGCAGACGGCGGGTGACCACCGCGCCAGAGGTGATCACCCGCGCCCACGGCAGGCGGCGGTAATGCGCGCTGAACTTGCCGGTGTACTTGCAGGGGATGTAGTTCTGGTAGGCATCGTGCTCCAGGATGACCAGATTGGGTATCTGGCTGATGAAGCGAACCTGGCGGATTTCTTTCTTGAAGCGCAAGAAGAACAGGATGCGGTCGTACTGCTCGACCTGCACATGCTGTTTGAAATACCCGCGCAGGTCATCCTGTTCGGCGTCGGTCAGCCAGCGGATATCACATTCACAACTGGCGGCGATGCCTTCATACAGCCGATCAAGGATGGCGCGCTGCTCTTTCTGGACCAGAAACAGGACTTTCACTGTGGTTTACTCTTGTCGACCAGTGTCTCGACCCAAAACAGTTCGTGGCGACGCACTGCCTTACGGAAGAACTCGTTTTTACCAAATAGCGGCCAACGGCGACCCGCCAGATACTGTTGCAGCAAGCGCCGAACCCGCCGTTTGAGCGGCGCCGGCGGCTGCAGGTCGTGCATCATAGCCAAAGACATGGCCTTTTGCCTCTGTCGCTCAGAGGTGACCTGCAGCGCCCATGGACACATCCCCGGCTGCGCCTCGAACATCGGCGGCAAGGCCACGCCGTCACCCGCCTCGCCCATCGGCCAGCGGTCGTTGTCATGAAGGTGGTTGGCGTACAGCAGCAGGGTCTGCGGCTGCCACTCGCACGCGGCCAGCGCCTCGCGTAGTGCGTCGTGGGCGCAGACGTGATCGGGATGCGGGTCGAGCTGCGGGTGCGGCAGCACTACGGTGTCCGGTCGCGCGCGCTCGATCAGCTCACGCAGGTCAGCCACCAGTGCCTCCCAGGTCGGCTGGCCATGGGCGTCGCTTTGCAAGGTGCATTCGTTGAAGCGGCGAAACGGTAGCGTGTCAGCCAGGTCAGCTTCACGGGATGCCACTGCTGCCTGGGGATCGGCCTGCATCGCGCTCAATTGCATGCAGAAGTAACCCAGTTGCACACTTTGCGTCGACGGCACCCCGGCCCAGCGCGGCACGGCGACGCTGTCCCAACTGCGCAGCTCGCCCTTGAGCCGGGCCGCCTGCACGGTATCCAGCGCCAGCGTGTCGCGGTAGTACTCGTTTTCAATCTCGCCCGCGGTCAGGGTGACGATCCAGCTCTGCTCGGCCTGGGCATACGCTGCAAAGGCTGCCAGTTCGGCATCATCGGCATGTGGCGCGATCACCATCAGGGTGCCGGCAAGGTAGTCGCCGTGGTCGATAACCAGCAGCTCCATCTCCGCTGCCAGCCGGCAGTGGCGCCCGCGCAAACGCAGTTGCCCCGCAGCCAACGCAGCCTGCTGACCACTGAGATTCAGGTAGCGCACGCCCTTGGCGCCGCGCTCGAAGGTTTGCTTGTCGCCGTTGCCGCCATCGATGACAACGACAGGGTCAAGCAGCCGCCCCAGCCAGCTGGCGCGCAGTTGCACCCGCAGCAGCACGGTCTGGCTGGCATCCAGTACGCAATCTTGCGGCAGCGTCAGCAGGCCGTCACGGCTGTGCAACGGATAACGCGCGCAGCCTTGCAGATCGTACTCGTAATCACTGGCGGCCACGTAGAACAGGTGATCGGAAAACCAGGCTTCATGGCCGACCCACAGCAGCAGCGCCAGTACCGGCGGCAGCCACCACAGCCACAAGCCCGACAGCAACAGAACGCACAACAGCACCAACACAACCAGCCGTTTGCGCTTGCGATGACGATTGAGTAACTGCTGCTTGCGTGCGCTCATGATCAGACCTGATACACCGGCACCGGCGTGCACCAACGCTCTTTGTACTCCCGGTCAGCACGACCGAAGGAGAACCGCAGGGCCTTGTTGCGCGCGCGGGCATCTTCCCAGGCGGCCTGGGTGTTGAGGAAACTCAGCACGCTACCGGGGCTGAACGCCTTGGTCTCGGGGTCGACGCCGCCGTTGACGTACTCGACGCTGACCCACTCCGGGGCCTCGACACGGTAGATCAGCTGGATGGCAATCGGTGCACCTTCAAGCAATACCACCGAACCGATCAACAGCTCGCGCAGGCGTTCGAGCACTTCAGGCATGTGCTGAGCGCCGGTGGCGGCGAAGCCCCAGCGGCGCTGGAACAGGTCGCAATACATGCTGGCGATCTGCGCCGAGGTAAAGTCACTGATCGGCTGCACCTGCCCGCCGGCTTCTTCCAGCAGGCGCAGTTCGCGGCGCTGGTTGTAGCGAAACTTCTTCGACAGATCTTCCGGCGCGCGGGCCATGGCCAACTGTTCAGTTTGCCCCTGCAGGCCGCTGAAACGCCCGTGGTTGAGCTCTGACAGGTAGCGCCCGGCATGCCGCAGCGGCGCCTCGGCAGTGCTGGACGCTGGCAGAATCAGTTCGGCGTTGCCCAGGTCGAACAGGCCCTTTTTGCCGTGGCGTTTGAGCACGTCCTTGGACAGCGCCAGGTGGCGACCCCAGGTCGGAATGGCCGCCTGCAATTCACCGCCCTGCTCCCACCCCAGATAGCGCACCGGGATCTGCGCAAGCTCAGCCAACTGTTCGAGCACCCGCGGATGGGTGGCGACGCTGCCGCCGAAGCGCTGCCAGGTCTCGGCGTAGGCGGCGGCATCGATGACCTTCCAGCCGCGCTCGCGCACGGCCGGGATGCGGTTGAAGATCACTGCTGCACCGCCAACGCCTGCGCTTGCGGCAACCGCCAGAAAGTCTCGGCGACGGCCTGGTCACTGAACCGCTCGCGCAAGCGTTGCAGCATGTGCTCGGCACACGCCTGACGCTGCTGCTCATCCAGCTTGGCCATATGCTCCAGGCCCTGGGCCAATTGCCCGGCATCGCCCAGCGGGAACAGCATGCCAACGCCCTCAACCACTTCGCGGGCACCGCCACAGGCCGTGGCCAATACCGGCACGCCGGCGACCATGGCCTCAAGCAGGACCATGCCGAACGGCTCATGATCGGAGCTCAGCGCAAATACATCGAACGCCTTGAAATAGCGCCGCGCATCCGCCACTTGGCCAAGAAAGTCGACCTGAGCAGCAATGCCCAGTTCGACCGCCTGGGCCTTGAGCTGTGGCTCCAGGCGACCCGTACCGAGGATTGCCAGACGCGCGCCGGCAGGCAGATTCGGCAAGGCCTGAGCGAAACCTTTGAGCAAGGTCGCCTGGTCTTTATCCGGGTGCAGCCGACCGACGTTGCCAACGATCCACGCCTGTGGATCAAGGCCAAGCACCCGCCGGGCTTCTTCAGCCGGCACCAGGCTCGCCTGCAGTGCATCGACGTCGATGCGGTTGTACAGGGTCTGGATACGCTCGGCTGGCCACTGCGTCAGGCAGCGGCGCATGTCGTCACGCACTGCGTCGGACACGCCGAGCAGGCTCAGGCGCTGGCGGAACAGGTTGGCGAACAGCCGGCGACTCTTGCGCTGGTAGTCGCCGAACGCATGATGCACGCCGATCACCGGCAAGTTGGTGCCCAGCAAGGCGACATAGATCGGCTTGAAGCGGTGGGCGATGCACAGGGCAAAGTTGCGCTCGGCAGCGATCCGCCGCAGCGCACGTATCGCACCCAGCTTCAGGCCGCGCACGGCCTTGGAGCTGAATTCGAGAAACAGCACTTCGTCCGAAGCACAGCCCGCGGCTACCTGCGGATCGGCCTTGCCGGTGAGAAACACCGTGGTGACCTGATAACCGCGCCCCTGAAACAGGCTGGCGTACTGACGGGCGCAGTCGAGAAACGGCCCGTCATAACCATGGCAGAACTGCAGAATGCGCGGTTCAGAGCGGCTGGTCATAAGGCGCAGCGCCATCCTTCACGACCAGGATGTCTTCCATGATCAGGTACTGCAGGTCCGAGCCGAAGAACATGTTCAAGGCGTCGGTCGGCGAGCAGATCATCGGTTCGCCACGACGGTTCAGCGAGGTGTTCAGCGACACGCCGTTGCCGGTCAGGTCTTCCAGCGCTTTCATCATGTCGTAGTAACGCGGGTTGTATTCGCGCTTGAGCACCTGGGCACGCGAGGTGCCGTCCTCGTGGACCACTTCCGGTACACGGGTTTTCCATTCATCCGACACTTCGAAGGTGAAGGTCATGAACGGTGCCGGGTGATCGATCTTGATCATCTGCGGTGCAACGGTGTCGAGCATCGATGGGCAGAAAGGCCTCCAGCGCTCGCGGAACTTGATCTGGTGGTTGATCCGGTCGGCCACCCCGGCAACGCTTGGGCAGCCGATGATCGAACGACCACCCAGCGCGCGCGGGCCAAACTCCATGCGACCCTGGAACCAGGCCACCGGGTTGCCATCGACCATGATCTTGGCGATCTGCTCGGGCATGTTGTCCAGCTTGCGCCACTGCGGCTGGCTCGGATGGCGAGCGCAGGCGGCAATCACGTCTTCGTTGGAGTACGACGGGCCGAGGTAGACGTGCTCCATCTTCTCGACCGGGACGCCACGGGCGTGCGACACGTAGGCAGCAGCGCCGACCGCAGTACCGGCGTCACCGGAGGCCGGCTGTACGAACAGCTCCTTGACGTCCGGGCGGGCGATGATCTTCTGGTTGAGCTTGACGTTCAGCGCGCAGCCGCCAGCGAAGGCCAGCTTGCCGGTCTGCTTGAGGATGTCGCCCAGGTAATGGTCGATCATCTGCAGCGCAAGCTTCTCGAACAGCGCCTGCATGCTCGCCGCGTAGTGGATGTACGGTTCGTCGGCGATATCGCCTTCGCGCTTGGGACCCAGCCACTCGATCAGTTTTGGCGAGAAGTAGAAACCCTTGCCCTTCTCTTTATAGCGACGCAGGCCGATGACGTTGGCGTATTCGGTGTTGATCACCAGCTCGCCGTTTTCAAAGCTGGCCAGGCGGGAGAAGTCATATTTGCTGGCATCGCCGTATGGCGCCATGCCCATGACCTTGAACTCGCCGTCGAGCATTTCGAAGCCGAGGAACTCGGTGATCGCGCCATACAGGCCGCCGAGCGAGTCCGGATCGAAGAATTCCTTGATCTTGTGGATCTTGCCGTTTTCACCGTAGCCAAAGAAGGTCGTGGCGTATTCGCCCTTGCCATCGATGCCGAGGATCGCGGTTTTTTCTTTGAAGCCCGAGCAGTGGTAAGCACTGGAGGCGTGCGCCAGGTGGTGCTCGACCGGCTCGATTTTGATCTTTTTCGGATCGAAGCCGAGTTGCTCGAGGCACCAGACGATCTTGTTGCGATAGCGCTTGTAGCGACGGTTGCCCATCAGCAGCGCGTCGAGGGCGCGGTCCGGGGCGTACCAGTAACGC
The DNA here is from genome assembly GCF_050496565.1 of Pseudomonas shirazensis. GTDB lineage: Bacteria > Pseudomonadota > Gammaproteobacteria > Pseudomonadales > Pseudomonadaceae > Aquipseudomonas > Aquipseudomonas shirazensis_A. Next base: position 95,764 of record NZ_JBNWAE010000001.1, read on the forward strand.
TTGGCGTAGTGCCAGCGAGCCTTGCCGAACAGGCTGATCGGGGCGAACGGGATGGCGACCACATCGACGTCCGACGGCTTGATGCCGGCCTGCTCCAGGCAGAACTTCGCCGATTCGTAGGGCATGCGGTTCTTCGCATGCTTGTCACGCACGAAGCGCTCTTCTTCGGCGGCGGCAATCAGCTTGCCGTCGATGTACAGGGCCGCGGAAGGGTCATGGCTAAGGGCGCCGGACAGGCCAAGAATCGTCAATGCCAAGGGTCTAGCCTCTTCATTCGGTAGAGATGCGCGGTCGGCCTCATGGGCGGACGGCGGCTAAAGGGCGGGATTATAACGCAAAGCTCCCTCGCGCACCGCCCCCTGTGTAGGAGCGGCCTTGTGTCGCGGAAGGGCTGCGCAGCGGCCCCAGAATCTGCGCGACACCGCGAAGTACACTGTGCCTACTCGGCAATCAGCCAATCGAGGCGCCAGCTACCGTCAGTCTGGGCCAGCTCTTTGGCCAGCAGCGGCAGCAGTTCGCGCAGCTCTTCTTCCAGGCCCCATGGTGGGTTGGCAATCGCCAGGCCGGAACCGTTCAAACCCTGCGGGCTGTCCTGATGATGCACATACAGCTCGGCGCGCAGCAGCTTCGGCGCGCCGGTGCTGGTCAGGTCCTGATAGTAGCGAGTCAGCAAGCGCTGGTCCTTGATCGGGTACCAGATCACCGCCACCGTCTGGCGCATGCGCCCGATCGCTTCCTTGACCGCAACGGTGCAGCGCTTGAGCTCGTCGGCCTGTTCGAACGGCGGGTCGATGAGCATGATCGCGCGCTTTTCCTGCACTGGCAGGAGCGCCCGCGGCACATGCCAGCCTTCACCCAGATGAACGGTAACGCGCGGGTCCTTTTTCATGTTCTCGCGCAGCAGCGGGCCGTCTTCCGGGTGCTTTTCGTTGAACAGCGCACGGTCCTGCTGACGCATCAACCGGCGCGCCAACTCGGGCGAGCCCGGGTAGTAGCGCAGCTCACCTTCTGGATTCAGACGCTTGATCACGCGCAGGTAGTCGGCGGTGATCTCGGGCAGATCGTCACGACCCCACAGCCGGGCAACGCCCTCCAGGTACTCACCGGTACGGCTCGCCTGGTCGCCGTGCAGGTCGTACAGACCGAGGCCGGCGTGGGTGTCGATGTAAGCGAACGGCTGCTCCTTGCGCGACATCAAGGCGATGAGGCGGGTCAGCACGATGTGTTTGAAGACGTCGGCATGGTTGCCGGCGTGGAAGGCGTGACGATAGTTCATGGCAACTCCTGCGCAGGCGGCAAGTTTACCTTGTCAGGCTGGAGCCGTCAGGCCTGCGTATGCGCCAGGCGACTGCAGGCCTGCCTTGCAACGGGCAAGAAAAAGCCCGCGCCTGAAAAGACGCGGGCTTTGTCATACAGCGATCAGGGCAACATTACTTACCGATGTGGTAAGCCTCGTCAGCCTTCTCGAAGCGCGAAACCATGCTCGAAGTCGGCGCACCCAGCTTGCTCACCAGCACGATGGCGATGGTGGCAAACAGGAAGCCCGGGATGATTTCGTACAGGCCGGTGTCCAGTTGCTTCCAGAAGATCACGGTCAGGGCGCCAACGACGATACCGCTCAGCGCGCCGTTGCGGGTCATGCCCTTCCACAGCACCGACAGCAGCACTACCGGACCAAACGCAGCACCGAAGCCAGCCCAGGCATACGCCACCAGGCCAAGCACGCGGTTTTCCGGGTTGGCTGCCAGGGCGATGGCGATCAGCGCCACGGCCAGCACCATCATCCGGCCGACCCAGACCAGCTCGACCTGGGAAGCGTTTTTACGCAGGAAGGTCTTGTAGAAGTCTTCGGTCAGGGCGCTGGAACAGACCAGCAGCTGGCAGCTCAGGGTGCTCATCACCGCCGCCAGAATGGCCGACAGTAGGACACCGGCAACCCATGGGTTGAACAGGATCTTCGCCAGCTCGATGAACACACGCTCGTGGTTCTCGGTGACCGGGCCCGCCAGATCAGGGTTGGCCGAGAAGTAGGCGATACCGAAGAAGCCCACGGCGCAAGTACCGGCCAGGCACAGAATCATCCAGGTCATCGAGATACGACGAGCATTGGCGATCGACTTGACCGACTCGGCAGCCATGAACCGCGCGAGGATGTGCGGCTGGCCGAAGTAGCCCAGGCCCCAGCCCATCAGCGAGATGATGCCGATGAAGGTCGCGCCCTTGAACATGTCGAAGTTGGCCGGGTTCTGCGCTTCGATGGCCAGGAAGGTGGTATCGAAGCCGCCGGTCGAGATCAGCACGATGATCGGCGTCAGGATCAGCGCGAAGATCATCAGCGAGGCCTGCACGGTGTCGGTCCAGCTCACTGCCAGGAAACCACCGACGAAGGTGTAGGCGATGGTCGCAGCAGCGCCGGCCCACAGCGCGGTTTCGTACGACATGCCGAAGGTGCTTTCGAACAGCCGGGCACCGGCGACGATGCCCGAGGCACAGTAGATGGTGAAGAACACCAGAATGACGATCGCGGAGATGATCCGCAGCAGCCCGCTCTTGTCTTCAAAACGGCTGGCGAAGTAGTCCGGCAGGGTCAGCGCGTCGCCGTTGTGCTCGGTCTGCACACGCAGACGGCCGGCCACGAACAGCCAGTTCAGGTAGGCACCAACGGTCAGGCCGATGGCGATCCAGGCTTCGGACAAGCCGGACATGTAAATGGCGCCCGGCAGGCCCATCAACAGCCAGCCGCTCATGTCGGATGCACCTGCGGACAGCGCGGTAACGACGCTACCCAGGCTACGCCCGCCGAGAATGTAGTCGGAAAGGTTGTTGGTGGAGCGATAGGCGGCGAAGCCGATCAGTACCATTGCTGCGATGTAGACCACGAAGGTGATCGTCAGTGGATTGCCCATGGTTGTGCCCTGGCGTTTGTTTTTATTTCATGCAACCTGCCGACAAAGCGGTTGCACCCAGGCGGCGCATGCTATGCAACAACATGAACCGGGTGCAACCATTTTTCATTTGCCAGTTGCACCCTGAAATGCGTTTACACACAAAACGTCGCTTTTAGACACTTTTGTCGCAAACGCCGCGTTTATCAAGGGAAAACGCACCATTATCGAGCAGCTCGACGAGCTGAAATCACGTGCCAGACGAGTTGCACCTCAAACTGCAAAAAAACGGGTTGCACCAGGTTGCACCCGCAATTCGCTAGCGCTAATCTTGGCCTCAGCTAAAGCCACAGCAAGTGGCAATAATGAGGATAAGAAATGGCGACGACCACCCTTGGGGTCAAACTCGATGACCCTACCCGTGAGCGACTCAAGGCAGCTGCGCAGTCGATTGACCGCACGCCGCACTGGTTGATCAAGCAGGCTATCTTCAATTACCTGGAGAAGCTCGAGGGTGGCGCGACCCTGCATGAAATCAATGGCCATGGCGCCAACCTCGGTGACGACGCCGGCGAGCTACAGCCTGAGCATAGCCATCAATGCTTCCTCGAGTTCGCTGAAAGCATCCTGCCGCAATCGGTACTGCGTGCCGCCATCACTTCGGCCTACCGTCGCCCCGAGCAGGAAATGGTGCCGATGCTGCTGGAGCAGGCGCGGCTGACCACAGCCCAGGCCGAGGCTACCAACAAACTCGCCTCGGGCATCGCCGAGAAGCTGCGTAACCAGAAGAGCGCCAGCGGTCGTGCCGGTATCGTTCAGGGCCTGCTGCAGGAGTTTTCGCTGTCGTCGCAGGAAGGCGTGGCACTCATGTGCCTGGCCGAAGCCCTGCTGCGCATCCCTGACAAAGGCACCCGTGACGCGCTGATTCGCGACAAGATCAGCACCGGCAACTGGCACCCGCACCTGGGCAACAGCCCGTCGCTGTTCGTCAACGCCGCGACCTGGGGCCTGCTGCTGACCGGCAAGCTGGTCTCGACCCACAACGAATCCGGCCTGACGTCGTCGCTGACGCGCATCATCGGCAAAAGCGGCGAGCCGATGATCCGCAAGGGCGTCGACATGGCCATGCGCCTGATGGGCGAGCAGTTCGTCACCGGCGAAACCATCGCCGAAGCCCTGGCCAACGCCAGCCGCTTCGAGTCCAAAGGCTTCCGCTATTCCTACGACATGCTCGGTGAAGCCGCACTCACCGAGCATGATGCACAGAAGTACCTGGCCTCCTACGAGCAGGCGATCCACTCGATCGGCAAGGCCTCCCATGGCCGCGGCATCTATGAAGGCCCGGGCATCTCGATCAAGCTTTCCGCCCTGCACCCTCGCTACAGCCGCGCGCAGTACGAGCGGGTGATGGACGAGCTGTACCCGCGCCTGCTGTCGCTGACCTTGCTGGCCAAGCAGTACGACATCGGCCTGAACATCGACGCCGAAGAAGCCGACCGTCTCGAGCTGTCGCTGGACCTGCTCGAGCGCCTGTGCTTCGAGCCATCGCTGACAGGCTGGAATGGCATCGGCTTTGTCATCCAGGCCTACCAGAAGCGTTGCCCGTACGTGATCGACTCGGTCATCGACCTAGCCAAGCGCAGCCGCCACCGTCTGATGATCCGCCTGGTCAAGGGCGCCTACTGGGACAGCGAGATCAAGCGCGCCCAGGTCGAAGGCCTGGAAGGCTATCCGGTCTACACCCGCAAGGTGTACACCGACGTTTCCTACATTGCCTGCGCACGCAAGCTGCTGTCGGTGCCAGAAGCCATCTACCCGCAGTTCGCTACCCACAACGCCCACACCCTGTCGGCCATCTATCATATCGCTGGGCAGAACTATTACCCGGGCCAGTACGAGTTCCAGTGCCTGCACGGCATGGGCGAGCCGCTCTACGAGCAAGTGGTGGGCAAAGTTGCCGATGGCAAGCTGAACCGTCCGTGCCGGGTGTATGCCCCGGTCGGTACTCACGAAACGCTGCTGGCCTACCTGGTGCGACGTCTGCTGGAAAACGGCGCCAACACCTCGTTCGTCAACCGCATCGCCGACCACTCGATTTCGATTCAAGAGCTGGTCTCCGACCCGGTCGCCAACATCGAGCAGATGGCGGCCCAGGAAGGCAGCATCGGCCTGCCGCACCCGCGCATCCCGCTGCCGCGCGACCTGTATGGCAGCGAGCGGGCCAACTCGGCCGGTATCGACCTGGCCAACGAACACCGCCTGGCGTCGTTATCCTGCGCGCTGCTGGCAACCGCTCACACCGAGTGGAAGGCCGCACCGATGCTGGGTTGCGCCAGCAGCCAGGAAGCTGCCACGGCACTGATCAACCCGTCCGATCATCGCGACGTCGTCGGTCATGTGCAGGAAGCCACCGTCATTGATGTCGACAACGCCATCCAGTGCGCGCTGAACGCTGCGCCTATCTGGCAAGCGACGCCGCCAGCCGAGCGTGCAGCGATCCTCGAGCGCAGCGCCGACCTGATGGAAGCCGAGATCCAGCCGCTGATGGGCCTGCTGGTACGTGAAGCCGGCAAGACCTACGCCAACGCCATTGCCGAAGTCCGCGAAGCGGTGGACTTCCTTCGTTATTACGCGGTGCAGGCACGCAACAACTTCAGCAACGACGCCCACCGCCCACTCGGCCCGGTGGTGTGCATCAGCCCGTGGAACTTCCCACTGGCGATCTTCAGCGGCCAGGTTGCCGCGGCCCTGGCTGCCGGTAACCCGGTGCTGGCCAAGCCTGCCGAGCAGACCCCGCTGATCGCTGCGCAAGCGGTGCGCTTGATGCTCGAAGCCGGCATCCCTGAAGGTGTGCTGCAATTGCTGCCAGGCCGCGGCGAAACCGTCGGCGCCGGCCTGGTCGGTGACGAGCGAGTCAAAGGTGTGATGTTCACCGGCTCGACCGAAGTCGCCCGCCTGCTGCAACGCAATATCGCTGGTCGTCTGGATGCTCAGGGTCGGCCGATCCCGCTGATCGCCGAAACCGGCGGACAGAACGCGATGATCGTCGACTCGTCGGCCTTGACCGAGCAAGTGGTGATCGACGTGGTTTCCTCGGCGTTCGACAGCGCCGGTCAACGCTGCTCGGCCCTGCGCGTGCTGTGCCTGCAGGAAGATTCCGCCGACCGCGTGATCGAAATGCTCAAGGGCGCCATGGCCCAAAACCGCCAGGGCAACCCGGAGCGCCTGTCGGTGGATATCGGCCCGGTGATCGACGCTGAAGCCAAGGCGGGTATCGAGAAGCACATCCAGGCCATGCGCGAAAAAGGCCGCGCCGTGTACCAGGTGGCCATCGCCGATGCTGCCGAGTGCAAGCGCGGTACCTTCGTCATGCCAACCCTGATCGAGCTGGACAGCTTCGACGAGCTCAAGCGCGAGATCTTCGGCCCAGTACTGCACGTAGTGCGCTACAACCGCCGCAACCTCGACCAGTTACTCGAGCAGATCAACGCCTCCGGCTACGGCCTGACCCTGGGCGTACATACCCGCATCGACGAAACCATCGCCAAGGTTGTGGATACCGTCAACGCCGGCAACATGTACGTCAACCGCAACATCGTCGGTGCCGTGGTCGGCGTGCAACCATTCGGTGGTGAAGGCCTGTCCGGCACCGGCCCGAAAGCCGGCGGCCCGCTGTACCTGTACCGCCTGCTGTCGACCCGCCCGGTCGACGCCGTGGCCCGCCAGTTCAAGGAGGCCGATGCTGCCAGCAAGGTCGACAGCGTCCTGCGCGATCAATTGATCAAGCCGCTGCACAGCCTCAAAGCCTGGGCCGAGAGCAACCAGCTGAGCGACCTGGCCAGCCTTTGCGAGCAGTTCGCAGAGCAATCGCAGAGCGGCATCACCCGCCTGCTGCCGGGCCCGACCGGCGAGCGCAACAGCTACACCATCCTGCCGCGCGAGCATGTGCTGTGCCTGGCGGACAATGAAGCTGACCTGCTGGCTCAATTGGCTGCGGTACTGGCGGTTGGCAGCTCGGCGGTATGCGTCGACGGCGAGCCGGCCAAGAGCCTGCGTGCGCGCCTGCCTAAAGAGCTGCAAGGCAAGGTCAAGCTGGTAGCGGACTGGACCAAGGACGAAGTGGCGTTCGATGCAGTGATCCACCACGGCCACTCGGACCAGCTGCGCGCCGTGTGCGAGCAGGTGGCCAAGCGTGCCGGGGCGATTGTCGGCGTGCACGGGCTGTCCAGCGGCGATCAGCAGATTGCCCTGGAGCGCTTGGTGATCGAGCGTGCAGTGAGCGTCAACACCGCTGCGGCGGGGGGTAACGCGAGCTTGATGACGATCGGCTGATGCAGATACGGCAGTAAGCAAAAAAGGAGAGCTTCGGTTCTCCTTTTTTTATGACTTCAGAACGGTGCGTTAGCCGACGAACAGATCACTGGGACCGTACCGCTTTGGGTTCCGCCAAAACACCGCTGGCGCTCATGGAGCCAAAGTAACTTCTGGAAGCATCGGCAAAGGCACTGGAAAGCGAGCCCTTGGATTTATCATGATAAGCAAGCGTGATATCCAGGTTACCTATCACTGGAAAGCCATCAACCGCTGTCAGGACTTGAAAGTCTTCGTCAACGGTACTCATCAAGACTGCAGACACGTAGAACCCTGATTTCAATGCCGCGACAACACCTGCATAACTGGTGCTGTTGTAACTTACTCGATAGGCCTTTTTAACACGCTGCAGAGCTTGCAATATCAAGTCCCTGTCGCCACAGCCTTTGGTGAAGAGCGCCAAGGGCACCGGGTTTTGTGCCAAGGCATTGCTGCCCTTAGCGCAGACCCACTTAAGCTCTTCAGAATGAAGCAGCTCTGACGACACAGCCGGAGGCCGGCCCTGCGTCAGCACTACATCAAGCTCGCCGGACTGATAGCGTTCCCAAATCTGGCCACTGTAACCACAGTGCACTTCAATCTCCATATCAGGAAAACGCGCAGCACACCGCTTGGCAATATCCGAGAAAAAACTGGAGACGTAGGTATCAGACGTACCAACCTTGATCTGCCCCTTGTAGCGCATATCAGTCATGGTGGCTACGGCTTGATCATTCATCTCCAGAATTCTGACAGCATGAACAAGCATCTCGTCGCCTTTGGGCGTCAACGCCAACGCCTTCTTGCCCCTGACAAACAGGTCTGCGCCTAGATGCGCTTCAAGCTTCTGGATCTGCTGGCTCACGGCTGACTGGACGCGACACAGCTTTTCCGAAGCTCTGGAAAAGCTCTTGAGTTCCGCCACTGTCACGAATGTGCGTAGCTGATTCATATCAAGGTTCATTCGAAGCTCTATCATCACATTCCGAGATGGGTTGCATCATAATTATTAGCGATCACTTCATCAATCAATGACTTAGCATGCGGGCTTCTCAAATGGAGCTATAGTATGCCGTCTAGAATCATCGGGAAAATCGATCTCCGGAATTACAACTTAACCAGGGACATCAAGCACCTCAATTCAGTAACCAAGCAGCCTGAAGAGTACGATGAGTTTGGACAAGGCTATTGGAAGAACTTATCCATCTATAACGCGAGCGGTGACGCCTCCGACACTCAGTACAGGAGCACAGACCACTGCCTACCTACTGAGCATGCATTGGCATGCTTGCACCTTCGTGAATTTATCCACACACACTTTAAATTCGATAATCTCAGGATGATTCGCGCCAGGAGCCTCGTTGACGGACTGGTTATACCGCACCGCGACTTCGTGGAACTTGGCCAGGAAACCAAATATTTCAGGGTCTTTGTTGCCCTTGAGGACAATGACGAATCCTTCCATTCTGACGAGCACGGTGTGTTCCAAATGAGGGCAGGCGAAGTCTGGTACCTTGATGCCGGAATAAGCCATGCAGCAGTAAATTTTGGATTACATAGCCGTATGTTTCTCTGCTTGGACTTCATGTTTGAAGATGCCTTCGTCGACACCGATATTTTTGAAGCTCAAGCCGCTGTTGACTTTGATTGCCACACCACTTATATCGAGCGCCAGCCGCTACACACAACTCACGTATCGGAGATCATTTCCGCCACATCAAAAATCATAAATCGCCATACCTTCAAAGACATTGTATTCGCATTATCAAAGTACCATTTTATCTATGACCTTCCAGTCTCATCCTGCTATGACTGGATCATCAGCGCCGCTAGGCAAGCCGACAACCTGGAAATAATTGACAAGGCTGTCGGGCTGCGCCGCTATCTCATCGAGCAGAGGGATATTGGTCAGCGCTATGCAATAAACGACTGGAACGCCTAATCGTGAGCTCCGCTATGACCACAGCAGAAAAATATTATCCCTTGGCTTTTCTACTGATGTGGAGCAGCGGAGCTATCTTCGTAAAGCTCGGTCTCGAGGATGCGTCAGTCTCTGTTTTTCTTACAATTCGCTCTGTTGGCGCGGTGCTGGCCTTGCTCATTGCTTGCTGGCTGACCGCGCCGCATTACAAGCTGAAAGAGAGCCTGCTATTACCAAAAGCCCTTTTGATTCGAGTGATGGGTATCGGTCTACTGTTACAAGTAGCTTATCAAGCAGCCTACTTCCTTGCTTTGAACCATCACATGTCGCCTGGGGTACTCGCGCTGATCCTCGGATTCCAACCTCTCCTCACCCCAATTTTTGCCAGCGAACGGGTTGGCAGGGCTGGTAGCCTATATCTTCTGTTGGGGTTATCAGGCCTGACGATCGCGCTACTCGGCGCCCGTGAACTAGGTTCGATAACTGCCATAGGACTACTCTTTGGTTTGGGGTCGGTGCTCGCCATAACGGCCGGTGCGGTTCTGCAAAAAAATACCCCGATCAATCCCATGACCGCCGCTTTTTATCACGCCCTAATTGCTTCGGTCACTTTCCTGACGGTGCTGCCGTTTACGGATATACGTTTGAGCTTGACACCCACATTTGTCGCTTCGGCACTATGGATGTCCACGGTTGTATCCACGCTCGCTGTTGTCTTGCTATTCAAGATGCTCGCCAGAAATTCCGCCAGCAAAGTGGGTGTTCTCTTCTATATGGTCCCCGTCATAACCATGGCAATGGACTACCTTGCATTTGGCAACAAGATTAATTGGTTGACCCTACTGGGGGCTTGTTTGGTCATGGTAGCGGTAAAGGGCTTTGGAGCGACGCAAGCTAAGCAGGGCGTATCCACACCCGAAAAATAATAGCTCTCCTTCAACCCCACCAGTAGATCGTAGTTCGCAACGCAACTCGCCGCAATGGGCTGAGCCAGTGGAGCGCCGGTTTGGGAAATGGACTACACGGTAGAAGGAAAATCCGAGACATCAGATCAAATAAAACTGGTTGCGTGCCAGAGGCAACACACTAGAGCCACGTGGCACTTACACCTGCTGACTACTGAGTAGCAAATTCAACCTGGTGACTACCGCCTGACTCTATGTCGGCGTCGCCTGTATTGGGGCTGCTGCGCAGCCCTTTCCGACCGGTCCGGCGCCCCGGCGAGGCCGCTCCTACAGGTGACCGCGCATGGCGGCGGGACTAGGTGTCTGGACCGTGTATTCCGACTGAACACGGTTCCTGTAGGAGCGGCCTTGTGTCGCGAAAGGGCCGCAAAGCGGCCCCAAAACCAGCAGCAGCTACACCAGCATCCGCCTGATAACAGGCCGCTGGCGCAACAACGCAATCACCGCCGCATCCCCAACTCGGCATCATCCATCAGCGCCTTGGCCAACGCGCTCAAGTAATGCGAAGCCCAGATCAGCTGTGGGTTGTCATCCAAAATCCCGCTGATGGTCAGGTCACGCACGCAGCCCATCAACTCCGAAGCCTGCTCGCGCGCGTGTTGGCAAGGGATGCCTGGCTCGATGCAGAACAACGGCTGAGTCTGCCCGACGCCTTGATAGAAGCGGGTCTTGCCTACGGTGGTGGGTGTTGTCTCTTCAGTATCCATCGCACTCTCCCTGATTCAGTGCTGCGTCTGCGACTCAAGCGGCATCTGGATCTGCGCCAGCACCGTTTCAAGCAGCACTCGCACCGTCTCTAGCTCATGCAGCGAACTGGTCATCAGAATCGCTACCTGCGACCGGGGCTGTAACAGGACTGCCTGCTGCGCAACGGCTTGCGCGCACAGGGCGTGCTCTGCGGCCTGGATAATGGTGTCTTCGAGGAAATGGGCACTGCGAGGCGGATCGGGGACAATCTTCAGCATGGTATAGCCCTCAATGGAACTACCACTTCCTGCTGTCAAACAAGTGGGTGGCAGCTGTACGTGGGTTGACAGACCGGCGAGGACTAATCCGGCGCACACGAGGTGCCCCACGCCCAGCTGCCATAAACGGCAAGAGCATGCGGTAAGTCATCGTCAGCCTGTCAAAGCTAGTCGTTGATCTGCAACGACCGCCAGAGCCTAAGGCGCAACCCAGATCACCGCAATGGCCCAAAGGGGGCTGGGAGTATGTTTGGGAAATGGACTACAAGGAAGAGGGCAATTCTTATAAACCAGCGTGAAGAGCTGACCCAGCTCGACCGTTCAGCTTTCCTTTTTTATAGAGACAACTTGCCAGATGAACATTGCCTGGCTCGAGGTCGGCGTCGCCTGTATTGGGGCTGCTGTGCAGCCCTTTCCGACCGGTCCGGCGCCCCGGCGAGGCCGCTCCTACAGGTGACCGCGCACGGCGGCGGGACGAGGTGTCTGGACCAAGTATTCCGACAGAAGGCGGTCCTGTAGGAGCGGCCTTGTGTCGCGAAAGGGCCGCAAAGCGGCCCCAAAACCAGCAGCAGCTACACCAATCCACGCCTAGCCACCGCCCACTCACGCAACGCCAGCGCAATCACTGCCGCACTCCCAACTTGACATCATCCATCAGCGCCTTGGCCAAGGAATGGGGAAACCTTAAATAGGTGCTCAAACCAGACCGCTTTTTTCGACCGATTCATGACCTCGCGACCAGAGAGGATGCCTTCGCCGTGCGCAGCAACCACCACAGACTCACCCCCTTCAGACCCTCGGACACCAAGCACAGCCCCAACCACAGCCAAGGGCTCATGCCAGGGATCAGCAGCGGCACCACCAACAGGATCGACACAGAAGGTGCCTTAACGAGTCGAAACGGTAACTGCAGCATTGCCACGTACCAGCCAAGCCGACCACCCCATGCAAAAAGTAAGCAAGTGAGCACGATGGAAACGTGCGCAACAAAACTGACCCACACTAGCGTTAACTCCCAAAAAGCCGTAGGAGGTTTCCGATACGTGCTAACCGCCTGATCGATTCGCCACCCCTCCCCCACACCATCACCTCAATCAATGATGCTGGCCTCAGCCGCTCCTCGTTCCTAGACTCGCCCTACGCCCTCGCCACTGGACCCGCCAGCATGTCCGAAACCCTGCTCAGCTCCCGCAACCTGGCTTTCGAGCTCTACGAAGTTCTCGACGCCGAGGCCCTGACCCAGCGCCCGCGCTTCGCCGAGCACAGCCGGGAAACCTTCGATGCAGCGCTGACCACTGCGCGCACCATCGCCGAGAAGTACTTCGCCGGGCACAACCGCAAGGCCGACGAAAACGAGCCGCGCTACGTCGATGGCCAGGCCGAGTTGATTGCCGAGGTGAAGCCTGCGGTCGATGCCTTTTTGCATGCGGGTTTCCTCAATGCCAACCGCGATTTCGAGGCCGGTGGCATGCAGTTGCCGAGCCTGCTTTCGCAAGCGTGCTTCGCTCACTTCCAGGCCGCCAACGCGGGCACCACGGCTTACCCGTTCCTAACCATGGGCGCCGCCAACCTGATCGAGAGTTTCGGCAGCGACGAGCAGAAGCGCTTGTTCCTGCAGCCGATGATCGAGGGGCGCTACTTCGGCACGATGGCCCTGACCGAACCCCATGCCGGCTCGTCTCTGGCGGATATCCGTACCCGCGCCGAGCCGGCTGGCGATGGCAGTTACCGGATCAAGGGCAACAAGATTTTCATCTCCGGCGGCGACCATCAGCTGTCGGAGAACATCGTTCATCTGGTATTGGCGAAACTGCCGGATGCACCCGCTGGGGTGAAGGGCATTTCGTTGTTTATCGTGCCCAAGTACCTGGCCAATGCCGATGGCAGCCTGGGCCCGCGCAACGATGTGCTATTGGCCGGGCTGTTCCACAAGATGGGCTGGCGCGGCACTACCTCGACGGCACTGAATTTCGGCGATCAGGGCAACTGTGTCGGCTACCTGCTCGGCCAGCCGCATCAGGGCCTGGCCTGCATGTTCCAGATGATGAACGAGGCGCGGATCGGCGTCGGCATGGGTGCGGTGATGCTTGGCTATGCCGGTTATCTGTACTCGCTGGACTACGCCCGCCAGCGGCCGCAAGGGCGCCTGCCGGACAACAAGGACCCACTCAGCGCGGCAGTGCCGATCATTGCCCATAGCGATGTTAAGCGCATGCTGCTGACGCAGAAGGCCTACGTCGAAGGGGCCTTCGATCTGGGCCTGTATGCTGCGCGCCTGTTCGACGATACCCACACCGCGCCCAGCGACAGCGAGCGCCAGCAGGCCCAGGCATTGCTCGACCTGCTGACGCCGATCGTCAAATCCTGGCCTTCGGAGTTTTGCCTGAAGGCCAACGAGCTGGCGATCCAGATTCTTGGCGGCCACGGCTATACCCGCGAGTACCCGGTGGAGCAGTACTACCGCGACAATCGCCTGAACCCGATCCACGAGGGCACCCATGGCATCCAGTCGCTCGACCTGCTCGGGCGCAAGCTGGCGCACAACGGCGGCGCCGGGCTCAAGCAGCTGATTCGCCTGATGGCTGCAACCGCCGAACGTGCCAGCCATCACCCGGCGCTGGATGAGCTGCGCCAGCCGCTTGAGCAACTGGTCAACCGCCTGCAGGCCGTCACCCTGGCATTGCTCGGCGACATGGCGGCGGGCAAGGTCAGCCTGACGTTGGCCAACTCGGCGCTGTACCTCAAGGTATTTGGCCATTGCGTGATTGGCTGGCGCTGGCTGGAGCAGGCGCTGCATGCCGAGCGCGGGCTGATCACTGGCGCGGCGGCCGACCACGACTTCTATCGCGGCAAGTTGCAGGCAGCGCGTTATTTCCTGACTTGGGAAGTACCGGGCTGCCATACTGAGCTGGCACTGCTCGAGGCCCGCGATGACACCTGCCTGAGCATGCACGAAGGGTGGTTCTAGGGGGAGCCGCCGCGTTCACGGAGTTCTGCCCATGTTCGATTCCAGCGCCCTGCTGCGCCAGCGCTTTGCCGCGCTGCGCAGTACGGCCGAGGTGTTTTCGCTGCGCCACGTCAAGCAGTCCTGTCAAGGCCTGGCAGTGCGCCGCAATGTTGCTCAGCCGCCGTTCTTCAATCAGGACGAAGGCGCCATGCTCACCGTGCGCATCAACGGTGTCGAGGCCTACGCGGCCACCGCCGACCTGTCGCAGAGCGGCTTGCAACGGGCGCTGGAGCAGGCCGAAGCGCTGGCCCGGCAGATCGCCCGGCACAGCCTGCTGGACTTGAGCACGCAAGCGGTGCCGAGCGAGCGCCATGACCATGTCTCCCCCAACTTCATTCAGCCGTTGCCCAACCTGGCCGATTGCCTGGGCCTGCTCGCCGCCGAATCGGCCAGCGTGCCGGCGGACAGCCGCCTGGTCGATTGGCAGGCGAGCCTGGGTATCAGCGAGGTCGAGCAGACCTACCTGAACTCGGCCGGCGCCGAGCTGCGCCACGCCCAGCGCTTTTTGTTCCCGGGCATGGGCGTCACTGCCAGCGATGGCCTGGACAGCCAGAGCCGCAGCCTGGGCCGGGACAATTTCGGCCAGCAGGGCGGCTTCGAGATCATCGAGCGCTGCGGCCTGATCGGCGCCGCGACGCAGGTTGCCGATCAAGCCTTGCAACTGTTGCTGGCGCCCAACACGCCGAGCGGCAAGCGCGACCTGTTGCTGATGCCTGACCAGATGATGCTGCAGATCCACGAGTCGATCGGCCACCCGCTGGAGATGGACCGGATTCTGGGCGACGAGCGCAACTACGCCGGCACCAGCTTCGTCAAAGCCAGCGACTTCGGCCAGCTACAGTACGGTTCGAACCTGCTCAACGTGACCTTCGACCCGACCATCGCCGAAGAGCTGGCCAGCTACAGCCACGACGATGACGGCACGGCCGCCAGCAAGCAGTTCCTGATCCGTCAGGGCAAGCTGCTGCGCCCGCTCGGGGGTGCGCTGTCGCAGTTCCGCTCCGGGCTCGACGGCGTCGCCAACAGCCGCGCCTGCAGCTGGAACCGCGCGCCGATCGACCGCATGGCCAACCTCAATATCGAGCCCGGCGAGCACTCGCTGGCGCAGCTGATTGGCGGTATCGAGCAGGGCATCCTGATGCGCACCAATCGCTCGTGGTCGATCGACGATGCGCGCAACAAGTTTCAGTTTGGCTGCGAGTGGGGCCAGTTGATCGAAGATGGCCAGCTCAAGGGCGTGGTCAAGAACCCCAACTACCGCGGTATTTCGGCGCAGTTCTGGCGCGACCTGTCGGCAGTCGGCGACCGTAGCACTTTCGAGGTGCTCGGCACCCCCAACTGCGGCAAGGGCGAGCCCAATCAGGTGGTGCGGGTCGGCCATGCGTCGCCGGCCTGCGTGTTCAGCCAGATCGATGTATTCGGAGGAGACGCCTGATGCGCGCTACACCCCAGGAGCAGTTCCAGCAGCTGCTGCAGACCTTGCGTGCAGCCCTGCACGACGGCGAACAGTTCACCCTCGGTTTCAGCGCCGAGCAGTCGCAGTTCATTCGTTTCAACCATGCCAAGGTGCGTCAGGCCGGTGTGGTCAGCCAGGCCAGCGCGCAGCTGCGGCTGGTCGACAATGGCCGCCAGGCCGAGCAGCAGTTCACCCTGTGTGGCGATGCCGAGCTTGACCAGCAACGCCTGCACGATGCCCTCAAGCAACTGCGCCAGACCTTGCCGCTGCTGGCCGTCGACCCGTACCTGAGCCTGGATGACAGCGCCTGGCAGTCGCACAGCCTGCAACACCAGGCGCTGCCTGACCCAGCCGAGGTGCTGGCGCTGGTCGAGCGCGAAGCTGCCGAACTGGACCTGGTCGGCATCTACGCCGCCGGCCCGATCTGCCGCGGTTTTGCCAGTTCATTCGGGGCGTTTGGCTGGCATGAAGCGGTCAGTTTCAACTTCGACTGGAGCCTGTTCCACGCCAACGGCGAGGCAGTCAAAGCCAACTATGCCGGCCAGAGCTGGGATGCCGCTGCGTTTGTCGAACGCCTGCGCCTGGCCCGCGAGCAACTGGCCTATCTGGGCCTGCCTGCGGTGCAGCTCAAGCCCGGCAGCTATCGCGCGTACCTGGCACCAGCGGCCATGGATGAAATCGCCGGGATGCTTTGCTGGGGTGGTTTTTCGGCGCAGGCGCTGGCCACCGGCAACAGCGCCTTGCAGCGGCTGTACAGCGGCGACGCGCAACTGAGCCCGCTGGTGAGTATCAGCGAGCAGGTCAGCGGCTCGCTGAGCCCGGCGTTTTCCGACGAAGGCTCGCAGCGCCAGGACTTGCAACTGATCGCCGAGGGTCGCGGCCTGCAGCGCCTGGTCAGTGCTCGCAGCGCGGCGGAGTTCAAGCTGGCCGCCAACGGCGCCGACAGCTACGAGTCGCCCTGCGCGCTGAGCCTGGCGCCGGGCGAGCTGGCCACCGCCGACATCCTCCAGCGCCTGGGCACCGGCCTGTACATCAGCAACCTGTGGTACCTGAACTACTCTGACTTGCCGGCAGCACGGATGACCGGGCTGACCCGCTTTGCCACCTTCTGGGTCGAGAACGGCGAGATTCAGGGGCCAGTCAGCACCATGCGCTTCGACGACACTCTGTACAACCTGCTCGGCCAGCAGCTCGAAGCCCTGACGGCCGAGCGCGAACTGATCCTTTCCACCAGTACCTACGGCCAACGGCAAACCGGATCGAGTCATTTGCCGGGCGCGCTGGTCAAAGCGATGACCCTGACCTTGTAACACCGCCGCCTGGAAGGATTTGAGGCCGCCATGACCGATCGCGCACCGCTTGACCCTGTCACCGCCCGCTGGATCCCGTGGGTGGTGGCGATTGCCTTTTTCATGCAGTCACTCGACGGCACCATCCTCAATACCGCGCTGCCGGCGATGGCACGCTCGCTCGAGGAAGACCCGCTGCGCATGCAAGGTGTGATCATCGCCTACATGCTCACCGTGGCCTTGCTGATCCCGGCCTCGGGCTGGATCTCCGACCGCTTTGGCACCAAGCGGATCTTCTTCAGTGCGATCCTCTTGTTCAGCTTTGGCTCACTGTTGTGCGCCCTGGCCAACAGCCTCGGTTTCCTGATCGGGGCGCGGATCATTCAGGGCCTGGGCGGTGCCTTGATGCTGCCAGTCGGGCGGCTGGTGGTACTGCGTGCCTATCCGCGTTCGGAGCTGGTGCGGATCATGAGTTTCATCACCATCCCCGGCCTGCTCGGCCCGCTGCTGGGGCCGACCGTTGGCGGCTGGCTGGTGGAAATCCTCAGCTGGCACTGGATCTTCCTGCTCAACCTGCCGGTGGGTGCGCTGGGCTGTTGGGCGGTGTGGAAGTTCATCCCCGACCTGCGCGGCAGCGAGCGCACGACCTTCGATACGCCGGGGTTCCTCCTGTTTGGTGCAGCGATGGTGCTGATCACCATTGCCATGGAGGGCCTCGGCGAGCTGCACATGCCGCACCTGCGGGTGATGTTGCTGCTGTTTGCCGGCATGGCATGCCTGGCGGCCTATTGGCTGCGCGCCGGGCGCGATCCCGAGCCGCTGTTCTCGCCCAGCCTGTTCCGCGTGCGCACCTTCGCCATCGGTATCCTCGGCAACCTGTTCGCCCGTCTGGGCAGCGGTGCCCTGCCCTTTCTGGTACCGCTGCTGCTGCAGATTGCCCTGGGCTATTCGCCGTCCCAGGCCGGCATGAGCATGATCCCGCTGGCGGCAGCGGCGATGGTTGCCAAGTCGGTGGCACGGCCACTGATCGAGCGGCTCGGCTACCGCATCATCCTGACCGGCAATACCGTGCTGCTGGGCATCCTCCTGGCGAGCCTGGGCCTGGTCGATGAGCAGACCCCATATGGCCTGTTGCTGGTGCAGCTGTCGTTGCTCGGTGCGGTCAACTCGCTGCAGTTCACCGCGATGAACACCGTGACCCTGATCGACCTCGACGATGCCAGCGCCAGCAGCGGCAACGGTTTGCTCTCGGTGGTTGCGCAACTGGCCTTGAGCCTGGGCGTGGCCTGTGCCGGTGCCCTGCTCGGCGGCTTCACCGCAGCGGGTAATGGCGACGGCGTCGAGAGCGTGTTAGGGGCCTTCCAGCTGACCTTCTTCACCATCGGCCTGATGTCGATGCTGGCGGCGGCGATCTTCCTGCAACTGGCGCCAAGCGACGGCAGGCGTGCCCGTCGTCCGGAAGCCGAGATCGAACCTTAGGGGGAATGGCCACGAGGCTGGTAGACTATCGGGCATTTTTCGCTTTGCTACCCAGGCCCGCCTCGTGACCACCGAATCCACCGCATTTGCCTCCTTGCCCCTGTCTGCCGCCATGCTGGCCAACCTGGAGGCGCTCGGCTATGCCGCGATGACCCCGATCCAGGCCCAGAGTCTGCCGGTGATCCTGCGTGGCCAGGACCTGATCGCCCAGGCCAAGACCGGCAGCGGCAAGACCGCTGCCTTTGGCATCGGCCTGCTCAACCCGCTCAACCCGCGCTACTTCGGCTGCCAAGCACTGGTCCTGTGCCCGACCCGCGAGCTGGCTGACCAGGTGGCCAAGGAACTGCGCCGACTGGCCCGGGCGGAAGACAACATCAAGATCCTGACCCTCTGCGGTGGGGTTTCGCTGGGCCCGCAGATTGCTTCGCTGGAACACGGCGCGCACATCATCGTCGGCACCCCGGGCCGGGTTCAGCAGCATCTGGACAAAGGCACACTGGTGCTTGACGGGCTCAACACGCTGGTGCTCGACGAAGCCGACCGCATGCTCGACATGGGCTTCTTCGACGCCATTGCCGCGATCATCGGCAAGACGCCGTCGCGCCGGCAGACCTTGCTGTTCTCGGCCACCTACCCGAGCGGCATCGAGCAACTGGCCGCTGATTTCATGCGCAAGCCGCAGCAGGTCAAGGTCGACGCGCTGCACAGCGAAACTCAGATCGAGCAGAGCTTCATCGAGATCGACCCGCAGCAGCGCCTTGAAGCGCTGACCCGCGTGCTCGCGCACTACCGCCCGGAATCGTGTGTGGCGTTCTGCTTCACCAAGCAGCAGTGCGACGAGGTGGTCAACCACCTGACCGCCAAGGGCATCGTTGCCCAGGCGCTGCACGGCGACCTGGAACAGCGCGACCGCGACCAGGTGTTGGCGATGTTCGCCAACCGCAGCATCTCGGTGCTGGTTGCCACCGACGTTGCCGCGCGCGGCCTGGATATCGATGGCCTGGACATGGTGATCAACGTCGAACTGGCGCGTGATGCCGAAATCCACGTACACCGTGTCGGCCGTACTGGCCGTGCTGGTGAGAAGGGCGTTGCCGTCAGCCTGGTAGCGCCCGCCGAAGGCCATCGCGCCCAGGCCATCGAGCAGCAGCAGAAGCGCCCCCTGCGCTGGGAGCAGTTGGACAATCTCAAGAGCAAGGGCGGCGAGCCGCTGCTGCCGGCAATGGTCACCCTGTGCATCGGCGCCGGGCGTAAAGACAAGCTGCGCCCGGGCGACATCCTCGGTGCCCTGACCGGTGATGCCGGCATCCCTGGCAAGCAGGTCGGCAAGATCGCCATCTTCGATTTCCAGGCCTTTGTGGCAGTCGAGCGAGCGCTGGCCAAGCAGGCCATGCAGCGCCTCAACAGCGGCAAGATCAAGGGTCGTGCGTTGAAAGTGCGCATCCTCTGATAGCTGCTACCCCCCTGCGCCACCGGCGCAGGGCTTGCCCCATCTCGTATTCAACTGATTTCAGGTAACTCCCGTGCACTCCACCGACGTGATCATCCTCGGCGCTGGCGCCGCCGGCCTGATGTGCGCTCAGCTCAGCGCCAACCGTGGCCGCCGCGTGCTGCTGCTCGACCATGCCAACAAACCGGGCAAGAAGATCCTCATGTCGGGTGGCGGGCGTTGCAACTTCACCAACATGTACACCGAGCCGAGCAACTTCCTCTCGAACAACCCGCACTTCTGCAAATCGGCGCTGGCCCGCTATACCCAGTGGGACTTCATCGAACTGGTGACCAAGCACCAGGTGCCGTATCACGAGAAAAAGCTCGGTCAGCTGTTCTGCGACAACAAGTCCAGCGACATCCTCGACCTGCTCCTGGCTGAATGCGACGCTGCAGGGGTAGACCTGCGCATGGGCATCAGCATCGAGACCATCGAAAAAACCGCCGAGGGTTATCGCCTGCAGACCAGTGCCGGCCCGTTCGCCTGCCAGTCGCTGGTGATTGCGACCGGTGGTTTGTCGATCCCGACCTTGGGCGCCAGCGGCTTTGGTTATCAGGTGGCGCGCCAGTTCGGCCACACCTTGCTGCCCACCCGTGCCGGGCTGGTGCCGTTCACCATCACCGAGCCGCAGCTCAAGGCCATGTGCACCGAGCTCTCGGGCACCTCGCTGGACTGCACCGCCAGCTGCAACGGCAGCAGCTTCCGCGAGAACCTGCTGTTCACTCACCGCGGCCTGAGCGGCCCGGCGATTCTGCAGATTTCTTCGTTCTGGGAGGCCGGCGACAGCGTCGAGATCAACCTGCTGCCTGACCGTGACGCGCTGGACTGGCTGCAAAGCCAGCAAACCGAGCGCGCCAACAGCGAGCTGAAGACCGTGCTCGGCGAGGTGTTCACGCGCAAGCTGGCCAACCTGCTGGCCGAGCAGTGGTTCGAATCCAAGCCGATGAAGCAGTACACACCGGCCGAGCTGGCGCAGATCGCTGACAAGCTGGCCTGCTGGCAGGTGGTGCCGGCAGGCACCGAGGGTTATCGCACGGCCGAGGTCACTCTGGGCGGCGTCGACACTCGCGAAGTGTCGTCCAAGACCATGGAATCGCTGAAAAGCCCTGGGCTTTATTTCATCGGTGAAGTGCTCGATGTCAGCGGCCATCTCGGCGGATTTAATTTCCAGTGGGCCTGGGCTTCTGCCAACGCCGCAGCGCAGTTCGTGTAATGTAGAATCCTTTCAGCAATGCCCTGAAAGGTTCTCATCGATCACTGCCAGCAGGCCACTATGTCATCGAGCTCGTTTCGTCATTCTCTGCGTCGTTTGTGGGGCCAGGACAAGTTCAGTTATGCCATCCGGGTGACCATCGCCCTTACCGGCAGCATGGCCTTGTGTTGGTATCAAGATGAAATGAAGCTGTTGATCCCGCTGTTTCTGGGGATCATCGCCAGCGCCCTGGCCGAGACCGACGACGGCTGGCAGGGCCGCCTCAGCGCCCTGCTGGTGACCCTGGCCTGTTTTGCCATCGCCGCCCTGTCGGTCGAGCTGCTGTTCCCCTACCCCTGGATCTTTGCCATTGCCCTGGCCCTGGCGGCCTTCTGCCTGACCATGCTCGGCGCCTTGGGCGAGCGCTACGGCGCGATTGCCTCGGCGACCTTGATCCTCTCGGTGTACACCATGATCGGCGTCGACCAGCGCGGCGGCGAGGTCACCGACTTCTGGCACGAGCCGTTGCTGCTGGTGGCAGGCGCCGCCTGGTACGGGCTGCTGTCGGTGCTGTGGCAGGCGCTGTTCTCCAACCAGCCGGTGCAGCAGAGCCTGGCCAAGCTGTTCTTTGAGCTGGGCCGCTACCTCAAGCTCAAGGCCAACCTGTTCGAGCCGATTCGCAACCTTGAAGTGGAGTCGCGGCGCCTGGAGCTGGCACAGCAGAACGGCAAGGTGGTCGCAGCCCTCAACGCCGCCAAAGAGATCATCCTGCACCGAGTCGGCAACAGCCAACCCAACTCCAAGGTCAGCCGCTACCTCAAGCTGTATTTCCTGGCCCAGGACATTCACGAACGCGTGAGTGCCTCGCACTACCCGTACAACGCCCTGGCCGAGGCGTTTTTCCACAGCGACGTGATGTTCCGCTGCCAGCGCCTGCTGCGCCAACAAGGCTCGGCCTGCCAGCAATTGTCGGAGTCGATCCGCATGCGCCAGCCGTTTGTCTACGGCAGCGGTTTTGCCGAGGCGCTGGAAGACCTGCATGCCTCCCTTGAGCACTTGCGCATCCAGAGCAACCCAGCCTGGCGCGGCCTGTTGCGTTCGCTGCGGGCGCTGGCCGGCAATCTCGCCACGCTGGACCGCCTGCTTGCCGACGCCAGCAACCCCGACGGCCTCGCCGATGCCAGTGACAGCAGCCTGCTGGACCGCTCGCCGCGCAACTTCAAGGACGTCTGGAGCCGCCTGCGCACGCAGCTGACGCCAACTTCGCTGCTGTTCCGGCATGCCCTGCGCCTGCCGCTGGCGCTGTCGATCGGCTATGGCATGGTGCATCTGATTCACCCGACCCAGGGTTACTGGATCATCCTCACCACGCTGTTCGTCTGCCAGCCCAACTATGGCGCGACCCGGCGCAAGCTGGTGCAGCGGATTTTCGGCACGGCGATCGGCCTGACCGTCGGCTGGGCCTTGTTCGACCTGTTCCCCAACCCAGTGGTGCAGTCGTTGTTCGCAGTGGTTGCCGGGGTGGTGTTCTTCGTCAACCGCACCACCCGCTACACCCTGGCCACCGCGGCGATCACGCTGATGGTGCTGTTCTGCTTCAACCAGATCGGCGACGGTTACGGGCTGTTCCTGCCACGCCTGTTCGATACCCTGGTCGGCAGCCTGATCGCCATTCTGGCGGTGTTCCTGTTCCTGCCCGACTGGCAGGGGCGGCGCCTGAACAAGGTACTGGCCAATACCCTGACCTGCGCCAGCGAGTACCTGCGTCAGATCATGCAGCAGTATGCATATGGCAAGCGCGATGACCTCGCCTATCGCCTGGCCCGGCGCAATGCGCACAACGCCGATGCGGCGCTGTCGACCACCCTGGCCAACATGCTGATGGAGCCCGGCCACTTCCGTAAGGAGGCCGACGTCGGTTTCCGCTTCCTCGTGCTTTCGCACACCTTGCTCAGCTACCTGTCAGGGCTGGGCGCGCACCGCGATACGGCGCTGCCGCCAGAGGTCCACGAACAGCTGATCGACGGCGCCGGGGTCAGCCTGGCCAACAGCCTCGATCAGATCGCCAACGGCCTGGCCGCGCGCTTGCCGGTGGCGATTCACAGTGATGAAGAAGAAGCCCTGGCCAATGCTCTCGAGCAGATGCCGGAAGAGCTGGATGAGCATCAGCGCCTGGTGCAGACGCAACTGGCCTTGATCTGCCGCCAGCTCGGCCCGCTGCGGACCATGGCCGCGCACCTGATCAAGGAGGGTGCGCCTAGCTGAGCCAAGGCTCAGAAGCCATGCTGGCGCAGCAGGCGCTGATAGCTGCCATGGGCTTTCATGGCCGCGATGGCGCGCTCGAAGCGCTGCACGATCTGCCGATGTTGCGGGTGCTGCAGGCTGACCAGAATGTGCAGGCTGTTCTCACCCAGCGGTGGGTCGACAAAACTGACTGAGTCACGCACCTGCTGTGGCTCGCGCTGCAGGTTGTAGCGGGCGACATACTCGTCTTCCACCGCCAGCTTGACCCGCCCGGCCGCCAGCATGCGCACAGCCGAGGAGAAATTGCGCACCTGAACCTTGCTCAGGCGGCTGTCTTCGTCGAAGCTCGGCGAATAGGCGTAACCGCGCACCACGGCGATGCTGTAGGGGTACAGGTCAGCCTGGCGCTGATAAGTGAAGGCCTCACCCTGGCGCTTGAGCAAGCGAATGCGATTACTCAGAAAGGCACCGGAAAACTCCCCGATCTGGGTACGCGACTCGTTGTACCAGGCGTTGACCAGCACGTCATAACGCCCTTCGCCCAACCCTTTCAACGCCCGCGCCCAGGGCACTTCTTCGTATTCACTGGTAAAGCCTGCGCGCATCAAGGCCGTGGTCACCAGGCTGGTTGCCAGGCCACCACCGGGCATGCTGGCGTCGGTGAACGGCGGCCAGCTGTCGGCAACCAGACGCAGTTTTTGCTCTGCAGCTGCAGGCGAGGCCAGCAACGCCAGCAACAGCCCGGCAAGGCACAGCAGTGGCCGCATGCACGAATCCTTTTGGCAGTGGGGGGCTCCCGCGGATGACGGTAACATGTGCTCCGTCATACCGAGCAGAATACAGATCCGCGGTGCTGCCGGCAGCGGACAATGATGTCAAATGGCCTCTATTTTGGCCAAGCCGGCAGATTACTTGCCAAAGCAATAATCAGGCCTCGTTGCGAGGCCCAATGGTCAGCGTTGCAGCGCCTCCAGCACGCAGCGGGCAATCTGCGCATCCTGCACAGCGACGCCAGTCAGATCGGCGAGGGTCAGCTGCCCGTCGTGTTCGCGCCCGGCCGCGTGCCCGGCCAGCACCTCGCCGAGTTCGCTCAGCAAGCCCGGGGCGATCAAACCGGCCTTGAGCGCATGGGACACCTCACCGTACTGGCTACATTGGCGGCGCGAATCGACGATGATCCGCTGCGCACTGGCGACCAGCTCCACCGCCAGTTCCTGCTTGCCTGGTGCATCGGCGCCGACCGCAGTGATGTGGCTGCCTGGCAGCAGCCATTCACGTTGCAGCAGCGGCTCGCGGGAAGGCGTGGCACAGACCAGCAGGTTGGCCGCCTCGGCCACTGCCCGCGGCTGCTCGACACAGCGCACCGTGCAGCCCAGCGCCTCGGCAAACGCCCTGTAGTCGCGCCGCGCGGCGTCACTACGCCCCCACACCAGCACCTCGCGGCAGGCGGTGACTGCCAGCAACTGCTCCAACTGCAAGCGCGCCTGCATGCCGGTGCCGAGGATGCCGATCGCTTCGACCCTGTTCGGCGCCAGCAAGCGTGCCGCGATGCGCCCTGCCAAGGCGGTGCGCATGCAAGTCAGCCAACCCTGATCAGCCAACAGCGCCAAAGGCTGGCCGGTGCTGGCACTGAGCACCAGCATCAGCCCGTCGTTGCTCGGCAGGCCCTGCTGCGGGTTGCTGTAGAAACCAGTGGAAACCTTGACCGTGAAGGTCTCGCTGCCCTCAACATAGGCCGACTTGATGCAGCAGTCGCCGTTTGCCTGCGGGAAACCGAACGCCTGCACCGGTGGCACCTGCACCCGTCCTGCGGAATAAGCGACAAAACCTTGTTCGATGGCGCGCATGGCCTGATGGACATCCAGCGCGGCCATGATCGCCGGCAACTCGTAGACCTTCATGCGATGGCCTCGAGGTATTTCTCCAGCACGATATTGCGGCCGCACAGCACCACCGCGACTTTCTTGCCGCGATACTCCTCGGCCAGCGCCAGCATGCCAGCCATCGCCACGCCTGCGGCGCCCTCGATGATCCAGCGCTCGCTGGCGGCAACCTCACGCATGGCAGCCTTGATCTGCGCCTCACTGACCAGCACGCTCTGGCTCAGCAGCCGTTGGCACAGGCCGAGGGTCACGCTGTCGGGCTCAACGCCGCCGGCGGTGCCATCCGAGATGGTCTCCTGCTCGTCGACCTCGATGATTCGACCGGCGGCCAGTGAGGCATGCAGGGCCGGCGAGTTGGCTGGCCAGCAACCAACGATGCGGGTTTTCGCCGACAGGCCATGCAGGGCCGCTGCAATGCCGCTGATCAGACCACCGCCGCCCACAGCCACGAATACTGCGTCCAGCTCTGGCTGCTGCTCGAACAGCTCCATACCGACCGTGCCCTGACCGGCGATGATCTGGTAGTCGTTGTACGGCGACACGTACGGCTTGCCTTGCAGCTGCGCCTGGCGCCCGGCTTCCAGTTCGGCGCCGAGCGGATCCAAATCGAGACTGATGACTTCGGCGCCCAGCGCACGCATGGCCTCCAGTTTGTAGCTGGAGGCCTGCGTGGTGGTGTAGACGCTGACCGGCACGCCGAGGGCCTGACCGGCCAAGGCAAGGCCCTGGCCGTGGTTGCCGGATGAGGCGGTGATGACGCCGCGCTGACGCTGAGCCGGGTCAAGCAGGCGCAGTTTGTTGCTGGCACCGCGGTATTTGAACGAGCCGGTGTGCTGCAGGTGCTCGCACTTGAGGTAGACCTCACAGCCGCTCAGGGCACTCAGGCGGCTGCTCAAGGTCAACGGCGTGACCGCGACCTGCGGGCGCAGCGCGGTGTGTGCTTCAGTGATGGCCTGCTGCAGGGAGCCCAGTGCTTGGTCGTCGATCATCGGTAATGCTCTCGGTGACAGAGCGCCACCCAGGCAGCGCACTCATATGGAAATTAAATCTACGATAGATTTTATTTCCACGCCACGCAAGCACCAGCGAGCAGGTCGACAGCTGATCAGCTTTCGCGCGCGAGCTTCACGTACTTGTAGACGGTCGCCCGGCCCATGTTCAGCACGTTGGCCACATAGTCATAAGCGCTCTTGCCGCGGAACGCGCCTTCGCCATGCAGAGCCTCGATCAGCTCGCGCTTGTGCTCGCGCTCCAAGGTGTTGAGGCTCTGGCTACGTTCGGCCAGCCAGCTGTGCATGAAGGTGTTGATGCGCTCCTGCCAGTCATCACGAAACAGCACTTCAGGTTGCGGCAGCAGGCGGCTGGCCTGGAAGAACACATCCAGCGCCTGCCTGGCCTGCTCCAGCAGCGATACGTTGAAGTTGATGCACAGCAGCGCTTCGGGCTGGCCGTTGTCATCGAGCATCACGCTGCTGATCGAACGAATTTTCTGGCCGTCCCAGTTGAGCTTTTCGTACGGGCCCAGGCGGGTGGCGCCATTGAGGTCGGCGGGCAGGTCGTGCAGCGCCGAGTCATCGCCGAGCTGGCGCTTGGAGATATTGTTGGCGATATGCACGATGGTCTGGCTGCGCAGGTCATGCACCACCACTTCAGCATGCGGAAACAGCAACGTGGCGACGCCATCGGCCATGGCGGCGTAGTTGCTGAAGCGGGGGCTGAGCGCCGGCCGGGGTGCAGACATCGCAAGCATTCCTCAGGGTAAAGCGCGCCATGCTAAGCCAGGCGCGACTGGCAGGGAAAGCGCAGCGGCCGCGAGCGACCCGCTGCAGGTTGATTCAGGGGTAGCCCAGCACCTGACGGATGTGCGCCAGATGCGCGCCGATCCACTGCTTGTCGATCGCGCCCCAGTCGCGGATACGGTACTGCCCGGCATGGTTGCGGGCGCCGCTCTCCTGCTCGAATTCGCAGATGATGTCCAGGTCCGCCAGCGCAGCGATGGTGTCCTGAGCGGTACGCCGGGGCATGCCGGTGGCTTCGGTCAAGGCCGGTACGCTGGCGGCGGTCTGGCTGTCGATCAGCCAGGCGACGTACAGGCGGCGGTAGAAGCTGCTCTTGGTCTTGCTCACTTCCATGCTCGGGGTCCTTAGGATTGATTGGGCAGTTCCTGGTAGGTCAGGTAAACACGCAGGTCGAATTCCAGCTGGTGGTAATCCGGCTCCATGTGCTGGCAGAGCTGATAGAACGCCTTGCTGTGGTCGCGCTCACGCAGGTGCGCCAACTCATGCACGACGATCATGCGCAGAAACTCTGGCGCGGCGTCCTTGAACAAGGCCGCGATGCGGATTTCTTTCTTGGCCTTGAGCTTGCCGCCCTGCACCCGCGACACAGCCGTATTCAGACCCAGGGCGCGGTGGGTCAGGTCGAGGCGGTTATCGAACAGCACCTTGTCCAGGTTCGGCGCACTGCGCAGGTAGTTCTGCTTCAGCTCCTGAGCGTAGGCGTACAACGCCTTGTCATTCTGCACCTGGTGACGGGCGGGATAGCGCTGGCGCAGGTACTCGCCCAGGCGGTCGCTGGCGATCATCTGTCGCACCTGCTCTTGCAGGTGCGGTGGGTAGGCTTGCAGGTAACGTAGGTCGGTCATGGCACGGCGGTCGATAAAAGCACACGCGATTCTAGCCAATCATTGCCCGGGCCAGTGGAAAAACAACGGAAAGCCGCTCGCATCGGCAGCGGTCATCGGCCGCGCCACCAAAAAGCCTTGCACATAGCCGCAGCCGTGCGCCTTGAGCCAGGCCGCCTGGGCTTCGGTTTCCACGCCTTCGGCAATGACCGTGATCGCGTAGTCGGCGCACAGGCCAATGACGCTGCGTACCAACGCCGCATCGCTGGCCGAGTCGGGCAGGCGTGCGACCAGGTGGCGGTCAAGCTTGAGCGTGTCGATGGGCAGATCGCGGATCATCCGCAGCGAACAGTCGCCGGCGCCAAAGTCGTCCAGCGCTACTCGCACGCCCAGCTCACGCAGGCGGTTGACCTGCTTCACGGCGGCGTCGATGTTGTACATCAGCGAAGTTTCCGCCACCTCGACCTCAAGCTGTGCCGGGCGCAAGCCGTGCGCCTGGATCACCGCCTGCAGTTCATCAACCAGATTGGGCATGGCGAACTGCACCCGGCTCAGGCTGATGCCCAGCACCAGGTCATCGGCAAAGCCCGCGCGCCAGGCCTTGCGCTGGGCAGCACCCTGATCGTAGATCCAGCTGGCCAGCCGGCTGATCAGCCGCGTTTCTTCCAGCAGCGGGATGAACAAGCCCGGCGGTACATCACCGACGCTGGGGTGCTGCCAGCGCAGCAGCGCCTCGAAGCCACGCAACTGGCCATCGGCAAACGCCACCTGCGGCTGGAACACCAGGTTGAAGTCCTTTTGCTCGATGGCGCTGCGCACACCGTCTTCGAGCATCAGCCGCGACCGCGCACGGCCGTTCAGTTCCTGATCGTAAAACCGGTATTGCTGACGGCCAGCATGCTTGGCGGCGTACATCGCCGTGTCTGCCGCGCGCAGCAGGCCCTCGAAAGTGCCGCCGCAGTCGGGGTAGGTAGCGATACCAATGCTGACGCCCAGGGACACATCGACGCCGTCGACCTGATGGGTGATCGACAGGCGTTCGAGCACCCGCTCAGCGAAGCGCCCGGCCAGCTCTGGATACGGCAGGCCGTCGAACAGGGCCGTGAATTCATCACCGCCCATCCGTGCCAGCAGCGCCTCGCTGCCCAGGCAATCCTTCAGTTGAGACGCGACCCATTGCAGGATCTCGTCGCCCGCCTCGTGCCCGAGCGAATCATTGATCCGCTTGAAGCCATCGAGGTCCATGTACATCAGTGCCTGAACCTTCTCCGAGTGCTCGTTGCGCAGCAGCGCAGCTTCGGCAGCCTGGTAGAAGCCGCGCCGATTGAGCAGGCCGGTGAGCGGATCGGTGACCGCCTGCTGTTCCAGCTGCTGGTGCAGGCTGCGCACCACCGACATGTCCAGCAGGGTAATCACCATGGCGTGCTGCTCGCTCGGCAGCGGCGCGCAGGACAACGCCACCGGCACCAGTTGCCCGTCGGCGGTGCGCAACTGCGCATCGTGCACGCGGAAGATCTGCCGTTGCTGGTACGCCTTGAAGAAGTCCGACTCGCGCCACAGGCTCGGTGTCGCCAGTTGCAGCAGGTCAAGCACGTGGGCGCCCTGGAGCAGCTGCACCGGGGTATCCAGCAGGCTTGAGATCGCCGGGTTGGCAAAGCTGATGGTGCCGCTCTCATCCACCACCAGGATGCCCTCGGCGGCGTTTTCCAGGATCGAGGCATTGAAGGCCCGCGCCGCTTCCAGCTCGCGGGTCAGGCGTTGCAGCATGCGCCGGTTGCGCTGCTGCTCGAGCAGGGCCTGCACCTTGGGCTTGAGGATCTGCGGGTCGAACGGTTTGAACAGATAATCCACGGCGCCGGCGGCGTAGCCCTTGAGCACGGCATCCTGCGACTGCTCGTTGGCAGTCAGGAAAATGATTGGAGTGAGCCGGGTGCGCTGGCTGCCGCGCATCAAGCGGGCGACTTCAAAGCCGTCCATCTCTGGCATCTGCACGTCGAGCAAAACCAGGTCGACTTCATGGCGGAGCAGCGCGCCGAGCGCCTCGGTGCCCGAACAGGCAGTCAATACCTGCCAATCCTGACGGGCCAGCAGGGCACGCATGCTGATCAGGTTCTCTGGGTAATCGTCGACAACCAGCAAGACGGACTTGCCGTCCGTTGCAGTGGGTTGAGCTTCATCCATGCTGCTTCTCTTGTAAGAGCGACTGCTTCCTACCCGTCTACTCTAGACCGCAGTTGGCGGGGTGCAATGGAATCAGAACGCTATCACCGAATTTAGTTTCCCATGCCGACTAACGGTCATCTCGCAGACATAAAAAAACCCGCATCGCTGCGGGTTTCTTCAAGCGTACAGCCCTGATCAGTTGACCTTGGCAGCCAGCTCACCTTTCAGGTAGCGCTGGTACATGCCTTCGAGGGAGATCGGTTTGATCTTCGAGGCATTGCCGGCGGTGCCGAAGGCTTCGTAACGGGCGATGCACACGTCACGCATGGCCTTGACGGTTTCGCCAAAGAACTTGCGTGGGTCGAACTCGCTCGGGTTGGTTGCCATCAGGCGACGCATGGCACCGGTCGAAGCCAGGCGCAGGTCGGTGTCGATGTTGACCTTGCGCACGCCGTACTTGATGCCTTCGACGATCTCTTCAACCGGTACGCCGTAGGTCTCTTTGATGTCGCCGCCGTACTGGTTGATGATCGCCAGCCACTCTTGCGGCACCGAGGAAGAACCGTGCATCACCAGGTGGGTGTTGGGGATGCGCTTGTGGATTTCCTTGATGCGGTCGATTGCCAGCACGTCGCCGGTAGGCGGCTTGGTGAACTTGTAGGCGCCGTGGCTGGTGCCGATGGCGATGGCCAGGGCGTCGACCTGAGTCTTCTTGACGAAGTCGGCGGCTTCTTCCGGATCGGTCAGCATCTGGCTGTGATCGAGCACGCCTTCGGCGCCGATACCGTCTTCTTCACCGGCCATGCCGGTTTCCAGCGAACCCAGGCAGCCCAGCTCGCCTTCTACCGAAACACCGCAGGCGTGGGCCATGGCGACGGTCTGCTGGGTGACGCGGACGTTGTAGTCGTAGTCGGTTGGGGTCTTGCCGTCTTCGCCCAGCGAGCCGTCCATCATTACCGAGCTGAAGCCCAGCTGGATCGAGCGCTGGCAGACGTCAGGGCTGGTGCCGTGGTCCTGGTGCATGCACACCGGGATGTGCGGGAATTCTTCGATTGCCGCCAGGATCAGGTGGCGCAGGAAGGGTGCACCGGCGTATTTGCGAGCACCGGCCGAGGCCTGCACGATGACCGGAGAGTCGGTCTTGTCGGCGGCTTCCATGATGGCGCGCATCTGCTCGAGGTTGTTGACGTTGAAAGCTGGGACGCCGTAACCGAACTCGGCGGCGTGGTCCAGCATCTGGCGCATGCTAATGAGTGCCATTGTGTATCTCTCTCCCGACAAGCGTCGTTGTTTCGTGCAAACCTGCCATAGGGCGGTTGCTGTTCATGTTATGTGGGCCGCCGAAGCGACCCGGCCATCACGGTGCCTTGCAGCCCCGCCCTATCAGATCGTTGGTTGCTACCCAGTACACCAGGCCTTCTTCGCCGCGCAGATGCAGGGCCAGAACGCCATCGCTGTACAGCGCGCCAGAGGCGCCGGGCTCGGCCTTGAGCCGGTAGACCTGGTCATCACCGCCAAGGCGGACATCGACCGAGTCCTGGCTGGCATCGGCGAAACGCCAGGAAACTTCGGTCTGTGTATCACAGACCCAGCGCGTCCAGGTGTCTGTCGGCGCAGCCGGTGCTGGCTGCAGCAGTGAGCAGCCTGCCAGTGTCGCCAGAGCCATCAGGGCCAATAGCGCTTTCATCCGAAACCCCCGTTATGGGTCCGCTGCGCGGCCCTTCGCGGGTAAACCCGCTCCCACAGGTTCGGTGCACGTCTGTGGGAGCGGGTTTACCCGCGAAGGGCTGCGCAGCAGCCCCTAATCCAAGACCACAAAACCCAGTTTAGGTTGCCCGCCAACCCATCAAGGGCAACCGGGCGCCTTGCGCTGGTGCTCGTCGTCGTACTTTTCCAGGCCGTCCGGCCCCAGCCGCTTGTTGATCACCGGCACCGTCTCGGCCTGCCACTGTGACTGGTAACACCCGCCCGGCGCGGCCTGCGACGGCTCGCCATCGGCAGCCGGCCCGCTGGAGCAGGCGCCCAGCAGACAAGCCACGATCAACACCGGCAATTGCTTGAGCATCCGCTCGCTCCCTGCGCCAGGCGCCTTCATGCTCAGGCCTTGGCTCGTTGTTCCAGGATTTCCACGGCAGGCAGAACCTTGCCCTCGACGAATTCGAGGAACGCGCCGCCACCGGTAGAAATGTAGGAGATATCGCTGCCAACGCCATATTTATCGATGGCCGCCAGGGTGTCACCACCGCCCGCGATGGAAAACGCGTCGCTGCCGGCAATGGCCTGGGCCAGCACTTTGGTGCCGTTACCGAACTGATCGAACTCGAACACGCCGACCGGACCGTTCCACAGCACGGTTTTCGACGACTTCAGCAACTCGGCGAACTGCTCGGCAGTTTGCGGGCCGATGTCGAGGATCATGTCGTCGTCGGCAACGTCGGCAATCAGCTTGACGGTGGCTACGGCGCTCTCGGCGAACTCCTTGGCAACCACCACGTCGACCGGCAGCGGCACGTTGACCTTGGCGGCGATGGCCTTGGCAGTCTCGACCAGGTCAGGCTCGTACAGCGACTTGCCGACTTTGTGCCCAGCAGCGGCGAGGAACGTGTTGGCAATGCCGCCACCGACGATCAGCAGGTCGCAGACCGTGCTCAGGCTGTTCAGCACGTCGAGCTTGGTCGACACCTTGGAGCCGGCAACGATGGCAGCCATTGGTTTGGCCGGGGCTTTCAGGGCCTTGCCCAATGCGTCCAGCTCAGCAGCCAGCAGCGGGCCGGCAGCAGCGACCTTGGCGAACTTGGCCACGCCGTGGGTCGAGCCTTCGGCGCGGTGGGCGGTGCCAAAGGCATCCATCACGAATACGTCGCACAGGGCAGCGTACTGCTGCGCCAGCTCGTCGGCGTTCTTCTTTTCGCCCTTGTTGAAGCGCACGTTCTCGAACAGCACCAGCTCACCGGCGGCAACTTCGACGCCGTCGAGATAATCGGCCACCAGCGGTACGTCGCGGCCCAGCGCCTTGCTCAGGTAGTCAGCCACTGGCTTGAGGCTGTTCTCGGCAGAGAACTCGCCTTCGGTTGGCCGACCGAGGTGCGAGCAGACCATTACCGCGGCGCCTTTTTCCAGGGCCAGCTTGATGGTCGGCAGCGCCGCCAGGATACGCGCATCGCTGGCAACCGCACCGTCTTTGACAGGCACGTTGAGGTCTTCGCGAATCAGTACGCGCTTACCTTGCAGGTCGAGGTCAGTCATCTTCAACACGGTCATGAATGCAGTCCTTCAGGGCTGTTTGCTGCGGGTTTGGTGGACGACGTGCAGGAAATGATCAGCAACGTCGAGCATACGGTTGGCAAACCCCCATTCGTTGTCGAACCAGGCCAGCAGGTTCACCAGGCGGGGGCCGGAAACGCGGGTCTGGCTGGCATCGACAATGGCCGAATGCGGGTCATGGTTGAAATCACAGCTGGCGTGGGGCAGCTCGGTGTAGGCCAGCAGCCCGCGCAGCGGGCCGTTCAGGGCTGCGTCACGCAGCACCTGGTTGACCTCGGCGGCGGTGGTGTCACGGGCGGTCTGCAGGGTGATGTCCAGGCACGACACGTTGACAGTGGGCACACGCACCGCTTTGGCCTGAATTCGCCCGGCAAGTTCCGGCAGCAGCCGTTCGATGCCACGCGCCAGACCAGTGGACACCGGGATCACCGACTGAAACGCCGAGCGGGTGCGGCGCAGGTCTTCATGGTGATAGGCGTCGATCACCGGCTGGTCGTTCATCGCCGAGTGAATGGTGGTGATCTGCACGTACTCGATGCCGAACGCCTGATCCAGCACGCGCAGCAGCGGCACGCCGCAGTTGGTGGTGCAGGAGGCATTTGACACCAACTGCTCGGCACCGCTCAGGCAGGCCTGGTTGATGCCATAGACGATGGTGGCGTCGACATCGGCCTCGCTGGCCATCGGCTGCGAGAACAGCACCCGTGGCGCGCCGGCATCGAGAAAGCGCTGACCATCGGCGCGGGTGTTGTAGGCGCCGGTGCATTCGAGCACCAGGTCAACCTCCAGCGCGGCCCAGTCGACGCCTTCCGGGGTAGCACTGCGCAACACCTGTACGCAGTCGCCGTTGATATGCAGACAATCGCCATCGACCTTGACCTCGCCGGGGAAGCGGCCATGGGTGGAATCGAAGCGTGTCAGGTATTCCAGGCTGGCCTGATCGGCCAGGTCATTCAAGGCAACGATCTCGAAGCTCGCCGCAGCCCCCCGCTCAACCAGCGCGCGCAGGACACAGCGGCCAATGCGGCCATAACCGTTGAGTGCAACTTTGTAGGGACGCTGGGGCATTCGGAGCTCACTAAAGCTTTAGGGCCATTGGGGCCGCTGTGCGGCCCAATCGCGACACAAGGCCGCTCCTACAGGCACCGCGCTGCCTTATCGACGGCGAAGTACCTGTAGGAGCGGCCTTGTGTCGCGATGGAGGGCAAAGCCCTCCCCTTGTCACGACATGGCGGGCATCACTGCCCACCCTGTTTTATATCAGTCTTCCAGCAGCTCTTCAGCAGTACCGAGGATGTTCTCCAGGGTAAAGCCGAATTCTTCGAACAGCGCCGAGGCCGGAGCCGACTCGCCGTAAGTGGTCATGCCGATGACGCGACCTTCGAGGCCGACGTACTTGTACCAGAAGTCGGCATGGGCAGCCTCGATGGCGATCCGTGCGCCGACTTCAAGCGGCAACACAGCCTGCTTGTAGCTGGCGTCCTGAGCATCGAACACGCTGGTGCACGGCATCGAGACGACACGGACCTTGCGGCCTTGCTCGGTCAGTTGGTCGAAGGCCTGTACAGCCAGACCGACTTCGGAACCGGTAGCGATGAGGATCAGCTCAGGCTCGCCAGCGCAGTCCTTGAGCACATAACCGCCGCGCTCGATGTCGGCGATCTGCTGCGCATCGCGCTGCTGATGCTGCAGGTTCTGACGCGAGAAGATCAGCGCCGAAGGGCCGTCCTTGCGCTGCAGTGCGTGCTTCCAGGATACCGCCGACTCGACCGCATCGGCCGGGCGCCAGGTGTCCAGGTTCGGCGTGCTGCGCAGGCTGGTCAGCTGCTCGATTGGCTGGTGAGTCGGGCCGTCTTCGCCCAGGCCGATCGAGTCGTGGGTGTAGACGTGGATCACGCGCTGCTTCATCAGGGCCGACATGCGCACTGCATTGCGGGCGTATTCCATGAACATCAGGAAGGTCGCGCCGTAAGGCACCAGGCCGCCGTGCAGGGCGACGCCGTTCATGATCGCGGTCATGCCGAATTCGCGCACGCCGTAGAACACGTAGTTGCCGCTGGCATCAACGGCGTCGACGCCTTTGCAGCCTTTCCACAAGGTCAGGTTGGAGCCGGCCAGGTCAGCCGAACCGCCGAGGAACTCGGGCAGCAGCGGGCCGAAGGCGTTCAGGGCGTTCTGGCTGGCCTTGCGGCTGGCGATGGTTTCACCCTTGGCAGCAACTTCGTTGACGTAGGCCTGAGCCTTGGTCGAGAAGTCGGCAGGCAAGTCACCGGCCATACGACGCTTGAACTCCGCAGCCAGCTCTGGGTGAGCAGCGGCGTAAGCGTCAAAGCGCTGGTTCCACTCGGCTTCGGCCTTGGCACCGGCGGCTTTGGCGTCCCACTCGGCATAGATGTCGGCCGGGATTTCGAACGGGCCGTAGTTCCAGTTCAGCTCTTTGCGGGCCAGGGCGATTTCGTCGTTGCCCAGCGGTGCGCCGTGGCAGTCTTCCTTGCCCTGCTTGTTCGGCGAACCGAAACCGATGATGGTCTTGCAGCAGATCAGGGTCGGACGATCGCTCTTGCGCGCCGTCTCGATGGCCATCTTGATCTCTTCGGCATCGTGGCCGTCGACGTTGCGGATCACCTGCCAGTTGTAGGCTTCGAAGCGTGCAGGAGTGTTGTCGGTGAACCAGCCGTGGACTTCGCCATCGATGGAAATGCCGTTGTCGTCGTAGAACGCGACCAGCTTGTTCAGGCCCAGAGTGCCGGCCAGCGAGGCGACTTCATGGGAGATGCCTTCCATCAGGCAGCCATCGCCGAGGAACACGTAGGTGTTGTGGTCGACGATGTTGTGGCTGTCACGGTTGAACTGCGCCGCCATGACTTTTTCGGCGAGGGCGAAGCCGACTGCGTTGGCCAGGCCCTGGCCGAGTGGGCCAGTGGTGGTCTCGACACCTGGGGTGTAGCCGAACTCCGGGTGGCCCGGGGTGCGGCTGTGCAGCTGACGGAAGCCTTTGAGGTCGTCGATCGACAGGTCATAGCCGGTCAGGTGCAGCAGCGAATAAATCAGCATCGAGCCGTGGCCGTTGGACAGCACGAAGCGGTCACGGTCGGCGAAGCTCGGGTTGCTCGGGTTGTGCTTCAGGTAGTCGCGCCAAAGCACTTCGGCGATATCCGCCATGCCCATTGGGGCACCGGGATGGCCGCTGTTGGCCTTTTGCACGGCATCCATGCTGAGGGCACGAATGGCGTTGGCACGATCACGACGGCTGGGCATCGCTAAGTCTCCTGGGGGCTTGAATAAGTAATGAAGCGCAAAAAAGACGACCATTTTCCCCCACAGTCGGCTCCGGGGCAATGACGGATGGTCGCAGTTGGGTGTTTTTCCTGTGATTGATGAGCGATTCGCGAGAATAGAGGGTGGTTCGGACGCACGCGGGCCATCCATCGTCCAATATCAAAACTTTTTGATATTGCCCTTGCGAGGGCAACCTTGCCTGTCTAGACTGCCGCGCTATGAATCTTCCCGCGCAACCTTTGGCCCTGCAACGCAGCGACGACCTGGCAGCTTTATGCAAAGCCAGCGGCGACGAGCTGCGCCTGCATGTATTGCGCGCGCTGGCCAGTGACTCATTCGGCGTGCTCGAGCTGGCGCAGATCTTCGACGTCGGCCAGTCCGGCATGAGTCATCACCTCAAGGTGCTGGCCCAGGCCGAACTGGTAGCCACGCGCCGCGAAGGCAACGCCATCTTTTACCGGCGCGCCCTGCCCGACAGCCTGCGCCCCGGTGGCCGGCTGCATACAGCACTGCTTGAAGAGGTCGACGACCTGGCGTTGCCGGCCGCAGTGCAGGCGCGCATTGCCCAGGTGCAACAGCGCCGGGCCGCTACCAGCCAGGACTTCTTCCTGCGCGTGGAAGAAAAGTTTCGTGCCCAGCAGGACTTGATCGCCGGTTTGCCGCAGTACCGCGAGAGCCTGCTGGCACTGCTCGACAAACTCAGCTTCGGCGCGCACGCCAGTGCCCTTGAAGTCGGCCCGGGTGACGGCGGTTTTCTGCCCGATCTGGCCCGGCGCTTTGCCAGCGTCACAGCGATGGACAACAGCCCGACCATGCTCGAACTGGCGCGCCAGGTCTGTGAACGGGAAAGCTTGAGTAATGTAAATCTGCAGTTGGCCGATGCATTGGGTGCAACGGATGTGACAGCCGACTGCGTAGTGCTGAACATGGTCTTGCACCATTTCAGCGATCCGGCCCAGGCCCTGCGCCTGCTGGCCAAACGGGTAAAGGCAGGCGGCAGCCTGCTGGTCACCGAACTGTGCAGCCATGATCAGCATTGGGCCCGCGAGGCCTGCGGCGATCTCTGGCTGGGCTTTGAGCAGGATGACCTGGCCCGTTGGGCCCGGGCAGCAGGGCTGGCTCTCGGAGACAGCCTGTATGTGGGCTTGCGTAACGGTTTCCAGATCCAGGTCCGCCATTTTCAGCGGACGGCTGGCGACATCACCATCGGTAAATTTTAGGAACCCGTCGAGATGAGCGAATACTCCCTTTTCACCTCCGAGTCCGTGTCTGAAGGACATCCGGACAAGATCGCCGACCAGATTTCGGACGCGGTCCTGGACGCCATCATCACCCAGGACAAGTTCGCCCGTGTGGCCTGCGAAACCCTGGTCAAGACCGGTGTTGCCATTATTGCCGGCGAAGTCACCACCTCGGCCTGGGTCGACCTCGAGCAGATCGTGCGCGACGTCATCGTCGACATCGGCTACAACAGCTCCGACGTCGGCTTCGATGGCGCGACCTGCGCGGTGATGAACATCATCGGCAAGCAGTCGGTCGATATCGCCCAGGGCGTTGACCGCTCCAAGCCTGAAGATCAAGGCGCCGGCGACCAGGGTCTGATGTTCGGCTACGCCAGCAACGAAACCGACGTGCTGATGCCAGCACCGATCTGCTTCTCGCACCGCCTGGTCGAGCGCCAGGCCGAAGCGCGCAAGTCCGGCCTGCTGCCGTGGCTGCGCCCGGATGCCAAGTCGCAGGTCACCTGCCGTTACGAAGGCGGCAAGGTTGTCGGTATCGACGCAGTCGTGCTGTCGACCCAGCACAACCCTGAAGTCTCGCAAAAAGACCTCAAAGAAGCCGTCATGGAGCTGATCGTCAAGCACACTCTGCCTGCCGAACTGCTGCACAAGGACACCCAGTTCCACATCAACCCGACTGGCCAGTTCATCATTGGCGGCCCAGTGGGCGACTGCGGCCTGACCGGGCGCAAGATCATCGTCGACTCCTACGGCGGCATGGCCCGTCACGGCGGCGGCGCATTCTCCGGCAAGGACCCATCCAAGGTTGACCGTTCGGCGGCCTACGCCGGTCGTTACGTAGCGAAGAACATCGTGGCTGCCGGCCTGGCCGAGCGTTGCGAGATTCAGGTTTCCTACGCCATCGGTGTCGCTCAGCCGACCTCGATCTCGCTGAATACCTTTGGTACCGGCAAGATCTCCGACGCCAAGATCGTCCAGCTGGTGCGTGAGTGCTTCGACCTGCGTCCTTACGCAATCACCACCATGCTCGACCTGCTGCACCCGATGTATCAGGAAACTGCAGCCTACGGTCACTTCGGCCGTACCCCTGAGCAGAAGACTGTGGGTGACGACACCTTCACCACCTTCACCTGGGAACGCACCGACCGCGCCCAGTCGCTGAAGGACGCTGCTGGCCTGTAAGTCTTCTTACGGCCACAGACGAAAGCCCCTGCCGAGTGATCGGCAGGGGCTTTTTTGTGACATATCGCCTGACAAACTGGCCCGGCGTTGATCCGTTTGCGCGCCTAGGCTGAGGACTCCGAATCGCCTGGCAAGGACGCTGGCCATGATGCTGAAACTACTGCTGTGTTTGCTGCCGCTGCTGTACCTCTCGGCTGCTCAGGCCGCCGCTTGCCCCGCCTGGCCTGGCGAGCGGGCGCAACAAGAGGTCGAGCAGTTGCGCCAGTCACTGGCAAGGTGGGACGACCACTACCATCGCCAAGGTGTCGCGCTGGTCGACGATGAACTCTACGACCAAAGCCGGCAGCGCCTGCTGGACCTGCAACAGTGCTTCGCCATCAATGCCAGTGACGACCCGCTGGCCAGCGCGCGCGGCCCGCTGGCGCACCCGACGGTGCATACCGGCGTCGCCAAGCTGCGTGATGAGCAGGCCGCCGCACAATGGCTGCGCGGTAAACAGGCCGTGTGGATTCAGCCCAAGGTCGATGGTGTGGCGGTCTCGCTGGTTTACCGACAAGGTCGGTTGGTGCAGTTGCTGAGCCGCGGTGACGGCGTCCATGGGCATGACTGGAGCCGGCACCTGCCGTACCTCTCGGGCATCCAGCACGAACTGCCAAGCGCCCTCGACCTGGCGCTGCAGGGTGAGCTGTACCTGCGCCTGGACAACCACGTGCAGGCAACCGCCGGTGGACGCGGCGCACGCGGGAGTGTCGCCGGCCTGATGGCGCGCAAGCAGCTCAGCGCGCAATTGGGCGCGGATATCGGCCTGTTCGTCTGGGATTGGCCCGAGGGCCCTGCAACCCAGGCAGAACGGCTCAGGGGCCTGGCCGAACTGGGTTTCAGCGACAGCCAGCAGTACAGCGTCGCCGTCGACACCTTCGAGCAGGCCGCACACTGGCGCCAGCACTGGTATCGATCAGCCCTGCCATTCGCCACTGACGGGGTGATCCTGCGCCAGGACCAGCGCCCCGCCGCAGAGCGTTGGCAGGCCAATGCGCCGTACTGGATTGCAGCCTGGAAGTATGCGCTGCGCCAGGCACTGGCCGAAGTGCGCGAGGTGCAGTTCAAGGTTGGCCGCACCGGGCGCATCACTCCTCTGGTCCAGCTACAACCGCTGCAGCTGGATGATCGTCAGGTCAGCCAGGTCAGCCTGGGTTCACTGGCACGCTGGCAGGCGCTGGACATCCGTGCAGGCGATCAGGTGGCAATAAGCCTGGCCGGCTTGACCATTCCGCGGCTGGAGTCGGTGGTGCACCGCAGCAGCCAGCGCGCGCCGGTACAGGCGCCGGAACCGGGCCGCTACCATGCACTCAGCTGCTGGCAGGACAGCCCCGCCTGTCGCCAGCAGTTTGTCGCCCGCCTGCACTGGCTGGGCGGCAAGCAAGGCCTGAACATGCCAGGGATGGGTGCGGCAACCTGGACTCAGTTGGTCGACAGCGGCCTGGTCAGCACGCTGGACGATTGGCTGAACCTGGACCGGGAGCAGTTGCTGGGTGTTGCAGGCATCGCTGAAACCCGCGCCGAACAGCTGCTCGAGGTGTTCACCCAAGCCCGACAGCAGCCCTTCCAGCGCTGGCTACACGGCCTGGGTATGCCTGCGCCGCGCCGCCTTGAGCCAGGCCCTGACTGGCAGACCTTGGCAAGCAAAACCGTACGAGAATGGCTGCAGGAACCCGGAATCGGCAACGGCCGTGCCGAGCAGTTGCAGGCATTTTTCAGTGACAACGCAGTGCAGATACTGGCCGGGCAGTTACGCCATCACACAATCAAGGGTTTCTAATTTCGCCGGATCAGGGCAGCATTTCCCTTTTCGCTGCCCTGCACCCGAATGGAGTCCCCGATGAAACTGTTCTCTACCCTCGCCCTGTCCGCCTTGCTTGCCCTCACTGCCCACGGCGCGCTGGCTGCCGAGCAGACCGAGCTCAAAGGTTGCGCCGCCAAGAAGCAAGCGATCAGCGAACAGATCGAGCAGGCACGCGCCCACGGCAACAGCGACCAGCAGGCTGGCCTGGAAAAAGCCCTGAGCGAAGTGACTGCCAACTGCACCGACAACAGCCTGCGCAAAGAGCGCGAGCAGAAGGTGCTGGATGCGCGTCACGAGGTGAACAAGCGCACCAAGGATCTGGACAAGGCCATGAAGCGTGGCGACTCCGAGAAGATCAACAAGCGTAAAGACAAGCTTGCCGAATCGAAAAAGGAGCTGCAGGAAGCGCTCGACGATCTGGAGAAGTAATCACTCCGGCGTCACCGCAACCTAGTGGTTACGAAACTCGGTGTGGCAGGCCTTGCAGGCCGCTTCGACCTTGTCCATAGGTGCTTGCAACTGCGCTGCGTTCAGCGGTTTGCTGCTGCTCGCGGTGACCAGTTCGCTAGTCACGCCTTCCAGTTGCCGAGCCAGCTCCTCGAAGCGCGCCTGACGCTGCCAGACCTCGGCCCGCGCACTGCTGTCGCCGCCATCCTGAACCTGCGGGAAGTGCTCCCACGGCGCGTGGGCCAGGCCATCGAGCTTGATTGCGCCAGCAGCGAACTTGTCGCCATCGAACGGCAAGCGTCCGCGCAGCATGCCGCCAAGGTCTTCGCTGGTATTGAGCATCTGCTTGAAGATCGCCTTGCGCTGCCCGAGCGGTGAGTTAGGATCGACACGGTCGCAGCCCAGCAGGGCCAGGCTAGCTACCAGCAGCACGGTGAAACATTTGAACATCACGGTCACATTGGCATCGGAAGAGGGCCGACAGTATCCTCGCCTGCTCGACAAAGACCAATACCCTTACAGAAAACAGGGGCAGCCACGCCGCCGCCCGCTCAAGGATTCAACCATGAAATCTGCTCTGCGCCAGCTCGCCTGGGCGCTGCCAGCCCTGGCCCTGCTGACCGGCTGCAACGGTGGCGACAGCACCAAGCCTGAACCGCACGCCATTGCCACCTATGCGCCTGCCACCTGGAAA
Organism: Pseudomonas shirazensis; assembly: GCF_050496565.1. Taxonomy (GTDB): domain Bacteria; phylum Pseudomonadota; class Gammaproteobacteria; order Pseudomonadales; family Pseudomonadaceae; genus Aquipseudomonas; species Aquipseudomonas shirazensis_A. The sequence continues at coordinate 137,628 of NZ_JBNWAE010000001.1, forward strand.
GACCTGCCAAGCGTCAGCGACGCCGACTTGCTGGCCGGCTTCCAGGCCTGGCGCGTCGGCTGCGAGAAGCTCAAGCGCGATGCAGTCTGGGCTGCGACCTGCGAAGCGGCGCTGCGCATTCCTGACGATGCCGCCCAGGCCCGCGCGTTTCTCCAGCAAAACCTGCAGGTGTATGGCCTGCGCTCAGCCGAGAACAACGCTACCGGGCTGATCACAGGTTATTACGAGCCGGTCTACCCGGGCAGCCTGACACGCACCGCAGCTGCCCAGGTGCCGGTGTACGGCGTGCCGCCGGACATGATCGTGGTCGACCTGGCGAGTATTTATCCCGAGCTCAAGGGTAAACGCCTGCGCGGGCGCCTGGAAGGCCGCGTTCTCAAGCCCTACGACACCTCGGAAACCATCTACCGTGATGGCGTCGACGCACCAGTGCAGGCCTGGCTGACCGACCCGATGGATCTGCAATTTCTGCAGATTCAGGGTTCTGGCCGGGTTCAGCTGGAAGACGGGCGCCAGTTGCGCCTGGGTTATGCCGATCAGAACGGTCATCCGTATCGGCCGATCGGCCGCTGGCTGATCGAACAAGGCCAGTTGAAGAAAGAAGACGTCAGCATGGGCGCTATTCACGCCTGGGCCCAGGCCAACCCGCAGCGGGTGCCGGAGCTGCTGGCTAGCAACCCTAGCTATGTGTTCTTCAGCACCCGGCCGGACAGCAACGAAGGCCCGCGCGGTTCGTTGAATGTGCCGCTGACCGCAGGCTACAGCGTCGCCATCGACCGCAAGGTGATCCCGCTGGGCAGCCTGCTATGGCTGTCGACCACCCGCCCGGATGGTTCACCCGTGGTGCGCCCGGTCGGCGCGCAGGATACCGGCGGGGCGATCACCGGCGAAGTACGTGCCGACCTGTTCTGGGGTACCGGGCCGCAAGCCGGCGAGTTGGCCGGCAACATGAAGCAGCCAGGGCAGATCTGGATGCTCTGGCCCAAAGGCCAGCCATTGCCTGAGCTACCCAAAGTCCCCTGACCCAACCGCCTCTACGGGGATCGCGTCAAACCTTGGCGGATGGGTGAGGCGATTGCGGTGTCCGCTGCGCTACGCGGTCGATGTAGGAGCGGCCTTGTGTCGCGAAAGGGTCGCGTAGCGGCCCCGGCAATTTCGGTTGCGAAGCTGAGATCCCGGGGCTGCTGCGCACCCCTTTCGCGACACAAGGCCGCTCCTACAGCGACGGTGCAAGGCGCTCGGTCATGCTGAAACCACGAAGAACGCCACGATCATCGCCAGCCCGGCAAACCACACAATCGAGCGCAATATCGCCCAATCGGCCAGGTAGCAGATGATGTAGAGCAACCGGCTGGTGATATACATCACCCCCAACACATCCTGGGTCACCTGCTCGGCATTGCCGACAATGTCGGCCACCAGCACCGCCGCCGCAAAGGCCGGGAACGCTTCATAGCTGTTCTGCTGGGCCGCATGGGCGCGGCGTGGCAGCCCTGACAGCGTGTCCAGAAACGCACGCGGATCGTGGTTGTGCTGCATGCCAAAACGGCCGCTGCTGAGTTTGGCGATCAACGCACACAGCGGCGGCAGGATCGCCGCGATCAAAATGCACCACAGGGCAACGGTCATGGACAGAATTCCTTGTTCGAAAGAGTTGGATTCAGAGCTTCATCACCAGCATGCCTGCCAGCACCAGCCCGCAAGCTAAGAGCCTCGGCCCGCCGAAAGGTTCTTTGAGGTAGCGCATGCCCAGCAGCACCACCAGAATCACGCTGATCTCGCGCAACGCCGCCGCCTCGGCCACCGACCCCAGGTGCATCGCCCACAGCACCAGAGCGTAGCTCGCCAGTACGCAAACACCGACCGCCAGGCCCAGCCGCCATTGATTACGCCAGAACTGCACGAACGGTGCACGCCGGGCGACGCCGGCCAGCAGCGGAAACGGCCAGGTACTGAGCAGGGTCAGCCACACCAGATAATCAAAGGGCTTGCCCCACGCACGCACGCCCTGGCCGTCGAACCAGGTGTAGCAGCCGATGCACAGGCCGATCAGGCCCACCACCGGCAACATCGACCACGGCAAGCGCGCCCCGCCGCCGCCCTGCCAGAGCAGGCAGGCCATGCCGCACGGGATCAGCAAGATGCCGATGATCTGCTGCCCGCTGAGGGTCTCGCCAGCAAACGCCAGAGTCAGACCCAGCACCACCAGCGGTGACAAACCGCGCATCAGTGGGTAAACCAGACCCAGGTCGCCCACCCGGTAGGCCTTGATCAGCAAGACTCGGTAGATCTGTTGGGCCAGCGCCGACACCAGCAGCCAGGGCCAGATCTCGCCAGGCGGGAAATCGACGAACCACACAGCCACCACAGCGAACAGCAACGCCACCGAATCCATGCTGGCAATCACCAGCAGCCGTTCGCCACTGAACTTGACCAGGGTGTTCCAGACGGCATGCAACAGGGCTGCGAAAAGGACGAGAACGGTTGCCAGCACGCGAGGGTTCCTTGCAGGGCTCAGACTCAGAGGTCGGCACAATATAGCGGGTTACGCGACCGTCAGGGCCAAGGCGCGCTTGTACACATTTTGAACGATCTGGACATTTCTGGTCATAGAGTGTGTCCCATGCCCCCTGCCGGACCATCAAACCCCTGACCCGAACGACTCGGGTCCGACTTGGAAGCCACTTTTTACAGGATTCGGGATGCTTGAGCTTGTTGCCGCTTTTATCTGCCTGACCACCCTCCTCACCTACGTCAACTATCGCTTCATCGGCCTGCCGCCGGCCATCGGTGTGATGGTCACGGCGCTGCTGTTCTCGTTGATTCTGCAGGGCCTGAGCCTGATCGGCTTTCCAGGCCTGGAAGAGCGCGTTGAAGGCTTGATGAACCAGATCGACTTCAATGACCTGCTGATGCACTGGATGCTGGCCTTCCTGCTGTTTGCCGGCGCCCTGCACGTCAACCTCAGCGATCTGCGCAGCTACCGCTGGCCGATCGGCCTGCTGGCGACCATCGGCGTACTGATCGCCACCGTGGTCATCGGTTATCTCGCACACTGGGTGTTCGCCTTGTTCGGGTGGCATGTAAGCCTGATCTACTGCCTGCTGTTCGGCGCACTGATCTCGCCGACCGACCCGATCGCCGTGCTCGGCGCGCTGCGTACGGCCAACGCCTCCAAGCCGCTGAAGACCACCATCGTTGGCGAGTCGCTGTTCAACGACGGCACGGCGGTGGTGGTGTTCACGGTACTGCTCGGCATCGTCCAGCTGGGCGAGACCCCAAGCATCTCCGAGACCGCCCTGCTGTTCGCCCGCGAAGCCATCGGCGGGATCGCCTTCGGCGGCCTGATCGGCTATGCGACCTATCGCATGATCAAGAGCATCGACCAATACCAGGTCCAGGTCATGCTGACCCTGGCGCTGGTCATCGGCGGCTCGGCGATGTGCTACGAGCTGCACGTCTCGGCACCGATCGCGATGGTGGTGGCCGGCCTGATCATCGGCAACATGGGCCGCAACCTGGCCATGAACGACATGACCCGGCGCTATATGGACGGTTTCTGGGAACTGATCGACGACATGCTCAATGCCTTGTTGTTCGCCCTGATCGGCCTGGAGCTGTTGCTGCTGCCGTTCAACTGGATGCACCTGGCAGCAGGTTCGGTACTGGCCTTGGCCGTGCTGATGTCGCGCCTGCTCACGGTAGCGCCGGCGATCCTGCTGTTGCGCCGCTGGCGCAGCGTGCCGCAGGGCACCATTCGCGTGCTGACCTGGGGTGGTTTGCGTGGGGGCGTGTCGGTGGCGCTGGCGTTGTCGTTGCCGCTGGGTGAGGAGCGGGATTTGCTGCTGTCGATTACTTATATCGTGGTGCTGTCTTCGATTCTGATTCAGGGGTTGAGTATTGGGCGGGTGGTGAGCAAGGTCAGCGCTCAGGCTTGAGATTGCTGGGGCCGCTTTGCGGCCCTATCGCGACACAAGGCCGCTCCTACAGGGGATCGCGTTCCTATGTAGGAGCGGCCTTGTGTCGCGATTGGGCTGCAAAGCAGCCCCAAAAATTCACTCTACGGCAGAGTCAGGAAACTGATCCTGCACGTACTTGATCTCGGTGCGCCCATGCGCAGCCGGCAAGCCATCGTCACCCAAATTGACGAAGACCATCTTGTCGACGGTGAGGATGCTCTTGCGGGTGATCTTGTTGCGTACTTCGCACTTGAGGGTGATCGAGGTGCGGCCAAACTCGGTAGCAGTGATACCCAGCTCGATGATGTCGCCCTGGCGCGAGGCGCTGACGAAGTTGATCTCCGAGATGTACTTGGTCACCACCCGCTGATTGCCCAGCTGGACGATGGCGTAGATCGCCGCTTCCTCGTCGATCCAGCGCAGCAGGCTGCCACCGAACAGAGTGCCGTTGGGGTTGAGGTCTTCAGGTTTTACCCATTTGCGGGTGTGGAAGTTCATCATTGCTCCTACCAGCTCTGGCTAACGTGCAGTCATGATGGCAGAGCCTGCCGCGGGGCTCCATTGATCATCGACTATCGTCGCGATTAATCGACAGAAAACCTTGGGCCTGATCGCCCTGCCCGGCTATAATCAGCGCCGTTTAACATGGCCACCCGCCGCGGTGCCATGCCCGCCACCTGTCCGAGGGGCGCTGCAGCAGGTTCGACCTGTCAGGCTCGGATGGGGCGTTGTCCGCTCAAGTGGACGCTCAACGCACAACGGCGCCCATTCGCACACTACGAATGGAGGCTCTTCATGAGCGCTGTAAACACGCCTGCTGGTTTTACCGATTTCAAGGTCGCTGACATCTCCCTGGCCGCCTGGGGCCGTCGCGAAACCATCATCGCCGAATCGGAAATGCCGGCACTGATGGGCCTGCGCCGCAAGTACCTCGAAGAGCAACCGCTCAAGGGTGCGAAAATCCTCGGCTGCATTCACATGACCATTCAGACTGCCGTGCTGATCGAAACCCTGGTTGCCCTGGGTGCCGAAGTGCGCTGGTCTTCCTGCAACATCTTCTCCACTCAGGACCAGGCCGCAGCTTCGATCGCCGCTGCCGGTATCCCGGTATTTGCCTGGAAAGGCGAGACCGAGCAAGAGTACGAGTGGTGCCTTGAGCAGACCATCCTCAAGGATGGCCAGCCATGGGACGCCAACATGATCCTCGACGACGGCGGCGACCTGACCCAGCTGCTGCACGACAAGTACCCGCAGGTGCTGGATCGCGTGCACGGCGTTACCGAAGAGACCACCACCGGTGTTCACCGTCTGCTCGACATGCTGGCCAAAGGCGAGCTGAAAGTCCCGGCGATCAACGTCAACGACTCGGTCACCAAGAGCAAGAACGACAACAAGTACGGCTGCCGTCACAGCCTCAACGACGCCATCAAGCGCGGCACCGACCACCTGCTGTCGGGCAAGCAGGCGCTGGTCATCGGCTACGGCGACGTCGGCAAGGGCTCGGCCCAGTCGCTGCGTCAGGAAGGCATGATCGTCAAGGTTTCCGAAGTTGACCCGATCTGCGCCATGCAAGCCTGCATGGACGGTTTCGAGCTGGTTTCGCCGTTCATCGACGGCGTCAACAATGGCAGCGAAGCCTGCATTGACAAGGCCCTGCTGGGCAAGATCGACCTGATCGTGACCACCACCGGTAACGTCAACGTCTGCGATGCAAACATGCTCAAGGCCCTGAAAAAGCGCGCGGTAGTGTGCAACATCGGCCACTTCGACAACGAAATCGACACCGCTTTCATGCGCAAGAACTGGGCATGGGAAGAGGTCAAACCGCAGGTGCACAAGATCCACCGTACCGGCGCTGGCGACTTCGACCCGCAGAACGACGACTACCTGATCCTGCTGGCCGAAGGCCGTCTGGTCAACCTGGGCAACGCCACTGGCCACCCAAGCCGGATCATGGACGGCTCGTTCGCCAACCAGGTGCTGGCACAGATCTTCCTGTTCGAGCAGAAGTTCGCTGACCTCTCCGCCGAGAAGAAAGCCGAGCGCCTGACCGTTGAAGTGCTGCCAAAGAAACTCGACGAAGAAGTTGCCCTGGAAATGGTCCGCGGCTTCGGCGGCGTGGTCACCCAGCTGACCTCGCAGCAGGCCGAGTACATCGGCGTCACCGTCGAAGGCCCGTTCAAGCCGGACGCCTACCGCTACTAAGCGAGCGGCCCGCGGCAGGCATGCTTGCCGCGGGCAGTCCATGCAATTGAACGACGCCAAGCCAGACCGGCCTTCACCGCTCTGGCTTTTACTTGCAGATTGCAGCTGAAGGCGCGCTGTTGGCGTTGGCTGCATGAGGAACGAACGATGTCCGAAGAACGCCGTTACAGTTTCGAGTTTTTCCCGACCAAGACCGAAGCCGGTCATGAAAAGCTGATGGCCGTTGCTCGCCAGCTGGCTGGCTACAATCCTGATTTTTTCTCCTGCACCTACGGCGCTGGCGGCTCGACCCGGGACCGCACGCTCAATACCGTGCTGCAGCTGGAACATGAAGTCAAAGTTGCCGCCGCGCCGCACCTGTCCTGCGTCGGTGATTCCAAGGCCGACCTGCGCGGCTTGCTCAGCGAATACCAGGCTGCAGGCATCAAGCGGATCGTCGCCCTGCGCGGTGATTTGCCGTCGGGCATGGGCATGGCCTCGGGCGAACTGCGCTACGCCAGCGATCTGGTCGAGTTCATCCGCCAAGAGACTGGCGATCACTTCCACCTGGAAGTTGCCGCCTACCCCGAGATGCACCCACAGGCGCAGAACTTCGAGGCTGACCTGAGCAACTTCGTGCGCAAGGTCAAGGCCGGTGCCGACAGCGCCATTACCCAGTACTTCTTCAACGCCGACAGCTACTTCTACTTTGTCGAGCGCGTGCAGAAGATGGGCGTGGATATCCCGGTAGTGCCCGGCATCATGCCGATCACCAACTACAGCAAGCTGGCGCGCTTCTCCGACGCCTGTGGCGCTGAACTACCGCGCTGGATCCGCAAGCAGCTTGAAGCCTATGGCGACGACAGCGCGAGCATTCAGGCCTTTGGCGAAGAAGTGATCAGCAAGATGTGCGAGCAACTGCTGCAAGGCGGCGCACCTGGGTTGCACTTCTATACCCTGAACCAGGCCGAGCCGAGCCTGGCGATCTGGAACAACCTAAAGCTGCCCCGCTGACGCGGTCTGCTTTGTGTAGGAGCGGCCTTGTGTCGCGAAAGGCCAGCGAAGCTGGCCCGGCGATGTTGGCGGCGAAGCTGAAAATCTGGGCCCGCTTTGCGGGCCTTTCGCGACACAAGGCCGCTCCTACAGGTGTTTGTGACCGCCACCCAGGTGTTTACAACAATCAGCGTTTGTACAAGCGCCGTTCACTGTTCATCGCCCGATGGACGGCGTACTCTCACGGCATGTCACCTCTGCCCCGCCTACTCTGCCTGTTGCTTGTCTGCCTGAGCTGTTCGGCTCAGGCCGAACGCCTGCGCGTGGTCAGCGATGACTGGGCGCCCTACATCTACGAACACAACGGCCAGCCGCAGGGCATCGAGTACGAGGTGGCCAGCGAGGTGTTCAAGCGCCTCGGCGTGCAGGTCGACTGGGAGTTCATGCCGTGGAAGCGCTGCCTGGCGATGGTCGAGCAAGGCCAGGTCGATGGCGTACTGGGGATTTTCCAGAACGATGCGCGCAAGGTGTACATGGTGTTCCCGGACGAACCACTGTCTGAAGTCGAGTTCGTTTTGCTGGGCAGACGCGGCCAGCACCGCGCCGTCAAGCGGCTGGAGGACCTCGCCGGGCTGACCATCGGCACTTCGCCGGGCTACGACTATGGCGCGGCATTCAATCAGTCAACCTTGTTCAAGCAAGAGCCGGCACAGACCCATCAAGCCAACCTCGGCAAACTGATGCTTGGCCGCATCGATCTGCTGGTAACCGACAGTCGCGTCGGGCGCTACCTGCGCCAGCAGATGGGGCTGCAACAGCAAACCGAACAATTGCCACTGCTGATCAATCGGCAAAGTCAGTATCTGGGTCTGGCGCGCAAGCCCGGGCGCGAACAACTGGCTCGCTCGTTCGCCGACGAACTGCGCCGATTCAAGCAAGAACCCGCCTACGCACAGATGATCGCTAACTTCGAAGACGACCTTGGAGGGCTTACTGGAGCCGTTGAGCAGCAGGAACGCAGCACACTGCGCTAGCTCTGTTATACTCGGGCCTTCCCGCCAGGCTCACGCCCGGACGCTCGGTCTTCATCCAGGCATCTCGATCATCGTCAACGCGCTCTACAGCGCAGCCCCGATGTTTCTCTGATGCGCAGTGGACACCAAGCTGGACCGGACGCGATCGCATCCCTCAGATGCCCGTCGCGCCAGGCAGATCACCCTATAGGGCCTAGCCCCCACCAGAACAGGATTGCCCATGTCCTTTGCTTCCCTCGGTCTCTCCGAGGCACTTGTCCGCGCTATCGAAGCAGCGGGCTACACCGAGCCTACCCCAGTGCAACAGCGGGCCATCCCCGCCGTGTTGCAAGGTCGCGACCTGATGGTCGCCGCACAGACAGGTACTGGCAAAACCGGCGGTTTCGCCCTGCCGATCCTGGAGCGTCTGTTCCCGGGTGGCCACCCAGACAAATCCCAGCGCCACGGCCCGCGTCAACCGCGGGTACTGGTACTGACCCCGACCCGCGAACTGGCGGCTCAGGTGCACGACAGCTTCAAAGTGTATGCACGCGACCTCAGCCTGGTCAGCACCTGCATCTTCGGCGGTGTCGGCATGAACCCACAGGTTCAGGCCATGGCCAAAGGCGTCGACGTACTGGTGGCCTGCCCTGGCCGTCTGCTCGACCTCGCCGGTCAAGGCAAGGTTGACCTGTCCCGCGTCGAAATCCTGGTCCTCGATGAAGCCGACCGCATGCTCGACATGGGCTTCATCCATGACGTGAAGAAGGTCCTGGCCCGGCTGCCGGCCAAGCGCCAGAACCTGCTGTTCTCGGCGACCTTCTCCAAAGACATCACCGACCTCGCCGACAAGCTCCTGCACAACCCCGAGCGCATCGAAGTCACGCCGCCGAACACCACGGTCGAGCGTATCGAACAGCGCGTCTACCGCCTGCCGGCGAGCCACAAGCGCGCCCTGCTGGCGCACTTGATCACCCTCGGCGCGTGGGAACAGGTGCTGGTCTTCACCCGCACCAAGCATGGTGCCAACCGCCTGGCCGAGTACCTTGAGAAGCACGGCCTGCCGGCTGCTGCGATCCACGGCAACAAGAGCCAGAACGCACGCACCAAGGCCTTGGCCGACTTCAAGGCCAACGACGTACGCATCCTCGTCGCTACCGACATTGCCGCGCGTGGCCTGGACATCGACCAGTTGCCGCACGTGGTCAACTTCGAGCTGCCGAATGTCGAGGAAGACTACGTGCACCGCATCGGCCGTACTGGCCGTGCCGGTCGTTCGGGTGAAGCCATCTCACTGGTTGCCCCGGACGAAGAGAAGCTGCTCAAGAGCATCGAGCGTGTCACTCGCCAGAAAATTCAGGACGGCGACCTGATGGGCTTTGACGCCAGCACTGTCGAAGTCGAAAAGCCTGAAGTCCGTGAGCGCCCGCAGGCCAACGGCCGCGGTGGTCGTAACCAGCCGCGCGGCGACGCCAGCAAAGACAGCAACGGCGGACGCAAGGACAAGGGCAAGGACAAAGGCCGCGCCAAGCAGAGCAGCACCGCTGAAAAGCCGGCCGACAAGCCTGCCGGTGAGCGCCAGCAGCAGCCGCGCAAGCCACGCGAGAACAAGCCGCGCCAGCCACAGGGCGAGCGCCGCGAAGCATCGGCGCCAGCCAACGGTAATGGCAACGGCAACCGTGACCCGGAAGCGTTCCTCGACGACGACGTGGATAACTTCGGTAACAAGGCCGACTACGTCAGCCCATACCAGAATGGCAAGAACCAGGGCCGCAACCGTCGCCCAGGCGCTGCAGCTGGTGCCGGCCAAACCCAAGGCAGCGGCACTCGCGGTGCCGGTGCTGGTGCGCCAGCCAAAGGCCGCAGCAACAACGGCGGCAGCGGCCAGCCGCGTCAGGGTGCTGGCGACAAGCGTCCACGCAGCAACAACGGCAGCAACGCTGGTGGTGGCCGTCGCGACGGCAACCCGGGCCGTAACCGCCCAGCCCGTGACGACAGCGCTCGTCAAGAGCCAGCAGTACGCAACCCGCGTGAATCGCAAAGCCAGCCGGTAATCATCCGCAAGGAATCCAAGCTCGAGCGTTACCCAACGCCTGAGCAGCTGGAAGACTTGCCGAGCCGCCCGCGTGGCGAGCGCCCGGCCCTGCTGACCCGTAATCGCTGATTACGGTTTTGCAGACATGAAAAAGCCGCCCTGATGGGCGGCTTTTTCATGTGCGGCTGATTACTTCTGCTTCACGCCTTCAACACTGATATCCAGATCCAGTGTCTGCGAGGTTGGGCCTGGGCCCTTGATGCCGAAGTCGTTCAGATTCAGGGTGGTGGTGGCGTTGAAGCCAGCGCGCTCGCCGCCCCATGGATCCTTGCCTTCACCGTTGAAGGTAGCCTTGAAGGTTACCGGCTTGGTCACACCGTGCAGGGTCAGGTCGCCGGTCACATCAGCGGTCTTGTCACCGGTCGATTTGACTGCGGTGGAGACGAACTTGGCCTCTGGATACTTGCTGACGTCCAGGAAGTCCTTGCTCGCGATGTGCTTGTCACGCTCAGCGTGGTTCGACCACAGGCTGGCGGTCTTCAGGTCGACGTTGATCTTGCTGGCTTCAGGCTTGGCCGAATCCCAGGTAAAACTACCGTCGAAGTCTTTGAAAGTACCGTGGATGAAGCTGTAGCCCAAGTGGCTGATCTTCCAGTCAACGAACGCGTGCTGGCCTTCCTTGTCGATCTTGTAGTCTGCGGCCATGGCCTGACCAGCGGCGAACAGAGCGGTACCGAGCGCCAGAGCGGCAAAAGTCTTTTTCAACATCCTTTCGATTCCTTGCAATTGAGGTTGAGGGTCAAGCTTTGCGGCCCAGCATACGAATCAGGGTCGCGTCACGGTCGATAAAGTGGTGTTTCAGTGCTGCCAGGCCATGCAGGACGGCGAATATCACCAGCCCCCAGGCCAGGTAAAAATGGATCACGCCAGCGGTGTCAGCCTGGTCGGGCAGGTTGCTGAGCAATGCCGGCACCTCGAACAGGCCAAACACCGAGATCCCCGCGCCATCGGCGGTAGAGATCAGGTACCCGGCGATCATTACCGCAAACAGGCCTGCATATAAAGCCAGGTGGCCCACTTTGGCTGCAACTCGGGTGAAGCGGTCATGGCTGGCCAGCACTGCCGGCGGCGGGCTGATGAAGCGCCACAGCACCCGTAGCAGCATTACCGCCAGCAACACCAGGCCGATACTTTTGTGCAGGTCCGGACCGGCCTTGCGCCACGGGTCGTAGTAGTCGAGGCCGACCATCCACAGGCCCAGGGCAAACAGCCCGAAGACTGCCAGCGCTACACCCCAGTGCATGACCATGCTGACCAGGCCGTAGCGAGTTGATGAATTGCGTACTTGCATGTTGGCGGCGCTCTCCCTTGAAGCTGCGTACAGACTAGCGCGAAACGTATCGAATAAAAGCGGAAAAAACTGCTTTGGTAGATCGAATTAATCGATGCTTATTCTCTCGACCAGTTATTAAGGAAACATTAACCCTAGACCAGCGCGGTGCGCCCGCACAATGAGAAAGGGCCGCGATGCGGCCCTTGGGGAGTGTTGGATCAATCAGCCTTGGCTGCTGGCCGCCGGCTTCTTCACCGGCTCGGCCTTGGTGCTGGCTTTCTTCGCCGGCGCAGGCTTGCTTGCAGCCTTCTTCGCCGCTTCGGATTTGGCAGCTGGCTTGTGTGCAGGCGCATGCTTGGCGGGTGCGGCCTTGCTTGCCGCAGGCTTGGCCGGTGCAGGCTTGGCCGCAGGCTCCGGTATCGGTGCAACCACTGGCGCTGGCGCAGGCGCTACCGGTGCAACTTCCGCAGCCTTGGCAACCGGTGCTGGCTTGGCTGCAGGCTCTTCAGCGCCACCGAACAGGCGCGAGAAGAAGCCAGGCTTGGCTGGCTCGGCGTCCTTGCCCTTGGCCGGCTCGTCCTTGGCTGGCGCTTTGTCAGCCTTGGCCGCCTTGTCGCCGCCACCAAACAGATTGGAGAAGAAGCCGCCCTTCGCCGCCTTGTCGCCGCCACCAAACAAATTGGAGAAGAAGCCGCCCTTGGCCGCCGCAGCGCCGGTTGCAGCAGCTGCCGCCACAGGCACGGCCTTGACCGGATCAAACGACTTGCCTGCCAGCAGGTCCTGCACCTGGCCGGCAGCACGCTGGCCGCTGCGCAGGGCGCCTTCCAGAGTGCCCGGGTACAGCGCGTCGGTATGTTCACCGGCAAAGCTGATGCGCTGCAGAGGGCGCTCCCACAGGCGCCAATATTTGCTGATCTGCCCCGGGCCATAGGCCAGGTAGGCACCACCAGTACCAGGATCGGCGCTATAGCGCTTCACTTCATAGCCAGTGAATGCACCGCGGGCCTTCGGATAGAACGCATGCAGGCGAATCAGCACCTGGTCGGCCATCTGCTTGTCGCCAAAAGCCTGCAACAGGCGGGCGTTGTCGCCCGACAGGTTGATCACCACATTGGCACCACCTTTGAGCGCCGGCTCGATCCAGAGCATGCCCAGGCCGGTGTTGCTGAAGATCTCACCCGACATCCGCGCCCGGCTTTCCCACACAGGCTGTTTGAACTTGAGCAATATCTGGTCGCGCCAGCCATAGTTGGTGCTTTTCATCGCAGCCACATGCTGGTTGTCCAGGCCCGGGGTCATCTGGATCTTGGCCAGGGCACGCAGCGGCACCGCCATCACCAGGTAATCGGCGCGATAGCCGACAGCGCCGACCTTGACGGTAACGCCGTCCTTGTCCTGAACGATCGCAGTCACCGGCGCGTTGGTCTTGATGGTTTTCAGTTGTTTGACAAAGGCCTGAGCCAGCACCGGGCTACCGCCCGGCAGACGCGCAGCACGCAGGTCACGGTCGCTGACGCCACGATAGACGCGGGTCTGCTGGGCGAAATAGAGCAGCGACAGGCGCGAAGGCTCGTCATAGCGGCTACGAATCTGCTGGTTGATCAATTGCCGCGCGGTGGCAGGCAGTTGCAAGCGGTCGAGCCAATTGGAGACGTTGATCTGGTCGAGGGCGAACAGCGTGCTGTTGGCCTGCGGGTTGAGCGGGTCGTCGATCGAGCGGGCCAGATCGTCGAGGGTCTTCTCATAGCGCTTGAGCGCTTCAGCGGTCGCCGGCTGCTTGACGGCCAGGTCAGCTGCGCTGAAGTATTCGCCATCGATCAGGTAGCCCGGCGTGCGCACGAACTCAGGGGCCGGCAGGGTATCGAGCTTGAAGCGATCCAGGTACTGGTTGAGGACCGGCTGGGCTTTGCCGTTGCCGATCCATTCGCTGGTGGCCAGGCCAGAGCGCCCGCCCATGCCCGCCTTGGCTTCCAGCAGCGTGACCTGCCAGCCTTTGTTCTGCAGCTCGTAGGCAGCCGTCAGGCCGGCCAGGCCCCCACCGACGACGATTGCCGTGGGTGTCTTGTCCTGCGCCAGCGCCGAGGTGCTGGAAAATCCGATCAATACCAACGCGCACAGGCGCACCCAAGCAGCAGCCATGTCGGCAAACTCCGGTTGAAAACAGGTCGATGAAAGCGGGGAAGAAGCCCCCGAGAAAATTGCGCTAAGAATACGTCACCCGTGGGCACCCTGCCAGCAGGGCGACACCAAGTCGCTCACGCAACTGGCATTTTTGTCAGTAGCCAGCGCTGCCGCTTTCGTCGGACAGTGGCGGCGTCGACCGCAGCGGAACCATCAGCCATGCAACAGCACCAATACTTTGCCCGCCTGCAGCCGCGCAACTTCATCCCGCATGCCATCTGGCAGGGCAACTATGGCCTGAGCATCAGCTCAAGCTGTACCTCTTATGCAGGCCTGGCAACAGCGCTCAACGGCAATCCCGGTACAGAACTGGTGATTGGCCAGAACAACGACCTGAAGATCGACTTCGGCAAGGAAGTCGACAGCCTGGTGATGGAGTTCTACGTCGTCAGCGACCGCCTCGAGCTGGATGAAGACGACCTGATCGAATGCGAATACCTCGGCCTCGACCCCGAATTGCTGGGCCCGCCACCGCTGTACTGGCTGACCTTGTCCGGTGTGGCCGGCACCGAAATCGTACCTGGTCACTACGCCAGTTCGCCTACCCGCCAGTTGCTGCTGGGGCCATTTCGCACCCTGACCATCTCCACCACCCAGGCCGGCACCGTGCACATCCCGGCCCTGAGCTGGCAGCCCGCTGTGCGCCATTGAGCCTGATCACGGTTGTGGTGGCCGGCACCTTTGCTTAGGCTTGTGCGGTCAAACCAAGCCGTGCCGCCAGGAGAAGTGCCGATGGGCCTCAATGATCAGTGGATGCAACGTGACCTCAAGGTCCTGTGGCACCCCTGCACCCAGATGAAAGACCACGAAAAGCTGCCGCTGATCCCGATCAAGCGCGGCGACGGCGTGTGGCTTGAGGACTTCGAAGGCAAGCGCTACCTGGACGCCGTCAGTTCCTGGTGGGTCAACGTGTTCGGCCATGCCAATCCGCGCATCAACCAGCGCATCAAGGATCAGGTCGACCAGCTCGAACACGTGATCCTGGCCGGTTTCAGCCATCAGCCGGTGATCGAGCTGTCCGAGCGCCTGGTGGCCATGACCCCGGCCGGGCTGGACCGGGTGTTCTACGCCGACAACGGCTCGTCGTGCATCGAAGTCGCGCTGAAGATGAGCTTCCATTACTGGCTGAACAAGGGCCAGAGCGCCAAGAAGCGCTTCGTCACCCTGACCAACAGCTACCACGGTGAAACCATCGCGGCGATGTCGGTGGGCGATGTTCCGCTGTTCACCGAAACCTACAAGACGCTGCTGCTCGACACCATCAAGGTGCCCAGCCCGGACTGCTACCTGCGCCCTGAAGGGATCAGCTGGGAGGAGCACTCGCGGACGATGTTCCTGGCCATGGAGCAGACCCTCGCCGAGCATCACGCCACTGTCGCGGCAGTCATCGTCGAGCCGCTGATCCAGGGCGCCGGCGGCATGCGCATGTACCACCCGGTGTACCTCAAGCTGCTGCGCGAAGCCTGTGACCGTTATGGCGTACACCTGATCCACGACGAGATTGCCGTGGGCTTTGGCCGTACCGGGACGATGTTCGCCTGCGAGCAGGCCGGCATCCGTCCGGACTTCCTGTGCCTGTCCAAGGCCCTCACCGGCGGCTACCTGCCGCTGGCGGCCTGCCTGACCACCGATGATGTCTATCAGGCCTTCTACGACGACTACCCGACCCTGCGCGCGTTCCTTCATTCGCACAGCTACACCGGCAACCCGCTGGCCTGCGCCGCAGCGCTGGCGACCCTGGATATCTTCGAGCAGGACAACGTGATCGAGGCTAACAAGGCCCTCTCGGCACGCATGGCCAGCGCCACCGCGCACCTGGTCGATCACCCGCATGTGGCCGAAGTGCGCCAGACCGGCATGGCCCTGGCCATCGAAATGGTCGAGGACAAAGCCAGTAAAACCGCTTACCCGTGGCAGCAACGGCGCGGCCTCAAGGTATTCGAACATGCCCTGACCCGCGGCGCCCTGCTGCGCCCGCTGGGCAGCGTGGTGTATTTCCTGCCGCCGTATGTGATCACCCCCGAGCAGATCGACTTCCTTGCCGAGGTGGCCAGCGAGGGTATCGATATCGCCACCCGCGACAGCATCAGCGTGGCCGTGCCGCAGAACTTCCACCCTGACTTCCGCGATCCGGGCTGAGCACAGCCCTTGCAACAGACCTGGGCGGCGGGGTGTCCCGTCGCCCAGTTGTATATGTCTTCCCTAATTCCAGAGCAGAACCATGAGACTGTCCCGCTTCTTTATCGACGCCCCCCTGTCCATCGGCGAACACGACCTCCCCGAAGCCCAGGCCCATTACATCGGCCGCGTGCTGCGCATGGCCGCTGGCGATGCCGTGCAACTGTTCGATGGCAGTGGCCAGGAGTACCTCGGCCAACTGCTTGAAGTGGGCAAAAAGAGCGTGCGCGTCAACCTCGACCAGGCTCTGCCCGGCCAAGCCGACTCAAGCCTGCAGGTGCACCTCGGCCAAGGCCTGTCGCGCGGCGAGCGGATGGACTGGGCCATCCAGAAAGCCACCGAGCTGGGCGTCAACCAGATCACCCCGATCGTCAGCGAACGTTGCGAAGTGCGGCTCAAGGACGAACGCGCCGACAAGCGTCTGGCGCACTGGCGCCAGGTGGCGATCAGCGCCTGCGAACAATGCGGCCGCTCGACCCTGCCGCAGATCAATCCGCCATTGAGCCTGGCCGAGTGGCTGAAGGCAACCGAGGCTGACCTGAAGCTGGTCCTGCACCCGGTCGCCGAGCCGCTGACCAGCCACCAGCGGCCTGAGCGGCTGGCGTTTCTGATCGGCCCGGAAGGCGGTTTGACCGACGCCGAAGTCGAGCAGGCCAAGGCCGCCGGCTACCATGCCGCGCGCCTCGGCCCACGCGTGCTGCGTACCGAAACCGCGCCGGTGGTGGCACTCGCGGTGGCGCAGCAGCTGTGGGGCGATTTTTAACCGCTGCTCAGCGCACGTAGAAGCTGATGGCGATGAAGTGCAGCAGGCTGCCGGCAATCACGAACAGGTGCCAGATGCCGTGCCAGTGGCGAAAACGGCTGTCATAGGCGAAGAAGATGATGCCGATGGTGTAGCACGCACCACCGGCTGCCAGCCAGGCAAAGCCGGCAGTGCCCAAGGTCTGCAGCAACGGCTTGACCGCTACCAGCACGATCCAGCCCATCACCGCATAGATGATGATCGACAGAATCCGCGCTTCCGAGCGCGGCTTGATCTCCTGCAACATGCCGATCACCGCCAACCCCCAGACCACCCCGAACAGGCTCCAACCCCACGGGCCGCGCAAGCTGATCAGGCAGAACGGGGTGTAGCTGCCGGCAATCAACAGGTAGATCGACAGGTGATCGAGCTTGCGCATGATCACTTTGGCCTGGCCGCGGGTGCTGTGGTACAGGGTCGAGGTGCTGTACAGCAGCACCAGGGTGCCGCCATAGATCGAGAAGCTGATGATCTTCCAGGGGTCGCCTTGCAGGCCGGCGGTGATGATCAGCCAGCTGGCTCCGATGAAAGCCAGAATGGCACCGACCAGGTGCGTCCAGGCATTGAAGCGTTCACCGTAATACATGCAGTCAAAGACCTCCTCGCTAGTTCCGGGTTTCAGCGCAGCGCCGCCTCGCGCACCATCCGCTCCAGCGCGACCAGGTCCGGCACCCGCGCTACCTGCTCGCCTACCTGGACCGCCGCCAGCTCCAGGGCGTTCAACGGCACGTCGACATAATTGAGCTGGCTGTCCAGCTTGCACGCCCGCGGGATGCCCTGCAGCAGCAACGCCAGGTAGCGCAGGCCGGTATCACCGAGCGCGTTGAGCACGACAATCCGCGCACGCTCACCGCACACCGTCTGGCCGCCACAGGCCGCCTCGAAACCAATCAGCGGCAAGCGTTGCTGGCGCCAGTCGAGCCAGCCCAGGTGCCAGTTTGGCTCACCGATCTGACAAGACAACGCACGCTGGCCGATCAACTCTGCCACAGCCACATTTGGCAGGACCAGCGTCCGGTCACCCAGCGGCAGCAGCAGGCCGGTCAGGCTGCTGCGTTGGCCGGCGATATGTTCAAGCATGGGTTTGGCTCCAGTGGGCAATGCTTTGCAGCAGCAGCGACTCCTGATACGGCTTGCCCAGGTATTCGTTGACGCCGATAGCCATGGCGCGGTCGCGGTGCTTCTGGCCGCTGCGCGAGGTAATCATGATGATCGGCAGGTCCTTCAGACGCTGGTCCTGGCGGATCCGCGTGGCCACTTCAAAGCCATCCATACGCGGCATTTCGATGTCCAGCAGCAGTACGTCGGGCCGATGTTCTGCCAGCAAGGCCATGGCATCGACGCCGTCCTTGGCGGTCAGCACGCTCATGCCGTGGCGCTCGAGCAGACGGCTGGTGACCTTGCGTACCGTCACCGAATCGTCGACCACCATCACCAACCGCTGCCGAGGCGCGGCCTCGAACTGACGCTGCTGATGCACGTCGCCACTGGGCAGGCGGGCCAGGCGCCGTTGCTGGCCGCGGAGCTGGCCGAGCAGGTCGAGAATCAGCACCACCCGACCGTCACCGAGCAAGGTTGCCCCGGACAGCCCCGGCACTGCAGCAAACTGCGGGCCGAGGCTCTTGACCACGATCTCGCGGCTCGGCGACAGGCTGTCGACCTGAATCGCGAACGACGCTTCCTGCGAATGCACCAGAATCACCGGCAACGGCACGCTCTGGCCAAGCAGGCCAGGCCGGGCAACACCGCTTTGCAGCAACTCGCCCAGGTAGCGCAGCTGGTAGGCGTGGCCGCCATACACGTAGCTCGGTGTGTCCAGCTGGTAGCAGGCAGCCAGTTCGCTGGGCGGCACGCGGACGATGCCTTCGATGGTGTTGAGCGGAATGGCGTACTGCTCATCGCCGAGGTGGACCATCAAGGCGCGGTTGATCGACACCGTGAACGGCAGACGAATCTGGAAGCGCGCGCCCTTGCCGGGGCTGGAGGCGATGCTCATGGCCCCGCCGAGCTGCTTGACCTCTTCATGGACCACGTCCATGCCCAGCCCGCGCCCGGAAATCTGGGTGATCTTTTCTGCCGTGGAGAAGCCGGGTCGGAGGATGAACTGGAGGATTTCGTGGTCGCTCAGGCGTGCGCGTGGATCGAGCAGGCCGCGCTTGATGGCCTTGTCGCGCACTGCCGCCAGCGGCACCCCAGCACCGTCGTCACTCATTTCGATAACGATGTCAGCGCCTTCGTGGAGCAGATTCAGATGGATCGTGCCCTGCTCCGGCTTACCCGCCGCCAGTCGCGCCTCGCGCGACTCCAGGCCATGGTCGACGGCGTTGCGCAGCATGTGCTCAAGCGGCGCCACCATGCGCTCCAGCACGCTGCGGTCAAGCTCGCTCTCGGCATTGCCGACCACCAGCTCGACCTGCTTGCCGAGCTCGCTGGAGACCTGCCGCACGACGCGTTGCAAGCGCGGCACCAGGCGCTCGAACGGCACCATCAGGGTGGCGGTAAGGCCCTCCTGCAACTGGCTGTTGACCCGCGCCTGCTGCTGCAGCAGGCCGTGGGCTTCCTGCGCGCCCTGGGCCAGGGTTTCCTTCAGGTCGAGCAGGTCCGAGGCAGATTCGAACAGCGCCCGCGACAGTTGTTGCAACTGTGAATGGCGGTCCATTTCCAGCGGGTCGAAATCGTCATAGCTGTCGCTTTCAGCCTGATAACGGCTGGCGCTGCTGGCCTGGGTTTCGATCTCCAGGCGCAGCAACTGATCGCGCATGCGCTCAAGGGTGGTTTCCATCTCGCTGAGGGCGAACTGGGCGTCGTTGACCTGCTGCTCGATACGGCCGCGGATCAGCGCGTGCTCGCCGGCCAGGTTGCCCAGATCATCGAGCAGCTCGGCATCGACCTTGACCATATCGCCCGGCGCCCGCTCCGGGGCAACCGCAGCCGTTTCGGCGGGCACTGCCGCGTCGCTGGCGATGGCCGGCGCGGCGGCGCTGTCGGTCAATGCCGCGCTGCTGAAGTTGCGGATGTAGTCGATCAGCGCCGTGGCCGCATGCAGCGGCTGGCCCAGGCGCACTGCGTCGAGCATATGGGCCAGGCGGTCGTGGCAGTTCTGCAGCAGGGCAAACAGCGCTGCGGTCGGCGGCAGGCGGCCGGCGGCAAGCAGTTCGTAGAGAAATTCCAGCTCATGGGCGAGGTCGCCGATCGCGGCGATTTCGACCATGCGTGCGCCGCCCTTGAGCGTATGCAGGTCGCGCAGCAAGGTCTCGACCTCGACACTGCTGCGCGGGTCAGCCTGCCAGCGGGCCAGCGCGGCCGCAGAGCTTTCGACGATGTCCGAGCTCTCTTCGAGGAACACCTCGAGCAGCTCCCGATCACCTGGGCTGTCTGGCGCTTCGGCGGGTTCAACAGTGGCCGGTGCCTGGCTTGGCTCTGGCGGGGCGTCGAGCAGCGCTGGCTGCTCTATCTGCGCATATTCAAGGGGCGGCAGCGGCGTGACCCCATCACGGCCGATCAGGCCGGTGGCATCCGGCGCCAGCGCCTGATCGAGCAGTACGCGCAAACCGTCGACGCATTCGCTGCGCGAGCTGACTTCCTGCCCGGCGGCAATCTCGTCGAGCATATCGATCAGCACGTCGTGGGCCTGGCGGGCCTGGTTGAAAAAGCGCGTGTCGGCGACCAGGCTGCCCTCCTCCACCGCACCGTACAGATCGAGCAGCGCCTCGCAGACCTCGTCCACTTGCCAGAGGTCGTTCAGGTTCGCGTTGTGGCTGAGACTGGTCAGTTCGTCGAGCAGGGTTTCCAGCTCCTGGCGCTGCTGCGGTTGCTGCTGCCAGCGCGCCAGCAGCGACTCGGCATCGAGCAGAATATCCATGCTTTCGGCCAGAAAACTGGCGATCAGCTGTGGGTCACGGCGGCTGCGGCGATTGGCCGACGGCTCGTCGTGCAATGCCGCCAGCTGGCCATCGACGCTCTGGCCAACCTGCTCGATCAACTCAGCGGCGCCGACTATGGGCGCCAGCGGTGTGCTGTGCAGCTGCGCCAGGCCCAGGTGAAACAGCGCGTGGGCAGCTTCCAGCCAGTCGAGTTCGGTCTGTTGCAGGCGCAGCTCATGGCCGCGGTATTCCCGTGCGAGCCGGTCGAAGGCTGTGGCCAGCTCGGCGATCGGCATCACCCCGGCCATGGCGGCGCTGCCCTTGAGCGTGTGCAGCGCGCGCTGCAAGCTGTCGCTGACCGGCGTACCGTGGCTGTCGGCAGCGAGCAGAAACGCCTCGAGGCTGGCCAGATGGCCTTGCGCCTCGTTACGGAAGATCTCCAGCAACTGCGGATCAAGCCCGTCCAGCCCCGCCGCGACAGGGGCTTCGTTGACGGCCAGCGCGTGCAACTGGCTGACCAGATGCTCGACCTCGGCCAGCGGCGGCAAATGGCCCACGGCGAAATCGGCAAGCAGGTCCGGCAGGCGCACGAACGCCTGCTGCAAGGCGACCAGGCCTTGCCCAGCCAGGCCGACCCGGCCTTCGAGCACCCGGTTGATCAGCCGCTCGGCGCCCCAGGCCAGCTCCGCCAGCGCTTCGGCGCGGACCATGCGGCCGCTGCCCTTGAGCGTGTGCAAAGCGCGACGCACTTCAATCAGCGCCTCACGCAGGCTGTTATCGGCGCGCCAGCGCAGCCAGTGGCGTTCGATCTCGGGCAGCAGCTCGTTGGCTTCTTCAAGGAAGACCTCGCGCAACTCGGCGTCGATTTCCTCGCCTTCATCGTCCCGTGCGCCATGCCCACAGTTCACGCCAAGCGCCGTCAGGCTGGCCCTGGCCATGTCGATGAACGGCTGGGCGTCGGCCAGCGGATCCGCCACGCGCCACTGCAAATAGCATTCGCCGGCACACAGCGCATCGGCCAGGTGGGTCAGTTCATCCAGCTGTGGCTCTTCATCCAGATGCGCCAGCCAGCCCTGCACATAGCCTGCGGCACCAGCAAACAGCTCGGCGGCAGCAGGCAGCATGAGCATCGCCAATGCACCGCGCACTTGCTGCAACAAACCCGGCAAGGCTTGCAGGCGCTGGCGCGGCCAGCCCGATTCGAGGCAGTCGCCGATCAGGTCCTTGGCCTGTTGCAGCACCGACACTGCCTCGCTCAAGACCAGGTGGCGGATGTGCGCCATGTCCGAGCCGGGCATGCTGCCCTGGCCGCTTTCTTCCAGCGGCCCGACCATGCCATTGAGGGTCGCCTCGACGTACAGCAGGGCCCCGGCAACGTCCATCAACAGCGCATCGTCGACGCTCTGCTGATCCTGCGCCAGGGCCTGCAACGCCAGCACCTGATCAATGATGACCCGCCGCGGTTGCTGGAAATTCAACACAGCCAGGGTGTCTGCGACCTGACGCAAGGGCGCGACCAGGGCGTCCAGTTGCTCGCGCGATTGCTCGCCCCGGACAAACTGATCGAGGCAGTCCTTGATTCGCATCAGGTCGTCGCACAGCGCCGCCACCACCGAACGCAGGGCGTCGCGGCCCTGGCCGGCCTGCAACTGCTCGCGCCAGTTGCCCAGCGACAGGTCCAGATCAGCCAGGTCGGCAGCACCGGCCAGGCGCTGCGCGGCCTCGCCCATAAGGCTGCCCTGGGCCAGCGGCTCGACACCCCGGCACTCGCGCAGGCGATTGAGCAACGGCAGCATCACCAGCGGCAAGTCGTGGCGGGCACCGCGCAGGCGCTCAAGGTAAGGTGGTAGCTGTTCAAGGCCACGGAACATCGCGCCGAGGCAGTCGCCGCGCGGGCTGATCTGGCCGTCGGCCATGGCTCGCCCGAGCAACTCCAGCTCTTCGGCCAGGCGCGTCGCCCCGCGCAGTTCAAGCATGCGCAGGCAACCGTGGACCAGATGCAGGTTATCCACATACAGCGCCAGCGTGGCCAGCTCCGTCGGGTCGCCGGCAAACCGCTCAAGGGCCTGCCGGGCCTGGGCCAGGCAATCGAGAATGGGCGCCTTGGTCCAGGCCAGGGCGACCGTGTCGTGACGTTCGGGGCTTACGGCTGCCGAGGTCATGGGTTATTCCTCAGCGGGGTTCGGCCGGGGCCGGCAAGGTAAAACCGGAGACCGAGCGGCGCATCTCGCTGGCCATCCGCGCCAGGTGGCGAATGCTGTCGGCGGTGGCGCCGGAGCCGCTCGAGGTCTGCGCGGTAATCTGCTGGATCACAGCCATGGTGTGGGAAATCTGCCCAGCTGAAGAGGTCTGCAGTTGGGCGGCATCGGAAATGCTGTGAATCAGTTCGGCGAGGGTCTGCGAGACGCCTTCGATTTCCGCCAGAGCCACCCCGGCATCCTGCGCCAGACGCGCTCCGCGGACTACTTCGGCGGTGGTCTGCTCCATGGAGATCACCGCCTCGTTGGTGTCGGTCTGAATGGTCCGCACCAATGCCTCGATCTGCCGGGTGGCCGACGACGAGCGTTCGGCCAGGCGCTGGACTTCGTCGGCGACCACGGCAAAACCGCGCCCGGCTTCACCGGCCAGCGAGGCCTGAATCGCTGCGTTGAGGGCGAGAATGTTGGTCTGTTCGGCAATGTCGTCGATCAGGCTGACGATGTCGCCAATCTCCTGAGACGATTCACCCAGACGCTTGATCCGCTTGGCGGTGTCCTGGATCTGCTCGCGGATGTTGTCCATGCCGTGGATGGTATTGTGCACCACCTCGTTGCCTTTGTTGGCGATGGCCACCGAACGCTCGGCGACCTTGGCCGACTCGTAGGCGTGGGCCGAAACCCGGTCGATCGACTCGACCATGTCGCCCACTGCCACCGAGGCTTCGCTGATCTGCTCGGCCTGCTGTTCGGAGGCCTTGGCCAGCTGACGTGCGGTGTTCTGCGTGTCCTGCACGGCGGCAGCGACCTGCAGGGCGCTATGGTTGATGGTGGTGACCAGGTCACGCAGCTGGTCGACCGAGTAGTTGATCGAGTCGGCGATGGCCCCGGTGAAGTCTTCGGTGACCGACACCGTCACTGTCAGGTCGCCGTCGGCCAGCTCTTCGATTTCGTCGAGCAGGCGCATGATTGCCTGTTGGTTGCGTTCGTTCTTTTCGGCGGTTTCGCGCAGTTGGCGATTGGTCGCGCGGACCATCACCGAGCCGATAAGAATGATCGAGGCCAGCGCCAGCAAACCGAGCACGTAGCCGCCAACGGTATCCAGGGTGCGCCCGTTGGCCAGGTTCTCGAAGCTGTTGGCCAGGTGCGAGGCTTCATCGAGCAGGGTTTGCGACAGGCTGAAGATATTGCTCGCCGCCTCGCGCACGCGGAACAGTTCAGGCGAGGTTTCGAGGATTTCATCGACACTGCCGGAGACGAACTGGAACAGCTCGGCGATCTCCGCCAGTCGCGCGCGGGCGTCGGCGTCCTCGACCCGAGTGACCTGGATCGCCGGGTTGCCGCCGAGCATGCCTTCGAGCACCTGGCCGAAGCGGCTGGCATCGCGGCCAAAGGCATCGGCCGCCTGCGCTGCCGAGTCATCGCCGGCGAGCACGGTGTTGACCGAACCCAGAATGCGCTCAGCCAGCAACAACTGGCGCTGGGCCACCGCCACTTGCGCGGCGGGCGCGCCGCTTTGCAGGAGGATCTCGACTACCTTCTCGTATTCGACCTGCAATTGCGGCACGGTCTCGGCCAGGGTGGCCGCCACCTGATGCAGCGACAACACGGTCTGTTCGCTGGCGAGGATCACGTCGGTGTTCTTGCGCAGCGTCTCCCAGTCCTGGCGCACCGCTTCCATTTCATCGCGGACCTTGGCCGGCGCCGCCGGCAGCGCGGTGGCCTTGTCACCTTCACGCAGGTAGCCCCAGCGCCGCTCGAAGTCGTTGCGCGCATCCGACAGCAGGCGAAACGCCAGGGCCTTGCCGGCAGCGGCCTCGGTGGCGTTCTTGGCGATGCGCTGGGACAGCACGCGCAGCTCACCGGCGTGGCCGATGTACTGCTTGTCGTAATTGGACTGGGTGTTGAGGTAAGCGAAGTTGGCGAACAGCAGGATGATCGACAGGATCAGCACCACGAACAGCACGGTGATCTGCGCACTGCTGCGCACGCGCGGGGTCACGGCCGGTGGGGTGACGGGGCTGACAGGCTTGTTCACGGTCGATCCTCTACAACGCTACATCAAGAAAACCCGGCGCCTGGGCCAGGGCCAGCGGGCTGAAGATGGCCCAGTTGTGCTCGCGTGCAAAATGGCCCTGCACAAACGGTGTTGCCGCCGCCAGCAACGGCTGTGGTGGCGACAGGTCAAGGCTGCTCAGGCTGAAGTGCTGCAACCCCAGCACCTCATCGACCAGCAAACCGGCAAACAGTGCCTCGTGGTCCAGCACCAGCACCCGCCGTTGCTTGCCTGGCGGCAGTGGCCCAAGGCCGAAAAAGCTGCTCAGGTCCATCACCGGCAACAGCCGCCCACGCAGGTTGGCCACCCCGCACACCCACGGCTGCACGCCAGGGACGCGGCTGCTGCGCGGCTCGCGCAAGACTTCGGCGACTTCGACCATGGGCGCCACGAACCACTGTTCGGCAACGCGAAAACCAATTCCGCTCCACTGTTGCAGCCGGCTGTCCTGCGACGGCTGATCGGCCTCCAGCAGACGGCAGCGGCGATCGATGTCGAGCAGCAGCTCGAATGCAGTCAGCGAGGCGCGGCGGGTGGTCAAATGTCGAGCACCGCTTTCAGCTTGGCCAGCAGCGAGTCTTCATCGACCGGTTTGATGAGAAAATCACGCGCGCCCTGGCGCGCCGCCCAGACCCGATCGGTTTCCTGGTCCTTGGCGGTGATGACGATCACCGGGATGCCGCTGGTAGCGGCATCCTTGCTCAGTTGGCGAGTTGCCTGAAAGCCGTTGAGGATGGGCATGACGATGTCCATCAGGACCACATCGGGCTTTTCCTGGCGGGCCAGCGCTACGCCATTGGCGCCGTTGTCGGCCTTGAGTACCTCATGGCCGTGCTTTTCCAGGATCGCGGTGAGTTTGTGCAACTCGGTCGGCGAATCATCGACAATCAGAACTCGGGCCATGCTGTTCCCCATTGAAGGAAAGTGCCGCCGCCATGCCAGGCGCGGTCAGGATGCAGGTTGCGCCTGGGCGGCAAATTCGGGCACATGGGCCCGGATCGCCTCAAGCAATTCTTCTTTGCTGAATGGTTTGGTCAAAAATTGATCAGAGCCAACGACGCGGCCGCGGGCCTTGTCGAACAGGCCATCACGCGACGACAGCAGGATCACCGGGGTGTCCTTGAAGGCGCTGTTGTGCTTGATCACGGCGCAGGTCTGGTAACCGTCCAGACGCGGCATCAGCACGTCGACGAAGATGATCCGCGGCCTATGGTCGACAATCTTGGCCAGCGCGTCAAAGCCGTCGCTGGCGGTGATCACTTCACAGCCGACCTCACCCAGCAGCAGCTGCGCAGTGCGGCGGATCGTGCGTGAATCGTCGATCACCATCACCTTCAGGGGTTGTTCCATAATCGCCTACCGACAATGACGTTGCGCCGCACAGTACAAGGTTCACGCGCGCCGAAAAAGCGCTGCGCCAGCGACTGTGCGCATTTACCAGCAGCTTATAGCGTGCAGCTTGAAGCTGCACGCATCCTGACAGCCTTTGCCGTTGCCGCCCCCTTGACCGACGGCGCGCGCGGCGCCACCCTGAGCCACTTTATCTATTGCCATCGCGGCCAAATTGCCGCCAAGAGGATTTCACCCATGAGCGTTCGCCTCGGGATTGTCATGGACCCTATCGCGTCCATCTCCTACAAAAAGGACAGTTCGCTGGCCATGCTGCTGGCAGCCCAGGCCCGCGGCTGGACGCTGTTCTACATGGAGCAGCAGGACCTGTACCAGAGCGCTGGCGTGGCGCGGGCCAAAATGCGCCCGCTGCAGGTATTCGCCAATCCCGAGAAGTGGTTCGAGCTGGACGCTGAAATCGACGCACCGCTGAGCGACCTCAACGTGATCCTGATGCGCAAGGATCCGCCGTTCGACATGGAGTTCGTCTACAGCACTTACCTGCTGGAGCAGGCCGAAGCTGCCGGGGTACTGGTGGTGAACCGCCCGCAGAGCCTGCGCGACTGCAACGAAAAGCTGTTCGCCACGCTGTTCCCGCAGTGCACCCCGCCAACCCTGGTCAGCCGTCGCCCGGACATCATCCGTGCGTTTGCCGCCGAGCATGGCGACGTCATCCTCAAGCCGCTGGACGGCATGGGCGGCACCTCGATCTTCCGCCACCGGGTCGGTGACCCGAACCTGTCGGTAATTCTCGAGACCCTGACCGCGCTGGGTACCCAGCAGATCATGGCACAGGCCTACCTGCCGGCAATCAAGGACGGCGACAAGCGCATCCTGATGATCGACGGCGAGCCGGTGCCGTACTGCCTGGCGCGCATCCCGGCCAGCGGCGAAACCCGTGGCAACCTGGCTGCCGGTGGCCGTGGTGAAGCGCGCGAGCTGAGCGAGCGCGACCGCTGGATCGCCGCCCAGGTCGGGCCGACCCTGCGCGAAAAGGGCCTGCTGTTCGTGGGTCTGGACGTGATCGGCGAACATCTGACCGAAATCAACGTGACCAGCCCGACCTGCATCCGCGAAATCGACAACGCCTACGGCACCCAGATCGGCGTGCAGTTGATGGACGCCATTGATCGCAAGCTGAAGGCGCGCTGACCACCGACGCGAAGCGCAATCGCTCAGTGCGGTATGATGCCGGTCCTTTGACCTGCTACCCCGCCTGGCGATTGCTGGATACCCGATGACGCTGCCCGCTGACATCCCTGCCGACCTGCTGCCACCCCGCGTTCGCCCGGTGGACCGGCTTGGCTTTACCTTGTTCCTGGCTGCCCTGGTGCACCTGGCGCTGATCCTCGGGGTCGGCTTCACGGTGGTCAAGCCGAGTGAAATCCGCCACACCATGGATATCACCCTGGCAACCTTCAAGAGCGAGAAAGCGCCCGAAAAGGCCGACTTCCAGGCCCAGGACAACCAGCAAGGCAGCGGCACTCTGGACAAGAAAGCGGTGCCCAAGACCACTGAACTGGCGCCGTTCCAGGACAGCAAGATCAACAAGGTCACGCCTCCGCCGGCGGCCAAGCGCGAAACTCCGCCTGCTCCGCAGAAGGCGGCGGTCGCCACCACGGCAGCCAAGGTGCAGAAGGTCGAGCCCAAGCCCAAGGAAACCAAGGCCCAGCCCAAGCCACCTGCGGCGACCCCGGAATTTGACAGCTCACAGCTGTCGAGCCAGATCGCCAGCCTTGAAGCCGAGCTGTCCAACGAGCAGCAGTTGTATGCCAAGCGGCCCAAGATCCATCGTTTGAACGCAGCCTCGACCATGCGCGACAAAGGCGCCTGGTACAAGGAAGAGTGGCGCAAGAAGGTCGAGCGGGTCGGCAACCTCAACTACCCCGACGAAGCCCGCCGCCAGCAGATCTACGGCAACCTGCGCATGATGGTTTCGATCAACCGTGATGGTTCGTTGTTCGAGGTGCTGGTGCTGGAGTCGTCCGGCCAACCGCTGCTGGACCAGGCCGCGCAGCGCATCGTTCGCCTGGCCGCGCCGTTTGCGCCGTTTACCGGTGATCTGGCCGAATTCGACCGTTTGGAGATCATCCGCACCTGGCGCTTTGCCCGTGGCGACCGGCTGTCGAGCAACTAAACCGCGTCAGTGGTTTTTTCTCACAGCTTGTAGCTTGAAGCTGACGTCGCCTGGCGCCACACTACCCCCATGAAAAACCTCACTCCGAGTTACCTCAAGCATCAGTTCCTGATCGCCATGCCGCACATGGCCGATCCGAACTTTGCCCAGACCCTGACCTATATCGTTGAGCACAACGCCAATGGCGCCATGGGCCTGGTGGTCAACCGGCCGCAGGAACTCAACCTGGCAGACATCCTCGAGCAGTTACGCCCGGACGAAGAGCCGCCACTGCGTACCCTGCAGGTGCCGATCTACATCGGCGGGCCGGTACAGACCGACCGCGGCTTCGTCCTGCACAGCAGCGAGCGCAGCTATGAGGCCACCATCGAGCTCGAAGGCCTGTCGCTGTCGACCTCGCAGGATGTGCTGTTTGCCCTGGCCAACGGCGAAGGCCCGGCGCAGAGCCTGATCACCCTCGGTTACGCGGGCTGGGAAGCCGGCCAGCTGGAAGCGGAACTGGCCGACAACGCCTGGCTCAACTGCCCGTTCGACCCGGACATCATCTTCAGCCTGACCAGCGACCAGCGCCTGAGTGCGGCGGCAGCGTCGCTGGGGATCAACCTCAGCCTGCTGACCAGCCAGGCAGGCCACGCCTGATGGCCGAGGTGCGCCTGCTGCTGGGCTTTGACTACGGCACCAAACAGATCGGCGTCGCGGTTGGCCAGGTCATCACCGGCCAGGCCCGCGAGCTGTGCACCCTGCGTGCCCAGGACGGCATTCCCGACTGGGCTCAGGTGGAAAAACTGATCAAGGAATGGAAGCCCGACGCCATCGTCGTGGGCCTGCCGCTGAACATGGACGGCACCCCCAGCGAGATGAGCGCCCGCGCGGTAAAGTTCGCCAACCGCCTGCACGGCCGCTACAACCTGCCGGTGCACACCCACGACGAGCGCCTGACCACCTTCGAAGCCAAGGGCGAGCGCATGGCCCGTGGCGGTCAGCGCGGCACCTATCGCGACAACCCGGTCGACGCCATCGCCGCCGCGCTGCTCCTGCAGGGCTGGCTGGAGGCCAACACCGGTCACTGATTCCACCTTTCGCTTTGCCGCCGGGTCTGCCGGCGCCCCGAGGAGCACGCAATGAGCCTACCCAACCCCGCCGAGTTGATCCGGCAGATGGCCGTCGACCTTCGCGCCCACCTGGCCCGCCGCAACATTGCCGAGCCGCGCTTCATCGGCATCCGCACCGGTGGTGTGTGGGTCGCTCAGGCGCTGCAGCAGGAGCTTGCCGACAGCAGCCCGCTGGGCACCCTGGATGTGTCGTTCTATCGCGACGACTTCAGCCAGAACGGCCTGCACCCGCAAGTGCGCCCTTCCGAGCTGCCGTTTGAGGTTGAAGGCCAGCACCTGGTGCTGGTCGACGACGTGCTGATGAGCGGGCGCACCATTCGCGCAGCCCTCAACGAACTGTTCGATTATGGCCGCCCGGCCAGCGTCACCCTGGTGTGCCTGCTCGACCTGGATGCCGGCGAACTGCCGATCCGGCCCAACGTGCTCGGCGCCACGCTGTCACTGGCAGCCGATGAGCGGGTAAAATTGACCGGCCCGGCCCCGCTCGCCCTCGAGCGCCAGGACCTTGCTACCGCTTCCGCCCTTTAAGAGTCCCCCGCGATGACGCCACTCGACGCCAAGCGCCCGCTGCAGCTCAATGATCAGGGCCAGCTGCGCCACTTCCTCTCGCTTGATGGTTTGCCCCGCGAACTGCTCACCGAGATTCTCGACACTGCCGACTCGTTCCTTGAAGTCGGCGACCGGGCAGTGAAGAAAGTCCCGTTGCTGCGCGGCAAGACCGTGTGCAACGTGTTCTTCGAAAACTCCACCCGCACCCGCACCACCTTCGAGCTGGCGGCCCAGCGGCTATCGGCCGACGTCATCAGCCTGAACGTGTCGACCTCCTCGACCAGCAAGGGCGAGACCCTGTTCGACACCCTGCGCAACCTTGAAGCGATGGCCGCCGACATGTTCGTCGTGCGCCACTCCGACTCGGGCGCGGCGCACTTCATCGCCGAGCACGTGTGCCCGGACGTTGCCGTGATCAACGGGGGCGACGGCCGCCACGCGCACCCGACCCAGGGCATGCTCGACATGCTTGCCATTCGCCGCCACAAAGGCAGCTTCGAGAACCTCTCGGTCGCCATCGTCGGCGATATCCTGCACTCGCGCGTGGCCCGCTCCGACATGCTCGCGCTGAAGACCCTGGGTTGCCCGGACATCCGTGTGATCGGCCCGAAAACCCTGATCCCGGTGGGCATCGAGCAGTACGGCGTAAAGGTCTATACCGACCTCGCCGAAGGCCTCAAGGACGTCGACGTGGTGATCATGCTGCGCCTGCAGCGTGAGCGCATGGCCGGCGGCCTGCTGCCCAGCGAAGGCGAGTTCTACCGCCTGTTCGGCCTGACCACGGCGCGCCTGGCCGGGGCCAAACCGGATGCCATCGTCATGCACCCGGGGCCGATCAACCGCGGCGTCGAGATCGAATCGGCGGTCGCCGACGGTAAACATTCGGTGATCCTCAATCAGGTCACCTACGGCATCGCCGTGCGCATGGCTGTGCTGTCGATGGCCATGAGCGGGCAGAACACGCAACGACAACTGGACCAGGAGCACGCCCTGTGAGCATCAGTATTCTTGGCGCCCGGGTCATCGATCCCATTAGCGGCCTGGACAGCATCAGCGACCTCCACCTGGAGGCAGGCAAGATCGTCGCCATCGGCGCCGCCCCGGCCGGTTTCAGCGCCAGCCGCAGCATCGACGCCAACGGCCTGGTCGCCGCACCGGGCCTGGTCGACCTCGACGTCGCCCTGCGCGAGCCGGGCTACAGCCGCAAGGGCAACATCGCCAGCGAAACCCGCGCGGCCGTCGCCGGTGGCGTCACCAGCCTGTGCTGCCCACCGCAGACCAAACCGGTGCTGGACACCTCGGCAGTGGCCGAGCTGGTGCTCGACCGTGCCCGTGAAGCCGGCAACAGCAAGGTTTACCCGATCGGCGCCCTGACCAAGGGCCTTGACGGCGAGCAGCTGGCCGAACTGGTGGCCCTGCGTGATACCGGCTGCGTAGCCTTTGGCAACGGTTTGAAACAGATCCCCAACAACCGCACCCTCGCCCGCGCGCTGGAGTACGCGGCCACCTTCGACCTGACCGTGGTGTTCCACTCCCAGGACCATGACCTGGCCCTCGGCGGGCTGGCCCACGAAGGTGCCATGGCCAGCTTCCTCGGCTTGCCGGGCATCCCGGAAAGCGCCGAGACCGTCGCCCTGGCGCGCAACCTGCTGCTGGTCGAGCAGAGCGGCGTGCGGGCGCACTTCACCCAGATCACCAGCGCCCGCGGCGCCCGCCTGATTGCCCAGGCGCAGGCGTTGGGCCTGCCGGTCACGGCTGACGTAGCGTTGTACCAGCTGATCCTCACCGACGAGGCGCTGCGCGACTTCTCAAGCCTCTACCACGTGCAGCCACCGCTGCGCACAGCGGCGGATCGTGATGGCCTGCGTGAAGCGGTCAAGTCGGGGGTGATCCAGGCGATTTCCAGCCATCACCAGCCGCACGAGCGCGATGCCAAGCTGGCGCCGTTTGGCGCTACCGAGCCTGGGATCAGCAGTGTCGAGCTGTTGCTGCCGCTGGCGATGACGCTGGTCGAGGATGGCCTGCTGGACCTGCCGACCTTGCTCGCGCGACTGACCAGCGGGCCTGCACAGGCACTGCGCTTGCCGGCAGGTGAGCTGAAGGTTGGCGGTGCGGCGGATCTGGTGTTGTTTGATCCGCAGGCCTCGACCGTGGCTGGCGAGCACTGGCTGTCGCGCGGCGACAACTGCCCGTTCATCGGCCACTGCCTGCCGAGTGCGGTGCGTTATACCTTGGTGGACGGCCACATCTGCCACGAAGCCTGAGGTTCGACGCGGTCCCCGTAGGAGCGGCCTTGTGTCGCGAAAGGCCCGCAAGGCGGGCCCGGCGATGTCAGCGGCGAAGCTGATAATGTGGGGCCGCTGCGCGACCCTTTCGCGACACAAGGCCGCTCCTACATCGACCGCGTAGCCCAGGCGTGTTGGCCAACCACCCATCCGCCAAGGTTGAAATCCTTCCCCCCTCCCCCCATATGAGTCTGCATCAGGCATTTTCGCCCCGCTGCGTGGAGACTCTCCCTTGACTACCATCGTTTCAGTCCGCCGCCACGGCAAAGTCGTCATGGCGGGCGACGGCCAGGTATCCCTCGGCAACACCGTGATGAAAGGCAACGCGAAAAAAGTCCGCCGCCTGTACCACGGTCAGGTCATCGCTGGCTTCGCCGGGGCCACTGCCGATGCCTTCACCCTGTTCGAGCGCTTCGAAGGCCAACTGGAAAAACACCAGGGCCACCTGGTTCGCGCCGCCGTCGAACTGGCCAAGGAATGGCGTACCGACCGTTCCCTGAGCCGCCTCGAAGCCATGCTCGCCGTGGCCAACAAGGACGCCTCGCTGATCATCACCGGCAACGGTGACGTGGTCGAGCCAGAAGACGGCCTGATCGCCATGGGTTCCGGCGGCGCCTTCGCCCAGGCCGCTGCCCGTGCCCTGCTGAACAAGACTGAGCTGTCGGCTCGCGAAATCGCCGAAACCGCGCTGCACATCGCCGGTGACATCTGCGTGTTCACCAACCACAACCTGACCATCGAGGAGCAGGACCTGGCCGAGTAATCAGCTGTTCTGGCGCCCGACCCCGGTGGTTGGGCTTTCCCACGCTGACTTGCTGCGCTTAAGGACCGAATAGATCATGTCCATGACCCCCCGCGAAATCGTCCACGAACTCAACCGCCATATCATCGGCCAGGACGACGCCAAGCGCGCCGTCGCCATTGCCCTGCGCAACCGCTGGCGGCGCATGCAGCTGCCGGCTGAGCTGCGCGCTGAAGTCACCCCGAAAAACATCCTGATGATCGGCCCGACCGGTGTCGGCAAGACCGAAATCGCCCGTCGTCTGGCCAAGCTGGCCAACGCGCCGTTCATCAAGGTCGAAGCGACCAAGTTCACCGAGGTCGGCTACGTTGGTCGCGACGTCGAGTCGATCATTCGCGACCTCGCCGACGCTGCATTGAAGTTGTTCCGTGAGCAGGAAATCATCCGTGTGCGCCACCGCGCCGAAGATGCCGCCGAAGACCGCATCCTCGATGCACTGCTGCCACAGGCCCGCAGCGCCAGCAGCTTCGCCGAAGAAGCGGCGCCGTCGAGCAGCGATACCAACACCCGTCAGCTGTTCCGCAAGCGCCTGCGCGAAGGCCAGCTGGACGACAAGGAAATCGAGATCGAAGTAGCCGAGAGCATGGGCGTCGACATCGCCGCACCGCCCGGCATGGAAGAGATGACCAACCAGCTGCAGAGCCTGTTCGCCAACATGGGCAAGGGCAAGCGCAAGTCGCGCAAGCTCAAGGTCAAGGAAGCGCTGAAGATGGTCCGCGAAGAAGAAGCGGGCCGCCTGGTCAACGAAGAAGAGCTCAAGGCCAAGGCCCTCGAAGCGGTCGAGCAGCACGGCATCGTCTTCATCGACGAGATCGACAAGGTGGCCAAGCGCGGCAATGTCGGCGGCGCCGATGTATCCCGTGAAGGGGTCCAGCGCGACCTGCTGCCGTTGATCGAAGGCTGCACGGTCAACACCAAGCTGGGCATGGTCAAGACCGACCACATCCTGTTCATCGCCTCCGGTGCATTCCACCTGAGCAAGCCGAGCGACCTGGTGCCCGAGCTGCAAGGCCGTCTGCCGATCCGCGTCGAACTCAAGGCGCTGACCCCGGAAGACTTCGAGCGCATCCTGCAGGAGCCGCACGCGTCGCTGACCGAACAGTACCGCGAGCTGCTCAAGACCGAAGGGCTCAACATCGAGTTCGCGGCCGACGGCATCAAGCGCTTGGCCGAGATTGCCTATCAGGTCAACGAGAAGACCGAGAACATCGGTGCGCGCCGTTTGCACACCTTGCTCGAACGTCTGCTCGAAGAGGTTTCGTTCAGTGCTGGCGACCTGGCCAGTGCGCATGACGACACGCCGATCCGGATCGACGCCGAGTACGTCAACGGCCATCTCGGTGAGCTGGCGCAGAACGAAGATCTGTCGCGGTATATTCTGTAAGACCGTCGGGGGCCGCTATGCGGCCCAATCGCGACGCAAGGCCGCTCCTACAGACACCGCGGTCCCCTGTAGGAGCGGCCTTGTGTCGCGAAAGGGCTGCGCAGCAGCCCCCATGGCCCTCAGCTCCTACAGAGATCCCGCCCCATGCCCCGCCTACCCACCGCCATCAACCTGCACAAAGCCTCGAAAACCCTCGCCCTCACCTACGCCCCCGGCGAGGTCTACCAACTGCCCGCCGAATTCCTGCGCGTGCACTCGCCCTCCGCCGAGGTCCAGGGCCACGGCAAACCCATCCTCCAGTTCGGCAAGATCAACGTCGGCCTCGTCGGTGTGGAACCGGCCGGCCAATATGCACTGAAATTGATCTTCGACGACGGCCATGACAGCGGATTGTTCACCTGGGAATACCTCGAGCAACTCAGCCTGCGCCAGGCCGAGCTGTGGGCCGACTATCTCGACGAGCTGCGCAAGGCCGGCAAATCCCGCGATCCTGCCGAATCTGTGGTCAAGCTGATGCTCTAGCGCAAGGATTGTCATGTTTAGAGCGCATTTTCTAATTTGCTCTGCTTGAATGGCTTGATGCCAGCCAGGGTTTGGGCTGTCTTGCGCAATACATGAAAGTCGGGTAACCAATGGAGCTGGCAAGCTCCCTGCATTGCATTCAGGCAAGCAGGGCCGAGCCGGTTGTTGTAGAGGTCGCGAGCGAAAGCAGGCTGTCTTCACACGCAGAATCCCCCGCAGCTCATCACCACTACGCATCCGCTCGCCGCAGCGCTGTTCCTTATCACTGGTCACCCGAGCGATCTGTACCGGCATGTGCTGTGTATCTGCCTCAGCCAGCCGGTACTCGTCTCAGGACAACGGAGCGTCGTAGATGAGTAACAAGAACAACGATGACTTGCAGCGCCAGGCCTCGGAAAACACCCTGGGCCTGAACCCGATCATCGGCATTCGCCGCAAGGACCTGCTCAGCACGGCGCGCACAGTGCTGCGCCAGGCCATTCGCCAGCCGCTGCACAGTGCCAAACACGTCGCCCACTTTGGCCTGGAGCTGAAAAACGTGCTGCTGGGCAAGTCCAGCCTGCAACCGGCCGGTGACGACCGCCGCTTCAATGACCCAGCCTGGCAACAAAACCCGCTGTACCGACGCTACCTGCAGACCTACCTGGCCTGGCGCCAGGAGCTCAACGACTGGATCAGCACCAGCGACCTGTCGCCACAGGACATCAGCCGCGGCCAGTTCGTCATCGGCCTGATGACCGAGGCCATGTCGCCGACCAATACCCTGTCCAACCCGCAAGCGGTCAAACGCTTCTTCGAAACCGGCGGCAAGAGCCTGCTCGATGGCATGTCCAACCTGGCCAAGGACATGGTCAGCAATGGCGGCATGCCCAGCCAGGTCAACAAGGACGCGTTCGAGGTCGGCAAGAACCTCGGCACCAGCGAAGGCGCAGTGGTGTTTCGCAACGACGTGCTCGAGCTGATCCAGTACCGGCCGATCACCGAACAAGTGCACGCCCGGCCGTTGCTGGTGGTGCCGCCGCAGATCAACAAGTTCTATGTCTTCGACCTGAGCCCGGACAAGAGCCTGGCGCGCTTTTGCCTGCGCTCGCACCAGCAGACCTTCATCATCAGCTGGCGCAACCCAACCAAGACCCAGCGCGAATGGGGCCTGTCGACCTACATCGACGCGCTCAAGGAAGCGGTCGACGCGGTGCTGGCGATCACCGGCAGCAAGGACCTGAACATGCTCGGGGCCTGTTCCGGCGGCATCACCTGCACCGCGCTGGTCGGCCACTATGCCGCGCTCGGCGAGAACAAGGTCAACGCCCTGACCCTGCTGGTGAGCGTGCTCGACACCACCATGGACAACCAGGTCGCGCTGTTTGTCGACGAACAGACTCTGGAGTCGGCCAAGCGCCACTCCTACCAGGCCGGCGTGCTCGAAGGCAGCGACATGGCCAAGGTGTTTGCCTGGATGCGCCCCAACGACCTGATCTGGAACTACTGGGTCAACAACTACCTGCTCGGCAACGAGCCGCCGGTGTTCGACATCCTGTTCTGGAACAACGACACCACGCGCCTGCCGGCGGCCTTCCACGGCGACCTGATCGAGATGTTCAAGAACAACCCGCTGACCCGCCCGCAAGCGCTGGAAGTGTGCGGCACGGCCATCGACCTCAAGCAGGTCAAATGCGATATCTACAGCCTGGCCGGCACCGCCGACCACATCACGCCATGGCAGGCCTGCTACCGCTCGGCGCATCTGTTCGGTGGCAAGATCGAGTTCGTGCTGTCGAGCAGCGGTCATATCCAGAGCATTCTCAACCCGCCGGGCAACCCCAAGGCGCGCTTCATGACCGGCGAAGATCGCCCGGACAGCCCGCTGGCCTGGCAGGAAAATGCCATCAAGCACGCCGACTCCTGGTGGCTGCACTGGCAAGCCTGGCTCGGCGAGCGTGCGGGCGAGCTGAAAAAAGCGCCAGCGCGGCTGGGCAATCGGGCCTATGTCGCCGGCGAAGCTGCACCGGGCACTTACGTTCACGAACGTTGAGCATGACCGCCACGGCCTTGCGCCGTGGCGCTTCGTTCCTCACAGAGTTTCGCGCATGCCGCAACCCTATGTATTTCGCACCGTCGAGCTGGACGACCAGTCCATCCGCACGGCGGTTCGCCCAGGCAAGCCGCACCTGACGCCATTGCTGATCTTCAACGGCATCGGTGCCAACCTTGAGCTGGTGTTTCCATTCATCGAGGCGCTGGATCCGGACCTCGAAGTGATCGCCTTCGACGTACCCGGCGTCGGCGGCTCATCGACGCCGCGCCAGCCATATCGCTTTCCTGGCCTGGCCAAGCTGACGGCGCGCATGCTCGACTACCTCGACTACGGCCAGGTCAACGTCATCGGTGTGTCCTGGGGCGGCGCCCTCGCCCAGCAATTCGCCCATGATTACCCGGAGCGCTGCAAGAAGCTGGTGCTGGCGGCCACGGCGGCCGGCGCGGTGATGGTGCCGGGCAAGCCCAAGGTGCTGTGGATGATGGCCAGCCCGCGGCGTTACGTGCAGCCATCCCATGTGATCCGCATCGCGCCGCTGATCTACGGAGGCGCGTTTCGCCGCGACCCGGAACTGGCCGCCCGGCATGCCGCCAAGGTGCGCTCGGGCGGCAAGCTCGGCTATTACTGGCAGCTGTTCGCCGGCCTTGGCTGGACCAGCATCCACTGGCTGCACAAGATCAGCCAGCCGACCCTGGTGCTGGCCGGTGACGACGACCCGCTGATCCCGCTGATCAACATGCGCCTGCTGGCCTGGCGTATCCCCAACGCCCAGTTGCACATCATCGACGACGGCCACCTGTTCCTGATTACCCGGGCCGAAGCGGTGGCGCCGATCATCATGAAGTTTCTCGAGCAGGAACGGCAGCGCGCACGGATGCACCCGCGCCCCGCCAGCGGCACCTAGTTACGCCTGTGCATCTGGCGCTGGGCGGGCAGTGACGCCGCGACCGCGCTGGTGCAACCGACGCCATCACAACGAGGGAGTGTTGTCATGCAAGAAAAGCCGGCCAAAGGCAACTCACCCGCCCCGGTCACGGTGATGAATGTGCAGAACGCCATCACCGGCCTGCGCGGTCGCGATCTGATTTCGACCCTGCGCCAGGTTGGCCGCCAGGGCCTGCGCGATCCGCTGCACACGGCCCGCCACCTGTTCGCCCTGGGCAGCCAGCTGGGCCGGGTGATGCTCGGCGACTCGCCACTGCAGCCGCACCCGCGCGACACCCGCTTTGCTGACCCGACCTGGCAGGACAACCCGCTGTACCGACGCGGCCTGCAGGCGTATCTGGCCTGGCAGAAACAATCGCGGCTGTGGATCGAGCACAGCTCCCTGTCGGCTGATGATCGCGCCCGCGCGCAGTTTCTACTGAACCAGATCAACGACGCTTTGGCGCCGAGCAACTCACTGCTCAACCCGCTGGCGGTCAAAGAGCTGCTCAATACCGGTGGGCAGAGCCTGCTACGCGGTCTTGGCCAGCTGCTTGACGACCTGCGCCACAACGACGGCATGCCGCGCCAGGTCGACCAGAACGCCTTTGCCGTGGGTGGCAACGTGGCCACCACGCCCGGCGCGGTGGTGTTTCGCAACGAGCTGTTGGAGCTGATCCAGTACCAGCCGATGAGCGAGCAACAGCATGCGCGACCGCTGCTGATCGTGCCGCCGCAGATCAACAAGTACTACATTTTCGACCTCAGTCCAGGCAACAGCTTCGTCCAGTACATGCTCAAGAACGGCCTGCAGGTGTTCATGGTCAGCTGGCGCAACCCCGAACCGCGCCATCGCGAATGGGGCCTGTCGAGCTACGTGCAGGCGCTGGAAGAAGCGCTCAACGCTTGCCGCAGCATCTCCGGCAACCGCGACCCGAACCTGCTCGGCGCCTGCGCCGGCGGCCTGACCATGGCGGCCTTGCAAGGCCATCTGCAGGCCAAAAAACAACTACGCAGGGTACGCAGCGCGACCTATCTGGTGAGCTTGCTCGACAGCCAGTTCGACAGCCCGGCCAGCCTGTTTGCCGACGAGCAGACCGTCGAAGCTGCCAAGCGCCGCTCCTATCAGCGCGGTGTGCTCGATGGCGCCGAAGTGGCGCGGATCTTTGCCTGGATGCGGCCCAACGACCTGGTCTGGAATTACTGGGTCAACAACTACCTGCTCGGCAAGGCTCCGCCGGCCTTCGACATCCTCTACTGGAACGCCGACAGCACGCGGCTGCCGGCGGCGCTGCATGGCGACCTGCTGGACTTCTTCAAGCACAACCCATTGGCCCACGCCGATGGCCTGGAGGTGTGCGGCACGCCGATCAATCTCAAGCAGGTCGAACTGGACAGCTTTCATGTTGCCGGCAGCAACGATCACATCACCCCATGGGATGCGGTGTACCGCTCGGCGCTGCTGGTCGGCGGCAAGCAGCGGTTCGTGCTGGCCAACAGCGGTCATATCCAGAGCATCATCAACCCGCCCGGCAACCCCAAGGCCTACTACCTCGATAACCCACGCCTGAGCAGCGACCCACGCGCCTGGTTCCACGATGCCAAGCGCAGCGAAGGCAGTTGGTGGCCACTGTGGCTGGAGTGGATCGTCGAGCGCTCGGGGCCGTTGAAGGCTCCGCGCACTACGTTGGGCAACACCACCTATCCACCCCTGGCGCCGGCACCTGGCACTTACGTATTGGTGCGCTGACTCGATGAAGACCCGTGACCGTATCCTTGAATGTGCCCTGCAGTTGTTCAACCAGCAGGGCGAACCGAATGTGTCGACGCTGGAAATCGCCAATGAGCTGGGGATCAGCCCGGGCAACCTGTACTACCACTTCCACGGCAAGGAGCCGTTGGTCAACGGCCTGTTCGAGCGCTTCGAAGAGGCACTGATGCCACTGCTCGACCCGCCGCTGGACGTGCGCCTCGAGGCCGAGGACTACTGGCTGTTCCTCCACCTGATCGTCGAGCGCATGGCCCAGTACCGTTTTCTGTTTCAGGACCTGTCGAACCTGACCGGGCGCCTGCCCAAGCTGGCCCGCGGCATGCGCAACCTGATCAACGCGATCAAACGCACCCTGGCGGCGCTGCTGGCCAGCCTCAAGGCGCACGGGCAGGTCACCAGTGAAACCCAGGCATTGGGGCAGTTGGTCGAGCAGATCACCATGACCTTGATGTTCTCGCTGGATTATCAGCGCGTGATCGGCCGGGCGGCGGATGTGGGCGTGGTGGTGTATCAGGTGATGATGCTGGTGGCACCGCACCTGCAGTTGCCCGCACGGCGTGCGGCGGAGCAGTTGGCGATGAAGTACCTGGAAAGTTGATGCACGCCGGCAAGGCCAACGCGGGGCAGGCAGCAGCGGTAATTCGCCAATGCCTGACCCGCGCTGACATCACTCCGGGCTAGCGGCGTTCAGCGGCGCCGACGGGGTGTCGCCAGTGCTGGTCGCAGCAGGTGCCGAGCTTGAGGCTGGTGCCGCAGCTGGTTTGGCGGCTGCCGGTTTGGCCGGTGCTTTTTTCACCGCAGGTTTTTTCGCTGCGGAAGGCTTGGCTGCAGCTTTGGCGGCGGGCTTGGCCGCTGCTGGTTTGGCTGTAGCGGCCTTGGCTGCAGGTTTGGCCGCTGCGGTTTTAGCTGCTGGCTTGGCTGCTGTCGGTTTGGCTGCGGGCTTGGCGGCGGCGGTTTTCGCCGGCGCCTTGGCCAACGGTTTGGCAGCAGACTTGCTCGCGGCAGGCTTGCTAGCGGCCGCCTTGGACACAGGCGCTACCGAAGCGCCGGTCAGCTTCTCGATCTGTTTGGTCAGCGTATCGACCTGCTGGTGCAGGGCCTTGATCTCGTTGCGGCTCGGTACGCCGAGGCGCGAGATGGCGCTGTTGAGGCGTTTGTCGAAGGCTTCTTCCAGCTCGCCCCACTTGCCCAAAGCGCGTTCCTTGACATCGGCAACCCGCGAATTAGTCGCCGATTTGGCGTCGTCAGCGGCCGAATCAACCGTCTTCTTCGCCTGCTTCTCGGCCTTTTCGCCGTCCTTCACCAGCGAATCGAACAGCTTGGGGCCGTCCTGGTCGACCTTGGAGTAGATCCCCAGGCCCGCCAGCCAGATCTTGCGCGAGTACTTCTCGATCCCGCCGATCCAGGAGCCGCTTTCTTTGTCAGTATTCTTCTTGCCAGCCATCCTGCTCTCCTTATGGTTTGCGCGCGGCGCGCTCGAGCAACTCGTGCAGTTGATCAAGCTTGATGGACAACGCCTCAACGTCATGTTTAGACGGAATGCCCAGGCGATTCAAGCCGCGAGCGACCCGCGTGTCGAAAGCTTTTTCGATCTTGTCCAGCTGCACCTCGACCTTGCCACGCACGCGGCTGACTTCGGCACCGGCTTCATCGAGCTGGTCGTTGGCGGCGTCGAGTTTGTTGTCGAGGGTTTTCTTGCCGCGCTTTTCCACCCCTTCGCCGGCCTTGACCAGCTCCTTGAGGTAGTCGCTGCCTTCCTGGCCAACGCGGGCGTAGGCGCCCAGGCCTGCCAGCCAGATCTTGCGGGCGTAGCTACGCACTTCGCCCAGGGTGCCCTGGGCCTCGTCCTGGGTTCTCTTCAAAATAGTCTTGGCCATGCTCTGCACCTCTCGCTCATAGGGGATGGAGGAACCGCCCATGGAAGTCGGGCTTGAGCATAAGGTAGGGGGAAAAATTAGAATCCTCACCCTAAGCATTGGAGAATGTCGGGGGGCGCTTTGCGCCCCTTTCCGACCGGTCCGGCGCCCCGGCAAGGCCGCTCCTACAGAAAACGCAATCCCCTGTAGGAGCGGCCTTGTGTCGCGATTGGAGCGCAAAGCGCTCCCAAAAATAGCAGCCCCAACTCAGGCCAAGGCTTTATCCAGCGCCCGCTCGATCTCGCTACGAATGGTCCCGCTCATCATCGACATCATGATCCCAAGCTTCAGTTGCACACGGATCAGATCATCGCCGATCTCGACGCTGCCCTTGGCGCCGCTGCGCGAAACCTCGACCCGGTCACCCTGCCAGTTGGCTTCCAGGCCGTATTCGCGGGTCAGCTTGTCGACCAGCGCCTCGGCCTTGGCGCGGGCGGCTTCGCGGCCGAGGGCGTGTTTGCGTTCAACGCTGATCTGGGTCATGCGGGCAATCCTGGATATAAAGACAATGGCGCCATTATGCCCGCCCCTGCCCGAGGGCACACCCCGCCAAGACAAATCCGCCCA
Source organism: Pseudomonas shirazensis (assembly GCF_050496565.1). Taxonomy (GTDB): domain Bacteria; phylum Pseudomonadota; class Gammaproteobacteria; order Pseudomonadales; family Pseudomonadaceae; genus Aquipseudomonas; species Aquipseudomonas shirazensis_A. The sequence continues at coordinate 179,813 of NZ_JBNWAE010000001.1, forward strand.
TTGCCCCTAGAATGGCGATACTTTTTTCCGGTGATGCGATATGAACGACCAGCGCAAAGGCGAACACGCCGAACCCACCACTCATTTCGGCTACAAAGATGTGCCAGAAAGCCAGAAAGCGAAGAAAGTCGCCGAGGTTTTCCACTCCGTAGCCGCCAAATACGACCTGATGAACGACGTGCTGTCGGGCGGCATGCACCGCCTGTGGAAGCGCTTCACCATCGAGCTGTCCGGTGTGCGCAGTGGCAACCGGGTGCTGGATATCGCCGGTGGTACTGGCGACCTGGCGGCCAAGTTCTCGCGCCTGGTCGGCCCGACTGGCCAGGTCGTGCTGGCCGACATCAACGAGTCGATGCTCAAGGTCGGCCGTGACCGCCTGCTCGACCGTGGCGTTGCCGGCAACATCGAATTCGTCCAGGCCGACGCTGAAAAGCTGCCGTTCCCGGACAACCACTTCGACTGCGTGACCATCGCCTTCGGCCTGCGCAACGTTACCCACAAGGACGATGCCATCCGCTCCATGCTGCGCGTGCTCAAGCCCGGTGGCCGCCTGCTGGTGCTGGAGTTCTCCAAGCCGACCAGCAAGCTGATGTCCAAGGCCTACGACGCCTACTCGTTCGCCTTCATGCCGCTGGCCGGCAAGCTGATCACCAATGACTCGGAAAGCTACCGTTACCTGGCCGAGTCGATCCGCATGCACCCCGATCAGGAAACGCTCAAGGCGATGATGGTCGATGCCGGTTTCGACCGCGTCACCTATCACAACATGACCAGCGGTATCGTCGCCGTGCACCGGGGGATCAAACCCTGATGTTGCTGGCCGGGCTGCTCGCCAGCGTCGAGCATGGCCTCAACCGCGTCCTGCGCCTGGACAGCACGGCCTTGCCGCGGCTGGCCGCGCTGGAAGGCAAGGTGATCGCCATCGACTGCCTGCAGCCGGCCCTGCAGCTGTACATCCTGCTCGATGAAGATGGCCTGTTGCTGGCCGCGCACTGGGAAAGCGAGGCCGACTGCACTCTGCGCGCACCGGCCGGCAGCCTGATCCAGTTGGCCGTGGCCAAGGACAAGACTGCTGTACTGCACAGCCCTCAGGTCCAGTTGCACGGCGACAGCGCCGTACTGCTCGACCTCGTCGCCATACTGCAAGACCTCGAGCTGGACTGGGAGTATGAGCTGTCGCGTTGGCTGGGCCCGGTGCCCACCGCCCTGCTCGCCGGCCATCTGCGCCTGCGTGCACGCTGGACCCGGCAGGGCCTGGCGCGCTTCAGCCAGAACCTCTCCGAGTACCTTGCCGAAGAATCCCGTACCCTGGTCGGCCGCCGCGAAGCCGAGGCCGCATTCAGCGAGCTCGACCGCGTCAAGGTCGATGTCGAACGCCTCGAGGCGCGCATCCGCCGCCTTGCCCGATCCCTTGATACCAGCGATAAAGCATGAAGTTGCTCGCCGTCCGCCGCCTGTTTCGTATCCAGCGTGTAGTGATTCGCTACCGCCTCGATGACATTCTGTTCGAGCAACCGCTGCCCTGGTGGCTGATGAGCCTGCGTCTGCTCATGCCCTGGCGCTGGCTGCCGCGCAAGCCCTCGCCGCTCAGCCGCGGCGCACGGGTGCGCCTGGCCTTGCAGGACCTGGGGCCGATCTTCATCAAGTTCGGCCAGTTGCTGTCGACCCGCCGCGACCTGCTGCCAAGCGACGTCGCCGACGAGCTGATGTTGCTGCAGGACCGCGTGCCGCCATTCGACCCGCAAAAAGCAGTGGCGCTGATCGAAGCGCAACTGGGCGCCAAGGTCAGTGAAGTGTTCAGCCGCTTCGACGTCGAGCCACTGGCCTCGGCCTCGGTCGCCCAGGTCCACAGCGCACGCCTGAAAACCGGTGAAGAGGTGGTGGTCAAGGTGGTGCGCCCTGGCCTCAAGCCGATCATCGCCCAGGACCTGGCCTGGCTGTTCCTGATCGCCAAGGGCGCCGAGCGGTTGTCCGCCGATGCCCGCCGCCTGCACCCGGTGGAAGTGGTCGGCGACTATGAAAAAACCATTTATGACGAGCTCGACCTGCTCCGCGAGGCGGCCAACTCGAGCCAGCTGCGGCGCAACTTCGAAGGCTCCGATCTGATGTACGTGCCGCAAGTGTATTGGGACCTGTGCCGGCCCAAGGTGCTGGTGATGGAGCGCATCTATGGCGTGCCGGTCACCGACATGGCGGCCCTGGCCGACCAGCGCACCGACATGAAGCTGCTTGCCGAGCGTGGCGTCGAGGTGTTCTTCACCCAGGTGTTCCGCGACAGTTTCTTCCATGCCGACATGCACCCAGGCAACATCTTCGTCAGCACGGTCAAGCCGTGGAGCCCGCAATACATCGCCATCGACTGCGGTATCGTCGGCAGCCTCACCGCCGAAGACCAGGACTACCTGGCGCGCAACCTGATCGCCTTCTTCCGCCGTGATTATCGCCGTGTAGCCGAGCTGCACATCGACTCCGGCTGGGTCCCGGCGCACACCAAGGTCAATGAATTCGAAGCGGCGATCCGCACCGTGTGCGAGCCGATCTTCGAGAAGCCGCTGAAAGACATCTCGTTTGGCCAGGTGCTGATGCGCCTGTTCCAGACCGCGCGGCGCTTCAACATGGAAGTCCAGCCGCAGCTGGTACTGCTGCAAAAGACCCTGCTCAACATCGAAGGCCTGGGCCGTCAGCTGTACCCGGAGCTGGACCTGTGGAGCACAGCCAAGCCGTTTCTGGAGCGCTGGATGCGCGAGCGCATGAGCCCCAAGGCGGTGCTGGGCAATATCTACAGCCAGGCCGAGCAACTGCCGCACCTGGCCGACATGACCCGCGACCTGCTCGAGCGGCTGTCGCAACCGCACCTGCACGACCCGCAGATGCCCGAGCGGCGCCGGAATGGCGACCAATGGGCGCTGCGCCTGCTCGGTGCCGGCCTGCTCGCCGGTGGCGCCATCCTTGCCACGGGCGCCGTCAACCTGGGTGCGCCAGCGGCGTGGCCGGCCTGGTTGATGCTCAGCGCCGGGCTGTACCTGGTGGTACGCCGATAGCCAGCCACGCTGCTGGCTGGCACACTAACGCAACAGGCCCGGTAGCGGAGCGGGCCCGGTTTTGGAGTCGACGATGAAAGACTGGCTGGACGAGATCAAGTGGGACAGCGATGGCCTGGTGCCGGCAATTGCCCAGGACCATAAAAGCGGTCGCGTACTGATGATGGCCTGGATGAACCGCGAAGCGCTGGCCCTGACTGCCGCCGAAAACCGTGCTATCTACTGGTCGCGCTCGCGTGGCAAGCTGTGGCGCAAGGGTGAAGAATCCGGCCATGTGCAGAAGCTGCACGAGATGCGCCTGGACTGCGACGCCGACGTGATCATCCTGATGGTCGAGCAACTGGGCCATATCGCTTGCCACACAGGCCGCGAAAGCTGCTTCTACCGCGTCTTCGAGAATGGCCAATGGGTCATCGTCGACCCGGTTTTGAAAGATCCCGATGCAATTTACCGCGCAGGCCACTGACATGAGCGATACCCTGACCCGTCTTGCCGAAGTACTGGAGGCCCGCAAAGGCGCGGCCCCGGACAGCTCCTACGTTGCCAGCCTCTATCACAAGGGTTTGAACAAGATCCTCGAGAAGGTCGGTGAAGAGTCGGTCGAGGCCATCATTGCTGCCAAGGACGCTGAGCACAGCGGCGACTGCAGTGATGTCATCTACGAAACAGCGGACTTGTGGTTCCATAGCCTGGTGATGCTTTCGGCACTGGGGCAACATCCGCAGGCGGTGCTGGATGAGCTGGACCGCCGCTTTGGGTTGTCCGGGCATGATGAGAAGGCAGCGCGGCAGCCTTCGGCCTGATAGTGATGCACTGATTGATGGGGCTGCCTTGCAGCCTGTTCCGACCGATCCGGCGCCCCGGCAAGGCCGCTCCTGCAAGGAGCGTATTGGCGAAGCCGACACACCTTTTTCAGGAGTACAAAATGGGTATTTTTGACTGGAAACACTGGATCGTCCTGCTTGTCGTGGTGGTCCTGGTGTTCGGCACCAAGAAGCTGAAAAACTTCGGCGGTGACCTCGGTGAGTCGATCAAGGGCTTTCGCAAGGCCATGAGCGACGAAGAACACAAACCTGCCGAGCAGACTCCGCCGCCGGTGCAACCGATGCAGCCGGTGCCGCCAACCCAGCAGCCCCATACCACCGCGCCGCTGACTCAACCGCACACCACCCTCGAGGGCCAGGCCCAGCCGGTCCAAGAGCCGCAGCGGAAAGACTGACCCATGTTTGGCATCAGCTTCAGCGAGTTGCTGCTCGTCGGCCTGGTCGCCCTGGTGGTGCTCGGCCCCGAGCGCCTGCCCGGCGCCGCGCGTACCGCGGGGCTGTGGATCGGCCGGCTCAAGCGCAGCTTCAACAGCATCAAGATGGAAGTCGAGCGCGAAATCGGCGCCGACGACATCCGCCGTCAGCTGCACAACGAGCACATCCTGTCGATGGAGCAGGAGGCCCGGCGCATCCTCAACCCACAGGCAGAGCCGCCCAAGCCGGCCCAACCGCCGGTAGACGCTGGCGCGCCGATCGTGCCGCTGGCAGAGCCGCCAGCCGCAGCGCAAGCCCCTACCGCAGTGCCCGCCGAGCCGAGCACGCCTGTTGCCCCGGCCGCCATCCCTGAGCCGCCCCAGACGCCACGAGCCCCATGAGCGATAGACCGGACCACGACCAGCCGATGCCGCTGGTTTCGCACCTGACCGAACTGCGGACACGCCTGCTGCGTTGTATCGCAGTGATCTTCCTGATCTTTGCCGGGCTGTTCTCGTTTGCCCAGCAGATCTACACCCTGGTCTCGGCGCCGCTGCGCGATCACCTGCCGGCCAACGCGACGATGATCGCCACCGACGTGGCCTCGCCGTTCCTGACGCCGTTCAAGCTGACCATGATCGTTTCGCTGTTCCTGGCGATTCCGGTGATCCTCCATCAGATCTGGGGCTTCATCGCCCCGGGCCTGTATCGCCATGAAAAGCGCATCGCCATCCCGCTGCTGGTCTCTAGCATCGTGCTGTTCTATGCCGGCATGGCCTTCGCCTACTTCCTGGTGTTCCCGCTGATTTTCGGCTTCTTCGCCAGCGCCACCCCGGAAGGGGTGTCGATGATGACCGACATCGCCAGCTACCTTGATTTCGTCATGACCCTGTTCTTCGCCTTCGGCGTAGCGTTCGAGATCCCGGTTGCAGTGGTGTTGCTGGTGTGGATCGGCGTGGTCGACGTCAGGTACCTGCGCAAGATCCGCCCCTACGTGATCATCGGCTGCTTCGTGGTCGGCATGGTCCTGACTCCGCCGGATATCTTCTCGCAGACCCTGCTGGCCGTGCCGATGTGGTTGCTGTTCGAAATCGGCGTGCTCTGTGGTGGCCTGATCCGCAAACGTGGGCCGCTCGAAGAGCCCGCTGCCGACGATCCGGAAGACCAGCCGCCAGCGACCCAGCCATGAACCTGCTGCTGCTTGAACAGGCCGACTTCATCGCGGCCGACCGCGTCGTGCTGGCTGATCGGCGCTTCACCCACATGCAAGAGATCCACCGCGTTGCCGTGGGCGACACCCTGCGCGTGGGCCAGATCGATGGGCTGATGGGCCAGGCCAGTGTAGTTCGCCTGGAGGGCCACGAAGCCGAACTGCAGGTCAGCTTTGACCAGCAGCCGCCGACCAAGCTGCCATTGACCCTTGTCCTTGCCGTGCCGCGGCCGAAGATGCTGCGCCGGCTGTTCCAGACCATCGCCACCCTCGGCGTGCCACGGCTGATCCTGCTCAACAGCTACAAGGTCGAGAAAAGCTTCTGGCAAACGCCGTTTCTCACCCCCGAGGCAATCCGCGAAAACCTCATCCTCGGCCTGGAACAGGCGCGCGATACGGTGCTGCCGGAAGTCATCATCGAGAAGCGCTTCAAGCCGTTCGTCGAAGACCGGCTACCGGCCATCGCCGCCGATACCCTGGGCCTGGTTGGCCATCCCGGCGACTACCCGGCCTGCCCTCGCGCCGTGCAGCAGCCGGTAACCCTGGCAATCGGCCCGGAAGGCGGCTGGATCCCCTACGAAGTCGACCTGCTGGCCAAGGCCGGCCTGCAACCGGTCCAATTGGGTGCACGTATTCTGCGCGTCGAAACGGCCGTCACCGCCCTCCTTTCTCGGATTTTCTGACTGATCGGTCAGAACTTTTCCGTCAAGTTTCCCCGGCCAAGGCCGATGGCCTGAGCAGCACAAGAAAAATCTGCAGCGCCAACGCCGGGGGAGTCGAACATGTTCCAGTGGGTTACCCAGTCTCTGGGAAATATGAGTGTAAGCCGCAAGCTCGGCTTTGGTTTTGGCCTGGTCCTGTTGCTGACCCTGGCGATCACCTTGACTGGCTGGTCCGGTATCAACGGCGTTACCTCGCGCGGCGACAAGCTGGGCAACATCTCGGTGATCCATCAGTACACCCAGGAACTGCGTATTGCTCGCCAGCAGTACGAGCGTGACCGCGACGAAAAAGGCGTCGCCGCGCTGGAAACAGCCTTGGGCAACCTGGACCGCCAGGTACAACTGATGCTCGGCCAGATCGAGCAGCCCGCCGACGTGCAGCGTCTTGAGCAGCAACGTGAGGCAGTGCGCCAGTATCAACAAGCCTTCGCTGACATCCGCCAGGCCGGCCAGCGCCGCGATGCCAGCCGCAGCGTGCTCGGCGACAGCGCCGACAAGGCCGCTGCACTGATCAGCCAGGTCCAGCAGCGCCTGCTGGCGGCCGGCGATGTCAGCCAGTACCAACACGCCGTCGAGGTCAGCGCCCTGCTGCAGCAGGCACGCTTCCAGGTGCGCGGTTACACCTACAGCGGTAAACCTGAATTCCAGCAGACCGCCCTGACGGCCATCGACCAGGCTCTGGCCGTGCTCAAGGCGCTACCGGCCAAGCTGCCGGCTGAATATGCCGCAAGCCTGGATGACGCCTCGGCTGCGCTGGCCGCCTACCGCGATGCGGTCAACCAGTTTGCCAGTGCCCAGACCGCCGCCGAGCAGGCCCTGCAGCGCATGACCGAACAAGGCGCTGTGCTGATCGACACCAGCAAGCAGATGACCAGCTCGCAAACCGAGGTGCGCGACCAAGGCACGCAGCAAGCCAAGACCCTGCTCGCCGGCGCCACCGCGTTGGCCCTGTTGCTCGGCCTGATCGCGGCATGGGCCATCACCCGCCAGATCGTTATACCACTGCGCTACACCCTGACCGCAGCAGAACGGGTGGCCAGCGGCGACCTCAGCCAGAACCTGCAGATCGACCGTCGCGATGAACTCGGCCAGTTGCAGGCCAGCATGCAGCGCATGACTGTGAGCCTGCGCGAGCTGATCGGCGGGATCGGCGACGGCGTCACCCAGATCGCCAGTGCGGCTGAAGAGCTGTCGGCAGTCACCGAGCAGACCAGCGCCGGGGTCAACAATCAAAAGATCGAAACCGACCAGGTCGCCACCGCCATGAACGAAATGGCCGCTACCGTACATGAAGTTGCACGCAACGCTGAACAAGCCTCCGAGGCCGCCCTGGCGGCCGACCAGCAGGCCCGTGAGGGTGATCGTGTGGTCGGCGAAGCGATCGCTCAGATCGAGCGTCTGGCCAGCGAAGTGAACAACTCCAGCGAGGCGATGAACCAGCTCAAGGGCGAAAGCGACAAGATCGGCAGCGTGCTCGATGTGATCAAGGCAGTCGCTCAGCAGACCAACCTGCTTGCCCTCAACGCCGCCATCGAAGCTGCGCGCGCCGGTGAGGCCGGGCGCGGCTTTGCGGTAGTGGCCGACGAAGTGCGCAGCCTGGCTCAGCGCACGCAGCAATCAACCGAAGAGATCGAAGCGCTGATCGCCGGCCTGCAGAGCGGCACCCAACGCGTAGCCAGCGTGATGGACGCCAGCCGCGACCTGACCGAGAGCAGCGTCGAGCTGACTCGGCGTGCCGGCGGTTCGCTGGAGACGATCACCCGCACGGTGTCGTCGATCCAGGCCATGAACCAGCAGATCGCCACTGCCGCCGAGCAGCAGAGCGCGGTCGCCGAAGAGATCAACCGCAGCGTGATGAACGTGCGCGATATCTCCGACCAGACCTCGGCAGCCAGTGAAGAGACCGCCAGCTCCAGCGTCGAGCTGGCGCGCCTGGGCAACCACCTGCAGGATTTGGTGGGGCGTTTCCGACTCTAGGCGAGCAACCCATCTGTGTGCGCCCTAGGAATCTTCCTAGGCCGCGCAGCGAACTTTCCTACAGGATTTGCAGGTCAAGTCCTACAGCCTCCGCGCCGATGAGCAGGCATGGCCACAGTCCGTGGTCATCTTGAATGGACGGAGGTATGCCATGTTCGGCTTTATCAATCGCACGCTCGGCAACCTGAGCGTCAGGCTCAAGTTGGCGCTGGGCTTCAGCGTGGTGCTGCTGCTTACCCTGGCCACCACAATAAGTGGCTGGAACGCCCTCGACGGCGCCATCAGCCGCTCGCAACAACTCAGCGAAATTACCCACATCAATGACCTGAGCAAGGACTTGCGCGCAGAGCGGATCACCTACCGGGTGCTCGCCGACGAGACCAGCAGGACGCGCATCAGCGCCATCATCGAGCAGCTCGAGAGCATGCTCGCCACCCTCCAGCAACGCAGCTCGGTCGACCAGTCACGCCAGCTGCTCACGCAGAAACTGCAACAGCTCAAACGCCTGCGCGAAGACTTCGGCCTGCTGCAACAGGCGGTCGACAAGCGCCGGCAACTGCGTGAGGGCATGCAACAGCAGGAGCACACGCTGGGCCAGGCGATCGACGAATTGCAGAACCAGACCCTGCTGAAACTCTCAGCCGACGGTCAGCAGAATAACGTGATCGGTTTGATGGATAGCCTCTCGCGGCACGTCGAGGGCGCCAACCAGCAAAGCCTGCTGCCGGCCTACACCTACTCGCCGCTGGAGGCGTTCGCCAAAGTCGGCGACTCGGCCCTGAGCGCCGCCGACAGCACGCTTGCGCAACTGCTTGGCGCTCTGGCGCCGTTGGGCCTGCCGCGCAGCTTGACCGAACGCCCTGGCGCCGAGCTGGGGCGCTATCGCAGCAGCCTTGAGCAGTACCGCAGCGCCGCGATCGAGGTGGAACAACTACACAACGACATGGAGAAGCTCGGCGACCAACTGAGTGCCGCCAGCGTTGCCTTGGCCAAGCAGAAGATCGAACAGCGCGACCATGAGGCCATTGAAGACCGCTCGCTGCTGACCAGCGTCGCGTTGATGGCACTGCTGGTCGGGGTCATCGCCGCCTGGTTGATCACCGGGCAGATACTCCAGCCCCTGCGCCAGACCCTGGCCCAGGCCGCGCGCATCGCTAGGGGGGACCTCAGCCAGCTGGACACGGTTGAACGGCGCGACGAGCTGGGCCAGTTGCAGACCAGCATGCGCGACATGACCGTGAGCCTGCGTGAGCTGATCGGCGGCATCGATCAGGGCGTCGATCAGCTCTCCAGCGCGGCCTCGCAACTGGCCGTGGCCAGCCAGGACACCAAGGCACGGATCAACCAGCAGAAGGAGGATACCGACCAGGTCGCCACTGCCATGAATCAGATGAGCGCCACCGTCCAGGAGGTCGCGCAGAACGCCGAACAGGCCGCGCAGGCCGCCACTAGCGCCGACCAGCAGGCGCAACAGGGCGATGCCGTGGTCACCCTGGCCGTGGCCGAGATCGAGCAGTTGGCCGCACAGATGGACCATTGCCTGGAGGCCATGCACCACCTGGCCGCCGAGAGCCAGCGCATCGGCAGCATTCTGGATGTGATCAAGTCAGTCTCGGTGCAGACCAACCTGCTGGCCTTGAACGCGGCCATCGAAGCAGCGCGGGCTGGCGAGGCAGGCCGTGGCTTTGCCGTGGTTGCCGACGAAGTGCGCGGGCTGGCACAACGTACCCAGCAATCGACCGAGGAGATCGAGCAATTGATCGACAACCTGCACAGTGGCACCGATCAGGTCACCCACCTGCTCGACAACAGCAAGCAGCTCACCGAGCGCAGCGTCGAGCTGAGCCGCCAGGCCGGCGATGCGTTGGGCCAGATCACCCAGACGGTGTCCAATATTCAGGGTATGAACCAGCAGATCGCCACCGCCAGCGAGGAGCAGAGCGTAGTTGCCGAGCAGATCAATCGCAGCGTGCTGAATGTGCGTGATGTGTCCGATCAAACCAGCGCGGCAAGTGAGCAAACCGCCGCTTCGAGTGGAGAGCTGGAGCAGTTGGGACGGGACCTGCGGGGCATGGTCGGCCGTTTTAGCCTGTAACCGAAGAACGGTGCCGGCCAACCTGGCCGGCACCGAACCTTGGGCTTACAACACCTGGCGCAGAAAGGCCTGGGCGCGCGGGTCTTTGGGCGAATCAAAGAACGCCGCCGGTGCCGAATCTTCCAGCAGCTTGCCATGATCGAAAAACAGCACGCGGTCGGCCACTTCGCGGGCAAAGCCCATTTCGTGGGTCACACAGACCATGGTCATGCCTTCTTTGGCCAAGGTCTTCATGACGTCGAGCACTTCGCCGACCATTTCCGGGTCGAGCGCCGAGGTCGGCTCGTCGAACAGCATTACCTTCGGCTCCATTGCCAGCGCCCGGGCAATCGCCACGCGCTGCTGCTGGCCGCCGGACAGCCGCGACGGGAATTCGTTGGCCTTCTCGGCGATCCCGACCTTGTCCAGCAGCGCCCGCGCCTTGGCCTCACGCTCGGCCTTGTTGCGCTTGCGCACGACCTTTTGCGCCAGGCACAGGTTCTCCAGCACAGTCATGTGCGGGAACAGGTTGAAGTGCTGGAAGACCATGCCGACTTCACGGCGATAGGCGTTGATGTCGGTTTTCGGGTCGGCCAGCGGTATGCCGTTGATAGACACATAGCCGGCATCGAAGTGCTCAAGGCCGTTCAGGCAGCGCAGGAAAGTCGACTTGCCCGAGCCCGACGGGCCCAGCACCACCACCACTTCACCCTTGGCCACGCCGGTGCTGACGTTATCCACCGCGCGCACTACCTGGCCACGGGTGTCGAACACTTTCAACAGATCACGGACTTCAATCACTTTGCGCAAGCCTCCGCTCGAGCCGGCTGGCGAGGTGCGACAGCGGCAGGTTGATCAGCAGGTACAGGCCTGCCACGCAGAACCAGATTTCGAAGGTCGAGAACGAGGTGGTGATCGCCTCGCGCCCACTCTTGGTCAGTTCGGTGATGGCGATCACCGAGACCAGTGAAGTGTCCTTGACCAGGCTGATGAACTGCCCGGCCAGCGGCGGCAGCACCCGCTTGAACGCCTGCGGCAGGATCACATGGCGCATCGACTGGCTGGCATTCAGGCCCAACGAACGTGCGGCTTCGTTCTGCCCACGGGCAATCGACTGCACCCCGGCCCGCACGATCTCGGCCACGTAGGCGCCGGTGAACAGCGCCAGCGCGGCCACCCCGGCGAACTCGCGCGAGAGGTTAAGCACGGTGCCGATGAAGAAGTAGAAGATGAAGATCTGCACCAGCAATGGCGTGCCGCGCACCAGCTCGACGTAGACCGTCGACAGGTCGCGCAGGGTCGGGTTGTTGGACAACCGACACAACCCGGCAAACAGGCCGATCACCAGGCCCAGCGCACCGGACACTACCGAAAGCCACAGCGTGGTCCACAGGCCCCAGGCCAACGGCCCGGCTGCCCAATGGCGGGTGACGCCGATCTGATCGCCTTCGGCAACGTCATCGCCGCGGCTCAGTTGCAGGCTGTCCTTGACCACGTCCAGCACTTGCTGCTCGCCGTCTTCACCCTTGAGGGTAACGCGTGCGTTGTCGCCCTGGACCACGATTTCTTCAACCGTGCCATAGCTGGCGGCGCGCTGAGCTTCTTCAGCCTGGTAGGCGAAATACTGCGGGACGCGGTTCCAGCGCCACTCGTAGGCCATCATCGACGTGGCGAGGTACAGGCTGATGGCCAGACCGACCAGCACCAGCGCGGTCAGCCCGTGCCAGGGCCACTGGGCTTTCTTGTGTTTGATCACGTGGGTACTTCCGTAAATGCGAACGCGCAGGGTTTGCCTGCGCGTCGGGGTCAAAGCCTGGGCTTGTGGCCTGGGCCCTTATTCCATTTCCTTGAGCCAGTCCTTGTTCTTGAACCACTTGTCGTGGATCCGATCATAGGTGCCGTCGTGCTTGATCTGGTGCAGGAAGTTGTTGATGAAGTTGATGCTGTCGTAGTCGCCTTTCTTCAGGCCGAACGCCAGTGGCTCGTAGGTGAAGGGTTCTTCGAGGAACAGCAGCTTGCCAGCGCCGGCCTTTTCGACCGCCACCACGTTGTATGGGGCGTCGTAGACAAAGGCGTCAGCCTTGCCGTTGACCACGTCCATGACCGCTTCCTGCTCGTTGTCATAGCCGTGGTACTTGGCTTTGCTGATGAGCTTCTTGGACACCATCTCGCCGGTGGTGCCGAGCTTGGAGGTGATGCGGTACTTGTCGCTGTTCAGGTCTTTGTACGACTTGATCTCGCCCGCCAGTTCCTTGCGGATCAGCAGGGTCTGGCCGACCACGATGAACGGTTCGCTGAAGTTCAGGCGCAGGTTGCGTTCCTGAGTCAGGGTCATGCCGCTGCCGATCATGTCGAACTTGTTGGTCAGGAGGGCCGGGATGATGCCGTCGTACGCGGTGGAGACGGTCTCCAGCTTGACGCCCATGGACTTGGCCATGGCTTTGAGGATATCGACTTCAAAGCCGATGATCTCGCCACGCTTGTTGGTCATCTGGAAGGGCATGTAGGTTGGGTCCATGCCGACCCGCAGGGTGCCGCTCTTGACCGCATCGTCGATGGCGCCGGCCTGGGCCGCAGTCACCGCGACCAGCGCCGTGACGCCGACCAGCAGTCGCGACAGGTATTTCTTCATCATCACCAAGTCCCCTAGCAAAGAAAGAGTACGAATCTTATTGTTGGCACGGCCGTACTGGCCTGCTCGGAATACCGGAAGCGATGCTAACGCATGCGCGGCCCGGGACCTAGAGCTGGGGGGGACTTTGTTGGCCAAAAAGAATGGGGGTATCGAGGGGCCCTGAGGGCGCTCTGCGCCCTTTTCGCGACACAAGGCCGCTCCTATAGAGGGATCGCGTTGTACCTGTAGGAGCGGCCTTGCGTCGCGAAAGGGCCGCAAAGCGGCCCCAGCGTTACATCAGACTTTCCGCGACCGCCCCGGCGCCCCGGCAGGGCCGTCCTACGCGTTGTTACCTGTAGGAGCGGCCTTGCCGGGGCGCCGGACCGGTCGGAAAGGGCCGCGAAGCGGCCCCAGCGTTATATCAGGCGCCAACCATGGCAGGCTGTGCATCACCCTCTGGATGCAACGGCAACAACGGCGAATGTGGATCGCTGTTGATCGAACTGCGCCAGGCGTCAATCCAGGCTGCATGCTCCTCAGCCCAGACCCGCTCGTGCAGACGCGACAGCGCCACCGGGTCGCTCAACAGCGCCAGGCGCGTATTGCCATCCAGCCCGGCAGGACCGACTTCCAGCGCCTTGGCGATGCGCTCTTCACGCAGTGCCTCGATCGCCGCCGACTGGCCATGCCGGGCAGTGCCCATGGCGCAGGCCAGCGCGTTCTGCCGCGGGTCGACCACAGCCCGCACGAAGCCGTCGTTCAACGCATGCCAACGGTTCTCGTGGGTGTACTGGTCAGTGGCGAGCAGCTCGGTTGGCGTGGCGTATTCCTCGGGAATCAGGAACAGCTTCTCGTCCTTGGCGCGCAGACCGAGGCCCACGCGGCTGGAAATCACCGATACCGGGATCGACAGCATCAGCGAACCAACAATCGGCACCAGCCACCACAGGAAGCTTGGGTTGAGCCAGGCCACCAGCACCGTCCAGGCCACGCCGAGCAGGGTCTGTGGACCATGCCGACGCACCGCTTCACTCCACGGCGTGGAGTCGTCATCACGCTGCGGCGAGTTCCAGGTCGCGGCCCAGCCAAGGAACGCGGCCAAGACGAAGCGGGTGTGGAAGATCATCCGCACCGGCGCCAGCAGCATCGAGAACAGCATCTCGATGAGCATCGACACGGTCACCTTGAAGCGCCCACCGAATTCGGTAGCACCCTTGGCCCAGATCAGGATGATGCTCAAAAGCTTGGGCAGGAACAGCAATACCACCGTGGTGGAGAACAGCGCGATGGCCTTCTCCGGGTGCCATTGCGGCCACAGCGGGTACAACTGGAACGGCTCGACGAAGTATTGCGGCTCCATCAAGGTGTTGGTCGCCAGCAACGCCGTCGACAGCACCAGGAAGAAGAACCACAACGGCGCCGACAGGTACGACATCACCCCCGTCAGGAACACCGCACGGTGTACCGGGTGCATGCCCTTGACCAGGAACAGGCGGAAGTTCATCAGGTTGCCGTGGCACCAGCGACGGTCACGCTTGAGCTCGTCGAGCAGGTTGGGTGGCAATTCTTCGTAGCTGCCATCCAGGTCGTAGGCAATCCACACACCCCAGCCGGCGCGGCGCATCAGCGCAGCTTCGACGAAGTCGTGAGAGAGGATCGCGCCGGCAAAGGCACCTTTACCCGGCAACGGCGCCAACGCGCAGTGCTCGATAAAGGGCTTCATGCGGATGATCGCGTTGTGCCCCCAGTAGTGCGATTCGCCCAGCTGCCAGAAGTGCAGGCCAGCGGTGAACAGCGGGCCGTAGACACGGGTAGCGAACTGCTGCAGACGCGCATAGAGGGTATCCATGCCCGACGCCTTGGGCGCTGTCTGGATGATACCGGCGTCTGGGTTGGCCTCCATCAGGCGCACCAGGCTGCTCAGGCATTCACCGCTCATGACGCTGTCGGCGTCGAGCACCACCATGTACTTGTACTCGCTGCCCCAGCGACGGCAGAAGTCGTCGAGGTTGCCGCTCTTGCGTTTGACCCGGCGGCGACGGCGGCGATAGAAGATCCGGCCAAAGCCTTTGGCCTCGCGGCACACTTCCAGCCAGGCCTGTTGCTCGGCCACGGCGATATCCGGATCGTTGGAGTCGCTGAGTACAAAGAAGTCGAAGCGGTCAAGGTTGCCGGAGGCGGCGACCGACTCGAAGGTCGCGCGCAGGCCGGCAAACACCCGCGGCACGTCTTCGTTGCAGATCGGCATGACCAGCGCAGTACGCGCCTGGGCATCGATCGGCTCGCTGCCGGCACTGCTGCCGGAAATCTTGTACTTGTCGCGCCCGGTGAGCAGCTCGAGGAAGCCCATCAGGGCGGTCCAGAAGCCGGCCGAAACCCAGCAGAAGAGAATGCCGAAGAGGATCAGGATCGAGGTCTGCAAGGCATACGGCCAGACCTGCACCACGGTATCCCACAGCGGCTGGCTGAGCACTTCGTCAAGGTCGACGAACGACCAGCCCTGATACGGCAGGATACCCTTCATGTACCAGCCAGCGACAAACGTCTGACCGAGCATCAGGGCCAGCAGGATGTAACGGCGCATCGAGCCTACCCAGCGCCAGCGTGCCGCCGGCAGCTCGCGCTGAGGCGGTTGCGGGGCGTTGGGGCGGCCGGTCAGGCGCCGCCACATGCGCACCAGCACGTTGGTCCGCCATGGTTCCGGCAACACCCGGGTGCGGGTGATCGGCGGAGCGATCTTCAGGCTCAGGTTGCCATTGCTGTCGACGCCGAGCATCTCGGCCTCTTCCATCTCGCCGGCACTGCCGACGGTCAGGCGGGCAGCCACCGACGCCTCGGCAGAGCCGGCGGCCGGATCGGCCGCCAGACGCTGGTGCAGCTCGCTGAACGAGTTGCAGTCGGCCAGTTGCGCGCGCTGCTCATCACTCAGGGGCAGGTGGGCCAGGTACTCGGCAACCGAGACTGGCCGTAGGTTCGAATTACTCATCGGCAGGCAACTGATAGGTCCAGGTCTCGGTCAACACTTTCTCGGTGGTGACCGGGGCCGCAGGGGTGGCTGCCGCGTCTGCAGCAGGTTGCTCGGCAGGCTTTTCAGCCTTGGCATGCTTGGCCGCAGCCTTGACATGCTTGCTGTCCTTGGCCGGTTTTGGCGCTTCGACCGGGACGTCCTGGAGCAGCGCGGCACGCATCTCGGTGGACTTCTTCGGATCCTGGATCTTCAACCGCAGGGTCAGGCGCCAGCCTTTGGTTTCCGGGTTGTAGCGCAGGTTGTTCTCGACCACCTCGGCATTGTCACCAACGCTGATCTGGCTGCGCACGGCGCTGTCCTCTGGCAGGGCGGCCAGTACGGGACCGGCGAAATCGACCAGGAAGGCTACGCTGCCATCTGGCTGACGGATCAGGTTGGACTGCTTGACGTCACCGGTGGAACGCAGGGTCTGCTTGACCCAGCCCAGATCAGGGGCCTGGAACTTGGCCTCGTCGATGGTCCAATGCAGGCGATAGTTGTAATCCGCTGGCTGGCCTGGCTCAGGCAGAGTTTCCGGGCTCCAGAAGGCAACGATGTTGTCGTTGGTTTCATCAGCGGTCGGAATCTCGACCAGATCGACAGTGCCCTTGCCCCAGTCGCCTTGCGGCTCGATCCAGGCGCTTGGACGCTTCTGGTAGTTGTCGTCGAGGTCTTCGTAGTCGCTGAAGGCGCGGTGGCGCTGCATCAGGCCGAAACCACGCGGGTTTTCCACGCTGAAGTTGCTCACGGCCAGGTGGCGCGGGTTGTTCAGCGGACGCCACAGCCATTCACCGTTGGCTGCATGGATCGCCAGGCCTTCGGAGTCGTGCAGGGCTGGGCGGTAGTTGAGCACTTTGGACGGCTGGTTAGGGCCGAACAGGTACATGCTGGTCAGCGGTGCAACGCCCAGACGGCTGACGTGGTCACGCAGGTAGATGCGCGACTTGACGTCGACGATGGTGTCGCTGCCCGGGCGTACGGTCAGCTTGTAGGCACCGGTGGAGCGCGGCGAATCAAGCAGGGCGTAGATCACCAGGTGCTTGTCGGCCGGCTTGGGCTTCTCGACCCAGAATTCGGTGAACCGCGGGAATTCTTCACCCGACGGCAGCGCGGTGTCGATGGCCAGGCCACGCGCCGACAGGCCGTAGGCGTGGCCCTTACCGACTACGCGGAAGTAGCTGGCGCCAAGCAATGTCATGATTTCGTCTTGCTTGTCAGCCTTGTTGATCGGGTAGAGCACGCGGAAACCGGCGTAGCCGAGGTTTTCCACGGTCTTGGCGTCGTGCGGCACGTCGCCGAAATCGAAACGACTGGCGTCGTACTTGATCTCTTCAACCTTGGAGGCGGTGACTTCGTTGATTTTCACCGGCGTGTCGAAGTGCATGCCCTGGTGATAGAACGACAGCTTGAACGGGGTCTTGTCCTGAGCCCATTCGGCCTTTTCCTGGAGGAAACGGATCTTCTGGTAGTCGGCGTACTTCATGTCACGGAACACCGCCGGCAGATTGCTCTTCGGTGCTTCGTACTTCTGACCGGCCAGATCCTTCGCCTTGGCGGCGACGTCGTCAAGGTTGAATGCCCACAGCTGACCCGCGCTCAGCAGGCCGACCAAGGCCACGCCAGCCGCCAGGGCGGTACGCAACCGATTGCCGGGGATCTTTGGTGCATTACGGGGACTTACAATCACGAGCAACCCTCGCCGAAAACAGATCATGAAACCAACGGCCAGCTACAAATGCCGGGTTGGCGAGCACTGTTCGGACCCCGTAAGGGCTCAATGATTCCCCAAACGGCTCCAGACAGTCCTCAAGTCTTGGTAAAACGGACCTGCGAACGCAGGTCTCTACAGCCGCGCGATTATCTAGCAGGCCGCGTGACAACGCATCAGGCGGCAACAACTATTTATCGTCAAAACCCTCTTGTTTTGTACAAACAAGCGGTTATTTCGCCTCAGATTTGTAACATAAATGTTACGGGGCCATCATTGACCAGATGAACCTGCATATCTGCACCAAAACGGCCACTGGCAACGTCGTCATGGGACGCCCGTGCCTGACCCAGCAGATACTCGAACAACTCGGCGCCAAGCGCAGGTGGCGCGGCGGTCGAGAAGCCCGGGCGCATGCCACTGCGGGTATCGGCGGCCAGGGTGAACTGCGACACCAGCAGCAGGCCGCCGCCGATGTCCTTGAGCGACAGATTCATCTTGCCATCGGCATCACTGAACACCCGGTAGTTAAGCAGCTTGTGCAACAGTTTGTCGGCATGTTCGCGGGTATCTGCAGGCTCGACCGCCACCAATACCAGCAAACCCTGCTCGACCGCACCGACCACTTCGCCGGCAACTTCGACGCGTGCGCTCTGCACGCGCTGCAGCAGGGCCTTCACGCTTCTTCCAACGGCAGGTCCAGCAAGCGCCGGGCCATCTGGTCGGCGGCGCGCACCAGCGCGTCGGTGATACCCGGCTCGGACGCAGCGTGGCCGGCATCGCGGATCACTTTCAGCTCGCTGTTGGGCCAGGCCTGATGCAGCTCCCAGGCGTTGTCCAGCGGGCAGATCACATCATAGCGGCCATGCACGATAACCGCCGGCAGGTGGGCGATGCGGGGCATGTCGCGGATCAGTTGATCAGGCTCCAGGAACGCATTATTGGTGAAATAGTGGCATTCGATGCGGGCAATCGACAGCGCCCGCTGCGGTTCGGAGAAGCGATCGACCACCAGCGGATTGGGGCGCAGGGTGGCAGTGCGGCCTTCCCAGGTCGACCAGGCCTTGGCGGCGTGCATCTGGGCGATCTGATCGTTGCCGGTCAGGCGTTTGTGGAAGGCCGTGACCAGGTCGCCGCGTTCGTCCTGCGGGATCGGCGCGATGTAGTCCTGCCAGTAGTCAGGGAACAGTCGGCTCGCGCCTTCCTGGTAGAACCAGCGAATTTCCTGGGCGCGGGCGAGGAAGATGCCGCGCAGGATCAGCCCGTGTACGCGTTCGGGGTGTTTCTGCGCGTAGGCCAGGGCCAGGGTCGAGCCCCACGAGCCGCCGAACAGCACCCATTTGTCGATGCCCAGGTGCTCGCGAATGCGCTCCATGTCCTCGACCAGGTCCCAGGTGGTGTTGTTTTCCAGGCTGGCGTGCGGGGTCGAGCGGCCACAACCGCGCTGATCGAAGGTAATGATGCGGTACAGGTTCGGGTCGAAGTAGCAGCGGCTCTGCGCGTCGCAGCCGGCACCCGGGCCACCGTGGATGAACACCACCGGCAGACCTTCTGGCGAACCGCTCTCGTCGACATACAGCACATGCGGCGCTTGCACGGCCAGATCGTGACGGGCGTAAGGTTTGATCTGCGGGTACAGGGTCTGCATTGCGCACTCCATGAAGGGCTATTCTTCGGCTGCCGCCATCATAAACCCGAATCATGTCGGGGCGCATCGGCAACACGCGCCAACCACCGCAACGGCGCCCATCTGAGCCAGCGCACCGCAACCCGCACTATATGTACCGCACGGGTTTGCACGCCGCAGACATAGTCGCAGAGCCTTCCCCAACTGAACGGGCTCTTCCATGACTACTGCCGCAAACACTTCAACCGAACTCAACAGCGCCTACCATCTGATCGCCAGCAAGACCCCGAACTGGCTTGGCAAGGCCTCGCCCGCGGTGCACAGCGCCCTGCGCAACGCCCTCGCCAATCCACCCGCCTGGCTGGCCAAGGCAGGCCTGCAGCAGCCAGCCATCGTCAAGGCCCTGGCCGAACAGCATGCGCTGTTGCAGAACGCCGCCGCCGAAGTGGCGCAATTATTCCAGCACCTGCCTGGCCTTGAGCAATTCGCCCGACAGCAATTGAGCGATGCACTCAAGCAGCAGCTCGAACTCGACGTCGATGTCAGCGCCACCTACTTGCTCGATGTCCGGCCCCTCTCCGCGGACCCGGCCGTGGACTCGGCCAGTGCCTACAGGCAAGCCACCCGCTCGCTGCTGCAGTACGCGTTGCGCAATTTTGAAGCAAGCGCGGCGCTGCCCGGCGGCATGGACAACGAGCAGGCACTGCTGAAAAAGTCCGTGATCCTCGACTACAAGGGCTTCATGGGCACGGTGCCGATCCATAATGCGCTGGAACTGCTGCCTGAACGATTCGCCCAACTGTGCCGGACGCTCGATATCGGCGGTCAGTATCAAGCGCTGCTGCAGGCCATCTACTACGACAGCGCCGACACCCGCAGCAGCAACCCGGACACCTACGCCAAGCTGGCCCAGGTACAACGCTGCAATTTTACCCAGAGCCTGCACCTGGCTTACCTCAAAGGCGACATCAGCGAGGCGCTGTACAAGTCAGCCCTGGCGGCGCCGCTGGACCAGCCGCTGCCCGCTGCGCCGTTGACGTTCAGTGTCGTCTCGCTATGGGATGTGCAACTGACCGACCTGCGCCTGCTCCACTTTGCCGCCGAGGGCGCCGCGCCTGTGGTCGCGCTGTACATTCCCGCTGATCCGCAGACCCCGCTGCAACAATTCCCCTCGTTGGCGGCCTGCGAGGCCAGCCTGCGTGACCGGCTGCTCGCCGACATCGGCTATCTGGATCACTGCCTGCCCGAGCGAAACAAGGCGCTTATCCAGCAAAAACTGCTCGACCGCCTGCAACCGCTCAAGCTGAGCGTGCGCGGCACTTATGAAAGAACCCCTGACCCGCAAGCCCAACTGCACCTGCAGACCCGCCCGCTGACAGGCTCGCTGCTGCAAGGGCTGGTGACCGAACGGGTATTCCGCCACGAGCAGGATGCCGCGTTTCATGCCATGCCGACGGCGATCATCGACGTCATTTCGGCAGTCAGGCACCGCGAGCATCTGTTGGCCCAGAGCCTGACAGCGCTCAACGTAGCGGGCTTTTTCATCCCGGTACTCGGTGAGGTGATGATGGGCGTGTGTGCCCTGCAACTGAGCTACGAGGTCTATGAAGGGATCGAAAGCTGGCAGCACGATGATCGCGAAAAAGCCCATGCCTACCTGATGGATGTGGTCGAGAACGTTGCACTGATGGCGGCTTTTGCCGCGGGCAGCCATGTCGTCGGCAGCGGCCTCGGCGCGGCTGTCGGCAAACCCGGCGCCGGACTGGTCACAGAACCACCCGTTGAGCCCTCACCCGTCGACACACCCTCGTGGATCGAAGAACTGGAAACAGTCGAGGTCGAAGCAGGCCAGCTGCGTCTGTGGCGGCCTGACCTGACGCCCTATGCGCAAGACATCAGCCTGCCGGCCGAGCTCGAAGCGGATGCACTGGGGCTGTATCAGCACGATGGCCGCAGCTGGCTGCGCCTGCCCGATCAGACCTTTGCGGTGAGCCGCAGCGCAACCGACGCGCAGTTTCGCATCCAGCACCCGCGCCGGCCATCGGCCTATGCGCCGCCTCTGCGCCACAACGGCGCGGGGGCATGGCTGCACGGCCTGGACCGCCCGCGCGAATGGCAAGGGCTTGAGCTGTTTCGCCGGCTTGGCCACCTCAGCGCCAGCTTCGATGACATCAGCGCCCTGCGCATCCTGCAGATTACCGACAGCGACCAGGCTGCACTGCGGCGCATACTCAGCGAGAACCAACGGCTGCCGGCAGCCCTTGAGGACAGCATGGTCCGCTTCAATCTCGATCGACAGTTGCGCGCGACACTCACCGAACCTGGCGCCCTGCGCGCTGAGTTCGCCAAACAGTATCGTCAGCACTGGCCCAGCCAGAGCCAGGGCGCGGCAGTCATCGCGCAGCAATACCCGCAACTGCCGGTGCCGATCATCGAGGAGCTGCTGCGCCATGCCAGCGCCGAGGAAGCCGTCGGCTTGACCAGCGGAAAAATCCCGCGCCGGTTGGCCGAGGAGATTCGCGTCTATCAACAACAGGTGCGCCTCAACCGAGCCTATGAAGGCCTCTACCTGCACAGCGTGCGCAACTGGGACAGCGACCGCCTGATCCTGCGCAGCCTGCAGCAATTGCCTGGCTGGCCAGCGGATCTGGCGCTGCGTCTGGAACAACGCATCACCTCGCCTCTGAGTGCCGACAGCATCGGCCCGCAAGATGCCCAGCAACCGATCACCGTGGTCAGCGCCGCCGCCGGTTATCTGTACCTGGACCCTGCCGACAACACCGCGCCGCAGGTGCATTCATCGCTGTATGGCGCACTGCTGCAAGCCCTGCCTGTGGCGCTTCAGGAAAGCCTGAGCAGCGCCGGCATTACCGATGCGCGGCGCCTGCGCGAGTTCATCCAGCAAGCGCCACTGATGCCACGCCAGACGCTGCGCGAGATGCTCGCAATGCAAGCAGTGCGCCCTGGCTACCGCTCACCGATGCGGCTGGCCGACGGCCGTCTTGGCTATACCCTGGGCGGGCGCGGCGGCCCGGCAGCGGGCTTTACCCGGCATGCCTTGCTGCGCATGGTCAGGCTCACCGGCCTGCCTGAACGCACCGCATGGTCAGCCGATCAGATCCTCAACCATCTGCAGGACAGCGGCATGAACCGGGCCGATATCAATGCCCTGCTGCAACGCCTGCTCGACCAGCGCAGCACCCTGCGCAGCCGGCTGGACGATTGGCATGCCAGCCACACCGGCACCAGTGCCGAGGCTGACGCGATGACGCGGCTGGCTGATCAGTTCATGCAGCACTGGCACGACAGCGCATTGCCAACGCTCGCTGGAGAGTCACCAGTGCTGCGCCTGCAAGCCGTCAACCTGGCAAGTTTCCCCGACAATCTGCCGGAGTTCTTCGGCGCATCGGTCACCCAGTTGCAACTGATCGAGCCTGGTTTCGGCAACACCAGCGGCTGGACGGTGCATGAGCGACAACTGATCAATCTGTTTTGCCAGTTCCCGCAACTGCGCACGCTGGAGATCAGCCGGCCGTATTCGGCCCAGGCCGCTCCCTCACAACTGCTGTTCGGTATTTCGCTGATCGGTCAGCATTTTCCGGCACTGGAATCGCTCAGCGTGATCAATCAGAACCTGCCGCTCAGTGGTGTCGACATCGAAAGCCTGGCCAACCTGAGCCAGTTACGCCGCCTTGATCTGAGCGGCAATCGCTTGTCGTCCCGCTATCAGGCCGACTTCAGCGTGCTCACGCTGGACTTCCTCGGCCTTGAACGGATGCTGTTTGACCACTGGCCCGAAGGCCTGAGCCAGAATGCGCTGGTGCAGCTTGGTGAGCTCTCGCTGCGCGACAACCAGATTCGTACCCTGCCCAGCTACCTGCTCGGCGACGAGCCTGGCAGCGGCCCGGCTACAACCATCCTTCTGCAAGGCAACCCGCTCGTCGAGGAGCAGCTGCTACGGGTGATGCTCAATCAGGACCAGATGAGCAGCCGCATCGAAGCCGACCTGTCACCCGCCCTGAGCAACCGCCTGCAGGAACACACTCAACGCCGTCAGGCGCTCAGCGATGCCCTCGACAACTGGAGCAATGCGTCCAGCTCGACAGCGCCACTGGAGCCAGCAGTGATGATCGCGCGCTACCGCCTGGACGCCGCCATCAATGCCTTCTGGCGCAGTCAGGAGTTGGGCCTGACGCGCACTACCTTACGCCTGGCCAATACCGACATAAGCCACTTCCCGCCGCAGCTCCCAGCTTTCTTCTACGAGCGGGTACGCAATCTGTCACTGTCGCGCATGAGCGGCAGCACCGCGCAGCTGGACAGCTTCTTCAGCCGCTTCCCGCAGCTGGAAAGCCTGCGCATTGTCGAGCATGTCCAGGCCAGCCCGGATCTGCCCACTGCGTTTCTGCGCCTGCCTGAGCTGAGCTACCTGTCGATCCGCGACATGGGCCTGGAGGTCGACGAGCACATGCTCGCAACCATTGCCCAGCTGACCCGGTTGACGGTCCTCGAGCTTGCCGGCAACCGCCTCGCTGCGATTGCCGAAGCCCCGCCAGGGCTGCGTAACCTGCGCCGGCTGGAACTGAACAACATGGGTATCCAGCAGTGGCCGAGCTGGGTCGATGGCGTGCTGCCGCTGGAGCTGCTGGATCTCAGCGAAAACCAGCTTACCGAGCTGCCGGAGCATATCCTCAGCAACCTCGACAATGACTTCCCGGTATCGTCGATCTCGCTGTTCGACAACCCGCTGACCCACGACACCATGTTCCGTGCGCGCACCTCTTCGGAGAGCCAGCGCAGCTTCACCTTCGCCATGGACGTGCCCGAGGACCTGCTGCTGGTCACTTCATCGGACGACGAACTGGCGGGTGGCCATTTGCATAATCCGGTATTGCCAATTGCTGGCGATGAACCGCGCCTGAGCGCCTGGCTGCTCGGTTCGGCACTGCAGAACGAAGCGCTGGAGGACGCCTGGCAGCAGTTGCAACAGGCCGGGGATGCCCAGCATCTGCTGGCGATGGTTGGACGCCTGCAGCAAGCGGCGCCCTATCGCAACGGCAGCACGCGGGTCGCCTTCAGCCAGCGCATCCGCAAGGTCCTGGTGGCGGCGGTGGTCAGTGCGGACAATCGGCTGCTGCTCAATGCCGTGGCACAAGAAGCGCTGGTCGACCCAGCCACCGGTAACCAGACCTGCCACGACGGCGCCTTGCTGATCTTCCAGAACCTCGAGTTGCTGATCGACCAGCAACGCCTGCTGACCGAAGCGGCCGACTCGGAGCAAAGCCTGTACAGCGAGCTGCGCAGGCTGTATCGCTTGCAGCGGCTGGACGAGATTGCCCGTGGTAACGCCAAGGGCCGCGACGAGGCGGAAGTACGCCTGGCTTACCGCCGCGGCCTCAACCACGAGCTCAAACTCGGCGTGCCGAATGACAACATGCTTTATGAAGCGTTTGCCGACGTCAGCCGCGACGAGCTGGCACTCACCGTGGACAGGGTGCAGCGCGATGAACGCTCCGAGGCGTTTATCGACTACGCGGTGGCCAACAGTGAATGGCAGCGCTATCTACGGGTCACGCATGCCGAGCGCTTCGCCGCCATAGAAGCGCATTACCAGGAACAGGTACTGGCGCTGCCCGACCAGTTCCCCGACCGCCCGCTGGAGCAATTGACAGTCGAGTATCAGGCGCTGGCGGATGACAAGCAGGCCAGGGAGCGCCTGCTCGTCCGCGAACTGACCATCCTCGCCAACCCTGATCGCAGCTGACCGGCTGCGCAGCCCTGCGCGGTGCGCGCCTAGCGCGCGTACCGCGCCTCACCCCAGGCCAGCATCACCTCGAGCAACTGGCGCAGTATGGCTTGAGTAGGCTGCGCCAGGTCGTCGCGATAGGCGAACGGCTCGCTCTCGTTCATGTAGGTGCACTGCGCCAGCTCCAGCTGCACGGCATGCACGTGCTCGGCCGGGGCGCCGTAGTGTCGAGTGATGTGGCCGCCTTTGAAGCGCCCGTTGAGCACATGGCTGTAACCCGAAGCCTGGGCGCAGGTACGCTGCAGCTGCTCGGCCAGTGCCGGATCGCAACTGGCGCCATTGAAGGTGCCAAAGTTGAAGTCCGGCAGCTTGCCGTCGAACAGGTGCGGGATGTGCGAGCGGATCGAATGCGCATCCCACAGCAGTGCATAGCCGAACGTTTCACGCAGACGCGCCAGCTCCTGGCGCAGGGTGTCGTGGTAGGGCCGCCATATCTGTTCGAGATACTCGGCCCGTTCTGCTGCAGACGGTTCCAACCCGGCAGCGAACAACGGCTCACCTTCGAACAGGGTCGCTGGATACAAGCCGGTGGTTGCCCCGGCGTACAGCGGCTGGTCATCTTCCGGCCGATTCAGGTCGATGACGAACCGCGAGTACTCACCCGCGATCACGCTGGCGCCCAGCTCACGGGCGAAGTCATACAGCCGTGGGATATGCCAGTCGGTATCAGGCAGGCTGCGTGCCTGCTCGACCAGACCATCGCGCACCGCGGCGGTCAGGCCGAGGCCGGCGTGAGGCATGCTGATCAGCAGCGGCAGGCGGCCCTGGTGAAAGCTCAGTACGTTGTCCATGAGGTCTCGCTCAAAAAGTTGATTGCACACCGCCGCGCACTACCCGCTTGGGCAAGTCGCCGCCCAGCCAGTAAGCGAGGTCGGCCGGGCGTTCGATCTGCCAGGCGACGAAGTCGGCGACCTTGCCGGCTTCCAGCGTGCCGTGGGTGCTGCCCAGGCCCAGTGCCGTGGCGGCATGCGTAGTTACTCCGGCCAGCGCCTCTTCAGGGGTCATGCGGAACAGCGTGCAGCCCATGTTGAGCATCAGCCGCAGCGACAGGCCGGGCGAGGTGCCAGGGTTGAGGTCGCTGGCCAGGGCGATCTTCACCCCGTGCCGACGCAGCGCCTCCATCGGTGGCAACTGGGTTTCGCGCAGGAAGTAGAACGCGCCCGGCAGCAGCACCGCGACGGTGCCCGCCGCGGCCATGGCGATGGCGTCGTCTTCGGTCATGAACTCCAGATGATCGGCCGACAGCGCCTGATAACGGGCCGCCAGACTAGAGCCGTGCAGCGATGACAACTGCTCGGCATGCAGCTTGACCGGCAAGCCCAGCTCGCGCGCCTTGATGAACACCCGCTCAACCTGCGCCGGCGAGAACGCCAGGTGTTCGCAGAAGGCATCCACCGCATCGACCAGGCCTTCGCCGGCCAACGCTGGCAGCAGCTCGTCACAGATATGCTGGATGTAGTCATCGGCGCGCCCGGCGTATTCCGGCGGCAAGGCGTGAGCGGCCAGGCAGGTGCTGCGCACGGTCAGCGGTAGCGCTTCGCCCAGACGCCGAGCGACGCGCAACATCTTGCGCTCGCTGGCCAGGTCCAAGCCGTAGCCTGACTTGATCTCAAGGGTGGTCACGCCATCGCGCATCAATGCTTGGACCCGCTGCCGCGCGCTGGCCAGCAACTGCTCTTCACTGGCCGCCCGGGTGGCGCGCACGGTACTGGCAATGCCACCGCCCTGGGCGGCAATCTCGGCATAGCTGACGCCCTGCAGGCGCTGCTCGAACTCGCCACTGCGGTTACCGCCAAACACCGCATGGGTGTGGCAGTCGATCAGCCCCGGGGTGACCCAGGCACCGCCCAGGTCGACCGTCTCCAGGTCGGCCTGTGGCGCCAGCTCGGCGCGTGGGCCGACCCATTCGATCTGCCCGGCGCGGGTGATGATCGCCGCATCCTCGATGATCGAATAACTGCCGCCGACCATGCTTGCCACATGGCAGTGCTGCCATAACGTTGCCATACACTTCCTCCGTTACTAGCGGTGCAGCTCGGCCTGCTGCTCGGCCAACTGGCCCTGACCTGCGCGCGGCTTGCACCAGAGCAGGTAGGACGCGACCAGGAACACCACCCACACCACCCCGACCAGCAATGCGGCCTGAGTGTCCGGGAAGTAACCGAGCACACCAAAGATGAACACCATGAAGGCAATCGCCAGGGCCGGCCCATACGGCCAGAACGGTACCGGGAACTCCAGTTTGGCAGCTTCTTCACGGCTCATGCTGCGGCGCATGGCCACCTGGGTGAGCAGGATCATCAGCCACACCCAGACCGTGGCGAAGGTGGCGATCGAGGCGATCAGCAAGAACACGTTTTCCGGGATCAGGTAGTTGAGCACCACGCCGATCAGCAGCGCAGCGCCCATCACCACCACCGTCAGCCAAGGCACACCGTGCTTGGATAACTGGGCGAAGCCACGCGGGGCATGGCCTTGCTGGGCGAGGCCGTACATCATGCGACCGGCACCGAAGATGTCGCTGTTGATCGCCGAAACCGCAGCAGAAATCACCACTACGTTAAGCACAGCCGCAGCAGCACCGATGCCCAGGTTGCTGAAGATCTGCACGAACGGGCTGCCCTGGCTGCCGATCTGCGGCCATGGGTACAGGCTCATCAGCACAAACAGGGTGAGCACGTAGAACAGCAGGATACGCAGCGGCACGGCGTTGATCGCCTTTGGAATGACCCGCTTAGGGTCTTTCGCTTCGCCGGCAGTGATGCCGATGATTTCGATACCGCCAAAGGCGAACATCACCACGGCAAACGAGGCGATCACCCCGGCAATGCCATTAGGCATGAAGCCGCCATGCTCGAACAGGTTGCTCACGCCGACTGCCGAACCGCTACCGACCTGGCCCATGCCGAAGGCCATGATGCCGAGCCCGGCAAGGATCATTGCGACAATCGCGCCGACCTTGAGCAGCGACAGCCAGAACTCCATCTCGCCAAACACTTTGACGTTGCACAGGTTGAGCCCGCCGATCAGGAAGACGATGCCCAGTACCCAGATCCAACGCGCCACTTCAGGGAACCAGAAGCCCATGTAGATACCGAAGGCGGTCACGTCGGCGATGCAGACGATGATCATCTCGAAGGCGTAGGTCCAGCCCAGCACAAAGCCCGACATCGGCCCGAGATAAGTGCTGGCGTATTGGCCAAAGGAGCCGGCGACCGGGTTGTGCACGGCCATTTCGCCGAGTGCGCGCATGACCATGAACACGGCGGCGCCACCGATCAGGTAGGCCAGCAGTACCGCTGGGCCGGCCATCTGGATGGCCGAGGCGGAACCATAGAACAGCCCGGTGCCGATCGCCGAACCGAGCGCCATGAAACGGATGTGGCGGGACGTTAGCCCGCGTTTTAGACCTTGAGATTGTTGCATGCTGCGTCCCTTTTATTTTTATGGACGAATTAGCGCGGTTGGGGGCCGCTGCGCGGCCCTTCGCGGGTGAACCCGCTCCCACAGGGGTTAGAGCAGCTTTTAAACCTGTAGGAGCGGGTTCACCCGCGAAGGCCTGCGCAGCAGGCTCCGCCATTTCACAGGCTTGGCAATACTCCAGCCGGCAACAACCCGGTCAGCGTGCCTTCGGCCAGCAGCGCGCTGGCCATTTCGATATCCGGCGAGAAGAACCGGTCACGCTCGTAGTGGGCAACCTTGGCACGCAGGGCGCGGCGCGCCTGCTCCAGCTTGGCCGAGGTTTTCAGGCCCTTGCGCAGGTCCAGGCCCTGGCAGGCACCGAGCCACTCGATGGCAAGCACGCCACGCGTGTTCTCGGCCATCTCCCACAGGCGCTTGCCCGCTGCCGGCGCCATCGACACGTGGTCTTCCTGGTTGGCCGAGGTCGGCAGGCTGTCGACGCTGTGCGGGTGCGACAGCGCCTTGTTCTCGCTGGCCAATGCTGCGGCGGTGACCTGGGCGATCATGAAGCCGGAGTTGACCCCGCCGTTTTCGACCAGGAACGGCGGCAGCTGGGACATGTGCTTGTCCATCATCAGCGAAATGCGGCGCTCGCTCAGCGAACCGATTTCAGCGATTGCCAAGGCCAGGTTGTCGGCTGCCATGGCCACTGGCTCGGCGTGGAAGTTGCCACCGGAAATCACATCGCCTTCGGCGGCAAATACCAGCGGGTTGTCGGAGACGGCGTTGGATTCGATCGCCAGCACTTCCGCGGCCTGACGCAGCTGAGTCAGGCAGGCGCCCATGACCTGTGGCTGGCAGCGCAGCGAGTACGGGTCCTGGACCTTGCCGCAGTTTTCGTGGGAGCGCGACACTTCGGTGGAGTCACCGAGCAGGTCACGGTAGCAGGCCGCAGCGTCGATCTGGCCGCGCTGGCCGCGCGCTTCATGGATGCGTGCATCGAACGGCGAGCGCGAGCCCAATGCGGCTTCGACGGTCAGGCCGCCGCAGGTAATCGCGGCGGCAAACAGGTCTTCGGCATGGAACAGGCCGCGCAGGGCATAGGCGGTAGAAGCTTGAGTGCCGTTGAGCAGGGCCAGGCCCTCTTTGGCGGCCAGGGTCAGCGGTTCGAGGCCGGCCACAGCCAGGGCTTCGTTGGCTTCCAGCCACTGCCCCTTGTAACGGGCCTTGCCCTCGCCAAGCAGCACCAGCGACATGTGCGCCAGCGGCGCGAGGTCGCCGGAGGCGCCGACCGAGCCTTTCAGCGGAATGTGCGGATAGACTTCGGCGTTGACCAGGCTGATCAGCGCATCGATGACCTTGCGCCGAATGCCGGAAAAACCACGGCTGAGGCTGTTGATCTTGAGCACCATGATCAGCCGCACCAGGGCGTCGTCCAGCGGCGCGCCAATGCCGGCGGCGTGCGACAACACCAGCGAGCGCTGCAGGTTCTCGAGGTCTTCACGGGCGATGCGGGTCGAGGCCAGCAGGCCGAAACCGGTGTTGATGCCGTAGGCGGTGCGGTCTTCGGCGAGGATCTGCTCGACACAAGCGACGCTGGCTTCGATCGCCGAGCCCGCGCTGTCGTCCAGGCGCAGCTTGACGGGTGCGGCATGAATGGCGCGCAGCTGGGCCAGGGTCAGGGTACCGGGCTTGAGGGTCAGTTCGGTCACTTCGCTACTCCATTGGCGGGGCCCGCAGGCCCCTTCTTGTTATTCAGTATCGTCGTTGTGGCGGCGGCTGATCAGCCGTTGATCATCGGCAGATCGAGGCCCTGCTCGTTGGCGCAGTCAACGGCGATCTGGTAACCCGCATCGGCGTGACGCATGACGCCGGTGCCCGGATCGTTGGTCAATACGCGGGCGATACGCTCGGCGGCTTCATCGCTGCCGTCGCAGACGATGACCATGCCCGAGTGCTGCGAGAAGCCCATGCCAACGCCGCCGCCATGGTGCAGCGACACCCAGGTCGCGCCGCTGGCGGTGTTGAGCAAGGCATTGAGCAGCGGCCAGTCGGACACGGCGTCGGAGCCATCCTGCATCGATTCGGTTTCGCGGTTGGGGCTGGACACGGAACCTGAGTCGAGGTGGTCGCGGCCGATCACGATTGGCGCCGACAACTCACCGCTGCGGACCATCTCGTTGAAGGCCAGGCCGAGCTTGGCACGCTGGCCCAGGCCAACCCAGCAGATCCGCGCTGGCAGGCCCTGGAAGCTGATGCGCTCGCGGGCCATGTCCAGCCAGCGGTGCAGGTGAGCGTCGTCGGCGATCAGCTCCTTGACCTTGGCGTCGGTCTTGTAGATGTCTTCGGCGTCACCCGACAGCGCCACCCAGCGGAACGGGCCGACCCCGCGGCAGAACAGCGGGCGGATATAGGCCGGGACGAAGCCTGGGAAGTCGAAGGCATTGCTGACGCCCTCTTCCATGGCCATCTGGCGGATGTTGTTGCCGTAGTCGAAGGTCGGCACGCCTTGCTGCTGGAAGTCGAGCATGGCTTTGACGTGCACCGCCATCGACTGCTTGGCGGCCTTGACCACGGCGGCCGGGTCGGTCTGCGCACGGTCGCGGTACTGCTCCCAGCTCCAGCCGGCCGGCAGGTAGCCATTGAGCGGGTCGTGGGCGCTGGTCTGGTCGGTGACCATGTCCGGGCGCACGCCACGCTTGACCAACTCAGGCAGGATTTCGGCAGCGTTGCCGAGCAGGGCAATCGAGATCGCCTTGCCTTCCTGAGTGTATTTGGCGATGCGCGCCAGGGCGTCATCGAGGTCGCTGGCCTGTTCGTCGACATAACGGCTGCTCAGGCGGAAGTCGATACGGCTCTGCTGGCATTCGATGTTCAGCGAGCAGGCACCGGCCAGGGTCGCGGCCAGCGGCTGTGCGCCACCCATGCCGCCCAGACCTGCGGTGAGCACCCACTTGCCTTTGAGGCTGCCGTTGTAATGCTGGCGGCCGGCCTCGACGAAGGTTTCATAGGTGCCCTGGACGATGCCTTGGCTGCCGATGTAGATCCAGCTGCCTGCGGTCATCTGGCCGTACATGGCCAGGCCCTTGGCATCCAGTTCGTTGAAGTGTTCCCAGTTGGCCCAGTGCGGCACCAGGTTGGAGTTGGCGATCAGCACGCGCGGGGCGTTGCTGTGGGTCTTGAATACGCCGACCGGCTTGCCCGACTGGACCAGCAGGGTCTCGTCGTCTTCCAGGCGGGTCAGGGTTTCGACGATCTTGTCGTAGCTTTCCCAGTTGCGCGCGGCGCGGCCGATACCGCCGTATACCACCAGTTCCTTGGGGTTCTCGGCCACTTGTGGGTCGAGGTTGTTCATCAGCATGCGCAGTGGCGCTTCGGTCAGCCAGCTTTTGGCGGTCAGCGTGTTGCCACGTGGGGCACGGATTTCTACGTCACGGTATTTGTTGTTGTCAGTCACGGGAGAGGTCCTTTGCGGTCATCCGACGGCGGGGTGTCGATGAGTAATATACAAACACACCTTTACTTGTATGTACAAGCATGGACAACCAAATTGTTTGGAGCTCAACGTTAGATGGCTGGGGGCGCTTCGCGACCCTTTCGCGACACAAGGCCGCTCCTACAGGGACCGCGCCGTGTCAGGGGTTACGCGGACTGTGTAGGAGCGGCCTCGTGTCGCGAAGGGTCGCGAAGCGGCCCCGGCAATCTCAAACCGCAATCAATTCAATCAGGCAAAACCGCCCCTGCACATCCAACCCCAGCAACCCCTCATTGCCCTCCAGGCGCAAACAGTCATACAACCCCAGCCGCTGCAGCTCGCGCCCGGCCATCTGCACTTCAACCTGGCTACCAGCGGCAAACAGCAACAGCGTCGACGCTGAGCTGTACAGGCGGCTGGTGCCATCGAACCACTGCAACCGCGCCCGATAGCGCTGCGGCGCGTAGATCAGGTTGAAGTCGCGGATCATCCCGCCCAGCAACTTGCACTGGACCTGGCTCTCGCCGCCGAAGGCAAACGCATCGAACGCCAGCAACGGCCGGCTGAGCTGGCCATCGACCAGCAGACGCATGCCATCCCCCTGCAGCACGCTGATGATCCGCTGGTACCCGGCAAAGCTGGAAAAGCCGCCGGACTCTTCGATATCGGCTATCGACAGGCGCCAGCCAAAGCCGTCCAGACCGTCGCCGGCATCGCGGGCGATCTCTTCGGTAAAACCGCCGCCGTTCTTCCATGGCATGCGCGGGTAATCCGCCGCGCGCAACAACTGCATCTGGCTCATTTGCTGAAGCGTCCTTCCAGGCGATGGCGGGAACCGGGGTGAATCAGCCGCGCGGCGGTGACCGGCTGGCGACCCGACCAGGTGCGGCGGCGGATCAGCAGGCATGGCTCGCCGGCATCGATCTGCAGCAGGCGGCACTCGTCCGGCTCGGCCAGAATCGCCTCGACCACGTGCTCGCCCTCGGTCAGTGGCGCTACCTGCGACAGGTAGGCATAGGGGGTCTGCCGGGTGAAGTCTTGTTTGAGGTAGTCCGGGGCAATCGCGGCGTTGACGTAGCGGTCCTCGATCTGCACCGGCACGCCGTTTTCGTAATGCACGATCAACGAGTGGAACACCCGCTGGCCTTCGCGCATATCCAGCGCCAGGGCGCGCTCGGAGCCTGCAGCCTCTTCGCCGAGCACGATCACCTGGCAACTATGCTGATGGCCACGGCCGGCGATCTCGTCGGCAATGTTGTTGACCTCGAACAGCGCGGAACGGCTCTTGGGCTCGGCGACGAACGTGCCGACCCCTTGCATGCGCACCAGCAATCCGTCAGCCGTCAGCTCGCGCAGGGCGCGGTTGATGGTCATGCGGCTGAATCCCAGCTGGTTGACCAGCTCGCTCTCGGACGGCACCCGGTGATGCGGCGGCCAGCTGCCGTTTTCGATCTGCTGGACGATCATCTGTTTGACCCGGGCATACAGCGGCGCCGGCCCTTCGCCCATCTGGGCAACCAGCGCGGAGACAGGAGGTGTCGGCACGGCTTTGATCCTTGTGCGGTTTGAGTGAGCAGTAGCTTGCCGCAGTTTACCGGGCAGGCAAACGCCTGTATATGTATATACAAGCTAACAAGAACAGGAAGATGCCTACATGTCCGTGTACTTTGCCGAGCGCGCCCTGCTCCCCAGCGGTTGGGCGCGCAACGTCCGTCTCGAGGTCGACGCCCAGGGCCGGCTTGCCAGCCTGCAGGTCGATGCCTCGGCAGACGGCGCCGAGCGCCTGGCCGGGCCGCTGCTGCCGGGCATGCCCAACCTTCATTCGCACGCCTTCCAGCGCGCCATGGCGGGGCTGGCAGAAGTGGCCGGCAACCCCAACGACAGCTTCTGGACCTGGCGCGAGCTGATGTACCGCATGGTTGGCCAGATCAGCCCGGAACAACTGCAGGTCATCGCCCGCCAGCTGTACATCGAGATGCTCAAGGCCGGCTATACCTCGGTCGCCGAATTCCATTACGTGCACCACGACCGCGACGGCCAGCGCTATGCCGATCCGGCCGAGCTGTCACGGCGCATCAGTGCCGCTGCCAGCGCCGCCGGGATTGGCCTGACCTTGTTGCCGGTGCTGTACAGCCACGCAGGTTTCGGCGGCCAGCCCGCCAGTGAGGGCCAACGCCGCTTCATCAACAGCAGCGAGCAGTACCTGCGCCTGCACGAACAGCTCAAGCCAGTACTGGCGGCGCAACCTGCGCAGCATATGGGCTTGTGCTTCCACTCGCTGCGCGCGGTCACCCCCGAGCAGATTGCCACGGTGCTCGCCAGCGGCGAGCAGGACTGCCCGGTACACATTCACATCGCCGAGCAGCAGAAGGAAGTCGACGACTGCCTGACCTGGAGCGGGCGGCGTCCGCTGCAGTGGCTTTACGAAAACGTCGAGGTCGACCGCCGCTGGTGTCTGGTCCATGCCACCCACGCGGCGCCGGACGAGGTCGCGGCGATGGCCGAAAGCGGCGCGGTAGCTGGTTTGTGCCTGACCACCGAGGCCAACCTGGGCGACGGCATCTTCCCGGCGGTGGACTACCTGGCTCGGGGCGGGCGCATGGGCATTGGCTCGGACAGCCACGTGTCGCTGAGCGTGGTCGAGGAACTGCGCTGGCTCGAATACGGCCAGCGCCTGCGTGATCAGCGCCGCAATCGGCTCTATCGCAGCGACCAGCCAATGGTTGGCCGCACCCTTTATGACGCAGCGCTCAGCGGTGGCGCGCAAGCCCTGGGGCAGCCGATCGGCGAGTTGACGGTGGGCAAGCGCGCGGACTGGCTGGTGCTCGACGGTGAGGACCCGTACATCGCTACTGCCGAAGGCGACGCCATCCTCAACCGCTGGCTGTTTGCCGGCGGCGATCGCCAGGTCCGCGACGTGATGGTCAACGGCGCGTGGGTGGTGCGCCAGGGCCGCCATGCTCAGGAAGCCGAGAGCAACCGAGCATTTGCCAATGTGCTAGGCCAGCTGCTTGGCTGAGGGCTCAGTGTGCCGCGGCGATGTCGCGGTCGGCTACGCGCCAGATCAGGCGATTGGTGTCGTAGCCTTGCTGACGTGCCTTGGCCAGCAGGCTCTCGCGCTCCCAGGCCGGCAGGCTCGGCGTACGCGACAGGATCCACAGGTACTTGCGGTCCGGGCTGCCGACCAACGCGGTCTGATAACGCGAGTCGACGTACAACACCCAGTACTCGCCCTTGGCCACACCAGGCGCCAGGCGGGTGAACCAGTTGTCGAACTCGACCCAGAGCTTGTCGGTGTGCCCAGCCTCCTGCGGCGTGGCGCTGCCTTCGGCGCGGATCCACTGGCCGTCGAGCATGCGGCAACGGTTGAGCACGCCGATGCTGCCATCGGGCCGGGCGTTGTAATGCGCCTCGGACTGCGCGCAGTCACGCTGGAAGTACATCGGCAGGCGGGCCAGCTCGAACCACTTGCCCTGATAGCGCTTGAGGTCGACGGCGCCTGCCGTCTTCGGCGCCAACGGGTCATGGCTACCCGTGGCGCAGCCGCCCAATAACAGGCTCAGGCACAGCCCGAGCAGCAGACTCACATGCCTCATTTAAGGCCCTGCCCGGAGTACATCAATACTTTGTCCGCTGCATACTGCACACTGATGAAACTGTTCTGGTCGCCCCAGGTGCAACTGCTCATGCCCAGCGCGCCAGAGCACTCGGTCGGAGTACCGAGCAGTTGTTCGACTGCCGCGCGGTTCATGCCGGCGCTGAGTTTGGAGTAATTTTCCTGGTTGATCTTGCTGCACGCAGTCAGCACGACGCACAACGACAACAGGGCGAGGGAACGCAACGACATGAAGGGACACTCCTGGACACGGACATCAGGCGAGGCGCCTGTGGAGACCTTGGAGAGCAAAAAGCCTCCGTGGTTCCCTGGCCGCAGCGCTTAAATGCCGGCCGTTGGTCGTCTGACCGGCCAACGACTCATGTTTTACCCGCACAAGTCGACACAACGAGCAGTGGAGCAGCAGCCTGCCCTATCCCCTGCCCTTCGACGTGCATTCGCGCAGACTCAGCCATGACCAAAAATCTCAAGTTCAGCCACAAGATCCTGCTGGCCGCGGCCCTCGTAGTTGCGGTCGCCTTCACCTGCTTCGTGCTGTTCAA
This sequence comes from Pseudomonas shirazensis, assembly GCF_050496565.1. Classification (GTDB taxonomy): domain Bacteria; phylum Pseudomonadota; class Gammaproteobacteria; order Pseudomonadales; family Pseudomonadaceae; genus Aquipseudomonas; species Aquipseudomonas shirazensis_A. The sequence goes on from NZ_JBNWAE010000001.1 coordinate 215,872, forward strand.
CGACTACCGGCAACGCCAGTCGCTGCGCAGCGACACGCAGACATCGCTGCAGGACCTGGGCAGCCTGACTGCCGGCAACATCCGCAACTGGCTCGACAGCCGCGTGCAGGTGCTCGACAGCCTGGCCCAGCAAGTAGCCGTCGATGGCCCCGGCAAGCCGAGCCTGGACCGTGCCCTGGCGCTACCGGTATATGCCAACAACTTCCAGCTGAGCTACTTCGGCGGCCAGGACGGCAGCATGCAATCGGTACCCGCCGGCAACCGCGCCGCCGACTACGACCCGCGCCAGCGTGGCTGGTACAAGGCGGCGACTGCGGCCAACCAGACCATCGTCACCGAGCCGTACATCTCCGCCTCGGCCGGCAAGCTGGTGATCACCCTGGCCACGCCGGTGCAACAAGGCGGCCGCCTGCTCGGCGTGAGTGGCGTCGACACCGACCTGCAGACCATCAGCAAGCTGATCAACGCGCTGGACTTCGATGGCAATGGCCATGCCTTCATCGTCAACGGCGAAGGCAAGATCATGATCCACCCCAAGCCTGAGCTGGCCCTGAAAACCCTTGCCGATCTGTTCCCTGGCGACACCCCGCAGATCAGCAGCGGGCTGAAGGAAGTCGTGTTCGACGGGCGCAAGCAGTTCATCAACTTCACCCACGTCGACGGCATCTCGTCGGTTGACTGGTATGTCGCACTGGTGCTCGACCAGGACGCCGCCTTCGCCATGCTGAGCGAGCTGCGCACGTCGGCTGCGGTGGCGACGGTGATTGCGATCATCGCCATCATTGCCCTGCTCGGCCTGTTGATTCGCGTGCTGATGCAGCCGCTGCATGCGATGGGCCGCGCCATGCGTGACATTGCCGAGGGCGAAGGCGACCTGACCCGGCGCCTGACCATCCATGCCCAGGACGAATTCGGCAGCCTTGGCCAGTCGTTCAACCGCTTTGTCGAGCGTATCCACGAGTCGATCCGCGAAGTGGCCTCGGCAACCGGCCAGGTCAATGCCGTGGCCGGCCAGGTGGTGACTGCCTCCAACGCCTCGATCAACAACGCCGACCAGCAGTCGAGCCGCACCAGCAGTGTCGCCGCAGCGATCAATCAGCTCGGTGCCGCTGCCCATGAAATCGCTCAGAACGCTGCGCTCGCCTCGCAGCACTCGACCGCAGCGCGCGGCTTGGCTGAAGAAGGCCAGCAGGTGGTCGGGCAAACCATCAGCACCATGCATCAGCTGTCGGCGCGCATCAGCGACTCCTGCGAGAACATCCAGACGCTCAACGCGCACACCAGCAACATCGGGCAGATCCTCGATGTGATCACCGGCATTTCGCAGCAAACCAACCTGCTCGCGCTGAACGCCGCCATCGAAGCTGCCCGCGCCGGCGAGGCCGGGCGTGGTTTTGCCGTGGTTGCCGATGAGGTGCGCAGCCTGGCCCACCGCACTCAGGAATCAGCGCAGCAGGTACAGCATTTGATCGAAGAGCTGCAGGCCGGCGCGCAGATGGCGGTCAGCACCATGAACCAGAGCCAGCAGCAGAGCGAGCACAGCGTGGGGATTGCCAATCAGGCCGGCGAACGGCTGGGCAGCGTGACCCAGCGCATCGGCGAGATCGACGGCATGAACCAGTCGGTTGCCACCGCCACCGAAGAGCAGACGGCTGTGGTCGAGTCGATCAATGTCGACATCAGCGAAATCAATACGCTGAATCAGGAAGGCGTGCACAACCTGCAGAGCACCTTGCGTGCCTGCAACGACCTGGAACATCAGGTCGAACGGTTGCAGCAGTTGGTTGGCAGTTTCAGGATCTGAGCCAGCCGCTGCCCCATTCGCCTACGCAGATGGGGCAGCCGCTCAGCGCTGCATCAGAACCGTGAACCCGGCTCGAGCAGGAAATCCATTTCTTCATCGGTGCTCGGACGGTCCAGCAGCAGATTGCGCTGCGGGAACCGGCCAAAGCGCTCGATCACGCGCTGATGCTGCTCGGCGTAATCGAGGAAGCCTTCGAACAGACGGCGGTTGGCCTCCGGTTGCTCGTCCAGCAACTGCCGGTAGCGCTCGACGCTGAGGTGCTGCCAGTCGAGCACCTCAGCGTGTTCCAGCACCAACAGCACGAACACCCGCTGGATCGGCAGCAACTGGTAATCCCAGTCATGCTGCAAACCCTGCATGGCTACCACCTGCGCGCGGCGGTCACCTTCAAAGGCGCGCGGCGTGTCGCGGTAGATCATGCGCGGCAGTTGATCGAGCAGCAGGATCAGGCCAAGCCAGCCCTGCGGGCTTTGCTGCCAGTCTTCGAGACCACCCGCCAGGGCCTGCTCGCACAGCGCGCCGAAGCGCTCGCGCGCCTCGTCGTCATGGTGCTTGCCGAACCACAGCGTGCTCTTCTCGTCAGCCACGGCCTGCGGGCTCTTGCCCGGACCGAACCACCACTCCAGCAACGGCTGCCAAGGTGCGAGCATGATTTATTCCTTGTGATAGGCCGTAACGCGCTCGACCTCTTGCTTCGAGCCAAGGATGACCGAAACGCGCTGGTGCAGGCTGTCCGGCTGGATGTCGAGGATGCGTTGCTCACCGTTGGTGGCAGCGCCGCCGGCCTGCTCGATGATGAACGACATCGGGTTGGCTTCGTACATCAGGCGCAGCTTGCCTGGCTTGCTCGGCTCACGCGAATCGCGTGGGTACATGAACAGGCCGCCACGGGTGAGGATGCGGTGCACGTCGGCCACCATCGAGGCGATCCAGCGCATGTTGTAGTTCTTTTTCAACGGCCCGGTCTCACCGGCCAGCAGCTCGCCGACGTAGCGCTGGATCGGCGCTTCCCAGTGACGCTGGTTGGACATGTTGATAGCGAACTCGGCGGTGGTCTCCGGCACCTGGATGTTCTCGTGAGTGAGGACAAAGCTGCCCAGCTCGCGGTCCAGGGTGAAGCCTTTGACGCCGTTGCCCAAGGTCAGGATCAGCATGGTCTGCGGGCCGTAGATCGCGTAACCGGCGGCAACCTGCTCGGTGCCAGGCTGGAGGAAGGCGTTTTCGTTGAGGGTTTCGTTCTGGCTCAGGTATTCCTGCGGGCAGCGCAGCACCGAGAAGATGGTGCCGACCGAGACGTTGACGTCGATGTTCGACGAGCCGTCCAGTGGGTCGAACACCAGCAGGTAGGCACCCTTCGGATATTTACCCGGGATCTGGTAGGCATTGTCCATTTCTTCGGACGCCATGCCGGCCAGGTGACCGCCCCACTCGTTGGCTTCGAGCAGAATGTCGTTGGAGATCACGTCGAGCTTTTTCTGCACTTCGCCCTGCACGTTTTCGGTGCCCATGCTGCCCAGCACGCCGCCGAGGGCGCCTTTGGACACGTGGTGGCTGATTTCCTTGCACGCGCGCGCCACCACCTCGATCAGGAAGCGCAGATCGGCAGGAGTATTGTTGCTGCGGGTCTGCTCAATCAGATAGCGACTCAGGGTAACGCGGGACATGTATGGCTCCGAAAAGGAAAGAGGGTGAAAAACCCCGGCAGTTTACAGTAATGCCCTTGGTTTGGCGTAACGGGGGCCGCTGCGCGACCCTTTCGCGACACAAGGCCGCTCCTACAGGACAGCGCGGTCCCTGTAGGAGCGGCCTTGTGTCGCGAAAGGGCCGCAAAGCGGCCCCAACCCAGAGCACCGGCAAGTCTACAGTGACGGATAAAGCCTAGCTAGCAACACACCCGCCCGGCCGATCAGACGGCCGAACCGAAGTGTAGTTCAGCACGGCACCCGCCGATGGTCGGCCTGGTGCCCTGCCATGGTCAGCTCAATCCAACGCTTTCCAGATCTCGGTCGCGTACTCGCGTATGGTCCGGTCCGACGAGAACCATCCCATCCGCGAGGTATTGAGCACCGCCATCCGCCACCACTGTTCCGGCTGATGCCACAGCTCATCGACCTTGCGCTGAGCGTCCCAGTAAGCGTCGAAATCGGCGCAGAGCAGGAAGCGGTCATAGTCGATCAACGAATCGATCAGCTGGGTATAACGCGAAGGATCATCCGGCGAGAACACCCCGCTACGAATGGCATGCAGCACATCATTGAGACGATGCGACTCGGCCACCGCCGCACTGGCGCCAAAATCACCCGCGCGTTTGCGCGCCTCGACCTGCTGCGCCGTCAGCCCAAAGATGAACATGTTCTCTGCACCGACCTGCTCGCACATCTCGACGTTGGCGCCATCCAGGGTGCCGATGGTCAGCGCGCCATTGAGGCCGAACTTCATGTTGCTGGTGCCGGACGCTTCGTAGCCGGCAGTGGAAATCTGCTCGGACAGGTCGGCCGCCGGGATGATGCTCTCGGCCAGGCTGACGTTGTAGTTGGGCAGGAACACCACCTTGAGCAGGCCGCGCACGGTCGGGTCGTTGTTGACCACCCGGGCGATGTCGTTGGACAGCTTGATGATCAGCTTGGCCTGGTGATAGCTGGCGGCCGCCTTGCCGGCGAAGATCTTCACCCGCGGCACCCAGTCGGTGCTTGGTTCGGCGCGAATTGCCTGATACAGCGCCACCGTGTGCAGCAGGTTGAGCAGCTGGCGCTTGTACTCGTGGATGCGCTTGACCTGCACGTCGAACATCGCCTCGGGGTTGACCGTGACGCCGACGCGGTCCTGGATGATGCTCGCCAAGGCACGCTTGCTGTGCAGCCGCTGCGCGGCGAACTGCTTGCGAAACGCCGGTTGCTCGGCGAACGGCTCAAGGTCCTTGAGGCGAACCTCGGCGTCATCCAGCACTTCACGCCCGAGCGCCTCGATCAGCATCGCAGTCAGCTGCGGGTTGGCCTGGTGCAGCCAGCGGCGGAAGGTGACGCCGTTGGTCTTGTTGTTGATCCGATCCGGGTAGAGCTTGTGCAACTCGGAGAACACTGTGCTCTTCATCAGCTTGCTGTGCAGCGCAGACACGCCGTTGACACTGTGCGAGCCGAGAAACGCCAGGTTGCCCATGCGCACGCGGCGGCCGTTGTCTTCCTCGATCAACGACACCGCGCGCAACACGTCGAAATCGTGTTGGCCTTTGGCCCGCAGGGCATCGATATGGTAGGCATTGATCAGGTAAATGATCTGCATGTGCCGCGGCAGCATGCGCTCCATCAGCGCCACCGGCCAGGTTTCCAGTGCCTCTGGCAACAGCGTGTGGTTGGTGTAGGCCAGGGTGCCTACGGTCACTTCCCAGGCTTTGTCCCACGGGATTTCATGCTGGTCGACCAGCAAGCGCATCAGCTCGGCCACGGCAATCGAGGGGTGGGTGTCATTGAGCTGGATCGCCGCCGCATCAGGCAGGTTGAGCAGGCTCTTGTGCATGTTCAGGTGCCGGCGCAGCAGGTCTTGCAGCGAGGCGGAAACGAAGAAGTACTCCTGGCGCAGGCGCAGCTCCTGGCCCGCCTCGGTGCTGTCGGCAGGGTAGAGCACGCGCGAGATGCTCTCGGCGCGGGCCACCTCGGCGACCGCACCCAGGTGGTCACCGGCGTTGAAGCGCTCCAGGTGCAGCTCTTCCAGCGCGCGTGCACGCCACAGGCGCAGGGTGTTGACGCTGGAACCGCGCCAGCCGACCACCGGCGTATCGTAGGCAACCGCCCGTACCGTTTCGCCCGGCGTCCAGATCTGCCGTTGCTGGCCATCTGCGGCGGTGACAGTTTCGACACCGCCACCAAAGCTGATCGGATAGATCACCTCGGCCCGCTCGAACTCCCACGGGTTGCCAAAGTCGAGCCAGTTCTCGGTTTGCTCCTGCTGCCAGCCATCGACCACGGCCTGGCGGAACAAGCCATGCTCGTAGCGGATACCGTAGCCATGGGCGGCAATGCCCAAGGTCGACATGCTCTCCATGAAGCACGCCGCCAACCGGCCAAGGCCACCATTGCCGAGCGCGGCATCCGGCTCCAGCAGGCGAATGCGGTCAAGGTCGACACCGAGCCCATCCAGCGCTTCGCGGGCGATTTCCAGGTAGCCGAGGTTGCTCAGGCTGTCGTACAGCAGCCGGCCGATCAGAAACTCGAGGGAGAGGTAGTAGACGCGTTTCTGGCTACGTCGGTAGGCCTGGCGAGTGTGGTCCATCCAGTGATCGACCATATGGTCGCGCGCAGCCAGGGCAATGGCCTCGAACCAGTCGTGATCAAAGGCGTGCTCCGGGTCCTTGCCGACCGCATAGGTCAGCTTGGCCAATACAGCGGCACGGAACTCGGTGACCTCGACGTCACGTGCTTTGGGTTGCTGAGACATGTGACATCCTCGGGCAAGTGGGCAAAGGCAGGAGAGTGTTCAGACTAGACCCTTCGACAGGGGCTGGCAGTTGTTGTTCGCAGTTTTCATGCCGACAAGCATAATCGGGCGAAAGGTTGTTCACAATTTGAACAACTCCGGTATCATCGCGCGCCCCTACACCGTGATTCGCTCCTTATAACTATGAAACCGACCCTGATTGCCGCGGCTGAAGTCGACCGCCTCGATACCTGGCAGCGCTACTCCAGCCATATGTGCGGGGGCTGCCATTCGACCTGCTGCACGCTGCCGGTGGAAGTGAAGATCAAAGACCTGATCCGTATTGGCGTGGTCGATGACTTCGACAAGGACGAGCCGGCCAAGAACGTTGCCAAACGTCTGCAGAAGGACGGCATCATCGAGCGTTTCAATCAGAAGTCGGGGATCTTCACCTTGACCCGAATGAGCAACGATGATTGTCTCTATCTGGATCGTAAGAGCCGCCTGTGCACCATTTATGACAAGCGCCCGGACACCTGCCGCAATCACCCAAAAGTGGGGCCGCGCCCGGGCTTCTGTGCCTACAAGCCAAAAGTAGCGGTGCGCTGACCGCTAGGGCTTGTGAACCTTCAGGTCAGGAAAAACGTGTGATGTGGGACGGCAGTGTGACCTTCGGTGACTCCTGGGCGGGTTATATCGGTCGTACCGACCAGAATAGCGCCCACTCGCATGTCGCCATTCAACTGTGCATCGGCCTGGGTGAGGACATCACCCTGGAACTGGCAGACCGGGTGGTGCGGGCTCGCGCAGTGATCATCGGGCCGAACGTCGAACACCGTGCCGTCCCCGCCCGGCACCCGGTGGCCTTCATCTATGTCAGCCCGGATATCGCCTTGGGGCGAGCGCTGAAAAGCCTGCTCCAGGAAGACGGTGTCGCCCTGCCCAGCCCGGCACTGATCGAGTGCTTCATCAACGCCTCCTCTCTCCCTGCCGCCATCGAAGCCGTCGAACGCCTGCTCGCCGTCGACATGCCAATCGACCTACGCTTGCGCAAAGCCCTCAATCTGCTGCGCCTGGACAGTGGCGGGCCCGGCAGCGTGACCCGCGCAGCAGAAGCCGTCGGTTTGTCCGGGCCGCGCCTGCGTTGCGTGGCCACCCAGCAAATGGGTGTATCGCTGTCAAAGTGGTTGATCTGGCACAAGCTTGAACGCGCCTCGCGCGCCCTCGCCGACGGCGCGAGCCTTAGTCAGGCGGCGATTGACGGTGGCTTCGCCGACCAGGCCCATCTGGCCCGGATGATGCGGCGGATGATCGGCATGACCCCTGGCGAGGCTGCCACGGTACTGCGAAAGACAAGCGTTTCGTTCAAGACCCAGTAACGTCTTGTAGCAAAAAATGCAGCCCGTCCTACCCGCTTGAACCAAGAACACCCGTCACTGTGCGCCAGCGTCCCGAACCCGGTTGCCGCGCACGGATGACTGCGCCTGCGCCGGGCTGATCCTGTGCGTGTTCCTGTGAGGTAGGGGCCATTAGACGACTGCGCAGGAAGCGACCTTCATGTCTGAACAACGCAAGCTGACCATCCTCCTGACAGGTGGCGCCGGAGTGTTGGGCGAGTCCTTGATCGATCATCTCGCCGATGACCATCAACTGCTCTGCCTGACCCGCAAAAGCCGTATAGCTGATCCCCGGGTAGAAACCCTCAAAGGCGACATCTGCCTGCCCCGCCTGGGTCTGGATGACGAACTGTACATGCGCCTGCTGGCCGAGGTGGACTGGGTTGTCCACAGTGCTGCCGTGACCCGTATGGACGGTGAGATCGACGAGATCTTCTCGGTCAACTACCAGGGCACCGAGAACGTAGTGGCGTTCGTGCAGCAGGCCGAAGTGCCGCTTTATCACATCAGTACAGCCTTCACACACCCGTGCGACTACGCCGCCGGAGTACTCACCGAGACGCCCTACGAGGTGGCCAAGCGTCAAGCCGAAACGCTGGTACGCAGCGCGGGCATCCAGGCCTCGATCTTCCGCCCGTCGATCATCATCGGTGACGCCAACAGCGGCCGTATGCCGACGTTCCAGGGCTTCCACATGACTATGGGGCTGATGATGTCGGGTTTTCTGCCGATCGTGCCGTGCCCCGACAACGGTCATGTCGACCTGATTGCCCGCGATGTCGCCGCCCAGGCCATTGCCAACGCCTTGGGCCGACGCCTGATCGGCCAGGACTACTTCCTCACCAGCGGCCCCCAGGCGCTGACCATGCAGCACCTGCTGGACCTGATGTGCCAGTCCATGGCTAACCAGGGCGTGGCCTTCACCCGGCCACGGTGCATGGCGCCCGAGGTCTACGAGCGTCTGGTACGGCCGGTGTTTCTCCCTGCGCTGAGCAGCAACGTGCGTGCGGCACTGGAGCGTGCGCACCAGCTCTGCCGCTATGCCAGCCTGCTCTCGCCGCTGCCCAGTTCGTTGCCGGAGCTGTTGTCCGCAGAACAGCTGGGCGGCCGCGACGTCGGCCGTGAGCTGCTGCAGTCGCTGAACCATCTGGCGCCCAAGCTCGGCGCACTGACGCGCATGCTCAGGCAGCCGGCACCGGCCAGCGCAGCGAAACTGGCGGAGGCCCTGCAATGACTCAGGCGCTCAAGCAGGCGCTCATCGCCACGCCTGAACCCGTTACTGCCGAACATTGCTTTCGCCAGCATGTGAATGCCGGCTACGCACGGCTGGCGGCATTGATGAACCTGCCCATCGAGCACGCCAGCGAGGGTGTGTACATCGATGATGACCAGGGCCGGCGCTATCTGGATGCAGGCGGCTATGGCGTGTTCTTTCTTGGCCACGGCCACCCGGTGGTGGTGGCTGCAGTAACCCAGCAGCTGCAGCGCAATGCGCTGGCGAGCAAGTTGCTGCTCAATGCCGAGCAGGCGTTCGCGGCCCAGGCGCTGGCGGCAGTCTGCCCTGGCGAACTGCAGTACGTGTTCTTCTGCAACTCCGGCACCGAAGCCACCGAAGCGGCGCTCAAGCTGGCGCGGGTCAACGGCTGCCGCCGGGTTGTGTCGACCGTCGGCGGTTTCCATGGCAAGACCCTCGGCGCCCTTGGGGTAACTGGCCGCGAGCATTACCGCGAGCCCTTCGATGGGTTGCTCGGCAACAGCGAGTTCCTGCCTTTCGGCGATATCGATGCCCTGCAGCAGTGTCTGGCCGCAAGCCCGGAGCGAGCCTGCGTGATTCTTGAGCCGGTGCAGGCCGAAGCGGGCGTGGTACTACCGCCGCCAGGTTATCTGACGGCCGTTCGCGCGCTGTGCGACGAACATGGGGCGCTGTTGATTTTCGACGAAATTCAATCGGGTCTGGGCCGCACTGGCCGCTGGTGGGCGTGCGATCACGAAGCGGTAGCCCCAGACATCATGCTGGTGGGTAAAAGCCTCTCCGGTGGTTGTGTACCGGTCGCGGCAATGGTCGCCACAGCGACGGTGTATGCACCGTTCAATCGCAACCCGACCCTGCACACCAGCACCTTCGGCGCCAACCCGCTGGCCATGGCCGCAGTGCGCGCCACCTTGCAGGTGATGCAGGAGGACGGTCTGGTCGAACGCGCCGCAGCGCTGGGCCATGACCTGCACGCCCGCTTCAGCGAGCTGCTGCAGCGCCTGGGCCTGGCCCAGCGCGTGCAACTGCGCAGTGCCGGCCTGTTGCTGGGCTTTGAATTCGAGCAGGCGTCAATCGCCGCCAACATGGTCATGGCGTTGATCGAGCAACGCATCATCGTCTGCCATTCACTCAACGATCATCGGGTGATTCGCCTTACCCCTTCCCCATTACTGAGCGCCGAGGACTGCCAATGGCTGCTCGACGGCTTTACCCGGGCACTGGCCGTCAGCGTGCCAGCCCTTTGAACACTGGAGTCACCATGAAACAAGTCAGCGTCCAGGCGCATATTCCCCGCGCCAATGCAGATGAGGTGTTTGCCGTCATCCGCGACTTCGGCAATTACGTGGAGTTGTGCGATTCGGTCAGAAGCATCGTTGTTGAACCGCTTGGCGAAAACGTCTCGCTGACCTCGTGGGAGGTCAATTTCCACAGCGGCATCCTCAAGTGGCAGGAGCGCGACACCTTCGATCCACAGCGCCGGGAGATCCATTTCGAGCAGGTGGCCGGGGATGTCGATCATTTTTCCGGGACCTGGAAGATCACTGCCGACGGCGATGGCGCGCGCGTGTGCTTCAACTCGCGCTTCGACCTCGGCCTGCCGATGCTCGCCGACATGCTTGACCCGGTGGCACAGACAGCGATCCGGGAAAACATCGAGTCAATCATTACCGGGCTGTTTCCGACCTGCTACGTGGAGGCTGAACCATGCCCCTCTCTCTACTGACCCGCGCGCGCACAGCGCTAGAGCAGCACGCACCGGGTTTCGATGCTCGCCTGGCGGCGCTTGATTACCTCGAGCGTGAGTCACCGGCCAGCAACGTGGTTGCGCTGTTCAAGCAATACGGCCCGGTCGGCCTGCTGGTCGCCGCCAGCGCCGGCGGTCGCGGCGCCAGCATCGATGACGCCGTCCAGGTGCAGATCGCCCTGGGCGCCCGCTCGCCGTCACTGGCAGTCGCCAGCACCATGCATCAGTTTTCGGTGGCCAGCCTGGTTGCGCTGACCCGCGACGGCAGCGGCGCCGAAGGTTTGCTGCTGGCAGCGATTGCGCAGAACCGTCTGCTGTTGTCCTCAGGCTTTGCCGAAGGCCAGTCCGGCGCGGGCATTCTCGATTCCGGCATGCAGGCGCAGCAGTGCACCGAAGGCGTGCGCCTGACCGGCAGCAAGAAACCGTGCTGCCTCGGCCAGTCGATGGACCTGCTGACCGCCAGCTACACCCGCCAGGGTGTCGACGGCGAAGAGCTGATGGTTGCCCTGATACCGGCCAACTCGCCGGGCCTCAGCCACCGGCCGTTCTGGCACAACAGCGCACTGGCCGCCGCAGAGAGCTTCGAAGTACGCCTGGACAACGTGCTGGTGCCGGAAAAGATGCTGTTTTCTGCCGGTTACAAGCACCAGCTGGGCGAGGTGCAGATGGTCGGCTTCATCTGGTTCGAGCTGCTGATCACGGCCTCGTATGTAGGCGCGTGTGCCGGCCTGATCGAACAGGTCAGCGACCTGCAACGCTGGACCGCCCACCACCGTGTCGAGCTTGCGGCCAAGCTGCAGCTGGCGCTCAGTGCGCTGGACGGTGCGGCGCTGGACGTCGAGCGCCACCCCGATGACCTGGCCGCAGTGCTGGCGCGACTGCTGCTGGTGCGCTACGGCGTCGAGCAGTTGCTGGTCGAGCTGTCCGACCAGGCGCACACGATGCTCGGCGGCATGGCCTTCATCACTGGCACGCAGAGTTCCACTGCGCTGCTGGCGTGCCGTGGCCTGCAGTTCCATCCGCCAGCGCGGCTGGCAATGGCTGACAACCTTGATACCTACCTCACCCACTCAACCTTCAGCATCGCCGGAGCGCACCCATGAACCTGCAAGGAAAGATCGTCGTTTTGACTGGCAGCACCCGCGGCCTGGGCCAGGCCGCTGCCGTCAAGCTCAAGCGCCAGGGCGCCACGGTGATCGGCCTGGATGTGCTTGCGCCATCAAGCGCAGAGACCCTGGACGCTTTCTACCAGGTCGACCTGAGTGACCGCGCCGCCATTTCTGCGGCAGTCAGCGCACTGAGCGTGGACTTCGGCGACATCGACATCCTGGTCAACAACGCCGGCACGCTGACCCTGGAACGCGGTGAGAGCGGGGTCACCGCAGAGGTCACCCGGGCGCTCGACATCAACCTGTTCGGGCCATGGCAACTGGTCTCCGAGCTGCTCCCGGGCCTGCTGCGCAAGCGTGGCAAGATCGTCAACGTGTCGTCGCTGTTCGCCTTGGTCAATGCGCCTTACGTAGCCGCCTATGCCACCAGCAAGCGCGCCCTGGCGGCGTACTCGGACGTGCTGCGCATGCAGTATCGCGGGCAGCTGGATGTGGTCACGGTGTTTCCCGGCTTCATCGACACGCAGATCCATCTGCCGGCGCAACGTGTCGGGCTATCGGTCAAACGTCTGGTCAGCTTCAAGAGCGGCCAGCGGACCCTGCTGTCGCTGGAAGAAAACCTCGACGCAGCCGCCGACGGTCTGGTCCGCGCGTGCACCCGCAAGGGCCTGCGCAACCGCGGTCTGACCTTCATGGGCACTCTGGCCATGTACACCGCGCGCAGCCTGCCGAGCCTTGTCGATGCGTTTATCGCCATGCGCCTGCGCACCCTCACTCGCGGCGGCCACCTGGTGCTCAAGCCGGAGCTGATCGATTGACTGTGGCCATGCTCACCCCACGCAGATCGCCGCTGCGCCTGGACCGTACGCTGTTCCAGGCGCGGTCGGCGGAGTCGGCCCTGGTGATCGGCTATGCATTGGCCCTGTACCTGCTGCCGCTGGGCCTGTTCGTGTGGCTGGCCGGCGGCGCTTCGGCCAGCCGCATGTTGCTCTGTTCGCCACTGCTGCTGGTAGCCGGCTATGGCCTGTTCCTGCAGGGCATCCTTGGCCATGAGGGCATGCACTTCAACCTCAGCCGCACGCCGCTGCACAGCGCCTGCCTGGGTGTGCTGGTCAGTGCGCTGCTGCCGGGGTTCTGTGTCACCGGTTACTTCGTCGACCATTGGCAACACCATCGCCACAGCAACAGCGACAAGGACCCGGATTACCGCCTGTTCTGTCGTTACCGTGGCGTGTTGAGCCGCATCAGCCTGTCGCGCCTGATGGCCACCCTGCGCTACCTGCAGGCCACCTGCAGGCTGGCCTTCGGCGCGCTGCAGCAGCCCTCGCCGCTACCCATGCCGGCGCGCCAGGTGCGCGGGCTGGCACGCTTCAACCTGTTCTGCCAGGTGGCCTGGTTGTCCCTCTACGGGATTGGCGCCTGGTACATCGATGGGCTGCTGATCGGCCTGGCGGGCGCCTTGCTGGTGGCGTTTCTGGTGTCGGCGATCAATGCCTATCAGGAGCATGCCTTCAGCGCCGAACACCCGGCGCCGCCGGCACGCTCGCGGACAGCTCGCCTGAGCACCTGGCTGCACGCAGGCTCCAACTATCACCTGGAACACCACTTGTATCCCGGCGTGCCTTGCTGGCGCTTGCCACAGGTGCACCGCCAATTACTCGAGCATGGCTGGTATGACGACCAGCGCCACCTGCTCGAAACAAGCTTTTTCAGCGCGTTCAGATACGCCTCGGGGCGCCATCGCTACAGCGCAAAACACTGACCTCACCCCATGGACAACATGCCTGATCGACAGGCAGCAGGAGCACCTATGTCATTCGATATCGACAGCCACATCGAGCGCGAGCGCGCGCAGCTGTGCAGCCACCCAGTGTTTGCCGGGATCCGCAGCGTCGAGGACGTGCGCACCTTGATGCAAGTACACGTGTTTGCCGTGTGGGACTTCATGACCCTGCTCAAACGCATCCAGCGCGACCTGACCTGCGTCACCCTGCCCTGGGTGCCGCCGGTCCACATCACCGCAGCCCGCCTGATCAACGAGATCGTGGTCGGCGAAGAAACCGACGAGCACCCCGACGGCGGCTTTATCAGCCACCTGGACCTGTACCTGATCGCCATGGAGGAAATCGGCGCCGACACCTCGGTGTTCCGCCGCTTCCTCGCCGCCATCGTGGCCGGCACGCCGCTGAGCCTGGCCCTGGCCGATCCGGCCATTCCGGTACCGGCCAAAGTGTTCGTCTGCCAGACCCTGGACGTTGCCCAGCACGGCACCACCGAAGCGGTGCTCGCCTACTTCTTCTTTGGTCGCGAAGACATCATCCCGGACATGTTCGGCGGTTTGCTCAAGGAATGGTCGGTCAGCGAAGCGCAAGCACCGATGTTCACCTACTACCTCAAGCGCCACATCGAAATGGACGGCGACGACCATGGCCCCGCCGCCAAACGCATCATCGCCGAGATCGTCACCTCCGAGCAGCACCGCGACATGGTCGACAACGCCCGCAATGCGCTGACTGCACGCATCGCCCTGTGGGATGGCGTGCAACAGATGCTGGCCCAGGCCAGCCCGCGTGTACCGCGCCAGACGCACTGCGCCGAGCTGGAAGCCAGCCTCTGACCACAGGCGTTGCCGTTGGCCCGCACGGGCCAACCTACATGAGACGGGAGTATCCAGGACATGACCAAAGACAAGCTCATCAAGCTGACACTCGCGGTCGCTGTCGTCGCTGGCTTGGGGTTTTTCGGGTGGCAACGCTGGCACTACGCCAACACCTATGTCAGCACCGACAATGCCGAACTCGAAGGCGTCATCGTGCCGGTGCGGGCCAGGCTCTCCGGGGTGGTCGAGCAGGTTGCGGTGCACGACAACATGGCAGTGGCCAAGGGCGATCTGCTGTTCCAGATCCGCGACAGCGAATACCTGCAGCAGCTCGACCAACGCCAGGCCCATTGGCAGGCCTTGCGCGTGGCCGCTGGCCAGGACGGCAGCCCGGGCCAGCTGGACAGCCAGATCCTCGGCGCCATGGCCCGGCGCCAGGCAGCCGAGGCGGCTCTGGCGCAGTCCCACACGACCGTGCAACAAGCCCGCAACGACTACCAGCGCGCCACCCGCCTGCATGGCCAAGGGGTGATGAGCACGCAGGATCTGGAAAGCGCCAGGGCCCGCTTCGAGGCCTTGAACCACGCTCAGGAAGTCGCCCGTGGCAACTCCCGCGCGGCTGCCCAAAGCACCTTGGCCAACAAGGCCGAACTCAAGGTTCAGGACTACCGCATCGACGCCGCCAAGGCCGACCTGGAGCTGGCGCGTATCCGCCTGGAGGACACCCGCCAGACCGCGCCACTGGCCAGTGTGGTATCGAAGAAGGAGGTCGAGCCTGGCCAGTATGTTGTTGCCGGGCAAAAACTGTTGAGCCTGATCGGCAGCGAGCCGCTGTGGATCGTCGCCAACTTCAAGGAAACCCAGGTTGGCCGCGTGCGCGTGGGGCAAAAGGTGCAAATCTCCGTCGACGCGTTCCCTGACCAGCGCTTCAGCGGCACGGTGCAGAGCCTGGCTCCTGCGACGGGCGCACGGTTTTCCCTGCTGCCCCAGGAAAACGCCACCGGCAACTTCACCAAGGTGGTGCAACGCCTGCAGGTGCGTATCGCCCTGGATCAACTTGAGCCGCCCTACGACCAGCTGTTGAGCCCCGGCATGAGTGCCTTCGTCGAGGTGCACGCGCCCAAGCAAAGCAGTGCAGCGCTATGAGGTCGCCCTACCTGATCGCCTTCACCGTCACGCTGGTGTCGATGATGGAGCTGCTCGACGTGACGATCGTCAACGTCGCCATCCCCAGCCTGATGGGCACCTACGGTGCATCGGTGGACGAGATTTCCTGGGTGTCCACCGGTTACGTGGTGGCCAACGTGGTGATTCTGCCCGCCAGCGGCTGGCTCTCGGCCTGGTTTGGCCGGCGCCGCTACTACATCGTTTCAACGGCGCTATTCGTCGCGGCATCGCTGGGCTGCGCAATGTCCACCGAACTCTGGCAACTGGTCGCCTTTCGTATCCTCCAGGGGCTGGCCGGTGGCGGCCTGCTGGGCATCTCGCAAGCGATCATCTACGACGTGTTCCCCAAGGAAAAGGTCAGCACCGGCATGGCCCTGTATGGCGTCGGGGTGATGATGGGGCCAACCCTGGGCCCCAGCGTTGGCGGCTATCTGATCGATGCGCTGTCCTGGCACTGGATCTTTTTGATCAACCTGCCGATCGGCGCGGTGGCGTTGTTGCTGTGCTGGCTGTGCATCAGCGACTCGCCCAACGAGCACAAACCCAGCAGCGTCGACTACAGCGGCTTCTGCTTGCTGGCCCTGGGCGTCGGCAGCCTGCAGATCCTGCTTGAACGTGGCGAACACTGGGACTGGTTCGAGTCGGACTGGACGGTTGCCTGTGTTCTGATCAGCGTTTTCAGCCTGCTGGGCTTCTTCTGGTGGGAGCGACGCACCGCCAACCCTATCGTCAACGTCAGCCTGTTTCAGGATCGCGAGTTTCTGATGGGCTGCGTCTGCGCTTTCTGTGTCGGCTTTGGCCTCTACAGCACGCTGTTCATGGTGCCACTGCTGTTACAGACACTGCTGCAGCAAAGTGCCTATCAGAGCGGGCTGGTGATCTTCCCCGGCGCGGTGGCCAGCGCTATCAGCACCCTGGTGATCGGCAAGCTGTCGCAGGAAAACAAGATCGACGAGCGCATTTTCGTGACTGCGGGGATCGTCCTGTACTGCTACGCGATGTACCTGCACACCCAATTCACCCTGGCCAGCAACCCCGACACATTGTACTGGCCACTGGTCATCCGCGGCCTCGGGCTGGGGATGATTTTCGTGCCTTTGACCAACCTGGCGATGCGCCGCCTGCCCCTGCATCTGGTTTCCGGCGGCTCAGGGGTACTCAACCTGATGCGCCAGCTGGGCGGCAGCGTCGGTATCGCCATCGCCGCCACCTTGCTCACGCGCTATGCCTGGGAGCGCTACCGGCTGTTGTCCGAGCACGTCACCGAAGGGTCGCTGATCGCCAGTGGTTGGGGCGCTGTCGGCAAAGATCCGCTGTTTCTGTCACTGGCCACCAGCAGCCAGCAGGCGACCGTTTTGATGCCCTACCTTGAGGCGCGCGAGCAGGCGCAGATGCTGGCGTTCAGCATGCTGTTCGGCACCCTTGGGGCGGTCATGGCAGTCGGTATTCCCATGATGCTGCTGATGCGTCGCAGCACCCTCGCCCGATAGATCTCTGATGGAGCCATCCCTTGCGTATTCCCGGGCTGTACCCTGAACGTTTCTCCCCGCTGGCCGGCATCGTCTGCCTGGCGCTGGCGAGCCTCTCGCCGGCCGCCGCTGGCAATGACCTGTACACGCTGTATCAGCAGGCCTTGAGCCACGACATGAAGTTCGCTGCGGTGCAGGCGCAAGCAGCGGTCAGCACCGAGCGCCAGCTGCAACGACGCGCCGATCTGCTGCCAAGCCTGTCGGCCACAGGCGGCGCAGCCTGGGTCGACCGCGAAGAGTCTTCGTATTACCGGCACAACCGCGACAACACCAACGCTTACGCCGTGGTCCTCACCCAACCCCTGCTGCGCTGGCAAAACGTGGTTGCTCACGATCAAAGCAAATTGCGCGTAAGCGCCAGCGAAGTGCACATTGAACAGGCCCGGCAGGAACTGATGCTGCGCGTTGCCCGAGCCTACCTGGATGTATTGCTGGCGCGTGAAGGGCTCAACGCGCGCACCCAGCAACTGCAGACCCTGGCCCAGCAGCAGGCACGTATCGAGCACTTGCTCGGTGACGGTGCCACCACCCGCAGTACGCTTGAGCAGGTCCAGGCGCGTCACGATGAAGCCCAGGCAGAGCTGATCAGCGCGCGCGGCATGCTCGACCTGGCGAACGAAACCCTCGCGCAACTCACCGCCAGTCACCGCTTGCCTGCTGCCAGCCTTGGCCGCGATATCCACTTCAGCGCACCGCAACCGGCATCGATCGACGACTGGGCGAGCCAGGCGCGGACCGACAGCCTGGCGGTGCAGGCGGCGCAGATCGACCAGCGCCTGGCGCAGATGGGTATCGAGCGCGAGCGCGCCGGTCATCTGCCAACGGTTGACCTGATCGCCGCCCATGGTCGCTTTGCAGCGGTGGGCGGCGAGCTGTATGACGTGACCCTGCCAGAAGCGCGCTATCGGCAGACCGTGGTCGGGATCAAGCTGGATATTCCGTTGTACGCAGGGGGCCGCACCAGCAGCAAGGTGCGCGAAGCCCATGCGCTTGAGGGCAAGGCCGAGGACGACCTGGAGGATGCCCGCCGCGATGCTGCGCTGGCGGCGCGGCGGGCCTACCTGCGGGTGAGCAGCGGCCTGAGCCGTTACGCCGCGCTGCGCCAGTCGCGCAAGTCCAGCGAGGTCAACCTGAGGTCGGTGACCAAGGGCTTTGAAGCGGGCGCGCGGATCAACACCGAGGTGCTCGATGCCCAGCAGCAATTCAGCGATGCCGACCTGCGCCTGGCCGAGCAACGGCACACCTTGCTGATGGCCCAGCTCGAGCTGCTGGCTGCCACTGGCAGCCTGAACGACGCGAGCCTGATGCATGTCAGCAGTCTGTTGCAATAACAAACCACGCGACTGCAGGCCCACAACGCAAAACGCCCGATGCTAGGCATCGGGCGTTTTGCTGACCAACGATAGATCAGGGCGAGGGCTGCCGGCTCCAGTGGAGCCGTAGCCGCCGCGCTGGATCAGATCTTGGCTTTCTTGGCAGCGCGGGTACGCTCGCTTTCGTCGAGGATCTTCTTGCGAAGACGGATCGACTTAGGCGTGACTTCGCACAGCTCGTCTTCCTGGATGTATTCCAGAGCCTGTTCCAGAGTGAAGCGAACCGGCGGAACCAGAGCGATGGTTTCGTCTTTACCCGAAGCACGCATGTTGTCGAGCTTCTTGCCTTTGGTTGGGTTTACACCCAGGTCGTTGTCGCGGCTGTTCTGGCCGATGATCTGACCGTAGTAGATCTCTTGACCGTGCTCGACGAACAGCTTGCCGCGCGCCTGCAGGGTTTCCAGCGAGTAGGTCAGGGCTTTGCCGGTTTCAACCGAAACCAGTACGCCGTTCTGACGGCCGGACATGTGGCCGGACTTGACTGGAGCGTAGCGATCGAAGATCGAGGTCAGGATGCCAGCACCGTTGGTCAGGGTCAGGAACTGGTTACGGAAACCGATCAGACCACGAGCAGGGATGTTGTATTCCAGACGCACACGGCCTTTGCCATCCGGGACCATGTTGCTCAGGTCGCCCTTACGCAGGCCCATCTCTTCCATGACCTTGCCCTGAGCTTCCTCTGGGATGTCGATGGTGACGTTTTCGAACGGCTCTTGCTTGACGCCGTCGACTTCACGAATGATCACTTCAGGACGGCCCAGGGCCAGCTCGAAGCCTTCGCGACGCATGGTTTCGATCAGTACCGACAGGTGCAGCTCACCACGACCGGAAACCTTGAACTTGTCAGCCGAGTCGCCTTCTTCAACGCGCAGTGCAACGTTGTACAGCAGCTCTTTGTCCAGACGGTCCTTGATGTTACGCGAGGTCACGAACTTGCCTTCTTTACCGCAGAATGGCGAGTCGTTGACCTGGAAGGTCATGGAAACGGTTGGCTCGTCGACGGTCAACGGCTTCATCGCCTCGACGTTCAACGGGTCGCACAGGGTGTCGGAGATGAACAGCTCGTCGAAACCGCTGATGCAGACGATGTCGCCGGCGGCAGCTTCTTCAACGTCGACACGGTGCAGACCGTGGTGACCCATCAGCTTAAGGATACGGCCATTACGCTTCTTGCCGTCGACATCGATGGCCACAACCGGAGTGTTCGGCTTGACGCGACCACGGGCGATACGGCCAACGCCGATAACACCGAGGAAGCTGTTGTAGTCCAGAGCGGAGATCTGCATCTGGAACGGGCCGTCACGGTCAACAGCAGGTGGTGGAACGTGGTCGACAACCGCTTGGTACAGCGGGGTCATGTCTTCGGCCATGGCAGTGTGGTCCAGACCGGCAATGCCGTTCAGGGCCGAGGCGTAGACGACCTGGAAGTCCAGCTGCTCGTCGGTAGCGCCGAGGTTGTCGAACAGATCGAAGATCTGGTCCAGAACCCAATCAGGACGCGCGCCCGGACGGTCAACCTTGTTGATTACAACGATTGGCTTGAGGCCAGCTTCGAAAGCCTTTTTGGTCACGAAGCGAGTTTGCGGCATAGGGCCGTCTTGGGCGTCGACCAGCAGCAGCACGGAGTCGACCATCGACATTACACGCTCAACTTCGCCACCGAAGTCGGCGTGGCCGGGGGTGTCGACGATGTTGATGTGGTAGCCATTCCAGTTGATGGCGGTGTTTTTCGCCAGAATGGTAATACCGCGCTCTTTCTCCTGGTCGTTGGAGTCCATGACGCGCTCGTCATTGAGCTCGTTACGCTCCAGGGTGCCCGACTGACGCAGGAGTTTGTCGACCAGAGTGGTTTTACCATGGTCAACGTGGGCGATGATGGCGATGTTACGCAGATTTTCGATCACAAATGTATCTCGATCAGAGGATTCGGTTGCCGCCCATTCTAGACGGCCAATATGAAGGTAAAAGGCTCAGCGGGCCCGCGGGTCGGGAGGGCGATGGCGGATGCTGCCGCCATACAGCCCTGGCAGTTTATGCCGGACGATAAACACGCACATTGGCATGTCCCTCACTGAGCAGATGATGCGCATGCAGGCGACTCATGACGCCCTTGTCGCAATAAAGTAGGTACTGACGGTTGCCATCGAGCTGCTTGAAGCGGCTGTTGATGGCATAGAAAGGCATGGCCTGGACTTCGATACCGTCGATCACCAGAGGTTGATCCTCTTGCGCATCGGGGTGACGAATGTCGATGACGATCTGGCCTGGAGTGGCCTCGGCCACCTCTTCAATCTGAATGTCCTGGCTCAGTTCGTCGATTACATGGTCGATCGAAATGAAGCGGGCACGCTCCAGCGCGCGCTCCAGGATCTGCATATCGAACTGGGCCTCCTCATAGACAACCCGCTGCGGTTTGGCGCAGGTAGTCGGGTTGACCGAGATGACGCCGCAGTATTCTGGCATGTGCTTGGCAAACTCGGCTGTGCCGATCTGATAAGCGGTATCGATGATGTCCTGCTTGTGGCTGGCCAGCAGCGGCCGCAGTACCAGCTTGTCGGTGGCCTGATCGATCACCGTGAGGTTGGGCAGGGTCTGGCTCGACACCTGGGAAATCGCCTCGCCGGTGACCAGCGCGTCGATCTGCAGGCGGTCGGCGATGTTGGCCGCAGCACGCAGCATCATGCGCTTGAGGGTGACGCCCATATAGCTGTTGTCGACCTTGCCGAGGATCTCGCCGACCACTTCTTCGAACGGCACGCTGATGAACAGCACGCGCTGGCTGCTGCCGTATTTTTTCCACAGGTAGTGAGCGACTTCCATCACTCCCAGCTCATGGGCACGGCCGCCAAGGTTGAAGAAGCAGAAGTGGGTCATCAGGCCGCGACGCATCATCTGATAGGCCGCAACGGTGGAGTCGAAACCACCGGACATCAACACCAGGGTCTGCTCCAGTGCGCCCAGCGGATAACCGCCGATGCCCTGGTGCTGATTGTGGATGACGTACAGGCGCTGGTTGCGAATTTCCATCCGCACCTTGATTTCCGGGTTTTTCAGGTCGATACCGGCGGCGCCGCACTGCTGGCGCAACTGGCTGCCAACATAACGGTCGACATCCATCGAGGTGAAGTCGTGGTGGCCGCCACGCTTGCAGCGTACGGCGAAGCGCTTGCCGGCCAGCAGATGGCCGTAATGCGCCTTGCACTTCTCGACGATATCGTCGAAGTCGCCCAGCGGGTATTCCTCTACCTGAAGGAAGTGGGTGATCCCCGGCGTGCACGACAGCCGGTCGATGATCTCGCGCTGAAGCTTCTCGTCTTCGAGGCGGGTGACCACTTCGAGATTATCCCAGACACCGTCAACCTTCAGCTCAGGGTCGATGTCCTTGAGCACGTTGCGGATGTTCTTCGAGAGCTGACGGATGAAGCGCTTGCGCACCGGCCGGCTCTTGATGGTGATTTCTGGGAAGACTTTGACGATGAGTTTCATGGGTAAACAGCGCGCCCAGGGCCTGCCGAAAATGAGGGGCGCGAATTATAGCGGAAATTGCTCAGGATTTGACCAACTTTTGAACAGAAAGGTTGGAAGCCCGTCAGGACCGGCCCGTTCGGCCGATTCTTAGCGGAATTATCAGTGACATTCAGAGCGTGTCCATAGAAGGCGCATTTCGCCCTCGAGCAGTGCGCCGCGTTACCGATCGCACCATTATTGTGCACCCACCGGAATAATCGCCTCTTAAGAGTGCGCTTTTACCACGACCAACCTTCACAAATGCCCTTGAACGCCCACTTTTATCCCAAGCTCGCCATTTTCGGGCACTGGCATGCAATTTGCTCTCTTGTGAGGCAGGTAAGCTTGGCCGACTATCCGCGCCCAGCAACACCCTTTTTCCAGGGCAGCGGCCCACCGCGCTCTAGACCCTCCGGAGGACAACATGTCGAAGTCGGTTCAACTCATCAAAGATCATGACGTCAAGTGGATTGATCTGCGTTTCACGGACACCAAAGGCACTCAGCATCACGTGACCATGCCGGCGCGTGATGGTCTGGACGAAGACTTCTTTGAAGTCGGCAAGATGTTCGACGGTTCGTCGATTGCCGGCTGGAAAGGCATCGAAGCCTCCGACATGATCCTGATGCCGGTTGACGATACCGCTGTACTCGACCCGTTCACCGAAGAACCAACCCTGATCATCACCTGCGACATCGTCGACCCGTCGAGCATGCTCGGCTACGATCGCGACCCACGTGCGATCGCCAAGCGCGCTGAAGAGTACCTCAAGAGCACTGGCCTGGGTGACACCGTGTTCGCCGGCCCAGAGCCTGAGTTCTTCATCTTCGACGAAGTGAAGTTCCAGTCCGACATCTCCGGTTCGATGTTCAAGATCTTCTCCGAGCAAGGCTCGTGGATGACCGGTGCTGACATCGAAGGCGGCAACAAAGGCCACCGTCCAGGCGTCAAAGGCGGCTACTTCCCAGTACCTCCGTTCGACCACGACCACGAAATCCGTACTGCCATGTGCAACGCACTGGAAGAAATGGGTCAGATCGTTGAAGTTCACCACCACGAAGTGGCGACTGCCGGTCAGAACGAAATCGGCGTCAAGTTCAACACCCTGGTGAAGAAAGCTGACGAAGTCCAGGCCCTGAAATACGTCGTGCACAACGTTGCCGACGCTTACGGCCGCACCGCTACCTTCATGCCCAAGCCACTGTACGGTGACAACGGCTCGGGCATGCACGTGCACATGTCGATCTGGAAAGACGGCAAGAACACCTTCGCTGGCGAAGGCTATGCCGGCCTGTCCGATACCGCCCTGTACTTCATCGGCGGCATCATCAAGCACGGTAAGGCACTGAACGGCTTCACCAACCCGTCGACCAACTCCTACAAGCGTCTGGTCCCAGGTTTCGAAGCACCGGTAATGCTCGCCTACTCGGCTCGTAACCGCTCGGCCTCGATCCGTATTCCTTACGTCAGCAGCCCGAAAGCTCGCCGTATCGAAGCACGCTTCCCGGACCCATCGGCCAACCCATACTTGGCCTTCGCGGCCCTGCTGATGGCTGGCCTGGACGGCATCCAGAACAAGATTCACCCAGGCGATGCTGCCGACAAGAACCTCTACGACCTGCCACCAGAAGAAGCCAAGGACATTCCGCAAGTCTGCGGCAGCCTGAAAGAAGCTCTGGAAGAGCTGGATAAAGGCCGTGCGTTCCTGACCAAGGGCGGCGTGTTCTCCGACGACTTCATCGATGCCTTCATCGAGCTGAAGAGCGAAGAGGAAATCAAGGTGCGCACCTTCGTGCACCCACTGGAATACGAGCTGTACTACAGCTGCTGATGTGAGCGACGCCTGTCGTCGCTAGGCATCAACTGAAGACGGCCTCCCTCGGGAGGCCGTTTTCCGTTTCGCCAGACAGGATTTTCAGAAGCGTCCGACTTGCGCACCCTCGGCATCACCGCACACTTCCAGCCTCCATTGAAAAGGAGACTGCCGATGCGCCTTGCCCTCTTTATCCTCGCCTGCACCCTCGGCCTGAGCGGCTGCAGCGCCACCCCTGATGATCCCGCCTTCTCACCCCTGCTTGACCTGATCGAGCGACGACTGGCCGTGGCCGATGTGGTGGCGTTGCATAAATGGGATAACGCCCAGCCCGTCCAGGCAACCGAGCGCGAACAGGCCATCATTGCTGGCGTGCGCAGCGCGGCGCCTGGCCATGGCCTTGACCCTGCCCGTGCAGCGGCGTTCTTTCATGATCAGATAGAGGCCAACAAGCTGGTGCAGTATGCGCGGCTGTCGCAATGGCAGCTCGCCGGAGCGGCGCCGGCACTGCCACGGCATGACTTGCAACGCATCATCCGCCCGCGGCTGGACGGCCTGCAGACAGACCTGCTGCACCAATTGGCGTCTTTCGATCAAACCCGCAGCCGCCAGTGCGCGCGCAAGCTGGCCCTGGCATTGGCGCAACGCCAGGGCGATGCACTGCACCGTGCCGGCATGATCCGCGCTACCGGACAGCTCTGCGACTGAGCACGCGACCAAGATGCTCTATATTGGTGCATAGCTGAGCCTACTGCTCTGCCATGCAGCCCAATATGGTTCAAGTGAATCGTTTCATCGATAGTTTTTGGCCTGCAATAGCGCATGAACAGGGCTTTTTCCGGTAATTGCGCTTCTTTTCGGAGCCTTGGTTTGTTTCTTGCATTTTCAAACCATCACGCGGATCACCAGCGCGCCCGCCCTTGGCTCAGCCAACGGCGACCCATGTGCCAAAAGAGGTCGACGACGCCCCATGACCATCAGCGATGCGCAGCACCGACTGCTTCTGGACAACCTGACCACGGCTACCCTGCTGCTCAATGCCGAGCTGCGCCTGGAGTACATGAATCCGGCCGCGGAAATGCTCCTGGCCGTCAGTGGCCAGCGCAGCCACGGGCAGTTCATCAGCGAGCTGTTCACCGAGTCGAGCGAAGCGCTCAACTCGCTGCGCCAGGCCGTCGAACAGGCGCATCCGTTCACCAAGCGTGAAGCGCAGCTGACCTCGCTGACCGGGCAAAGCATTACCGTCGATTACGCCGTCACGCCGATCCTGCATCAAGGCCAGACCCTGCTGCTGCTTGAAGTGCACCCCCGCGACCGACTGCTGCGCATCACCAAGGAAGAAGCCCAGCTGTCCAAGCAGGAAACCACCAAGATGCTGGTACGCGGCCTCGCCCACGAAATAAAGAACCCGCTGGGCGGCATTCGTGGTGCGGCGCAATTGCTCGCCCGCGAACTGCCCAATGACGGCCTGCGCGATTACACCAACGTGATCATCGAAGAAGCCGATCGCCTGCGTAACCTGGTCGACCGCATGCTCGGCTCGAACAAACTGCCGTCGCTGGCGATGACCAACATTCACGAAGTACTGGAGCGCGTCTGCAGCCTTGTCGAGGCCGAAAGCCAGGGCTGCATCACTTTGGTGCGTGATTACGACCCGAGCCTGCCGGATGTACTGATCGACCGCGAGCAGATGATTCAAGCCGTACTCAATATCGTGCGCAATGCGATGCAGGCGATCAGCAGCCAGAACGAACTGCGCCTGGGCCGCATCAGCCTGCGCAGCCGCGCAGTGCGCCAGTTCACCATTGGCCACATCCGCCACCGCCTGGTCGCCCGCGTCGAAATCACCGACAACGGCCCCGGCATCCCGGCGGAACTGCAGGACACCCTCTTCTATCCCATGGTCAGCGGGCGCCCGGACGGTACCGGGCTCGGCCTGGCCATTACCCAGAACATCATCAGCCAGCACCAGGGCCTGATCGAGTGTGAGAGCCATGCCGGCCACACCACCTTCTCGATCTTCCTGCCTCTGGAACAAGGAGCCACTGCCCCATGAGCCGAAGTGAAACCGTGTGGATCGTCGACGATGATCGCTCCATCCGCTGGGTCCTGGAAAAAGCCCTGCAACAGGAGGGCATGACCACCCAGAGCTTCGACAGCGCTGACGGGGTCATGGGTCGCCTGGCCCGGCAGCAGCCGGACGTGATCATTTCCGACATCCGCATGCCGGGTGCCAGCGGCCTCGACCTGCTGGCACAGATTCGCGAGCAGCATCCGCGTCTGCCGGTGATCATCATGACCGCGCATTCCGACCTGGACAGCGCAGTAGCCTCTTATCAAGGTGGCGCCTTCGAGTACCTGCCCAAGCCGTTCGACGTTGACGAGGCGGTCTCGCTGGTCAAACGCGCCAACCAGCACGCTCAGGAGCAGCAAGGCCTGCACGTTGCGCCGACGCTGACGCGCACCCCGGAAATCATTGGCGAAGCGCCGGCGATGCAGGAAGTATTCCGCGCCATCGGCCGCCTCAGCCACTCCAACATCACCGTGTTGATCAACGGCGAGTCGGGTACCGGTAAAGAGTTGGTTGCACACGCCCTGCACCGTCACAGCCCGCGGGCTGCTTCGCCGTTCATTGCCCTGAACATGGCGGCGATCCCCAAGGACCTGATGGAGTCAGAGCTGTTTGGCCATGAGAAAGGTGCATTCACCGGCGCTGCCAACCTGCGCCGTGGCCGCTTCGAGCAGGCCGATGGCGGTACCTTGTTCCTCGACGAGATCGGCGACATGCCGGCCGACACCCAGACTCGCCTGCTGCGGGTATTGGCGGACGGTGAGTTCTACCGGGTTGGCGGGCATATTCCGGTCAAGGTCGATGTGCGCATCATTGCCGCAACCCACCAGAACCTGGAAACCCTGGTCCAGGCGGGGAAGTTCCGCGAGGACTTGTTCCACCGCCTGAACGTGATCCGCATTCATATCCCGCGGTTGTCCGACCGCCGTGAGGATATCCCGACTCTGGCCCGGCACTTCCTTGGGCGGGCGGCGCAGGAGTTGTCGGTCGAGCCTAAATTGCTCAAGCCGGAAACCGAAGAGTTCATGCGCAACCTGCCGTGGCCGGGCAACGTGCGCCAGCTGGAAAACACCTGCCGCTGGATCACGGTGATGGCCTCCAGCCGCGAAGTGCTGGTGGGTGACCTGCCGCCGGAGCTGCTCAACCTGCCGCAGGATGCTGCGCCGGTGACCAACTGGGAGCAGGCACTGCGCCAGTGGGCAGATCAGGCGTTGGCGCGGGGGCAGTCGAATCTGCTCGACAGCGCTGTGCCGAGCTTTGAACGGATCATGATCGAGACTGCGCTCAAGCACACTGCCGGGCGGCGGCGTGATGCTGCAGTGTTGCTGGGTTGGGGGCGTAACACCCTGACCCGCAAGATCAAGGAACTGGGGATGAAGATCGACGGCGGCGACGAGGATGACGGCGACGATCATTGATCCACGCCTGACGCGCAGCCCGGCCCAGCGCGGTCCCTGTAGGAGCGGCCTTGTGTCGCGAAAGGGTCGCGTAGCGGCCCCAAAATCCCAGCTCCGCCGCTGACACAGCCGGGCCCGCTTTGCGGGCCTTTCGCGACACAAGGCCGCTCCTACACAGACCGCGCGTAGCGGCCCCAGCCATTTGAAGGCCAGTGCCGCCGGGCGGCGGCGTGATGCTGCGGTGTTGCTGGGCTGGGGATGAAGATCGACGGCGGCGATGAGGACGACGGCGACGATCATTGATCCACGCCTGACGCGCCGCCCGGCCCAGCGCGGTCCCTGTAGGAGCGGCCTTGTGTCGCGAAAGGGTCGCGCAGCGGCCCCAGATCTCAGCTACGCCGCTAACATTGCCGGGCCCGCTTTGCGGGCCTTTCGCGACACAAGGCCGCTCCTACAGGGGCAGGGTTCTGGATCAGCGCCTTCTGTAGCTGCCCCACCATTTCCAGGCCAATACCGGGCTTCGAACGGATCAAGATCGAGACCGCACTCAAGCACACCGCCGGGTATCGGCGTGATGCTGGGCAGCCCGGCCCAGCGCGGTCCCTGTAGGAGCGGCCTTGTGTTGCGAAAGGGTCGCGTAGCGGCCCCAGATCTCAGCTTCGCCGCTAACATTGCCGGGCCAGCTACGCTGGCCTTTCGCGACACAAGGCCGCTCCTACAGGGACCGCGCTAGGTTTGGATAGGCCCCAACCATTTCCAGGCCATGCACCGAGATCGTGCTCAACGCACCGCCGCAAGGCAAAAACGACCTCAAATCCCGGCCAAATCACCCGCAAAGTCCAACAAACACTGCTTTTACAAACCTGGCACGCCCCCTGCAATAGCTATTGCACAACCAGTTTCGGGGGCCCTGGTACAGGCAGGCCGGGTGACCCCTATTTTATTCGCAAGTCGAGCAAGTTCTGGGGACCTCGGTACAGGCAGGCCGGGAATCCCCTCTTTTATTCGTGCAGCCTCACCTGCACACGCCAGCGTCCCGCGTCCTCTGCAGCGCTCCACTCGCCCTGCAGGGGGCGCGCGGCCACCACCGTCAGCAGCAAGCCCTTGTCGCTGTTCTGCAAACGCCATCCCACCGGTTTCTCCTCCAGCATCAGTTGCCCGCGCTGCGCCTTGCCCTTCGCTTCGAACACAATCGCCACCGTGCCTTCGACGTTCTCGCCATGCAGCTTTGGCTCTTCGTTGAACCACAGGTCAAGCCCGCCCTGCACGACCCCGATCTGCTCCAGCACACGCTCTTCGGGTGTAGTCAGGCGGCCGATCATCAAGCCGACCATCACCCCGACGATGGCCAGCGACAGCATGACCCGCGGGAACGCTTTCGAACGCTGATCCGGTTCAGGGGTAGAATGCTCGTCATCTTCACGCTTGGAGCCGTGCATGTTTCACGTCATCCTTTTTCAACCAGAAATTCCGCCGAATACCGGCAATATCATCCGCCTGTGTGCCAACAGCGGCTGCGCCCTGCACCTGATCGAGCCGATCAGCTTCGAGCTGGACGACAAACGCCTGCGCCGGGCCGGGCTGGACTACCACGAGTATGCCACGCTCAAGCGCCACGAGAGCCTGGCAGCGTGCCTGGAAAGCCTCGGTCAGCCGCGCCTGTTCGCTTTCACCACCAAAGGCTCGCACCCGTTTCACGAGGTTGCCTATCAACCGGGCGATGCCTTCCTGTTCGGTCCGGAAAGCCGCGGCCTGCCGGCCGAGGTACTCGACGCCCTGCCCGCCGAGCAGAAGCTGCGCCTGCCGATGCGCCCGGGCTGTCGCAGCCTGAACCTGTCCAACACCGTGGCAGTGACAGTGTATGAAGCCTGGCGCCAGCAGGGCTTTGTCTGAGCCACAAAAAAAGCGCCCAACAGGGCGCTTTTCTCGGTCTGGCAGCCGTGCTTATTGCAGCGACGGTGCTTCGCCGGCGGCCTGCATGCGCTCCATCTCTTGCGCGTACAGGGCGTCGAAGTTCACTGGCGACAGCATCAGCGCCGGGAACGAGCCGCGGGTAACCAGGCTGTCCAGGGTTTCGCGCGCATACGGGAACAGGATGTTCGGGCAGAACGCACCGAGGGTGTGGCTCATGGAAGCCGGGTCGAGGTTCTTGATCAGGAAGATACCGGCCTGCTGCACTTCCGCGATGAAGGCCACTTCGTCGCCGTTCTTGACGGTTACCGACAGGGTCAGCACGACCTCATGGAAGTCGCCTTCCAGGGCTTTCTGACGGGTGTTGAGGTCCAGCGAAACAGCCGGCTCCCACTGCTGACGGAAGATCTGCGGGCTCTTCGGTGCTTCGAAAGACAGATCGCGCACGTAGATACGCTGCATGGAGAATTGTGCTGCGTTGTCGTCGGTAGCAGCGCCGTTGGTCTGTTGCTCAGTCATGGCTGATCCTAATCCTAATGGGTTGAATGCGGTGTGATTCAGGCCGCGAGGAGGCTGTCGAGCTTGCCCGTGCGCTCGAGGGCGTACAAGTCATCGCAACCACCGACGTGGGTGCTGCCGATCCAGATCTGCGGCACCGAGGTACGGCCGGCCTTCTGGCTCATTTCAGCGCGAACCTGGGGCTTGCCGTCGACCTTGATTTCCTCGAACGGCACGCCTTTGCTTTGCAGCAGTTGCTTGGCGCGGATGCAGAACGGGCAATAGTCGCTGGAATAGACGATGACGGGCTTCATATCACTTCACCAGGGGCAGGTTATCGGCTTTCCAGCTGGAAATACCACCGCTGAGCTTGGCCGCGGTGTAACCAGCCTTGAGCAGTTCACGGCAATGGGTACCGGATTGCTGGCCCATGCTGTCGACCACGATCAGGGTCTTGTCCTTGTGCTTTTCCAGCTCGGCCATACGGCTGGCGAGCTTGTCTTGCGGGATGTTCAGGGCGCCAACAATGTGGCCGGCCGCGAATTCCTTGCTGGTGCGGATGTCGAGCACCACGCCTTTGTCGGCGTTGACCAGCGCAGTCAGCTGGCCGTTGCTCAGGCTCTGGCCGCCACGACGGATTTCGTTGAGCAACAGCAGGATCAGCAGAACAAAGAAAATCGCCACCAGAATGAAGTGGTTTGTGGCAAATGTAATCAGGTTAGCAACCATCAGGTGTGTTCCACGCGATTGAAAATGTCGGCCAGTATACACAGCAGCCAAGGCCCACCAAAGCCCGCCCGCCGGGCAGGCGTGCAGCATTCATCTGCAAACGTTGCAGCGCCAGTCGGCAAACACGATGAATTTTCGCCCTGGCTGGCGCATTTGCCCTAAAATCGGGTCTTTATCATCTTCTGGCAACCGTGAGTGCGATTGATGACGAACACCCCCAAGCCTCTGGTCCTGATCATCCTTGATGGTTTCGGGCACAGCGAACACGTCGAATACAACGCCATTCTTGCCGCGCAGACGCCGGTTTACGATCGCCTTCGCGCTACCCAGCCGAACGGCTTGATCTCCGGCTCGGGCATGGACGTCGGCCTGCCTGACGGGCAGATGGGCAACTCCGAAGTCGGCCACATGAACCTCGGCGCCGGCCGCGTGGTGTACCAGGACTTCACCCGGGTAACCAAGGCCATCCGCGATGGCGAGTTCTTCACCAATCCGGTGCTCTGCGGTGCAGTCGACAAGGCCGTCGGCGCCGGCAAGGCCGTGCACATCCTCGGCCTGCTCTCCGACGGTGGCGTGCACAGCCACCAGGATCACCTGATCGCCATGGCCGAACTGGCCGCGCAGCGCGGCGCCGAGAAGATCTACCTGCACGCGTTTCTCGATGGCCGCGACACGCCGCCACGCAGCGCGCAGTCGTCGCTCGAGCTGGTCGATGCTGCCTTTGCCAAGCTGGGCAAGGGCCGTATCGCCAGCCTCATCGGCCGCTACTTCGCGATGGACCGCGACAACCGCTGGGACCGCGTCGCGGCGGCCTACAACCTGATCGTCGATTCCAGTGCCGACCACACTGCGGCTACCGCCGTGGAAGGGCTTGAAGCGGCCTACGCGCGCGGCGAGAGCGATGAATTCGTCAAGGCCACGCGGATTGGCGAAGCGGTCTCTGTCGAAGACGGCGATGCAGTGATCTTCATGAACTTCCGCGCCGACCGCGCTCGCGAGCTGTCGCGGGTGTTCGTCGAGCCCGACTTCAACGAGTTCGCCCGCACCCGCCAACCAAAAGTGGCAGCCTTCATCGGCCTGACCCAGTACTCGGCGAAGATCCCCGCGCCGGCAGCCTTCGCTCCGGCCAGCCTGGACAACGTGCTCGGCGAATACCTGGCGAAGAAAGGCAAGACCCAACTGCGGATTGCCGAAACCGAGAAGTAC
This sequence comes from Pseudomonas shirazensis, assembly GCF_050496565.1. Classification (GTDB taxonomy): domain Bacteria; phylum Pseudomonadota; class Gammaproteobacteria; order Pseudomonadales; family Pseudomonadaceae; genus Aquipseudomonas; species Aquipseudomonas shirazensis_A. The sequence goes on from NZ_JBNWAE010000001.1 coordinate 247,391, forward strand.
GCCCACGTCACCTTCTTCTTCTCCGGTGGCCGCGAAGAGCCGTTCGAAGGCGAAGAGCGCATCCTCATCCCGTCGCCCAAGGTTGCCACCTATGACCTGCAGCCCGAGATGAACGCACCCGAGGTCACCGATCGCATCGTCGAAGCGATCGAGCAGCAGCGCTACGACGTGATCGTGGTCAACTACGCCAACGGCGACATGGTCGGCCACACCGGCGTGTTTGCCGCTGCAGTCAAAGCCGTCGAGGCGCTCGACACCTGCGTCGGGCGTATCGTCGAGGCCCTGGACAAAGTCGGTGGCGAAGCACTGATCACCGCCGACCACGGCAACGTCGAGCAGATGGAAGACGAGAGCACCGGCCAGGCGCATACCGCGCACACCACCGAGCCGGTGCCATTCATCTATGTCGGCAAGCGCCAGCTCAAGGTGCGTAAAGGCGGTGTGCTGGCCGATGTTGCGCCAACCATGCTGACCTTGCTCGGCCTGGAGATCCCGGCAGAAATGACCGGGACTTCGATTCTGGTCGAATAAACCGCCCGCCATACCGCTGTTTCCAGACAAACGCTCCGCTGCAAATGCCGCGGGGCGTTTTGTTTGCAGGCCCAGGCGGGCATACTAGGCCAGTCTCCATCCCTGGTACGCCCACTCCATGTTCCGCGCCCTGATCCTTCTCGCCCTGTCATGCCTGCTCAGCCCGGCCTTTGCCGATGAGCGCGCACAGACCCAGCAACAACTGGATGCCACCCGCCAGGACATCGCCGAGCTCAAGAAGATGCTGGGCAAGCTCCAGGAAGAAAAATCCGGTGTGCAAAAAGACCTGATGAGCACCGAGACCGACATCGGTAACCTGGAAAAGCAGGTGGAGGCCCTGCAGCAAGAACTAAAAAAGACCGAGGGCGAACTGGAGCGCCTTGATACCGAGAAAAAAAAACTCCAGTCCGCCCGCACTGAACAACAAGGCCTGATTGCCAGTCAGGCTCGCTCGGCCTATCAGAACAACGGCCGCGAGGAATACCTGAAACTGCTGCTCAACCAGCAGAACCCGGAGAAATTCGCCCGTACCCTCACCTATTACGATTACCTGAGCAAGGCGCGCATGGAGCAGTTGCGCGTATTCAACGAGACCCTGCGTCAGTTGGCCAATGTCGAGAAGGACATTGCCAGCCAGCAGGCGCAGTTGCTTGCCCAGAGCGGCAACCTCGACAGCCGCCGGCAGGAGCTTGAAGCCGAGCGCGACAAGCGCAAGGCGGTATTGGCCAAGCTCAACAGCGACTTGAAGCAGCGCGACCAGAAGCTGCAAGCCCGTGAGCAGGACCAGGCCGAACTGGGCAAGGTGCTCAAGACCATCGAAGAAACCCTCGCGCGCCAGGCCCGCGAAGCGGAAGAGGCGCGGCAAAAAGCCCTGATCGCTCAGCGCGAAGCCGAACAACGCCGCCAGCAGGAGGCCTTGGCCGCACGCCAGGCCCCAGCCGAGGCGCCGGCCGAGCCACCGAAAAAGGCCCTGACCACCCTCGGTCCGATGGTTTCCGGCGATGGCGCCAACTATGGCGGTGCATTTTCTGCTGCGCGGGGCAAACTTCCATGGCCAGTCAATGGTCGACTGCTGGCACGCTTCGGTGATGCCCGTGGCGGTGATGCCCGCGCCAAGTGGGATGGCGTGATGATCAGCGCCAGCAGTGGCACCCAGGTTCGCGCGGTCCACGGCGGCCGAGTGGTATTTGCTGATTGGTTGCGTGGGGCTGGACTTCTGGTCATTCTCGACCATGGTAATGGCTATCTGAGCTTATATGGCCACAATCAACGCCTGCTCAAAAGCGCCGGTGATGTGGTCAAGGCTGGGGAAGCCATCTCCACCGTGGGTGACAGCGGTGGCCAGGAAAGCGCAGGTCTGTACTTTGCCATTCGTCAGCAGGGCCGCCCGAGCGACCCGGCGCAATGGTGCCGTGGCTAGGCATTTCAACTTATTTACGGTGGCTGCACCGAGGCTCCTGCGGGAGCGCCAACAGGATCAGGAGTTCGTTCGACATGCTGCACTCGCCTCGCCTCACCCAACTGGCCCTGACCGTCGCCCTGGCGATCGGCGCGCCCCTGGCCCATGCCGCCGAGCCGGCCAAGCCAGCCGCAACGCCAGCTCCCGAGGCCACGGCGAAGTCGCCGCTGCCGCTGGAAGAGCTGCGCACCTTCGCCGAAGTCATGGACCGCATCAAGGCCGCCTATGTCGAACCGGTGGACGACAAGACCCTGCTGGAAAACGCCATCAAAGGCATGCTCAGCAACCTTGACCCACACTCCGCCTACCTCGGCCCGGAAGACTTCCAGGAGCTGCAGGAAAGCACCAGTGGCGAGTTCGGCGGCCTGGGCATCGAAGTGGGCATGGAAGACGGCTTCGTCAAAGTTGTCTCGCCAATCGACGACACCCCGGCCTCGCGTGCCGGCATCGAAGCCGGCGACCTGATCGTCAAGATCAACGGCGCGCCGACCCGTGGCCAGAGCATGACCGAAGCGGTCGACAAGATGCGCGGCAAGATCGGCGACAAGATCACCCTGACCCTGGTCCGCGATGGCGGCACCCCGTTTGACGTGACCCTCGCCCGTGCCGTCATTCAGGTCAAGAGCGTCAAGAGCCAACTGCTGGAAAGCGGCTATGGCTATATCCGTATCACCCAGTTCCAGGTCAAGACCGGCGAAGAAGTCGGCAAGGCCCTCGCCAAGCTGCGCAAGGACAACGGCAAGAAGCTGCGCGGGGTCGTGCTCGACCTGCGCAACAACCCCGGCGGCGTACTGCAGTCGGCGGTCGAAGTGGCCGACCACTTCCTCACCAAAGGCTTGATCGTCTACACCAAAGGCCGCATCGCCAACTCCGAGCTGCGCTTCTCGGCCGACCCGGCCGACGCCAGTGAAGGCGTACCACTGGTAGTGCTGATCAACGGCGGCAGCGCCTCGGCTTCGGAGATCGTCGCCGGCGCCCTGCAAGACCAGAAACGCGGTGTGCTGATGGGCACCGACAGCTTCGGCAAAGGCTCGGTGCAGACCGTGCTGCCGCTGGCCAATGACCGCGCCCTGAAGCTCACCACCGCGCTGTACTTCACCCCCAACGGCCGCTCGATTCAGGCCCAGGGCATCGTCCCTGATATCGAAGTGCGCCAGGCCAAGCTCACCGCCGAGGCCGACACCGAGAACTTCAAGGAAGCCGACCTGCAAGGTCACCTGGGCAACGGCAACGGCGGCGCTGACCGCCCGACCGGCAGCAGCAAGCGCAAAGAGCGTCCGCAGGATGATGACTTCCAGCTGAGCCAGGCGCTGAGCCTGCTCAAAGGCCTGAACATCACCAAGGGCGAATGATCCGCTGATGCGTTATCTGCTGTTGACGTTGTTCTGCCTGCTGGCCGGCGCTGCCCACGCGGCGCCGGCCAAGGCTTACATGAGCATCATCATCGACGACCTTGGCCAGAGCATCGAGCGCGACCAGCGCACCCTTGCCCTGCCCGGCCCGGTGACCATGGCGGTGATGCCCGACACCCCGCACGCCAGCGACTTCGCCCGCCAGGCCCATAAAGCCGGCAAGACGGTGATCCTGCACATGCCGATGGACCCGGCCACCGGTCCCTACGCCTGGCACCCCGGGTTGCCGATCGAAGAGCTGGCCCGGCGCCTGGACGCTGCGCTGGTCAAGGTGCCTTATGCCGCCGGCGTCAACAACCACATGGGCAGCCGGATGACGTCACAGCCGCAGGCCATGGCCTGGCTGATGGGCGAGCTGCAACGGCGTGACCTGTTCTTCGTCGACAGCCGCACCAGTGCCGCCACGGTGGCTGCCGCCAAGGCTCAGGAAGACGGCCTGGCGCATGTCTCGCGGGATGTATTTCTCGACGATGAACGCACCACTGCAGCAATTACCGGCCAACTGCAGCAAGGCATCGAGCTGGCCCGCCGGCAGGGTTCGGCGGTGCTGATCGGCCACCCGTATCCACAGACTCTCGAGGTGCTCGAGCGCGAACTGCCACGCCTGCGTGCCCAGGGCATCGAGCTGATCGGGTTGACGCAGATGATCGCCGAGCGCGGTAATCAGGCCATGCCCGCCCACGGCAAGCACGGTCGTTACAGCAACCGCTAGGTCGAGTCGCGCGCAAGCACTATGTAACACTCACCCCGGCCCCCGGATGGCAGCCTGCAATCGGCAATCATCCGGAGGACCCTGCCATGCCCAACCTGCAACCAAGCCTGCTTGCCTTGAGCCTGCTCTGCTGCTCACTGCCAGCCCTGGCCGAACCCGCCGCTCCAGCCCCACAGCCATTGCTCAACGCGCAGTCACAAAGTCAGCAATGGAGCGGCATCGGCCGCCTGTCACTCGACAATCGACGCGAATGCATCGCCAGCCTGATCGACAGCCGCACCGGCGCTGCGCAAAGCGACGGCCCCGCGTATCTGGTGACCGCAGGCCACTGCGTCGACAGACGCAACGGCATCATCGCCGGTGAGCAACCGATAACGGGCAACATTGCGTTCAACTACTTCGTCGACACCCCGCAAGCGCGCAAGACCTTCACCCTCAAACAGCGCATCTGGAGCAGCATGCAAGGCACCGACCTGGCCCTGCTCGAACTCGACGTGACGCTTGCCGAAGTGATGGCCAGCGGCGTTACACCATTGCCTTTTGCCCCGCCCGGGCCGGCCCCCAGCGCAGTCCAGGCAATTTTCGCCACCAGCGCTGCAGATGCGGGCCTGCGCAGCGCCGAGTGCCGTGCGCAGGCCACCGCTGTCGCCATCGAATACCCCTGGGTCTGGCGCAACGTTCAGCAGAATGACTGCCCCGGCATCGATGAAGGCGCGTCCGGCAGCCCGGTGCTGGACAGCGAGCAGCGCCTGGTCGCCGTGATCAACAGCGTGGTCAGCGCAACCTCGGCTGAGTGCGGCTTGAACACGCCCTGCCTGTTCGACAGCGGCACGCCGGTTGCCGGCGTCTCATCCAATGTTGCCATGCCGGTGCAGCGCATCCGCGGCTGCTTCGCCGAAGGCCGTGCCGACCTGACACTGGAGCACTGCCAACTGCTGCCAGGCTTCCAGGCCGAGATCCAGCGACGGGTCAAACCTACCCTGAAGCTGGCCAGCGCCGACGGCACGCTGCCAGCGCCAGGTTGGGATACGCTGTTCAGCATCGATACGCCACGCTATCGCTACAAAACGGTGCGCGATCCGCTCGACTGTGAAGTGCCAACCGGTTACAGCGGCACCGTGGCTGCCCAGGAGAACCACATCGATGAACCGATCGGCAACACACCGGGCTGGTACTTCCTGTGCCTGATCGGCGTCGAATCTCCCGAGCAACTGCCTTCGCCAGCACTCATGGCCAACAGCCTGAGCCTACCCGTCCAGCTGCTACCGGCGGCAAGCGTACCGGCACCGGACGTCAGCATCGAGCCACTGGCAAATGGCAACGTGCAGGTGACCTGGACACCACATCCACCGGATCTGGTGCGCTACTGGGTCAAACGTGGCGCTGTGGCCAGCACCGATTGCGCCGACCCGGCCGGTTACCGCCGTGCCCGCCACGCGGTCTATGAGTTCAAGGCCACACAGCTGCCACTCAAGCTCTGCAGCCGTGGCGAAGACATCAATGCCGTGCAGTCAGAAGTTCGCAGCGACATCCTGCAGTCATCTCAGCGCTGAACGCAAAAGGTCCAGCCCACCGGGCTGGACCTTGACCTGCAGCGTGTTCAACCCAGGTCGTTGAACGGGATGGCCTGACGCGCTTGCGCGTAGGTCAGGTTACCGCGGTAGATACTCAGGACCTGGCCACGGGCAGCCGCCGCCATTTGCTCGCGGTAGCCCAGCTTGCGCTGCCCCCACAGTTTCAGGTGGCCCTTGTCGAAGGCGGTGGGCGCTGCCTGCGCGTCGTTGAAATGGAAGTGTGCGGCCCAGAGCGCCTTGCTGCGGCCTTGGCCATCCGGCTTGACCAGGCTGATCCGATACTCGTCGAGGTAGCCATCAACCAGTTGCTGACGCGGGCCAACATACTCGACGCTGAGCAAACCGCGCTCATGCAGGAAATTCAGCGCCTTGGCGCTCGGGTAGCGGGTCTTGCTGTAGAGCTCGGTAAGGCTGCTCAAGCGTGCCGCGCGCAGACTGACCAGTGCATCATCCAGACGCGCCAGCAGCTCATCGGTGGGGTCGACATCGGCCAGCCCTTGGCGCAACTCGCTGAGGTTGTCGATCTGCCCGTCGAACTCGGCGATCAGCGCCTGATCGTCACCATCCTCGACCACCATCTGCCCGGCACGCTGGATGATCTCCGGGTTCTGCTCGAGTAAACCTTGCGCCAGGCTGCGGTTTCTATCTTCACCCGGGGCCGCTGTCGCGGGTTCAGGCCGCGGTTGCGCTGCAGCAAGCGTTTCCTGCCAGGTGCCGTCGACCCGCTCGAAGCTGTGGATGATGCGTTTGTTGAAGGTCGCCTGCACCTGCAGGACGCTACGCCCTTCGACCTGCGCCACGCTGCCGATGACGATCTGCCCGGCGTGAGTATGGGCGACTTCCAGGGCGCGTGCTGGGTAGACCGCATGGCGATCAGCAGGCACCTGCCCCGAGGCCTGTTCGCGCAAGGCATCTACCAGCGCGTCCCCGGCCATCTGCTTGAGCGCGACCATCTGCTGCTGATACGCCTCAAGACGCTGGGTGTCGACCAGATCGCTGCCCAGTTTCTTGATTCGCTGACAATTGAGTACCGCTGCCAGATACTGATCCCAGGCGCTCTGCAGCACCTCGATCCGCTCGGTCACCGACAAATCGCAGAAAAACGACAAGTGATGGGTCTGCGCCGCCACCCGCAGCCGTTGGCTGGCAAGGGCATCGGAGAACACCATGTACGAGCGCACGCCGGCATTGGCCTGGAAGCGCAAGGCCAGCTCAACCTCGCTCATGGCCTGGAAGAAGCGCACGGTAGCAGTGGTGGTGGTACGTCCGGCAATGATCTCGGCAACCGTCTGGGTGGTGCCAAGGCTGGATATCGGCAGGTCGAGATCACTGACCGCCAGCAGCCGGTCAAGCTGACTCGACGCCTTGACGATATAAACCTGGTCGACGGTGAGTTGCTCAAGCGTCTGCCGGTATTGCTCATACATGGCTGCGCGCTCGTGCGGCGCGGCTGTTGCCATGTTTTGCGTCACGCGTGCGTAATCGTAGAACGGTCCTACCGAGAGTATCTCTTCGATCATGAACTTGGCATAACCCATCATCGCCTGACGGACCGTGCTCAGGGTGTTGCGGTGCCCTGCCATCAGGTTGGCGGCAGTGCGCACGTAGCTGGGGTTGTCCAGCAGGGTAACGATGGCTTGCTCTGCGGCAACGTAGCTGTCAAGCATTGTGCTCAGGGTAGCCAGACGCTGCCTGCGCAGCCCCTCGTTCTTCATGGTCAATTCCGTACGCTTGGCAGCGAATAACGCGGCCACTCTCTGGTGCTGGGCCAGTTCGACCGGGTCGGTGGGTTGCTCAACCCGCATACGCCGGTCGATTTCCTCGAGAGAGCTGCGTAATGCGTTGATCGAATCGCTCAGAGCGGTGTAGTCATCACCTGCCTTTTCTGCCTGCGCGATGTGTTGCTCCGCGGCAGCCATAGCCGCGTTGATGGGCGCGGCAATCTTGTCGCGCAGGCGCTGTTTGGCAAGGCTGCGGCCACTGCCACCGTGCAGGCCGGTATCGACGCGCCAGCCTGTGGGGTCATTGAACAATCGCGGGCCGAGCTGATCATCCTCACCCACCACCCAGGCATGGCCCTCATCGAAGATCACTCGATAGACATCGGCGCCAAGCCCGACATAGCGCTCGCCGTCCACCACGAATAACCCCGCATCAGGCCCCTGGACTTGCGCTGACAAGCCGTCAATGGTGACGTTTGCCGTCAGTTCGCGCAGCCAACTGCGTTGCTGCGCCGAGTACCTGTTGATACCGCCCGCCCCACGCCATGAGAAGTCCAGGCGCGTATTGGCTTGGGCCTGCAACAGAAACGCAGACTGCACGTTGCCCGGCGATGGCGCCGGTGACAGTCTGCGTATCTCGCGGCCATCGCTGGCAGGCAGATCTTCGATCAGCAAACCTTGATCTCGTCGCGACAACGGGCGCGCAGCGATGCGGGGGATCTGCCACTGGAGCGCGACCATCACTGTGTTATTGAGTAGATCGACCACCCCCTCGACCTGATCTGCGGTGTTCGCGCTGGACAACCTGGCGATGTCATCAGCCAGTGCACTGGCCCCGACATACAACCAGGCAACTGCCGCCACTGGCCCAGGCAGAACCGGCAGCAGTACGTTGAACAGTTCCCAGGAGAATGCCTTGAGCACACGCCAGCGTTGCTGGCTGTTGCTGACGGTGCTGCGATCAGCCAATTCGAGCATCCATTGCCGCCGAGCATCGAACATCCGTGCATCGACGTCTTGCTCCCAGAAGCTCAGGTGCAGCTGGGCTGGCGTGGGTTTGTCCAGCCCCGGATAGGGATCAGTCACCCACTGCGGCAGATGCGGCTCACGGAACCCACCATGGTCGTACACCGGCCGCTGGGCCTGGTCGAGCCAGACCAGCACGACATCCTGCAACTGCCCGGGCACGGCAATGGCTTCCAGCAGGGCCTGCTTGTCCTTGAACTGGCGCAACGCGCTGTTGGTATAGACCGGGCAATACAACAACCAGCAAGCGGGCGAGGCGATTTTGATCACGTAGAAGCCATGCACCTGATCGATCACCCCCGAGCTGGCCGAGCGGCGCAAGGCCAGCGGCGCGATCTTCACCTCACCAGGTTCGCTCCGCCCGCGGCAGAAGCGCGCCAGGGTTTGGTAAGCGGACGCCTCAACGCGCTTGACCAGCCGCGCACGCGCCGCATCGAAGCGCAAGGTAGTGCGCCACCGGCGGGTAAAACTGGCGATCTGCTCGCTACGCGTGCTGGCGTCGTCGAGCAGCGCGTTGACATAGCCTGGGTAGGTGCCGCCAACGTCGACCCGCTCGACCAGTTCGCGGATGTACGCCAATGTCATCCAGCTCATCAGCAACTGGTCATGCCGATGTGCGATGTGCGTCACCACGCCGCCCTCGGTGGCATCGAGCCGGCCGATGGCGAAGCGGGTCAGCGACAACGTTGTGGAGCCGATTTTCTGCGGGAAGCCCAAACCGTGCTGGTCGTTTACCACCAGCTCGGCGGTAAGTATCAGGTCGTCGGCAAAGTAGTTGGCATCGACCGGGTGATCCTTGAGCATTTCCTCACGCAAGCGCCGCGCGGTGTAGCTGTGCAGGTCATCCACGCCTTCCACCGTGCGGCCGCCGGTAAATGCTGCCTGCTCCGCACTCAGGTCGAGCATCGCCTGGACATAGGCGGTGCGGTCATCGGCAGTGGCTGCACGCAAGCCATGGGGCAGCTTCAACGCTTGCTGCGCGCTGTCTGCAGCCGAACGCTGGGCAAAGAACCACGCCGGCTCGCTGACCTGCTGAAAACGCTCGACCAATTCATCGACACTGCCCACTGTGCTCCAGCGGATCCTCGCAAGGTCATCCAGCAGCGCATCCAGCAAAAGCCCACTGAGCAGCGCAAAGGCATCTCCTTGGGCTTCGAAACCGCTCCACTGCAAGCTGTCAAAGCGATACTGCTCGGCAAACTGCACTTGCAAAGCGATTGCGAACGCGTCCAGCGAAGCGAAGCTGCGGACATCGCCAGCAGGCGTGCACCACAGGTTGACACTGGTCACCTCGTCACTGGCTCTGACCAGCAGGCCGGGCAGCACCTTATCCAATACCTGCTCGTCGCAGCTCAGCTCGATACGCACCGCCTGCACGCTGATGCCGTCCGCCTTGCCCGCAATCAGATCTCGCAGACAGGTACGCTCCGCGTCCTCCAACTCCTGTTCACGCAACCCCAGCATCAGGCTGGCACGCAGGGTTTGCTGCAACCACAGATCGCGGTCGAGCGCAGCACCTTCACCGTTCCAGTAATCGATCTGCGCCTGTTGATAATGCTCGAGCAAATGACCGCACAGGTCGTTGAAAGCAGCCGCCAGCTGCCGGGGTTCGATGATGTCGCCCTCGTCGGTCTGGTCACCGTCGGGGATGGCATAGAAGCGCTCGGGACGCTGCAGGCTGAAGCGATAGTCGAGGCCATGGGCGTCCGCGTAGTCCAGCGGCTGCAGGTCGAGCATCGACTGCAACACGGCATCGACCAACGGCTCGATGCGCCAACTGCCATCGGCCTGCGGCGACATCAGGTACAACGGCTCGGCCGAGGTCATCTCGGGGCGATGGATGGCCACCAGTGGGTACTGCGCGGTGATCAGCTTCATCAGCTGCTCGCCGAGCACCTGGCGCAAAGTGGGGCGCGTGGAGAATTGCGCTGCGACTGCATATTGCAGGTCGCCAGGGGGGATTCTGGCCGGGACATCGGACATAGTGGGGACTCCTTGTGGGTGTAAGCCACAAGGGTCCGAGGTAACGTCGCAGGCGAGGCGTTACTTATATGCTGCGTGAGCCGCGAGGGAGGCGCGGCTCACGCCTGACTCAGCTGTAGACTCGCCCCAATACCTGGCGGTGGCTCTCGAACTGATCGAGCACATCACGCACGATCTGCTCAGGCAGGAAGCCCATCAGGTCGTACTCCTGGCTGCCGTCATGCAGGTACACCTCGGCGCGGTAGTAGCGCTGCCGCACTTCGGCTTCACCTTCGACCGGCGCTTCGCTCGGCGCAGCCAGGTAACCGTCCAGGCTGACTTCGTAGACGAACGGGTTGCCCTCTTCCATCATCACCCGCAAGCCCATCATGTTGCGCGACTGACCGACCCGGGTTTCAACCTCGAAACCCTGCGCCTGCAACTGCGCGGCGGCGTCCTTGAGGGCCGGGCTGACGTGCCTGTCCATGAAGCGCTGCACCACCGACTGAGTCGGCTGCAGCTCCATCGCACTGAGTCGCTCGCTGAAACCACGACGGCCGCGGGCGGCCAACTCGGCCCGCTCCTGCTCCAGCTGCGAGTCCTGCTTCATGGCCTTGTACAAGCCGAACATGAACAGCACCAGCACCACCGAGAACGGCAGCCCTGCGAGCACCACCATGGTCTGCATGGCGGCAAAGTTGCCGGCCAGCAGCAAACCAATGGTCACCAGGGTGATCACCACCGACCAGAACACGACCATCCAGTGCGGCGCGTCCTCATCGACCTGGCCGCCTTTGCACGACAGGTTGGCCATCATTACCGCGCCGGAGTCGGCCGGGGTCAGGAACAGCACAAAGCCGACGAACACCGCCACGCCGATGACGATCTTGGCGGCCGGGAAGTATTCCAGCAGTTGGTAGATCGACATCGATGGCTGCTCGAGCGCCGTCTTGCCCAGCTCCACTGCACCATGGTTCATCACCAGGTCCAGCGCGGTGTTGCCGAAGATCGACAGCCAGGCCAGGGTGAAGCCCAGCGGGATCAGCAGCACGCCGGCAACCAGCTCACGCACGGTGCGGCCCTTGGAGATACGGGCGATGAACATGCCTACGAACGGGCCCCAGGAAATCCACCAGGCCCAGTAGAACACGGTCCACAGGCCCAACCAGCGCTCGGACTTGCCCGCTTCGTTCTCGTACACGTACAAGTCGAAGGTCTTCAGCACGATGCCGTTGAGGTAGTCGCCGGTGTTCTGCACAAAGCCGTTGAGCAGGTGCAGGGTATCGCCGGCCAGCAAGACGAAGATCAGCAGGCCGCTGAACAGCACGATGTTGAGGTTGGACAGGCGGCGGATGCCGTTTTCCACACCCGATACGGCGGCCACCGTCGCTACCGTCGCCATGACCAGGATGACGATCAGCAGATTGGTGTTGCTGTGCGCCATGCCGAACAGGTACTCGAGCCCCGAAGCAACCTGCATCGAGCCGATACCGAGGTTGGTCACCAGCCCCAGCAGGGTCACGAACATGCCGAAGATGTCCACCGCATGGCCGGCGCTGCCCTTGACCCAACGCTCGCCCATCAACGGGTACAGCGCCGAACGCAAGGCCAGCGGCTGGTTGTGGCGATAGGCGAAGTAGCCGACTGCCAGCCCAACCAGAGCATAGATCGCCCAGCCGTGCAGGCCCCAGTGCAGGAAGGTCAGCTGCAGGCCCTGACGCGCAGCTTCTGCGCTGGCCGAGGTGCCCTCGGGCGGGTTGAAGTAATGATCCAGCGGCTCGGACGCACCGAAGTACAGCAGCGAGATACCGATACCCGACGAGAACAGCATGCCGGCCCAGGCGCCGTAGCTGAAGTCCGGCTTGTCATCCTTGCCGCCCAGCTTGAGCTTGCCGAAGCTGGAGAAGGCCAGAACGATGACGAACACCAGGTAGCCGCCAATCACCAGCATGTAATACCAGCCGAAGCTGCGCGTCAGCCAGGTCTGGGCGACGTTGAGCACTTCACCGGCGGTGTCGGGTACAGCGATAAGCAAGGCAGTCAGAACAAGGATCAGCAGCGCAGAGGTGATGAACACCACGTTGTTGACCCGGACCCTCTCGGCGGGGGGTTTGGTTAGGGAGGCAGAACTCATTGCACGAATGCTCCGGGCAGTGCTGGGGTGGAGGCTAATCAGTCAATCCCGTGCAATTGGTCAATTAATGCCACTGCGACAGGTGTTATAAAAGCACTCAGGAAAACCGTGATCCCGTAGCGAAACGATGCACAACTACAGAGCCAAGCCCCGCTCCGAGGGCCCTGCGCGCAGTCTTGCGACCGCTCGGCAGATTCTGTATTGCGCAGCGCCCATGCCCGTCAACGCCTTGTATTCCGGGGGTTGCACGTTTTTCTGGGGTGCCAATCGATGCCTGCTCGACAGCCGTAAACAACTGTCAATGGCACAAATTGTCGCAGAGCTTATTCTTTATTGATTGAACGTTCAATCAAAACAAAATAGACTGGCCTTCGCCGAGGCAGCCGCTTGTCGTCTGCCCGCAGGCCTGAGGAGATTTGCCAGATGCCCAAGGTCGGTATGCAACCCATTCGCCGTCAGCAGTTGATCGAAGCCACCCTGCAGGCGGTCGATCAGGTCGGTCTGGGAGATGCCAGCATTGCGCTGATCGCCCGTTTGGCTGGAGTGTCGAACGGCATCATCAGTCACTACTTTCAGGACAAGAACGGCCTGATCGCAGCGACCATGCGCCACCTCATGAATGCGTTGAGCGAAGGCACCGTCGCCCGTCGACTGGCCCTCACCGACGACAGCCCGCGGGCGCACCTGAGAGTCATCGTCGAAGGCAACTTCGACGCCAGCCAGGTCAGCGGCCCGGCAATGAAAACCTGGTTGGCCTTCTGGGCCGCCAGCATGCACCAGCCGTCCTTGCACAGGTTGCAGCGGATCAACGATCACCGCCTTTATTCCAACCTGTGCTGTCAGTTTCGCCGCGTCCTGCCGCTCTACCATGCGCGCAAGGCCGCTCGTGGCCTGGCAGCCTTGATCGACGGCCTGTGGTTGCGTGGCGCACTCTCGGGCGACGCGTTCGATACCGAGCAGGCAATCCGGATTGCCTACGAATACATGGATTTACAACTGGCTAAGCAGCACGCCCTGGATACAACGCCCCAGGCGGCTGAACGATCGCACGCAGCGACTGCCTCAACAGCAGGAGCGCAACGCGGCTAGCCAATCACACACTGCACTTGCGAGGATTCTATGGCCCGTTTCGGAACGCAAAAACTCTACATCGATGGTGGTTATGTCGACGCTGGCAGCGATGCCACCTTCGAAGCCATCAACCCGGCGACCGGCGAAGTCCTCGCCCACGTCCAGCGCGCCACTGCTGCTGACGTCGAACGTGCCGTCGAGAGCGCCGAACGTGGCCAGAAAGTCTGGGCCGCGATGACTGCCATGCAGCGTTCGCGCATCCTGCGTCGCGCCGTCGACATCCTGCGCGAGCGCAACGATGAACTGGCCATGCTGGAAACCCTCGACACCGGCAAGTCGTACTCGGAAACCCGTTACGTCGACATCGTCACCGGCGCCGACGTGCTCGAGTACTACGCAGGCCTGGTCCCAGCCATCGAAGGCGAGCAGATCCCGCTGCGCGAAAGCTCCTTTGTCTACACCCGCCGCGAGCCGCTGGGCGTGACCGCCGGTATCGGCGCGTGGAACTACCCGATCCAGATCGCCCTGTGGAAATCGGCACCAGCACTGGCGGCCGGCAACGCGATGATCTTCAAACCATCGGAAGTCACTTCGCTGACCACCCTGAAACTGGCCGAGATCTACACCGAAGCCGGCCTGCCGGATGGCGTGTTCAACGTGCTCACCGGCAGTGGTCGTGAAGTCGGCACCTTGCTGACCGAGCACCCACGCATCGAAAAAGTATCGTTCACCGGCGGCACCACCACCGGCAAGAAAGTCATGGCCAGCGCTTCGAGCTCGTCGCTCAAGGAAGTCACCATGGAACTGGGCGGCAAGTCGCCGCTGATCATCTGCGCCGATGCCGACCTGGACAAGGCCGCCGACATCGCCATGATGGCCAACTTCTACAGCTCCGGTCAGGTCTGCACCAACGGCACCCGGGTGTTCATCCCGGCGTCGATGAAAGCCGCCTTCGAAGCCAAGATCGCCGAGCGCGTTGCGCGCATCCGCATTGGCAACCCGGAAGACGAGAACACCAACTTCGGCCCGCTGGTCAGCTTCCAGCACATGGAAAGCGTGCTCGGCTACATCGCCAAAGGTAAGGAAGAAGGCGCCCGCGTCCTCTGCGGCGGCGAGCGTCTGAGCGAAGGCGACCTGGCCAAGGGTGCCTTCGTCGCGCCGACTGTGTTCACCGACTGCCGTGACGACATGACCATCGTCAAGGAAGAGATCTTCGGCCCGGTCATGAGCATCCTCAGCTACGAGACCGAAGAAGAAGTCATCCGCCGCGCCAACGACACCGAATACGGTCTGGCTGCCGGCGTCTGCACCAACGACATCAGCCGCGCCCACCGCATCATTCACCAGCTTGAAGCCGGCATCTGCTGGATCAACGCCTGGGGCGAGTCGCCGGCAGAAATGCCGGTCGGTGGTTACAAGCAATCCGGTGTCGGCCGCGAAAACGGCGTCAGCTCGCTGGCCCAGTACACCCGCATCAAGTCGGTTCAGGTCGAGCTCGGCGGCTACACCTCGGTGTTCTAAGCACCTCGTGTAGCCCAAAGCCCGTGCCTTGCGGCGCGGGCGTCCTGCTCCCTGACACCGCCACAACGAGGGTACTTGCATGTCCCAACAGTTCGATTACATCATCGTCGGTGCCGGCTCGGCCGGTAACACCATCGCCACCCGCCTGACCGAAGACGCCAACGTCAGCGTGCTGCTGCTCGAAGCCGGCGGCCCTGACTACCGCTTCGACTTCCGCACCCAGATGCCAGCCGCGCTGGCCTTCCCGCTGCAGGGCCGTCGCTACAACTGGGCCTACGAAACCGATCCAGAGCCGCACATGGACGGTCGTCGCATGGAATGTGGCCGTGGCAAGGGTCTGGGTGGCTCGTCTCTGATCAACGGCATGTGCTACATCCGCGGCAACGCCATGGACTTCGATGGCTGGGCCAAGCTGCCAGGCCTTGAAGACTGGACTTACCTCGACTGCCTGCCGTACTTCAAGAAGGCCGAAACCCGCGACATCGGCCCCAACGATTATCACGGCGGTGACGGCCCGGTCAGCGTGGCCACGCCAAAAGCCGGCAACAACCCGCTGTTCCACGCCATGGTCGAAGCCGGCGTGCAGGCCGGTTACCCGCGCACCGAAGACCTCAACGGCTACCAGCAGGAAGGCTTCGGCCCGATGGACCGTTCGGTGACCAAGAACGGCCGTCGTTCGAGCACCGCGCGCGGCTACCTGGACCAGGCCAAGAAGCGCCCGAACCTGACCATCGTCACCCATGCCCTGAGCGACCGGATCCTGTTCGAAGGCAAACGCGCTGTCGGCGTGACCTACCTGGTCGGCGACAGCGAAGAGCGCGTGGAAGCACGTGCGCGCAAGGAAGTCATCGTCAGCTCCGGCGCGATTGCTTCGCCGCAACTGCTGCAACGCTCCGGCGTCGGCCCGCGTGCACTGCTCGAAAGCCTCGACGTGCCGGTGGTACACGACCTGCCAGGCGTAGGTGAAAACCTGCAGGACCACCTCGAGCTGTACCTGCAGTACGCCTGCACCCAGCCCGTCTCGCTGTACCCCTCGCTGCTGTGGTGGAACCAGCCGGCAATCGGTGCCGAGTGGCTGTTCAACGGGACTGGCATCGGCGCCAGCAACCAGTTCGAGGCTGGCGGCTTCATTCGCTCCCGGCCTGAGTTCGAGTGGCCGAACATCCAGTACCACTTCCTGCCGGTGGCGATCAATTACAACGGCTCCAATGGCGTCAAGGAACACGGTTTCCAGGCGCACATGGGTTCGATGCGCTCGCCTAGCCGCGGCCGTATCCAGCTCAAGTCCAAGGACCCGCGCCAGCACCCGAGCATCCTCTTCAACTACATGGCGACCGAACAGGACTGGCAGGAATTTCGCGATGGCATCCGCCTGACCCGCGAGATCATGGCCCAGCCTGCGTTGGACCAGTACCGCGGCCGCGAAATCAGCCCCGGCGCTCACGTGCAAACCGACGAAGAACTCGACAAGTTCATCCGCGAGCACGCCGAAACCGCGTTCCACCCGTCCTGCTCGTGCAAGATGGGCACCGACGAGATGGCCGTGGTCGATGACCAGGGCCGGGTGCATGGCATGCAAGGCCTGCGTGTGGTCGATGCGTCGATCATGCCGATCATCATCACCGGCAACCTCAACGCCACCACGATCATGATCGCCGAGAAAATCTCCGACAAGATCCGTGGCCGCCAGCCGCTGCCGCGCAGCACTGCCAAGTACTATGTGGCAGACGGCGCGCCGGTGAAAGGCAAGCCGATGCGGGAAGTTAAACAGCCGTAACATCTGTTCAAGATTGCTGGGGCTGCTTTGCAGCCCTTTCGCGACACAAGGCCGCTCCTACAGGGGTCCGCGCATGTAGGTATTGCGCGGTGTCCGTGTAGGAGCGGCCTTGTGTCGCGAAAGGGGCGCGAAGCGGCCCCAATCGGTCTTCATGGCCGACGAGTCAGGTCGCCATAGGAAAAAACCGCCGCATCAACGAATCATCGCCGCCAGCCCCCAACCGCCGCGCCAACCCCTCCCGATCAAACACCTCGCCACTACGCAGATCATGCACCAGCCCTCCTATCGGAGGCTGCGCCAACGCCCTCAGACGCACCTCGATAAAGCGATACCGCGCGTTGTCGACAGGCCTGATGCGCGTGACCTCGACATAGCGCCCAGGCAGCATCAACGACTCGGCCTCATCAGGCCTGCTGGAAAACGCCGCGACCGGTGTCGCCCGCACATGCTCGCCTGGCTCCAGCACATACACCACGGCGCCATCATCGAAGGCTGGCCTGCCCGACACCTGCACCTCCGGGCTGTTGAACACCTCCCACAGCACGTAAGGGTTTTCGGTAAATGAGGTGAATTCGCTACTGACCAGTACGTCGCCGACTGCAACTCGGCCTGCATGAAAAGCCGTATTGCCGGTGCTGCGGATGCCCGAGGCAGCGCGATACAAGGTGACCGGGCTGTGCTGACCAATCTGCTCAAGTGCCTCGGCCAGGGCATGGCTACGGTCGATACAGACTGCCAGGCGGTCGTCCAGTGGCAGCCCGCGCCACAGGTTGTTGAAGCGCTGCGGCGCATGGCTGTATTCGGCTATCGCCGGCGCGCCGTAGCCCAGTTCATCGCGATAGACCGCGTAAGGCTCACTGAACGCATCCAGATACCAGCCGCGCTCATCGACCTGGCCGGCGTCGGCCCACGGCACCTGCGCAAGCGCTGTTTGCTGACGGGCCAGGGCTTGATCGGAACGCACCAGCAAGGCATCAGCGGCGGGCTGCATGAACGCTTCCCAGCCGTCTTCGGCGATAGTCGGTGGGGCTGCGAGCGCCCGCGGGGGTGGCAACTGCGCCGCCGCGAACAGATCGGAAGCCCGAATCATGGCAGCGTCAAGCAGGATGAACAGGATATCCAGCACGACTGCCCACCACGCCGCTGCTCGCCATTCGCGCTTGCCATGGAGGGCGCGGTCGACATGCAAGGCCAGGCACCCAAGCCCAAGCCCGAGTGAAATCAGTGCCACGGGCCAGCCTGCGACGCTCATTGGCGCCAGTATCAAGGCCGCCGTCTGCAATCCAGAAAGCCAACGCTCGCGGCGCAGCTGAGCATTGCTGGTGAGCCGTTCATGGGCATTACTGGCGAGCATATCCATAGCCTGATTGCGCAGGTGCACAAACAGGTCACCGCGCAGCGGCTGACTGCTGATAGTCAGCGCGTGATCAGGCATCGCCAACTGGCCGAGGTATTTTTCCACACGCGGGCGCAATGACTGCTCCAGCAGATCGGTGCCGACAAAGTGCTGCAACAACTGCGCCTGACCCGCCGCTGCCGTCGCCTGGCCAAGCAACCACGCCTGCAGCGCCACGGCATCTTCCAGCAGGACAATGCTGGCATGCTCCTCCACCCGATACAGGCAGCATTTGCCGCTGTGCATGCTGCGCACCAGCAGGGTCTTCGCCTCGACGCCTTCCAGGCTCAGGCGACCCCAGCCGCTGACGCTACCGTTGGGCTGGGACAGGCCCAGGGTCTTGCTGCTCAGAGGCAGTTGCGCGCTGGCCAGTGAGGCGCTGAGCAACTCGTGCTGCTCGTCCTTGCTCAACGCCGCCTGCGCGACCGCAGCCACAAATCGCGCACGCGCCAGCACGCAGAAGTCGTCGCCTCGCTCGGATCGAAACTGCGCCAGTCGTCCGCCATAAACAGCCGCGAAGTCCATCGCCCAACACTGCTCCAGCACGCTCTGGGCCGACAGGCGCAGCTCATTGCGCTCATCAAAAACTGCGTGACTGGCGTCCACTCGATAGAAGCCGCCATACACCGACAACTGGTCGCTATTGGCCTGCTGCGCCGGACTGAAACGCTGGATCATCAGCTCGGTAAGGCTCATCGAGCGCTTGGGCGGGCCGCCGTGACAAAAGCCGGTGTAGGTTCGCGGGCTGCTGCTGGCGCTGTCGAACTCATGCCAGAACACCTGATCAGGGTCGAGCCAGTGACCGAGCTGACGGCGCAGCACATGGCCGGCGGCCCGGCGGGCGAGGCCATGCAGGTCAGGAAACTGGCCCAGATATCGGCGGGCGATGTCCGCCAGAGGCATATCGTTAGGGTGGGTCATACGCGGTGGCCTGTGCAAAGAGGGGCCAGCACTACAACCTGGATGCCGCATCAATATGCGGTAACGCTTTACAGCCCGCGCAGGCGTCGGGTTAGAATCAGTTGGCACGCAACCTGCGTAACAGCGCCGCCTGTCCCCCCGTTTCTCCGGAGTACCGCCCTTGGATGCAAGCACCATCAACAGCCTGTTCCTGATCGGCGCATTGCTGGTGGGTGCAAGTATTCTGGTCAGCTCGCTGTCATCGCGCCTGGGCATTCCGATTCTGGTCATCATCCTGGCGGTCGGCATGGTGGCCGGCGTCGACGGCGGCGGGATCATTTTCAACAACTACCCGACTGCCTACCTGGTGGGCAACCTGGCGCTGGCGGTGATCCTCCTCGACGGTGGCTTGCGCACACGGGTGGCGAGCTTTCGCGTAGCGCTGTGGCCGGCGCTGTCGCTGGCCACGGTCGGGGTATTGATCACCACCGCGCTGACCGGCATGGTCGCGGCCTGGCTGTTCGAGCTGAGCCTGATCCAGGGCCTGCTGATCGGCGCCATCGTCGGCTCGACCGACGCCGCGGCGGTGTTCTCGCTGCTCGGTGGCAAAGGCCTCAACGAGCGAGTCACCGCCACACTTGAGATCGAGTCGGGCAGCAACGACCCGATGGCGGTGTTCCTCACCGTAACCCTGATCGACATGATCGCCAGCGGCCAGACCGGCCTGCACTGGAGCCTGCTCACCCACCTGCTGCGCGAGTTCGGTATCGGTGGCCTGCTGGGCTTGGGCGGCGGCTGGCTGATGCTGCAGATGGTCAACCGGATCAACCTCGCCAGCGGCCTCTACCCGATCCTGGTAGTGGCTGGCGGGCTGGTGGTGTTTTCGCTGACGAACGCCCTGCACGGCAGCGGCTTCCTCGCGGTGTATCTGTGCGGCCTGGTGCTCGGCAACCGGCCGATCCGCAGCCGCCACGGTATTTTGCACATGCTCGACGGCATGGCCTGGCTGGCGCAGATCGGCATGTTCCTGGTGCTCGGCTTGCTGGTCACGCCGCATGACCTGCTGCCGATTGCAGTGCCGGCCCTGGGCCTGGCGCTGTGGATGATTCTGGTGGCGCGGCCGCTGTCGGTGTTCGCTGCGCTGCTGCCGTTCAAGGCCTTCCATGACCGCGAGAAGGGCTTCATTGCCTGGGTCGGTTTGCGCGGCGCGGTACCGATCATTCTGGCCGTGTTCCCGCTGATGGCGGGCCTGCCGCAGGCGCAGCTGTTCTTCAACCTGGCCTTCTTCATCGTGTTGATCTCGCTGCTGGTGCAGGGCACCAGCCTGCCGTGGATGGCCAAGCTGCTCAAGGTCACGGTACCGCCTGACCCGGCACCGATCTCGCGCTCGGCGCTGGAGGTGCACATCACCAGCGAGTGGGAGATGTTCGTCTACCGCCTCGGCGCAGAAAAGTGGTGCATCGGCGCCGCCCTGCGCGAGCTGAAGATGCCCGAAGGCACGCGGATTGCCGCGCTGTTTCGCGGCGAGCAGCTGCTGCACCCGTCCGGCAGTACCGTGCTCGAGGTAGACGACATGCTCTGCGTGATCGGCCACGAACACAACCTGCCGGCGCTGGGCAAGCTGTTCAGCCAGGCGCCACAACGCGGCCTGGACCTGCGCTTCTTTGGCGATTTCGTTCTCGAAGGCGATGCCGAGCTGGGCCAGGTAGCGGCACTTTATGGCCTGCAACTGGACGGTTTGAACGCCGATATGGCGCTGGCGCAGTTCATCCGACAAAAGGTCGGAGGCGCTCCAGTAGTAGGCGATCAGATCGAATGGCACGGCACAATCTGGACGGTCGCAGTCATGGACGGGAACAAGATCGACAAAGTCGGCGTCAAATTCCCCGAAGGAACTCGCCCCGGCCCGGGCTTGTTCCTGTAGCCCTCGACTTGCCTCGTATCACACGAACCCCTGACAAGACTCTGCTTATGTCCCTGCGCGTGCACCTTCGCGCAGCCCTGCTCGGGCTGTGCCTGTCCCTCTCTTTCGGCGCCACCGCTGCCGAGGCTCCGACCACTGCCAGCGTGCAGAACAGCCTCGACAAGATTGCCGAGCGCAAGCTGCCCGAGGCTGACCAGAAGAGCCTGCAGCAGGTGCTTGAGCAGACCCTGAGCCTGCTCGCCAGCCAGCAGGACAGCACGGCCAAGCTCAAGGCGCTGAAGCAGCAGTTGGCCGATGCCCCGCGCTTGACCAGCGAGGCCCAGCGCGAGC
Source organism: Pseudomonas shirazensis (assembly GCF_050496565.1). GTDB lineage: Bacteria > Pseudomonadota > Gammaproteobacteria > Pseudomonadales > Pseudomonadaceae > Aquipseudomonas > Aquipseudomonas shirazensis_A. Next base: position 268,841 of record NZ_JBNWAE010000001.1, read on the forward strand.
TGGCCAAGCTCAAGGCAAGCAAGCCGGCCCCAGTCACCCAGCGCTACGCCAACCTCAGCGTGCCGCAACTCGAGCAACTGCTCAGCGAGCGCAGCACGCTGCAAGGCGAGCTGCAAAAGGCGCTGGCCGATGCCAACAGTCTGATGATCAGCTCGCAAACCCGCCCGGAGCGGGCGCAGGCGCAGATCAGCAGCAACCAGACCCGTATCCAGCAGATCAACCTCAGCCTCAAGTCAGGCAAGGACGCCGGCAAGACCCTCTCCGCCGACCAGCGCAACCAGCTCGCCGCCGAACTCGCCTCACTCAACGCACAAACGCTGCTGCGCCGCCAGGAACTGGCCGGCAATGGCCTGCTGCAGGACCTGGGCAGCGCCCAGCATGACCTGCTGGTCGAGCGCACCTCGCGCCTGGAGCAGGAAATCCAGCAACTGCAGACGCTGATCAACGACAAGCGTCTGGCGCAGTCGCAGCAGACGGTGACCCAGCAATCGCTGGAAGCGCAGAAGTCCGGCGGCAGTGTCCTGCTGGCCAACGAAAGCGCCGCCAACCTGAAGCTCTCCGACTACCTGCTGAAAAGTACTGACCGTCTCAACGAGCTGACCCAGCAGAACCTCAAGACCAAGCAGCAACTCGACAGCCTGACCCAGGCCGATCAGGTGCTCGATGAGCAGATCGAAGTGCTCAAGGGCAGCCTGCTGCTGTCGAAGATTCTCTACCGGCAAAAGCAGACCCTGCCGCACTTGAAGCTCGACCGTGACCTGGCCGACCAGATCGCCGATATCCGCCTGTACCAGTTCGAGGTCAGCCAGCAGCGCGAGCAGATGAGCAACCCGATCAGCTACGTCGACGGGGTGCTCGCCAGCCAGCCACCGCAGGACGTCACGCCCGAACTGCGCAAGGCACTGTTGGACGTGGCCATCACCCGCAGCGATCTGCTCGAACGGCTCAACCGCGAGCTGTCGGCACTGCTCAACGAATCGATCACCCTGCAGTTGAACCAGAAGCAGTTGCTCAGCACCGCTCAAGGCTTGCGCACAACCCTGGAAGAGCAGATGTTCTGGATCCCCAGCAACAAGCCGCTGGACTGGGAATGGCTGAGCAGTGTGCCAGGGCGCCTGGTCGACCAGGTAGCCAACCTGCCGTGGGGTTCGGGCGTCACCGAACTGCTGCAGGGTCTCAGCCTGCGACCGTTGCTGTTCGTGCCGCTGTTGCTGCTGATCGGCGCCCTGCAATGGCGCCGGCGTTATCTGTATCAGCGCCTGAACAAGGTGCACATGGACATCGGCCACTTCAAGCGCGACAGCCAGTGGCACACGCCGCAGGCGCTGCTGATCAACGTGCTGCTGGCGATGCCGCTGAGCCTGGCCCTGGCACTGTGCGCGTACATCCTCCAGGTCGATGCACGCGGGCAGAATGGCAACCTGAGCGCCGCCTTGTGGCAGTTGGCCCAGGCCTGGCTGGTGTTCTATACCGCCTACCGCATTCTCGCCCCGGGCGGCGTCGCCGAGGTGCATTTCCGCTGGCACAAGCCGCAGGTGCAGTTCCTACGTGGCTGGGTGCGCCGGCTGGGCACCGTGGTGCTGGCGCTGGTCGGTGTGGTCGCCGTGGCCGAGCATCAGCCCTCGGCGCTGGCCAACGATGTGCTCGGTATCGGCGTGGTGCTGACCTGCTACGCCTTGATGGCCTGGTTGCTCAGCCGGCTGCTGTTGAGCAGCCCAGCGCACCGCGACACCTCACTGTTTCGCAAGATCGTCGGGGTAGCCTTCACCGCGCTGCCGATCGCGTTGTTTGTGGCGGTGTGCTTTGGCTACTACTACACCGCGCTGAAACTCACCGACCGACTGATCTACACCCTGTACCTGTTGCTGTTCTGGCTGGTGATCGAAGCCGCCTTCGTGCGCGGCCTGTCGGTGGCGGCGCGGCGCCTGGCCTACCAGCGCGCACTGAGCAAACGCCAGGCCAGCAAGGAAGGCCTGGACGGTGAAGTTATCGTCGAAGAACCGACCCTGGACATCGAACAGGTCAACCAGCAATCGCTGCGCTTGATCCGACTGGCCTTGCTCGGCGGCTTCATCGGCGGCCTGTATTGGGTCTGGGCGGACCTGCTCTCGGTGTTCGCCTACCTCAACAACTTCACCCTGTATGAGTACACCAGCGGCACCGGCGCCGCCGCCAGTATGGTGCCGATCAGCCTCGGCGACCTGCTCGGCGCTCTGGTGATCATCGGCATCACCTTCGCCCTGGCCGGCAACTTGCCCGGCCTGCTCGAGGTATTGGTGCTGTCACGCCTGAACCTGGCCCAGGGCAGCGCCTACGCAACAACCACGCTGCTATCCTATGTGATCGCCGGGGTCGGTTTTGTCAGCACCCTGTCGACCCTCGGCGTCAGCTGGGACAAGCTGCAGTGGCTGGTCGCAGCGCTCTCGGTAGGCCTGGGCTTCGGCATGCAGGAGATCTTCGCCAACTTCATCTCGGGGATCATGATCCTGTTCGAGCGCCCGGTGCGGATTGGCGACACCATCACCATCGGCAACCTGTCCGGCACGGTGAGCAAGATCCGCATCCGCGCCACCACCATCACCGACTTCGACCGCAAGGACATCATCGTCCCCAACAAGACCTTCATCACCGGCCAGTTGATCAACTGGTCGCTGACCGACACGGTCACCCGGGTCACGCTGAAGCTGGGGATCGACTACGGCTCGGACCTGGACCTGGTGCGCGAGCTGCTGCTCAAGGGTGCCCACGAGAACCCGCGGGTTTTGAAAGACCCGGAGCCGTTGGTGTACTTCCTCAATTTCGGCGAGAGTTCGCTGGATCACGAGTTGCGCATGCACGTGCGCGACCTCGGCGACCGCAACCCGACCCTGGACGAGATCAACCGCTACATCAGCCGCGAGTTCAAGGCCCACGACATCAAGATCTCGGTGCGTCAGGTCGAGGTGTTCCTGATGGATACCCAGGGCCACAAGCAGAAGCTGATCGCCGTTGAAGGTGGTGACGGAACAAAACCCGAAGGCACTCAACCGGTCTGACTGGACTCCAACCGGCATGCACCGCACACTCGCGGCGAGGGCCTGGCCCTCGTCCGCCATGCCAGGAGCCGGCCCGTGAAAGCCCTAGACCAACTGACCTTCGACAATCGCTTCGCCCGCCTGGGCGATGCCTTCTCCACGCAGGTACTGCCTGATCCGATCGCCGAGCCGCGGGTAGTGGTGGCCAGCGAATCAGCAATGGCCCTGCTCGACCTCGACCCGGCGCAGGCAGCGCTGCCGCTGTTTGCCGAGCTGTTCAGCGGCCAGCAGTCGTGGCAGGACGCCGACCCACGGGCGATGGTCTACTCCGGGCACCAGTTCGGTGGCTACACGCCGCGTCTGGGCGACGGCCGCGGATTGCTGCTGGGCGAAGTGGTCAACGACGCCGGCGAGCACTGGGACCTGCACCTCAAGGGCGCCGGGCAAACGCCTTATTCGCGTATGGGTGATGGCCGCGCTGTGCTGCGCTCGTCAATTCGCGAGTTTCTCGGTTCCGAAGCCCTGCACGCCTTGGGCATCCCCAGCAGCCGCGCGCTGTGCGTGATCGGCTCGAGCACCCCGGTGTGGCGTGAGACCCAGGAGAGCGCGGCAATGATCCTGCGCCTGGCACAGAGCCATATCCGTTTTGGCCATTTTGAATATTTCTATTACACCCGCCAGCCAGAACAGCAGCAGCTGCTGATCGACCATGTGCTGGAGCAGCATTACCCTGAATGCCGCAACGCCGAGCAGCCGTACCTGGCGATGTTCCAGACCATCGTCGAGCGCAACGCCGAGTTGATCGCGCGCTGGCAGGCGTATGGCTTCTGCCATGGGGTGATGAACACCGACAATATGTCGATCCTAGGCATCACCTTCGACTTCGGCCCGTTCGCCTTCCTCGACGACTTCGACGCCAACTTCATCTGCAACCACTCTGACAATCAGGGGCGTTACAGCTACAGCAATCAGGTGCCCATCGCCCACTGGAACCTCAGCGCGTTGGCCCAGGCCTTGACCCCGTTTGTCGAGGTCGAGGCGTTGAAAGAGGCGCTGGGCCTGTTCCTGCCGCTGTATCAAACCCATTACCTCGACCTGATGCGCCGTCGCCTGGGCCTGACCACTGCCGAGGATGACGACCTGCAACTGGTCGAAACCCTGTTGCAACGCATGCAGAGCGGCGGCGTCGACTACACGCTGTTCTTCCGCCGGCTTGGCGATCAGCCCGCTGCCGCAGCGTTGCAGGTAGTGCGCGATGACTTCGTTGATCTGGCCGGCTTCGATGCGTGGGGCGCGGCCTACCTGGCCCGCTGTGAGCGCGAGCCAGGCAACGCCGAAGGTCGCCGCGAGCGCATGCACGCGGTCAATCCGCTGTACGTGCTGCGCAATTACCTGGCGCAAAAGGCCATCGAAGCGGCCAATGGCGGGGATTACACTGAAGTGCGACGTTTGCATCAGGTGTTGAGCAGGCCGTTTGAAGAGCAGCCGGGGATGCAGGCTTACGCCGAGCGGCCGCCGGAGTGGGGTAAGCATCTGGAGATCAGCTGCTCTTCTTGAGTACCTTTTGAGGACGTCGGGGGGCGCTATGCGCCCCTTTCGCGACGCAAGGCCGCTCCTACAGGGGACCGCGCAATACCGAAGTACGCGGTCACTGTAGGAGCGGCCTTGTGTCGCGATAGGGGCGCAGAGCGCCCCCAAAATCTCCGACCAGAACCGCATCCATAAGGAGGCAAAATGTCCGAGCCACTAGTAATCCCCTGCCCACACTGCAACGGCCTCAACCGCCTGCCCGCCGAGCGCCTGGCTGACACCCCAAAATGCGGCCGCTGCAAACAGCCCGTGCTGTTGAGCAAACCCTTCGACCTCAGCGAAGCCAACTACGCCAGCCAGATCAAAGGCGATCTGCCGCTGCTGCTGGACGTCTGGGCCGACTGGTGCGGGCCATGCAAGTCGTTCGCGCCGATCTTCAGCCAGGCCGCAGCGCAACTGAGCGGTCGCTGCCGCCTGGCCAAGCTCGACAGCGAAGCCAACCGCAACCTGGCCAGCCAACTGGGCATCCGCTCGATCCCTAGCTTGATCCTGTTCAGGAACGGTCGCGAAATCAGCCGTCAGGCTGGCGCATTTCCACTCCAGTCATTGCTGGAGTGGCTGCGCAGCCAGGGCGTCTAGGCGTTTTCTTCGAGCAGCGCGTGCAGCTCGACGAACTGCTGGGTCAGCTTGTGCCGCGGTTCCAGGTGGATCAGCGGCAGGCTGGCATGGTGCGATTCGCGCATCTTAACCGAGCTGGTCAGGTACACCGGCAACACCGGCAGGCCCTCTTCGATCAGCTCATCGAGCATCTGCTGCGGCAGGCTGGCGCGTGACTGGAACTGATTGACCACGATGCCTTCGACCAGCAGGTCTTCGTTGTGGTCGTCCTTCAACTCTTCGATCTCGGCCAGCAGGCCGTACAGCGCCTGGCGCGAGAAACTGTCGCAGTCGAACGGAATCAGCACTCGGTCAGCCGCGATCAACGCTGATACTGCATAGAAATTCAGCGCCGGCGGGGTATCGATGTAGATCCGATCGTAATCCTCGTCGAGCTCTTCGAGCAGTTTGCGCAGCTTGTTGATCTTGTGCTTGACCTCGAGCTTGGGCTGCAGGTCGGCCAACTCCGCCGTGGCGGTAACCACGTGCAGGTTGTCGAACGGGGTTTCGTAGATATCGACCTTGTTCTTCTTCGAGAACGGCCCGGTCGACAGGCTCTGCTTGAAGAAGTCGGCGATACCCATGGGGATGTCGTCGCCGGTCAGCCCGGTCAGGTACTGGGTCGAGTTGGCCTGGGAGTCCAGGTCGATCAGCAGGGTCCGGTAGCCTTCGTTGGCGCTGACTGCCGCCAGGTTGCAGGCAATGCTCGATTTGCCCACGCCACCTTTCTGATTGAATACCACGCGCCGCATGAGAGACCTCCGTGTATCAACGAATGCCCGAGTATGTGACGAGGCCCGGACATTGACCAGTGCCGCTTGGATCAAGCCGCACCAACGGTAGCCGATACACTGGCTGCACCGCTTGTCGGAATTTGCCTACACCACATGTCGGCATTGTGCAAAACGTAAATGAACTTGTCAGATGACGATTACGTAACCAGCAATTGCTACACGCCGCTGGCGCCGCGATAATGCGCGCCACTTGGCAAATGCGCCAACCCTGTCAGGTCGTTGTTACGAGTCATCCCTCGGCAAGGCAGTCCTTCAGGGCGGAATTAAAAGCACCGTGATCACCTTCAATATCAGCCAATGGCGTGCCTGGGCCCCAGGCCTGGCGACGCCTGCCGACTGGCAGGCGTGGGCCCAGGGCAGCCGACACAGCTGCAGTGAAGCGGCGTCGCCAGACGTCTCGTTCCTGCCGGCCATGCAGCGCCGTCGCCTGAGTAATCTGGCGCGCATGGCCTTTGCTGTCGGCTGGCCGCTGGCTGAAGGGCGCGAGGCATTGCCGCTGGTGTTTGCCTCGCGTCATGGCGAAACCCCGCGCACCTTTGCCATCCTCAGCGACCTGGCTGATCGCCAGCCCTTGTCGCCGACCCAGTTCAGCCTGTCGGTGCACAACGCGGTGATCGGGCTGTGGTCGATCCTGCGCGGCGAAACCAGCGAGATGACCGCCATTGCCGCTGCCGGCGATGGCCTCGAGCAGGGCTTGCTCGAAGCGTCGGCGCTGTTGGCGGAAGGCGCGCCAGCAGTGCTGCTGATCGTCTGCGAAGAACTGCCGCCGGCGGTCTATGACGCCTGGGTCGATGATGTGCCTTTCGCCTACGCCCTCGGCCTGTTGGTCACCCCGGGTCAGCAGTGGCAACTGAGCCTTGGCCCGGCAGCCACGCAGTCGTCGCCACCCGCCCTGCCACATGCCCTGAACTGGCTGCAGGCCACGCTGAGCGGCGTGGATTGCTTCACCCATACCTGGAAGCGGCGGTCATGGACCTGGCAACGGCAGCCGTGAGCAAGCCCCGCGATCACTATTACTGGCGCCTGCTGGCGACAGCGGCGTGCTTTTGCCTGTTTGGTCTCGGCGGCCTGTGCCTGCGCGTGTTGGTGTTTCCATTGCTCAGCTGCTTGCCGGGTGGAGTGGTGCGTCATCGCCAACGCGCGCGCTACACCATCAGCTGGCTGTTCTGGCAGTTCGTACGGGTGATGCGGTTCAGTGGCGTGCTCACCTACCAGATCGACGGCGCCGAGCGCCTCGGCCGCCCCGGTCAGATGATCATCGCCAACCACCCCTCGCTGATCGATGTGGTGTTTCTCATCGGCCTGGTGCGTCAGGGCAATTGCGTGATCAAGCAGAGTCTGTTCGACAACCCCTTCACCCGCGGTCCGGTCAGTGAAGCGCAGTACCTGGGCAACGACGGCAGCATGGACATGCTCGACAACGCCGTGCAATGCCTGCGCGACGGCCAGCCGCTGGTGATCTTCCCGGAGGGCACCCGCACCCCGCCCGGCCAGGCGCCGGCCTTTCATCGCGGCGCCGCCGCGATTGCCCTGCGCGGTGCGAAGATCATCACCCCCGTAACCATCAAGGTCAGCCCGACCACCCTGACCAAGAACGAACCCTGGTACCGCATCCCCCAGCGCCGCGTGCACTTGAGCCTGAGTGTCGGCGCCGATATCGACCCACAAACGTTTGCTGCCCTTGGCCCTGCGCCAAAGGCCTCGCGCGCACTCAACGATTATCTGCATCAGTACTACATCAAGGAGCTCGCCATCGATGAGCGATCCACAGCAAGACCTTAACCGTGACCTCAAGCAATTGATCATCGACGCCCTCGGCCTGGAAGACATCGGCGTGGACGACATCGACGACCAGCAGCCGCTGTTTGGCGAAGGCCTGGGCCTGGACTCGGTGGACGCCCTTGAGCTCGGCCTGGCGATCCAGAAGCGCTATGGCATCAAGATCGACGCCGACGCCAAGGACACCCGCAACCATTTCAGCAGCGTCGCCGCCCTGGCGGCGTTCGTCACTGCCCGCAACGCCGCCTGAGAACTCACATGCAAACCCGCGAAGACATCTTCAATATTTTGCGCGATGCGCTGGTCGAGCTGTTCGAGCTGGAGCCAGAGCGCGTAACCCTGGACGCCAACCTGTATCAGGATCTGGAAATCGACAGCATCGATGCGATCGACCTGATCGACCACATCAAGCGCCAAACCGGCAAGAAAATCGCCGCCGAAGAGTTCAAGGCCGTGCGCACTGTCAATGACGTGGTCGAAGCGGTGTTCCGCCTGGTCAACTCAGCCGCATGAAACGCTTGATCGGCCTCGGCCTGATCGTGGCTGGGGTGCTGTACCCGTTTGCCGTGCATTTCGGCTTGGCGCACTTTGCCCCATGGCAGTTCGCCCTGTTGCTGGGTGGCCTGTGGCTGGCCCGCGCCTTGAGCGCGCCGCGCCGCCCAGCCAGCCTGTGCATGGCCGCGCTGGCGTTGGCCTTCTGCGCCCTGCTCGGGCTGAGCGACAGCGCCCAACTGCTGCGCTGGTACCCGGTGCTGATCAGCACCTTCATGCTCGGCCTGTTCGGCTCCAGCCTGCTCCACGGCATGCCCATGGCCGAGCGCCTGGCACGCCTGCGCGAGCCTGAGTTGCCGGCCCGTGCGGTGCACTACACCCGCCGGGTGACGCAGGTGTGGTGCCTGTTCTTTTTGCTTAACGGGCTGATCGCTGCGGGCCTGACCCTGTGGGCGCCACTGAGCTGGTGGACCCTGTACAACGGCCTGGTCGCCTATATCGCGATGGGCCTGCTGTTCGCTGGCGAATGGCTGACAAGACAACGTGTGCGAGGACGCCCATGAACTGGATCAATCTTCACCACCTGCTGCGCCCGCTGGATGCGCCGCGCCAGGTGACCCAGGCGCCAGCACTGGACCACGCCGAGCTGTGCACCCAGGCCCTGCGCCTCGCCGGTGGCTTGCAACAGCGCGGCGTTCAGCGCCTGGCGGTGCACCTGGAAGACGCCGCCGAGCTGGCGATCGCCCTGCTCGGTGCCTGGCGCGCTGGCGTCACCGTATTGCTGCCAGCCGACCTGCAAGCCGCCACACGGTCGCGCTGGAGTGAGCAGGTTGACCTGTGGCTGAGCGACCAGGCTGGCGATCAGTCGTTGCTCAGCCTGCTCGGCGAGCCATTGCCGGCGGCCGACCTTGACCTGCACACCTGCTCGATCAGCCTGTGCACTTCCGGCTCCAGCGGCGAGCCCAAGCGCATCGACAAGCAGTTGCGCCAGTTGGCCAATGAAGTCAGCGCGCTGCAAGCGCTGTGGGGCGCCAGCCTGGGCGATGCCTGGATCATTGGCAGCGTCGCTACCCAACATATCTATGGGCTGCTGTTCCGCGTGCTCTGGCCGCTGTGCGCCGGGCGCGGCTTCGAGCGCCGCCAACTGCCGTTCCCCGAAGACCTGCAACGTGCCAGCCGCGAGCATGCAGACTTCGCCTGGGTGGCCAGCCCGGCCCTGCTCAAACGCATGGGCGACAACCTCGACTGGCCGGCGCTGGGCCACGTGCGCCGGGTGTTCACCTCGGGCGGCGCCCTGCCCGCCGAGGCCGGCCAGCGCCTGCAGCAGTTGCTCGGCCAATGGCCGACCGAGATCTTCGGCAGCTCTGAAACCGGCGGCATCGCCTGGCGTCAGGGCGACACCCTGTGGCAGCCCTTTGCCGAGGTGCAATTGAGCCAGGACGCGCATGGCGCCCTGCGCATTGCCTCACCCTACCTGCCCGCCGGGCATGTCGAACAAACAGCCGATGCGGTCGAGTTCAGCACCGACGGGCGCCTGCGCCTGCTCGGCCGGCTCGACCGGATCGTCAAGCTGGAAGAAAAACGCGTATCGCTGCCCCTGCTCGAACAAGCGCTGTGCAGCCATGCCTGGGTCAGCGAAGCGCGGCTGGGCATGCTCGAACAGGGCCGCGCCTACCTCGGCGCCTTGCTGGTGTTGTCGGCCAGCGGCCTGCACGCCCTGCGCAATCAGGGCCGACGCGCGTTGATCGAAGGCCTGCGACGGCACTTGGCCGATCACTGCGAAGCGGTCGCCCTGCCGCGGCGCTGGCGGCTGCTGCGCCAGCTGCCGTTGACCAGCCAGGGCAAACTGCCCGAGGCCCAGGTGCAGGCGCTGCTGCAAGCGCCACGCAGCATGCAGCCGGAGCTGCTCGAGCAGCGCCAGGAGCAGGATCAGCACCTGCTCACACTGCACGTGCCGCTGGACCTGGCCTGCTTCAGCGGGCACTTCCCGAAAACGCCGGTGCTGCCGGGCGTGGTGCAGGTCGACTGGGCGATTGCCCTGGCCAGTGAACTACTGCCGGGCGAGCGCCGCTTCGCCGGCATGGAAGTGCTCAAATTCCAGCAACTGGTGCGCCCCGGCGACGAACTGCTGCTGAGCCTGCGCTGGGACAGCGAGCGCGGCAAACTCTACTTCGCCTACACCTGCGCCGGGCAGGCCTGCTCCAGCGGCCGCATTCTGATGGAGACGGTCGATGCATAAGCCTTGCGCAGTGATCCCGGTATACAACCACGAGCACGCGCTGCCGGCGGTGGTCAGCGACCTGCAGCGCGCCGGCCTGCCCTGCGTGCTGGTCGACGACGCCAGCAGCGCCGCCTGCGCCACAGTACTGGCGCAACTGGCTACCCAGGCGGACATCTATCTGGTCAGCCTGAGCGTCAACCAGGGCAAGGGCGGCGCGGTGATGGCCGGCCTGCGCGAAGCGGCGCGGCTGGGTTTCACTCATGCGCTGCAAGTAGACGCCGACGGCCAGCATGACCTGGGCGACATCGGCCGGTTTCTTGAGCTTTCGCAGAGTGATCCACAGGCATTGGTGTGCGGTTATCCGCAATACGACGCCAGTGTGCCCAAGGGCCGTCTGTATGCGCGCTACCTGACCCACGTCTGGGTGTGGATCAACAGCCTGTCGCTGCAGATTCCCGATTCCATGTGCGGCTTTCGCGTGTATCCGCTGCCCGCCACGCTGGCCCTGATCAACAGCGTCAAGCTTGGCCGGCGAATGGATTTCGACCCGGAGATCCTGGTCCGCCTGGCCTGGCGCAACCAGCCGATGCGCTGGCTGCCCACCCGAGTGCACTACCCGCAGGACGGCCTGTCGCACTTTCGCCTGGTGCATGACAACGCGCTGATCTCGAAGATGCACGCCAAGCTGTTCTTCGGCATGCTCCTGCGCGCACCGCTGATCGTCTGGCGCAGGTGGCGCGCATGACGACGCCTTCGCAACACTGGGCGCAGCATCAGGAGCGCGGCAGTTTCTGGCTGATGAAGCTGACCGCAACGTTGGTACGGCTACTTGGCCGGCGCGTGCTGAGCCCGCTGATCCACGTCATCGTTGGTTACTTCTTCCTGTTCGGCCGCCGCGCCCGGCGCAGTACCTGGCAATACCAGCAGCGGCTCAGCGCCTGGAACGGCGGGCAGACACCGGCGCCGAGCCAGTGGCAGGTGTTCCGCCAGTTCATGGCATTCGCCGACGCCCTGCTGGACAAGCTCGACGTATGGAACGGCCGTCTGCGCCTGGAAGACATCGAAATCGACGACCCGGCGCAACTGCGCACGCAATTGCGCGGCGCGCGCGGGCAGATGCTGGTGGGCGCCCACCTGGGCAACCTGGAAGTGTGCCGGGCGCTGGCCGAACTGGGCGAGCAGGTGACCATGAACGTGCTGGTGCACACCCGCCACGCCGAGCGCTTCAACCGCCTGCTGGGCGAGGCCGGCGCGACCAATCTGCGCCTGATTCAGGTCAGCGAGCTGGACCCGGCAGTGATGCTGCAGCTGTCCGAGCGACTCGAGCGCGGCGAATGGCTGGCGATTGCCGGCGACCGCGTACCGCTGCACGGCGCGCGCACCGTCGAGGTGGATTTCCTCGGCCACCGCGCCGCATTCCCGCAGGGGCCGTGGCTGCTGGCGGGGATCCTTGGCTGCCCGCTCAACCTGCTGTTCTGCCTCAAGCTGCAAGGCCGCTACCGGGTCACCCTCGAACCCTTTGCCGAGCGTGTGCAATGGCGCCGCGGCCAGCGCGACCAAGTGATTGCCGAATGGACCACGCGCTATGCGCAACGCCTGGCGCATTACTGCAGCCAAGCGCCGCTGCAGTGGTTCAACTTCTACCCTTTCTGGAAGACCGACGACGATGCATCCGCATGAGCCTGTAACTTTCGGTGAGTCGCACCTGGCCATCGAAGCTGTTGTAGCCCTGGCCGAACGCCGGGCCAGCGCCCACTTGCAGGACGACGCCGCCTACCGCGAACGCATCGCCCGTGGCGCGCGCTTTCTCGACACCCTGCTGAGCAAGGAAGGGGTGATCTACGGCGTTACCACCGGTTACGGCGATTCCTGCGTGGTGGCCGTGCCGCTGGAGCATGTCGAGGCGCTGCCGCAGCACCTGTACACCTTCCATGGCTGCGGCCTGGGCCGCCTGCTCGAAGCACCGGCAGTGCGCGCCGTGCTGGCAGCCCGCCTGCGCTCGCTGAGCCATGGCGTGTCGGGGGTGCGCCTGGAGTTGCTGGAGCGCCTGCGCGCGTTCCTCGAACACGACATCCTGCCGTTGATCCCGGAAGAAGGCTCGGTCGGCGCCAGCGGCGACCTGACGCCGCTGTCGTACGTCGCCGCGACCCTCTCCGGCGAGCGCGAGGTCAGCTACCAGGGCCAGCGCCGCAGCAGTGCCGACGTGCACCGCGAGCTGGGCTGGCAGCCCTTGGTGCTGCGTCCCAAAGAGGCACTGGCGTTGATGAACGGTACTGCCGTGATGACCGGCCTGGCTTGCCTGGCCTTCTCCCGTGCCGATTACCTGCTGCAGCTGGCCACGCGCATCACCGCCCTCAACGTCATCGCCCTGCAGGGCAACCCGGAGCACTTCGACGAGCGCCTGTTCGCCGCCAAGCCGCACCCCGGCCAGACCCAGGTCGCCGCCTGGTTGCGCCAGGACCTGGCCATCGACGCCCCGCTGCCGCCGCTGCACCGCCTGCAGGACCGTTACTCACTGCGCTGCGCCCCCCATGTGCTGGGCGTGCTGGCCGACAGCCTGGGCTGGCTGCGCGGCTTCATCGAAACCGAGCTGAACAGCGCCAACGACAACCCGATCATCGACGGCGACGCCGAGCGCGTACTGCATGGCGGGCACTTCTATGGCGGCCATATCGCCTTTGCCATGGACAGCCTGAAGACTCTGGTGGCGAACGTTGCCGACCTGCTCGACCGCCAGCTCGCACTGCTGGTCGACACCCGTTACAACCACGGCCTGCCAAGCAACCTGTCGGGCGCCCCGGCCGAGCGGGCGATGATCAACCATGGCTTCAAGGCCGTGCAGATCGGCGCCAGTGCCTGGACCGCCGAAGCGCTCAAGATGACCATGCCGGCCAGCGTGTTCTCGCGCTCCACCGAATGCCACAACCAGGACAAGGTGAGCATGGGCACCATCGCTGCGCGCGACGCCCTGCGCGTGCTGGAGCTGACCGAGCAGGTTGCCGCTGCGACCCTGCTGGCCGCCAACCAGGGCGTGTGGCTGCGGGCCCGCCAGGCTGACAGCCATGCCCTGCCGCCAGCGCTGGCGCAGATGCACCAAGCCCTGCTCGGCGAGTTCGACCCAGTGATCGAAGACCGCGCGCTGGAAGCCGACCTGCGCCAGTGCCTGCTGCGTATCGGCCAACGCCACTGGAGGCTGCATGCGTAGTGCGGGAGTGATCCACCTCGACACCGAAGTGCTGGTGCCGTTTTTCGACGTCGACAGCATGCACGTGGTCTGGCACGGCCATTACGTCAAATACCTCGAAGTGGCCCGCTGCGCGCTGCTCGACCATCTTGGCCACAACTACGTGCAGATGCAGGCGAGCGGTTTTGCCTGGCCGGTAATCGATCTGCAGCTGCGTTACATCCGTGGGGCCACCTTTGGCCAGCGCCTGACCGTGCGTGCGAGCCTGGTCGAGTGGGAAAACCGGCTGAAGATCAATTACCTGATCAGCGACGCCGCAACCGGCGAGCGGATGACCCGTGCGAGCACGGTGCAGGTCGCCGTGCACATCGACAGCGGCGAGATGCAGCTGGCCTCGCCGCAGGTCATGCTCGACGCCGTGCAGAGGGTTTTGCCATGAAGCGCCTGAGCACCTTGATCGCCTTTGTCCTGTGTTTGCTCAGCCCGCTGGCGCACGCATTCAGCCTTGATGACCTGCAGCGCCAGCTCAGCGCGCCGGCCGTGGTCAAAGGCCCGTTCATTCAGGAAAAGCACCTGCGCGCCCTGCCCCAGCCATTGCTGAGCAAGGGCCAGTTCGTGCTGGCCCGCGAGCATGGTCTGTTGTGGCTGTTGCAGACGCCGCTACGCCAGGACTACCGGATCGATGCCAACGGCATTGCCCGGCGCGATCCAAGCGGCTGGCAGCGCCTGCCCAGCGCCAGTGCCGGCGCCGAGCAGAACCGGCTGTTCTTCGCCGTGCTGCAAGGCGACAGCGCCGGCCTCAAGCGCGACTTCGAGCTGAACCTGAGCGGTGACGCCGCGCACTGGCAGCTGCAACTGACGCCGCGCTCGTTGCTGCTCAAACAGATATTCACCCGCATCGACATCAGCGGCGGCCAGTTCGTCGAACAGATTCAGCTCAGCGAAACCCAGGGTGACAGCACGCTGCTGCGCATGACCGACAGCCACGGCGCGGCCGCCCTCAGCGACACGGAGCGCAGCGATTTTGTCGATTGAACGCTGGTTGCCACGCGGCTTTCTCGCCCTGCTGCTGGTGATGCTGGCCATCGCCGGCTGGCAATGGCACCGCGGCGCGCCGTTGTCGGCCGACCTGATGGCGCTGGTGCCGGGCGCCACCGAAGACGCCCTGGTCAAGCGCGCCGAACTGCGCGTGCAAGAGCCACTGAACCGCGAGGTACTGGTACTGGTTGGCCATACCGAACGCCAGCAAGCGCTGGCCCTGGCCGAGCAACTGGCCGGCCAATGGCAGGCCAGCGGGCTGTTCGAGCGCGTGCAATGGAGCCTGCAGACAGACCTCGGCGCGGTGCGCGAACAGTTGCTCGCCGGCCGCGTGGCGATGCTTTCGGCAGCTGACCGCAAGCTGCTGCGCGAACAGCCTGCGGCATTCATCGAGCAGCGCGTGCAGAGCCTGTTCGACCCGTTTTCCGGGTTCAGCCTGGTGCCCGCTCAGGACGACTGGCTGGGCTTGACCGGGCGTATTCAGAACAGCCAGCCGAAACCCGTCAATATCGAACTGGACACGGCCAGCGGCGCCTTGATCGCGCAGGCCGATGGCCGCCAGTGGGTGCTGCTGCGGGCGCGCACCCTGGGCACGGCCTTCGACATGAAGCTACCGCTGCAGGTGGCCGAGCTGTTGGCCGACGCCCGCCGCCAGGCCGAGCCGCAAGGCGCCCAGCTGCTGGCCGCCAGTGGCCTGCTGTACGCGGCCGCCGGCCAACAACAGGCCAGCCGCGAAATCACCTGGGTCGGCGGTGGCGCGACACTGAGCATCCTGCTCTTGCTGCTGCTGGCGTTCCGTCGCTGGCGGGCGCTGCTGGCGTTCGTGCCGGTGCTGACCGGCATGCTGTTCGGCTCGGTGGTGTGCGTGGCGCTGTTCGGCCACATGCACGTGATGACCCTGGTGCTGGGCTCGAGCCTGATCGGTGTGGCGGTGGATTACCCGTTGCACTACCTGTCCAAGAGCTGGAGCCTCAAGCCATGGCGCAGCTGGCCGGCAGTACGCCTGACCTTGCCGGGGCTGAGCCTGAGCCTGGCGACCAGCTGCATCGGTTATCTGGCGCTGGCGTTCACGCCGTTTCCGGCATTGACCCAAATCGCCGCGTTCTCGGCCGCCGGCTTGATCGGCGCCTACCTGTGCGCGGTGTGCCTGCTGCCGGCGCTGCTGGGCCAGGTCGAGCTGAAGCCTGCGCAGTGGCCGCTGCGCATCGCGCAAGCCCTCACCGACTGGCGCGAGCGGCTGTTGCGCAGAGTGCCCAGCGCCGTGCTGCTGGTGCTGGTGCTGCTGTTCTGCGCCGCCGGGCTGTGGCGGCTGGACACGCGCAATGACATCCGCCAATGGGTGGCCAGCCCGCCGCAACTGCAAGAGCAAGCTCAGGCAGTCGCACGCATCACCGGCTACCAGCCAACCAGCCAGTTCTACCTAGTGCGCGGGGCTGACCCAGAGCAACTGTTCCAGCGTTTGCAGGCGTTGTCGGCCAAGCTCGACGAGCTGCGTGACCTGGGCAAGCTCAAGGGTTATCTGAGCCTCTCGCAGATCGTCGCCAGCCCTGAGCAGCAAGCGCAAACCCGGCAAGCGCTGGCCCGCCTGAGCGACTACTGGCAGCCGCTGGTGGAGCTCGGCGTGCCGCAAGCCGGCCTGCAAGCGCAGCTGCAACAGCTGCAAGCGTTGCCGACCCTGAGCATCGAGCAGGCCCTCGCCGGTCCGCTCGCAGAAGCCTGGCGCCCGCTCTGGCTGGGCCAGGACGCCTCCGGCGTCGCCGCCATCGTCAGCCTGCAAGGCCTGAGCGATGCCAGCCTGCTGCGCTTGCAGACCGACGGCCTTGATGGCGTGCAACTGGTCGACCGGCTCGGCGAACTCAATCAACTGTTCGCCGCCACCCAGATCAGCGCCGCCGAGCTCAAGTTGCTGTCCTGCGCACTGATCCTGGTGGTGCTGGCAATCCCGTTCGGCCTGCGCGGTTCGCTGCGCATCGTCGCCCTGCCGCTGCTGGCAGCCTTGTGCAGCCTGGCCAGCCTCGGTTGGCTGGGGCAGCCGCTGACGCTGTTCAGTCTGTTTGGCCTGCTGCTGGTCACGGCCATCAGCGTCGACTACGCCATCCTTATGCACGAGCGCATCGGTGGCGCCGCGGTAAGCCTGCTCGGCACCTTGCTGGCGGCCCTGACCACCTGGCTGTCGTTCGGCCTGCTGGCGCTGTCGCAGACGCCTGCGGTGAGCAACTTCGGCCTGGCTGTCAGCCTCGGGTTGATCTTCAGCTTCCTGCTGGCGCCGTGGGCAGCCGCACGCGAGACGCCGGCGGTGCAGCCATGATCATCGTCCTGTTCTGGATCATGGCCCTGGCCTTGTTCGCCGTGGCCAGCGCCGTCGGTAAACGGCTGGGGCTGATCCCCATCGTCAGCCAACTGCTGCTGGCTGCGCTGGTAGTGCCGCTGCTGATGCTGTTGTGGGTGCAACCGCACTGGCAGCTCGACGGCGCCCAGCTGATCGCCCCGAGCTGGCTGAAGACGCTGTACGGCGGCAGCTTTGCCCTGTTGCTGGGGCACATCCTCGCCGACGTCGCGCACCTGCGCCTCGACCCGCAAGCATTGAAGATCGCCCTGCCCAGTTTCGCCGTACCGTTTGCCTGCGGTCTCGCCTGCGCGCTGTGGTTGCTTGAACTGAGCGGGGTCAGCGCCCTGGCCATGGGCCTGGTGTTCGCCATCACCGCAATCCCGGTGCTGTACCTGTACCTGCGCGCCATCGACTACCCGCCAGCCGCCAGCCAGCGCCTGCTGCAGGCCGCGATCGTCATCGACCTGGCCTGCTGGCTGTTGCTCGGCATGGGCCAGGGCAGCCTGCAACCGAGCAGCCTGGCGGTGCCGGCGCTGGCGGCGCTGACGCCGGTAGTGCTGCGTGGGCTGGGCCTGCGCGCGCCGCGCCTGTACGGCCTGGTGTTTCTGCTATTGCTGTTTGCCGCCGAGCATTACCGGTTCAACGCGCTGATCTTCGGCGTTGGCTACCTGGCCTGCCTGCGCGTGCTTGGCCTGCAGTTACGCCTGCCGCTGGCAGACGCCAGCAACCGCCGCCTGCAACAAGGCCTGGCGGTGCCGCTGATCCTCACCTACGGCGTGGTGCAGATCGACCTGCAGCACGCTTTTGCCGGCTTCGACGCCAGCCAACTGCTGGCGCTGCTGGTGCTGCCGATCCTGAGCAAGCTGCTTGGCAATTGGCTCGGTTTGAGCTGGGCCAGCGCGTCGTTTGCCGGCGCCAGCAAATGGCGCGAGAGCCTGCTGCTGAATATCCGCGGCCTCAGCGAAATCGTCTTTCTCAATCTGTTGCTGACCCAGCAACTGATCAGCCCGGCGTTGTATTTCGCGCTGATGCTGATGAGCCTGATTGCCACCCTCATGCCTGCCTTCGCCGGCCTGCATCGCATCCCGCAGACTTCCCTCACACCGCCAAGGAGGCCACATGCCGAACTGTGAACTGCAACACCACCAAGTCGTGGTCATCGGCGCTGGCCCCTCCGGCGCCATCGCTGCCGCACTGCTCAAGCGCCGCGGCCACGACGTGTTGATCATCGAGCGCCAGCGCTTCCCGCGCTTCTCCATCGGTGAAAGCCTGCTGTCGCACTGCATCGACTTCGTCGAAGAAGCCGGCATGCTCGAAGCGCTGGAAGCTGCGGGGTTCCAGTACAAGGACGGCGCCGCCTTTGCCTGGGGCGATGAGTACAGTGCGTTTGATTTCGGCGAAACCTTCAGCCAGGGCCGGCCGAGTACCTTCCAGGTCCAGCGGGCGCGGTTCGACAAATTGCTGGCCGACCAGGCCGAGGTCCAGGGCGTGGAAATCCGCTATGAGCACGAGATCATCAGCGCCGACATCAGCGCTGCGCAGCCACGCCTGCGCGCACGCCGGCCCGACGCCAGCGAATACGAGGTGCAGGCAGACTTCGTGCTCGATGCCAGCGGCTATGGCCGCGTATTGCCGCGCCTGCTCGACCTGGAAGCACCGTCGAATTTCCCGGTGCGCCAGGCGGTGTTTACCCACATCGAAGACCGCATCGATCTGCCCGGTTTCGACCGCAACAAGATCCTGATCACCACCCACCCGGAACACCGCGACATCTGGTTCTGGACCATCCCGTTCAGCGACGGTCGCGCTTCGCTGGGTGTGGTCGCGGCCGCCGAGCGCTTTGCAGCAGCGCCAACCGATCTGGACGCCTGCCTGCAGCATTTCGTGGCGCAGACGCCAAGCCTGGCCAAGGTCCTGGCCAACGCCGTGTGGGACACCCCGGCGCGGACCATCGGCGGCTACTCGGCCAACGTCAAAGCCCTGCACGGCAACGGTTTTGCCCTGCTCGGCAACGCCGCGGAGTTCCTCGACCCGGTGTTTTCATCCGGCGTCACCATCGCCATGCGCTCGGCGAGCATGGCCGCCGCCCTGCTCGACCGCCAGCTGCGCGGCGAGGCGGTTGACTGGCAGCTGGAGTTTGCCGCGCCGCTCAAACGAGGGGTGGATACCTTCCGCGCGTATGTCGAGGGTTGGTATGACGGCAGCTTCCAGGACGTGATCTATCACCCCGGCAGCTCGCCGCAGATTCGCGCCATGATCAGTTCGATTCTGGCTGGCTACGCCTGGGATGAGCGCAACCCGTTCGTGGCCGAACCCCGGCGTCGGCTGGCGACACTGGCGGCACTTTGCGCGAGAGGCCAGGCATGAGCCAGCAACCGTTCCTCAGCGACAGCTACGTCGAAGAAACCCGCTTTGGTTTCTGGTTCCTGCGCAGCCACACCTGGCAGCACCATGTACTGCGGGTGGCCATCGACGACCTGCGCCAGTTGTTCGACAGCCCGCTGCCAGCGGCGCCGGTGTTGCTCGATGCCGGCTGCGGCCAGGGCAAATCGTTCAAACACCTGCAGCAGGTGTTTGCCCCGGGCCGATTGGTCGGTATCGATGCCGACCCGCACAGCCTGGAACTGAGCGGCGCCGAAGCTGCGCGGCAGGGCCTCACGGTCGAGCTGCTGGGCAGCGACTGCGCCCAGCTGCAACTGCCTGACGCCAGCGTCGATATCGTCTTCTGCCACCAGACCTTCCACCATCTAGTGGAACAGGAGCAGGCCCTCGCCGAGTTCTGGCGAGTGCTCAAGCCCGGTGGTTATCTGCTGTTCGCCGAATCCACCGAAGCCTATATCGACACCTGGGTGATCCGCTGGCTGTTCCGCCACCCGATGCATGTGCAGAAGAGCGCCGAAGGCTATCTGCAGATGCTGCGCGACCAGGGCTTTGCCTTTACTGCGCGCAATGTCTCCTACCCGTACCTGTGGTGGAGCCGCGCCAAGGACTTCGGCCTGCTCGAACGGCTGCGCCTGCGCAAACCGCCCGCGCCGGGCCAGCGCGAAGAAACCCTGGTCAATGTGGTCGCCCGCAAGCCGCAGGTGCAGCCATGAGGGCGCTGCTGCTGGCGACGCTGTGCCTGGTGCTGGCCGCCTGTAGCAGCCGCGCGCCGCTGCCGGCGCAGATACCGAATTTGCAGCTGCCCCAGCAGTTGCATGTGCAGCGCGAGCAGGCCGGCGAGCGCCAGGACTGGATGCTGGTGGTGCAGGCCGAGAACGGCCAACTGCGCTGGTCGCTGCTCGATCTGCTGGGCATTCCCCAGGCACGCCAGTTGTTCGATGGTCAACGCTGGCAGGCCGACGGCCTGTTGCCGCCCAATGCCCCGGCACGCGAGCTGTTTGCCGCGCTGCTGTTTGCTCTGACCCCCTCCGAGCAACTGGCGCAGCTCTACCCGGATGCCCGCGAACAAGGCCAGCAGCGCTGGTTGGGCGAGCGTTGGCAGGTCAGCTATCGGCAGCCGGGCGCTTTTGACTTGAAACTGGCCCACGGCCTGCGTTATCTAGTCGACCCCCTATCCAGCGAGCGCTTGCCATGACCGCCTACCTGAATGCCCTGGGCCTGACCTGCGCCCTCGGCCGTGGCCAGGCTGAGGTCGCCGCACGCCTGTTTGCCGGTGACTGTTCGGGCATGCGGGCCCAACCTGGCTGGATCCCCGAGCGCTGTCCGACCGTCGGCGCGGTTCAAGGTGAGCTGCCGGCAGTGCCGCTGCCAGCGCAGCACAGCCGCAACAATCAATTGCTGTACAGCGCCGCCATGCAGATCGAGCCGGCAATCCGTCAGGCCATCGCCCGCTTCGGCGCGCAGCGTATCGCGGTGGTGCTCGGCACCAGCACCTCGGGGATTGCCGAGGGCAGCGCCGCCATCGCCCAGCAGCGCCAGAGCGGGCAGTTTCCGCCGGACTATCGCTACGACCAGCAAGCCCTCAGCGCGCCGGCCGAGTTTTTGGCCGACTGGCTGCAACTGAGCGGCCCGGCCTATGTGATTTCCACCGCCTGCACCTCCAGCGGGCGGGCCTTGCTCAGCGCCCGGCGCCTGCTCGACCTGGGCGTCTGCGATGCTGTGCTGTGCGGCGGCGTCGACAGCCTCTGTGGCCTGACCCTGAACGGCTTCAACTCCCTTGAGGCGATCAGCCAGGCACGCTGCAATCCGTTCTCGCAAAACCGTGACGGGATCAATATCGGCGAAGCGGCTGCGCTGTTTCTGATGACCGCAGAGCGCAATACCGATGGCCCTTCACTGGCCCTGCTCGGCGCTGGCGCCAGCAGCGATGCCTACCATATCTCGGCGCCCGACCCGAGCGGCGCCGGGGCACGGCAGACCATGGCCCTGGCCTTGAACAACGCCGGCCTCGAGCCCGAACAGATTGACTACCTGAACCTGCACGGCACCGCCACCGAGCACAACGACGCCATGGAAAGCCTGGCGGTGCACGGCCTGTTCGGCGCGCAGCTGGCCTGCTCGTCGACCAAACCGATGACCGGCCACACCCTCGGCGCCGCTGGCGCGCTGGAAGCTGCCTTCTGCTGGCTGAGCCTGAGTGCGCACAACCCGCACGGCCAGTTGCCACCGCATGTCTGGGACGGCCAGGCCGACCCGCGCCTGCCTGCGCTGAATCTGGTCGACGGCACGCAGCGGATGCACGCGGGCCGGCCACGCCGGATAATGAGCAACTCGTTCGCCTTCGGCGGCAACAACGTCAGCCTGATTGTTGGAGACACCCCATGATTGCCTGGCCTCTGGCCGAACTGCTGCCGCATGCCGGCGACATGATCCTGATCGATCAGGTCGACAGCTGCGACGACGAGCAGATCCACACCCGCAGCACCGTGCGCCCTGGCGGCCTGTTCAACCGCGCCGACGGCAGCCTGCCGGCCTGGCTCGGCCTGGAGCTGATGGCGCAGAGCGTTGCCGCCTATGCCGGTTGCCGCGCCCGTCGCGATGGCCTGCCGGTTGAGCTGGGGTTTCTCCTTGGCACGCGCAACTACCACTGCGATGTCGAGCACTTTCCTGCCGGCGCCGAGCTGCACATCCACGCCCTGCGCTCGCTGGAAGACGACAACGGCATGGGCGTGTTCGAGTGCCATCTGCGCGGGCCGGGGCTGCATGCCAGCGCCCGCCTGAATGTCTATCGCCCGCCGCAGGTCGCTGGTTACCTGACCGAAGCGGCCCCTGAGGAGCCTTGCCATGACTGATACCATCCTGGTCACCGGGTCGAGCCGCGGCATCGGCCGAGCGATCGCCCTGCGCCTGGCGCGTGCCGGTTATGACCTGGTGCTGCATTGCCGCAGTGGCCGCGCCGAAGCCGACGGTGTTGCCGCCGAAATCCACGCTCTGGGTCAACAGGCCCGGGTGCTGCAGTTCGACGTAGCCGACCGCGAAGCCTGTCGGGCCATCCTCGAACAGGATGTAGAGACCCACGGCGCTTACTACGGCGTGGTCTGCAACGCCGGGCTGACCCGCGATGGCGCCTTCCCGGCGCTGACCGACGCGGACTGGGACCAGGTCCTGCGGACCAACCTGGACGGTTTCTACAACGTTCTGCATCCGCTGAGCATGCCCATGATCCGCCGTCGCAAGCCGGGCCGGATCGTCTGCATCACCTCGGTTTCGGGGTTGATCGGCAACCGCGGCCAGGTCAACTACAGCGCCTCCAAGGCCGGCGTGATCGGCGCGGCCAAGGCCCTGGCGATCGAGCTGGGCAAACGTCAGATCACCGTCAACTGCGTCGCCCCAGGGCTGATCGACACCGCCATGCTCGATGAGCACGTGCCGGTAGACGAGCTGATGAAGATGATCCCAGCCGGGCGCATGGGCACGCCCGAGGAAGTCGCCGGCGTGGTCAATTTCCTGATGTCGACGGAAGCCGCCTACATCACCCGCCAGGTGCTGGCAGTCAACGGAGGGTTGTGCTGATGCGTCGCGTAGTCGTCACCGGCATGGCCGGCATCACCTCCCTGGGCAGCGACTGGGCAACCATCGCCGGCCACTTCGCCAACCAGCGCAGCGGTATCCGGCGCATGGATGAATGGGATCGCTTCAGCGAGTTGAACACCCGGCTTGCTGGCCCGGTCGACGATTTCAAGGTGCCCAGCCACTGGACCCGCAAGCAGTTGCGCAGCATGGGCCGGGTATCGCGCCTGGCTGTGGCTGCGGCCGAGCAGGCGCTGGCCGATGCCGGCCTGCTCGATGATCCAATCATCCGCGACGGCCGTATGGGCGTGGCCTGCGGCTCGTCGACCGGCAGCACCGACGAGATCAAGGCGTTCGGCAACATGCTGCTCAACTCGGTAGCCGATGGCCTCAACGCCAACTCCTACGTGCGCATGATGCCGCACACCACTGCCGCCAATATCAGCATCTTCTTCGGCCTGACCGGGCGCCTGATCCCCACCTCCAGCGCCTGCACCAGCGGCAGCCAGGGCATTGGTTATGCCTATGAAGCGATCAAGTTCGGGCGCTTGCCGATGATGCTCGCCGGCGGCGCCGAAGAGCTCTGCCCGACCGAGGCGATGGTGTTCGATGCGCTGTACGCCACCAGTCTGAAAAACGACACCCCGCAACTGAGCCCGCGCCCCTACGACAATGGTCGCGACGGCCTGGTGATCGGCGAAGGCGGCGGCATGCTGGTGCTCGAAGAGCTCGAGCATGCCCTGGCCCGCGGTGCGCGCATCCACGCCGAGATCGTCGGCTTTGGCAGCAATGCCGATGGCCAGCACACCACCCGACCCGAGCAGCGCACCATGCGCCGGGCCATGGAGCTGGCGCTGGAAGACGCCGCGCTGGCGCCGCAGGCGATCGGCTACGTCAACGGCCACGGTACCGCGACCGAACAGGGCGACATTGCCGAAACCCTCGCCACCAGCAGCCTGTTTGGGCCGCACATGCCGATCAGTTCGCAAAAGAGTTTTCTCGGCCACACCCTCGGCGCCTGCGGCGCGCTGGAGTCGTGGTTCAGCATCGAGATGATGAACCGCGACCTGTATGCGCACACGCTCAACCTGGATGAAATCGACCCTCGCTGCGGCGAGCTGGACTACCTGCGCGGCGAGTTCCGCAGCATGAGCAACCAGTATGTGATGAACAACAACTTCGCTTTCGGCGGCGTCAACACTTCGTTGATCTTCCGCCGCTGGCCCTGAACACACCCCGATCGAGGAACGATCCGATGCGCCTGAAGACCTGGACCGCCACCACCGCCCTACTGCTCTGCACCCTGCCCGGCATCAGCCAGGCACGCGATACCGCGCTGTACCTGCCGTTCGACAAAGTCGTCCAACAAATGCTTGCCGAGAAAAAACTCGACGGCTCGGTGAAGTTCTACCTGGCGGGCGTGCAACCGCGTGGCAAGGTCAGCGTGATCAAGCCCGGCGCGGTCACCAACAAGAAGACCAACGCCTTCAACAAGACTGACGAAGGTGCTTGCGAGTGGGCCTTGCAGTCGGCCCTGCTAACCCTGCAAGACGCCGCGCGCCAGGCCAATGCCAACGCAGTGACCAACATCGCCAGCTACTACAAGAAGAACGAGCGTAAAGACGCCAGCACCTACGAGTGCCACGCCGGCGCCGTGATCGCAGGCGTCGCCCTGAAAGGCGACCTGGCTCGCGTCGACTAAACCGCCGCCATCAGGCGTTGCCGATCAGCAGGTCGGCAAACGCCTTGGCCATCACCGAGCTGCCAGCCTGGCGCTGGACCAGCCACACGGCGGTATCCGCGCCCTCATCCAGCACCGTGCGATAGACCACGCCATCGATGCGCATGCGCTGGTACGAGGCTGGCAGCACAGAGACGCCGAGACCTGCCGAAACCAGGCCGATAATCGTCATCGCCTCGCCCACCTCCTGGGCAAAATGCGGACTGAAGCCTGCCTGGCGGGCCAGCGCCAGCAACTGTGCATGCAAGCCACTGCCATAACTGCGCGGGAAGAACACGAATGGTTCACGGGCCAGATCGGCCATGTGCAGGCCCTGTTCACTGCCGGCAACCAATGGGTGCGAAGCATTCAGCACTGCCACCAGCGGCTCGCGGAACAGTTCGGTGACCTGCAGGCCTTCGGGCAACGGCATCGGCCGCATCAGGCCAACTTCGATCGATTCATCGAACACCGCCGCCGCGACATCACGGCTGCTCATCTCCTTCAAACTCAGGTGCACCGCCGGGTAGCGCTGACGGAACGCATGGATAGCCTTGGGGATCTTCGAGGTGAAGGGCGCTGAAGACGTAAAGCCGATCTTCATCTCGCCGAGTTCACCCAGCTGCGCACGGCGGGCGACGTCGGCGGCTTTATCGACCTGTGCCAGCACCTGCCGCGCCTCCTCGAGGAACAAGCGCCCGGCCTCGCTCAGCTCGACCCGACGATTGGTGCGCTCGAACAACCGCGCGCCCAGCTCCTGCTCCAGCGCCTGGATCTGTTGGCTCAGCGGCGGCTGGGAGATACCCAGTTGCTGTGCAGCCCGGCCGAAGTGCAGCTCTTCGGCTACGGCAATGAAGTAACGCAGATGACGCAGTTCCATAGCTGCTCCGAACGAGTCGTTAAACGTCTTAAACAGGTCGAACAATATATTGGATCTAATCATTAGCCAGCTATATGATTTTTCCCAATTGGCAACATCAGCCAGCGCTTTTGAGGGCCCCGTCGTGAAAACTGCTGTAATGCCCCATTTGATCGAAGCCGCCCCGCTGCCGGATATCTGGATCGAAAAAGGCAGCCCGGCGTTCATGAAGACGGTGCTGGCGCTGTTCAGCGGCGGCTTTGCCACCTTTGCCCTGCTCTACTGCGTGCAGCCGATGATGCCGTTGCTGTCGCAGGAATTTGCCATCAACGCTGCGCAGAGCAGCCTGGTGCTGTCGGTAGCCACCGCCATGCTCGCCATCGGCCTGCTGATTACCGGGCCGATCTCCGACCGCATCGGCCGCAAGCCGGTGATGGTATTCGCCTTGGTCTGCGCCGCCTTGTCGACCCTGGCCAGCGCGGTGATGCCAAGCTGGGAGCTGGTGCTGGCGACCCGGGCGCTGGTCGGTCTGTCGCTGAGCGGGCTGGCGGCGGTGGCGATGACCTACCTGAGCGAAGAGATCCACCCGCAGCACATTGGCCTGGCGATGGGCTTGTACATCGGTGGCAACGCCATTGGCGGTATGTGCGGGCGGCTGATCAGTGGCGTGCTGATCGACTTCGTCAGCTGGCACACGGCGATGCTGTGCATCGGCGGCCTGGCGCTGGTGGCAGCGGTAGTGTTCTGGAAAGTGCTGCCCGAATCGCGCAACTTCCGCCCGCAGACGCTGAACCCTCGCAGCCTGCTCAACGGCTTCGTCATGCACTTTCGCGATGCCGGCCTGCCCTGGCTGTTCCTCGAAGCATTTTTGCTGATGGGTGCGTTCGTCACCCTGTTCAACTACATCGGCTACCGCTTGCTGGCCGAGCCTTATCACATGAACCAGGCCTTGGTCGGGCTGCTGTCGATTGTTTATCTGTCGGGCATCTACAGCTCCGCCCAGGTCGGCGCCCTGGCCGACCGGCTGGGCCGGCGCAAGGTGTTCTGGGCCAGCATTCTGGTCATGGCCGGCGGCATGTTGATGACCCTGGCCAGCCCGCTGGCGATGATCATCGTCGGCATGCTGGTGTTCACCTTCGGCTTCTTCGGCGCGCACTCGGTAGCCAGCAGCTGGATCGGCCGCCGCGCCTTGAAAGCCAAGGGCCAGGCGTCGTCGCTGTATCTGTTCAGTTACTACGCAGGGTCGAGTGTGGCGGGTACCGCGGGCGGGGTGTTCTGGCACATGGCCGGCTGGAACGGCATCGGCCTGTTCATCGGCAGCCTGCTGGCCGTAGCCTTGCTGGTGGCGCTGCACCTGAGCCGGCTAGCACCAAAAACCGCGTGAAGCCAAAGGCTGCACGCGGTCGCTTGGAAGCGTCGATCAGTTGATGATTTCGACCAGGTCGACATCCACTTCACGGCTCACCAGATTCTTCTCCACTTCACCGGTCAGCTTGACCTTGGTCTTGTCGTTGAAGCCAGCTGCGGGCATGTCTTCATCGTCGATTTCGACGGTGATGGTGCCGGTGTTGTCCTTGAACTCGAACTTGTCGTCGTTATCCAGCTTCTTGGTAACCAAGCCCTGCAGGACCACACGAGTGTCGTCAGCTGCATCCTTGGCAGCGGCCACGGTGGTAACCGGCTGCGCGCCCGGGCCGGTGTAGGTGGTGGCCAGAGCAGCGGTGCTGAACAGTGGGGCGAGGATCAGAGCGAGGTAGCGAGCTTTCATGGTGATCGAGTCCTGTATCGGTTGAGATGGGACCAGATTAACGATGATCGCTGAATTTAAGCTTAATGCGGTTGTGTCGCAAAAATGGGGGCGCTTCGCACCCCTTTCGCGACACAAGGCCGCTCCTACAGGGACCGCGTTTGTCGATACTACGCGGTCCACTGTAGGAGCGGCCTTGTGTCGCGAAAGGGCCGCAAAGCGGCCCCGGCAATCCAACGGCCAACCACCATCGCGAAACCCACACTGCCCCGCTCTGCGCCAGCGCAGCGAGGCGTGCTCTTGATCTTGATCTTGATTCACCGGCGACTCAGGAGGCCGAGCGCAGGTCTTGCGAAGGGAGGTGACGGCCATGGATGGCCGGCAAGCGCTGCGGCCCAGGATGGGCCGTACAGCGCGGTCCTCCCGGGAGCAAGGCCGGAGCGAGGGAACCCCGCAGCGCAGCGGAGGGGCCGGATGTGGAGCCAAGCATTTTTTTGGTTACTTTTTTGGGGCGTTTGCCAAAAAAGTGACTCGCCGTAAGGGCGAAAGGGGCCTGAGCGGCCCCCCACAGTAAATGGATAAGACCACGCCATCGTGAACGACCTGAAGATCGCTGGGGGCGCTGCGCACCCCTTTCGCGACACAAGGCCGCTCCTACACAGAGCGGCCTGCGTACTTAAGGGACAGCGCGTTGGCTACTACTGGTGATACTGCGCCGACAACTCATGCACCGCATGAATAAACGCCCCAGCATGCTCAGGATCCACCTCCGGCGTAATCCCATGCCCAAGGTTGAACACATGCCCAGTCCCATGGCCATAGCTGGCCAGAATCCGCGCAACCTCAGCTCGAATCGCCGCCGGCTTGGCGTACAGCACAGTAGGGTCCATGTTGCCCTGCAACGCCACCTTGTCGCCCACCCGCCGCCGCGCATCGCTGATCTCGCAGGTCCAGTCCAGACCCAGCGCATCAGCGCCACACTCGGCAATGCTCTCCAGCCACATGCCACCATTCTTGGTAAACACAATGACCGGCACCTTGCGCCCATCATGCTCACGGATCAGCCCGCTGATGATCTTGCGCATATACGCCAGGGAGAACTCCTGATACGCCGCCGCCGACAGGTTGCCACCCCAGGTATCGAAGATCTGCACCGCCTGCGCACCAGCCTGGATCTGCCCGTTGAGGTAGCTGGTGACCGACTGAGCCAGCTTGTCCAACAGCAGGTGCATCGCCTGAGGATTGTCATAGAGCATGGCCTTGCTCTTGCGAAAGTCTTTCGACGAGCCGCCTTCGACCATGTAGGTGGCCAACGTCCACGGGCTACCGGAGAACCCGATCAACGGCACGCGCCCATTGAGCTCACGGCGGATGGTGCTGACCGCATCCATCACATAGCCAAGGTCCTTGTGCGGATCAGGGATCGGCAGCGCCTCGATATCGGCGAGGGTGCTGACCACCTTCTTGAAGCGCGGGCCTTCACCGGTCTCGAAGTACAGGCCCTGGCCCATGGCATCAGGGATGGTGAGGATGTCCGAGAACAGGATCGCCGCGTCCAGCGGATAACGATCGAGCGGCTGCATGGTCACCTCGCAGGCGAACTGCGGGTTCTTGCACAGGCTCATGAAGTCACCGGCCTGGGCACGGCTGGCGCGGTACTCCGGCAGGTAACGGCCGGCCTGGCGCATCATCCAGACGGGCGTGACGTCTACGGGTTGCTTGAGCAGTGCACGCAGGAAACGGTCGTTCTTCAGGGCAGTCATGTCGGCATCCGGAAAAAAAGTGCGGGCATTTTCTCAGACGCCAGCACAAAAGGCACGGCCAAGGCCATGCGTTTTGTCTATTGGGTGTCTTGGGTCAAACGATTTAGTGGGCGGACCTGAGAACCTGGGGCCGCGTTGCGGCCCTTTCGCGACACAAGGCCGCTCCTACAGGGACCGCGCACGTCTCGAGCTTGCGCGGTCCCTGTAGGAGCGGCCTTGTGTCGCGATAGGGCTGCAAAGCAGCCCCGGCAATCTTCAGACCTGCAGATAATCCAGAATCCCCTCAGCCGCATTCCGGCCTTCAAAGATTGCAGTCACCACCAAATCCGACCCACGCACCATATCCCCGCCAGCAAACACTTTCGGGTTGCTGGTCTGGTGCTTGAAGCGGGCCTGCTCAGGCGCAATCACCCGGCCCTGGCTGTCGGTCTGGATGTCGAACTGCTCGAACCACGGCGCCGGGCTTGGGCGGAAACCAAAGGCGATCACCACCGCATCGGCCGGCAGGATCTCTTCGGAACCCGGGATCGGCTCAGGGCTGCGACGGCCACGAGCATCCGGCTCGCCAAGACGGGTCTCGACCACCTTGACGCCTTCAACCTTGTCTTCACCAACAATCGCGATCGGCTGGCGGTTGTAGAGGAACTTCACGCCCTCTTCCTTGGCGTTCTTCACCTCTTTGCGCGAGCCCGGCATGTTCGCTTCGTCACGACGGTAGGCGCAGCTGACCGACTTGGCACCCTGGCGGATCGAAGTGCGGTTGCAGTCCATCGCGGTGTCACCACCGCCGAGCACCACGACCTTCTTGCCAGCCATGTCGACGAAGTCTTCCGGCGACTTCTCAAAGCCCAGGTTGCGGTTGACGTTGGCGATCAGGAAGTCCAGCGCATCGTGCACGCCTGGCAGGTCCTCACCGGGGAAGCCGCCCTTCATGTAGGTGTAGGTGCCCATGCCCATGAACACGGCATCGTACTCGGCCAGCAACTGCTCGAGGGTGATGTCCTTGCCCACTTCGGTGTTCAGGCGGAATTCGATACCCATGCCGGTGAAGACTTCGCGGCGATTGCTCAGCACGGTCTTTTCCAGCTTGAACTCAGGGATGCCGAAGGTCAGCAGGCCGCCGATTTCCGGGTTACGGTCGAACACCACCGGGGTTACCCCAGCGCGCACCAGCACGTCGGCGCAGCCCAGCCCAGCCGGGCCGGCACCGATGATGGCGACACGCTTGCCGGTCGGTTTGACCTTGGACATGTCCGGGCGCCAGCCCATGGCGAAGGCGGTGTCGGTGATGTATTTCTCGACCGAGCCGATGGTCACCGCGCCAAAACCGTCGTTGAGGGTGCAGGCACCTTCGCACAGACGATCCTGCGGGCAGACCCGGCCGCACACTTCCGGCAGGGTGTTGGTCTGGTGCGACAGTTCGGCTGCCGCGAGGATGTTGCCTTCGGATACCAGCTTCAACCAGTTGGGGATGAAGTTGTGTACCGGGCACTTCCACTCGCAATACGGGTTGCCGCAACCCAGGCAGCGGTGTGCCTGGTCGACAGACTGCTGCGGCTTGAACGGTTCGTAGATCTCGACGAACTCCTTCTTGCGCTGGCGCAGCAGTTTTTTCTTCGGGTCTTTGCGCCCAACTTCGATGAACTGGAAGTCGTTGTTCAGACGTTCAGCCATTTTCAATACCTCTTCACAGCAGCTGCGAGCCGTTAGCTGCACGCCGCAAGACAATCACGTAGGCCGGGCAACACCCCATGCTGCTTTTGGCTGCAGCTTGGGGCTTGCCACTTGCAGCTGCTTTTACTGCGGGTTGGCACGGGTGCTGGACAACAATTGCTTGAGCGTCGCAGCCTTTGGCTTGACCAGCCAGAAGCGACGCACGTAGTCGTCCAGGTTTTCCGAGAGCTCACGCCCCCACTCGCTGCCAGTCTCGTCGACGTACTCGGCAAGGACTCGCGCCAGATGGCTGCGGTAGGCTTCCATGGCTTCACCACTGATGCGCTGGATTTCCACCAGTTCGTGGTTGAGCTTGTCGAAGAAGCTGTTGTCCATGTCGAGCACGTAGGCGAAGCCGCCAGTCATGCCAGAGCCGAAGTTGTAACCGGTCTTGCCCAGTACGCAGACAAAGCCACCGGTCATGTATTCACAGCAGTGATCGCCAGTACCCTCGACCACCGCATGGGCGCCCGAGTTACGTACCGCGAAGCGCTCACCGGCAGTACCGGCAGCGAACAGCTTGCCGCCGGTGGCGCCATACAGGCAGGTGTTGCCGACGATGGCGCTTTCCTGGGTTTTGAACGGGCTGCCGGCAGGCGGCACGATGGTCACCTTGCCACCGGTCATGCCCTTGCCGACGTAGTCGTTGGCGTCGCCCTGCAGGTGCAGGTTGAGGCCACCGGCGTTCCACACGCCGAAGCTCTGCCCGGCAGTGCCCTTGAAGCGGAAGGTGATCGGCTTGGCGGCCATGCCCTGGTTACCGTACAGCTTGGCAATTTCACCCGAGATACGCGCACCAATCGAACGGTCGCAGTTGCAGATGTCGAGGTCGAACTCGCCACCGGCCTGATCGCGGATCGCCGGCAAGGCCATCTCGACCATCTTCTCGGCCAGCTCGCCCTTGTCGAACGGCGGGTTCTTGTCGACCTGGCAGAATTGCGGCTTGTCGGCCGGAATGTGCGAGCTGCCCAGCAGCGGGCTGAGGTCCAGGTACTGCTGCCGCTCGGTGTCGCCCGGCAGCACTTCGAGCAGGTCGGTGCGACCGATCAGCTCGCCAAGGCTGCTGACGCCCAGCTTGGCCAGCCACTCGCGGGTTTCTTCGGCAACGAAGGTGAAGAAGTTGATCACCATGTCGACAGTGCCGATGTAGTGGTCCTTGCGCAGCTTTTCGTTCTGCGTGGCAACACCGGTGGCGCAGTTGTTCAGGTGGCAGATACGCAGGTATTTGCAACCCAGGGCGATCATTGGCGCGGTACCGAAGCCGAAGCTTTCGGCGCCGAGAATGGCCGCCTTGATCACGTCGAGGCCGGTTTTCAGGCCGCCGTCGGTCTGCACCCGGACCTTGCCGCGCAGGTCGTTGCCGCGCAGGGTCTGGTGGGTTTCCGCCAGGCCCAGTTCCCACGGTGCACCGGCGTACTTGATCGAGGTCAGCGGCGAAGCGCCGGTGCCGCCGTCGTAGCCAGAGATGGTGATCAGGTCGGCATAGGCCTTGGCCACGCCGGCCGCAATGGTACCGACACCGGCTTCTGCCACCAGCTTGACCGACACCAGCGCCTGCGGATTGACCTGCTTGAGGTCGTAGATCAGCTGCGCGAGGTCTTCGATCGAGTAGATGTCATGGTGCGGCGGTGGCGAGATCAGGGTTACGCCAGGCACGGCATAGCGCAGCTTGGCGATCAGACCGTTGACCTTGCCGCCAGGCAGCTGGCCACCCTCGCCCGGTTTGGCGCCCTGAGCGACCTTGATCTGCAGCACTTCGGCGTTGACCAGGTATTCCGGGGTGACGCCAAAGCGGCCGGTGGCCACCTGTTTGATTTTCGAGCTTTTGATCGTGCCGTAACGGGCCGGGTCTTCGCCGCCCTCACCGGAGTTGGAGCGCGCGCCCAGGCGGTTCATTGCCTCGGCCAGTGCTTCGTGAGCCTCAGGCGACAGCGCGCCAAGCGAGATACCGGCCGAGTCGAAGCGCTTGAGGATGGCCTCCAGCGGCTCGATCTGATCGATCGCCAGCGGCTGCTCGGCAACCTTGACCTTGAGCAAGTCACGGATCATCGACACCGGACGCTTGTCGACCAGCGCGGTGTATTCCTTGAACTTGGCATAGTCGCCCTGCTGCACGGCGGCCTGCAGGGTGTTGACCACATCCGGGTTGTAGGCGTGGTATTCGCCGCCGTGGACGAACTTGAGCAGGCCACCTTGCTGGATCGGCTTGCGCGCGCTCCATGCTTCGGCGGCGAGCAGCTTCTGATCGCCTTCGAGGTCGACGAAGCGCGCACCCTTGATGCGGCTCGGCACGCCCTTGAAGCTCAGACCGACCACTTCGTCGGACAGGCCGATGGCTTCGAACAACTGCGCACCGCGGTACGAAGTGATGGTCGAGATGCCCATCTTCGACAGGATCTTCAGCAGGCCCTTGGAGATGCCTTTGCGGTAGTACTTGAACACTTCATCCAGATCGCCCAGCACTTCACCGGTGCGGATCAGGTCGGCCAGCACTTCGTAGGCCAGGTACGGGTACACCGCCGAGGCGCCGAAGCCGAGCAGCACAGCGAAGTGATGCGGGTCACGCGCAGTTGCGGTCTCGACCAGGATGTTGCTGTCGCAACGCAGGCCCTGCTCGGTCAGGCGGTGGTGCACCGCGCCAACTGCCAGGGACGCATGCACCGGCAGCTTGCCCGGGGCGATGAAGCGGTCGCTCAGCACCAGCTGGGTCTTGCCGCTGCGCACCGCTTCTTCGGCCTGATCGGCGATGTTGCGGATGGCCGCTTCAAGGCCCAGGCCTTCTTCGTAGTTGAGGTCGATCAGCTGCCGCTCGAAGCCTTCGCGCTCGAGGTTCATCAGCGAGCGCCATTTGGCTGGCGAGATCACTGGCGAGCTGAGGATGACGCGCGAGGCGTGCTCAGGCGATTCCTGGAAGATGTTGCGCTCGGCGCCGAGGCAGATTTCCAACGACATCACGATCGCTTCGCGCAGCGGGTCGATCGGCGGGTTGGTCACCTGAGCGAACTGCTGGCGGAAGAAGTCGTACGGCGAACGCACGCGCTGCGACAGCACAGCCATCGGCGTGTCGTCGCCCATCGAGCCGACCGCTTCCTGGCCCTGCTCGCCGAGCGGACGCAGCACCTGGTCACGCTCTTCGAAGGTGACCTGGAACATCTTCATGAACTGCTTGAGCTGGTCAGCGTCGTAGCTGGCCGCGCCCTGGTCGTCGCTCAGGGTAGCCTGGATGCGCGTGGCATGCTGGCGCAACCAGCGCTTGTACGGGTGGCGCGACTTGAGGCGGTTGTCGATGGCGTCGGTGTCGAGGATCTGCCCGGTTTCGGTGTCCACGGCAAAGATCTGCCCTGGGCCAACGCGGCCTTTGGCAACCACGTCTTCCGGCTGATAGCCCCACACGCCGATTTCCGAGGCGATGGTGATGTAGCCGTTACGGGTGGTGACCCAACGCGCTGGGCGCAGGCCGTTGCGGTCGAGCAGGCAGACCGCATGGCGACCTTCGGTCATGACGATACCGGCCGGGCCATCCCACGGCTCCATGTGCATGGAGTTGTATTCGTAGAAGGCGCGCAGGTCGGCGTCCATGGTCTCGACGTTCTGCCAGGCTGGCGGTACCAGCATGCGCACGCCGCGGAACAGGTCGATGCCGCCGGTAACCATCAGCTCAAGCATGTTGTCCATGCTCGACGAGTCGGAGCCGACCCGGTTGACCAGCGGGCCGAGCTCTTCGAGGTCGGGGATCAGGTCGTTGGCGAACTTGGTGCGCCGGGCCATGGCCCAGTTGCGGTTGCCGGTGATGGTGTTGATCTCGCCATTGTGGGCGAGGAAGCGGAACGGCTGCGCCAGCGGCCATTTCGGCAAGGTGTTGGTCGAGAAGCGCTGGTGGAACACGCAGATCGCGGTTTGCAGGCGCTCGTCACCCAGGTCCGGGAAGAATGCGGCGAGGTCCGCCGGCATCATCAGGCCTTTGTAGATGATGGTCTTGTGCGAGAAGCTGCAGATGTAGTGGTCGGCGTCATGGGCGTTGGCCACGGACGAGCGGCGACGGGCACTGAACAGCTTGATCGCGATGTCCTGATCGCTCAGGCCTTCACCACCAATGAACACTTGTTCGATCTGCGGCAGGCGCTCGAGGGCCAGACGACCCAGCACGCTGGTATCGATTGGCACCTTGCGCCAGCCGATCAGTTGCAGGCCGGCCGCGATGATTTCGCGGTCCATATTGGCCCGCGCGGCTTCGGCTTTGATCGGGTCCTGGTTGAAGAACACCATGCCGACGGCGTACTGCTTGGGCAGTTCGGCGGCAAAGTGCTCTTTGGCCATGGCACGCAGGAACTGATCGGGCTTTTGCATGAGCAAGCCACAACCGTCACCGGTCTTGCCGTCAGCGTTGATGCCGCCGCGGTGGGTCATGCAGGTCAGCGCTTGCATGGCCGTTTGCAGGAGGTGGTGACTTGGCTCGCCCGTCATATGGGCGATCAGGCCAAAGCCACAGTTGTCCTTGAATTCTTCGGGATGGTACAGACCTGTTTTCATAGACACATTCTCACCAGGTTCGCCCCTCGACGGAGGCAAATCTCTTTTTAGTACAACCACTTACCATCCACACCGGTCGAATGCCAGCTTTTTTGCGGGGGGCAACGTGAAACCATTGTTGCACAGCGACAGGGAAGCCCACAAATTCAAACGACGAATCGCTGTAAATTTATGTCGCATTTTTGAATGTTTTTGAACATTTGCCGTGGTACGGCATGGTTCGGAGTCTGAAGCGTTTCAGCCTGAACTGCAACTAGAGGCTTGTGGCCGGCAGTCTGGGACAGAAAAGCCTGCCGCGATCACACGCAGCAGGCTAGACGAAAGTCAGGAGTCGCTCAGCAACTGGGCGGCGGGGTGGTGCCGCCCGGAAGGTATCAGCGGGTCGTGGTCAGCTCTTGTTGGACGCTGCCGACGGTACGTGGCCAAGGTTTACCAGCCTGGACCTTCGCTGGCAAGTTCTTGATTGCAGCAACTGCTGCATCACGGTTGGCAAAGTTGCCGTAAGTGACGACGTAAAGCGGTTTGCCCTGCAGGGTTTTCTTGAAGTAGCGATAGTCGCCACCCTGCGCTTTGACGAACGACTGGGCCGACGCCTCGGAGCTGGTGCCGAGAATCTGCACAACGTAGTTGCCGGCTTTCTGGCTGCCGTACCAGGCGCTGTTGCCGCTGCCGCCAGCGGCAGACGACGCAGGCTTGGCGCTGGCAACCTGGGTTGGCGCCGGGGCTGGCTTGGCCGCTGCGACAGGCTTGGCTGGCTGAGCGGCTGGCTGGGCTGGGGCAGGCTTGGGCGCTGGAACGCTGGCGATTGGCTGCGCAGGTGCCGCGGCAGGGCCTGCCGGTACGCCTTCAGGCGGGGCAATGGTGGTTACGGTCGGTGGATTGGCAGGCTGCAATGCAGTGTTGCCGGCTGGGCTGGCTTCTTCACCGTCACCCATGCCTGCGGCCTGGGCCAGCGGCTCGCGCATGACCGGTTGCGACTGGCCATTGAGCGGCAGTGGTGTTGGCTGCGAGCCGGAGAACTCGATAGCCGGGTTGCTGCTGTTGGCCTGGCCTTCGCCCAGCGGCAGTTGAGCCTGCGCTGCGGGTGCGTCGGTAGCAGGCTTGTCAGCGCCTTTCTTCGGCATCAGGACCGCCGCCGCTACGGCGACCACGACAACTGCAGACAGCGCGAGTACGTGTTTCTTAGGCATCTTGAACCCCATGGATGGTCGCTTCGCCGTGCTGCGCGTGGCGATCATGGCTTCGATCAAAGTGTCGCGGGCAACCTGGTTGATGTTGCCAGGCCAGCCATCCGCATGTTCGTGGATATCGGCGATCTGCTCGGCCGTGAATACCTCGATACCGCGGCCAGCGCCTTCCAGGCGTTG
Source organism: Pseudomonas shirazensis (assembly GCF_050496565.1). Taxonomy (GTDB): domain Bacteria; phylum Pseudomonadota; class Gammaproteobacteria; order Pseudomonadales; family Pseudomonadaceae; genus Aquipseudomonas; species Aquipseudomonas shirazensis_A. Next base: position 305,530 of record NZ_JBNWAE010000001.1, read on the forward strand.
TTCAAGGTATTCGCGGGTTTCCTCCTCGCTGTAGGGTTCAAGTTCGATGATGTGGAAACGATCTCCCTCACCATTGAGCTGATCCAACCCGGCAATCAGCGAAGGCTCGCCAAACAGGAATACGTGCGGGCGCCCTTCGGCAACGCCTGCCGCCAATTCCAGCAACGCTTGGAGTGCCGACTCGTCGAGTTGTTCCGCATCGTCCACCAACAGATAGACTTCCTGGCCGGTCAGGGCCAGTTGCACCACCTGCGACAGGATCGCCTGCACTTCCGGCTGCGCGACGCCAAGCGCCTGCGCCACCTGGCCGAGCACGCTGGCCGCGTCGCTGGCACCGCGGGCCGAGACCACCACGCTCTGCACCGACTGCTTGTTGGTGCTGGCGACCAGCGCCTGACGCAGCAGGGTCTTGCCGCTGCCCACAGGGCCGGTGACCACCAGCATCAGGTGGCTGTAACGCGCCAGGTGATGCAGTTGACCAAGCACTGGCTTGCGCTGGGCGGGGAAGAACTTGAAACCGGGCACACGCGGCGCGAACGGATCGTGGCTCAGCTGGTAATGGTCGAGAAACGCCTCATCGGCATGCAAACTGGTCATTGCGCTGTCACAACCTCAAAGCTGGGCCACAATGGCGCGGTAATCCGCTGCCAGCGTGGCCTGAAGGATCTCTTGCGGATAGTCGTCGGTAATCACGGCTTCGCCGAGCTGGCGCAACAGCACCAGCCGCATGCGCCCGTCGAGGACCTTTTTGTCGACCGCCATATGCTCCATGAAATGCGCCGGGGTCATTTCCTGTGGTGGCACCACCGGCAATCCTGCGTCCTGCAGCAGGCGAATCGAGCGATCACGTTCGGCCTGGTCAATCCAGCCCAGACGCATGGACATTTCCAGCGCCATCACGGTACCTGCAGACACCGCCTCGCCATGCAGCCAGACGCCATAGCCCATGTGGGTTTCGATGGCATGGCCAAAAGTATGGCCGAGGTTGAGCGTGGCGCGCAGGCCGGTTTCGCGCTCGTCGGCGCCCACAACCGCAGCCTTGGCCGCGCAGGAGCGACGAATCGCTTCGGTCAGCGCCGTGTTGTCGAGACCGCGCAGGGCGCTCATATTCTCTTCGAGCCAGGCGAGGAATGGCTTGTCGCAGATCAGGCCGTACTTGATCACTTCGGCCAGGCCTGCCGACAGCTCGCGCGCCGGCAGCGTCTTCAGGCTGGTGGTGTCGATCAGCACCGCATTGGGCTGATAGAACGCGCCGACCATGTTCTTGCCCAGCGGATGGTTGATGCCGGTCTTGCCGCCCACCGACGAATCGACCTGGGACAACAGCGTGGTCGGCACCTGAATGAAGTCGACACCACGCTGGTAGCAGGCTGCGGCAAAACCGGCCATGTCGCCGATTACCCCGCCGCCCAGTGCGATCACGGTGGTGCGGCGGTCATGGCGCGCGGTCAGCAGGCCATCGAAAATCAGTTGCAGGGTTTGCCAGTTCTTGTGCGCTTCGCCATCTGGCAGTACCACTGGCAGCACCGAATAGGCACCCAGGGTCTGACTCAGGCGCTGCAGATACAGGGGCGCGACAGTTTCGTTGGAGACAATGGCTACCTGCCGGCCGGCAATGTGCGGGGCCAGCAGTTCAGGCTGGTCCAGCAGTCCTTCGCCAATGTAGATCGGGTAGCTGCGTTCGCCCAGATCGACCTTAAGTGTCTGCATGTATCCCCACAATGTCTGGAGCGCGGCGTCGCCTGAACGACACACGCGGTAAGGTTGAACCCCTGCCTCGGCGTTGGTGGCCGAGAATAGTCCCGGCTTAGCGGGGCGGCAACTGCTCGAGGCGCTCGAGAATATCCTGGACCACCATGCGTGGCGGCCGTTCGTCGGTTTCCACGATCACATCGGCAATCTCGCGATACAGCGGATCACGCGATTCGAGCAAGGCACGCAGGGTCGCTTCCGGGTTGGCGGTGCGCAACAGCGGCCGATTGCGATCGCGTGCCGTGCGGCCGACCTGTTGCTCAACCGAGGCGTGCAGGTAGATCACCCGGCCACCGGCATGCAGAGCACGCCGATTGGCATCACGCATGACTGCACCGCCGCCGGTCGCCACGACTACGCCGTCCAGCTCGCAGAGCTCGGCGATCATCGCTTCTTCACGATCGCGAAAGCCCGGCTCGCCTTCCTTGTCGAAGATCCACGGGATATTGGCGCCCGTCCGCAGTTCGATTTCCTTGTCGGAATCCTTGAACAGCAGGCGCAGCTCTTTGGCCAACAGGCGTCCGATGGTGCTTTTGCCAGCGCCCATGGGCCCTACAAGTATCAAATTTCGCACAGAATCAACGACTCACAGCAATCGCCTGGTCACTCATGATACGCGGAGTCAGGAAGACCAGCAGCTCGGATTTTTTCTCTTGTAATGCATCGCGTCGAAACAGCCGCCCAACATACGGCAGATCGCCGAAAAATGGCACCTTGTCGACCACATTGTTTTGCGTGGTCGAGTAGACGCCACCGATGACGATGGTCTGCCCGTCGGCCACGCGCACCTTGGCGTTGACCTCGTTCTTGCGAATCGGTGGTACATCGTTGAGTGCATTGACGTAATCCGGCTCGTCCTTGGTCACGCGCACGGTCATGATTACCTGCCCATCGGCGGTGATCTGCGGGGTAACTTCGAGCGATAGCGAGGCCTCGCGAAACGACACCGAGGTCGCGCCGCTCTTGCTGGTTTCCTGATAAGGCACCTCGGTGCCCTTGAGGATGCGTGCGGTTTCCTTGTCGGCGGTCACCACTTTGGGCTGCGAGATGATTTCGCCATTGCCGCTCTTTTCCATCGCGCTGAGTTCCAGGTCCAGCAAGGCGTCGCCGCGCAGCAGCCCCAGGCCCACCGCCGAAGTCGGCCGATCCACGCCTAGATCAACGAACAACCCTTTGCCGCTGCGGCCTTCAGCGCCACTGAACGGCTTGCCCCAGCGCACCCCAAGGCTTTTCTCATAGTCGACATTGGCCTCGACAATGCGTGCTTCGATCAGTACCTGGCGTACTGGCACATCCAGCTCGGTGACCAGTCGGCGCAGTTCGACCAGCCGCTCTGCCGGTTGGTATGCCACCAGCGTGTTGGTCCGCGCATCGACACCCAGGCTGCCGCGCCCGGTCAGGATGCCGTCGTCGGCCAAGGTCGCCAACAGCAACTCGGCCAGCTCCGCAGCCTTGGCGTGATGCACTGGCAACAACGCGCGTTCGAGCGGCTGCAACTGGGCGTCCAGCTCCCGACCCAGCCGTTCGTCGCGTGATTGCCCGGCCAGCTCGGCCGCCGGCGCCACCAGCAGCACATTGCCTTCCTGCCGGCTCGCCAGCCCTTTGCTGCGCAGAACCAGATCCAGCGCCTGATCCCAGGGCACCTGTATCAACCTCAGAGTAACGTTGCCGGTTGCCGTATCACTGACCACCAGGTTGATCCCGGCATAGTCGGCCAGCACCTGCAGCACCGCGCGAACTTCGACATCCTGAAAATTCAGCGACAGCGGTTCACCCTGATAGGTCTTCGCCTGCGCCCCGTGCATCGCCAGAACCGTCGCCAGCAGCATTGCCAGTTGTCCGAGCTTCATTCATGCCTCCTTGCGTCACATGCTTTCGCAACCCAACCAGGGTCGATCGCTCCTGCCAGGCTCCACCAAGCAAGACCTGCTCGCGCACCTCCAACTGCCGTTCGTCAACCCGCGCCACTACACCCTGGTCGCGACCCAGTGAGTCACCCGCGCGCACGCGATACAAACGCCCGGACCACCACACCAGAGCCTGATACTGGCCATCGCGGGCGAGGCTGCCGACCATCTGCAACTGAGCCAGCGGCACCCGGGCCAGATCATCGGCTGCGCTGCGTACAGACCACGCCTGAAATGGATCGACCTGCGCTGGCGGTGCCCGCTGCCTGGCGGCTTCATGAGCTAGCGAGATCGGCGCCGGTAACTGCTGGCCCGCGTCAAAGGCCTGCACGTGCAAGCGCAGCCGCAGCATCCCGGGCTGGTCTGCTGCTGCAAGCTGCAGGGTCGAGACGTGCAGCAGGCGGATCTGGCCTAGCCAGTCATCCAGCCATGCCCGCAGCGCCGGGTAATTGCCGATCACCTGCAACTGCAGCGGCGCAACCAGGTAGCCGGCCGCCTGGCTTGGCTCGCCGACCTCCAACTGCTCGATCAGCAGCCCATGGGCATGACCGAACCGCGCCAACTGATCGACTAGGTCGCTCATTTCCTGCCCGGCCGCCAGGCGCCAGCGGGCGTCCTGCAACTGCACCTCACTGTCAGCAAGTGCCTCCTGCGCGGCGGGCAAGTCCTGCACGCCTAGCGTCTTGGCCGCTAAGGTCTGCTCCAGTACCTGCAGTGTTGCCGCCTGCATCCGGTAGGTGCGCTGCACACCCTCAAAGCGCATCAGCCAGGCCACACTGGCCACTATCAGCAGCGGTGCGAGCAGCATCGCCAACCTGGCCACCGGCGAACTGCTCGCCACTTGCTGCCAGTCGGGAGGCCATGAGCCGATCAAAGCTCAAGCGCCGACAGACGTGCGAGCAACAGGAACTCATCGCCGTCTGCAACTGCACGAATATGCTTCAGCTCAAGCGCGTCGAATCGCCTTGATTGCTGCAGATCGCGGATGAACTGCGCCACTACCGCAGGCGACGCCGCCAACCCGAGCAGTCGCAACTGCCCCTCATGGATGGACATTTCGGTCAGTTGCAAACTGGCCCCGAGTGCCTGCTCCAGCTCAGCGAACATCCTCGGCAGCAGGTTTTGGCCATTGCGCAGCGCTTGCAGCGCTGCTGACTGCGCCATTACATCCTCATGGCTGCCCTGCACCGCCTTCAACTGCTGCAGTTGGATATCGAGCCGGGCGACATCAGCCTGGCGTTCGGCAATCGCCGCCAGTTGCTGCTGACCACGCTGGCGCGCCAGCTGGTCAAGCATGATCACGCCGGCGAGCGCCAGCAGCAGGCTACCGATCAGCGCCAGTTGAAACCGTCGCAGCGCCGCCAGCCGCTGCCGTTCGCGCCAGGGCAGCAGGTTCAGACGCAGCATCAGCAAGCACCGCCCAAGGCCAGAGCGCAGGCCAGCGCCATGTGCGGCGCCACCCGCGCCAGCTCGGCACGACTGCTCAGGCCAGCCGTGCCCAGACCGTGCAGCGGCGACAGCGCATCGCAGGGCAATCGAGCAGCGAGAGCGGCTAGCCAGCGTGGTGCCTGTTCGCTGGCCGCAACCACCTGTACATCGTGCTCGCCTGGCAGCGCTGCTGCGCACAACTCAAGCACGCGCTGCAGGCGTGCATCGTCTGGCTCATGGGCGCCGAAAGTCAGCTCCTGACGCTGCGGCAGGCCACTTGCCGGCCAGCTATGCAACGCTGCCCCGCCCTGCTCGATACGCAGCAGCGCCTGGCCGTCGGCCACCAGCCGGCGCAGGGCGATGCTGTCGACCTCCACTGCCACCGCGCACAGGCCTGCGGCCTCCAGCAGCTGCTCGAGCTGATCCAGTGAGCGCTGGCGGCAGGCGGCAACCAGCACATTGACATGCCCCACCGGCTCGACCGCCGGGCCGAGGACTTGAAAGTCCAACGCCAGGTCTTCCAGGGCAAACGGGAACATCTGCTCGGCATCGACCAGCAGGCGCTGCTCCAGTTGAGCCGCCGACAAGCCTGCTGGGAGGCAACAAAGCTTGCACAACGTCGCCCCGCCCGGCAGCGCAACCGCAACCTGCGCACGCCGACTGCCGCAGCGCTCAAAGGCGCAGCGCAGCGCGTCTGTCAGGGCGTCTGGGGCTTGCGCCCAGTCATTGCCAACTGCCACCGGCAGCGGCTGATACGCCCAGGCGCTGACGTGCTCAGCCCCTTGGCGCCCCTGCAGTTGCAGCATGCGCACCGAGTCGGCGGCTATTTCCACACCCAACAATGAACCGGCATCCTTGCCCAAGCGTCCAAGCATCGCTGTCTCCCTGCTCCATCATTGTCAGCCCGCGCGATTGGCCCGACCGGTCGCCCCGGCGGTCGCCCGACGGGGCGAAAACTGCTTATAATGCCCAGCGTTTTTGCCTGTCTGCCGGACCTGTGCGCACTCCATTTCTCAACCTGGACACCCAAAAGCCTTGATACGCCTGCTGAAGTTCTTCTGGTGGTCTTTCGTCGCAGTCATCTGTGCCCTCGTACTCGGTCTGAGCGGGGCGTTTCTGTATCTTAGTCCCAGCCTGCCCTCGGTCGACTCGCTCAGAAGCATCCAGTTGCAGATCCCTCTGAGGGTCTATAGCAGCGATGGCAAGCTGATTGCCGAGTTTGGCGAAATGCGCCGCTCGCCGATCCGCTTCGCGGAAATTCCCCCACAGTTCATTCAGGCGCTTCTGTCAGCCGAGGACGATAATTTCCTCAACCATTACGGGGTCGATCCGAGCAGCTTGATGCGCGCCGCGACCCAACTGGTCAAGTCTGGTCATATCCAGACCGGTGGCAGCACCATCACCATGCAGGTGGCGAAGAACTTCTTCCTTACCAGCGAGCGCAGCTTCTCGCGCAAGACCAACGAAATCCTGCTGGCCCTGCAGATCGAACGCGAACTGACCAAGGACGAGATCCTTGAGCTGTACGTCAACAAGATCTACCTGGGTAACCGCGCCTACGGCATCGACGCCGCAGCGCAGGTTTACTACGGCAAGTCGATCCGCGACGTCAGCCTGGCGCAGATGGCCATGATCGCCGGTCTGCCGAAGGCCCCTTCGCGCTTCAACCCACTGGCCAACCCGACCCGGGCCAAAGAGCGCCGCGACTGGATCCTCGGGCGCATGTACAAGCTCGGCAAGATCGATCAGGCCAGCTACGACGCCGCCCTGGCTGAGCCGCTGAACGCCAGTTACCACGTGCCGACGCCAGAAGTGAACGCGCCCTACATTGCCGAAATGGCCCGCGCGGAGATGGTCGGCCGCTATGGCAGCGAGGCCTACACCGAAGGCTTCCGGGTGACCACCACGGTGCCTAGCGACATGCAGAACATGGCCAACAGTGCCGTGCTCAATGGTTTGTCTGACTACGACGAGCGCCATGGCTACCGCGGCCCTGAGTCACGCTTCCCGGGCAAGACCCACGCCGCCTGGCTGCAGGAGCTGAGCAAGCAGCGCACCCTCGGTGGGCTGGAGCCGGCCATCGTTACCCAGGTCGACAAGACCGGCCTGAAAGTGCTCACCCGCAACGGCGAAGAGCAGGACGTGGCCTGGGACACCATGAAATGGGCGCGGCCGTATCTGAACACCAACGCTCAAGGCCGGGCGCCACAATCGCCTGCCGATGTCGCCCAGATCGGCGACCTGATCCGCGTGCAGCGCCTGGATGAAGGCAAGCTAAAGTTCAGCCAGGTGCCGGGCGCGCAGAGTGCACTAGTCACCCTCGACCCGTACAACGGCGCGATCCGCGCCCTGGTCGGCGGCTTCTCGTTCGAGCAGAGCAACTACAACCGCGCCATGCAGGCCAAGCGTCAGCCGGGCTCGAGCTTCAAACCGTTCGTCTACAGCGCGGCCCTGGACAGCGGTTACACCGCCGCCAGCCTGGTCAATGACGCGCCAATCGTGTTTGTCGATGAGTACCTGGACAAGGTCTGGCGGCCGAAAAACGACACCAACACCTTCCTCGGCCCGATCCGCATGCGTGAAGCGCTGTACAAGTCGCGCAACCTGGTCTCGATCCGCCTGCTGCAGGCGATGGGCGTCGACCGCACCATCGACTACATCGCCAAGTTCGGCTTCAACAAGCAGGACCTGCCGCGCAACCTGTCGCTGGCGCTCGGCACCGCGACCCTGACCCCGATGGAAATCGCCACCGGCTGGAGCACCTTTGCCAACGGCGGCTACAAGATCAGCCCGTATCTGATCGAACGCATCGAAAGCCGCAACGGCGATACCCTGTTCACCGCCAACCCTGCGCATGTGCCGCAGGGCGGCGGCAGCGACGAGGCCGGCATCGCCGCGCCAGAGCAGCCGATCAGCAGCGGCCTGCCGGGCGAAGCGCCAGCAGCCAACGCCCAGTTCAGTGCGCAGACACCCGTGCTCGCCGAACAGATCATCGACCCGCGCACCAGCTATATCCTCACCAGCATGCTGCAGGACGTGATCAAGCGCGGCACCGGCCGCCGGGCGATGGCCCTCGGCCGCACCGATCTGGCTGGCAAGACCGGTACCACCAACGAATCCAAGGACGCCTGGTTCTCCGGCTACAACGCCGACTACGTGACCACTGTCTGGGTTGGCTTCGACCAGCCAGAAACCCTCGGCCGCCGCGAATACGGCGGTACTGCGGCACTGCCCATCTGGATGAGCTTCATGGGCGCCGCCTTGAAAGACAAACCCAACCACGCTCCAGCCGAACCTGAAGGCATCCTCAGCCTGCGGGTCGATCCGGTCAGCGGCCGCGCAGCGACCCCGAGCACGCCGAATGCCTACTTCGAACTGTTCAAGGCCGAAGATTCACCGCCGTCGGTGGATGAACTGGGCAACGGCGCGGCACCTGGCAGCCCTCTGCCAGCGGATGAGGCAGCGCCGATGGACCTGTTCTAAGTCCAAAAGCCGGGGGCGCTCTGCGCCCCATTCCGAGCGGTCCGGCCTGCTCCTATACCGAACGCGTGTCGTGCCCCTGTAGGAGCGGCCTTGTGTCGCGAAAGGGGTGCGAAGCGCCCCCCAGATCTCAGCACCGCCGCCGACATCGCCGGGCCCGCTTCGCGGGCCTTTCGCGACACAAGGCCGCTCCTACAGGGACCGTGTACGGCGTTGCTGCGCGGCTAATCGCAGGCATAAAAAAACCGGCCCATCAGGGCCGGTTTTTCATTACGCCATACTTAGCCGTTGAACACATCGTCCACGCTTTTCAGCGGGTAGTGCTTCGGATAAGGCAGGGTAGCAACACCGCTTTCGATCGCAGCCTTGGCCACCGCATCAGAAACCAGCGTAATCAAACGTGGGTCCATCGGCTTCGGAATGATGTACTCACGACCAAACTCCAGCGCCTGCACGCCGTACGCATCGCAAACTTCCTTAGGCACTGGCTGCTTGGCCAGGTCCTTCAGCGCGATGGCCGCAGCAATCTTCATCTCTTCGTTGATGCGCTTGGCGCGAACGTCCAGAGCACCACGGAAGATGAACGGGAAGCCCAGCACGTTGTTGACCTGGTTCGGGTAGTCGGAACGACCGGTAGCCATGATCACGTCGTTACGGGTAGCGTGAGCCAGCTCCGGGCTGATCTCTGGATCCGGGTTCGAGCAGGCGAACACGATCGGGTTGGCAGCCATCGACTTGAGGCCTTCAGCGCTCAGCAGGTTCGGGCCGGACAGACCCACGAACACGTCAGCACCTTGCAGAGCGTCAGCCAGGCTGCGCTTGTCGGTAGCGTGAGCGAACTGCGCCTTGTACTGGTTCAGGTCTTCACGGCCGGAGTGGATAACACCGGTACGGTCGATCATGAAGATGTTCTCGACCTTGGCACCCATGCTGACCAGCAGCTTCATGCAGGAGATCGCAGCAGCGCCGGCGCCCAGGCAGACGATCTGCGCTTCTTCGAGCTTCTTGCCAGCGATTTCGAGGGCGTTGATCATGCCGGCCGCGGTGACGATGGCGGTGCCATGCTGGTCATCGTGGAACACCGGAATGTCGCACTGCTCGATCAGGGTGCGTTCGATTTCGAAGCACTCTGGCGCTTTGATGTCTTCGAGGTTGATGCCACCGAAGGTGATCGAGATACGGCGCACGGTGTCGATGAAGGCCTGTGGGCTTTCCGACTCGACTTCGATGTCGAATACGTCGATACCGGCGAAACGCTTGAACAGAACGCCCTTGCCTTCCATGACCGGCTTGGAAGCCAGTGGGCCGAGGTCACCCAGGCCAAGAATGGCGGTACCGTCGGAGATCACTGCGACCAGGTTGCCCTTGCCGGTGTACTTGTAAGCCAGCTCTGGATCACGACCGATCTCGCGCACAGGTTCGGCAACGCCCGGGCTGTAGGCCAGGGACAGGTCACGCGCAGTGGCGGTTGGCTTGGTGAGCTCGACGCTCAGTTTCCCCGGACGAGGCTGAGCATGATATTCGAGAGCGGCGGTTTTCAGGTCTGACATGGTGGGCAATTCCGCTTATTTACTGTTCTGACGGACCGCCGAGGATACGCAAAGTGCCGGGGGGCGACAAGACTGCCCGGTCACATGTGTCAAGGCCCATGGCCTACGACTTTACGCTACAACCCACGGGGCATGCGGGATTCAGTGTGTACAATTGCAGACGTTAATGTCTACAATTTTTTAGCCAGAGGCCCGTTTGAGCATGCTCGGATCGGTCAATGGCAGCAGCCAGCGACGCTGCCCAGGCTTGATCACACCCTTGCGGGAGCGGTCGATCACCCAGCCGCGGACCTCGACCTGGCGCCCTTTGAGGTTATCGAAGAAGCGCGCCGGGAAGTGCCGCTGCAGACGAGCGGGCACCTGCACCACCACGCGCTCGCCAAGGTCTAGCCAGACCCCGCCACGGTTACGCTCGATACGCCGTACGGTGCCGCTGAGCACGGCAAATCCGGACTCGCGCAGGGCGCTCTCGCGCTGCACTGGTGAATTCCGCCACAGCCCAAGGCGAGCCGAACGAGCCGCCTGCTCGGCTGCTTCCTGGCAGCCCGCCAGGCGCACATTGGGCGCTATGGCTACGCGCAAGCCAAGGCCCTCACTGAGCAGCACCGCCTCAAGATTGTCGCCATTACGCCCATAGATATGCGCCAGAGTGCGGCCATATTTGTCCTTTGCCTCGGCCCCGCGCACCAGCCCGACCCGGCCATCACTGGCCTTGATCAACGCCTGCAGGCGCTGCCTGGCGGCTTCGGCATAGGGCTCGCTTGGGCGGCCCTTGCGGCCCAGCTCGGGGGCATTGATGCCGATCAGGCGTACGCTGCGGCCATCGCTGAGGCGCACGGTGTCGCCATCTACCACCTGGCGCACGGCGACTTGCTGCGGCTTGACCGGCAGTGGGCAGAAGGCCTGCGCCGGCATGGCGCAAATCGCGGCCATAAAAAAAGCGCCCACAAGGGACGCTTTTCGTTGCAGCAGCGCGAGAGCCAAGGGCTTCGCCATGCGCAATCTTACTTCTTGGCACCGAACATGCCGAAGCGATCTGCGAACTTCTGTACGCGACCACCGGTGTCCAGGACTTTCTGCTTGCCAGTGTAGAACGGGTGGCACAGGGAGCACACGTCGATCGCCAGCGGCTTGGCCAGGGTCGAACGGGTTTCGAATTTGGCGCCGCAGCTGCAGGTGACTGCAACTACTTCGTAGTTCGGATGAATATTCTCTTTCATGGTCACTTCCTCGAGCTGCGTGCCGCCACCCAACACCTATTGTTGAATACCGCACGTAATTAGGCGGGGAATAATACCAGAGCGCAGCGTCAGCGCAAGTTGTCGCACGCACCGACCGTCGTCTGCTAGGCTCGGCGCTGCCCTGAACTGTTCCGAAATGCCCTTCAGAGACCTTCTGCGTGTCCGACGTCATCCTGCGCCTTGCCCTGCCCTCGCCCCTGCGTCGCCTGTTCGACTACCGGGCCACGGCCGCCATGGCCCGCCAGCCGCTGACCCCGGGCATGCGCATCCGTGTGCCCTTTGGTCGGCGTGAGATGATCGGCGTCCTGGTCGAGGTCTGCGCCACCAGTGAGGTGCCGGCTGACAAGCTCAAACCTGCGATTGCCCTGCTCGACCCGACCTCGCCGCTGCCGCCATCCCTGTTCAAGCTGTGCCTGTGGACCGCCCAGTACTATCAGCACAGCCTGGGCGATACCTTGAGCTGGGCCTTGCCGGTGCTGTTGCGCCAGGGCGAAGCAGCCGAAATCCGCCAGGAACGGTTCTGGCAGGTTACCCCCGACGCGCGCCTGGACGACCCGCGGATCGCCCGCGCCCCGCGTCAGCGCGAAGCCCTGCAGACTTTGTCGCAGCACCCGCATGGCGTTGCCCACAGCCTGTTGAGCAAATTGGGCCTGAACAAGGACAGCCTCGACCTGCTGCTGGCCAAAGAGCTGGTGCAGCTCGAGGTGCGCCGGCAAAGCCCGGCTGGCCGCCCCGAGCACTGGCTGGCGCAGCCGCAGCTGCCGCTCAACGACGAACAGCGGGCAGCCTTCGAAGCCGTGCGCTCGGGCTTTGGCAGCTTCCATGCATTTCTGCTGGCTGGGGTTACCGGCAGCGGCAAGACCGAGGTCTACCTGCAACTGATCCGCGAAACCCTGGAAGCCGGCAAGCAGGCGCTGGTGCTGATCCCCGAGATCAACCTCGGCCCGCAGACCCTGGCGCGCTTCGAGCAGCGCTTCAATGCGCGCATTGCCCTGCTGCACTCGGCGGTGAATGACCGCGAACGCCTGGATGCCTGGCTGGCGGCCCGCGATGGCGAAGCCGACATCATTATCGGCACCCGCTCGGCGCTGTTCACGCCGATGAAAAACCCTGGCCTGATCATCATCGACGAAGAGCACGACGGCTCCTATAAACAGCAGGAGGGCCTGCGCTACCACGCCCGTGATCTGGCGCTGGTGCGCGCCCATCAAGAGAACGTGCCGATCCTGCTCGGCTCGGCCACGCCTTCGCTTGAAAGCCTGCACAACGCCCACACCGGCCGTTACGGCCTGCTGCGCATGAACCACCGCGCCGGCGGCGCAAAGCAGCCGCGCTTCCTGCGCCTGGACGTGCGCAGCCGGCCGCTGGACAGCGGCATCAGCGGCCCGTTGCAACAGGCCATCGGCAAAACCCTCGAGGCCGGCCAGCAGGTGCTGGTGTTCCTCAACCGCCGCGGTTTTGCCCCGACGCTGCTGTGCCACGACTGCGGCTGGATGTCGGGCTGCCCGCGCTGCGATGCACGCATGACCGTGCACCAGCGCTCCGGCGTACTGCGCTGCCACCACTGCGGCTATGACGAGCGCCTGCCGCTGCGCTGCCCCAAGTGTGCGCACGTCGACCTGCGCCCGGTGGGTGCTGGCACCGAGCGCGCCGAAGAACGCCTGAAAGTACTGTTCCCGGACTTCCCGGTATTGCGCGTGGACCGCGACAGCACCTCGCGCAAGGACGCCATGCACAACCTGTTCACCACCATCCAGCGCGGCCAGCCGAGCATCCTTGTCGGCACGCAGATGCTCGCCAAGGGCCACCACTTCCCGCGGGTCACGCTGGTGGCGATCCTCGATGCCGATGGCGGGCTGTTCTCTGGGGACTTCCGCGCCAGCGAGCGCATGGCCCAGCTGATCGTGCAGGTCGCCGGACGCGCCGGCCGCGCCGAAGAGCCGGGCAAGGTCATCGTGCAGACCCACCTGGCCGAGCACCCGCTGCTGGTGCAGTTGACTGAAGAAGGCTACTTCGCCTTTGCCGAACAGGCCCTGAGCGAACGCCGCGGCGCCGGCCTGCCGCCCTTCGCCCACCTCGCCCTGCTGCGCGCCGAAGCGCACAAGCCGGGCCAGGCCGAAGGATTTCTGGATGAAGCGTGCAGTGCCGCCGAGCGCTTGCTGGCCGAACAGGGCGGCCAGGGCATAGAGCTGCTCGGGCCGGTGCCGGCGCCGATGGAACGCCGCGCCGGGCGCTTCCGCGCGCAGCTGTTGTTGCAGGCCAGCGCCCGCGCGCCGCTGCACCGGCTGATCAGCGCCTGGCTGCTGGAGCTGGAACAGATGCCCAGCGGACGTCAGGTGCGCTGGTCGCTGGACGTCGATCCGGTCGACCTGTACTGAGCTGTTGACGCGCCGTTGATACCCGCAAAGGTTGGCAACCACGGCTCAGCCACGGATAATGCTCAGTTTTTCCACCTGCGCATCGAAGCGCTCCGCCGCGCTTGCGGTCGAAAAGAGATTCCGATGAAAGACACCATTCGCCAGCTGATCCAGCAAGCCCTCACCCAACTCGTCGCCGACGGTGTGCTGCCTGACGGCCTGACCCCGGCGATTCAGGTGGAAAACGCCCGCGACAAGACCCACGGTGACTTCGCCAGCAACATCGCCATGATGCTGGCCAAGCCAGCCGGGATGAAGCCGCGTGACCTCGTCGAAAAGCTCATCGCAGCGTTGCCGACCAGCGCCGACATCAGCAAGGTCGAGATCGCCGGCCCAGGCTTCCTCAACTTCTTCCAGAACACCGCGGCCCTGGCCGAGCGTCTCGATGCCGCCCTGGCCGATAGCCAACTTGGCGTGCGCAAGGCCGGCCCGGCCGAGAAGGTCGTGGTCGACCTGTCGGCGCCGAACCTGGCAAAAGAAATGCACGTCGGCCACCTACGCTCGACCATCATCGGTGACAGCGTTGCCCGAGTGCTGGAGTTCCTCGGCGACACGGTCATCCGCCAGAACCACGTCGGCGACTGGGGCACCCAGTTCGGCATGCTGATGGCCTACCTGCAGGAAAACCCAATCACCAGCGACGAGCTGTCTGACCTGGAAAACTTCTACCGCGCCGCGAAGAAGCGCTTCGACGAGTCCGAAGAATTCGCCACCCGCGCCCGTGGTCTGGTGGTCAAGCTGCAAGCCGGCGACCCGGACTGCCTGGCGTTGTGGACGCGCTTCAAGGACATCTCGCTGTCGCACTGCCAGAAGACCTACGAGCTGCTCAACGTCAAGCTGAGCATGGCCGACGTGATGGGCGAAAGCGCCTACAACGCTGACCTGGCCAACGTCATCAGCGACCTTAAGAGCAAAGGCCTGCTGGTCGAAAGCCAGGGCGCGCAGTGCGTGTTCCTCGAAGAATTCAAGACTGCCGATGGCGAGCCGCTGCCGGTGATCGTGCAGAAGGCCGATGGCGGCTACCTGTACGCGACCACCGACCTTGCCGCCGTGCGCTATCGCAGCAACGTGCTCAAGGCCGATCGCGCCTTGTACTTCGTCGACCAGCGCCAGGCGCTGCACTTCAACCAGGTGTTTGAAGTGGCCCGCCGCGCAGGCTTCGTCGGCCACCCGATGAAGATGGAACACATGGGCTTCGGCACCATGAACGGTGCCGATGGCCGCCCGTTCAAGACCCGTGACGGCGGCACCGTCAAGCTGATCGACCTGCTCAACGAAGCCAAGGACCGCGCCTATGCGCTGGTCAAGGAAAAGAACCCGAGCCTGGCCGAAGACGAGCTGCGTCAGATCGCCGAAGTGGTCGGCATTGGCGCGGTGAAATACGCCGACCTGTCCAAGCACCGCACCAGCGATTACAGCTTCAACTTCGAACTGATGCTCAACTTCGAAGGCAACACCGCGCCGTACCTGCTGTATGCCTACACCCGCGTCGCCGGGGTGTTCCGCAAGCTGGGCAAGGGCTACGATCAGCTCGACGGCCAGATCGTGCTGCAGGCCCCGCACGAACAGGACCTGGCCGCACGCCTGGCGCAGTTCGGCGAAGTGCTCAACAGCGTCGCCGACAAAGGCACCCCGCACGTACTGTGCAGCTACCTGTACGACATCGCCGGGTTGTTCTCCAGTTTCTACGAGAACTGCCCGATCATCGCCGCCGAAACCGCTGAACAACAACAGAGCCGCCTGCGCCTGGCCGCCCTGACCGGCCGCACGCTCAAGCAAGGCCTGGAGTTGCTCGGCCTGGAAACCCTGGAGCGCATGTAAGTTGGCTGCCAAGAAAAAACCTGCACCCAAGCGCGGCGCCAGCCGCCAACAGGCCCCTGCCAAACAACCGATCCCGGGTTGGATCTGGCTGGCGGTCGGCCTGACGGTTGGCGCGTTCATTGTCTTCCTGATGAAGCTCGAGCCTGGCGGTGACGACATCAAGCGGGCCAAGCCGGAACAGCAAAAACCGGGCAGGACTGCCGAAGCGGCCAAGACTACTGCGGCCACGCCGCAAGCACCGGTCAAGCCGAAGTACGACTTCTACACCTTGCTGCCAGAGTCGGAAGTGATCGTGCCGCCAGAGGCCGTGCCGGAGAAAACCCCGCCGGTGCCGGCGCAACCGGTGACCCCGGCCGAGGCGGCGAAAATCGATACGGCACGCGCGCAGGCAGCCTTGCTCGGGCAGACGCCACCGCCGCCACCGCCGGTGATCAAGCCAGCGGCGACGACGCAGTTCTTCCTCCAGGCCGGTTCGTTCCGCAAAGAAGCCGATGCCGACAAGGTGCGGGCGCAGATCATCCTGCTCGGCCAGGTGGTCAAGGTCGAGTCGGGCACGGTCAAGGAAGAGACCTGGTACCGGGTGCTGGTCGGCCCATTCAGCAACCGCGAACAGCTCACGGTTGCCCAGAAGCAGCTGGCCGGCGCGGGCTTCAGCAATCTGCTGCTGCAACAGCGACAGACCCGCCAATAGCCTCCTGCCCGCTACGGGAACGACCCTGCCCGGCGCCGGCCCTGACGGAACGACCCTGCCCGGCGCCGGCCCCTGACGGAACGACCCTGCCCGGCGCCGGCCCCTGACGGAACGACCCTGCCCGGCGCCGGCCCCTGACGGAACGACCCTGCCCGGCGCCGGCCCCTGTAGGAGCGGCCTTGTGTCGCGAAAGGCCAGCGAAGCTGGCCCGGCGATATATGCGGCGAAGCATAAATCCTGGGGCCGCTACGCAGCCCTTTCGCGACACAAGGCCGCTCCTACAGACGGTGATCAGACCCGGCCGCTGTTCACATCGGAAATCTGCCGGTTGAGCGTCCAGAAGTCGTAAAGGATGCCAAGCAGGAACAGGCCCCCGGTAAAGAAGTAGATGATCGCTGTGATCCATTTACCCATGTACAGCCGATGCACGCCGAACAGACCGAGGAAGGTCAGCAGCACCCACGCCAGACTGTAGTTGACTCGCCCGGATTGGAAGCGCATGTCCGCCTCGCGGTCCATCGCCGGGATCAGGAACAGGTCGATCAACCAGCCAATGCCCAACAGGCCCAGGGTGAAGAACCAGATGGTCCCGGTAATCGGTTTGCCGTAGTAGAAACGGTGCGCACCGAGAAAGCCGAAAATCCACAAAAGGTAGCCCAGTACCTTGCTGTGGGTGTCGTGATAAGGCGCCCCTTGTTGATAAGTATTCATTCCTAGCCCTCGTGGCTTAGCCAAAAATATTCTCAGAATAAATGTGACTTTTTCATGTGAAGTCGACGCATGGTTCCTTCCAGTCGACCAACGGATCATTTTTTGAGCAAAAAGCTGTTATAAAGTTGCGCGTCATCACCTAATCATCTTTCAAGAGCTTCAACTATGCCGCCTTTATTCAAGACATGGCTGACCCTCTGCCTCTTATTACCCCTGGCAGCCCACGCCACCAATCGTGAGCAACGACTTCCCAACGGCTTCACGGGCTACACCACCAACGCCACTGTGAAGCATGCACCGGTCAAACATGCAGCAGCCAAATCGGCCAATCTGCGTGCCCGCCCAAGCAATGCTGCCAATGCTCTGCCGGCTGTGGCAATGTCCGCCAAGCAGAGCAGCAACGTGCTCAGCCGCGCGGTGAATGTGCTCGGTACCCCTTATCGTTGGGGCGGCAGCACGCCAGGCAAGGGCTTTGACTGCAGCGGGCTGGTGAAATATGCGTTCAACGACGTGGCAGACGTCGATTTACCGCGTACCTCCAATGCCATGGCCCAGGGTCACGGCGTCAAGGTTGCCAAGGGCGATCTGAAGCCAGGCGACCTGATCTTCTTCAACATCAAGAGCCGCCGGGTCAATCATGTTGCCATTTACCTGGGCAACGATCGCTTCATCCATGCGCCGCGTCGTGGCAAGTCGGTCAGCATCGACCAACTGAGCAAGCCCTACTGGCAGAAACACTACGTGGTCGCCAAGCGGGTCCTGCCGAAAGAGCAACAGCTGAGCCTGGCCAAACGCTGACCGGTGCGCGCTGGCCTCGCAATGAGGCCAGTGCAGATGCTACCCCGTTTCGATCACGCCTTCAGCGCGCAACTGTTGCAAAGCTGCGTCCATGGTCTTCATCCCCGCCGCACCTCCCGCCTGCATCAGTGAATAGATCTGCGCCAACCGCCCCTCGCGGATCAGGTTGCGCACCGCCGTGTTCGCCAGCAGAACTTCCCGCGCCGCAACCCGTCCGCCACCGCGCCGTTTGACCAGCACCTGCGCCACCACCACCCGCAGCGAGTCGGCCAGCAGAGTGCGCACCAGCGGTTTCTCGTCGGCGGCAAACACCTCCACCATACGGTCGATGCTGCTCACCGCCGAGCGCGTGTGCACGGTCGCCAGCACCAGATGCCCGGTCTGCGCCGCGCGCAGCGCCAGGCGGATCGACTCAAGGTCACGCAGCTCACCCAGCACGACCACGTCAGGGTCCTGACGCAGGGCGCTGCGCAGGCCTTGGGCAAAGTCACTGCTGTGCTGGCCGACCTCACGCTGGGTGACCAGGCTGCGCTGGCTGCGGTGGATAACTTCGATCGGGTCTTCCAGGGTGATGATGTGCAACGAGCGCTCACGGTTGAGCCAGTCGACCAGTGCGGCGAGGGTGCTGGATTTGCCGCTACCGGTTGCCCCGCCGATCAGCACCAGCCCATCAGTGCACTGGGCAACAGCTTGCAATACATCTTCCAGACCAAGCTCGGCAATGCTTGGCACATGGCTTGGGATCAAGCGCAGGCTGGCGGCTAGGCCGTTACGCTGGCGGAACAGGTTGATGCGGCAGCGGCGGCCCTGGTTCAGGGTCACGGCCAGATCCAGCTCGGCACCGGCCAGCCATTGCTGCAGCTGGTGCTCAGCCAGCAGCGGTGCCAGCCCTTGCTGAAGTTGGCCGGCTGGCATCCGTGGCAGATCGAGCCGGCGCAGTTCGCCGTCCACGCGTAGCAGTGGTGGTTCGGCCTCGGCCAGATGCAGGTCGGATGCCCCTGCAGCAGCGGCCTGGGCCAGCAGGTCAGTCACGTCCATGAGACTCCCCAAAGGCTATCAAGCAGGTAGAATGGCGCAGATCACTGAGCCGCCGGCATTCTTCCATGTCCACCATAGCAGACCACCTCGGCGCCCTCGCCGCCCGTATCGACAGCGCAGCGCAGGCCTGTGGCCGCGACCCGGCCAGCATCAGGTTGCTGGCCGTGAGCAAGACCAAACCCGCCGCCGCGGTGCGTGAAGCCTATGCCGCCGGCGTGCGCGACGTGGGTGAGAACTACCTCCAGGAAGCCCTGGCCAAGCAAGATGAATTAACTGACCTGGCCTTGACCTGGCACTTCATCGGCCCCATTCAATCGAACAAGACCCGCGCGATTGCCGAGCATTTCGCCTGGGTGCATTCGGTAGACCGCTTGAAGATCGCCCAGCGCCTGTCCGAACAACGCCCGACCGAACTGCCACCGCTGAACATCTGCCTGCAGGTCAACGTAAGTGGCGAGGACAGCAAGTCGGGCTGTACCCCGGCTGAGCTGCCGGCACTGGCCGCGGCGGTAGCAGCACTGCCGGGCCTGCGTTTGCGTGGCTTGATGGCCATCCCCGAGCCGAGCGACGAGCGCGCGGTGCAGGAGGCGGCCTTTGCGCGGCTGCGCGAGCTGCAGGCCAGCCTCAATCTTGGCCTGGATACCTTGTCGATGGGCATGAGCCATGACCTCGAGGCCGCCATCAGCCAAGGTGCGACCTGGGTGCGTATTGGCACCGCCCTGTTCGGCGCCCGCGATTACGGGCAGGCTTGAATCCATGCTTTACTCACTTTTTTCTAAGGACCTGACATGAGCAAGACACGTATTGCCTTTATCGGCGCCGGCAACATGGCCGCCAGCCTGATTGGCGGCCTGCGTGCGCAGGGTCTGGATGCTGCGCAGATTCGCGCCAGCGACCCTGGCGCCGAGACCCGCAACCGGGTTCGCGCCGAGCACGCCATCGAGGTGTTCGAAGACAACGCTCAAGCAATCGCCGACGCCGACGTGATCGTTCTGGCGGTCAAGCCGCAGGTCATGAAAAGCGTGTGCCAAGGCCTGCAGGCCAACCTGCAGGACGGCCAACTGATCGTTTCCATCGCCGCCGGGATCACCTGCGCCAGCCTGCAAGACTGGCTCGGCCCGCGCCCTGTGGTCCGTTGCATGCCCAACACCCCGGCCCTGCTGCGCCAAGGCGTCAGCGGCCTGTACGCCACCGAGCAGGTGTCTGCCGAGCAACGTCAGCAGGCCGAAGAACTGCTGTCGGCCGTAGGCACGGCGCTGTGGCTGGAGCACGAGCAGCAGCTGGACGCCGTAACGGCAGTCTCCGGCAGTGGCCCGGCGTACTTCTTCCTGCTGATCGAAGCAATGACCGCTGCCGGCGAAAAGCTCGGCCTGCCGCGTGAAACCGCTGCCCAGCTGACCCTGCAAACCGCCCTTGGCGCGGCGCACATGGCAGTCGCCAGTGATGTCGATGCCGCCGAGCTGCGCCGCCGGGTCACCTCGCCTGCCGGTACCACCGAGGCGGCGATCAAGTCGTTCCAGGGCAATGCTTTCGAGGCCATCGTCGAACAGGCGCTGCAGGCCGCGGCAACGCGCTCCGCCGAGCTCGCCGAACAATTGGGCAAATAAGGAGCTGTTGATGAATGCACTGTCTGGCGCCGCGATTTTCGTGGTGCAAACCCTGGTCAGCCTGTATCTGGCGATCGTTCTGCTGCGCTTTGTGCTGCAACTGGTCAAGGCCGACTTCTACAACCCGCTGAGCCAGTTCGCGGTGCGCGCCACGCAACCGCTGCTCAAGCCTATCCGGCGTATCGTACCGAGCATCTTCGGCCTGGATACCTCGTCGCTGCTGCTGGCGATCCTGATTCAGGCGCTGCTGATGGCCTTTGTGCTGATGATCACCTACGGCACCGCCGGTGACATCCTGCACCTGCTGATGTGGGCGATCATTGGCGTCACCTCGCTGTTCCTGAAGATCTTCTGGGTCGCCATGATCGTCATGGTCATCGTCTCCTGGGTTGCGCCCAACAGCCACAACCCGGCTGCCGAGCTCGCCTACCAGATCGCCGAGCCCGTGCTGGCGCCGTTCCGCCGCCTGATACCGAACCTGGGCGGCCTGGACATCTCGCCGATCTTTGCCTTCCTGGCGATCCAGGTGATCCAGTCGTTCGTGATGCCACCACTGGCAGCCTATGCCGGCATGCCGCAAGAGCTGTGGCGAATGATCTGACCGGTGCACCGCCAGCGGCAGCCTGTGCTTGCCGCTGGGGGTAGCGCTCTTTAGACTTACGCCTCCGTCAAGCGTGAGCAGGGTCGATGTCCACTGTCTTTCCCGAAGATTCCGTCGGTCTGGTAACACCGCAGACTGCCCGGTTCGATGAACCGTTGGCGCTGGCCTGCGGCCGATCGCTGGCCAGCTATGAGCTGGTCTATGAAACCTATGGCACGCTCAACAGCAGCGCGAGCAACGCTGTGCTGATCTGCCATGCATTGTCTGGCCATCACCATGCCGCAGGCTTTCACCGTGCCGACGAGCGCAAGCCCGGCTGGTGGGACAGCTGCATTGGCCCGGGCAAGCCGATCGACACCAACCGCTTCTTCGTGGTCAGCCTGAACAACCTTGGCGGCTGCAACGGCAGCACCGGCCCGAGCAGCGTCAACCCGCTGACCGGCAAGCCCTACGGCGCCGACTTCCCGGTGCTCACCGTGGAAGACTGGGTACACAGCCAGGTGCGCCTGGCCGACCGTCTCGGCATCAGCCAGTGGGCCGCCGTGGTGGGTGGCAGCCTCGGTGGCATGCAGGCCCTGCAATGGACCATCACCTACCCTGATCGCGTCCGTCACTGCGTCGATATCGCCTCCGCGCCCAAGCTGTCGGCGCAGAACATCGCCTTCAACGAAGTCGCACGCCAGGCCATCCTCACTGACCCCGAGTTTCACGGTGGCTCGTTCCAGGACCAGGGCGTGATCCCCAAGCGCGGCCTGATGCTGGCGCGCATGGTCGGCCACATTACTTACCTGTCGGACGACTCGATGGGCGAGAAATTCGGCCGCGAACTCAAGAGCGACAAGCTCAACTACGACTTCCACAGCGTCGAGTTCCAGGTCGAAAGCTACCTGCGCTACCAGGGTGAAGAGTTCTCCGGCCGCTTTGATGCCAACACTTATCTGTTGATGACCAAGGCACTCGACTATTTCGACCCGGCTGCCGCCCATGGCGGCGATCTGGCGGCAACCTTGAGCAAGGTCACGGCAGACTACTGCGTTATCTCGTTCACTACCGACTGGCGTTTCTCGCCGGCCCGCTCGCGAGAAATCGTCGATGCGTTGATGGCCGCACGCAAGAACGTCTGCTATCTGGAAATCGACTCGCCGTATGGCCACGACGCCTTCCTGATACCAACGCCTCGCTACATGCTGGGTTTCTCGAACTACATGAACCGCATCGCCATCTGAGGACCGCATGAGAGCCGACCTGGAAATCATCCAAGACTGGATCCCCGCCGGCAGCCGGGTCCTCGACCTGGGCTGCGGCAACGGCGAGCTGCTGGCGTCGTTGCGCGACCTCAAGCAAGTCACCGGCTACGGCCTGGAGATCGACGCCGATAACATCGCCGCGTGCGTGGCTAAAGGCGTCAACGTCATCGAGCAGGACCTCGACAAGGGCCTGGGCAACTTTGCCAGCAACAGCTTTGACGTGGTAGTCATGACCCAGGCCCTGCAGGCGGTCGAATACCCTGACCGGATCCTCGCTGAAATGCTGCGGGTGGGCCGCGAGTGCATCATCACCTTCCCCAACTTCGGCCACTGGCGCTGCCGTTGGTACCTGGCCAGCAAGGGCCGCATGCCGGTTTCGGACTTCATGCCGTACACCTGGTACAACACGCCGAACATCCACTTCTGCACCTTTGCCGACTTCGAGCAGCTGTGCGTCGATCACCATGCCAAGGTCCTCGACCGGCTGGCCGTCGACCGCCTGCACCGCAATGGCATCGGTGGCCGGGTTTGGCCTAATCTGTTGGGAGAGATCGGCATCTATCGCCTCAGCAGCCCAAGCCTGAGCGAACACCAGATCGCCGTCTGACCCGTTACAACTCGGAGGATTCGCCCGATGCGTCGACTCGCTGTATTACTGCTCGGCCTGTGCATGGCCTTGCCGGTGCTGGCTGCCGATGCGGCCAAAGCCCAGCGCAAGGAAGTGTTCGGTGATGTCACGGTGCATTACAGCGCCTTTACTTCGAGCATGCTGCAGCCGGCGGTTGCCAGCGCCAATGGCCTGATCCGCAGCAAGAACCAGGGCGTGCTGACCGTCTCGGTGCTCAAGGGCGGCAAACCGGACCTGGCCATGGTCAGCGGCAGCGTCAAGGACCTGACCGGGCGCCGCAGCGCGCTGGCGTTCCGCCAGGTCAGCGACCCCAACGGCGTCAGCTACCTTGCCCAGTTCCCGATCGAGCAGGTGCAGACGCTGATCTTCGAACTCACGGTCGCCAGCGGCGGCGCCAGCCATTCTTTCAGCTTCAACCAGGAAGTGTTCCCAGGCGAATGATCAATCTTCAGCAACTCGTATTGGCCAGCCATAACGCTGGCAAGCTCAAGGAACTCCAGGCCATGCTTGGCGAGTCGGTGCAGCTGCGTTCGATCGGCGAATTCAGCCAGGTCGAGCCGGAAGAAACCGGTCTGTCGTTCGTCGAAAACGCCATTCTCAAGGCGCGCAATGCGGCGCGCATTTCCGGCCTGCCAGCACTGGCCGATGACTCCGGCCTGGCGGTGGACTTTCTCGGCGGCGCGCCGGGCATCTACTCGGCACGCTATGCCGACGGCAAGGGCGATGCCGCCAACAACGCCAAGCTGCTCGACGCGCTGAAAGACGTGCCGGATGAGCAGCGCGGTGCGCAGTTCGTCTGTGTGCTGGCGTTGGTACGGCATGCTGATGACCCGCTGCCGATCCTCTGCGAAGGCCTCTGGCACGGCAGCATCCTGCGTGCTGCCAGCGGCGAGCATGGCTTTGGCTACGACCCGCTGTTCTGGGTGCCCGAGCGCAACTGCTCGAGCGCAGAGCTCGCGCCGCTGGAGAAGAACCAGCTCAGCCACCGCGCCCGCGCCATGGCCCTGCTGCGTCAGCGTCTGGGCCTGGCATGACCGACAAGCCGTCGATCCAGCTGCTCCATCCGCGGGCCGCTGGCGCGCGCCTGGCGTTGCCGGAGCTGCCCCCGCTGTCGCTGTACGTCCATATCCCCTGGTGCGTGCGCAAGTGCCCCTACTGCGACTTCAACTCGCATCAGGCCGGCCCCGATCTGCCTGAAGAAGCCTACGTCGACGCCTTGTTGGCCGACCTTGAACAAGAGCTGCCTGCCGTACAGGGCCGCACCATCAGCACGATCTTCTTTGGCGGTGGCACGCCAAGCCTGTTCAGCGCCGCTGCGCTGGACCGCCTGCTGCGCGGGGTTGAACAGCGCATCGCGTTTGCCGCCGATATCGAGATAACCCTGGAGGCCAACCCGGGTACCTTCGAGCAGGACAAGTTCAAGGCTTACCGCCAGACCGGCATCAATCGCCTGTCGATCGGCGTGCAGAGCTTCCAACCGGCCAAGCTGGAGAAGCTTGGCCGCATTCATAACGGCGACGAGGCGATCCGCGCGGCCGATATGGCGCGCGCAGCGGGTTTTGACAACTTCAACATGGACCTGATGCACGGCCTGCCCGATCAGTCGCTGGAGGACGCTCTGGGCGACCTGCAGCAGGCAATCGACCTGGGCCCGACGCACCTGTCCTGGTATCAGCTCACCGTCGAGCCGAACACGGTGTTCTGGAACCAGCCGCCCGAGCTGCCTGAAGACGACATTCTCTGGGATATCCAGGAAGCCGGGCAGTTGCTGCTGGCCAACAATGGTTTCCATCAGTACGAGGTGTCGGCCTATGCCCAGGCCGATCGCGCCGCCCGGCACAACCTCAATTACTGGCGCTTCGGCGACTTCATAGGCATTGGCGCCGGCGCCCACGGCAAGCTGTCGTTCGCCGACGGGCGCATCCTGCGCACCTGGAAGACGCGCCTGCCCAAGGATTACCTGAACCCGGCCAAGCCTTACAAGGCTGGGGAGAAGCTGCTGCCAGTCGATGAGCTGCCGTTCGAGTTTTTGATGAATGCGCTGCGCCTGACGGATGGGGTCGAGGCTGAGTTGTTCCACCGCCGCACTGGCTTGCCGCTGGCGCAGCTGGCCGAAGCCCGGCGCCTGGCCGAACAAAAGGGCCTTTTGCAGGTCGAACCGGATCGGCTGGCAGCCACACCGCGCGGCCAGTTGTTCCTCAATGACCTGCTGCAGTATTTCTTGACCTAAGGATGACCCATGGACCTGGTACTTGACCTGCTTGCGACCGTGTCGCGCTGGAGCCGCAGCAACCTGTCGGAGATTTCGCTGGCGTTGGTAGGCTGCCTGCTGGTGCTGTTCGGCACAGATATCAAGGGGTGGGTAGACCAGCGTCTGGGCGGCCTGGCCGGCGCGTTGCGCATACCGTTCATGGCCTTGCTGGTGATGGTGGGCAGCGGTGCGGCGTTGATCTATGCCACGCCGTGGGTGATCAAGGGACTCAGCCAGTTCAACAACTACGCGCTGGCGCCGGTGTTGCTGGTGGTGTTGGTGTTGATTGGGGTGGTGGCTGATCGGCGTGGTTGATGCCTAGACCGTGTATTGGGGGCGCTTTGCGCCCCTTTCGCGACACAAGGCCGCTCCTACACCAGACGACGCGGTCCTCTGTAGGAGCGGCCTTGTGTCGCGAAAGGGCTGCGCAGCAGCCCCAATCCAGCCACCACGGTATCAGTCGACTTTCACAAACTTCAAATCCCAAACCCCATGCCCAAGCCGTTCACCACGGCGTTCGAACTTGGTGATCGGCCGCTCTGCCGGGCGCGGTACATAGGTGCCATCCTCGGCTTGGTTGCGATAGCCCGGCGCGGCGCTCATCACTTCCAGCATGTACTCGGCATACGGTTCCCAGTCGGTGGCCATATGGAACACGCCACCTGGCTTGAGCTTGCTGCGCACCAGTTCGGCGAACTCCAGCTGGACGATGCGGCGCTTGTGGTGACGCGCCTTGTGCCACGGGTCCGGGAAGAACAGCATCAAGCGATCAAGGCTGTTATCCGCGACACAGCGGTTGAGCACTTCGATCGCATCGCAGTCGTACACCCGCAGGTTCTGCAGCCCCTGGGTCAGCACGCCATTGAGCAGCGCGCCAACACCCGGGCGGTGCACTTCAACGCCGATGAAGTCCTGCTCCGGGGCAGCAGCCGCCATCTCCAGCAGCGAGTGACCCATGCCAAAGCCGATTTCCAGGGTACGCGGCGCCGAGCGGCCGAATACCTGGTCGTAATCGACCGGGCTGTCGGCCAGCGGCAGCACGAACAGGGGCGCGCCCTGATCAAGACCACGTTGCTGGCCTTCGGTCATGCGCCCTGCGCGCATCACGAAGCTCTTGATGCGGCGGTGTGGGCGCTCTTCGCCGTCAGCGGGGATCGGCGTATCTTGCGATTCAGTCATCAGAAACTCTTACTTGATCAGACCATCCAGCGGCGACGAGGCGCTGGCATACAGTTTTTTCGGCATACGCCCGGCCAGGTAGGCCAGACGACCCGCATTGATAGCGTATTTCATGGCTTCGGCCATCAGCACCGGTTGCTGGGCGTGGGCGATGGCCGAGTTCATCAGCACCGCTTCGCAGCCCATTTCCATGGCGATGGTGGCATCGGAAGCAGTACCGACGCCGGCATCGACCAGCACCGGCACCTTGGATTCTTCAAGGATGATCTGCAGGTTGTACGGGTTGCAGATGCCCAGGCCGGTACCGATCAGGCCCGCCAGCGGCATCACCGCGATGCAGCCGATCTCTGCCAGCTGACGCGCGATGATCGGGTCATCACTGGTGTAGACCATCACGTCGAAACCTTCCTTGACCAGCACTTCAGCGGCCTTGAGGGTTTCGATCACGTTGGGGAACAGGGTCTTCTGATCGGCTAGCACTTCCAGCTTGACCAGGTTGTGGCCATCGAGCAGCTCACGGGCCAGGCGGCAGGTCCGCACGGCTTCGATTGCGTCGTAGCAGCCAGCGGTGTTGGGCAGGATGGTGTAGCGGTCAGGTGGCAGCACGTCGAGCAGGTTCGGCTCGCCCGGGATCTGGCCCAGGTTGGTGCGGCGCACGGCGACGGTGACGATCTCGGCACCCGAGGCTTCGATGGCCAGGCGGGTTTCTTCCATGTCACGGTACTTGCCGGTGCCAACCAGCAGGCGCGACTGGAATGTGCGCCCGGCCAGGATGAAGGGCTTGTCGCTACGAACATTGCTCATCGTTGTTCCTCTGGAAAGGTTGCGGGACTTGCAGGTGAACGTCAGTCGACTAGCCGCCGCCGATGGCGTGAACAACTTCGAGTTGATCACCTTCGTTTAGCAGCGTGCTGTCGTGCTGGCTGCGCGGCACGATATCGAGGTTGAGCTCGACCGCCACCCGGCGCCCGGTCAGCTCAAGCCGCGCGAGCAAGCCGGCAACGTTCTCGCCGGCAGGCACTTCGTAGGGTTCACCGTTCAATTGAATGCGCATGCACACGGCCACCGTTGTTCTTTGGGGCCCGCATTCTAGCCCCGATCAACCCCTGAACCCAAGGGCGACAGGCGCCATTAGTCGCGATTGTGGACCAGCCGGTCAGCCCAGCCGCCACGCTGCCAGGCCCAGGCACAGCCAGCCGGCGAGGAAGCACAGGCCGCCGATGGGGGTGATCATGCCCAGCTTGCTCACCCCGGTCAGGGTCAGCAGGTAAAGGCTACCGGAGAACAGCACGATGCCCACGGCGAACAGACAACCGGCCCAGCCGACCAGCCGCCCTGGCAAATGCGCAGCCAGCAGGGCAACGCCAAACAGCGCCAAGGCATGCACCAGCTGATAGGTCACGCCGGTATGGAAGATCGCCAGGTAGTCGGCAGTCAGGCGGTTTTTCAGGCCGTGTGCGGCAAACGCACCGAGGGCGACACCGGTGAAGGCAAAAAAAGCGGCTAGCATAAGGAAGCTGCGAAGCATGGGGAGGACTCCTCGAGAGGGGTCTGTATAATGGCCGGTTCCATCGGTCCGGCCAAGCCATCGCCATGCTGTCATCCCTGATCCGTCGCTGCGTACGCGCCCTGCTCTGGTTTGCCGCCGGCAGTATTGTGCTGGTTCTGGCCCTGCGCTGGGTGCCGCCACCGGGCACGGCGCTGATGGTCGAGCGCAAGGTGCAGTCGTGGTTCAGCGGCGAGCCGATAGACCTGCAGCGCGACTGGCAGCCTTGGCAGGACATATCCGATGACCTCAAGGTCGCGGTGATCGCCGGTGAAGACCAGAAATTTGCCAGCCACTGGGGCTTTGACATCCCGGCGATTCAGGCCGCATTTGCCCATAACGAGCGCGGTGGCAATATCCGCGGAGCGAGCACCTTGACCCAGCAGGTGGCCAAGAACCTGTTCCTGTGGTCGGGCCGCAGCTGGTTCCGCAAAGGCCTGGAAGCCTGGTTCACGGCCTTGATCGAGTTGTTCTGGTCCAAGGAGCGGATCCTTGAGGTGTACCTGAACAGCGTCGAATGGGGCCCCGGGGTATTTGGCGCCCAGGCCGCAGCGCGCTATCACTTTGGCATCGATGCCAGCCGCTTGACCCGCCAGCAGGCCGCGCAGCTCGCAGCGGTGCTGCCCAGCCCGTTGAAGTGGAACGCCGGCCGGCCTAGCACTTACGTGGCCAGCCGCGCAGGCTGGATTCGCCGACAGATGAGCCAGCTGGGTGGCGCCGAATACCTGCGCCAGCTTGAGGCCGGTCGCAGCCAGTGAATTAGCCGCCGGCGTTCAGCGGCCACAAAAAAACCGCCTGCCCCTTCCGGGCCAGGCGGTTTTTTCATTGCTGCGAGCGATCAGGCTGCGATCAGTGCCTTGACCTTGTTCATCGCATTCTTCTCGAGCTGACGAATACGCTCAGCCGATACGCTGTACTTCTCGGCCAGCTCATGCAATGTGGCCTTCTCTTCAGCCAACCAGCGCTGATAGAGAATGTCACGGCTGCGATCGTCCAGGCCGCTCAGGGCCTGGTGCAGGTTGCTGGTGGAGTTGTCGCTCCAGTCAGCGTCCTCAAGCTGCATCGCCGGGTCGTAGCGGTGATCTTCAAGGTAATGCGCCGGCGATTGGAACGCGCTGTCGTCATCCGCTTCAGCAGCAGGATCGAAGGCCATGTCATGGCCGCTGAGGCGGCTTTCCATCTCGCGCACTTCACGCGGCTCGACGCCCAGGCTCTCGGCCACACGATGCACTTCATCGTTGTTCAGCCAGGCCAGACGTTTCTTCTGGCTGCGCAGGTTGAAGAACAGCTTGCGCTGGGCCTTGGTGGTCGCGACCTTGACGATGCGCCAGTTGCGCAGGATGAACTCATGGATCTCGGCCTTGATCCAGTGCACCGCGAAGGACACCAGACGTACGCCCATTTCCGGGTTGAAGCGTTTGACAGCCTTCATCAGGCCGACGTTACCTTCCTGGATCAGGTCGGCTTGCGCCAGGCCATACCCTGCATAGCTGCGTGCGATGTGCACGACGAAGCGCAGGTGGGCCATAACCATTTGCCGAGCAGCCTCAACATCCTGCTCGTAAAAAAGACGTTCGCCCAGTTCACGCTCCTGCTCGGGCGTCAGCAGGGGAATGCTGTTCACCGTATGTACGTAGGCTTCCAGGTTTGCACCGGGGACCAACGCATAGGCAGGTTGCAACGAAGTGGTCATTCAAGAACCTCCGACTCACTGGATTCGTGCCTTGTGAGCACTGCCATAACAGACCGGAAACTGTCGTCCAAGTTCCCGTTTACGTCAATGATGGCGCAAAAACATTATCGTGGGGCCAGCTCATTCAAGTGGCGGGCCACCGCAATCCATGCACCGATATACCCTAACAATACCGCACCAATCAAGAGCGACAGACCGTCGGCAGCCGGCACGCCGGCCAGCGCAAAGTCACTGCCATACAGCCCGGACAGGCCGATCACCGCGTCGTTGAGCCAGTTCAGGCCAAACGCCAGAATCGCCCACGCCAGCAGTCCGGCGCCCAGCCCGTACAGCGCGCCCATATACAGAAACGGCCGGCGTACATAGCTGTCGGTACCACCGACCAGCTTGATCACCTCGATCTCGACGCGGCGGTTCTCGATATGTAGACGAATTGTGTTGCCGATTACTAACAACAAAGCCGAAACCAGCATCACGGCCAGGCCAAAGACGAAACGGTCGCCCAGCTTGAGGATGGCCGCCAAGCGCTCGACCCAGACCAGGTCCAGCTGCGCCACATCCACCCGCGGCAACTCGGCAAGGCGCTGGCGCAAGGCTTCCAGGGCCGGTTTGTCGACTTCGGTTGGGGTAACCACAACCACGCCTGGCAAGGGGTTGTCCGGCAGCTCGCGCAGCGCCTGGCCAAGGCCCGACTGCTGCTGGAACTCTTCGAGCGCCTCTTCGCGGCTGACGAACTGGGCATCGGCTACGCCAGGCATGCCTTTGATTTCATCGCGCAACGCCTCGCCTTCCTTGCTGCCCGCATCGAGCTTGAGGTACAGCGAAATCTGCGCAGCACGCTGCCACGAGCCGCCCAGTTGTTCGATGTTCTTCAGCAACAGCGACAGGCCCATGGGCATGCTCAGGGCCACGGCCATCACCAGGCAGGTGAAGAAGCTGCCGATCGGCTGCTTGGCCAACCGGCGCAGGCTGTCGAGCAGGCTGGCGCGGTGGCTTTCCAGCCAGGCGTGGAACAGGGTGCGGAAGTCCGGGCCGTCGTCGTCGCTGCCGCCGCGTTTCTTGCCTGGTTGCGGGTCAGCGGGCTTGGGCGCAACGCGCTCGGAAACCTTGGGGGTGCGGGTAGTGCTCATTGGCCAGCCTCGCCATCGCCGATCAGTCGGCCGCGTTGCAGGGTCAGCATGCGGTGGCGCATGCGGGCGATCAGAGCCAGGTCGTGACTGGCAATCAGAACGGTGGTGCCGAGACGATTGATGTCCTCGAACACGCCCATGATCTCGGCCGCCAGGCGCGGGTCGAGGTTACCGGTGGGTTCGTCAGCCAGCAGCAAAGCGGGCTGGTGAACGATGGCACGGGCAATACCGACGCGCTGTTGCTGGCCGGTGGACAGGTCCGCCGGGAACAGATCGCCCTTGTCGCTCAGTGCCACGCGCTCCAGCGCCGAATCAACACGCTTGGCGATCTCCGGCTTGGACAGCCCGAGAATCTGCAACGGCAAGGCGATGTTGTTGAACACGGTACGATCGAACAGCAGCTGATGATTCTGGAACACCACGCCGATCTGCCGACGCAAGAACGGGATCTGCGCGTTGCTGATCTGGCCGAGGTCTTGCCCCGCCAGCAACAACTTGCCGCTGGTCGGGCGCTCCATGGCCAGCAACAGGCGCAGCAAGGTGCTCTTGCCGGCGCCGGAGTGGCCGGTAACGAACAGGAACTCGCCGCGACGGGCGCGGAAACTCAGCTCGTGCAGGCCGACGTGGCCGTTGGGGTAGCGCTTGGCGACCTGTTCGAATCGAATCATGAAGGCTCCCGCTCGTTGAACAGGGCTTTGACGAACGGCTCGGCCTCGAAGGTGCGCAGGTCATCGATACCTTCACCCACGCCAATGAAGCGGATCGGCAGCTTGAACTGCTTGGCCAGGGCGAAGATCACCCCGCCTTTGGCGGTGCCGTCCAGCTTGGTCAAGGCCAGGCCGGTCAGCTCGACGCTCTGGTGGAAGTACTTGGCCTGGCTGATGGCGTTCTGACCGGTGCCGGCATCCAGCACCAGCAGCACTTCGTGGGGTGCGTCGGCATCCAGCTTGGCGATCACCCGACGGACCTTCTTCAACTCTTCCATCAGGTTGTCTTTAGTGTGCAGGCGGCCAGCAGTGTCGGCGATCAGCACATCGGCACCACGAGCCTTGGCGGCCTGCACGGCATCGAAGATCACCGACGCCGAGTCGGCGCCGGTGTGCTGGGCGATGACCGGGATCTGGTTACGCTCGCCCCAGACCTGCAACTGCTCGACCGCAGCGGCGCGGAAGGTGTCGCCGGCGGCCAGCATGACCTTCTTGCCATCGAGCTGGAGCTTCTTGGCCAGCTTGCCGATGGTAGTGGTCTTGCCGGCGCCGTTAACGCCAACCACGAGGATCACGTAAGGCTTGTGCTTGGTGTCGATGTGCAAGGGCTGCTCGACCGGGCGCAGCAGCGCGGTCAGCTCGTCCTGCAACGACTTGTACAGCGCGTCGGCGTCGGCCAACTGCTTGCGCGCGACCTTCTGCGTCAGATTCTGCACGATCACCGACGTGGCTTCGACGCCGACGTCGGCGGTCAAAAGGCGGGTTTCGATTTCTTCGAGCAGATCATCGTCGATGATCTTCTTGCCCAGGAACAGGCTGGCCATGCCTTCGCCGATGCTGGCGCTGGTCTTGGACAGGCCTTGCTTGAGGCGGGCGAAGAACCCGGCCTTGGCAGGCTCGCTGGCAACTGCAGGAGCTGCGGCTGGCTCGACGACGGCAGGCACAGCGGCGGCGGCGACAACAGCCGGCTCAGGCTCGACGACTGGCGCGGCAGCAATTACCGGAGCTTGTGGCTCTGGTTCTGGTTCTGGCGTTGGCTCGAGTACAGGAGCCTCAGCAACCACTTCAGGCTCGGCAACCACTTCAACAGCTATCGGCTCGACCAGCGGCCGCTCAGGAATGACCGGTGGCGCCACTGGCTCCAGGTCCGGCACCAGCGCAACCGGTTCCTCGGCCACCGGCAGTACCAGATTGCTGACCGGCGGTGCGGTTTCAGCCACGGGCGCTGGCACAAGCGGCTCAGGTTCAGGCGCAGCCTCGACAACCGGCTGCGGCGCGATCACCGGCGCCGCTTCACGCAGCACAGGTTCAAGCTCGGCCAGCGCCGCTGGCGCAACCGGAGCAGCCTGCTCGACGGGTGCAACAGGCTCTATAACCTGGGTTTCAGGGGTTTGCGGCTGTTCGGCGACAGCTTGCTGTGGTTTCTTGCGGAACCAGCCGAACAGGCCTTTTTTCTCACCAGCCTCGGCCGGCGCTTTCTTGTCGTCGTTGGAACCAAACATGGAGGACGGCTATCTCAAGTCGCGATGAGCCATTAGTGGCGCATCTGGAATTCTCTATCACGCAGAACAGACTATCTTGAATCCGGCTGGTTCATGCGCAACGTTTTGTCGTAGGGTCCTGTGGGCCAGAACGGCGACAGGCATGGTCGCCAGGCAACCGGATCAGTATCCTAGCACCTCCTGGCCTGCTGACGCTAAACCGAAGCGGGCCGCCGTACAGGTTAATCATCGTATGAATGCTCTAGCCCGCCGCGCTGCTGGCCTGCTGCTCAGCACGCTCTGCCTGCCCCTGGCAGCCTTTGCCGCCGATCCGCAACCGACCCACGAATTCATCCTCGACAACGGCCTCAAAGTGGTCGTGCGCGAGGACCACCGCGCCCCCGTGGTGGTCTCGCAGATCTGGTACAAGGTCGGCTCCAGCTACGAGACGCCGGGCCAGACCGGGTTGTCCCATGCGCTCGAGCACATGATGTTCAAAGGCAGCGCCAAACTCGGCCCGGGCGAAGCTTCGCGGATCCTGCGCGACCTCGGCGCTGAAGAAAACGCCTTCACCAGCGACGACTACACCGCTTATTACCAGGTACTGGCGCGCGATCGCCTGCCGGTCGCGTTCGAGCTCGAAGCCGACCGCCTGGCCAGCCTGCGCCTGCCGGCCGACGAGTTCAGCCGCGAAATCGAAGTGATCAAGGAAGAACGCCGCCTGCGCACCGATGATCAGCCCAACGCCAAGGCGTTCGAGCTGTTCAGCGCCATGGCCTACCCCGCCAGCGGCTACCACACGCCGACCATCGGCTGGATGGCTGACCTTGAGCGGATGAAGGTCGAGGAGCTGCGTCACTGGTACGAGTCCTGGTACGCGCCGAACAACGCCACCCTGGTGGTGGTCGGCGACGTTACCGTCGATGAAGTCAAAGGCCTTGCGCAGAAGTACTTCGGCGCCATCCCGAAACGCGCCGTGCCGCCGTCCAAGTTGCCACTGGAGCTGGCCGAGCCCGGCCTGCGCCAGTTGACCCTGCACGTGCGCACACAGTTGCCGAGCCTGATCTACGGCTTCAACGTGCCGGGCCTGGCCACCGCCAAGGAGCCACGCACCGTGCATGCCCTGCGGCTGATCTCGGCGCTGCTTGACGGCGGCTACAGTGCGCGCATGCCAGCGCGGCTTGAGCGTGGCCAGGAGCTGGTCGCCGGCGCGTCGTCCGGTTACGACGCGTTTACCCGCGGTGACAGCCTGTTCCTGATCTCGGCCACGCCGAATGTGCAAAAGCACAAGACCCTGGCTGATGTCGAAAAAGGCATCTGGCAACTGCTCGACGAACTCAAGACCACCCCGCCAACCGCCGAAGAGCTCGAGCGTGTGCGCGCCCAGGTCATCGCCGGGCTGGTGTATGACCGTGACTCGATCAGCAGCCAGGCCACCACCATCGGCCAGCTGGAAACCGTCGGCCTGTCCTGGAAGCTGATCGACAGCGAACTGGACGAGCTCAAGCAAGTGACCCCGCAGGACATCCAGGACGCCGCCCGCACCTATTTCACCCGCGAACGCCTGAGCGTTGCCCATGTACTGCCCGAGGAGTCCGCTCATGAGTGATCGCCGCCTTCCACGCTACGCCCTGATCGGTCTCGGCGCGGTTGCCCTGGCAGTCGCCGGCACCATCATGCTGACCCGCCCGGCGCAGTCCGATGCCGCTACCGCAACCACTACCGATACCAAGCCCGCCAGCACTGCCGCGCGCCCGGCCAATACCCTGCAGTCGCTGGCCGAACTGGACGGCAAGGCGCCGAGCCGGCGTGAACTGAACATCCAGAGCTGGAACACCGCCGAAGGCGCCCGTGTGCTGTTCGTCGAAGCCCGCGAGCTGCCGATGTTCGACCTGCGCGTGACCTTTGCCGCTGGCAGCAGCCAGGACGGTAACGTCGCCGGCCTGGCCACGCTGACCAACGCCATGCTCAACGAAGGCGTCGCCGGCAAGGACGTCACTGCAATCGCTGAAGGCTTCGAAGGCCTGGGCGCCGACTTTGGCAATGGCTCCTACCGCGACATGGCGGTAGCGACTCTGCGCAGCCTCAGCGCCAGCGACAAGCGCGAGCCGGCCCTGAAGCTGTTTGCCGAAGTGGTCGGCAAGCCGACCTTCCCCGCCGACGCCCTCAAACGCATCCAGAACCAGCTGCTGGCCGGTTTTGAATACGAGAAGCAGAACCCGGCCAAGATCGGCGGCAAGGCGCTGTTCGCCAACTTGTATGGCGATCACCCGTATGCCCAGCCAAGTGACGGCACCGCGCAGAGCATCCCGGCGATTACCCTGGAGCAACTGCGAGCGTTCCACGCCAAGGCCTACACTTCGAAAAACGCTGTGATCGCGCTGGTCGGCGACCTCAGCCGCAGTGATGCCGAAGCGATTGCCGCGCAGGTTTCCGCCGCCCTGCCGCAAGGCCCGGCGCTGGCCAAACCGGCCGAGCCGAGCGAACCGAAAGCAGGCCTGACCCACATCGACTTCCCGTCCAAGCAGACCCACCTGATGCTCGCCGAGCTCGGTATCGACCGTCAGGACAAGGACTGGCCAGCCCTGTCGCTAGGCAACCAGATCCTCGGTGGCGGCGCCTTTGGCACACGACTGATGAGCGAAGTGCGCGAGAAGCGCGGCCTGACCTACGGGGTGTACTCGGTGTTCAGCCCGATGCAGGTCCGCGGTCCGTTCATGATCAACCTGCAGACCCGCGCCGAACTCAGCGAAGGGACACTCAAGCTGGTTCAGGATATCCTTGCCGACTACCTCAAGAGCGGCCCGACCCAGCAAGAGCTGGACGATGCCAAGCGCGAACTGGCCGGCAGCTTCCCGCTGTCCAATGCCAGCAACGCCAGCATCGTTGGCCAGTTGGGCGCAATCGGCTTCTACAACCTGCCTCTGACCTGGCTCGAAGACTTCATGCAGCAGTCGCAGAGCCTCACCGTCGAGCAGGTCAAGGCCGCCATGAACAAGCACCTGGCAGCGGACAAACTGGTGATCGTCACGGTCGGCCCGAAAGTCGCGCAGCAACCGCTGCCGCCGCCTACTGACAAACCCGCCGAGCAGCCGCTTGGCGTACCGGAGCATTAATGGCCAAGCCATCCACCCCCGCTCGCGCCAAACCCGGCGTGAGCCAAGGCCAGGGTCACCTGCGCATCATCGCTGGCGAGTGGCGCAGCCGTCGCCTGCCGGTGCCGGACGGCCCTGGCCTGCGGCCAACCCCTGATCGCGTGCGCGAAACCGTGTTCAACTGGCTCGCGCCCTACATCGAAGGGGCGCAGGTGCTCGATGCCTTCACCGGCAGCGGTGCGCTGGTGCTCGAAGCCCTGTCGCGCGGCGCCGAAAATGCCGTGGCGCTGGACAACAACGGCGCCGCCGTCAGCAACCTCAAGGACAACCTCGAGCTGCTGCGCTGCGCCCGCGGGCAGATCCTTCAAACCGACGCCCTGCGTTATCTGGATGGCGAAGCGAAAAAGCAGTTCGACGTGGTCTTCCTCGATCCGCCGTTCAATCAGGACCTGCTGGCCAACGCCTGCAGCCTGCTCGAAGAACGTCAGTGGCTGCGCGAGCGGGCCTGGATCTACACCGAAAGCGAAGCACCGCCGTCGTCGCTGCAGATGCCAGCCAGCTGGCGCCTGCACCGTGAGAAGAAAGCCGGTCAGGTGCATTACGCCCTGTGGCAACGCGGCTGACAGTGCCTTCCACACCTGCGTAACCCAAGTAACTAAGTAACTAAGTAACTAAGTAACGCAGGTGGGCTCCCCGCTTGATCGAAGCTGCTGCGGCATAACGCCGAACAGGAGCACTTGCGATCATGACCTCGCCCCCACTACCGTCCACCGCGGCGACCTCGCCGTCCCCCTTGCAGGGATTTACCCTCGACAACGGCCTCACCGTTTATCTACGTGAAGATCACCGGGCGCCGTTGGTCAGCGCGCAGCTCTGGTACCACGTGGGTTCAAGTTACGAGCCGCTCGGCAACTCCGGGCTGTCGCACCTGCTTGAGCATTTGATGTTCGCCGGCAGCAGCAAACTTGCCCAGGGCCATTACTCCAAGCTGATCACCCTGCTCGGCGGCGAGCCCAATGCCTTCACCTCGGAAGACGCCACGTACTTTCCCGTGACGCTGCCGGCCAGCCGCCTGGAGATCGTGCTCGAAGCCATGGCTGATGCCATGGAAACCGCTCATTTCGACAGCGAGACGTTCAACCGCGAGCTGCAGGTGGTGCTGGCGGAGCGCCGCATCAGCGATGACCAGACCCCACTGGATATTGCCCTCGAACGCCACACCCGAATGGCCCACGGCAGCAGCCCCTACGCCGCGCCCATCATCGGCATTCCAGCAGATCTGACAGCGCTCACTGCCGAGGCGGCGCGTGACTGGTATCTGCGCTGGTATCAACCCAACAACGCCACGTTGGTAGTAGTAGGCGATATCGATCTGCTGCGGCTGCGGGCATACGTCGAACGCCATTTCGCCAGCATCGCCTGGAGCAGCTTGCCGGCCATCGAAAGGCCCTTGGCGCCTGCCGAGCTGGCACCACGCAGCCAGACTGTCGCGCTGCCAGGCATGCGACCGGGGTTGATCATGAGCTTCAACACCCCAAGCCAGGCAACCGCTGCTGACGAACTGCACAGCTGCGCCCTGCGCCTTATCCCTGGCTTGATGATGAACGGCGCCAGCTCGCGGCTGTATCAGCGACTGATCAACGGCAGGCAGTTGCTTCAGGCCATGCGCGCCAGTTACGAGCACGTCATGCGCGGCGACAGCCTGTTGTCGTTCTATATGTTCAGCAACCCCGCACAAGGCACTCCGGAGCAAGCCGGGGAAGCGGTCTGGGCCGAGTTGCAGGCGCTTGCCCAAAGCGCGCCAAGCGAGGTCGAGCTGAAGCGGGCCAAGGCGCGCCTGCTGGCCAGTCTGGTGTTCGATCGAGATCGGATCAGTGAGCAGGCGGATGTCATCGGCAGGTTCGCCGCCAGTGGCCTGGACCCTACATTTCTCGACCGTGAGCAGCATGCTGTCGAACAGGTCAGCGCTGAAGATATACGCCATGCAGCATCCACCTACCTCACTCGCGAACGGCTGAGCATTACCTACATGCTGGCAGGGGACACCACTCATGACTGACTCGATCACCGCAAGCCTGATCAGTGCGCGAGGCATCGACCTGAATCAGCTGGAGCAAGTCCGCACCAACGTGCAGGCCTGGCAGACCGATCACGGTACGCAGGTACGCTTCGTCGAATCGCGCCAATTGCCGATGGTCGATGTGGTCCTGCGCTTCAATGCCGGCACCAGCCTGGACGCCGAGCACAGCGGCCTGGCCGCCCTGACCCTGTACATGCTCGATGAAGGCACCGAGCAGCGCGACGCCAACGCGTTTGCCGAACAGATCGAACAGCTGGGCGCTGTCACCGATGCACAGATACGCCTTGAACATGCCTCACTGTCACTGCGCAGCCTGAGCAGCGCGGCGGTGCTTGAACCGGCCATGGCACTGTTTACCGAGATGGTTGCACGACCTGGCTTTGGCGCGCCGCAACTGGCCAAGGTCAAGCAGCAACTGCTGGCTTTCCAGGCCTCACGGCTGCAGTCGCGTGCACACCGGGCGCGGGCCGAGGCGTTTGCCCAGCTCTACGCTGGCCACCCCTACGGCACACCCATGGGTGGCAACGCAGCAGGTATCGAGGCCATCAGCCGTGAAGACCTGCAAGCGTTTCACCGACGTGCCTACACCGCCAACAACCTGCAGGTTTCGATAGTTGGCGATCTGTCGCGGGCAGACGCCGAGGCGCTGGTCGAGGCCCTCGCGCAGGCCCTGCCGCAGGGCTGGGCCGCGGCCGAGCTGGCGCCTGCGCCGCTGAACAGCCCGGCCACGGTGCATACCGATGCCGACGGCGCGAGCAATACCTTGCTGCTCGCAGTCCCCATGAGCGGGCAGCCATTGCACGCTGATTTTCCGGCGCTGATGCTGGCGGTCGACGCACTCGGGGCCGGCTTCGACTCACGTTTGATGCATGAGCTGCGACAGCGCCGCGGGTTGACCTATGACATCCGCTCACGTGTCTCGCCACTAAAGGCGGGTGGCGTCCTGAGCATCGACTGGGACTGCGCAGCGCAATACACCAAAGCGACGCAGACACTGGTCGCGCAGATGCTCGAGGCGCTGGTCGAGCAAGGCCCCAGCGAAGCCGAATTGGCACTGGCCCGACAGCAGCGCTCTGGCCAGTTGGTGCGGGCGGTGGCCACCAATCAGGAACTGGTCGAGCTGCTCAGCATCACTTGCCAGCAGGGCCTCCCACCCGAGCACTTGATCAACTACCAAACGCAGTTGAGCGCAGTCACCGTGCAGAGCGCACGCGCAGCCCTGCAGCAACAGCTTGATCTGACCCGCAAGGTCGCGGTGAGCATCGGCACCCGGGCGCCGCAAGCGTCTCTGCCGGAGCTGCCAATCAACGAGCAATGACACCCGGGGCGGTGTTTCATGGCACTCTAGGCAGGCACATCACGAGCCGCCCAGCATGCCCAGCCACATCGCCCCTTTTCGCCCGGCCACCGGCCTGACCAACCCTCACCTGCAAACCCTGTGGGGCCCGCTCTGGCGCAAGCTGCCGGCGCTGGCGCGCAGCCGTGAGCGGCTGTGGCTTGAGGATGGTGACTTCATCGACCTCGACTGGCACGGCCCGCACACGCTGGATGCACCGCTGGTGGTGGTTCTGCATGGCCTCACCGGGTCTTCCAGTTCGCACTACGTGCAGGGCTTGCAGCAGGCCCTGCAGACGCGCAACTGGGCCAGCGTTGCGGTCAACTGGCGCGGCTGCTCGGGGGAGCCAAACCTGCTCGCGCGCAGCTATCACTCTGGCGCCAGCGAAGACCTCGCCGAGATCATCCAGCACCTGCGGGCGCAACGGCCGCTGGCGCCGTTGTATGCGGTGGGTTATTCGCTGGGCGGCAATGTGCTGCTCAAATACCTGGGGGAAAGCGGCAGCGCCAGTCAGTTGCAGGCGGCCGTGGCGGTGTCGGTGCCGTTTCGCCTGGACCAGTGCGCCGACCGCATCGGTTTGGGCTTTTCCAAGGTCTATCAAGCGCACTTCATGCGCGAGATGCTCGCCTATGTGCAGCACAAGCAGCAGCACTTTCGTGCCACCGGCCAGCAGCAGGGGCTGGAGCAGATCGAGCAATTGGGCGCGCTGGGCAAGATGCGTACGTTCTGGGATTTCGACGGCAAGGTCACCGCGCCGCTGCACGGCTTTGCCGACGCCCACGATTACTACCGGCGGGCATCGAGCCGCTATTACCTGGGTGACAACCGCACACCGACCTTGATCATTCACGCCAAGGACGACCCTTTCGTGTTCACCCACAGCCTGCCGACGCCGGAAGAGCTGCCGGCGCAGACCGAATTCGAGCTGCATGCTCGCGGTGGGCATGTGGGCTTTGTCGAAGGCAGCCTGCGCAAGCCTGAGTACTACCTTGAGCGACGCATTCCGCAGTGGCTGGCCGAGCGCGGTTAAGCGCTGAGGGCCTCAGTCGCCAGTGGCCACGCCACGCTGCGGGTCGTTGATCCACTCACTCCAGGAACCTGCATACAGGCGGCCCAACGGATAGCCGGCCAGCGCCAGGGCAAACAGGTTATGACACGCCGTCACCCCGGAACCGCAATAGGCAACCAGTTGCTCTGGCGCGCGCCCGGCCAACTGTTCGGCAAAGCGCTGCTTGAGTTGTTCAACCGGCAGAAAACGGCCATCGGCGCCCAGGTTGTCGGTGAATGCCGCGCATCTGGCACCCGGAATATGCCCTGCCACTGGATCGATCGGCTCTACTTCGCCTCGAAAACGCGGCAAGCCACGGGCATCGAGCAAAGTCAGCTCGGGCTTGCCCAGCTCGGCCAGCAACTGCTCGGCATCGATCAACAACTGCATGTCGGCTTCACCGCTGAAGCTCCCTTCACGCTTGTCCGGCGGGTCCAGGCTCAGCGGCAGTTGCGTCGCATGCCAGGCCTTGAGCCCGCCATCAAGAATCGACACACCGTCGCGTTTGCCCAACCAGGCCAGCAGCCACCAGGCGCGCGCCGCGAAGGCACCAGGGCCGTCGTCATACAGCACCACCTCGCTGTGGTTATCCACACCCCACTCGCGCAGGCGCTCGGCCAGCCGTTGCGGGTCCGGCAGCGGATGGCGGCCGGTCTCGCCCTTGACCACCTTGCCACTCAGGTCGCGCTCCAGATCGGCAAAATGCGCGCCGGCTATATGCCCTTGGGCATAGCTGCGCTGGCCATAGTCAACGTCTTCCAGAGCAAAACGACAGTCCAGAATCACCAGCTGAGGCGAGTCGAGGCGCTCGGCCAACTGCTGTGGGGTGATCAACTGCGCGAGAGGCATGGCAATCTCCTGATCGAATGGCAGCAAGGCGTCAGTGCGCCAGGGCCTGATTGAACGGTATGTGAAATTCATCGCACAAAGCGTCGACGGCGGCGCGAGCGTCGGCGGTTACAAAACCGAGCTCCAGCACCAGCACTTGATAGACGCCGCGCTTGAAGGCTTCTTCACCCAGATGCGCCGAATGCTCGCGGGTGGTACTGAGAAAGCGCACCCACGAAGTCAGCACGATCCAGGCATTGATGGTCAGCGATTCGATCTGCGCGGGCAGCATGGCGAGGATGCCGGCATCGACAAATCCGCGGTAGATCGCCTGGCCCTGCAACAGGCAGCGCTGGGAAAAGCGCCGGTAGCGGGCGGCCAGCTCCAGGTCGCTTTCGAGCAAGTGCTCAAGGTCGCGGTGGAGGAAGCGGAAGTTCCACATCGCCGCGAGCAGTGCCTTGAGATAGAAGCGTTTGTCTTCGACGGTCGCCGCGCGGCCCTGGGGCGGGCGCAGAAAGCTGTCGACCAGCTCTTCGTACTGGCTGAACAGCACGGCGATGATCGCCTGCTTGTTGGGGAAGTGGTAGTACAGGTTGCCGGGCGACATTTCCATGTGCGCAGCGATGTGATTGGTGCTGACGCTGCGCTCGCCCTGCTGGTTGAACAGCTCCAGGCTGTTTTGCACGATGCGCTCACGGGTGTTGATGCGTGGGGCCATGCTCAGCTCCAGGTTACGGGCAGTTCGATACCGCATCTTACGGTCAATCCAGCCACGGTTGCACGATTGAAGGCCGCTGACGGGTCGAAATCCTGATCGAATTAGAGTACAAGCTCTAGCACCTGTCCGGCCTCGCGGAGCCTGTGATGTCTTCAACCCTGAGCGCGCCTCCTGTGCATTCCGACCTCGACCTGCAAGCGATGTTCGCCCTGCAGCGACAGGCGTTCGCGGCCAACCCGTCACCACCTGCCGCGCAGCGCCGGCAATGGCTGAAGAGCCTGCGCGAAGCATTGCTGGCAGACCAGCAGCGCTTGATCGATGCGATCGACGCTGACTTTGCCGGGCGTAGCGCTGATGAAACCCTGCTGGCCGAGCTGCTGCCCACGGTGCAAGGCCTGCGCGATGCCGAGCGCCAGCTGCAGCGCTGGATGCGGCCTTCGCGGCGCAAGGTCGGCCTGGCCTTTCAGCCGGCCAGTGCCCGGGTGGAGTACCAACCTTTGGGTGTGGTCGGCATCATCGTGCCGTGGAACTACCCGTTGTTTCTGGCCATTGGCCCATTGACCGGGGCGCTGGCGGCGGGCAACCGGGTCATGCTCAAGCTCAGTGAGGCCACCCCGGCCAGCGGCCTTGCGCTGCAAGCGCTGCTGGCGCGGGTGTTTCCCGAGGATCTGGTCAGCGTGGTACTGGGCGAGGTCGAAGTCGGCCAGGCGTTTGCCCGCCTGCCGTTCGACCACCTGCTGTTCACCGGTGCCACCAGCATCGGCCGGCGGGTGATGCTTGCGGCGGCGCATAACCTGACTCCGGTAACGCTGGAGCTGGGCGGCAAATCGCCGGTCATCGTTTCGCCCAGCGCAGCCCTGGCCAGTGCAGCCGAGCGCATCGCCTTTGGCAAACTGCTCAATGCCGGCCAGACCTGCGTCGCGCCCGACTATGTGCTGGTACCGCGTGATCGTGTCGGCGCGTTTGCCGACGCCTACCGCCAGGCCGTGCGCCGGCTGTACCCAAGCATCGCCGGCAACCGCGACTACAGCGCGATCATCAACCCGCAGCAGCTGCAGCGGCTTGAGCGCTTGCTCGCGGATGCCCGCGACAA
This sequence comes from Pseudomonas shirazensis, assembly GCF_050496565.1. Taxonomy (GTDB): domain Bacteria; phylum Pseudomonadota; class Gammaproteobacteria; order Pseudomonadales; family Pseudomonadaceae; genus Aquipseudomonas; species Aquipseudomonas shirazensis_A. Next base: position 348,632 of record NZ_JBNWAE010000001.1, read on the forward strand.
AGGTGCCCAGGTGCTTGACCTGTATCCGCATGAAAGCCGCGAAGGCCGCCGCCTGCCGCCGCACCTGCTGCTGGATGTGAGCGATGACATGCAGGTCATTCAGGACGAAATCTTCGGCCCGCTGCTGCCGCTGGTGCCGTACGACAAGCTCGACGATGCGCTCGCCTACGTCAATCAGCGGCCGCGGCCTTTGGCCCTGTACTTCTTCGGCCAGGACCGCGCGCAGCAGCAGTTGGTGCTGCAGCACAGTCACTCGGGCGGGGTGTGCATCAACGACACCCTGCTGCATGTTGCCCAGGATGACCTGCCCTTCGGCGGCGTCGGGCCTTCGGGCATGGGCCGCTATCACGGCCACGACGGCTTCCTGACCTTCAGCAACGCCAGGGCAGTACTGAGTAAACAGCGGCTCAATCTGGCCCGGCTGATCTATCCGCCGTACGGCAAGGCACTGCAACGGCTGGTCTACAAGCTGTTCATTCGCTGACTCGCGCGCGCATGACAAGCCCTGCCCGGACTGTCTATAGTGCCTTGGTCAGGCCGTGCGACTTGGCCGGGCGCAGTCGCTGCGCTACCATCCGACTCCCCAACGCACTCCAGCCAGGATGACGCGATGAACCGAGTGTTGTACCCGGGTACTTTCGACCCGATTACCAAGGGCCATGGCGACCTGGTCGAGCGCGCTTCGCGCCTGTTCGATCACGTGATCATCGCCGTGGCGGCGAGCCCCAAGAAAAACCCACTGTTCCCGCTGGAACAACGGGTCGCTCTGGCGCGTGAAGTCACCAGCCACTTGCCCAATGTCGAGGTCATCGGCTTCTCCAGTCTGCTGGCGCATTTCGCCAAGGAGCAGAACGCCAATGTGTTCCTGCGCGGCCTGCGTGCAGTGTCGGACTTCGAGTACGAGTTCCAGCTGGCGAACATGAACCGGCAACTGGCGCCCGACGTCGAAAGCCTGTTCCTGACGCCTTCGGAACGTTACTCGTTCATCTCCTCGACGCTGGTCAGGGAGATCGCCGCACTGGGCGGAGACATCACCAAGTTCGTTCATCCAGCAGTGGCCGAGGCCCTCACCGAACGCTTCAAGAAGTGATCTGCAGCGCCTGAACGTCGCGCCCGCGTGCACTGCGGGCGCGATTGCGGCACAATTGCGGCCATTAGGTCTGAAACATGCCCGGGCCCAGAGCCCCGGCCGGAGCCCCCATGTCCCTGATCATCACCGACGATTGCATCAACTGCGACGTCTGCGAACCCGAGTGCCCGAACGCTGCCATCTCCCAAGGTGAAGAGATCTACGTGATCGATCCGAACCTGTGCACCCAGTGCGTTGGCCATTATGACGAGCCGCAGTGCCAGCAGGTCTGCCCGGTTGACTGCATCCCGCTGGATGAAGCGCACCCGGAAACCACCGACGAGTTGATGGCCAAATATCAGCGGATCACTGGCAAAGCCTAGTGATCAGCCTGCGCGGTTTGCGCCGGGCGGCGCTTGGAGCGGTTGTCACACTGCTGGCGACGGCCGCCCAGGCCCAGGCGCCTGGCCGCGCTGCGATTGCCAGCCCGCACGCCGAAGCGACCGCTGCCGCCCGCTTGATCCTCGAACAGGGCGGCAATGCCTTCGATGCCGCCATTGCTGTCAGCGCTGCGCTGGCCGTGGTCGAGCCTTACGGCTCCGGGCTGGGCGGTGGTGGCTTCTTCCTGCTGCGTGAAGCCGGCGAGACGCCCCGCTACCGTTTTCTCGATGCCCGCGAGCGTGCCCCCGCCGCCGCAACCGCTGACATGTACCTGAAAGATGGCAAGCTCAGCCCGAGCCTGTCGATCAATGGCCCATTGGCCGCTGCCATCCCTGGCCTGCCGCAAGCCCTGGCTGATCTGGCCAGCACCCACGGCAAGCTGCCGCTCAAGGACAGCCTGGCGCCGGCCATTCGCCTCGCTAACGAAGGTTTTGCCGTTGACCGGGTCTATCGCGACCGGGCGCAGATGCGTCTTGCAGCGTTGCGTGACGATGCACAGAGCGCGCGACTGTTCCTGCGTGACAATCAGGTGCCGGCACTGGGCACACTGATCCGCCAGCCAGAACTGGCAGCTACCCTGCAACAGCTTGCCAAGCACGGCCGCGATGGCTTCTATCGCGGCCAGCTGGCGCAGCAGTTGGTGGCCGGGGTACGCCAGGCGGGCGGCATCTGGAGCCTGGACGACCTGGCCAGCTATCGCAGCGTCTGGCGCGAGCCTTTGCGCTTCAAGCTGGCCGACCAGCGCGAGCTGGTCAGCAGCCCGCCGCCCTCGGCCGGCGGCGTTGCTCTGGCGCAAAGCCTGGCGATGCTCCAGCGCCTGCCGTGGCAGAGCGCCGAGCCGGTCCAGCGCAGCCACTATGTGCTGGAAGTGTTGCGCCGCGCCTACCGCGACCGCGGCCTGCTGGGTGATCCCGATTACGTCAGCAACCCGATCAACATGCTGCTGGCACGCAATTACCTGACCGGTCTGGCGGACGGCATCGACGTCTATCAAGCCACCCCAAGCAGTGCCCTGCCGCCCGCGCCGGCCTGGCGCGAAGGCGATCACACCACGCATTTTGCAGTGATTGATGCCGAGGGTAATGCCCTTGCCGCGACGCTGTCGGTCAACCTGCCGTTTGGTGCGGCGTTCACCGTGGCCGGCACCGGCGTCGTACTGAACAACGAAATGGACGACTTTGCCGCCGACCCAAGTGGCAGCAACAGCTATGGCCTGGCTGGCAGTCAGGCCAATGCCGTGGCGGCGGGCAAGCGGCCGTTGTCGAGCATGAGCCCAAGCTTTATCGAAAGCCCGACCCAGTTCGCCAGCTTCGGCACACCAGGCGGCAGCCGCATTCCGAGCATGGTGCTGTTGTCGATGATGGGCTTTTTGCAGGGCCAACCGGTGCAGGATTGGCCGGCCACTGCGCGCTATCACCATCAGTACCTGCCCGATGTGGTCGAGCACGAGCCGGGGGCGTTCAGTGCTGGCGAGCAAGCCCAGCTGCAAGCGCGCGGCTATCGCCTGAAGGATCTTGGTCGCAGCTATGGCAACCAGCAGGTGCTGTACTGGAACAAGCAGGCTGGCAGCCTCGAAGCTGCCAGTGATCCGCGTGGGGTTGGCCAGGCACTGGTGCTGCCCTGAGCGGCGTCAGCGCTGGCAGCGCGGGCAATACACACTGGCGCGCTGGCCCAGCTTGAGTTCGCGCAGGTCCGTGCCACATACCTTGCAGGGCATGCCGCCACGACCATAGACAAACAGCTCCTGCTGGAAATAACCCGGCTGGCCATCGCCGCCAACAAAGTCGCGCAAGGTGGTGCCGCCACGCTCGATGGCCGCCGCCAGCACCCGCTTGATCTCCAGCGCCAGCTTCAGATAACGCCCACGGGATATACCGCCTGCCTCGCGGCGCGGATCGATGCCGGCGGCGAACAGCGCTTCGGTGGCGTAGATGTTGCCCACCCCGACCACTATCGCGTTGTCCATGATGAACGGCTTGACCGCCATCACCCGCCCACGTGACAGCTTGAACAGGCGATCACCGTCAAACAGCTCGGTCAGTGGCTCCGGCCCCAGCCGCAGCAGCAGCTCATGCTTGAGCGGATCGAGCGACCAGAGCATCGCACCAAAGCGGCGCGGGTCGGTGTAGCGCAGCGCCAGCCCGGACTCGAGTTCGATATCGACGTGCTCATGGCGAGACGCTGGCAAACCCAGTTCGACCAGCCTCAGGTTACCTGACATGCCCAGATGGCTGATCAGCGTGCCGACCTCGGCGTTGATCAACAGGTATTTGGCCCGCCGCTCGACGCTGATGATGCGCTGCCCGGACAAGCGCACATCGAGGTCCTCCGGGATTGGCCAGCGCAGACGCCGCTCGCGCACCACCACGCGGCTGACGCGCTGCCCCTCAAGATACGGCGCAATCCCCCGGCGGGTGGTTTCGACTTCTGGCAATTCAGGCATCGGTCAGCGCCCACCCAGTTCGCGAATGGTCTGTTTGAGGTTCTCGAAGTCGTAGTCGGACAGGCCGATGTAATCGAGCACCAGCGCGCTGATCGCATTCCACTCATGGTCGACCGACTGATTGCCCAGCACCTGATACGACGAGCAGATGTGCTCGGCCATCTTCAGCACTGCCAGCAGGTTCTTCAGCTGGCTCTGGGTATTGCGCGAGGTTTCGTCGCGGAACACCGCCAGCGCATTGTGGTGATTGGCGATGGCAGCGCTGATGTGCTCGGGCAGGCGCCAGGACTTGGCGGTGAAATACCCCACCACCGAATGATTGGTGTTGAACGCGCGATTCTCGGTATCGACCACGCGGGTCAGCTCATCGGCTTTCGCGTAGCTCTCTTCGAGCACTTCCATGTAGCTGGGGAAGCGCTTGAGCATCAACGGCACGCCGCAATCGTGGAACAGGCCCAGCGTGTAGGCTTCGTCCGCTGCCTGAATGCCGACCCGCTTGGCCAGGGTCAGGCAGGTCATAGCAACGTCCTGGGCGGTGTCCCAGAAGCGGTTGAGGGTAACGATGGTCTCGTCGCTCATCTCGCCCTTGATCGACTGCGCGTTGATCAGGTTGATGATCGAGCGGCTGCCGAGCAGGTTGACCGCGCGCTGGATCGAGCCAATCTTGTTGCTCAGGCCAAAATGCGGCGAATTGACCAGTTTGAGCAAGGCCCCCGACAGCCCCGGATCCTGCGCGATCAGCTTGGCGATGGTTTCCAGATCCGGGTCGGGCATGTACTGCTCGAACTGCAGGTCGACCATGATCTGCGGCTGCGGCGGTATGGTGATGCCCTGCAAGGCGTGCTGGATCTGTTCGGCGGTGAGTTCCTGAGACATACGTACACACTCGATAAGGTCAGCCGATTCTAACCCCGCCGCACCCCAACGCACCAACCGCTGCTTGATGGCAGCGCTGAGCGGGATTGCTACCTGAGGTGTCAGCGCCGGCTGCAGCCCGCGCAGCGCTTCGTCATCCATCGCAGCGGCGGGCCGGGCAACAGGCTATAATCCCGCTCTTTTTTCCGGAGCGACGTCATGTCCCTGCCCAGCCTACGCCTCAAAGCCAATGCCGATCGCCGCCTGCGCGCCGGCCATCTGTGGGTCTACAGCAACGAAATCGATGTTGCCGCGACCCCACTGCAAGGCCTGCAAGCCGGCCAGCAGGCTGTGCTCGAGGCGGCCAACGGCAAACCGCTGGGCATCGTCGCGCTGAGCCCGAACAACCTGATCTGCGCGCGCCTGCTGTCGCGTGACATCAAGCTGCAGCTGGACAAATCGCTGCTGGTGCACCGCCTCAACGTGGCCCTGTCGCTGCGTGAGCGCCTGTTCGACAAGCCGTGCTACCGCCTGGTCTACGGCGATTCCGACCTGCTGCCAGGGCTGGTGGTCGACCGTTTCTTCGACATCCTCGTGGTGCAGTTGGCCTCGGCGACCATGGAGCAGCACAAGGACGACGTCATCGCTGCCTTGGTGCAGGTGCTCAAGCCAAGCGGCATCCTGTTCAAGAACGACTCCGCCGCGCGCGATGCCGAAGGCCTGCAGCGTTATGTCGAAACCGTCTACGGTGAAGTGCCGGACTGGGTCGCCCTGGAAGAGAACGGCGTCAAGTTCGAAGCCCCGGTGCGTGAAGGGCAGAAGACCGGCTGGTTCTACGACCACCGCATGAACCGCGCCCGCCTGGCGCCGTATGCCAAAGGCAAGCGCGTGCTCGACCTGTTCAGCTACATCGGTGGCTGGGGCGTGCAGGCCGGCGTGTTCGGCGCCAGCGAAGTGTTCTGCGTGGATGCTTCGAGCTTTGCCCTGGATGGCGTCGAGCGCAACGCGGCACTCAATGGCATCGGCGAAAAGCTGACGTGCATCGAAGGTGACGTGTTCGAAGCACTGCGCGAGCTGAAGGCCGCTGAAGAGCGCTTCGACGTGATCATCGCCGACCCACCCGCCTTCATCAAACGCAAGAAAGACCTGAAAAACGGCGAAGGCGCCTACCGTCGCCTGAACGAGCAAGCCATGCGCCTGCTCAACAAGGACGGCATTCTGGTCAGCGCTTCGTGCTCGATGCACTTGCCCGATGACGACCTCAACAACATCCTGCTGACCAGCGCCCGTCACCTCGACCGCAACCTGCAGTTGCTCGAGCGCGGCGGCCAGGGTCCTGATCACCCGGTGCACCCGGCGATCCCTGAAACCCGCTACATCAAGAGCATCACCTGCCGCTTGCTGCCCAACAGCTAAGCCGCTGGCCTGAGCGCGATGACAGCGACGCCTGGTCGCTGTCATCGCTGCTGCTCAGATATCCAGCACCTGGGAAGCAATGCCGAAGTAGATCAACACCCCCACTGCATCAGCCACCGACGTCACCAGCGGCCCACTCGCCGTGGCTGGATCGAGGTTGATCCGGCTGAGCAGAAACGGCAGGCTCATGCCAATCAGGCTGCCGATCAAGACGATCACCAGCATGCTGCTGGCGACGATAAAGGCGATGTCCGCACCTCCGCGCAACATCCCCAGCGACGCCACCGCCACTGCCATGGTCGCACCCAGCGCCAGGGCTACGCCGCACTCGCGGCCAAGCATTCGCAGCCAGTCCGCCATGACCACTTCGCCCGTCGCCAGGCCCCGTACCATCAGCGTCGCCGATTGCGCACCGGCATTACCGCCGCTGTCGACCAGCAATGGCAGGAAGAACACCAGGGCGATATGCGCAGCGATGGTTTCCTCGAAGGCCGCGATCCCTGCGCCCGAGAACAGGTTGCCGAACACCAGCAACACCAGCCACAGCACGCGCTTGCGGTAGAGCAGCCCCAGCGTGGCGTCGCGCAGGTTGCCGACGTGATTGGCGATCAGCGCGCCCTTGTGGAAGTCTTCGGTGGCTTCTTCCACCACCACATCCAGTGCCTCGTCGCAGGTCACCAGGCCGACCAGGCGGCCGCCGTCGTCGAGTACCGGCACCGCCAGCAAGTCGTGCAGGCGGATCAACCGCGCCACCTCTTCCTGCAAGGTGTGCACGCTGACGCTGATGATCTCACGGACCATGACCTGCTCGATTGCCGCCTCGGGCGCGGCCAGGATCAGCTCGCGCAGCGACACGGTGCCGAGCAGGTTGCGCTGCTCATCGAGCACATAGGACTGGTAGATGGTTTCGGCATCGGCCGCCTCGCGGCGCAGCATGTCGATTGCCTGACTGGCGCTCAAGCCGCTGTCCAGGCTCGAGTAGTGGCTGATCATCAGCGCGCCGGCGGTGCCGATGGGATAACGCTGCAACTGCAGCAGTTGGTCACGTCGAGCCTGGGCGGCGCGGCGCTGGTTGGCTTGCGCCTCTACAAAATCAGGGGAGTAGTGCATGCGGTGTCTCCAGGCGCCGACGCGGGCGCCTGCAGCCCCTCACCCTCTCAGGTGCAAGCCTTCGGCAGCCCTGGCGCCAGCGCGCTCAGTGCCAGAATGCAGGTTCGTGATGAACTGAAAACTGGGAAGGTCCATTGAGGGTGTATCTCGTCGAGCCGCACATGCGGCGCGGCGATAATAGGCAGCTGATGCGGGGACGTCAGCACGCAATTGCCCGGTTGTACCCATTTAGGAAAGCTCCTACGACAGTTCGGCCAACACCTAGCCGATATCCACCCGGCACATCGGCCTCCCTTCACGGCCGCAGCGGTGTAGAATCGGCCTATTCATCGCCAGTCATCCCCGGCGGGTTTATGAGCTCTGGTCGAGCTTGCGGCGATCCCGTAGTGTTTTCGACCTCATCCGTGCCAGTGGCAACCGGCCTGCGGTGCAAAGGACAAGAGAAGCTCACTTCCCTTTTTTCTGACCTGATTCAGCCGCCAGGAGTGCTTCATGCCTGATTATCGTTCCAAGACTTCCACCCACGGCCGCAACATGGCCGGTGCCCGTGCCCTGTGGCGCGCTACCGGGATGAAGGACGAAGACTTCAAGAAACCGATCATCGCCATCGCCAACTCGTTCACCCAGTTCGTCCCGGGGCATGTGCACCTCAAGGACCTGGGCCAGTTGGTCGCCCGCGAGATCGAGCGCGCCGGTGGCGTGGCCAAAGAGTTCAACACCATTGCGGTCGACGATGGCATCGCCATGGGCCACGACGGCATGCTCTATTCGCTGCCCAGCCGCGAGATCATCGCCGACTCGGTCGAGTACATGGTCAACGCCCACTGCGCCGACGCCATCGTGTGCATCTCCAACTGCGACAAGATCACCCCTGGCATGCTCATGGCCGCCCTGCGCCTGAACATCCCGGTGATCTTCGTTTCCGGCGGGCCGATGGAAGCCGGCAAGACCAAACTCGCCAGCCACGGCCTGGACCTGGTCGACGCCATGGTCATCGCTGCCGACTCTACCGCCAGCGATGAAAAAGTCGCCGAGTACGAGCGCAGCGCCTGCCCGACCTGTGGCTCGTGCTCCGGCATGTTCACCGCCAACTCGATGAACTGCCTGACCGAAGCACTCGGTCTGGCCCTGCCTGGCAACGGTTCGACCCTGGCCACCCACTCCGACCGTGAGCAGCTGTTCCTCACTGCCGGCCGTACCATCGTCGAGCTGTGCAAGCGCTACTACGGCGGCAACGATGCCTCAGTGCTGCCGCGCAACATCGCCAACTTCAAGGCGTTCGAAAACGCCATGATGCTCGACATCGCCATGGGCGGCTCGACCAACACCATCCTGCACCTGCTCGCTGCTGCCCAGGAAGGTGAGGTCCAGTTCGACCTGCGTGACATCGACCGGCTGTCGCGCAAGGTGCCGCAGCTGTGCAAGGTGGCGCCGAACATCCAGAAATACCACATGGAAGACGTCCACCGCGCCGGCGGCATCTTCAGCATCCTCGGCTCGCTGGCCCGTGGCGGCCTGCTGCACACCGACCTGCCGACCGTGCACAGCCCGAGCATGGAAGAAGCCATTGCCAAGTGGGACATCACCCAGACCGACGATGAGGCCGTGCACACCTTCTTCAAGGCCGGTCCGGCAGGCATCCCGACGCAGACCGCGTTCAGCCAGTCGACCCGCTGGGAAACCCTCGACGACGACCGTGAAAACGGCTGCATCCGCAGCTTCGAGCACGCCTATTCGCAAGAAGGCGGCCTCGCCGTGCTGTATGGCAACATCGCCCTCGATGGCTGCGTGGTGAAAACCGCCGGTGTTGATGAGTCGATCCATGTGTTCGAAGGCAATGCGAAGATCTTCGAAAGCCAGGACAGCGCTGTACGCGGCATTCTGGCCGACGAAGTGCAGGCCGGCGATATCGTGATCATCCGTTACGAAGGCCCGAAAGGCGGCCCGGGCATGCAAGAGATGCTCTACCCGACCTCGTACTTGAAGTCCAAAGGCCTGGGCAAGGCCTGCGCCCTGCTCACCGATGGCCGCTTCTCTGGCGGTACCTCGGGCCTGTCGATCGGCCACGCTTCGCCTGAAGCCGCAGCCGGTGGCGCGATTGGTCTGGTGCGCGATGGCGACAAGGTGTTGATCGACATCCCCAACCGCTCGATCAACCTGTTGGTCAGCGATGAGGAGCTGGCCACCCGCCGCGCCGAGCAGGACAAGAAGGGCTGGAAGCCAGTGGAAGTGCGTCCGCGCAAAGTCACCACGGCGCTGAAGGCTTACGCGTTGCTGGCGACCAGTGCCGACAAGGGTGCTGTGCGCGACAAGGCGTTGCTCGACGGGCTGTAAGGCTTTTCGGCAAAAACAGACCGGCGCCTGGTGCGCCGGTTTTTTTTCGCCTGTAGCCCGTGCGCCCGCTCAGGCGGCGTTCATCAGGTGAAACGGTTTGATTATTGCGACGTCCAAGACGTTGTTATTCCATACCGACCTAAGCACATTCCATTCAGATATAAATTCGTTTGTTTTCAAGCTGTTAGCATTTGAGTTCGCAATCGCGCCCAGACGCGAAGCCCCCCTATTTAGATCCCGGAGCTGTAATGAACCTGCCGTTGTCACTTAATCTGCTGGCGTTTCTGGCCCTGCTGCTGGGCCTGGCGCAAACCCGCCGCACCGACTGGAGCCTGGCCAAGAAGGTCCTGCTCGGGTTGGTCATGGGCGTTGGGTTCGGCCTGGCCTTGCACACTGTTTACGGCGCAGGGCATCCGGTGCTCAAGGCCACCATCGGTTGGCTCGATCTGGTCGGCAATGGCTACGTCGGGCTGTTGCAGATGATCGTCATGCCGCTGATCTTTGCCTCGATCCTGAGTGCGGTAGCGCGCCTGCACAATGCCTCGGCGCTGGGCCGGATCAGTGTGCTGAGCATCGGCACATTGCTGCTGACCACTGCCATCGCCGCGTTGATTGGCGTATTGCTGACCAACCTGTTCGGCCTCAGCGCCGAGGGCTTGGTCGCGGGCATCCCAGAAGCAGCGCGGCTGCAGGCGATCCAGAGCGACTATGCCGGCAAGGTCGCCGACCTGAATATTCCGCAGCTGCTGCTGTCGTTCGTGCCGAGCAACCCGGTTGCCGATCTGGCCCGGGCCAAGCCTACCTCGATCATCAGCGTGGTGATCTTCGCCGTGTTCGTGGGCCTGGCGGCGCTGCAGCTGATCAAGGATGACCGCGAAAAAGGCGAACGCGCGCTGTCGGCCATCGACACCCTGCAAGCCTGGGTCATGCGCCTGGTGCGCCTGGTGATGAAGCTCACCCCGTACGGCGTACTGGCGCTGATGACCAAGGTGGTCGCCAGCTCCAACATCGAAGATATCCTCAAGCTGGGTAGCTTTGTGCTGGTGTCATACCTCGGCCTGGGCCTGATGTTCGTGGTCCACGGCCTGATCCTGGCCGCCACCGGGGTCAGCCCGCTGCGCTTTTTGCGCAAGGTCTGGCCAGTGCTGACCTTCGCCTTCACCAGCCGCTCCAGTGCGGCGAGCATTCCGCTCAATATCGAAGCGCAGACCCGGCGCCTGGGCGTGCCGCAGTCGATCGCCAGCTTCAGCGCATCGTTCGGCGCGACCATCGGCCAGAACGGCTGCGCCGGCCTCTATCCAGCCATGTTGGCGGTGATGGTAGCGCCAGCGGTGGGTATCGATACCTTCGACCCGCTGTGGATTGCGACCTTGATTGCCATCGTCACCTTGAGCTCGGCGGGTGTTGCCGGTGTGGGTGGCGGCGCGACCTTCGCTGCCTTGATCGTGCTGCCGGCGATGGGCCTGCCGGTCGAGCTGGTGGCGCTGTTGATCTCGGTCGAGCCGCTGATCGACATGGGCCGCACCGCGTTGAACGTGAATGGCTCGATGACCGCCGGCGTGGTCACCAGCCAGTTGCTCAAGAGCACCGACAAGACCGTGATGGACGATGACCAGCACGCTGAGCTGAGCCACACCTGAAACGCACAAGGGCCGCATCGCGGCCCCTGTTTATCAACGTTTGGTCCACACCTCGAAGTGATAGCCAGGTTTGCCTTCTTCCGCCTGCGCTTCGCTCGAATCCAGTGTCCACTGCTCAGTGTCGAACTCCGGGAACCACGCATCACCCTGCGGCGACAGCTCGACCCGGGTCAGGTACATGCGGCTGACCAGTCCTTGCTCCAGCGCCAGCGCATACAACTGCGCGCCGCCGATCAGCATCAGCTCATCGACGCCCTGCTCGTGCGCCCATTGCTCGGCGCGGGCCAGCGCCTGCTCCAGCGAGGGGAACACCTCGGCGCCCTCCAGCTGCAAGCCAGGCTGCCGGCTGACGACGATGTTCAGCCGCCCCGGCAGCGGCCGGCCCAGCGAATCCCAGGTCTTGCGGCCCATGATGATCGGCTTGCCGAGGGTGGTTGCCTTGAAGTATTTGAAGTCCCCCGGCAAGTGCCAGGGCATGGAGTTGTCGATGCCGATCACGCGGTTGCTGGCGCAGGCCGCGATCAGGCTGAGGGGGAGAGATGTCTTCATGCCGACGAGGATAGCAAACCGCGGCTGGGTTAAGCTTGTGCCCTGACCTGTGCATTGGAAGACCCTGTGACTGCACCGACTCCACTTGACAAGCGCTGGCTCACCGAAGCGGTCCGCCTGCGCGAGGAACACGCCGGCCCTCTGGAAGATCAGGAAGCCAACCGCCGCGCCCGCCAGCAAGGCGGCGACCTTGCTGCGCGGATCGAAACCCGCGCCCTGTGGCTGGCCGAACGCGATGGCCTGGCTGGAGCGTTGCGCCACTGGAAACAAGGCGCACGGCTGGCACTGCTGGCAATGATGATTCTGGCCGTAGTCAGCGGCGCCGGCCTGGGCCTGGCCGCGCTCGGCGATGGCCAGCGCCCGGTCAATGTGTTCTGGGCCCTGGGCAGCCTGCTCGGGCTCAACCTGCTGATGCTGATCGGCTGGGCCGGCGGGCTGCTGTTGGCCGGCGAGCAAGGGGCAACCCTGGGCCGGCTGTGGCTATGGCTGAGCGAGCGCTTCGCCCGCGACGCCAAGGCCGCGCACCTGGCGCCGGCCCTGGTGGTGCTGTTGCAACGCAAGCGCCTCAATCGCTGGTTGCTCGGTGCCATGGTGCATGGCCTGTGGCTGTTGGCGATGATTGCCGCCGTGGTCATGCTGCTGGCATTGCTGGCAACCCGCCGTTACGGCTTTGTCTGGGAGACCACCCTGCTCGCCGCCGAGCCGTTCATTACCCTGACCCACACCCTTGGCGCCCTGCCCTCGCTGCTGGGCTTTGCCGTGCCGGACGAAGCGATGATCCGCGCCAGCGGCGCGACCCTGCCGGCGCTGGATGTAGCGCGCCAGGCCTGGGCCAGCTGGCTGCTTGGGGTGGTGCTGGTCTATGGCCTGCTGCCGCGCCTGCTGCTGGCGCTGCTGTGCCTGTGGCGCTGGCGCCAGGGCCGCAACCGCCTGCAACTGGACGTGAGCCTGCCCGGCTATGCGCACTTGCGCGATGCGCTGATGCCCAGCAGCGAACGGCTGGGCGTGCAGGACGCAGCACCGCAATTACTGCCGGAGTTTCACGCCGGGCAAGTGGACGCCAGCGCCAGCGGTGCAGTGCTGGTCGGCCTGGAACTGGATGATCAGCGCCCTTGGCCGCCCGCCTTGCCGGCAGGCGTGAGCGACGCCGGCCTGCTCGACAGCCGCGAGTCGCGCAATAAGTTGCTTGAGCAACTCAGCCGCTTCCCGCCGGCTCGCCTGGCCATCGCCTGCGACCCGCGCCGCTCGCCAGACCGAGGCAGTCTGGCGCTGCTCGCCGAGCTGGCGCGCAACGCAGGCGCCACGCGGATCTGGTTGCTGCCAGCACTTGCCGGACAAAGCCTGGACAGCGCGCGCCTGAGCGACTGGCACGAAGCCCTCGACCGCCTCGGCCTGCCCTATGCCGACAGCGCCCCTTTCAACTGGTTGGAGCAAGGCCATGACTGAGCCGCTGAAACTGGCCGTGGTCGGCCATACCAATGTCGGCAAGACCTCGCTGCTGCGCACGCTGACCCGTGACGTCGGTTTCGGCGAAGTCTCGCACCGCCCCAGCACTACCCGCCATGTTGAAGGCGCACGGTTGTCGGTGGATGGCGAACCATTGCTGGACCTGTTCGACACCCCTGGGCTGGAAGATGCCATCGCCCTGCTCGATTACCTCGAACGCCTCGAACGCCCCGGCGAACGCCTGGACGGGCCGGCCCGGCTCGAGCGCTTTCTGCAAGGCAGCGAAGCCCGTCAGCGCTTCGAACAGGAAGCCAAGGTGCTGCGCCAATTGCTCGCCAGCAATGCCGGGCTGTACGTGATCGATGCCCGTGAGCCGGTGCTGGCCAAGTACCGCGATGAACTGGAAGTGCTGGCCAGCTGCGGCCGGCCATTGCTGCCGGTGCTCAACTTCGTCGCCAGCAGCGAGCACCGCGAGCCGGAATGGCGCGAAGCCCTGGCACGGCTGGGCCTGCATGCGCTGGTGCGGTTTGACAGCGTGGCCCCGCCGGAGGACGGCGAGCGCCGCCTGTATGAAAGCCTGGCGCTGCTGCTGGAAGACTCACGCCCCGCCCTGCAACGGCTGATCGAGGATCAGCAAGCGCAGCGCCTGGCCCGCCAGCACAGCGCCAAGCGCCTGATCGCCGAACTGCTGCTCGATTGTGCCGCCTGCCGGCGTAGCGTCGAGGCCCAACCGGCGGCCGAAGCGCAGGCGATAGAAGCCCTGCGCCAAGCAGTGCGCCAGCGCGAGCAGCGCTGTGTCGACGGATTGCTCAAGCTGTATGCGTTCCGCCGCGAAGACGCCAGCGCAGGCGACCTGCCATTACTGGATGGGCGCTGGGGCGACGACCTGTTCAACCCGGAAACCTTGAAACTGCTTGGTGTGCGCCTGGGCAGCGGTGTCGCTGCCGGTGCAGCAGCGGGCGCTGGCGTTGATTTGCTGGTCGGCGGGCTGACCCTGGGCGCCGCTGCGCTGGCCGGGGCAATCGCCGGCGGCGCGCTGCAAACCGCACGCAGCTACGGCTCACGCTTGCTCGGCAAGCTCAAGGGCCAGCGTGAATTGACGGTGGATGACGCTGTGCTGCGGCTGCTGGCGTTGCGTCAGCAGCAGCTGCTCAAGGCCCTGGACAGCCGCGGCCATGCGGCGCAGCAAAGCATTCAGCTGCAGGCCGGGGATGACAAGGCCTGGCGCGAGGGCAAGCTGCCCGAAGCCCTGCACAAGGCCCGGGCGCACCCGCAATGGTCGTCGCTCAACCCTGGCGCACGGCTCAATCAGGCCGAGCGCCAGGAACAACTGGAGCTGTTGCTCGAGCAGCTGTGAATTACTGCTGAGCGACCTTCTCCGACTTGCCGTCGTAGCGCTTGCGCCACTCGGCAAGGATCTTGTCGCGGTTCTGCGAGACCCAGGCAAAGTCGTTTTTGATCAGTCGCTGCTCGTAGTCTGCCGGCAACTCGGTCTGTGGCTTGGCAATGCCGGGAGCGGCGAGCACGGCGAAGTTCTCCTTGTACAGGTCCATAGCCGCAGGGCTGGCAGAGAAGTCTGCCAGGCGCCTGGCGGCAGCGGCCTTGGTCGTGCCCTTGATCACTGCAGTGGCTTCAATCTCCCAGCCAAGGCCTTCCTTGGGCAGGATGATGTCCAGCGGCGCGCCCTGGCGTTTGAGCTGCACAGCCGGGTACTCGAAGGAAATGCCGATCGGGAACTCACCCGACGCGGCCAGCTTGCACGGCTTGGAGCCAGAGTGAACGTACTGGCCGATGTTCTGGTGCAGGCCGTCCATGTACGCCCAGCCCTGCGGCTCGCCAAAGGTCTGCAGCCAGGCGCTGACGTCGAGGAAACCGGTGCCCGATGAGGCCGGGTTGGGCATGACGATCTTGCCCTTGTACTCAGGCTTGGTCAGGTCCTGCCAGCTGACCGGCTTGCTCAGGCCCTGCTTTTCGGCCTCGACGGTGTTGAAGCAAATGGTCGCAGCCCACACATCCATGCCCACCCAGGCCGGCGGATTGGCCGCGTCGCGGTAGTTACTCGAGATCGTCTCCAGGTCCTTCGGCGCATAGGCTTCGAGCATTTTCTGCTGGTCGAGAATGGCCAGGCTGGACGCCGCCAGCCCCCACACTGCATCAGCCTGCGGGCGGTCTTTTTCGGCCAGCAGCTTGGCGGTGATGATGCCGGTGGAGTCGCGCACCCACTTGATCTCGATATCCGGGTTGGCCTTTTCAAAGGCCTGCTTGTAGGTCTTCAGCTGCTCGGCTTCGAGCGCGGTGTAGACCGTCAGCTGAGTCTCTGCGGCCGACGCCTGCAGGCTGAAAATGGCGCTGATGGCAGCAGCAAGGGCAACTGGCTTGAACATGGTGCGGTTCCTTTAGGATGGGGCAGGCGGTCAATGGCCGGGCGCGGGTTGGCGCCAGGCCTGGGA
The DNA here is from genome assembly GCF_050496565.1 of Pseudomonas shirazensis. GTDB lineage: Bacteria > Pseudomonadota > Gammaproteobacteria > Pseudomonadales > Pseudomonadaceae > Aquipseudomonas > Aquipseudomonas shirazensis_A. The sequence continues at coordinate 364,385 of NZ_JBNWAE010000001.1, forward strand.
GCGGCGCAGCAGGCCACGCGAGGCGGCAGCCAGCAGCAATGAGGCAGTAGCACTGGTGAGCAGGATCAGCGTCGACATCGCCGCAGCGCCGCCGACGTTGCCGGCATCATCCATGTTCAACACCGCTACGGCGGCGAGGATGGTGTCCGGGCTGTAGAGGAAGATCGCCGCCGACACCGTGGTCATCGCCGAGACGAACAGATAGCGAATGATGTCGAGCAAGGCCGGCAGGCAGATCGGCAGGCTGACCCGCAGAAAGTGCCGGTACAGCGGCGCCTTGAGCGACAGCGCCGCGGCTTCGAATTCGCCGTCGAGCTGGCGTAGGGCGGTGGTTGCGGTCATCTGGGCGGTGGTCAGATAGTGCGCAATGGTGCACACCACCAGCAGGGTCATGCTGCCGTAGAACACATGCAGCGGGTTGCTGGCGAGGTTGAAGAAGAAGACGTAACCCAGGCCCAACACCAGCCCCGGCACTGCCATCGGAATGAAACTGAGCAGTCGCAGCGACTGGTTGAGCAGGCGTTGGCCCTGGGTTTTTTCCATCAGGTAGGCGCCGACGAAGATCACCAGGCTGCCGATCAAGGCGGTGCACAGCGCCATGCTGACGCTGTTGCGATAGGCCAGCCAGCCACCGCCAGCGGTGTCCTCGAACAGGTAGTGCTTGAGCGACAGCGACAGGTTGTAAGGCCAGAACGTGACCAGCGACGAGTACACCGCCATGCCCACCACCGCCAGCAGCACGCTGCACACCAGCACCACCACCGCGAGAAAAACCGCATCGCGGCGGCGCGACGGCTTGGGCTCGAACACCTGCGCCCGGCCACTCATGGCCTGGCCCTGGCGCCGACGCAGCCAGGCATCGACAGCAAAACTGAACAGCGCCGGCAGCAGCAGGACCATACCGATCAGTGCACCGCGGCCAAACTGCTGCTGCCCGACCACGGCTTTGTAGGCTTCAAGTGCCAGCACCTGATAGTCACCGCCCACCACCACCGGCACACCGAAGTCGGTGATGGTCAGGGTGAACACCAGGCAGAACGCGGCAAACACGGCCTGACGGGTCGCCGGCCAGGTCACGCTGAAGAATGCCCGCACTGGCCCCGCGCCCATGCTCGACGCCGCTTCGAACAGCCGCCCATCGGCCAGCGACAGCGCCGACAGGAGGATCATCAAGGCATGCGGGAAGGTGTAGATGGCCTCGCCGACAACGATGCCCCAGAAGCCGTAGATGTTGTCGTTGAGCAGGCTGCGCAGCAGGCCCTGATTGCCGAACAGATAGACCAGCGCAATTGCCGGCAACATCGACGGGGCCAACAACGGAAGCAGGGAAATCCCCCGCCACAGTGGTTTGGCCGGGATCAGTGTGCGCTGCAGCGCGTAGGCAAACAGGTACGCCAGCGGTATGACAATGGCGGCCACGGTGAAGGCAACTGCCAGGCTGTTACCGAGCAGCCAGCGGAAATTGGCGCTGACAAACAGCTCCCGTGCTGCCAGCAGGCCGCCGCCCTGGCCCGCGTCGCCGCTGAAGCCGCGCCAGAAGATCGCCAGCAGCGGCAGCAGCACCGCCACGATCAGCAACACCAGCAGCAGGCTTTTGCCGCCAAGCACAAAGATCCGGTCGGCCAGCGCGATGCCGTTGCCTCGGTCCGCCTTGGCCAGGCTCAAGGGCATGGAGATTGGCCCGGCCATCTCAGGCAAACACCTGCAGGATCTGCGGCGGCAGCGCCACCCAGATATCCTGGGAACCAAGACGCGGCATGGCCTCCGGCGCCAGTTCGGCAAGCAGGGTATGCCCCGGCAGGGTCTGCAGCTCAAAGGCCATGCGGCAGCGGTTACCGAGGAAGGTGATCTCGCGCACCTTGGCCGGGAACAGGTTCTCTTCATGCACGGGCGGGTTGACCGTGATCGCCTCCGGGCGACAGAACAGCCGACCGCTGCTGGCCGCGCCGGCATTGGCCGCCAGACGCAGGTTCATCCCGCCGACCTGGGCGTGGCTGGCACTGTTGCGCTGGAACGGCAGCCAGTTGCCCTGGCCAACGAACTCGGCCACGAACGGCGTGGCCGGCCGGTCGTAGATCGCTTGCGGGGTGTCGTACTGCTCGACCTGGCCGTTGTTCATCACGGCAATGCGGTCGGCCATCAACATGGCTTCGTCCTGGTTGTGCGTGACCATCAGGGTGGTGATGCCGAGCTGGCGCTGCAGTTGGCGCAGCTCGCCACACAGGTGCTCACGCACCCGCGCATCCAGCGCCGACATCGGCTCATCGAGCAGCAACAACGACGGCGCCGGAGCCAGGGCGCGGGCCAGCGCTACCCGCTGTTGCTGGCCACCGGACAACTGACCGGGGTATTTCTTCTCGCTGCCAAGCAGGCCGACCAGCTCAAGCATCTGCCCGACCCGCTGGCGGGCTTGGTCGCGGCTACTGGCGTTCAGGCCGTAGGCAATGTTGGCCTCGACGGTGAGGTTGGGGAACAGCGCGTAGGACTGGAACAGGATGCCGTAGTCGCGGGCCTGCGGCGGCAGCTCGGAGATGTCGCGCTCGCCCAGGTACAGCTCGCCCCGATCCTGCCGCTCGAGGCCGGCGATGCAACGCAGCAGGGTAGTCTTGCCGCAGCCGGACGGGCCGAGCAAGCACACCAGCTCGCCGGCACCGATATCCAGGGAAACGTTGTTCAGCGCAGTGAAGGCGCCGAAGCGTTTGTCGATACCGCGCACGTTTACCGGTGCGCCAGGGGTAGGGATAGCGTGGGTCATGGCCAGGCCTCGTGATCAGATAGAGGCCATGCTAGGGAGGCAATGCGAAGGTTCTGTGGCGTTCAGGGCAAAGCTGGCGATAGTGCCATAGGCAGATTTGGTAGTGGCCGTGCAGGCCTTTGCGAAAGGAGGCCCGCCGCAGCACTTACAACTGAATGCCCGATACTTCCTGCGCGACACCAAGAAACGCCGCTGGCAGGCGCGCTTGGCGCCGCTCCTTGAGGCAGTACAGATACTCGTGCATGACCGGCGCACCTTCCAGGGTGAGCACGGCCAGTTCGGGGTTATGCGGCACCTCGTGGCGGGCGATGATGCTGATGCCGATGTTGCGCAGCACGGCCTCGCGGATCGACTCGCGGCTGCCGATCTCGAGCAAGGTGCCGACCTTGACCCCACGCCCGGCAAGCATCTGCTCGGTCATCAGCCGCGTGGTTGAACCCTGCTCGCGCATCAGCAGGCAATGCCCGGCCAGGGCATCGATGGCCAGCGTCTGCCGTTGTGCCAGCGGATGGCTGCGGTGCACGGCCACCACCAGCGGGTCCGTGCCCAGCACGCGCCGCACCAATCGCGCATCCTCGACCAGTTGCGAGGATGCAGCGACATCCACGCGGTACTCTTCGAGCATCTCCAGCACCTGCTGGGAGTTGCCGATTTCCACCGCCACGTCGACCTGCGGCAGGCGTTGGCGAAAGATTTTCACCAGATCGAGAATGTAATACGGCGCGGTGGCGGCGATACGCAGGCTGCCCTGGGCCTGACCGCTGTTGCGCAGCTCGAACTCGATGTCGGCTTCCTGCTGCAGCAAGGTCTTGACCATCGGCAGCAAGCGCGCACCGCTCTCGCTCAACACCAGCCGGCGCCCACCGCGGTAGAACAGCTCTACCGCGTAGTGGCTTTCCAGCTGGCGAATCTGCGTGGTCACTGTGGGCTGGCTGAGCCCGAGCTTCTTCGCGGCCTGGGTGATGCTGCCCAGGCGGACAACCATGTAGAAGGCCTTGAGCTCGGAACTCAGCATGCAGATCCCTTATTTGCGCAGCAGGCGCAGACCGTTGAACACCACCAGCAGGCTCACGCCCATGTCGGCGAAGACAGCCATCCATAGCGTAGCCATGCCGGTAAAGGTAACCGCCAGGAAGATCGCCTTGATCCCCAGCGCCAGGACGATGTTCTGGGTGAGGATGGCCGCGCTGGCGCGGGAGAGCCTGACGAATGCCGGAATTTTCCGCAAGTCGTCGTCCATCAAGGCTACATCGGCGGTTTCAATCGCCGTGTCGGTGCCCGCTGCCGCCATGGCGAAGCCGATTTCAGCGCGGGCCAGCGCCGGTGCATCGTTGATGCCGTCGCCGACCATGCCGACTCGGTGCCCCTGGGCGTAGAGCGCTTCGATGGTTTTCAGCTTGTCACTTGGCAGCAGGTTGCCTTCGGCTCGGTCGATACCTACCTGGGCGGCGATCGCTTGCGCGGTGTGCGGATTATCACCGGTCAGCATGACCGTTTTGATACCCAGCTCGTGCAGCTCGGCAATTGCCTGGCGGCTGCTGTCCTTGACCGTGTCGGCTACGGCAAACAGCGCCAGCGGGCCGCTGCGATCGAGCAGCAGGACCACGGTCTTGCCCTGGCGCTCAAGGGCATCGAGCTGCGCTTCCAGCTGCGGCGAGCACAGGCCCAGCTCTTCCACCAGGCGATGGTTGCCCAGGTGGTACAGCTGGCCGTCGATCTCACCACGCACACCGCGCCCGGACAGCGCGGCAAAGTTGCTGACGTCGCTCAGCGCCAGCTGCTGCGCTTTGGCAAACTGCGCGATGGCCCGCGATACCGGGTGGTCGGAGCGCTCGCCGAGGCTTGCGGCCAGCGCCTGGGCGCGGTCTGCAAACAGCGGATCAAGCGCGCTGAAATCGGTCTGTACCGGCTTGCCATGGGTGATCGTGCCGGTCTTGTCCAGGGCGAGGAAGTCCAGCTTGCGCCCGCCCTCCAGATACACCCCGCCCTTGATCAGAATGCCCTTGCGCGCCGCTGCGGCAAGGCCACTGACGATCGTCACCGGGGTTGAAATCACCAGTGCACACGGGCACGCCACCACCAGCAGGACCAGCGCGCGGTAGATCCAGTCAAACCAGACGCCGCCCATCAGCAGCGGCGGCAGAAGCGCCACGGCCAGGGCCAGGGCAAACACCACCGGGGTGTAGATGCGCGAGAACTGATCGACAAAGCGCTGGGTCGGCGCACGCGCGCCCTGAGCTTCTTCTACAGCCTTGATGATCCGCGCCAGGGTTGACTGGCCGGCAAGGGCGGTGACCTTGTATTCCAGCGCGCCTTCCTGGTTGATGGTACCGGCGAACAGTTTGTCGCCAACAACCTTCTCCACGGGCAGGCTTTCGCCGGTGATCGGTGCCTGATCGACACTCGATTGCCCGCTGAGCACTTCCCCGTCGAGGCCGATGCGCTCACCTGGACGCACCCGCACCGATGCGCCGAGCGCCACACCACGCACTTCCACCTCACGCCACTGGCCATCGGCCTGCTGCACGGTGGCCATGTCCGGGGTCAGCTGCATCAAACCGCCAATGGCGTTGCGCGCACGGTCCAGCGAGCGCGCTTCGATCAGCTCGGCAACGGTGAACAGCACCATGACCATGGCCGCCTCGGGCCATTGGCCGATCAATACGGCGCCGGTCACCGCGATGCTCATCAGCGCGTTGATGTTGAGGTTGCGGTTTTTCAGGGCAATCCAGCCCTTTTTGTAGGTGCCCAGGCCACAGCCAAGAATGGCTGCCAAGGCCAGCAAGGCCACCACCCACTCCGGCGCCAGCGCGCTGAAGTGCACGATTTCAGCGGCAATCGCCGCAACTGCCGACAGGGCCAGCGGCCACCAGCGGGTCTTGGCGGCAGGCGCAGCGGCGCTGCTCTCATCGTCGGTCAGCGGCTCGGCGCGCATGCCCAGGCTGTCGATCGCCCGTTCGATTGCGTCGGTGCCTTGCAGGGTATGGCGCACGCCGAGCACACGATTGATCAGGTTGAATTCAAGCTGCTCGATACCGGCCATCTTGCCCAGCTTGTCCTGGATCAGACCTTGCTCGGTCGGGCAGTCCATGGCCTGGATGCGAAAACGGCTGAGCTGCGCATCGCTGCTGGCCTGCTCCGTCAGTTGCACCAGCGCAGGCGCAGGCTCGCCGCCACAGCAGCTGTGGGCCTTGGTGTCTTGGCAAGCGCTCTTGGCGGCATGCGCATGCTTGTGCTCATGGCCGTGGTCATGGGCGTCATGGTCATGTGCGTGGTCATGGCTGACAGGCTGGTTCATGGAGTCGTCCTTAGCTGATGCGCCGATCCCTTGAGCAGGCTTTGCGCGGCAAAGACGCTCGGTTACAGGGTAGTTATTGCCAAGTGAACACCCTGTAGCCACTATAGGGTCAAGCCATCTGCAGAGGATTTGTGATGAAAATCGGGGAATTGGCCAAAGCCACTGACTGCGCCGTCGAGACCATCCGCTACTACGAGCGCGAGCAACTGCTGCCAGAGCCTGCCCGCAGTGACGGTAACTACCGGTTGTACACCCAGGCCCACGTCGAGCGCCTGACCTTCATCCGCAACTGCCGCACGCTGGACATGACCCTGGACGAGATCCGCAGCCTGCTGCGCCTGCGCGACAGCCCGGAGGGCCAATGCGGCAGCGTCAACGCGCTGATCGACGAGCATATCGACCACGTCCAGGCCCGCATCGACGGCCTGTTGGCACTGCAAGAGCAACTGGTAGACCTGCGCCAACGCTGCACCGCACCCGGGGCGGAATGCGCGATTCTGCAGCAGCTGGAGGTGAATGGTGCGGTGTCAGTGCCAGAGACCGAGCACTCGCATGTGGGGAGGAGTCATGGGCATTGATCGGGCTGCACTATCGGCGTAGAGCAGCTGTGTTCAAGCTGATGCAGCCGTAGTTCTGTCGGGCCTGACTTCGTTCCTTTTGAATTCCTGCCAGTAGTCACCTTCGAAGAAGGTCATCGACACGATGTTCTTCTGCAATAAGCTGATGCTGAACAGACTCCCAATCTCGTCCGCCCGGTCTGCGGCGGTGCAGCGGTCTTCAGTGCCGTCGTCAATGCCTGACGCCCGGCCTTTTTTAACCGCGTCGTAGACTTTGTCGTAGAAGGTGGTGAACTCGACAGTCAACTGGTCCTTGTCGCGAAAGCCGCTGTAAACCGGGATGATCGAGAAACCTTCATCGTTGTTCGAGTCATGGTCCTGCAGGTTTCCGAAGTACTTTACCCAGCCGATGTACACCTTGCGATCTTCCATGCTGAACATGTACAGACGTTTGTTGAACAGCGAATCGAGCAGCAGCGCCTGATGAGTGCTAGTGGGCAGCATTGTCTCCAGGATGAAAGAGCGGGTGAGATAATCGTTGTTCAGCCCATGGCGGTACCGGGTGATCTTGAAGCGGACCTTTGCAGCCAGGTAGGCATACAACGGCGCTGTGAGGATTGCCACCAGCATGGTCGAGAATAGGTGTCTCTCATTGAGTGCAGTGAAACCGCGGTCGGTGAGAACCTCTGCAAGCCCAAAAAAACCATCGGTGGCCCACTCGATGAGGAAAACAATTGCCAGCCAAGGCAATGTGAGTACGAGCCCTCTCATCGCGATATGAAGGTACAGGGACTGCCCTTCGTATTTTGCGATGAGTGTCTTGTCGTAGAAGTTGTACTTACAGTAGATGAAGCCGCAGATCAGGATGGGTAATACGAGAAGAAAACCCATTACGCGACCTAGTTGTGCCTTGAAATCGCGGCCTTGGCGGCCTCGCAGGCACGCGCAAACTCAGCATCCTGCAGGATGGTAGAGGTCGACATAGAGACAGCCCCATGATCACTGACCTGCACCTGCTCCGCGACCCTGTTGAGTCGCCTGGCTATGGCCATGGCTTCATCGGAGGGCGGATAAACCCATTGCAGCAGAGTTTCCAAGATATTTTTGCCGCTCATGCAATCATTCCTCTCCAGGCACCGCCTGAACACATACCCCAAGCGTAGCAGCGGACTCGCTGCTGAACGCCAAATCGGTTGCGGAGCCTAGGATACAGCAACTCCTGCATTCACATAGAAGACTGGTCAAGCAGGGTGTTTCGGATCATGTCGAGCGTCGGTAGCTGAAGTCAGAACAGCTGGCGCATGCATCCCGATGCAAGCGTCCAATCGGACATATCGCGGGGCACCTGTCCCCGCGACCAATCCAAATCACACCGCCATCGGCGCCGTCAGCGGCGGGTGGTGCTCGTAGCCTTCCAGGCTGAAATCACTAGGCTCGATCTTCTCCAGCCACTCCGGCTCATACACCCCAGTCTTGGCAAACTCGGGCACGCGGTCGCTGATCACCAGCTTGGGTGCCGGCAATGGCTCGCGGGTGAACTGCTCGTTGAGCATGTCCAGGTGGTTCTCGTACACATGGGCGTCGCCGATGAAGTAGGTGAACCAGCGCGGGGTGTAGCCGGTCAGGCGACCGAACAGCGACAGCAGCGCAGCGCCTTCGGTGAGGTTGAATGGCGTACCCAGGCCGAGGTCATTGGAGCGGATGTAGAGGGTCAGAGAGATTTCCTTCGTCTCGACATTGGGGTGGAACTGGTACAGCAGGTGGCACGGCGGCAGGGCCATTTCATCGAGCTGGGCGCAGTTCCAGCCGTGGAACAGGATGCGTCGGCTGCCCGGGTCGTTGGCGATGGTGTCCAGGCACTGGCGCACCTGGTCGATGGCCTTGTAGAGAATGACGAACGCCTGGCCGTCTTCTTCGTCCTGGGCGATCTGGCGGAAGCCTTGCTGCTCGGCCATGGCGATGGCTGCCGGGTTGCTCAGCGGCACGCGCTTATAGCCGGGCCACTGGCGCCATTGCACGCCGTAGATTTCGCCGAGGTCGTCATGCCCCTGGCGGAACGGGTTGGCCAGCCACTGGGCGTTTTCGTTGGCGTTCTGGTCCCAGACCTTGCAGCCCAGCTCGCGGAACTCGCCGGCGTTTTTCACCCCGCGCAGAAAACCGACCATTTCGCCAATGGCCGACTTGAATGCCAGGCGGCGGGTGGTCACGGCGGGGAAGCCTTTCTGCAGGTCGAAGCGCAGCATGGCGCCGGGCAGGCTGATGGTGCGCACGCCGGTGCGGTTGCTCTGCAGGGTGCCGTTGTCGATGACGTCGCGGACCAGATCTAGATACTGTTTCATGACTTACCTGTAACGAGAACGGCAGGGGGATCGCCCCTGCCGTGAAAATCAGACCGCGGCGTTGGCCGTGGGTTTGCGGTTGTACGCCAGCCAGATCAACGCGATGCCGCCAATGATCATTGGCAGGCAGAGCAACTGGCCCATGGTCAACCAGCCAAAGGCGATGTAGCCAAGCTGGGCATCAGGCACACGCACGAACTCGACGATGAAGCGGAAGATGCCATAGAACAGCGCGAACATGCCGGAAACGGCCATGGTCGGGCGCGGCTTGCGCGAGTACAGCCAAAGGATCAGGAATAATGCCACACCTTCGAGGGCAAACTGATACAGCTGCGACGGGTGACGCGGCAGTTGCGCCGGGTCGCTGAACGGCGGGAAGACCATCGCCCACGGCACGTCGGTCGCCTTGCCCCACAGCTCGGCGTTGATGAAGTTGCCGATGCGCCCGGCGCCCAGGCCGATCGGCACCAGCGGCGCCACGAAGTCCATCAGCTCGAAGAATGACTTGTTGTTACGCTTGCCGAACCACAGCGCGGCCAGCATCACGCCAATAAAGCCGCCGTGGAACGACATGCCGCCCTTCCACACTTCGAAGATCAGCGTCGGGTTGGCCAGGTAGGCGTGCAGGTCATAGAACAGCACATAGCCCAAACGCCCGCCGACGATCACCCCCATCGACAACCAGAACACCAGGTCCGAGAGCTTCTCGCGGCTCCAGGTTGGGTCGAAGCGGTTCAGCCGGCGCGAGGCCAGCAGCCAGGCACCGCCGATGCCGATCAGGTACATCAGGCCGTACCAGTGAATTTTCAGCGGCCCGATGGCCAGGGCCACGGGGTCGATCTGCGGGTAAGGCAGCATGGTGATTCCTCTCGATCAAATCAGGCAGCTAAATCAAAAAACTCAGGCCGACGCAGAACAGCAACGCGGCGAACAGACGTTTGAGCAGGCGCGGCGAGAGCTTGTGCGCCAGGCGCGCGCCATAACGGGCAAAAAACATGCTGGTCAGGGCAATGCCAAGCAGTGCTGGCAGGTACACGTAACCGAGACTGTGCGGCGGCAGCTGGCTGTCGTCCCAGCCCAGCAGCATGAAGCTCAGGGCGCTGGCCAGGGCGATGGGCAAGCCGCAGGCCGATGAGGTCGCCACCGCCTGCTGCATCGGCAGGCTGCGCCAGGTCAGGAACGGCACGGTCAGCGAGCCGCCACCGATGCCAAAGATTGCCGAGGCCCAGCCAATGACCACGCCGGCCGCCGACAACCCAGGCTTGCCAGGAATGCCACGGCTGGCCTTGGGTTTGAGGTCGAGGGCCATCTGCGCGGCGACCACCAGGGCAAACACGCCAATGATCTTCTGCAGCATAGGACCCTGGATCAACGAAGCGGTTTTGGCGCCGATACCCGCACCGATCAGGATGCCGACAGTCATCCAGACAAACACCGACCACTGCACCGCGCCCTTGCGCTGGTGCTCGCGCACGGCATTGATCGAAGTGAAGATGATGGTCGCCAGCGAAGTACCGACGGCCAGGTGGGTCAGCACCGAGGGCTCGAAGCCCTGCAAGGTGAAGCTGAACACCAGCACCGGCACGATGATGATCCCGCCGCCCACGCCGAATAGCCCGGCCAGGACGCCGGCGCAGGCGCCCAACAGCAGGTAGAGTACGAACTCCATTCGTCGACCCCATGACAATTCAGTCCGGCATGGTAACGGAAGCTGGCCTCGTCGCTCTAGTGAAGTCTGTGTCAGCTGATGGCCAGTGCTCGGCGCAGTGGGTAGAGTGGGCAAAAACCAGAGGCTACGCCATGTGCCTGATCGTATTTGCCTGGCGGCCGGGGGATGCCCTGCCGTTGATCGTTGCGGCCAACCGTGACGAGTTCTACGCCCGCCCCAGCCAGGCGCTGGGCGCCTGGGACGACGCGCCAGGGGTGTACGCCGGGCGCGACCTCGAGGCCGGCGGCAGTTGGCTGGGGATCGGCCCGAACGGGCGCTTCGCGGCGCTGACCAATATCCGCGACCCGCGCCAGCCACAAGGCCTGCGCTCGCGCGGTGAACTGGTGGCTGGGTACCTGCGCGGCGAGCTCGGCGTCGAGCAATACCTTGAGCAGGTAGCCCGCCGCAGCAGCGAGTACTCAGGCTTCAATCTGTTGGTTGGCGATAAGCAGCGGTTGGGCTACCTGCACGCCCCAGACGCGGCGCCGCAGTTGCTTGAGCCGGGCGTCTACGGGCTGTCCAATGCAAGGCTGGATACACCGTGGCCGAAGCTGGTGCAGACCCGCCAAGGCCTGCGCGAACTACTCGACGAGGCCGAGCCGCAGCGCCTGCTGGGGTTGCTTGGCAATGCTCAGCCTGCGCTGGACGCCGACTTGCCGGACACTGGTGTCGGCCTGGCCACCGAGCGGTTGCTGTCGAGCGCGTTCATTGCCAGCCAGAACTACGGCACCCGCGCCAGCACGGTGCTGCTTGTGCACAAGTCGGGGCAGCGGCGCATGCTCGAACGCAGCTTTGGTCCCTACGGCGGGCATCTGGGTGAGGTCGAGCTGGTGGTCTGAGCAGAGCCACCAGCATCCTTTGGTTTACAGGGTCTTGTTCGCGCCAGGCCCGATCATCCGCGCCAGGCCGAGGTTCTTCAGTGCCAGCTGCAGCGAGCTGTGGATAACTTGCGGGTTGTCGTGGCTCATGGCGTCGGCCAGCAGTTCCTTGGCCTTGCTCATATTGACCTGGCGCAGCATCCACTTGACCTTGGGCAGGTTGGTGGCGTTCATCGACAGGCTGTCGAAGCCCATCGCCATCAGCAGGATCGCTGCCGCCGGGTCACCGGCCATCTCGCCGCAGATACTCACCGGCTTGCCCTCGGCATGGGCATCGCGCACCACCGTCTGCACGGCTTGCAGCACCGCTGGGTGCAGGTAGTCATACAGGTCGGCGACCCGCGGGTTGTTGCGGTCGACCGCCAGCAGGTACTGGGTCAGGTCGTTGGAGCCGACCGAGAGGAAGTCGACCTGGCGCGCCAGCTCTTTGGTCTGGTACACCGCTGCCGGGATTTCGACCATCACCCCCACCGGCGGCATCGGCACGTCGGTACCTTCGTCGCGCACCTCGCCCCAGGCACGGTGGATCAGGTGCAGGGCTTCTTCCAGCTCATGGATGCCGGAAATCATCGGCAACAGGATGCGCAGGTTGTTCAGGCCTTCGCTGGCCTTGAGCATGGCACGGGTCTGCACCAGGAAAATTTCCGGGTGGTCGAGGGTGACGCGAATGCCGCGCCAGCCGAGAAACGGGTTTTCTTCCTTGATCGGGAAGTACGACAGCGCCTTGTCACCGCCAATGTCCAGAGTACGCATGGTCACCGGCAGGGGGTGGAAGGCCGCCAGCTGCTCGCGGTAGATCGCCAGCTGTTCCTTCTCGCTGGGGAACCGCTGCTGGATCATAAACGGCACTTCGGTGCGGTACAGGCCAACGCCCTCGGCGCCGCGTTGCTGTGCCCGGGCGACGTCGGCGAGCAGGCCGGTGTTGACCCACAGCGGCATACGGTGGCCGTCCGGGGTTACGCAGGGCAGCTCGCGCAGCGCGTCCAGGCCCTTGGCCAGTTCGCGCTCTTCTTCGACCACTTCCTTGTACTGCTTGCGCAGCACGTCGCTGGGGTTGGTGAAGACTTCGCCTTTGTAGCCGTCGACGATCATTTCGATGCCGTCGACCTTGGAATACGGCAGGTCGACCAGGCCCATCACCGTCGGGATACCCATCGCCCGGGCCAGAATGGCCACATGCGAGTTACCCGAGCCAAGCACCGAAACCAGACCGGCAAGCTTGCCCTCAGGCACCTCGCCAAGCATCGCGGGCGTCAGCTCTTCACTGACCAGAATGGTGTTTTCGGCGTAGACCAGGGTCTGCGAACGGGCTTCCTGCAAGTAAGCCAACAGCCGCCGGCCAAGGTCCTTGACGTCGGACGCGCGCTCGCGCAGGTAGTCGTCGTCCATCAGCTCGAAGCGGTTGACGTGCTCGCCGACCACCTGGCGCAAGGCGCCCTGGGCCCACTGGCCGGTCTTGATCACTTCGACCACTTCGCCACCGAGGGCTGCGTCTTCGAGCATCATCAGGTAGACGTCGAACAGCGCCCGCTCTTCCGGGCGCAGCTGGGTGGCAAGCTTGGCCGACAGCTTGCGCATGTCGGCGCGCACGCCTTCGAGGGCGTTGTTGAACAGTTTCAGTTCGGCGTCGATGTCATCGACGGTCTTGTCCGGCACCACCTCCAGATCGGCGGGCGGCAGCATTACCACCGCGCGGCCTACCGCAGCGCCAGGCGAACCCGGTACGCCGACGAAGCGCGCCTCCTGAATGCCTTTGCCCTGACGGCCCAGACCACGGATCGAGCCAGTCGCTTCGGCGTGGGCGATAACCCCGGCCAACTGCGCGCTCATGGTCACCAGGAAGGCTTCTTCGCCCTCGTCGAACTGGCGCCGCTCCTTTTGCTGGATAACCAGCACCCCGACCACGCGGCGGTGGTGGATGATCGGCGCGCCGAGAAACGACGCGTAGCGCTCTTCGCCGGTTTCGGCAAAGTAGCGATAACGCGGGTGATCGGCGGCGTTTTCCAGGTTCAGCGGCTCTTCCCGGGTACCGACCAGGCCAACCAGGCCTTCGTTGGGGGCCATGCTGACCTTGCCGATCGAGCGTTTGTTGAGGCCTTCGGAGGCCATCAGCACGAAGCGGTTGGTTTCCGGGTCAAGCAGGTAAACCGAGCAGACATGGCTGCCCATGGCTTCCTTGACGCGCAAGACAATGATCCCCAACGCCGTCTTGAGATCTTTGGCGGAGTTCACTTCCTGGACGATCTTGCGCAGCGTATTGAGCATGGCTCGGGGTCGAACTCCGTCGTCAGTCGCGCGTCAGCAGGCGCGGGGCTAGCTCTTTCAGGGCGCGGCGGTAGACCTCGCGCTTGAATGTCACGACCTGGCCCAGCGGATACCAATAGCTGACCCAGCGCCAGCCGTCGAATTCCGGTTTGCCGGTCAGGTCCATACGCACCCGTTGCTCGTTGCTCACCAGGCGTAGCAGGAACCACTTCTGTTTCTGGCCGATACACAATGGCTGGCTGTGCGTGCGCACCAGCCGCTGGGGTAGACGATAACGCAACCAGCCGCGGGTGCAGGCAAGAATTTGCACATCGTCACGCTCAAGGCCGACTTCTTCATTCAGCTCACGGTACAGGGCATCTTCCGGCGTCTCATCAGGGTTGATACCGCCCTGGGGAAATTGCCAGGCATCCTGGTTGATCCGTCGAGCCCATAGCACCTGTCCGGCATCATTGGTGAGAATGATACCGACGTTGGGGCGAAATCCATCCGGGTCGATCACGGCAGCAACCTCGAAAACGCATATTGCCGCATTGTTCCACAAAGCTCACAAGCGCAGCAACGCGCCCGCCATGCTTATGTGCAGCCAGGTGAAATTCCCTGTGAAATAGGGTTGTCGCGGGCTACCTCAGACCGGCTTGGCGCCCATCAGGCCCGCAATCGAGACAAAGCACACCGCACTGAACACGGCCAGCGCCAAGGTCAGGCGCAGGCTGCCAGGCTCAGCCCGGCTCAAGCGGTTGAGGCGGATCAGCAGCCACCACACACTCAGCGCACCGACGGTGTAGATCACGCTCGAGGCCAACAGCCAGGTCTGCCCCAACGGCCAGCCGACCAGATGCACCAGCCACCAGCCGGTGAATGGCATGCTCACCAGACACACGCCGAGCAACAGCCAGACGAATAGCAGCGGGCGGCGCAACAGCTGGCCATAAACCGCCGCATCGCTACGCTGGCGCAGCCGCCAGGTGTAGATGGCCAGGCCCAGGGCGCAGGCGAGCAACAGCATGGTGGCGACAACGTGCACGGTCTTCAGGGTAGTCAGGTATTCCATGTGCAGATCCTTGGGTTGCGCGTGCGGGCCTTGGCGCGGCTGGCTGATACAGCACCGCGCCGAGAAGCCTCTCGAGGTCTAGCTTAGCCCCTCAACCCAAAAACAGCCGGTAGGCCGGGTTTTCGCTCTCATCCCAGTACGGGTAGCCGATCTTGGCCAACGCTGCCGGCACCAGATGACGCTCGTCTTCAGGCACCTGCAAGCCGGCCACCACGCGCCCGTCTGCGGCGCCGTGGTTGCGGTAGTGGAACATGGAGATATTCCAGCGCCCGCCCAGCTTGGTCAGGAAGTTGAACAACGCCCCTGGCCGCTCGGGGAATTCGAAGCGCAGCACGATCTCGTCGTGGGCCCGCGCCGAATGGCCGCCGACCATATGGCGGATGTGCAGCTTGGCCAGTTCGTTGTCGGTCAGGTCGATAACCGGGAAGCCTTGCTCGATCAACTGCTGCACCAGCGCGGCGCGCGGGTCGGTATCGGGATGGGTCTGCACGCCGACAAAGATGTGCGCCTCGTCCGAGGTGTGCTTGCGGTAGTTGAATTCGGTGATCTGGCGCTTGCCGATGGCCTCGCAGAAGGCCTTGAAGCTGCCCGGCCGCTCGGGAATGGTCACGGCGATGATCGCTTCGCGCTTCTCGCCCAGCTCGGCACGCTCGGCCACATGCCGCAGGCGGTCGAAGTTGACGTTGGCGCCGGAGTCGATGGCAACCAGAGTGTGACCACTGACGCCGGTCATTTCCACGTACTTCTTGATCCCGGCAACGCCCAAGGCGCCGGCAGGCTCGGTAATCGAGCGGGTATCGTCGTAGATATCCTTGATCGCGGCGCAGATTTCATCGGTGCTGACCGTAATCACTTCGTCCACGTGCAGCTTGCAGATATCAAAGGTGTGCTGGCCGATTTGCGCGACCGCAACGCCATCGGCGAACAGCCCGACTTGCGGCAGCACTACCCGCTCGCCAGCGGCCATGGCCGCCTGCAGGCAATTGGAGTCGTCCGGCTCGACGCCGATCACCTTGATTTCCGGGCGCAGGTATTTGACGTAGGCAGCGATGCCGGCAATCAAGCCACCGCCGCCGACCGGCACAAAGATCGCGTCGAGGCGGCCTGGGTGCTGGCGCAGAATCTCCATGGCCACGGTGCCCTGGCCGGCGATGGTGTGCGGGTCATCGTAGGGGTGGATATAGACGAAGCCCTTTTCATCGACCAGTTTGAGCGAATAGGCCAGCGCCTCGGGGAACGAGTCGCCGTGCAGCACGACCTTGCCGCCACGCGAGCGCACGCCTTCGATCTTGATTTCCGGGGTGGTCTTGGGCATCACGATGGTGGCTTTGATGCCCAGCTCGCGCGCAGCCAGGGCCAGGCCCTGGGCATGGTTGCCGGCAGATGCCGTGACCACGCCACGGGCCAGCTCTTCGGCAGTCAGCTGCGCCAGCTTGTTGTACGCCCCGCGGATCTTGAACGAGAACACCGGCTGCAGGTCTTCACGCTTGAGCAGCACTTGATTGTTCAGGCGCTTGCTCAGCTGGCCGGCACTGTGCAGCGGCGTTTCGACGGCAACGTCGTACACGCGCGAGGTGAGGATCATCTTGACGTACTGTTCGAGCATCGGGAAAGCATCACTGGCCGCGGGACAAGGCCTGCGAGTCTACCCCAGCGCCGCGTCGGCGGACCACAGCAAAGCCGAGGTTTTGCCGGCACTTGCCGCTATACTGTGCGCCTCTCGAAACTCCCCTGCCCCATTCGGAGCCCGCATGACCCAGGACCAACTGAAACAGGCCGTCGCCCAGGCCGCTGTCGATCTCATTCTGCCCAAGCTGGACGACAAGAGCGTCGTCGGCGTCGGCACCGGTTCGACTGCCAACTTCTTCATCGACGCCCTGGCTCAGCACAAAGGCGCCTTCGACGGCGCAGTCGCCAGCTCCGAGGCCACTGCCCAGCGCCTCAAGGGCCATGGCATCCCGGTGTACGAGCTGAACAGCGTCAGTGAGCTTGAGTTCTACGTGGACGGCGCCGACGAGAGCGACGCGCACCTGAACCTGATCAAGGGCGGCGGCGCTGCACTGACCCGCGAGAAGATCGTCGCCGCCGTGGCCAAGACCTTCATCTGCATCGCAGACGGCAGCAAGCTGGTGCCGGTACTGGGCGAATTCCCGTTGCCGGTCGAAGTGATCCCGATGGCGCGCAGCCACGTTGCCCGCGAACTGGTCAAGCTGGGCGGCGACCCGGTCTACCGCGAAGGCGTGCTGACCGATAACGGCAACGTGATTCTGGATGTGCACAACATGCAGATCACCAACCCGGTCGAGCTCGAGCAGCAGATCAACGCCATCGTCGGCGTGGTCACCAACGGCCTGTTCGCCGCGCGCCCGGCCGATGTGCTGCTGCTCGGCACCGCCGAAGGGGTCAAGACCCTCACCGCCAAGTAAACAGCGACGCGCCCACGGCCCCTGTTCAAGGTGGCCGTGGGCTGCGGTACTCAGTCCGCCGGCTGCTTGAACACGTAGAACAGGTTCGGCTCGCTGACCAGATAGATCGTCCCGGCATCATCCATGGCAATCCCCTCCGCCTGCGGCACGGTCTTCTGCAGGCCTTGCGAACCCTTGCGCAGCGACAGCGTACTCAGCGGTTTGCCCTTCACATCCAGCTCCACCACCAGCCGTGATTCATCCGACAGCGCCAGTAGATGGCCGCTGCGCTCATCGAACTGCAGGCTCGACAAGTCCTTCACGAACAACCGCGAGTCGCGCTTGCGGTCCTGGTCGACCTGCACCGAATAAGGCTGCTCGGGATTGTCGTGGGGGAAGCCGCGTACTTCATAGATCACCATCGGGTCGCGCTCCTTGGCCACGAACAGGCGCTTGCCGGCCGAATCGTAGGCCAGGCCCTCAAAGCCCTTGTTGCCGTTCAGGCCGATGCCCAGGCTGAGCTGCTCGGCGTCGTTGGCGTCGAGAAAGCGCGTGTTGTCATCCAGGTGCACCCGGATCAAGCGTTGCAGGCGCTCGTCGGTAATCACGAAGCTGTTGGGGCCGATGTATTCGACCGCCTCGGGATCACCGAAACCGGTCAACGGCACGCGGCGCAGAATACGCCCGTCCAGCGACAGTTCGATCAGCTCGGAGCGTTTGTTGGTGACGGTAAACAGGGTTTTACGATCAGGGTCGAAGGTCAGCGCCGATACATCGTCATCCAGGCCTTCGATGACCTGCCCTTCAAGCACCACCTGATAGCGGTCCAGGCCGATGCTTTGCTCGGCCGGCTGCCACCAGGTCTTGAGGTTGAACCAGCCGCGCTCGAACAGTCGCGACTCATAACCCTTCACGCCGATCACCAGTAACATGACAACAACGGACAGCAGCAACAGCACAGGCAAGCGGAGATAACGGCGCATGGAGGCAAACTCGGTGAATGGAAGGCAAAGCTAATCACGATCAGCTGAAGACAAGCTTAATGCCATCATTGCCGTTGCCGTTATTTCTTCTTGAAGCGGTAGAACAGATCCGGCTCGCTGACCATGTACAACGTGCCGTGCTCATCCATCGCCACGCCTTCGGCGCGCGGGATGCGGTCCTTGAGGCCGTTGAAACCACCGAGCAAGGTCATGAAGCTGACTTGCTCGCCGGTTTCATCCAGCTCCAGCAGCATGTTCGAATCAGCCGACAGCAGCAGGAGATGACCGGTGCGCGGATCGATGCTCAGGGCCGAAAGATTACGCAGGTCGAGTTCATCGCTGGGCACCGGCTGCTTGGCTCCGGTCAGCGGGCTGCGGCCATCGGTGGCCCAGCTGAACAAGCGCGGCGGGCGCTCTTCGCCGATCAACAGCCGCTGACGCAGTGGGTCCCAGGCGACGGCTTCGAAGCCCTTGTTGCTATCGGCCGACTCGCCCAGATCGTAGCTGTGAAAATCCTTGCGATTCAGTTCGCGGGTGTCCGGCCCAACCGTAACCAAGGTGAGATCGTGGCTGCGCTCATCGACGATGGCGAGCTGGTCACCTTCAAGCACCGCCACGCCTTCCGGGTTCGACCAGCCATGCAAAGGCATCTTGCGCAGAACGTCACCGTCCAGCGTCAGCTCGACCAGAAACGGGTTCTTGCCCATCACCGCAAACAGGGTTTTGGTCCGGGGGTTGTAGGCAAGGTCTGAGGCTTCGTCATCATTCATGCCGGGCAGCACCTTGGCATCGATGTCGGCCGTATAGTCCGGCAGCCAGATGCTTTCGCTGCGCTCGAATTTGCTCTCGAAGCGCTCCTTGATCCAGAGCAGGCCACGATCATCCCAGTGCATGGCGAACACCACGCCATAGCCGATCACCGCCACGACACCCAGCAAAAAGGGCCAACGCAGGAACAGGCGACGCTTGCGGGAAGGGGGGATTGAAGCGCTGGATGACGTCATGGCAGGAGATTCCTGAGACAGCCGAGCAGGGTTGGGCGCGGCGAATGGGCTTTCGGGTAGCCGCATTATCCAGATCGATTGTGAAAAAAATGACAAGAATTGCGTTTGTATTGAGTGCGTCGGGGGCTGCTGTGCAGCCCTATCGCGACACAAGGCCGCTCCTACAGAAAAGCCGCAAGGCTTACTGGCGCCGCTGCCTGTAGGAGCGGCCTTGTGTCGCGAAAGGGGCGCAAAGCGCCCCCCGGCATTATCGAATGCTCAGAGCACCTTGCTCTCAAACCGGCAAACCCCAGGCAACTCCAGCACCAGTTCGTCACCGGCTTCAAACGGGCCAACCCCAGCCGGAGTCCCAGTCAAAATCACATCACCAGCCTGCAACGAAAACTGCGCCGCCATGTGCTGGATCATCGGCACGATCGGGTTGAGCATCAGCGCGCTGCTGCCATCCTGACGCACGGCACCATTGATGGTCAGGCGCACCGGGATGTCGGTGAGGTCTTCGAATGCGCTGGCGGCCACGAACGGCGGCAGTACGCAGGCGCCATCAAAGCTCTTGCTCAGCTCCCACGGCAGGCCCTTTTCCTTGAGTTTGGCCTGCACGTCACGCAGGGTCAGGTCCAGCGCCGGGGCAAAGCCGGAGATGGCGTCGAGCACTTCTTCTTCCGAAGGCTTGGCCGAAAGGGACTTGCCCAGCAGCACCGCGATCTCGGCTTCATAGTGCACCGCACCACGATCGCTCGGGATCTTGAAGCCGCCCGCCAGCGGGACCACGCAGCTGCCAGGCTTGATGAACAGCAGTGGCTCGCTCGGGATGGGGTTGTCCAGTTCCTTGGCGTGCTCGGCGTAGTTGCGCCCGATGCAGACCACTTTGCCCAGCGGGAAGTGGATGCGCGTGCCGTCTACGTACTGGTGCTGGTAACTCATGGCCGATTCCTTGTGCTGGCTGCTTTTATTCAGGAGCGAAGATCTTACCCGGATTCATGATGCCGTTAGGGTCGAAAACGGCCTTGATTGCCTTCATGCAGGCGATTTCTTCCGCTGAGCGGCTGTAACCGAGGTAGTCACGTTTGGTCATGCCAACGCCATGCTCGGCCGAGATCGAGCCGTTGTAGCGCTGAACGATCTCGAACACCCACTTGTTGACCCTGGCGCAGGAGGCAAAGAAATCATCCTTGCTCATGTCATCGGGCTTGAGGATGTTCAGGTGCAGGTTGCCGTCGCCGATATGGCCATACCAGACCACTTCATAGTCCGGGTAATGCTCGGCGACCACGGCATCGATCTCACGCAGGAAGGCCGGCACCTTGGAAACGGTAACCGAGATATCGTTTTTGTACGGCGTCCAGTGCGAGATGGTCTCGGAGATGTACTCGCGCAGCTTCCACAGGTTTTTCAGCTGAGTCTCGCTCTGGCTCATCACCCCATCCAGCACCCAGCCCTGCTCGACGCAGTGCTCGAAGGTGGCCAGGGCGTCATTGGCCACGTCCTCGTTGCTGGCTTCGAACTCCAGCAGTGCATAGAACGGGCAGGCGGTGGCGAACGGCGGCGGGACATCGCCGCGGCCCATGACCTTGGCCAGCGCCTTGTCGGAAAAGAACTCGAAGGCAGTCAGGTCGAGCCGGCCCTGAAACGCGTGCAGCACCGGCATGATCGAATCGAAGTCAGCGGTGCCAAGGACCATCGCCGTCAGGTTGCGTGGCGCCCGATCAAGGCGCATGGTCGCCTCGACGACAAACCCCAGGGTGCCCTCGGCGCCGATGAACAGCTGGCGCAGGTCATAACCGGTGGCGTTCTTGATCAGGTCCTTGTTCAACTCGAGCAGCTCGCCCTTGCCGGTGACGACCTTGATGCCGGCCACCCAGTTGCGGGTCATGCCATAGCGGATCACCTTGATCCCGCCGGCATTGGTGCCGATATTGCCGCCAATCTGGCTGGAGCCGGACGAGGCGAAGTCGACCGGGTAATAAAGGCCGTGCTCTTCGGCCAGTTGCTGCAACTGGCGGGTGATCACGCCAGGCTGGCAGACCACGGTGCGGTCGAACTCATTGAAGGCGAGCACCTGATTCATGGCGTCGAAGGCCACCACCACTTCACCGTTGGCGGCGACGGCCCCGGCGGACAGGCCAGTGCGGCCACCGGAAGGCACCAGCGCAACTTGATGGCGATTGGCCCAGGCGACGATGGCCTGCACTTGTTCGATGGTCTTGGGCAGCACAATCGCGCTTGGCGCGGGCGGGTAATGTTTGGTCCAGTCCTTGCCGTACGCCTCCAGCGAAGCAGGGTCGGTAAGCACCTTGCCAGGGTCGACCAAGGTCAGCAGCTCTTCAATTACCGCAGGGTGGGTCATCGCCGGAACTCTCGACTTATTCATAGTCACCCTGAGCACTCTTCACCTGTCGGTGGGAGCTCAGATTGTGTCGCGTATGCTAGCATAGCCCTCCCGCTGTTCGTGCTAAGGCCGACGCCGCGCCGCTTCACCTCCTCGCCATTATTTCTCCGGGATACAGGTTTACGCAGATGAGCAAGACTTCTCTCGACAAGAGCAAGATCCGGTTCCTTCTTCTTGAAGGTGTGCACCAGAACGCGGTCGATACCCTCAAGGCTGCCGGCTACACCAACATCGAGTACCTGACCGGTTCAATACCCGAAGCCGAGCTCAAGGAAAAGATCGCCGACGCGCACTTCATTGGTATCCGCTCGCGGACCCAACTGACCGAAGAAATCTTCGACTGCGCGAAGAAGCTGGTGGCGGTAGGTTGTTTCTGCATCGGCACCAACCAGGTCGACCTTGGCGCTGCTCGCGAGCGCGGCATTGCCGTGTTCAACGCGCCGTACTCGAACACCCGTTCGGTAGCCGAGCTGGTCCTGGCCGAAGCGATCCTGCTGCTGCGCGGCATCCCCGAGAAAAACGCTGCCTGCCACCGCGGCGGCTGGATCAAGAGCGCGGCCAACTCGTTCGAGATTCGCGGCAAGAAGCTCGGCATCGTTGGCTACGGCTCGATCGGCACCCAGCTGTCGGTACTGGCTGAAAGCGTCGGCATGCAAGTGTACTTCTTCGACCCGCTGACCAAACTGCCGCTGGGCAACGCCACGCAGGTGGCTAGCCTCAATGAACTGCTGGGCCTGGCCGACATCGTCTCGCTGCACGTGCCTGAGCTGCCATCGACCCAGTGGATGATCGGCGAGAAAGAAATCCGCGCGATGAAAAAGGGCTCGATCCTGATCAACGCCGCCCGCGGTACCGTGGTCGAGCTGGAAAGCCTGGCCAACGCGATCAAGGACAAGCACCTGATCGGCGCCGCCATCGACGTGTTCCCGGTGGAGCCGCGCTCCAACGATGACGAGTTCGAAAGCCCGCTGCGTGGCCTGGACAACGTCATCCTGACTCCGCACATCGGTGGCTCGACTGCCGAAGCGCAGGCCAACATTGGCCTGGAAGTCGCCGAGAAGCTGGTCAAGTACAGCGACAACGGTACTTCGGTGTCGTCGGTCAACTTCCCGGAAGTGGCCCTGCCGGCCCACCCAGGCAAACACCGCCTGCTGCACATCCACGAGAACATCCCTGGCGTGCTCAGCGAGATCAACAAGGTCTTCGCCGAAAACGGGATCAACATCTCCGGTCAGTTCCTGCAGACCGACGAGAAGGTTGGCTACGTGGTGATCGACGTCGATGCCGAGTATTCGGATCTGGCTCAGGAAAAACTGCAGCACGTGAAGGGCACTATCCGCTCGCGCGTACTGTTCTGAGCTTGATTGCTGGCTGAAGATATTGGGGCTGCTTTGCAGCCCTATCGCGACACAAGGCCGCTCCTACAGGAGATCGCGTAATCCCCTGTAGGAGCGGCCTTGTGTCGCGATAGGGCCGCAACGCGGCCCCAATTACTGTCACTTAACGGTAACGGTAATCTTCTGCGATTCAACGCTAGGCTTGAACGGCACATGATACTTGTCACCCAGCACCAGCTGCAGGGTGTGCTTGCCCGGTGTCAGGGTGATGGTCGCTTCAGTCTGCGCCTTGCCGAAATGCAGCACCTGCGGCCCAGCCGGCAGCGGCGCGTTGTTTTCCGGCATCAGGCTGGTCGGCAGCGGGGTATCGCTCAGTGGCTGCTTGTCGACATCCACCAGCAAGTGGTGATGGCCGCTATGCGGAGTCTGGTCGCCAGCGGGTTTCAGCGCCATGCCTTCGATGGCAAATTTGACGGTAAAGGTCTTGTCGACCGTGGCCCCATCCGCCGGGGAAACAATGAAGACCTTGGCATCCTTCGGTGGCTCCTGGCTTTGCAGAGCATCCGCTGCACTGGCGAGTACCGACGCCCCCATAAGCAGACCGGCCACGGCAGCACGCGAAAATAGGCTGTTCATTCACTTCTCCTGTGATTCACTTCATTGACCGCCGCCAGGAAACGATCGGCAGCGGAGCATCAACATAGTCCAAATGTGGCCCGAGGTGTCTGGGCCCGCTGTCATAAATAATTTATCAGCGGTTTAAACATTAGGAGAGACCCACGGTCATAGCCAGCGTTCGACCGCAGCCACAAATAAAGCCGCGGCGAATGAAATTTACCTGCTGAACAAGAAGGGATACTCATGCGTTTGACCATTGGCGTACTGCTGGCAGTACTGATCAGTCCGTTGGCCCAGGCCGAGCTGATAGACGAAATCAACGACCGGGGCGAACTGCGCATTGCCGTGCAAGCCGATACACCGCCTTATGCCTTCAAACAGGACGAACACCTGGCGGGCTTCGATGTCGAGCTTGGCCAGGCCCTGGCCAAGGAGCTGGACCTGCGTGCCGAGTTCATCGAAACACCCGCAGAGCAGATATTGCCCGAGGTCGAGAGCGGCAAGATCGACGTTGCCCTGAGCCAGCTGCGCGCTGCGCAGAAGGTCGACGCGGCACTGGATGTCAGCCAGCCGTTTGGCAGTGACAAGCTGGTGATCCCGTTCCAGAAAGACAACCCGGCCTTCGAGAGCGCAGTGAACAACGCCCTGCAGCGGATCAAGGATGACGGCAGACTGGCTGATCTTGAGAAGAAGTGGCTCAAGGGTGAGCAACCCACCGCCGGCCAGTGACCTGCCGGTAATGCATCAGCGGTCGAGGGCGGCCAGCGCCTGCTGCGCCTCGGCCAGTTCCAGCTCGCTGAACACCTGCACACCTTCGCGGCGCAGCAACGCAGTAGTCACGCCCTGCCCCGCCACTTTGACCCCGCTGAAGCTGCCGTCGTAGGTCAGCTGGTTACCGCAGGAGGGGCTGCCGGACTTGAGCACGGCGACCCGGATGCCGTGCCGGCGCACCAGCGCCAAGGCGATCTGCGCACCCGCCAAAAACGCCGCACTGACGTCCTCGCCCGACACCGCGATCACTTGCGCCTGCCCGTCGAGTACCTGCGCGCCCTGCCCGCCGGGGATCTCCGCCGGTGGCCGCGGCGTCGGCAAGCCGCCGGCCACCTCCGGGCACAGCGCGACCACACGGCCTTCGGCCTGCCAGCCTTGCAGCACGTCCGGATGCCCGCTGGCGCGCCCGTCGTAACGCACCGGCTGGCCCAGCAGGCATGCACTGACCAGAACCCGCGACAATTCAGAACGGCTCATTGCCACGCCTGCGGAACCAGCCAGTCAACGACAGGCGCTCACGCCCGGCCGCCAGCACTTCATGGGGCACATCGCCAGACAGAAACACCACCAAGGTGCCGGCCGTGGGCGCGACGTCATGCACGCGCTGTTCATCGAGGAACATGCGCAACTCGCCACCGTCGCCGGGCTGCCAGTCCTGATTGAGGTAGAACACAGCCGACACGGCGCGGCGGTCGTCATCGCGAAAGCGGTCCAGATGGCGCCGATAGAACGCCCCCTGCGGGTACAGGGCGAAGTGGCATTCGTAGTCTTCAAGGCCGATGAACAGGCCTTGATTGATTGCCTGACGCAGCGCGTCCATGGCGTCCAGGTAGCGATCGCAAGCGCCCGATTCGCCAGGCTCCAGCCAACGGATATGATCGCCTCGGATCGCCTCGCGCACCTCAAGCGTGCCGCCACGGCCAACCCCGGCCGGGTTGAGCTGGCCGTCGCCGGCGCGCCGGCGGCATTCAGCGGCCAGCGCGCTGACCAGCTCGGCCGGCAAAAAGTCGGCCTGCTGCGACCAGCCCTGGCCGGCCAGGTCATCGACAATCGCGGACAGCTTGGAAACATCGGAAGTAATCTGCATGGCGCATCATAGCCATTCGCCCAGGCCCCCTCCAGCGCCACTTGGCTGACCGGCGTCATTGCGTCTCGACAAACTCCCACTGCGCCACGGACAATAGCCCACTGCCGACAGGAGTCCTGAATGCGCCGTTTGTTTACCCTGCTGTTGCTGATGATCTGCACCATGCATGTCTGGGCAGACAGCCTCGATCAGCTGTACAAGGCCGCCGGCTGGCCCGACCAGCGCGCCCACTTCAATGATGCCGTGAGTGCTGCCCAACAGCGCTACCGCAACAGCCTGCCGCCTGCGGTTTACCAGGCGCTGGTGAGCAACAGCAACCAACGCTTCCAGGCCCAGGCCATGGACCAGCGCGCACAGGCGCAGCTGCGCAGCAAGCTGGCCAACCCGGCGCCGGCATTGGCATTCTTCAATTCGCCGTTGGGGCGCAAGGTGGTGGCCGCCGAGTTGCTCGCCACGCGCAAAGACCAGTTGGCCAAGAACGCCAAAGGCCTGCCAAAGCTGCAGGTCAGCGATACCCGGCAACTGATCATGGGCCACCTGGCCCAGGCCCTGCCCGCGCGCGAGGCCGGCGCCGAAGTCAGCCTGGCGATCGCTGGCGTGGCTGCCGACAGCCTGAGCTCGATGATCCCTGGGTTGTTTGGTGGCGGTCAGGCGCAAGGGTTGCTCGACGGCCAGCGCCAGCGCCTGATGAACCAGATCGGCGAAGACCTCAACAACACCTTGCTCTATGTCTACCGCGAGCTCAGCGACGCCGAACTGGAAGAGTTCGCCAACTTCGCCGAATCAGCTGACGGTCAGGCGTATTACCAGGCGGCTCTTGCAGCAGTGCGAGCAGGACTTGCGGTCGGCCAGAACGGCAATCAGCTCAAGTAATCAGCCCAGCCGCTGGTTGATGAACTCAAGGTAGCGCTGACGCGTTGCCGGCAATTCATTGGCCAGGTGGTGGCGCGCATCTGGCAGCAGCAGGATTTGCGGATCAGCGAACTTGGCCTTGAGTACCTTGAGGTTGTAACGCCAGTCGACCGTGCCATCGGCCTCACCCTGCACAATCAAAGGCCTGCGCGTGCTCGACGGCGCCGTCTCGATCCGCTTGACCCAGCTCATCAACGCACCCACCCAGGCAGTCGGCAAACGCCGTGGTTGCAGCGGGTCGGCCTGCAGAAACGGCAGAAACGCCGGGTCGTTGCTGTTTTCGCTGAACTGGCGCTGGATGCCGTTGACGAAGTGGCGCAGCAGCCGATAGCTGAGCTTGGACCAGTGCCAGGCCCGCGGCCGCACCAGCGGTGCAAGCAGGATCAGCTCGCCATCGACCGGGCTGTGTTCCCCGGCATGCAGTACGTGATCGACCGCGATTGCCCCACCGGTGCTCTGCCCGCATAGATGCCACGGGCGCGG
The DNA here is from genome assembly GCF_050496565.1 of Pseudomonas shirazensis. Taxonomy (GTDB): domain Bacteria; phylum Pseudomonadota; class Gammaproteobacteria; order Pseudomonadales; family Pseudomonadaceae; genus Aquipseudomonas; species Aquipseudomonas shirazensis_A. Next base: position 391,228 of record NZ_JBNWAE010000001.1, read on the forward strand.
CAGCTCCAGCTCACGGGCCTGGCCGAACAGCGCCACCAGCGTCTGCTGATAAAGCCCGAAGTCACTGATACTGGCCCGCTCGCCACTGGACAGGCCATGCCCTGGCAAGTCACAGCTGACCACCGCAAAGCCCTTGCTCAGCCCCCACTCGATGACATGCCGGTACAGCCCCATATGGTCGTAGTAGCCGTGCAGCACGAACAGCGTCGCCACCGGCTGCGGCGGCAGCCAGGCCTGGCCCACCAGCTCGAAACCGCCCGCCTCGAAGCTGCCGAGCAAACGCTGCACAGGCAGATCCAGGCCATAGAAGTGCTGGTATGAATGCGCCTCGGCAGATAACGGCTGGCGGCTCGACAGTGGCGCGAGGCCGCTGCGCAGGTCGACGTTGAAAGGAGCAGGCATCGGCAAAGTCCGCAAACAAGTATTGATCTGGGATATTCAGCTCAAGCGCGGCGCATGGCAAGCTGGGCGCCCCTCCAACTCATTGCCAAAAGCGAGTACCGCAGCTGCGGGCCCCCATGAAGAAGCTGTCGACCCTGGCCATCACCCTGCTCTGCGCCGCCGTGCTGTGGTGGACTTACGACAGTTTCCAGTCACGTTATCTGCGCCCGTTCGCCAATCAGGCGACGCTGTTCGATGGCAGCCAGTTGCGCCTGCCCGCCGAGCTTGCCGGCCCCGGGGCTATCCGTGTGGTGCATTTCTGGGACCCGGCGTGCCCGTGCAACGTCGGCAACCAGCAACACCTGAGCGAACTGGTAGAGCAGTTCACGCCGCAGGGAGTGAGTTTCTATCTGCTGCAAAAGCCCGCCAGCCATGGCGCGCTGCCGGCCAACCTGGCCGCGCTCAAGGTTCTGCACGAACTGCCCGGCAGTGCCAGCCTGCCGGCCAGCCCCGCCGTGGCGATCTGGGACCGCCAGGGCCGCCTGGCTTACTTCGGCCCATACAGCGAAGGCGCGGTGTGCAACTCGAGTAACAGTTTCATCGAGCCGATCCTCGAGGCCTTGCTTGAAGACCGCCAGGTGCAGGCTTCGAACTCGCTTGCAATCGGGTGTTTCTGCCCCTGGCAGATAGAGGGCAGCCACTAATTATCTACGGCAGAGCCCCCAGGGAGGATCCCTAGCGTAGCGACATACAGCACAAGGAGCTCTGTATGTCACAGCGAGGACCCATCACCCTTCCCCCCACCAACGTCTCAGGCAACTCCAACAACAGCTTTAAATTGCACTGGGGCCACAACCGGATCCCCCACCACTACTACGTTTCAACCTTTCGCCCGGGCAGACTGGTCATCGACCTGGTTGCGCAGACAGAGGCCGATAAACGTCAAGTCAAAGAGGACCACGAACGGCTTCAGGCCACGCTCGGTCAACAGCTCGATCACGCCCTGGACAGCCAAGCGGGTTCGCTCGAAGGCCTGAGCGAAGTCGCCGCGATCGACCGCAGAATTGCCGCAACCGATCAGCTCATAGCGCAGTACCAAACGCGCTTGCAGCAGGTCCAGCAACAGGCCAACAGCTTCTTCGGCAGTGATCCCGAGCACCGCACCCTCCACGAATTCGTCGCAGCTACCACGCGTCCAAACGCGCCGGCAGATCCCCGTGCTGCGTGGCTGGCATCCTATCGCGCTGCCTTCGAGGCCAAGCATCTAGTCAGGCAGATTGGTGAAATCGGCCGGCGGCGCCTGCGACTGCAACGCGACCTCGCCAATGCCAAGCTCAAGGCCACTCAACGCGAACAGGTAGCCAAGCTCATCAACCGGGTGGAGCTGGAGCTCAATACAGCTCTCGCGCTCGGCCATGAATACCAGCTTTCTCGCGCAACGCTGGAGACGTTGATCAATGACTTCCAGCGCCATCAACACGAGGACATCGCTGAAGAGACGGCGCTGCAACACGCCGACGAACTTGAGCATGAACTATCTCAACTGATTCAAACGCAAGTCACGGTCAGAAAACAGGCGGCCCAGACCGCGCTGCGCTTCAAGCTGCTGCAGTCCGCCCCTGCAAAGATCGACTTCACGTTGAGCATGGAGCGCCCCACAACGCCGATTGAGCGGCGTTCGGAACTCTTGCAGCTCAAGCAGAGCATCATTCGCCACAGCGATCACCATCACAACACCTGGCCTGAGGAGAAGGCGGCAGTCGCCGAGCTGCTGTCGATCGCCAAAGGCCACATTCACGCCGGGTACGACGAGAAGGCCCACCTGTCGATGCTCTCGGGGCAGACCCCGAGCAACACCCCACTCACCTTCCACGCCTGGACCGCCAGTACCCGCCATGCATTGGTGCTGGCCAGCTCAGCGGGTGGCCTGGCCCACTTCGAAGCCGTTTGGGACGACCTCGGCCAGGCGGTGAGCAAAGGCGCTGTGCGTCTGCTCGCCGAAGCCGCCGTCACGGCAGCGCGCGCACTACCGCTGATGCTCTACTCCGCCCGTCTGGGCGATGGTGAACGCATGGGCGTGAGCGTGCCACTGGCCTACCTCACCCCCGGCGCGGACCTCACTCAGGAGGCCAATCGCCGGGCAGGCCAGACCCTCGAACTGGCCCTGCGCATGAACGCAACGCCGAGGGACGCGCGGACTGAGGTGTACCTGGTTGCCACGGATGGCAGCAATGTCCTGCGCGATGTGCGGGTACGCCAGGCTCAATGGGATACCGCCCAAGGGGCCTATCGCTTCACGGCAGAAGGCCCCGGCGCTGCCACCCTGCTCTGGCACCCGGCAACGCCACCCACCAGCCTCGACAGGTACGACCCGGAGAGCGGCAATGCCATCCCGGGATTGCCCATCGTCGAGGACCTGCAGAAGCACTACCCCGGCAGCATCAGCACCCCGCCTGCAGCGGACATTCGCGAGTTTCCCGAGCTGGCGGATACGCATATCGATGACTACGTCATCATCTTCCCAGCCGACTCCGGGTTGGCACCGATCTATGTAATGTTCCGCGATCCGCGGGAGATTGCGGGGGTTGCCAAGGGCGCAGGTCAGCTACCGACTGACCGATTTCTTGAGGCAGGGTCAACACCGCAGGGTGCGGCAATTCCTACAAGAATTGCGGAAAGGCTCACGGGGCGGAGATTCAGCAGCTTCGGTAAGCTTCGTGAGGCGATCTGGATGGAGGTGGCAGCAGATGAGGTTTTCAGAAAGCATTTCACTCCTTTGAACATTCAAGAGATGTTGAACGGAAAAGCACCCTACGCCCCCCTCAGCGGGCAAAGAGGCAGTCGCATGAAGTTCGAGTTGCATCACATCCATGAGGTCGCACAGGGCGGAAGTGTTTATGACCTGGACAACATCGTAGTCATGACACCCAATCAACACATCAACCATCATCGGGGTGGCCAATGAAATTCAAGAACAAATTTGAAGACTATGAAGAGTCCGAGTTTCTAGCGTTGATCTCTGAGCTTTACACTGACCCTACACCGCTGACCGGTACAGCGTTAGAGAAGTATCGGGAAAGCCTGGTGCTCCACTTCGTAAAAGTCACTGAACATCCAGACCAGACGGATGTTCTTTTCTACCCTCCCGCCGGCGCCGACGTTAGCCCCGAGGGGGTCTTGAAGCGCGTCAAGGAATGGCGCGCCGCCAACGGCAAGCCTGGATTCAAAAACGCTTGAACAATGCCCTGCGGCCACACCGCAGGGCATCTTCTTTAGTCCCGCACTCTCGCCGGATTCCCCACCACCACCGCCCCGGCGGCGACGTCGCGAGTCACCACGCTGCCGGCACCGATCACCGCGTCATCACCGATGGTGACCCCCGGCAGAATGATCGCACCGCCACCGATCCAGACGTTGTTGCCGATGTGCACCGGCCGCCCGCTTTCCAGGCCGGTGCGGCGTACGTCCGGGTCGAGTGGGTGATCGGCGGTGTAGATCTGCACCGACGGCGCGATCTGGCAGTCGTGGCCGATGTGTACCGGCAGCACGTCGAGGATCACGCAGCTGAAGTTGATGAAGGTGTTGGCACCGATACTGATGTTGTAGCCGTAGTCGCAATAGAACGGCGGGCGGATGATCACGCCCTCGCCGACTGCGGCAAGATGCTCGGCCAGCAAGTTATGGCGGCTGAGCTTGAGCTGCTCGTCGCTGCCGTTGTAACGGTCCATCCACTGCTTGTTGCTGCGTTGCTCAGCCTGCAACTCGGGGCAGCCTGCGTGGTAAAGCTGGCCGCTGAGCATCTTCTGTTTTTCGCTGAGGGACATGCAGACTCCTTTTGGGGCTAGGCGGGTGGCGCGATTCGGTCAATGATCTGACAACCGTTTGCGTTGATATGCACAAGGAGTTCTGATGAAACGCAGCTTGTCCGTACTGGTCGTGCTGATTGCCGTGGCCGCTGCTGGCGGTTACTGGTACGTCCACAGCAAGCAGCCACAACGCGATGGCGAGCTGAGCCTGCGCGGCCTGCAGGCGCCGGTCAATGTGCGTTATGACGAGCGCGGCGTGCCGCATATCCAGGCGCAGAGCGAAGCCGACCTGTACCGCGCACTGGGTTATGTGCACGCGCAGGACCGGCTGTTCCAGATGGAGATCATGCGCCGCCTGGCCCGAGGCGAGCTGGCCGAAGTGCTCGGCAGCAAGCTGGTCGCCACCGATACCCTGTTCCGCAGCCTGCGCATCCGCGAGCAGGCCGCCCGCATGGTCCAGCGTCAGGATCGCCAAGGCCCCGCCTGGCAGGGTTTGCAGGCCTATCTGGATGGGGTCAACCAATGGCAGGCCAGCCACCCCAAACCGGTCGAGTTCGACCTACTCGGCATCACCCCACGCCCCTTCAGCGCCGAGGACACTCTAAGCATCGCCGGTTATCTGGCCTACAGCTTCGCCGCCGCGTTTCGCACTGAACCGGCGCTGACCTACATCCGCGATCAGCTCGGCGCTGACTACCTGAATATCTTCGACCTCGACTGGCAACCCGAAGGCGCCCTCGCCCCGCGCCTGGCAGCCGCTGACTGGCGCAGCCTCGAGCAACTGGCCAGCGCCAGCCAGGACGCCCTGGCCGCCGCCGGCCTGCCGCAGTTCGAAGGCAGCAATGCCTGGGCAGTTTCAGCCAGCCGCACCCGCAGCGGCCGCCCGCTGCTGGCCGGCGATCCGCATATCGGCTTTGCCGTGCCGGCGGTGTGGTACGAGGCCGAGCTGTCGACGCCGGGGTTTGAGCTGTATGGCTACTTCCAGGCACTCAACCCGTTTGCCCTGCTCGGCCACAACCGCGATTTCGGCTGGAGCCTGACCATGTTCCAGAACGACGACGTCGACCTGATTGCCGAGCGCAGCAACCCGGCCAATCCCGAACAGGTGATGATCGACGGCCAGTGGCAAACCTTGCAACGCAGTCAGCAGCAGATCGTCGTGAAGGACGCAGCGCCGGTCGAGATCACCTTGCGCAGCTCGTCCCACGGGCCGATCGTCAACAGCGTGCTCGGCGAAACGGCGGGAGCCACGCCGATTGCCATGTGGTGGGCGTTCCTGCAAACCGAAAACCCGATCCTTGAAGGTTTCTACCAGCTCAACCGCGCCGACAGCCTGAACAAGATGCGCCTGGCGGCGGTGAAGATTCAGTCGCCCGGGCTGAACCTTGTGTGGGCCAATGCCAGTGGTGATATCGGCTGGTGGGCGGCGGCGCAGTTGCCGATTCGCCCGGAGGGGGTCAACCCGGCGTTCATTCTCGACGGCAGCAGCGGCCAGGCAGACAAGCTTGGCTTCTACCCCTTCAACTTCAACCCGCAGCAGGAAAACCCAGCCAGCGGCTACATCGTCTCGGCCAACTTTCAGCCGCCGGCCACGATTCCGGTGCCGGGTTACTACAACCTGGCCGACCGCGGCCGTCAGCTTGACCGGCAACTGGCCAACCCGCAGATCAAATGGGACATGAGCAACAGCCAGGCGCTGCAACTGGACACCGCCAGCGACTACGGCCCACGCCTGCTCGCGCCATTGCTGGCGACCTTGCGCGAAGCGGCCGAGGGCGTGCAGGAGCAGGAGCTGGTCGAGCAGCTCGCTGCCTGGCGCGGTGACTACCCGCTGGATTCGACCAGCGCGACCCTGTTCAATCAGTTCCTGTACGAGCTGGCCCATGCCGCACTGCACGATGAACTGGGCGATACCTGGTTCACGATGCTGCTCAACACCCGCGCCATCGATGCCGCTCTTCCCCGACTTGCAGCTGATCCGGGATCACCCTGGTGGAGCCAGCGCGGCGCCACTGACCCTGCCGGTCGCAGTGCGGTGGTGCGCCAGGCCTGGCGCAAGACGTTGGCCCACCTGGGCGAAACCTTTGGCGCCGACCCGGCCAACTGGCAATGGGGCAAGGCGCATACCCTGACCCACAACCATCCGCTGGGCGTGCAGAAGCCGCTCAATCTGCTGTTCAACGTCGGCCCGTTTGCAGCGCCGGGGACCCACGAGGCGCCGAACAATCTCTCGGCCAAGATCGGCCCGGCGCCCTGGCCGGTGACCTATGGGCCTTCGACCCGGCGGCTCATCGACTTCGCCGACCCCGCCCAGGCGCTGAGCATCAACCCGCTCGGCCAGAGCGGCGTGCCGTTCGACCGGCATTATCGCGATCAGGCCGAGGACTACATCGAAGGCCGTTATCAGCGGGCGCAGCTGGGCGTGATCCCGGCGCGCAGTAGCTTGCGCCTGATGCCCGCTGATTGATCTGGCAGCGTGTGGCAGATCAGCCCTGCCACTTGCCGCCTTCGACGATCACGCTTTCAGGCTTGGTGTCGTCCGACAGTTCCTTGCGCACGTACAGGTCATACAGCTTGAGCAGGAACTTCTCTTCACCCAGCTTGGCCAGCTCGGCATTGACCCAGTCACGCAACTCGATATTGCCCTTCTTCACTGCCGGTGCGATCGGCGCCTCTTCACCCAGCAGCTCTGGCAGCACACGATAGCCCGGGTTCTGCTTGGCCCAGCTGAACAGGATCAGGTTGTCCTGCGCATAGGCATCACCACGACCGTTGGCCAGGGCTTGCAGCGACTCACTGTTCTTCTCGAACTTGAGCAGCTTCCAGTCCGGATGGTTCTTGGTCAGCCAGATATCAGCCGTGGTGCCGGTGGTGACGATGATGGTCTTGTCTGCCAGTTCGTCGAGTTTTTGCACAGGGCTGCCGTCGGCGACGATGGCTTGCACGGCGACGCGCAGGTTGGGGTTGGTGAATTCCACCGCTTCTTTGCGCTCAGGGGTAACGGTCATGTTGGCCAGGATCAGATCGACCTTGTCGCTTTGCAGAAACGGTATACGGCTGGCCGGTTCGACTGCGACAAACTCAACCTTGTTTTCATCACCCAGCAGATCCTTGGCCAGGCGCCGGCCGATGTCGGTGTCAAAGCCGACGTAGCGGCCTGTCTCGTCGACGAAACCGAACGGCGGCTTGTCGGTGAACACGCCCACGATCAACTTGTCGCGGGCCTTGATCACTTCCAGGTAGCTGGTAGCCGGGCTGGCAGCTGAAGTGGTCGGTTTAGGCGGCTCTTCAGCCTTGTTGCAGCCGGCCAGCAAGGCCAGGCCGAACAACGGTGCGAGCAGTTTGGTAAGGGCGGCAGCTTTCATGACAGTTCCTTTTCTAGTGTCTTCGGCAGGCTTTCGACAAAGGAGAATTTCTCCAGGAACTGCTGCGCGCGTGCGCTTCGCGGTTGCGTGAAAAAGCTCTCGGGGTCGCTTTGTTCAAGGATCCTGCCGGCCTCCATGAACACGATGCGGTCGGCCACTGCACGAGCAAAGGCCATTTCGTGGGTAACGATGAGCAGGGTCATACCGTCGCGGGCGAGGCCCTGGATGACTTGCAGGACTTCCTTGACCATCTCCGGGTCGAGGGCGGCGGTGACCTCATCAAACAGCATCACCTGCGGGTTCATGCACAATGAGCGCACGATAGCGATCCGCTGCTGCTGACCACCGGACAACTGCCGAGGAAAGGCGTCACGCTTGTCCAGCAAGCCAACCCGGGCCAACAGCGCTTCGGCCTGCGCCAGCGCCTCGGCGCGCTGGCGCTTCTGCACCTTGAGCGGGCCGAGCAGCAGGTTGTCGATAACGCTCATGTGGCCGAACAGGTGATAGCTCTGGAACACCATGCCCACGCGCTGACGCACCTGGCGCCAGTCGGTGCCAGCGTCAAGCAGCTCCTCACCGTCCAGCCGCAGGTGACCACTGTGGGCCTGTTCCAGGCCATTGAGGCAGCGCAACAGGGTGCTCTTGCCACAGCCACTGGGGCCGAGGATGACCACCACTTCACCAGCCTGCACCTGTAGATCCACTTCGTTGAGCACCTGCTGCTCGCCGAAGAATTTGTTGAAGCGGTTGAATTCGATCAGTGCGTTCATGCGTGAGCCCAGCGCCGTTCCAGCACACGCGAGGCGGCCGAAAGTGGATAGCAAACAAAGAAGAAAAACAGCAACAGCGCGCCATAGATCAGCACCGACTCGTAAGTGCGCTCGATGATCTGCTGGCCAGACTTGATCACCTCGACCACGCCGATCAGCACCGCCAGCGAACTGGTCTTGATGATCCGCGTGTAAATGTTGATGGTGGGTGGAGTCATGCGTTTGAGCGCCTGGGGCAGCAACACATAGCCATACAGCTGCCAGCCAGCGAGGCCAATCGACAGGCCGGCTTCGCGCTGGCCACGGGGCAACGACTGCAAGGCGCCGCGGGCCACTTCACCGACTTCGCTGGCGCCCCACAAACTCAACACCAGCACCGCGCACCAGAAGCTTGGGATGTTCAGCGCGAAGAAGATCGGCAGGCCGAAGAACAGCAGATACAGCCAGACCAGTACCGGGATCGCCCGGAACAGCTCCAGATAGACCAGCAAGAGCACATTGAGCAGGCGGTTGCCGAGGGTCGCCAGCACCCCATAGAGCAGGCCGCCGGCAGTGGCCAGGAGGATACTCAGCGCGGATATGCTCAAGGTCTGTACAGCGCCCGCCGCGAGTTGCGGGAGCGAGATCAGCAGGAGCTCAGGAGCCGAACTGGCCATGTTGCAGCCTCCTTTCCAGGTAACGCAGTAGCAGCGACAGCGGCAGGAACAGCAGCACGCAGAGCAGTGTCAGCACGGTCAGCATTTCATAGGTCTTGTAGTACAAGGCGATGTAGTTCTTGGTGGTATAGAGAATCTCTGGCACCGCCACTGCCGAGACCACGGTGGTCTCTTTGAGCAGGAAGATGAAATTGGCGAACAGCGCTGGCAGGCTGAGGATGCCGGCTTGCGGCAAGATCACATGGCGCAGCAGCTGGCCTTCTGAAAGGCCGATGGAGCGCCCGGATTCCAGCTGCGCCTGTGGCACGGCCTCGACTCCAGCGCGCAGCACCTCAGTCAAGTAAGCGCCGCCCATGAACGTCATGGTGATGATCGCGGCAGCGAAGCCCGACACCTTGATCCCCAGCGAAGGCAAGGCGAAGTAAATGAAAAAAAGCTGGATCAGCAGCGGGGTGTTGCGCGCCAGTTCGACGTAGGCCTGCACTGCACGCCACAGGTAAGGCGTGCGCATGACCAGAATCGAAGCATTGAGCAATGCAACCAGCAACGAGCTGGCGATGGCGATCAGGCCGACCTGCAAGGTGACCCCTACGGCCTGGAAGAAAGTGGGCAAGGTGCTTATCGAGAATGCGCTGTCGAAATTCATGACAGGCGTCTCGGCAGGCGGGGGCGAAGCTGCGACATAGGTCATTCCCAGATCGGCGCGAGGGTGGCTCGGCGTCGTTGTTGCGGTCAGTCGGATCGTGCCGGTGGACACTCTGGTTAGACTCTACAGCTATAAAAATACTTTATTAAATATCTTTATAGAATATCTATATCACTGGAAACACTGGGCAAATCGCGTCGCAAAAAAAAACGCCGACGCAAATGCGTCGGCGTTTTTACAGGGCGGTCAGCGTGCGTTAATCAGAACGCTGGCAGTACCGCACCGCTGTATTTCTTGGCGATGAAGGCTTTCACTTCAGGGCTGGTCAGCGCTTTGGCCAGTTTCTGCATGGCATCGCTGTCCTTGTTGTCCGGGCGGGCCACCAGGAAGTTGACGTACGGCGAGTCGCTGCCTTCGATGATCAAGGCATCCTTGGCCGGGTTCAGGCCTGCTTCGAGGGCGTAGTTGGTGTTGATCATGTCCAGGTCGACCTGATCCAGCACGCGCGCCAGCATGGCCGATTCGAGTTCCTTGAACTTGAGGTTCTTCGGGTTCTCGGCGATGTCTTTCGGCGTGGCCAGGGCGTTTTTCGGGTCTTTCAGGGTGATCAGGCCAGCCTTCTGCAGCAGGATCAGGGCGCGGCCGCTGTTGCTGCCTTCGTTGGGGATGGCAACGGTGGCGCCGTCTTTCAGCTCGCTGAGGTTCTTGATCTTCTTCGAGTAGCCGCCGAAGGGTTCAACGTGAACACCAATCACGGTGACCAGGTTGGTGCCTTTACCTTCGTTGAAGCTCTTCAGGTACGGCAGGGTCTGGAAGTAGTTGGCGTCCAGGCGCTTCTGGTCGACCTGCACGTTCGGTTGCACGTAGTCGGTGAAGACCTTGATCTCCAGATCGACACCTTCCTTGGCCAGGGTCGGCTTGATCAGCTCGAGGATCTCGGCGTGCGGTACCGGGGTGGCAGCGACAACCAGTTTCTCGGCGGCGTGGGCAACGCCGGTCAGCGCCAGGGCAGCAGCCAGGGCCGCAGTCAGCAGGGATTTCTTCATGGTGATCCTTAAGTAAGCTGAGCCATCGGCGACGGCAATATGGGGTGCCCGGCGCAAGCTGCGCTGGGCGTGAAGCGGACGATACCGGGATTTTATATTCCGGAACAATATCTTTTGATTAGCTGCTTATATCAAAAAGAATTGGCCATCATCGACTTCGATTATTAGCCGCATGATGGACTATTTCAGTGCCGCCAAGGCGGACTCGAGCAACTGGCGCAGGGCTGCGCTGGTGTGCGGCTCACGGCTATGACCGAGCTGGCTCAATCGCGCCGCCAGGCTGGCCAGCGGTGCGGTGTCGGGCAGGTCGAGCTGCTCGGCGAGGATCTCGTCGCCATCGCTCACCAGCAGGGCGAAATGGATGACGTTTTCCAGCTCGCGGGTATTGCCCGGCCAGGTATGCGCCTCCAGCGCTTGCTGGGCCAGGTCGCTGATCAGTGGCACCGGGCGCTCCAGCCGAGCGCTGTAGATGCCGACGAAGTACTCGGCCAACGGCAGGATATCGCCGACCCGCTCACGCAGGGCCGGCAGTTCCAGTTCGCCTTCGTGCAGGTACAGGTACAACCGCTCGTTGAAGCGCCCAGCCGCTACGGCCAGGCCCAGGTCGATACTGGAAGCGGCAACCAGCCGCACATCGACCGGCTGCGGTTGATGCGCACCGACCCGGGTCACTTCACGGTTTTCCAAGGCCGCGAGCAACTTGGCCTGAATCGCCAACGGCAGGTCGGCAATCTCATCCAGGTACAACGTACCGCCATTGGCCGAGCCAAACCAACCGGCCCGGCTGCTGGCGGTGCCGCCGTGGCTGCCGGCGCTGTAGCCGAACAGTTCGGCATCGGCGTAGGTATGGCTGATGGCGGCGCAGTTGACCGAAACGAACAGCCCGGCGCGGTCGCTGGCGCGATGGATCTGCCGCGCCAGCAGCTCCTTGCCGGTGCCGGTTTCGCCACGGATCAGCACCGGCAGCGGCTGCACTGCCAGGCGCTCCAGGTCTCGGCGCAGCTGCTGCGAGCGCGGGTCGACAAACACCAGCGCCTTGGCGCGAATGCTCAGCGGGCTTTTATCCAGCTCGGGGAAGGTCAGCAGCGGCTGGCCGAAAGGGGCGTGCAAGGTCATGACAAACTCCCGCCGGGCCATCAGCAGCCGGGCGTCTCAGGCATTCTGTGGATAACTGCCGGATCAGGCGCGCCGTAGCGTGCGCTGCTCGATCCGGCTTTGCAGGCGGTACAGGTAGGCAAAGCCCTGCTCCCAGCGCTCATGCCCGGACTTGACGTTGATGTGCCCGGCATTGGCCAACAGGCCCGCCTCGGCCGCCCATTCCTGAGCCAGGTACAGCGCCCGCGGCACGCTAACCGCCGGGTCGTTGTCCGAGCTCACCACCTGGCTGGCAAACGGTAACGCCTGCAGCGGGATCGGCGCGAAGTTGCGCAGCGCCGGCGCGCAGGTTGGCCGTTCGACATCCGCCGGTGCCACCAGCAAGGCGCCACGTACCCGCGCTAGCAAGGCCGGGCTGGCTGCTGCTGCCCAGTGGGCGACAGTGATGCAGCCCAGGCTGTGGGCAATCAGGATTACCGGTGTGCTGTCGGCGGCAATCGCCTGCTCCAGTGCCTGCACCCAATCGCGCCGCTGCGGCGTCAGCCAGTCGGCCTGCTCGACCCGAGCGCTGTTGGGCAGGCTACGCTGCCAGTGGCTTTGCCAATGATTGCCTGGCGATCCTTGCCAGCCCGGCACAATCAGGTAACGAGTTGACTCATTGCGCATGGGGACGCCTCCAGGAAGTTTGCGTGCTTGCTGACCAGTATAGGGAGCGAGATACATCCGTAAAGGAATAAGAAGCTATGTATTTATAACCAATCTAACCGGCGCAAATAAAAAAAAGGGCCATCCCCCTGCCAAGAGGTATGGCCCTGAAGCACTTGCCTGAAGAGGGTATGGCGGGCTCTAGCGTGCGGTTATCACCGCCAGCTTGGTGATCCCGGCGCGTTCGATGGCCGCCATGGCGCGGGCCACTTCGCCATAATTGACGCCGTCGTCGGCCTGCAGCTGCACGCGCACCTCGGCGTCCTTGAGCTTGGCCGCCTTGAGGTTGCTTTCGAGCAGGTCTGGCTGGATCTCGTCCTTGTTGATGAACAGCTTGCCGCCGCCATCGATGCTCACCACCAGCGGGTCTTTTTGCTCGACCGGGGCCACGGCTTCGGTCTTGGGCAGGTTGATCGGGATGGCGTTGGTCAGCAGCGGTGCGGTGACGATGAACACCACCAGCAGCACCAGCATGACGTCGACCAGTGGCGTGACGTTGATTTCGCTGAGGACTTCGTCGTTGTCCTGGGTTGAAAAGGCCATATCAGGACGCCTCTTTCACGGGCTGGGTGAAGCCAGCCTGAGGCTTGTGTGCGGTCGGGTGGACCAGGACGCGGAAGGCGCTCTTCTGGGCCAGGCTGTAGAAGTCATGGGCAAAGTCATCGAGGTCGGCAGCGGTCAGCTTGAGCCGGCGCAGGAAGTAGTTGTAGACCAGCACTGCCGGCACCGCGACGGCAATACCAACGCCGGTTGCAACCAGTGCCGCACCGATCGGCCCGGCCACGGTTTCGAGGCTGGCCGAACCTGCCGCGCTGATGCCCTTGAGCGCTTCCATGATGCCCCAGACGGTGCCGAACAGGCCGATGAAAGGCGAGGTGCTGCCGATACTGGCAACGACTGCCAGGCCGGTTTCCAGCGAGCGCCGTTCACGCACGATCTGCTGGCGCAGGGCACGTTCGAGGCGGTCCTGATGGTTGATCGACTGGCTCAGGTCGCTGGCATGGCCAGGCTCACCCACGGCGATGGCGGCGTACCCGGCCTGCGCCACACGGGCGGCCGGGCCTGGCAGCTCATGGCTGAGCTCGGCGGCCGAGTCGAGGCTCGACGCTGCCCAGAACTGCTTGTGGAAGCGTTTGTCCTGGTTCTTCAGGCGCACGAACTGCACGGCCTTGATCAGCGCCAGGCCCCAGGTGGCGACAGAGAACACAACCAGCAGCCAGATCACGGCTACTTCAACGGACTCGAGGGGAGATGCGGATGCCAGCAGGCTCATGATGAAGTCTTCCTATGTTCGGTCGGTATACGGTTCAGGTGCATGTTCGGGGGTGTAATCAGCGAAGCTTGAAGTCGATCGGCACACTCACCCAGCCGGACTGGGCGACATCGCCCTGCTTGGCCGGGACAAAGCTCCAGCGCTTGACGGCGGCCAGTGCGGCGTCGTCGAGGGCCGGGCGGCCACTGCTTTTCTGAATCTGGATCTGGCCCGGTTTGCCGCTGGCCATGACCTCGACCCGCAGCAGCACGGTGCCTTCCCAGCCGCGGCGCTGGGCCATCTGCGGGTATTCCGGCGCCGGGTTCTTCAGGTAGGCAGCGTTGGCCGACGGCGGCGTGACCGGCGCTGGCGCCGGTGGAGCTGGCGTTGGCGCTGGTGCAGCGACTGGCGGCGGCGGGGTTTCCACCGGTTTCGGTACGGGCTTGGCCACAGGCTTGGCGACAGGCTTGGGTACCGGCTTGGGTTTCGGTTTGGGCGCAGGTTTGGCCGCCAGCTCATCGACTACCGGCGGCGGTGGCGGCTCGACTACCGGCGGCGCTGGTGCAGGCGGTGGCGGCTCGACCACGGGCGGGGCCGGTGCGGCGAACTCGATGGTCATGGGTGGGATCTGCGGTGGCACGACTGGCAACGGTGGCGTCGGGCTCTGGCTGATCCAGTACGCGGCCGCGCCATGCAGCGCCACTACCAGCAGGGCCAAGGCCCATTTGTCGCGGCGCTTGAGGCCGCTGACCGGCGTGCGTTGCAGGCGCAGCTGGCCGAGCGGCAGGCGAAGCGTGCGTCCAAGCTCGACCAGGTCGCCCGGGGCCGGACGCCATGGCTGGTCGTAGGCCCTGACGGCCGTATGGACATTACCCATTGATCAAACTCCTGGGGTCTCGATTCATGGCTGAATCATCGGCGCCAGACGCTTATCTCTGAAAGTAATGTTTAAACGTAAAGTTAGAACTTTATTGAATATTGGTATTGGGGCGAGGGCCGCAGGCCGCGTGGTTGTTGGGCTGGGGGTGAGGGCGGGGATTTTGATGCCTGGGCGGCATATTAAATATTCACGGGAGGCATTGGTTTGCCGGGGTATGGGGCTGCTGCGCAGCCCAATCGCGACACAAGGCCGCTCCTACAGGGACCGCGCCGTGCCAGGGCATGCGCGGTCCCTGTAGGAGCGGCCTTGTGTCGCGATTGGGCCGCAAAGCGGCCCCAAAAATGGATCAGATATCAGCAACCATCTGCCAAACCTTAGGCCGGAAGAACAACGTCTCCCCCCGCGCCAGCCCAGTCAGGCTGTCATGGTCCTTGACCACCTCGGCTTCGATCAGCTCGCTCTGCCCTTCCACCTTCAAGGTGACCCGGGTAGTCGCCCCCAACGGCCGAATATCACGCACTTCAGCCGCATGATGGCCTTCGGTTTCATGCCGCGACAACGACACCTCGTGCGGGCGGAACAGCACATGGTTGCCTTCACTCAGGCTCATGCGGTTGGAGTCACCGAGGAAGTGATAGACGAAGTCGTTGGCCGGCTTTTCATACACCTCACCCGGCGAGCCGATCTGCTCGATCACGCCCTTGTTCATCACCACGATGCGGTCGGCGACTTCCATTGCTTCTTCCTGATCGTGGGTAACGAATACCGAGGTCAGGTTGATGTCTTCGTGCAGCCGCGCCAGCCAGCGGCGCAGCTCTTTGCGCACCTTGGCATCCAGCGCACCGAACGGCTCGTCGAGCAGGAGTACCTTGGGCTCGACCGCCAAGGCGCGAGCCAGGGCAATACGCTGACGCTGGCCGCCAGAGAGCTGCTCGGGGTAACGGTCGGCCAGCCAGTCGAGCTGGACCATGTTCAACAGCTCATGGACCTTCTCGGCAATCCGGCTCTCGCTCGGCCGTTCGCCCTTGGGCTTCATGCGCAGGCCGAAAGCGACGTTGTCGAACACGCTCATGTGGCGGAACAGCGCGTAATGCTGGAACACGAAGCCGACGTTGCGATCACGCACGTCGTGTCCGGAAACATCTTCGCCATGGAACACAATGCTGCCATCGTCCGGCGTCTCGAGGCCGGCGATGATCCGCAGCAGGGTGGTCTTGCCGCAGCCCGACGGGCCGAGCAAGGCCACCAGCTCGCCGCTGTTGATATCCAGGTTGATGTTGTCCAGAGCCTGGAAGCTGTTGAAGCGCTTGCTGACGTTACGAACTTCGATCGACATGAATTATTCCTCCGCTGCGCTTTGGCGCAGACGGTTAATACGGTTCTCGCTCCACTGCTTGAGCAGCAGGATGAAGAGCGCCAGGATCAGCAGCAAGCTCGCCACGCTGAACGCCGCGACGTGGTTGTATTCGTTGTAGAGGATTTCGACGTGCAGCGGCAAGGTGTTGGTAACCCCGCGGATATGCCCGGACACCACCGACACCGCACCAAACTCGCCCATCGCTCGCGCAGTACACAGCACCACGCCGTAGATCAGGCCCCATTTGATGTTGGGCAGGGTCACATGCCAGAACATCTGCCAGCCATTGGCGCCCAGCAGGCGCGCAGCCTCTTCCTCCTGAGTGCCCTGCTCTTGCATCAGCGGGATCAGCTCACGGGCCACGAACGGCACGGTGACGAAGATGGTCGCCAGGACGATACCCGGCAAGGCGAACACGATCTGGATGTCGTGATCCTGCAGCCACGGCCCGAAGAAGCCCTGCGCGCCGAACATCAGCACATAGACCAGACCGGCGATTACCGGCGACACCGAGAACGGCAGGTCGATCAAGGTGACCAGGATGCTCTTGCCGGCAAAGTTGTACTTGCTCACGCACCACGCCGCACTGACCCCGAACAGCAGGTTCAGCGGCACCGAAATGGCCACCGCGAGCAAGGTCAGCCTGAGCGCCGAGAGTGCATCGGGCTCGAAGATAGCCTCGAAGAACGTACCGAAGCCGTTCTTCAGCGCTTGGGAAACCACGATCACCAGCGGCAACAGCAGGAACAGCGCAAACACCAGCCAGGCCGAGATGATCAGCACCCGCCGTGAAGTGGCGCTGCCGCGCCGGGCGGCATTGGCGGCGGCCGTTGCGCCTAGAGTTGAACCAGACATGGGTGGTCCTCCTTCAAGGGGTTTCGATGCGCCGCTGAAGCAAGTTGATCAGCAGCAGCAGAATGAAGGAAACCACCAGCATCAAGACGCCGATGGCAGTAGCGCCGGTGTAGTCGTACTGGTCGAGCTTGACCATGATCAGCAACGGCAGGATTTCGGTCTTCATCGGCATGTTGCCGGCAATGAAGATCACCGAGCCGTACTCGCCAACCCCGCGGGCAAAGGCCAGCGCGAAGCCCGTCAACCAGGCCGGCAGCAGCGCCGGCATGAGGATATGACGGAACACCTGCAACGGTTTTGCGCCCAGGCAGGCAGCCGCTTCTTCGACTTCACGGGGGATGTCCGCCAGCACCGGCTGCACCGTCCGCACCACGAACGGCAGGGTGACGAAGGTCAGCGCCAGAGTGATACCCAGCGGCGTGTAGGCGATCTTGAAACCGAGGTCGGTGGCAAACTGCCCGACCCAGCCGGACGGCGCATACAGCGCGGTCAGGGCAATGCCGGCGACTGCCGTGGGCAAGGCGAACGGCAGGTCGATCATCGCGTCGATGATCTTGCGCCCGGGGAAGGTATAGCGCACCAGCACCCAGGCCAGCAGGGTGCCGA
Organism: Pseudomonas shirazensis; assembly: GCF_050496565.1. Taxonomy (GTDB): domain Bacteria; phylum Pseudomonadota; class Gammaproteobacteria; order Pseudomonadales; family Pseudomonadaceae; genus Aquipseudomonas; species Aquipseudomonas shirazensis_A. The sequence goes on from NZ_JBNWAE010000001.1 coordinate 408,648, forward strand.
TGATGCCATTAATGATGGCGGCGAACAGGGCAGTGCCGAAACTCAGCTTCAGCGCGGCGATCACTCGCGGGGCGCTGATGATGTTCCAGAACTGCTCCCAGGTCAGCTGCGAGGCATGCACGAACATGGCCGCCAGCGGTATCAGCACGATCAGGCTGAGGTACACCAAGGTGTAGCCCAGAGTCAGCCCGAAGCCGGGTATGACGGGGGATATACGACGTGACATAAAGGTCCCTGGTTGAACGCACGAGGCCCGGCGATTATGCCGGGCCGGTGCACGGCTCTGAATCTTGGGGCTGCTTTGCAGCCCTTTCGCGACCGGTCCGGCGCCCCGGCAAGGCCGCTCCTACAGGGATCGCGTGTAGGAGCGGCCTCGTGTCGCGAAAGGGTCGCGAAGCGGCCCCGCTTTTCCTGGCCCTACTGCGCCTGGTAAATCTGATCAAACACACCGCCATCGTTGAAGAATTTCGGCTGTGCAGTTTTCCAGCCGCCGAAGTCCTTGTCGATGGTTACCAGGTCAAGTTTGGGGAATTGCTTGCCGTATTCGGCAGCCACCTTCTGGTCACGCGGGCGGTAGAAGTTCTCGGCGGCGATTTTCTGCCCGGCCGGGCTGTACAGGTGCTTGAGGTATTCCTCGGCGATCTGCTCGTTGCCTTTCTTCTGCGCATTCTTGTCGACCACGGCCACTGGCGGCTCGGCAAGGATCGACAGCGAAGGCACGACGATTTCGAACTTGTCGGTGCCGCCATCTTCCTTCAAGGCCAGGAACGCTTCGTTTTCCCACGCCAGCAGCACATCGCCCTGACCGTTGTTGACGAAGGTGATGGTCGAACCGCGGGCGCCGGTGTCCAGTACTGGCACGTGCTTGAACAGCTGCTGCACGTATTCCTGGGCCTTGGCTTCGCTGCCGCCGGCTTTCAGGCCATAGGCCCAGGCGGCGAGGAAGTTCCAGCGGGCGCCGCCGGAGGTTTTCGGGTTGGGAGTGATCACCGACACGTCGTTCTTGATCAGGTCGCCCCAGTCCTTGATGCCTTTCGGGTTGCCCTTGCGTACCAGGAAGACGATGGTCGAGGTATACGGCGTGCTGGCGTCCGGCAGGCGGGTCTGCCAGTTCTCTGGCAGGGTCTTGCCGAGCTTGGCGATTTCGTCGATGTCGCCGGCCAGGGCCAGGGTCACCACATCGGCGCGCAGGCCGTCGATCACCGCACGGCCTTGCTTGCCCGAGCCACCATGGGATTGCTGGATCTTGACCTTGTCATCCGGGTGCGCTTGCTGCCAGTGCTTGATGAACTCGGCGTTGTACTGCTGGTACAGCTCACGGGTTGGGTCATAGGACACGTTGAGCAGTTCGTAGTCCTTGGCGATGGCGGAACCGGCAAACACGGCACTGGCCAGAGCGGCGAGCGCATAACGGCGGATGGACATGGTGAAGCTCCCGAATTGGCATTTTTCTAATTAGTAGGTGGTGCGCGATCAGCCGGTCTTGTTGCCGGGCTGCTGCAGGCGGAACTTCTCCTTGCGCTCGATCTGCACGACCTGAGCGTTGTGCACGGTGATCTCTACCGCGCCGAAGCGCAGGTCGCGCAGAGCGGCCTGGATCTCACGCAAAATGGTCGCTTCGTCCTGACCGTCGATGCTACGCAGGGATGCACTCATGCTCGTTCTCCTGTGAGTGAAGTGCCGGGCAGGGGTTTGAAGGGGATTTGCGCCTGGCTTGAAGCTGATAATAGTGATGTGCAGATATTCTTAAAAATACTATTTAAGAATGTTTATATAACCAAAAGCAGAAAGGCCATTGCGCTGGGCAATGGCCTTTTCTGAACAGCGCGCAGTATTAGCTGGATGACTGTTCTGGCTCGCGAATCTTGTACCAGGCCACATACAGCGCCGGCAGGAACAACAGCGTCAGCAGCGTTGCACTGATGATGCCGCCGATCATGGCGTAGGCCATCGGCCCCCAGAACACTTCGCGGGCAATCGGGATCATACCCAGGCTGGCTGCGGCGGCGGTGAGCAGGATCGGCCGGCGGCGATGGTTGGTCGCCTCCAGCACGGCCGCCCAGGGCGACAGGCCCTGGGCCTCGAACTCGTCGATCTGGGTCACCAGGATCACCGAGTTGCGGATGATGATACCGATCAGCGCCAGGATCCCAAGGATCGCCACAAAGCCCATTGGCGTACCCGTCGGCACCAGCGCCAGCACCACCCCGATCAAGCCCAAAGGCGCCACGCTGACCACCAGGAACAGTTTCTGCACGCTATGCAGCTGGATCATCAGGAAAGTCGCCATCAAGAACAGCATCAACGGGATAACCTGGCCGATCGGCCCCTGCGCCTTGCTGCTCTCCTCCACCGTACCGCCGGTGGCCACTTCGTAGCCCGGCGGCAACTTGCTGGCGAACTCTTCGATACTCGGCTTGAGCTGCTTGACCAGGTCGGTCGGCTGGATATCACCGTTGACCGAGGCCTTGATGGTGATGGTCGGCTTGCGATCGCGGCGCCACACCAGCGGCTGCTCCAGCTCGTAGCGCACGGTAGCGATCGACAGCAGCGGGATCGAGGTGCCGTTGGGGGTCAGTATCTGCAGGTTCTGCAAGGTATCGGGCGAGCCGCGCTCACTGTCCTCGGCACGGGCGATCACGTCGACCAGGTAGATGCTGTCGTTGACCTGGGTGATCGGCACGCCCGTGACAATGCTGTTCATCACGTTGGCGACGTCTTCGGACGACAAGCCCAACTGGCGCGCCTTGTCCTGAGCGATCTCTACCCGCAGGACTTTGCCCGGCTCGTTCCAGTCGTAGATCATCTCGCCGATATGCGGGTTGCCGTCGAGCAGGGTCGCCAGGTCAATGGCGTGCTTGCGCACCAGGTCGATGTCCTTGCCACTGATCCGATACTGGATTGGCCGGCCCACCGGCGGGCCCATCTCCAGCGACTGCACGTTGCTGCCGATGCCAACGAAGTCTTCGCGCAGCAGCTTGCGCAGCCGGTCCATCAGCCCGGCACGCTCTTCCAGGCCTTTGCTGACGATCACCAGCTGGGCGTAGTACGGGTTCTGCAGCTGCTGGTCGAGTGGCAGGTAGAAGCGGATCGCTCCTTGACCGATGTAGCTGCTCCAGTGCACCAGATCGGGGTCGTCCTTGATCTTCGCTTCCAGGCGATCGACCACCTTCCGGGTTTCTTCGATCGAGGCGTTTTGCGGCAGGTTGAGGTCGACGAGGATTTCCGGGCGGTCCGATGACGGGAAAAACTGGTTCTGCACAAAGCGCATCGAAAACAGCGCCAGGGCGAAGATCAGCACCGTGCCGATGATCGTCCACCAGCGGTTGCGCATGCACCACAGCAAACCATGCTCGAAGGCACGACCGACGCGGCCGGTCTTGGCTTCGTGTTCCTTGACCTTGTTGGCCTTGAGGATATGCACACCGAGCACCGGAGCGAAGAACACCGCCACCACCCACGACACGATCAGCGCGACCGCGATCACTGCGAACAGAGTGAAGGTGTACTCGCCGGCAGAGCTGGCGTTGAGCCCGATGGGCACAAAGCCGGCCACTGTGACCAGAGTGCCGGTCAGCATCGGGAAGGCCGTCGAGGTATAGGCAAAGGTGGCCGCCTGCTCCTTGGTCTCGCCCATTTCCAGGCGCGTGACCATCACCTCGACGGTGATCATCGCGTCATCCACCAGCAGGCCGAGGGCGATGATCAGCGCACCCAGCGAGATCCGCTGCATGGTGATGCCGCTGTATTCCATGAACAGGAACACCATCGCCAGCACCAATGGGATCGAGCACGCCACCACCAGCCCGGCGCGCACGCCGAGGCTGACGAAGCTTACCGCCAACACGATCAGCACCGCCTCGAACAAGGCACTGGTGAAGCCGCCAACTGCCTTCTTCACCACCACGGCCTGATCCGACACGGTGTGCACACCCACCCCGACCGGCAGGTTGGTGATGATCTGGTCCATCTTGGCTTTCATCTCGGCGCCAAACGCCTGGATGTTGCCGCCGGCCTTCATGCCGATGGCCAGGCCAATCGCCGGCTGGCCGTTGTAACGGAACATCGGTGCCGGTGGGTCAGTGTAGCCACGCTGGATATTGGCGATGTCGGCCAGGCGGAAGAAGCGATCATTGATCCGCAGATTGACGCCCTCGAGGTCTTTCTCGGAGCTGAACTGGCCGCTGGTGCGCACCGAAATCCGCTCAGGGCCGGCCTCGATCACACCCGCTGGGGTAACTGCGTTCTGTGCTTGCAGTGCCTGCATGACCTGGCGCTGGTCGATCCCCAGTGCCGCCAGTTTGCGCGTGGAGAAGTTCAGATAGAGCACTTCGTCCTGCACGCCGAACAGCTCGATCTTGCCGATATTGGGCACTTCGCGGGCTTCGGCGCGGGCCTGCTCGACGTAATCGCGCAGTTGCCGCTGGCTCAGGCCATCGGCGGTAAAGGCATAAATGGTGCCGTAAACGTCGCCGAATTCATCGTTGAACGCCGGGCCCTGAATACCTTCGGGGAACTGGCCGCGGATGTCGTCGATCTTCTTGCGGACCTGGTACCAGATCGCCGGGATATCCGGCGCCTTGGTGGTATCGCGCAGGTACACATAAACCGTCGATTCACCGGGGCGGGTATAGCTTTTGACGTAATCGAGCGAGTCCAGCTCTTCGAGCTTTTTCTCGATGCGGTCAGTGACCTGATTGAGCGTCTCGTCCTGGGTCGCACCGGGCCAGCGGGTCTGGATGACCATGGTCTTGATGGTGAACGATGGGTCTTCTTCACGGCCCAGGTTGAAGTAGGAGAACACCCCCATCAGCACACTGACGAACATCAGATACCAGACAAAGGACTGATGTTTGAGCGCCCATTCGGACAGGTTGAAGCTTCCTTTCATTGGGCATCCTCGTCAAAGCTGACCGGCTGGCCGGGCTTCAAGCTGTTCACGCCGGCAGTTACCACGCGCTCGCCCGGCTGCACGCCGGAGGCCACGACAATGCTGCTGGCGGTGCGGTCGATCAGGGTCACGTCGCGCAGGGCCACGGTCTTTTGTTGGGTGTCGAGGACCCACACCTGGGTCTTGCCGTCGCGTTCGAGCAAGGCGCTCAGCGGCAGTTCGCTACGCGGAGTGACCGCCGAGGACAGGTTGACGCTGATCGCCGTGCCCAGATGGAACGCGGCGGGAGTGCTGGCCAAGGTCAGCCGCGCACGCCGGGTGCGGGTGGTGGCGTCGGCTTGCGGCTCCAGTTCGCGCAGGGTGGCGGTGGTGTTGACTGTCGGATCGAGCTGCGCGGCAACGGTGAAGGTCAGGTCTTTGCTCAATTGTTCGGCCAGGCCGATCGGCAGGTCGATGACTGCCTCTTTGACGTCCGGGCGGGCCAGCGTGACCACTTCCTGGCCAGCGCTGACGGTTTGCCCGGCCTCGGCACGCCAGGCGGTGACCACGGCGGCGTTGTCGCTGCGCAGGGTGCTGTAGTCGAGCTGGTCGCGGGCCTGGCTGACCGCGGCGCGCGCTTGTTCGAGCGAGGCCCCGGTGGTTTTCAGATCGGTCTGGGCAATGTCCAGTTGGGCCTGGGCGCCAACCCCACGGTCGTACAGTTGCTGCTGGCGGCGGGCATTGGCCTGGGCATTGATCCACTGCGCCTGGACCCGCGCCAGATCGCCCTCGGCGGCGCGCAACTGGTTCTGTTGATCGGTCGGGTCGAGGGTGGCGAGGATATCGCCTGGTTTGACCTGGGCGCCGACATCGAGCCAGCGCCGGGCGATCCGCCCTGACACGCGAAAGCCCAAGGTGCTTTCATAGCGGGCCTGGATGGTCCCGGCGAAGCGCCCCAGCTGCGCCTGAACCTGCGGCTGGACCACGGTCGACAGCACCGGGCGGACCGGTTCGGCAGCTTCTTCGTCCTTGCCACAGCCGCCCAGCAGCGCCGCCGAGCAGAGTATCAACAACACTGCTTTCATGGCGCGGCGCCTCCGTCCTTGGCGTTGACTTTCTCGACCTGCATACCGGGGTGCAACAGCTGTCCGCCGCTGACCACCACGGTCTCGCCACCTTTCACGCCGTCGGCAATCACCACTCTACCGGTGAGGTAACGGCCGACCTGGACTGGCCGCAGCTCAACCTTGTCGCCCTCGCCGACTACCCACACTGCCGGCTCCTTGAGCGCCTTGGTCAAGGCCGACCACGGCAGTTCGATGCTCGGCCGGCCCTGGGTGCGGCCGCTGGCGGTAACCGGCGAGCCGAGTTGCATGCCGGCGGGTACACTCTGCAGGGCAACCTTGATCTGCACCGTGCCGCTGTCAGCAGACACCGTCGGGGTCACTTCGCGCACCTGGCCTTGAGCCTGCACCTGCGGGTTGTCGAGCAGCTTGACGATCACGGGCGCGTCGCTGGGCGGCGCCATCAGCAGCGATTCGTAGACGTTGAAGACCGCATCGCGATCACCGTCCACGGCCAGGCCAAAGATCGGCATGGTCGCCTGCACCACCTGACCGACCTCGGCCTGGCGCGAAGTGATGACGCCGTCGGCATCGGCCACCAGCGCGGTGTAGCTCAGCTGCTCCCTGGCATTGGCCAACTGCGCCTGAGCGGCCTTCAATGCGCTCTGGTTGCCGCGCAGCGCCGCCTCGGCAGAATCATATTCGCTACGGCTGGTGTAGCCCTTGGGCAGCAGTTTCTGCTGGCGAACGAAGGCTGCGCTGGTCTGGGTCACCCGCGCCTGCGCAGCGAATACCTCGGCCTTGGCCGAGTCGACGTTATTTTGCAGGTCTTTGGGGTCGAGCCGTGCCAGCACCTGGTTGGCCTTGACGTGATCGCCGACGTCGACGCTACGCGAAATGATCTTGCCGCCGACCCTGAAAGACAGGTCGGTCTGGACGCGCGCCTGCACGTCACCGGTAAGGGTCACGTTGGCGGCAAAATCTGTGGTCTGGACTTGCTGTACACCTACTCTGGGCAATTCCGGCGGGGCAATTTCTTCCTTGCAACCCACCAATAGCGACAAATAACCCAGGCAAGCGACCGACAATAGGCGCCTCAACGGCATGCGTGCTCCTTGCTTGCGCGCAAATGGTTCGAGGGATGCGACTGTTAGCGTAGATCAGGGTTCCGCAATCAGCACTGACGTACACCGGTTGTCGCGCCAGTCGCGCATGATCAGCAGCCGACAAGCCCGCATGGAACTGGCCGAAGTAAGCCCGATTCCTTTCTACGTGTCCCGAGGGTGCACTTGTCGTGAAATCGTCGGGGCCGCTGCGCGGCCCTTTCGCGACACAAGGCCGCTCCTACGGGAGGGCGTGCATCCTGTTTTTTTGATCGAAATGCGAAAATTACTGCACGGCGCCGTCCATGTAGGAGCGGCCTTGTGTCGCGAAAGGCCCGCGCAGCGGGCCCAGCGATCTCAAGCGAGAGAAAAACTCAGAAAAATGTCGCACTGCGAACCCCGCCGCTCTGGCAAGCGACGAGGTAGCGGTGATAACGCCGATCAGGCCGAAGCAGGCGCCTGGTTCGGGCGACGCACCTGAGGCTGGCCAACGCTTGCCGCTGCACCCTCCTCGATAGCCTGCTGGATAGCCTTGCGGCGGTGCTCTTCAGCGCGGCGGCTGAAGTACCAGACCATGAAGGTCACCAGCGACACCGACAGCAGGATCAGGCTGGCCACGGCGTTGATCTCGGGCTTCACGCCCAGGCGCACTGCCGAGAACACTTCCATCGGCAAGGTGGTCGAGCCCGGCCCGGAAACGAAGCTGGCCAGTACCAGGTCATCCAGCGACAACGCGAACGACATCATGCCGCCCGCCGCCAGCGACGGCGCGATCATCGGGATGGTGATCAGGAAGAACACCTTCCACGGCTTGGCACCGAGGTCCATTGCCGCTTCCTCGATCGACAGGTCCAGCTCCCGCAAGCGCGCCGACACCACGACCGCCACGTAGGCTGCGCAGAACGTGGTGTGGGCGATCCAGATGGTGACGATGCCACGTTCCTGCGGCCAGCCGATCATCTGCGCCATGGCCACGAACAGCAGCAACAGCGACAGACCGGTGATCACCTCGGGCATGACCAACGGCGCCGTGACCAGGCCGCCGAACAGCGTGCGGCCCTTGAAGCGGGTGACCCGGGTCAGCACGAACGCGGCCAGGGTGCCCAGCGCCACCGCGGCGACCGCGGTGTAGCAGGCGATCTCCAGCGAGCGCATCACCGAGCCCATCAGCTGGGTGTTGTCGAGCAGGCCGATGTACCATTTCAGCGACCAGCCGCCCCATACCGTCACCAGCTTGGAGGCGTTGAACGAGTAGATCACCAGGATCAGCATCGGCAGGTAGATGAACAGCAAGCCGAGCACCAGCATCAGCTTGGAAAAACTGAAACGCTTCATGCTCTGCCCTCCATCTCTTTGGCCTGGCTACGGTTGAACAGCAGGATCGGTACGATGAGGATCGCCAGCATCACTACCGCCAGCGCCGAGGCTACCGGCCAGTCACGGTTGTTGAAGAATTCCTGCCACAGCACTTTACCGATCATCAGGGTTTCCGGGCCGCCGAGCAGTTCCGGGATGACGAACTCACCCACCACCGGGATGAACACCAGCATGCAGCCGGCAATAATGCCGTTTTTTGACAGTGGCACGGTGATCTTCCAGAAGCTGTTGAAGGTGCTCGAACCGAGGTCCGAAGCGGCTTCCAGCAGGCTCTGGTCGTGCTTCACCAGGTTGGCGAACAACGGCAGAATCATGAACGGCAGGTACGAATAGACCACGCCGATATACACCGCCAGGTTGGTGTTGAGGATCTGCAGCGGCTGGTCGATCAGACCGATCCACATCAGGAAGCTGTTGAGCAACCCGTTGTTGCTGAGGATGCCCATCCAGGCGTACACCCGGATCAGGATCGCGGTCCAGGTCGGCATCATGATCAGCAGCAGCAGGACGGTCTGGCTTTCCTTGCGCGCATTGGCGATGGCATAGGCCATCGGATAGCCGATCAGCAGGCACAGCACGGTGCTGATGAAGGCCATCTTCAACGAGCCGAGGTAGGCCGAGATATACAGCTCATCCTCGGTCAACAGGCCATAGTTGGCCAGGTTGAGCACTAACTGAATCTTGTCTTCGACGTAGGTGTAGATCTCGGTATATGGCGGGATCGCCACGTCGGCTTCGGCAAAGCTGATCTTCAACACGATGAAGAACGGCAGCATGAAGAACAGGAACAGCCAGATGAACGGCACGCCGATCACCAGGTGCCGTCCCTCCGGGACCAGCCGCTGGAAGGCTCGCTTGAGCTTGCGGATTTTCATGAGCGCAGTACCACGCCGCTGTCGTCTTCCCACCACACGTAGACTTCGTCGCCCCAGGTCGGGCGAGTGCCCTGGCGCTCGGCGTTGGCCACGAACGACTGGACGATCTTGCCGCTCGGCAGCTCGACGTAGAACACCGAGTGGCCGCCCAGGTAGGCGATGTCATGCACCTTGCCGCGCGACCAGTTGTATTCGTAGCCCGGCTGCTCGGTGGTGACCAGCATCTTCTCCGGACGCAGCGCATAGAGGATGCTCTTATCCTCGACCGAGGTGGAAACACCGTGGCCGACATAGATATTGCGCTCAAGCTCGGGGCTGGCGATCAGCGCGTGGCCCTCGGCGTCGTCGACCACCTGCCCTTCGAACAGGTTGACGTTGCCGATGAACTCACATACCAGGCGGCTGGTGGGGGTTTCGTAGATGTCGATCGGCGAGCCGATCTGCGCGATCCAGCCCAGGTGCATGATGGCGATGCGCTCGGCCATGGTCATGGCTTCTTCCTGGTCGTGGGTCACCATCACGCAGGTCACGCCGACCCGCTCGATGATCTGCACCAGCTCCAGCTGCATCTGCGAGCGCAGCTTTTTGTCCAGCGCGCCCATCGGCTCATCGAGCAGCAGCAGCTTCGGCCGTTTCGCCAGCGAGCGCGCCAGCGCCACCCGCTGGCGTTGGCCACCGGACAGCTGGTGCGGCTTGCGCTTGGCGTACTGGGTCATGTGCACCAGCTTGAGCATCTCGTCCACGCGGGCTTCGATCTCGGCCTTGGGCATCTTGTCCTGCTGCAGGCCGAAGGCGATGTTCTGCGCCACGGTCATGTGCGGGAACAAGGCGTAGGACTGGAACATCATGTTGATCGGCCGCTCGTACGGCGGCATGTCGGTGATGTCGACACCATCCAGATAGATGCGCCCTTCGCTCGGCCGCTCGAAGCCTGCCAGCATGCGCAGCAGGGTCGATTTACCGGAGCCGGAGCCACCTAGCAGGGCGAAGATTTCGCCTTTGCGGATTTCCAGGGACACATCGTCCACGGCAATTGTTTCGTCGAACTTCTTCGTGACCCGGTCGATCTTGACCAGCACCTGCTTGGGTTGCTGGCCACCCTCGAGGGCTTTCTTATAGGCACCGGAGGCAACTGCCATGAGTGAAACTCCCAACAAGATTTTTAAGCCCGCCTTCAAGGAGGCGGGTTTGGATGATTATTTGCCCGACTTGACCTTGGTCCAGCTGCGGGTCATCAAACGTTGTACCTTGGGCGGCAACTCGCTGTTGACGAACATCTTGTCCAGTACTTCCTGCGGTGGGTAAACCGCGGCGTCGTTCCTGACATCCTGGTCCATCAGCGCGCCAGCCTTGGGGTTCGGGTTGGCGTAACCGACGTAATCGCTGACCTGGGCGATAACCTCAGGCTTGAGCAGATAATTGATGAAAGCGTGGGCCTCTTTGCTTTTTTTCGAGTCGGCTGGAATCGCCAGGACATCGAACCAGAGGTTGCCGCCTTCCTTGGGAATCGCGTAGGCCAGGTTGACGCCCTTCTTCGCTTCTTCAGCGCGGGCCTTGGCCTGGAACACATCACCGGAGAAACCGGCAGCGACGCAGATGTCGCCGTTGGCCAGGTCGGTGATGTATTTGGAGGAATGGAAGTAGGTCACGTAAGGGCGCACGGCCAGTAGCTTCTTCTCGGCTGCGGCGTAATCCTGGGGGTTGCTGCTGTTGGGATCGAGGCCCATGTAGTTGAGCACCGCTGGCAGCATTTCGTCCGCCGAATCGAGGAAGGCCACCCCGCACTTGGACAGCTTCTTCATGTTTTCCGGCTCGAACAGCACGGCCCACGAGTCGATGCTGTCGACGCCGAGCACGGCCTTGACCTTGTCGACGTTGTAACCGATGCCATTGGTGCCCCACAGATACGGCACGGCATAGAGGTTGCCGGGGTCGTTCTTCTCCAGGCGCTTCATCAGCGCCGGGTCGAGGTTGGCATAGTTGGGCAGCAGATTGCGGTCGAGCTTCTGGAATGCGCCCGCCTTGATCTGCTTGCCGAGGAAATGGTTGGACGGCACGACCACGTCATAGCCGGTACGACCGGCGAGCAGTTTGCCTTCCAGGGTTTCGTTGGAATCGAAAACGTCCTGCACCGGTTTGATGCCGGTTTCTTTCTCGAAATCGGCGAGGGTGGTTGGCCCGATGTAGTCCGACCAGTTGTACAGATGCACCGTAGGCGCCGCTTGGACGCTGCATGCCAGCGTCAGGCCCGCTCCGGCCAGCAAGGCCTTGCGAAGTACAGATTTAGACAAGTGGATGCTCCTTGAAAAACAGTGCATTCGGTGACGGTAGCCGTCAGTGATAAAGGCGCCGCCAGACTGGCAAAACCGGCGCGCAACTTACCCTTGCAGGGACGCTGCGGCAAACTTATTCGTCATGGTGCGCCTCCGGGCCGAAAACCCCGGCCCAGAGGCTTTCAATCAGGCTTACTTGCCCGACTTGATCTTGGTCCAGCTGCGGGTGATCAGACGCAGCGTGGCTGCATCGAGATCGCTGATTGCGTACAGCTGTTTTTTCACCGCATCCGACGGGTAGATGGCCGGGTCGCTGGTGATGTCCTTGTCGACCAGAGCAGTCGCCGCCTTGTTGCCATTCGGGAAGCGCACGGCGTTGGTGATCTCGGCCATGACTTCAGGCTGCAGCAGGTAGTTCATGAACTGGTAAGCGGCGTTGAGGTTCTCGGCATCCTTGGGGATGGCGACCATGTCGTAGAAGGTGCCGGCACCTTCCTTGGGAATGGTGTACGCCAGCTTGACCTTGTCGCCAGCCTCGTGGGCACGGGCCTTGGACTGTTCAAGGTCACCCGAGTAGCCGACTGCAACGCAGATGTTGCCGTTGGCAAGGTCCGAGATGTACTTGGACGAGTGGAAGTAGGCCACCGATGGGCGAATCTTCATGAACAGGTCTTCGGCTGCTTTCAGGTCAGCCTTGTCTTTGCTGTTGGTCGGCTTGCCCAGGTAGTGCAAAGCGGCCGGGATCATTTCGGTCGGGGCGTCGAGGAAGGTCACGCCGCAGCTCTTGAGCTTGGCCATGTTCTCTGGCTTGAACACGGTGTCCCACGAGTCGATCTTGTCCACGCCCAGCGCGGCCTTGACCTTCTCCGGGTTGTAGCCGATGCCGATCGAACCCCACATGTAAGGGAAGGCGTGCTTGTTGCCTGCGTCGCTGGCATCGCCAACGGCCTTGAGCAGGTCTTCGTCGAGGTTTTTCCAGTTGGGCAGCTTGGAGCGGTCCAGCTCCTGATAGACGCCGGCCTTGATTTGTTTGGCGAGGAAGTTGTTCGACGGTACGACGATGTCGTAGCCGGACCTGCCTGCCAGCAGTTTGGCCTCAAGGGTCTCGTTGCTGTCGAACACGTCGTAGACCACTTTGATGCCGGTCTGCTTTTCGAACTTGGCCACGGTATCCGGGGCAATGTAGTCCGACCAGTTATAGACGTGGAGTACTTTGTCGTCAGCCTGAACTGCGGTAGCCATGGCACCCATGAGGGCGGCGGCCAGCAACGTCTTGCCCATTTTCTTCATGCGTAATGCTCCAGAATTTATTATCAAGCCATCTGTTCAGCAGCCAGGTCCCATGGTGCAGCGCTGGGCGACTGAAACAGTCGCTAGTCTGGCAAGTTACAAGGCGCTGTATCAACAACAGCAGACCCTTGTAACCGCCTAATGTCACAACGCTAGCGTAGCAGGCGGCTATTTCACCGCTTCATAGGTCAAATCCAGGCACTTGCGCGCCTTTTCCACCAGTTCGTCGATCTCGGCATGGGAGATCACCAGCGGCGGCGCGATGATCATGGTGTCGCCTACGGCGCGCATGATCAGGCCGTTGTCGAAGCAGAAGTTACGGCAGATCATGCCGACGCCCTTGCCTTCGTAACGGCTGCGAGTTGCCTTGTCCTTGACCAGCTCGATCGCGCCGAGCAAGCCCAGGCCGCGTACTTCGCCTACCAATGGGTGGTCCTGCAGCTCACGCAAACGCTTTTGCAAATACGGTGCCGCTTCTGTCCTGGCGCGCTCGACGATGTGCTCATCGCGCAGCAGGCGCAGGTTTTCCAGGCCGACTGCAGCCGCCACCGGATGCCCGGAGTAGGTGAAGCCGTGGTTGAAATCGCCGCCTTCGCTGAGTGCCTGGGCGACCTTGTCACGCACGATCACACCGCCCATGGGGATGTAACCGGAGGTGAGGCCCTTGGCGATGGTCATCAGGTCAGGCTTGAGGTCGTAGTAGTCCGAACCGAACCACTCGCCGGTGCGGCCGAAACCGCAGATCACTTCGTCGGCGACGAACAGGATGTCGTATCTGGCGAGGATCTCTTTGACCTTCGGCCAGTAGGTTTCTGGTGGAATGATCACCCCGCCAGCACCCTGGATCGGCTCGGCGATAAACGCCGCAACATTGTCTTCGCCGACTTCGAGAATCTTCTGTTCCAGCTGCTCGGCCGCCCACACACCGAACGCGTCCGGGCTCATGTCGCCGCCTTCACCGAACCAGTACGGCTGAGGGATATGCACGATGCCCGGGATCGGCAAGCCGCCCTGCTCGTGCATGCCACTCATGCCGCCCAGGCTGGCACCGGCCACGGTCGAACCGTGGTAGCCGTTGATGCGGCCAATGATGGTCTGCTTGTGCGGCTTGCCCTTGAGCGCCCAGTAATGGCGAACCATGCGCAGCACGGTGTCGTTGCCTTCGGAGCCGGAGCCTGTGAAAAACACATGAGTCATGCCCGCCGGGGCCACGTCGCTGATCGCCTTGGCCAGCTCCAGCGCCGGCGGGTGGGCGGTCTGGAAGAACAGGTTGTAGTACGGCAGCTCGCGCATCTGCTTTTCGGCCGCCTGCACCAGCTCTTCACGCCCGTAACCGACCGCAACGCACCACAGCCCGGCCATGCCGTCGAGGATCTTGTGACCCTCGCTGTCCCACAGATGCACGCCCTCAGCCTTGGTGATGATGCGCGGGCCCTTCTCCTTCAGCTGTTTGTAGTCGCTGAAAGGTGCCAGGTGGTGCTCACCGCTGAGGGTTTGCCAGTCACGGGTTTGCGGGTTGTTGACGCTCATGTGCTTCTCCGTTGTAAGGCAGCCGCGCTCCTGCGGGCCGGGTTGGTTCAGACGGCAAACAGCAGGAATTCACGTTCCCAGGAGCTGATCACGCGTTTGAAGTTTTCATGCTCGGCGCGCTTGGTGGCGACGTAGCCGGCGATGAATTTCTTGCCCAGGTACTGCTCCAACTCCTGGCAGTTCTCCATGCGTTCCAGTGCATCTTCCAGGGTCAGCGGCAGGCGCAGGTTGCGCCGTTCGTAGCCACGGCCCTGCACTGGTGCGCTCGGTTCGATGGCCTGGATCATGCCGATGTAGCCACACAGCAGGCTGGCAGCGATGGCCAGGTACGGGTTGGCATCGGCGCCTGGCAGACGGTTCTCGACTCGGCGGTTCTGCGGCCCGGCATCCGGCACACGCAGGCCGACGGTGCGGTTTTCTTCACCCCACTCGACGTTGACCGGCGCCGAGGTGTCGGGCAGGAAGCGGCGGAACGAGTTGACGTTGGGGGCGAACAGCGGCAACACATACGGGATGAACTTCTGCAGCCCGCCGATATGGTTGAGGAACAGCTGGCTCATGCTGCCGTCGGCGTTGGCAAAGATGTTCTTGCCGGTCTGCATGTCGACCACGCTCTGGTGCAGGTGCATGGCGCTGCCCGGTTCGCCGGTCATTGGCTTGGCCATGAAGGTGGCGGCGACGTTGTGCTTGAGCGCAGCCTCGCGCATGGTCCGTTTGAACACCAGGATCTGGTCGGCCAGGTGCAGCGCGTCACCGTGACGGAAGTTGATCTCCATCTGCGCCGTGCCGTCTTCGTGGATCAGCGTGTCGAGGTCCAGCTGCTGCAGTTCGCACCAGTCATAGACGTCTTCGAACAGCGGGTCGAATTCATTGGCGGCTTCGATCGAGAACGACTGGCGGCCGGTTTCCGGGCGGCCCGAGCGGCCTACCGGCGGCTGCAGCGGGAAGTCCGGGTCTTCGCTGCGCTTGGTCAGGTAGAACTCCATCTCCGGCGCGACGATTGGCTGCCAGCCCTTGTCGCTGTAGAGCTTGAGCACCTTCTTCAGCACGTTGCGCGGCGACAGCTCGATCGGGTTGCCCTTTTTGTCGTAGGTGTCGTGGATCACCTGAGCAGTCGGCTCGATGGCCCAAGGCACGAGAAACACCGCGTTCTCGTCAGGTCGGCAGATCATGTCGATGTCGGCCGGGTCGAGCAGTTCGTAATAGATGTCATCGTCGACATAGTCGCCGGTCACGGTCTGCAGCAGCACGCTCTCAGGCAGGCGCATGCCCTTTTCGGCGATGAACTTGTTGGTCGGCGAGATCTTGCCGCGGGTGATGCCGGTCAGGTCGCTGATCATGCATTCCACTTCGGTGATCTTGTGTTCTTTCAACCAATCGGTGAGCTGGTCGAGGTTGTTACTCATAAATACCTCAGGAGGTAAGGTGGCCCGGTCGGGATAGCTCGGGCAGTGCTGACGTCGGGCGTCGATCAAGACGGTAGCCGGCTCGGCGCAAGGGCCGCAGCAGACCCGCGCCTTGATTCTGGATGGAGTAGCCGGGCATTGCAAAACTGCGCACACAGGACGTCACCGGAACCACGCCGACGGCGGGATTCCTTGAAGCATTCACAGGGCAGATCAAGCGAAGGGGGCGTAGCAGACTGCGACGTAAGGCGTATGGACCGGGGCGACCGTCAATTATTGCGGCCAGAGCATCAGCGTCAGCAAATGGCTGAGCGCTGCCCTTGCGGCAGACGGATTGAGTCCCTGAAAGCACTGCACAGACAGCACTTGCAGGTCGCGACAAGCGGACCATATGACCCTCGTATTATTGTGTTTTGGGTTGCGACCGAGCTTAGCCTTGTTCATTTTTTTACACAACACCTCCGTAAAAAATAAAAGACAGGCAGGCCGAGATAACCCTTTTCGGCTTAAATAGCGGATAATGCTTCGCCCCGATATGCAGCAAATCTGCCGTAGATGTGCCATTTCAGGGCGTTAAGGGGTTGGCTTGACTTCGGTTTGCGTTTCCGATTGACTGGAACTGCAAGCCCCCCTTGATTGATATTTTTAACAACAAAGGTGTTGCATCATGTCGGTACCCCCGCGTGCCGTTCAGCTTAACGAAGCGAACGCGTTCCTTAAGGAACATCCTGAGGTTCTCTACGTTGACCTTCTGATTGCAGATATGAATGGTGTGGTGCGCGGCAAGCGCATTGAGCGCACCAGCCTCCACAAGGTTTACGAGAAAGGCATCAACCTGCCGGCCTCCCTCTTCGCCCTCGACATCAACGGTTCGACCGTTGAAAGCACGGGCCTGGGTCTGGACATCGGCGATGCGGACCGCATCTGCTACCCGATCCCTGACACCCTGTGCAACGAGCCGTGGCAGAAGCGCCCTACCGCTCAGCTGCTGATGACCATGCACGAGATCGAAGGCGAGCCGTTCTTCGCCGATCCACGTGAAGTGCTGCGCCAGGTCGTGAGCAAGTTCGACGACATGGGCCTGACCATCTGCGCCGCCTTCGAACTCGAGTTCTACCTGATCGACCAGGAAAACGTGAACGGCCGTCCGCAGCCGCCGCGCTCGCCGATCTCGGGCAAACGCCCGCAGTCGACCCAGGTCTACCTGATCGACGACCTCGACGAATACGCCGACTGCCTGCAGGACATCCTTGAAGGTGCCAAAGAGCAAGGCATCCCGGCTGACGCCATCGTCAAGGAAAGCGCCCCGGCGCAGTTCGAAGTCAACCTGCACCATGTGCCTGATGCGCTCAAGGCCTGCGACTATGCAGTGCTGCTCAAGCGTCTGATCAAAAACATTGCCTACGACCATGAAATGGACACCACTTTCATGGCCAAGCCGTACCCCGGCCAGGCTGGCAATGGCCTGCATGTGCACATCTCTATCCTGGACAAAGATGGCCACAACATCTTCACCAGCGAGGATCCCGAGCAGAACGCCGCGTTACGCCACGCAGTCGGCGGTGTGCTCGAGACCCTGCCCGCGTCGATGGCGTTCCTGTGCCCGAACGTCAACTCGTACCGACGCTTCGGCGCTCAGTTCTATGTGCCCAACGCACAGAGCTGGGGCCTGGACAACCGTACCGTGGCTGTACGCGTGCCGACCGGTTCCGCCGATGCGGTGCGTTTGGAGCACCGTGTAGCGGGCGCCGACGCCAACCCGTACCTGATGATGGCGGCTGTGTTGGCAGGCGTGCACCACGGCCTGACCAACAAGATCGAACCGGGTGAACCGATCGAAGGCAACTCGTACGAGCAGCTTGAGCAGAGCCTGCCGAACAACCTGCGTGATGCCCTGCGCGAGCTGGACGACAGTGAAGTGCTGAACAAGTACATCGATCCTAAGTACATCGACATCTTTGTCGCGTGCAAGGAAAGCGAGCTGGAGGAGTTCGAGCACTCGATCTCCGACCTCGAGTACAACTGGTACCTGCACACCGTGTAAATCAAAACGCCGTCTGCTCAGACGGCGTTTTTCATTGTGGCGTGAGGCTTACAGGGTCTTCTCGAAGATCTTCGAGTTGCGCTGGAAGTTGTATAGCGAAGCCCTTGCTGCCGGCAGCCGCTCGACCCCACTGGGCTCGAAGCCGCGTTCACGGAACCAGTGCGCTGTACGTGTGGTGAGTACGAACAGGGTCTTCAGCCCCAGCGTGCGCGCCCGCGATTCGATCCGCTCGAGCAGGTCATCGCCACGGCCGCCATGGCGGTACTCAGGGTTGACCGCCAGGCACGCCAGCTCCCCCGCCGACGAATCGGCAATCGGATACAACGCCGCACAGGCGATGATCAGACCGTCGCGCTCGACCACACTGAACTGCTCGATCTCACGCTCCAGCACCTCGCGCGAACGGCGCACGAGAATGCCCTGCTCTTCCAGCGGGCTGATCAGCTCGAGCAAGCCACCGACGTCTTCGATGCTCGCCTCACGGACGATCTCGAACTGCTCCTGGGCCACCAGGGTGCCGCCGCCGTCGCGGGTGAACAGCTCGGTGAGCAGCGCACCGTCTTCGGCATAACTGACGATATGGCTACGCGCCACGCCGCCCTTGCAGGCCTCGGCGGCAGCATCCAGCAGTTCGCCCTGATAGTCGCTGCCCAGCCGTGCCAGGTGCGGCGCGATCTGCTGTGGACGCAACTCGCGCACCAGCCGGCCGTTTTCATCAAGCAGGCCGGGCTCGGCGCCAAACAGCAGCAGCTTGTCGGCGGCCAGTTCGATGGCCGCGCGGGTGGCGACGTCTTCGCAGGCCAGGTTGAAGATCTCGCCGGTCGGCGAATAGCCCAGCGGCGACAGCAGCACGATCGAGCGCTCGTCGAGCAGGCGATTGATGCCCTTGCGGTCGATCCGGCGGACTTCACCGGTGTGGTGATAGTCGACCCCTTCGAGCACGCCGATCGGCCGTGCAGTGACCAGGTTGCCGGACGCCACGCGCAGGCGTGCGCCCTGCATGGGCGAAGAGGCCATGTCCATCGACAGGCGCGCTTCGATGGCCACGCGCAAGGCGCCGACCGCGTCGATCACGCAATCCAGAGTCGCGGCGTCGGTGATGCGCATGCCGTGATGGTAATGCGGGGTCAGGCCACGGGCCGCCAGGCGGCTTTCGATCTGCGGGCGCGAACCGTGCACCAGCACCAGGCGCACGCCAAGGCTGTGCAGCAGCACCAGGTCGTGGACGATATTGCCGAAGTTGGGGTGATCGACGCCGTCGCCGGGCAGCATGACGACGAAGGTGCAGTCACGGTGAGCGTTGACGTACGGCGAAGCGTGGCGGAGCCAGGTTACGTAATCGGGCATGACAGGGCCTGTGGCTAAGTGGACGGAGAACGGTCAAGACGCACAACGGTGCGAGGTCATCGTCGGAACAGGCTTGCGGTCACACGCACTCTCCTCTGGCAGGTAACGAATCAGCTCAATGGACGTTTAGCTCAGGCAATAGTGCCTGATCAGGTCACGCAATAGACGCACGGTAGGCTCGATACGTGACATTTCAAGGTATTCGCCGGGCTGATGGGCACAGGCGATGTCGCCCGGCCCAAGCACAATGGTCTCGCAGCCCAGCTGTTGCAGGTAGGGCGCCTCGGTGGCGAAGGCCACAGCTTCGGCACGGTGCCCGGTCAAGCGCTCGGCCACCCACACCAGCTCGCTGTCGGCGGCCTGCTCGAACGGCGCCACCTCCGGGAACAACGGTTTGTAGTCGATGCTCACCTGATGCTGCTCGGCCAGCGGCACCAGCTTGGCGCGAATGGCCGCGCGCAGTTGCTCCGGGTCCATCCCGGGCAACGGCCGCAGGTCGAACTCCAGCGCGCACTGGCCGCAGATCCGGTTGGGGTTGTCGCCACCGTGAATGCAGCCAAAGTTCAGCGTCGGCGTCGGCACAGTGAACTGCGGGTTGCTGTAGGTCTGCTGCCAGTGCTGGCGCAGGCCGATCATCTCGGCCATCACTGCGTGCATCGCTTCCATCGCACTGTGGCCCAGGCTTGGGTCTGACGAATGGCCGCTGCGGCCGAGAATGTCGATGCGTTCCATCATGATGCCCTTGTGCAGGCGAATCGGCCTGAGCCCGGTCGGCTCGCCGATCACCGCGGCACGGCCAAGCGGCTGACCGGCCTCGGCCAGGGCGCGGGCGCCGGACATCGAGCTTTCTTCGTCACAGGTGGCGAGGATCAGCAATGGCTGCTTGAAGTCATGTTCGAGCAGCGGCAGCACGGCCTCGATCACCAGCGCGAAGAAGCCTTTCATGTCGCAACTGCCCAGGCCGACCCAGCGATCGCCCACCTCGGTCAGTTTCAGCGGGTCGCTCTGCCACAATTGCTCATCGAACGGCACCGTGTCGCTGTGGCCGGCCAGAATCAGCCCGCCAGGCCCCGTGCCGCGACTGGCCAGCAGGTTGAACTTACCGGGGGTGACCTGCTGGATATCGCATGTGAAGCCAAGGTCACTCAGCCAGCCGGCGAGCAAGTCGATTACCACGCGGTTGGACTGATCCAGTGCGGGCTGGGTGCAACTGACCGATGGCGCGGCGATCAGGGCGGCGAACTGGTCTTTCAGCGATGGCAACGGCATGCGCGGATTCCTCGAAAACGTCGACCCATCATAACAACGCCTGACGTAGACGGCGCAAGGCCGCTGCACCGGGGCAACCGACCAGTCGGATCACAGCAGCACGGCCGACTGCTGTAGACTGCCTCGCAACGATGCCCCTCCTTCGAGCCCGCGATGCACAAAGAAACCGAACTCAAACTCCGCGCCAGCCGCGAGACTCTCACCGCCCTTCGTGAGCACCCCCTGCTGAAGAAGCGCAACAAGTCCGGCTGGCAGACCCGCGAACTGCTCAACCAGTACTTCGACACCCCTGAGCGTGAGCTGTCAGCCGCGCGGGTCGCCCTGCGTCTGCGCCGCGACGGCGATGCCGTCATCCAGACCCTCAAGTGCCGGGGCCAGAGCGTCGCTGGCCTGTCCGAGCGCAACGAATTCGAGTGGTCGCTGGAAAAAGCCAAGCTCGACCTGAAAAAACTCGACGCCAGCTGCTGGCCCGAGCAACTCGCCGAGCTCGACAAAAAGACCATCAAACCGCTGTTCACCACCGACTTCACCCGCGAGTTCGCCGAGATCTCCTGGGGCCGCGGCAAGGCCAAAGTGGTTATCGAAGCAGCACTGGACCAAGGCTTTGTCATCGCTGGCAAGCGCAAGGAAGAAATCTGCGAGCTGGAGCTTGAGCTGCGCGAAGGTTCCGCCGAAGCCCTGCTGGAACTGGCCGCCGAGCTGGCCGCCAGCCTGCCGTTGATGCCCTGCGACATCAGCAAGGCCGAGCGTGGCTACCGCCTGCTTGAGCCGGACAGCTACGAGCTGGACCTGCCAAGCGCCGAGCTCGACGCCGAGATGCCGGTCGACGATGCCTTCACCGCCCTGGCCTGGCAGTTGCTGGCGAGCAGCCAACGGCTGGCCGAGCAGTACCGCCACAGCGGCCACTGGCGCCTGCTGCAGGACTGGGTACAGTGCCTGAGCGAACTGCGCGCCCTGGCTGGCAGCATGGGCCAGGCCGCGCCGCGCGCGACCACCAGCGCCCTGCGCGCCAGCCTCGACGCGTTGCTGGAAGACTGGCGCCCGCTGGTTCAGGCCGGTAACGACGACGAAGACGTCCGACGCGCCGCGCCCGAGCAGTTCAGCGAAGAGCTGGAAGACCCACGCTGGGGCCAGTTCTCGCTGGAAACCTCACGCTGGTTGCTGGCCCGCACCTGGACCGTCGAGCGCAAAGCCCGTGGCGAGCGCCAGGGCAAGGCGCAGTTGGCCAACTGGCTGCAGCACCTGGTCGGCGAAGAAGCCCGCGCGCTGAAGCTGCAGGAGCGTTATGTGCAGCAGCCGGAAGACCTCGGCGAGCAGCTGCCCCGCATTGAAACCCTGCTGACCTGGCTGCGCCACGCCCGCCAGGTACTCGACGTGCCGCAAATGGACCGCCTCTATGGCGAGCTGAACAAGCTGCACAAGCTGGCCGAGCAGCCGCTGGGCGAAGAAGAGAACGACGAACTGCTGATCGCCCGCGTCGAACAGGCCCGTGCGATCGAGCAGAACCGTGCCTGGAAGCACCTGCTCAAGTCGCCGTCAACGCGCTAACGGCAGGCTGGTCGTGGACTTGATTTCGGACAAGGCCACGATCGAGTTGACCTCCTGGATCCCCGGCACATTCGACAGCTTTTCGAAGAAGAACCGTTCGTAAGCTTCGATGTCCGGGGTGACAATGCGCAACAGAAAGTCCACCGACCCCATCAGCACGTAACACTCCAGCACCTCGGGAAATTCGCGGATCGCTTCGGTGAAGCCGGCGAAGTTGGAACGCCCGTGGGCGTTTAGCTTCACCTCGGCGAAGATCTGCGTATTCAGGCCGACCTTCTTGCGGTCGAGCAGGGTCACCTGAGCGCGAATCACCCCCTCTTCTTTCAGCCGTTGAATGCGCCGCCAGCAGGGTGACTGCGACAGGCCGACACGTTCGGCAATCTGCGCGCTGGACAATGAAGCATCCTCTTGCAGCAGCTGCAGGATGCGGCGGTCATAGGCGTCCAGTTCGCTTTGCATTAACTATTCTCCAAACTGCTTACCTGCGAATTGATCTATCTGTCGATCTGGCAAATCGACTCAATCATAGCGAAAAAATGCCGCCTTCCGCGTGGCAGAATTTCTTCCGCCCTGGAGGAGAATCTCATGAACGCACTCGAACGGCCCGATACCCTGCCCCGCTCCGACGTCTGGGCCGCCAGCGCGGCGCACAGCCACGTGCGTTATCAACTGCAAGCCGAGGCCGAGCCAGACAGCCTGTGCCGAGTGCTGAACCTGTTCGCGATGCAGTTCCTCACGCCTAATAGTGTGCAGATGCGTCAGCAGGGCGACTGGCTGGAGCTGGACATCGGCATCGATGGCTTGAGCTGGCATCGCGCTGAAGTCATCGCGCAGAAGCTGCGCAATCTGGTTTGCGTTGGTGAGGTCGAGCTCAGCAACTTGCCGCAGTTGCAGGGTGTGGCGGCAGGCTGACGGGCGCTGGGGGGCGCTTTGCGCCCCTTTCGCGACACAAGGCCGCTCCTACGGGGACCGCGCAAGCAGATAGTACGCGGTCCCTGTAGGAGCGGCCTTGTGTCGCGAAAGGGCTGCAAAGCAGCCCCCGACTTACTCAAGCAAAACACCAATTTCAGCCAGTAAAACCCCGCAATCGTTGCATCGACGCCAAACCCGTCCAGGCGACTAGCCTTGCCCGTACCTTTCCGGCACGGACGCCGCCACAATGCATACCCAAGACAGCCACGACCTCGACCTCAAACGCCTGCTCGACGCCTTGCTCACCGACCACCGCCTGCAACCCAGCGATGTCCTGCAGGCCCTTGAAGCGCCTAACCAGAGCAACAGCCACCCGCTCGAAATCATCGCCAGCCTGAACCTGAGCGATCAACAGCGCCCCGGCCATGTCCTCGATCTGGACAGCCTGTGCCAATGGCTGGCCGATGCCGTGCAGCAACCCTTCGTCCGGCTCGACCCGCTGCAGATCGACCTGGCCCAGGTCGGCAGCCTGATCTCGCGTGCCTTCGCCGACCGCCATGGCATCCTCGCTCTGGCAGTCGATGTGCACAGCGTCACCGTGGCCAGTTCGCAGCCCTTTCAGCGTGAGTGGGAGCACGATCTGGCGCGCAGCCTGGGCAAGCGCGTCCAGCGCGTGCTAGCCAGCCCAGTGCACATTCGCCAACTGAGTCAGAGCCTGTTCCGCCTGGCCCACTCGGTTCAGGGTGCCGGCCTGCAACAGGATGCCAGCCTGGGCGAGCTCGAGCAGTTGCTGGAGCTGGGTAAGCGCCAAGGCGAGGCCGGCGCGGAGGATGCGCACATCGTGCATATCGTCGACTGGCTGCTGCAGTACGCGATCGAGCAGCGCGCCAGCGATATCCACCTCGAACCGCGCCGTGAACAAGGCCAGCTGCGCTATCGCATCGACGGCCTGCTGCACACGGTGTATGCCTTTCCCCTGGCCGTTACCCTGGCGCTGGTGAGCCGCCTCAAGCATCTGGCCCGCATGGATGTCGCGGAGAAACGCCGACCGCAGGACGGTCGCCTGAAGACGCGGCTGGCCGGCGAGATGGAAGTCGAGCTGCGCCTGTCGACCCTGCCCACCCCGTTTGGCGAAAAGCTGGTGCTGCGCCTGTTCGACCCGCAGCAGTTGCATGAGGACTTCGACCGGCTCGGCCTCGATGGCGAGCTGCTGCACCGCTGGCAGGCACTGCTGCGCCAGCGTCAGGGCATCATTCTGGTAACCGGGCCGACCGGCTCGGGCAAGACCAGCACGCTGTACGCGAGCCTCAAGCGGTTGGCCACGCCAGAGGTCAACCTGTGCACCATCGAAGATCCGATCGAGCGGCTGGAGCCAGCGTTCAACCAATTGCAGGTGCAGCCCAGCCTTGACCTGGGCTTTGCCAACGGCGTTCGGGCGCTGCTGCGGCAAGATCCGGACATCATCATGATTGGTGAAATCCGCGACCGTGAAACCGCTCAGGTGGCCATGCAGGCAGCACTGACCGGCCATCTGGTGTTGTCGACCCTGCACACCAACGATGCCTGCGCAGCGATTGTTCGCCTGCAAGAGCTGGGCGTTGCCGATTACCTGATCAAAGCCACGTTGATCGGGGTAATGGCCCAGCGTCTGGTGCGCACTTTGTGCGCCACCTGCAAAGGCCAGTCAGCGCAGCCGCCCATGCCCTGTCGGGCATGCCGCAGTACCGGTTACCTGGGCCGTATCGGGCTGTTTGAGCTGCTCACACCAGGTGCAGCCTTACTCGGCAGCATTGGCCCGGCGACCGACCTGGCGCAGCTGCGTCAGCATGCCCTGCGCGATGGCCTGCGCGATCTGCGCAGCGACGGTGAGGCCAAGATCGCCCGCGGGCTGACCAGTCTGAGTGAAGTGCTGAACGTCTGCAGCTGACGAATATTCCTTAGCGCGCAAGGAACTTGGCCTGTGGATCGAGCATCCAAGCAAGCATTATCCGCCCACCCTCCCAGGTACTTCAGCATGCGTTTCAAAACAGCCATCGCCGCCGCTGCCCTGCTTTCGCTGCCCGTTGGCTCGGCCATGGCCGACAGCTTCTGGCACAACGTCATCTCGTCCGGCGCAACTACTGCGTCGACCTATCTGACGTTCAAGGATCACAAGATGATCGTCGCTGCGCAGGACGATGCCGGCAGCTTCGTTGCCAGTGAAGGGGCTATTCGCGGGCCGTTCCTTGAAGCTGCGATGCGTCAGGTACGGGCCGACAATCCAGGCCTGGAGGCAAGCGACATGCAACTGGCCAATGCCATCCTGGCCAAAAACGCTGTAGCTGAATAAGCCCGCGCTGTTGCTACCGATGGTGGCAACTGAGTGATAGCGACCGCTCCTGGCCCAGCCGTGCCGGCCCAGGAGCGACAAGCGCTGCAGCGGGGCTATTTACTCGCCGATAGCAGCCTTGTAGCCAGCGGCGTCGAGCAGCTTGTCCAGCTCGGCAGTGTTGGCCGGCTTGAGTTTGAAGATCCACGATTCATAAGGGCTGTCATTGAGCGATTCAGGGCTGTCAGCCAGGTCTTCGTTGACCGCAATCACTTCGCCCGAGACCGGCGCGTAGATATCCGAAGCGGCCTTGACCGACTCGACCACGCCAGCAGCGTCGCCTGCTGCGAACACTTTGCCAACTTCAGCCAGCTCGACGAAAACCACGTCACCCAGAGCCTCCTGGGCGTGATCGCTGATGCCAACGGTTACCGTGCCATCGGCTTCCAGCCGTGCCCATTCGTGGCTTTCGGCAAAACGCAGTTCGGCGGGAATATTGCTCATGTCGTAGGGTCCTCGATGTCAGGGATCAGCGGTCGGCCCGCCAGATAATTGTTAGATGAGAATCTTGCCGTGGCGCACGAAGGTCGGTTTGACCACCCGCACCGGGTACCACTTGCCGCGAATTTCGACCTCGGCGCGCTCGCCGGTGGCCATCGGCACACGCGCCAGGGCAATCGACTTGCTCAGCGTAGGAGAGAAACTACCACTGGTGATCTCCCCTTCGCCAATCCCGGCGACGCGAACCACCTGATGGGCACGCAGCACGCCGCGTTCTTCGAGCACCAGCCCGACCAGTTTTTCCTGCACGCCGTGCTCGATTTCATTGAGCAGCGCACTGCGGCCGATGAACTCGCGCTCGGCCGGCTGCCAGGCGATGCACCAGCCGAGGTTGGAGGTCTGTGGGGTGTGCTGCTCGTCGATGTCCTGGCCGTACAGGTTCATGCCGGCTTCCAGGCGCAGGGTATCGCGCGCGCCGAGGCCACTCGGGGCGATACCGGCGCCAACCAGGTCATTGAAAAAAACCGGAGCTTGTTCGGCAGGCAGAATGATCTCCAGGCCGTCTTCGCCGGTGTAGCCGGTGCGTGCGATGAACCAATCGCCCTCAGCCACGCCTTCGAATGGCTGTAGCTCACGGATCAGCGCTGCGCGCGACCAGGACACCAGCTCAGCCACCTTGTCGCGGGCACGGGGGCCCTGGATGGCGATAATGGCCAGCTCCGGACGTGGCGTGACGTTGACCTCGTAGCCAGCGCTGTGCGCCTGCAGCCAGGCGACGACCTTGGCTCGGGTGGCGGCATTGGCCACCAGCCGGTAGCCGGCCTCGGTGCGATACACGATCAAATCGTCGACCACACCGCCCTGTTCATTCAGCAGGGTGCTGTAGAGCGCCTTGCCGGTACTGCCCAGGCGGGCCACGTCATTGGCCAGCAGGTACTGCAAGCAGGGTGTGGCTGCCGGGCCATCGACATCGATCACCGTCATGTGCGAGACGTCGAATACGCCGCAGTCAGCGCGCACCTGATGGTGCTCCTCGACTTGCGAGCCATAGTGCAGAGGCATGTCCCAACCGCCAAAGTCGACCATCTTGGCGCCTAGCGCCAAGTGCCAGTCGTACAAAGGTGTGCGCTGTCCCATGGGTTTCTCCTTCCGGGCGTGGCGAAGCGGCGACGGTCGGCGACGTTCAATCGTCACCTGATCTTGTAGGACCCGCCGCAGCGAATGGCGCGCATTGTAGCGGCAAGGGCGCGGGCTGGCATCCTCAGTGAGTCTGACCCGGGCGACGGGCCGAACGGCGTATCAGGCCGATGACCGGCAACAGGCCGACCAGCACCAGCGTCAGCGCGGGCAGCGAAGCGCGTGCCCACTCGCCCTCGCTGGTCATCTCGAACACCCGTACGGCAAGGGTGTCCCAGCCGAACGGACGCATCAGCAAGGTCGCCGGCATCTCCTTGAGCACATCGACGAACACCAGCAAGGCGGCACTCAGAGCGCCCGGTACCAACAACGGCAGATATACCTTGAAAAACAATCTCGGCCCGCCGACGCCGAGGCTGCGCGAGGCTTCCGGCAGTGACGGTCGAATCCGCTCGAGGCTGCTTTCCAGCGGGCCATAGGCGACCGCGATAAAGCGCACCAGATAGGCCAGCAACAATGCCGCCAGGCTGCCCAGCAGCAACGGCCGGCCGGCACCGCCCAGCCATTGCGACAGCGGCACCACCAATTGATTGTCGAGATAACTGAACGCCAGCATGATCGACACCGCCAACACCGAACCGGGCAAGGCATAGCCCAGGTTGGCCAGGCCAACACCGGCGCGGATCGCCCCGGTCGGTGCCTGGCGGCGGGCAAACGCCAGCAGCAGCGCGGCGGTGACCGTGATCAGTGCCGCCATCGCGCCAAGGTACAGGGTGTGCATGACCAGGCCGACATAGCGCTCATCCAGATCGTGCCGGCCACGCTGCCAGAACCACACCAGCAGTTGCAGCAGCGGGATGACGAAGGCGCAGGCGAACACCAGCAGACACCAGCCGCTGGCTGCCCACGCCTTGAGCCCGCGCAGGTGATACAACGCCTGCACCCGTGGCCGCTCGTTACCGCTGCGGCTGGCACCGCGGGCGCGGCGTTCGCCATACAGCACCAGCATCACTACCAAGAGCAGCAAACTGGCCAGCTGGGCCGCGCTGGACAGGCTGAAGAAGCCGTACCAGGTCTTGTAGATGGCGGTGGTGAAGGTGTCGAAATTGAATACCGCCACGGCGCCGAAATCCGCCAGGGTTTCCATCAGCGCAAGGGCGATGCCGGCGCCGATGGCGGGCCGCGCCATCGGCAGCGCAACCCGCCAGAACGCCTGCAACGGCGACAGGCCCAGGACCCGGGCCGCCTCCATCAAGCCTTTGCCCTGAGCCATGAATGCGCTTCGCGCGAGCAGATACACGTAGGGGTAGAACACCAGCACCAGCACGGTGATTACCCCGCCGGTAGACCGCACCCGGGGCAGGCGCATCGGCCCGAATAGTTCACGCAGAGCGCTCTGCACCGGCCCGGCGAAATCCAGCAGGCCAACGAATACGAACGCCAGTACATAGGCCGGAATGGCGAACGGCAGCATCAAGGCCCAGTCGAGCCAGCGCCGCCCGGGGAACTCGCAGAGGCTGGTGAGCCAGGCAAGGCTCACGCCGAGTATGGTGACGCCGATGCCCACACCGACTACCAGGGTCAGGGTATTGCCCAGCAGACGGCTCATTTGCGTGTCGAGCAGGTGCGACCAGATCTGCATATCGATCGACTGCCATGACAGCAGCAGGACGCTCAGCGGCAGCAGTACCAGAGCGGCGATCAGGCCGACCGGCAGGTACCAGCGGCGTTGGGGGTCGTGGGACAAGTCTCGAGTCTCGTTTATAGGTTGGGGCCGCTTTGCGGCCCTTCGCGGCGGTCCGGCGTTCCGGTGAACCCGCTCCCACAGGGACCTGCAGCGCCGCAGAACCTGTGGGAGCGGGCTCACCGGAACGCCGGACCGCCGCGAAGGGCCGCAGAGCGGCCCCAAAAATCAGCAGCCAGCAAGGATAAAGCCCGGCGCTTAGTTCCAGCCAGCCCGATCCATCAGACGAATCGCCTCGGCCTGACGCTTGCCGGCCACTTCCACCGGCAGGCTGTCAGCCTTGAACGTGCCCCAGGCAGCTACCTCATCCGACGGCTTGACCTTAGGGTTGGCCGGGAACTCCTGGTTGATGTCGGCAAACAGCTTTTGCGCTTCTTCGCCGGTCATCCACTCCACCAGTTTTTTCGCTGCTTCCGGGTGCGGCGCATGCTTGGTCAGGCCGATGCCCGAGAGGTTGATGTGCACGCCACGGTCGGCCTGATTCGGCCAGAACAGCTTGATCGGCAGAGTGGGCTGCTGCTTGTGCAGGCGGCCGTAGTAGTAGGTGTTGACCACGCCAACGTCGCACTGGCCGGCTTCGATGGCCTGCAGCACAGCGGTGTCATCGGAGAACACGTCAGTGGACAGGTTGCCGACCCAGCCCTTGATGATCTGCTCGGTCTTGGCCTCGCCATGGGTCTCGATCATGGTCGCCGTCAGCGACTGGTTGTAGACCTTTTTCGCAGTACGCAGGCACAGGCGCCCTTCCCACTGCTTGTCGGCCAGCGCCTCGTAGGTGCTCAGCTCGCTCGGTTTGACCCGCTCGGTGGAGTAGACGATGGTCCGCGCGCGCAGGCTCAGGCCGGTCCAGTCATGGGACTTGGCGCGGTACTGGGGAGGGATGTTGGCGTCGATGATGTCCGACTTGATCGGCTGCAGAATGCCCATCTGCTCGGCCTGCCAGAGGTTGCCGGCATCCACGGTGAGCAGCAGGTCAGCCACGCCGTTCTGGCCCTCGGCCTTGATGCGCTGCATCAGCGGCGCTTCCTTGTCGGTGATGAACTTGATCTTGACCCCGGTCTTGGCCGTGTAGGCGTCGAACACCGGTTTGATCAGCTCATCGATGCGCGAGGAGTACACCACCACTTCGTCCGCCGCCTGCACAGTGCCGCCGAACAGGGTCAGGGCCAGGGCGGCCAGTAGGTGCTTGCGTGGCAACATCGGGAATTCCTCGCGGGTGATTGAGCTGCGAATGGTAGTGAATACCATTAAGCAGCTCACCCGCTGAGCAGTTACCAGATGTTGCAGTCAGGGCCGGGCCAGTTCCGGCAGATCGCCCGACAAACCCAGCGCCTGACGCACGAACAGCGCCTTCGCCTCAGGCAGTTGCTCGACCAACTTCAAACCGCTGTTGCGCAGCCAGCGCAGCGGCAACGGGTTGGCCTGGAACAGCCGCTCGAAGCCCTCCATGGCTGCCATCAGCGCCAGGTTGTGCGGCATGCGCCGGCGCTCGTAGCGGCTCAGTACCTTCACATCCGCCAACCGCTCGCCGCGCTCGCAGGCCCGGACCAGCTCTTCGGCCAGTACCGCGGCATCAAGAAAGCCCAGGTTGACGCCCTGCCCGGCCAGCGGGTGAATCACATGGGCGGCATCGCCGATCAACGCCAGACCTTCAGCCACATAGCGCTTGGCGTGGCGCTGGCGCAGCGGCACGCAGACCCGAGGGTCAACCTCAAGCACCTGACCCAAACGCCCCTCAAAGGCCCGCTGCAGGGCCTCGGCGAAGGCGGCATCGTCCTGCTTCATCAGTTGCTCGGCCTGCTCTGGGGTAGTCGACCAGACGATCGAGCACCACTGCTGGCCGCCATCACGCGCCAGCGGCAGAAACGCCAGCGGCCCCTCGTCGGTGAAGCGCTGCCAGGCGGTGGCCTGGTGCGCCTCGCTGCAGCGCACGCTGGTGACGATGGCCTGGTGCAGGTAATCCCACTCGCGGGTCTCGCAGCCGGTCAGGTGGCGCACCGCCGAATTGGCGCCATCGGCAGCGATAACCAACGGCGCACGCAGGCGACGGCCATCGGCCAGGGTCAGCAGCCACTCATCACCGGAGCGGCGCATCTGCTCCAGGCGGGCATTGGCCAGCAGGCCTATGTCGCTGTCGAGCAAGCGCTCCAGCAGGCCGTCCTGGACCACCCGATTTTCGACGATATGACCCAGCAGGTCGGCGTGAACACTGGCCGCCGAGAAGTGGATCTGGCCGGTGCCGCTGCCGTCCCACACGTGCATGTCGGTGTACGGCGACAGGCGCCGGGCGACGATGCCGTCCCAGGCGCCGAGGTGCTCGAGGATGCGCTGGCTGGCCGCCGACAAGGCGCTGACCCGCGGCTCGAACGCGGCTTGCTGGTCAAACGGCTTGACCGACAACGGGCCGCCGTCGAGCAGGACGACTTGCAGGCCGCTGTGGCGCAATGCCAGGGCCAGGGCGCTGCCGACCATACCGGCACCGACAATCAGTACATCTGCGCGCGTTTCCATGCCTTACGCCTGCCTCACTTGCGGCTTGAGCCGTACATAAAGAGTTTTATCGACCCGCGCCACCAGTTCACCGGCGCCGTCGCGGATGTCGACCTGCAGCCGCGGCAGGTATTTCTTGCCGCTGGCGGTCTGCTGGCGAATCTCGGCCAGCAGCGCGTCATCGACGTTGAACTCGGCATACACCGGGCCTTTGCCCGGTGAGATGAAGTCGATGCTGGCGGCCTTGTCCCAGACAATGTACTCGCTGCCCAGACGCTCGATCAGCAACAGCATGTAGAACGGGTCGACCATCGAATACAGGCTGCCGCCGAACTGGGTGCCGACGTAGTTGCGGTTCCAGCGGGTGAGCTTCATGCGCACCTTGATGTGGCTCATGTCGGGGCTGATCTGCTGCACCCGAATACCGGCACCCAAGTAGGGCGGGTAGATATTCAGCAACCAGCGCAGCATGCGGGCCTTGCGCGCCAGCCGACGCGAATCGCTCACAGGCGACCCCGCAGATCGCTGCGGGTGCCCAGGCCCATCGCCTGGCGGGCGAACCAGCGCTTGGCCGGTGGCAACAGGTCGAGGCCGAGCAAGCCCAGGTTGCGCCCGGTGGCCAGCAACGGCTGGCTGCTGCCGAACATCCGCGTGACCTGATCGGAGAAGCCGATGGTCAGGCTCTGGTCGAGCTGCTGACGCTGCTGATAGGTCTGCAGGGTCGCCAGGTCGCCGGGGTGCTGCGGACCGGCCAGCAAGCCTTCAGCCAGTGCCTGCACATCGCGCAGCGACAGGTTGAAGCCCTGCCCGGCAATCGGGTGCAGGCTGTGCGCGGCATTGCCGAGGACCACCAGATGCGGGCGCACCTGCTCGCTGGCAGCCACCAGCGCCAGCGGATACAGATGCCGTGCGCCAACCTGGCGCAGCGCACCGAGGCGGTAGCCAAAGACCTGCTGCAGCTCGGCGAGGAAGTTGCGCTCGTCGATCTCGGCCAGGCGCTTGGCGTCCATCCCCTGGCGGGTCCAGACCAGCGCACAGCGGTTGTCCGGCAACGGCAGCAAGGCCATCGGCCCTTGTTCGGTAAAGCGCTCGAATGCCTGACCGCCGTGCGCCTCACCCGGGGTGATATTGGCGATCAAGGCGCTCTGCTGATACGGCCGGCGCTGCACATGGATACCCAACTGCTCGCGCAGGCCCGAGCGACCACCGTCAGCCAGCACGGCCAGGTCACACTCAAGGCTGGTGTCGTCATCCAACTGCAAGCGGTAACCGCCCTCGATCGGCTGCATCGCCTTGACCTCGGCCGGGCAACGCCAGCTCACTACTTCCGGGTCCAGGCCCTGCCACAGGCACTGGCCGAGCCAGGCGTTTTCCACCACATAGCCCAGCGCCGGCACGCCTTCTTCGCTGGCATCCAGGCGGGTGGCGCCGAAGCGGCCGCGGTCGGACACGTGAATCTGCAGAATCGGCTCGGCGCGCTGGCTGATGGCCGGCCACAGGCCCAACTGCTGGTAGATCTGCCGGGTGCCGAACGACAACGCCGACGAGCGCGCATCGTAGCTTGGCTGAAACGCATCGCCAGGAGCGAACGGCTCGATCAGCAGGATCTTCCAGCCACGCGCCTTGGCCCCGGCCTGCAGCGCCAGCGCCAGGCTGGCGCCGACCAGGCCGCCGCCGATGATCGCCAGGTTGACCCGGCTCATGCCGCCTGCTCGCGGGCAGCGGCCATCAGCGCCTCGATCTCGGCAACCGTACGCGGTACGCCGGAGGTAAGAATTTCACAGCCCTGCCTGGTAACCACCACGTCGTCCTCGATCCTGATGCCGATACCGCGCCATTTTTTGGCCACGGCCTGATTGTCGGCGCCGATGTAAATGCCAGGTTCGACGGTCAGCGCCATACCCACTTCGAGCACCCGCCACTGGCCGCCGACCTTGTACTCGCCGACATCGTGCACATCCATGCCCAGCCAGTGCCCAGCGCGGTGCATGTAGAACGCGCGGTAGGCCTCGCTGTCGATCAGCGCCTGCACTTCGCCCTTGAGCAGGCCCAGCCGCACCAGCCCCGCGGTGATAACCCGCACCGTCGCTTCATGGGCATGGTTCCAGTGCTTGCCTGGGGCGATCTCGGCAAAGGCCGCAGCCTGGGCTTCGAGCACCAGCTCGTAGATGGCTTTCTGCTCAGCGGAAAAACGCCCGCTGACCGGGAACGTGCGGGTGATGTCGCTGGCATAGCAGTCGATCTCGCAGCCAGCATCGATCAGCACCAGGTCGCCGTCCTTGAGCACGGCGTCGTTCTGCTGATAGTGCAGGATGCAGCCATTACGCCCAGCTGCGACGATCGAGCCATAGGCCGCCATCTTCGCCCCGCCCTTGCGAAACTCGTAATCGAGCTCGGCCTCCAGGCTGTATTCGTGAAGCCCCGCCCGGCAGGCCTGCATGGCCCGCACATGGGCCCGCGCAGAAATCGCCGCAGCGGCGCGCATGACCTTCACTTCTGCTGCCGATTTATACAGACGCATGTCGTGCAGCAGATGATCCAGCGCAACGAACTCGTTGGGCGGCTGCGCACCAAGGCGGGCCTTGGAGCGGATCAGGTTGATCCAGTCCATCAGGCGCCGGTCGAACTCGGGGTTGCTGCCCATCGCCGTGTACACCCGCTCGCGGCCTTCGATCAGGCCCGGCAGGATCTCGTCGATGTCGGTAATCGGAAACGCATCGTCCGCGCCATACTCGCGCAGGGCACCTTCCTGACCGGCACGCAGGCCGTCCCACAGCTCGCGCTCCGGGTTGCGTTCACGGCAGAACAGCACGTATTCACCGTGCTCGCGACCGGGGATCAGAACGATGACCGCCTCAGGCTCGGGAAAGCCGCTGAGGTACTGGAAGTCGCTGTCCTGACGGTACACGTGCTCGACGTCACGGTTGCGAATGGCAACCGCAGCGGCAGGCAGAATGGCAATGCTGTTGGGGACCATCTGCGCCATCAGCGCCTTGCGCCGACGGGCATACTCGGCCTTGGGTATGTGGCTCATGGGCAGACGATCCCGACTGATCAGTGCAGCGATGGCTTGGGGGCAGGCGCAACCGGCGCGGCCAGCTCGGTGAACAGCAGCAGCGGCGCAACGCGCAGGTACTCGGTGACTTCCATGTAGTCGCTCTCGCCGTCCTCGGATTCTTCCAGGGCGTCTTGCACCTGCGAGATCGCCACCAGGTCCTGCAGCACTTCCTTGGCTTCGGTGGACAGGTCCTTGCCGCCGGCGTTCAAGCCAAAGCCGGCGATGAAGCCCTGGCACCACTCGCCAAGGGCGGCGGCACGTTCGGTCAGCGGTTGTTCATCACCTGGCAGCAACAGCACCAGAGCGACGTCGTCGCCGGTGAGTTCGGCCTTGACCATCTCCTGCAGGCCGATCAGGGCGTTGCGCACAGAGTCGTTCGGTTCGACCTCAAGGGCGTTGGCGGCGTCGGCCAGCCAGGCCTCGGCATCGAAGCCTGCGCCGGCGCAGCTGCGGCCGATCAACAGGCCGTGCAGCTCGGCGGGGGAGACAGGGTGGCCATTGCTCGAGAGCAGTGTGGCGAAAGCGGTGTACGGCGATTGAGTATTAGGCATGGGCTGCTAGGCGCCAGACGGCGCAATGTCTAGAATGAAGACCTTGTATCCTAGCACCGGCAGGCGCGCCAAGACCATCGGCACTGGCCGCCCAAGGCCCGGCACCGGCATCATGGCCAGGCCGTAAACGATGGAGCGAAACGAGTGCCCCCCATGCAAGACAACGACCTGCAAGCGCTGATGAGCCGTTTCGAGCTGCTGATCGAGCGCGTCGAGCAACTTAAACGGCAAAATGCACTCCTATTAGCGCAGGAAACTTCCTGGCGCGAAGAGCGCGCCCACCTCATTGAAAAAAATGAGATCGCAAGGCGTAAGGTCGAATCCATGATCTTGCGGCTCAAGGCCCTGGAGCAAGACTCATGAGTTCAAGCAATAGCGTCACCGTACAGATCCTCGACAAAGACTACTCGATCATCTGCCCGCCCGAAGAGCGCAGCAATCTGGTCAGCGCCGCGCGCTACCTGGACGGCAAGATGCGCGAGATCCGTAGCAGCGGCAAAGTCATCGGCGCCGATCGCATTGCGGTGATGGCGGCCTTGAACATTACCCACGAAATGCTCCACCGCCAGGAAACCCCTGAAGTGGCCAGCGGCGGCACCACTCGCGAGCAGGTGCGTGACCTGCTCGAGCGCGTCGACAGCGCATTGGCCGACGACACGGGTACCAAAAACGGCTGAGATCGGTATACTGGCGTCACTCCCTGGGAGATGCGCCAGTCGGTTATGTCCCTGAGCCGATACGCACAACCACGGGGGTTGCACGCTGGGGCCGGTGTGCATGTCCGCCCGACGGAAAGCCTTAACGCCCCCTGCAATCTCCACCTTGAACTTTCGGGTTCAAGGGCTACGCCGATAGCGGTCTTATCGGGGAGCCTGAATTCTGCATTGCCCGCCTGCTCTGGCGGGCAACTGGTCTGGCCGCCACGGCGGCCGACACCTCCGGGATCTCTGTGCCATGACCGACACCGCGCCCCTCACCCGCCCGCAACTCCGTCGCCAGCTGCGTAATGCACGCCGAGCCCTCACGCCTGCACAACAGCGTCAGGCGTCGCGCGGCCTGTACCGTCAGCTGGCCCAGCATCCGTTGTTCCGCCGCGCCCGCCACATTGCCCTGTACCTGCCCAATGACGGCGAGATCGACCCGCGTCTGCTGCTGCGCGAGGGCCATCGGCGCGGCAAGCGCATCTACCTGCCGGTGCTGCACGCCTGGCCGGCCACACGCATGGTGTTCCAGCGTTACGACCAGGGTGAGGTGCTCAAGCGCAATCGCTTTCGCATCCCGGAGCCGGTAATCGAGCGCAAGCGGCAACGGCCAATCTGGGCGCTGGACTTGATCCTGCTGCCGTTGGTCGGGTTTGACGAAGTGGGAGGCCGCTTGGGCATGGGTGGCGGGTTCTATGACCGCAGCCTGGCTTATCAGAGCCGGCGCAAGACCTGGAAGAAACCACTGCTGCTGGGACTGGCGCATGAATGCCAGAAGGTCGAGCGTCTGGCGCAGGCCAGCTGGGATGTACCACTGCAAGGCACGGTCTCGGACCGCCACTGGTACCTGGCGCGTAATTGAGCGCGCAATGACTTCAACGTTGCTGCGGCGCTTGTTCGACAGGGGTCTGGTAGGCGACGTCCATCTTTCGCTCGAGCAAACTCTGCGCATAACCGGTGGTAACGACCCCAAGACCAAAGATAAAGGCCAGGATCCACAGCAGGTCCGGTTTGCGTTTGTTCATTGATTGCCCCCTGGCAACTGATTCGGGCTTGCCAGCTTTTTCAGTGCTGACTGAGCATAGTGCTTAAAATCGGCGCATTTTCCGCCAACCGGAGCCGACACGCAAACGTTGACGTCAACCGGCTGTCGGTTTCATGCAACTAGTTATTTCAGACTTTGTCAGGAGCAGCGTCCATGGCCTATTGGCTGATGAAATCCGAGCCGGACGAATTGTCCATCGATGACCTCAAGCGCCTCGGCGAAGCGCGCTGGGACGGGGTGCGCAACTACCAGGCGCGCAATTTCCTCAGGGCCATGGCGGTTGGTGACGAGTTTTTCTTCTATCACTCAAGCTGCCCGCAGCCGGGCATTGCTGGTATCGGCAAAATTGTTGCAGCGGCGTACCCCGACCCTACGGCACTCGACCCGCAGAGTCACTACCACGATGCCAAGGCCAGCGCCGACAAGAACCCCTGGAGCGCCGTCGACGTCGCCCATGTGCGCACCTTCAAGCCTTTGCTCGGGCTTGGTTTGCTCAAGCAGCAGGCAGCTCTGGAGGAGATGCCGCTGGTGCAGAAAGGTACACGGCTGTCGGTGATGCCGGTGACTGCGGAGCAGTGGGCTGCCATTCTCGCCCTGGCCAAGTGAAAAGCAGAGGGGCTGCTTTGCAGCCCCAATGGGCTTCACCGCATCAACATCACTGCACAATCAGGTTGTTGAACAGCAAGTCCTCGACGATCGGCTTGCCTTCCTCGTTCTCCATCACCTGCTGGACCTGCTTCAGCGCTTCCTGACGCAGGCGCTCCTTGGCCTCGACGTTGCTCATGTTGTCCACAGTCTGCTGGGTGAACAGCGCCACCAGCTGATTACGGATCAGCGGCTCATGGTGCTTGACCGCCGCTGCGGCCGCATCGCCGGTCACGCGCAGGGCCACGTCAGCCTTGTACACGCGCAGCTTGCTGTTGCCATCCAGTGCGTAGTTGCCGACAAAGGGCGGGCTCAGGCTGATATAGGCAACCTTCGGCGCGCCTTCTGCGGCCTCCTCGGCCATCGCCGCCATTGGCAGCATCAGCGCCATAACCATCAAGATCCACGCTTTCACGAATTCGCTCCTCACATACAGTTGGCGCCAGCTTACCCAGCACGTCGCGCAAACCCAAGCCCGGGCTTATGCCGGGCCATCAGGGCCGAGCATGCTCGTTGACCGGGCAAGCAGTCCTCCTACACTTATCGGCCATCACCTGCAAAGGAATAGCCCCGATGAAAGCCGTGTTGTGCAAAACCCTGGGCCCGGCGCGCGACCTTGTGCTTGAAGACGTCGCCAGCCCCCAGCCGAAGATCAACGAGGTCCTGCTCGACGTGCACGCCGCCGGGGTCAACTTCCCTGACACGCTGATCATCGAAGGCAAATACCAGTTCCAGCCACCGCTACCGTTCTCGCCGGGTAGCGAAGCGGCCGGCGTGGTTGCGGCGGTGGGCGCCAAGGCTGGCGCATTCGAGGTGGGCCAACGGGTCATGGCCCTGACCGGCTGGGGCGCGTTTGCCGAGCAGGTCGCGGTGCCCTACTACAACGTGCTGCCAATCCCCGACAGCATGGACTTCACCACCGCCGCCGCGCTGGGCATGACCTACGGCACTTCGCTGCACGCACTGCGCCAGCGGGGCAACCTGCAGCCCGGGGAAACCCTGTTGGTGCTGGGCGCTTCCGGCGGCGTCGGCCTGGCAGCGGTAGAGATCGGCAAGGCCATGGGTGCCAAGGTGATCGCCGCAGCCAGCAGCGTCGACAAGCTGGCGGTAGCCACGGCTGCCGGGGCAGACGAGCTAATCGACTACAGCACAAGCTCGCTCAAGGATGAAATCAAGCGCCTGACTGGCGGCCAGGGCGTCGACGTGATCTACGACCCGGTCGGCGGCGAGCTGTTCGACCAGGCGGTGCGCGGCCTGGCCTGGAACGGCCGGCTGCTGGTGGTGGGCTTTGCCAGCGGCGTGATCCCGCAGTTGCCGGTCAATCTGGCGCTGCTCAAGGGCGCGGCAGTAGTGGGAGTGTTCTGGGGTGCATTTGCCCAGCGTCAGCCACAGGACAACGCGGCCAACTTCCGCCAATTGTTCGCCTGGCACGCCGAGGGCAAGATCAAACCATTGGTGTCGAAAACCTATCCACTGGCCGAAGCCGGCAGCGCCATCGAACAACTGGCGCAGCGCAAGGCGGTGGGCAAGCTGGTGGTGCAGACCCGCTGAACGAGGCCTGCGCGGGGCTCAAACCTCGCGCAGGTTATGGCAGCGGCGAAAGCGTGCTTCCAGATTGCGATCCGGCATCTGATGGCTGCGCAGCGCATTCAAGGTCTGCTCGACATAATCGCGGGTGGTGCCGAAGCGCCCGCTGGCGCTGGCCAGGATCTGGCTGAGCAGCCCATCCGGCAGGTCGCCGGCGTAACACGGCAAGTGCCGCTCCAGCACAAAGCCCAACGCCTGCACCTTGCTGCCATCGTCGAGCCGGCAGGTCAGCCAGTGCGGGCGATACGCCGGGTACGGCATCTCCCGTTGCCACAGGGCCATCAGCGAGTCATCCAGGTTGCTGTCTTCCAGCCGATAGGCAAAGCCGCTGCACGAGCCGCCGCGATCCAGGCCAAACACCAGCCCGGGGCACTCGGGCGTGCCACGATGCTCGTGCGACCACAGGTACAGGCCGCGATGATAACCATGTACCCGCGCGCGTTGGCGTTCGACCGAGTTGCATTCCGGCCGCCAGATCAGCGAGCCATAGGCAAACAACCAGACCGGCCCGCCACGATGACGTGACATGGTCGACTGCATCGACACCGACAGTTGCTCGCGCGTGAGTTGCTGACCGAAGTCCAGCGACGGCGGATAGGACACTTTCCAGGATAGACTTTCAATTGCCGACATAAGCTGCCGCCATTATTCCCCGAGAACTTGCAATGAGCGCCACTGTAACTCACTGACGCTGCGCTGGACTTACCGTACGGCAGAAAGGCACTGTTGTACAAGCCCTGGCGCAGGCAGCAGCCTCTACAACACGGGCATTGCAGGCGAGTGGGCAGTGCTGTTGCGAGTATAGATAAAGTTAGTGGCGCAGGCGGTAACAATTACCGCCTTATAATCAACTCGAGTAACTTTGGTTATTAGCAATCAGCCACGCGGCGCGTAGGCAAATACATCAGCGCGCATACGATGGGCGTCCATTCCGGCTTCGACCAAAGCATCCAACGTGGCATAGACCATGTTTGGCGAGCCGCTGGCATAGACGTGCACGTCATTGAGGTCGGCGATGTCTTCACAGACCGCTTCGTGGAGCATCCCGCAGCGCCCTTCCCAACCGCACAGGTCGCTGACTACCTTGTGCAGGAACAGATTCGGCAAACGCTGCCACTCGTCCCAGTGCTCGATCGCGTAGAAGTCTTCTGGACGACGCACGCCCCAGTACAGGTGCACCGGGTGCTTGAAGCCGTTGGCCCGGCAGTGCTCGATCAGGCTGTGCATCTGGCCCATGCCAGTGCCGGCGGCGATCAACACCAGCGGCCCATCCGGCAGCTCGGCCAGGTGGGTGTCGCCAAACGGCATCTGGATACGCGCCAGGCCGTCGCGCTGCAATTGCTCGATCAAGGCTACCGAGCTGGGCTCGCGAGCCAGTACGTGCAGCTGCAGATCACGCCCGGCATGCGGTGCCGAGGCCAGCGAGAAGGCAGCCTTGTCGGCGCCGTCGCGCTCGATCATCAGGTATTGGCCGGCGTGGTAGCGCAGCGGCTTGCCGGCAGGGGCACGCAGGCGCACGCGCCAGACATCACCACCCACCTCGACACACTCGCTGACCGTGCAGGCCAGCGTGCGCAACGGCAGCTCGCCGAGGGCCAGAACGCCGTCCCAGAGCAGCACGCAGTCTTCCAGCGGCTCGGCGATGCAGGTGAACAGCTCGCCATGATCGCGCACTTCGCCGTCCTGGCGCACGCGACCTTCGACCAACAAGGCCGCGCAGACATGGCAGTTGCCATTGCGACAGCTGCTCGGGCAGTCATAGCCCAGGCGCCGCGCACCATCAAGAATCCTTTCACCGGGCTCCAGCGCCAGTACCGCCCCGGAGGGCTGCAACGTTACCTGCATCAATCTATTCCCAACTGATCCCACAGCTCATCGATACGGCGGGTGACGGCATCATCCTTGACGATGACCCGGCCCCATTCGCGTGTTGTCTCGCCCGGCCACTTGTGTGTGGCGTCCAGGCCCATCTTCGAGCCAAGCCCCGACACTGGTGAAGCAAAATCCAGGTAGTCGATCGGCGTGTTGTCGATCATCACCGTATCACGCTTGGGGTCCATGCGCGTGGTGACAGCCCAGATCACGTCGTTCCAGTCGCGGGCGTTGATATCGTCGTCGGTGACAATAACGAACTTGGTGTACATGAACTGTCGCAGGAACGACCACACACCGAGCATTACCCGCTTGGCATGGCCTGGGTACTGCTTCTTGATGGTCACCACCGCCATGCGGTACGAGCAGCCTTCCGGCGGCAGGTAGAAGTCGGTGATCTCCGGGAACTGCTTCTGCAGGATCGGCACGAACACTTCGTTCAGCGCCACACCCAGAATCGCCGGCTCATCCGGCGGCCG
Source organism: Pseudomonas shirazensis (assembly GCF_050496565.1). Classification (GTDB taxonomy): domain Bacteria; phylum Pseudomonadota; class Gammaproteobacteria; order Pseudomonadales; family Pseudomonadaceae; genus Aquipseudomonas; species Aquipseudomonas shirazensis_A. Next base: position 449,674 of record NZ_JBNWAE010000001.1, read on the forward strand.
GCCGGTGTAGGTGCTGTGATAGATCGGATTACGCCGATGGGTGATGCGCTCGATGGTGAACACCGGGAAGCTGTCGACTTCGTTGTAGTAGCCGGTGTGATCGCCATACGGGCCTTCCGGGGCCATCTCGCCAGGGTGGATAACCCCTTCAAGGATGATTTCCGCCGTGGCCGGCACCTGCAGGTCGCTGCCGCGGCACTTGACCAGCTCGGTACGATTGCCGCGCAGCAAGCCGGCGAAGGCGTACTCGGACAAGGTGTCCGGCACCGGCGTGACCGCGCCGAGAATGGTCGCTGGGTCGGCGCCGAGCGCTACCGCCACCGGGAACGGCTGGCCCGGGTGCTTCTCGCACCACTCGCGATAGTCCAGCGCGCCGCCTCGGTGGCTCAACCAGCGCATGATGACTTTGTTGCGGCCGATCACCTGCTGGCGATAGATGCCCAGGTTCTGCCGCTCTTTGTTCGGCCCGCGGGTGACGGTCAGGCCCCAGGTGATCAGCGGCGCCACGTCGCCCGGCCAGCAGTGTTGAATCGGCAGCTGGCCGAGGTCGACGTCGTCGCCCTCGATCACCACCTCATGGCACACCGCGTCCTTGACCACCTTGGGCGCCATCGACACGACTTTCTTGAAGATCGGCAGCTTCGACCAGGCATCCTTGAGACCCTTGGGCGGCTCGGGCTCCTTGAGAAAGGCCAACAGCTTGCCGATCTCGCGCAGCTCCGCGACCGATTCGGCGCCCATGCCCATGGCGACCCGCTCCGGTGTGCCGAACAGGTTGCCCAGCACCGGGATGTCGAAGCCGACAGGTTTTTCGAACAGCAACGCCGGGCCCTTGGCACGCAAGGTGCGATCGCAGACTTCGGTCATTTCCAGGACGGGTGAAATCGGAACCTGGATGCGCTTGAGTTCGCCGCGCTGCTCCAAGCCACGGATAAAGTCGCGCAAATCGCGATACTGCATGCGTAAGCCTCGTGTTGGCCGTATCGGTCGGGGTGCACAGTCTAGCGCCTTAGCGGGCCGTAGTGTAGGAGCGGCCTTGTGTCGCGAAAGGGCTGCGTAGCGGCCCCACGATTTAGGCAACGCCGCAGAATTGCTGGGCCCGCTTTGCGGGCCTTTCGCGACGCAAGGCCGCTCCTACACAGAGCAGCGTCGTATGGATCGCGTCAAAGCATACAACCAGACAGCAAAAAGCCGGGTTTCCCCGGCTTTTGCTGGCACCAAGCGAAGCTTACTTGCGCTTCATCGACAGGAAGAACTCGTCGTTGGTCTTGGTCTGCTTGAGCTTGTCGGTCAAGAACTCGATAGCAGCGATTTCGTCCATCGGGTGCAGCAGCTTGCGCAGAATCCACATGCGCTGCAGCTCGTCATCAGCAGTCAGCAGCTCTTCACGACGCGTGCCCGACTTGTTGATGTTGATGGCCGGGAACACACGCTTCTCGGCGATGCGACGGTCCAAAGGCAGTTCCATGTTACCGGTACCTTTGAACTCTTCGTAGATCACTTCATCCATCTTCGAGCCGGTTTCAACCAGCGCGGTGGCGATGATGGTCAGCGAGCCGCCTTCTTCGATGTTACGCGCAGCACCGAAGAAGCGTTTTGGCTTCTCGAGTGCATGGGCATCGACACCACCGGTCAGGACCTTGCCGGAGCTCGGGATGACGGTGTTGTAGGCACGGGCCAGACGGGTGATCGAGTCGAGCAGGATGACCACGTCTTTTTTGTGCTCAACCAGGCGCTTGGCCTTCTCGATGACCATTTCGGCAACCTGCACGTGGCGGGTTGGCGGCTCGTCGAAGGTCGAAGCAACCACTTCGCCGCGCACGGTGCGCTGCATCTCGGTAACTTCTTCCGGGCGCTCGTCGATCAGCAGAACGATCAAGTGGCACTCAGGGTTGTTACGGGTGATGTTGGCGGCGATGTTCTGCAGCATGATCGTCTTGCCCGCTTTTGGCGGAGCGACGATCAGGCCGCGCTGGCCCTTGCCGATCGGCGCACACAGGTCGATCACACGCCCGGTCAAGTCCTCGGTGGAACCGTTGCCGGCTTCCATCTTCAGGCGCTTGTTGGGGAACAACGGCGTCAGGTTTTCGAAGAGGATCTTGTTCTTCGCGTTTTCTGGACGGTCGTAGTTGATCGTGTCGACCTTGAGCAGCGCGAAGTAACGCTCCCCTTCCTTCGGCGGGCGAATCTTGCCAACGATGGTGTCACCGGTACGCAGGTTGAAGCGACGGATCTGGCTGGGCGAGACGTAGATATCGTCAGGGCCGGCCAGGTAGGACGCATCAGCCGACCGCAGGAAACCGAAACCATCCTGGAGAATCTCCAGCACGCCGTCACCCGAGATCTCTTCGCCGCTCTTAGCGTGTTTTTTCAACAGGGCGAAAATCACGTCCTGCTTGCGCGAACGGGCCATGTTTTCAATGCCCATCTGTTCGGCCATTTCTAGCAGATCAGTAATCGGCTTTTGCTTGAGTTCAGTCAGGTTCATAAGGGGAGTGGACGTAATCATGTAAGAAGGGAGAATTAAGCTTCTGGCTTAATGAAGCCGCGCCGCAAGAAGGCGACAGGATCGCGTACTGATTCGAATTGGGATGCTTCGGCGACGGCGTGCAGGGGGCACTTGAAGAAACAGTGCGAGGCCGAATGTAACACTTGCTTTTTTGCGCGTCTAGTGTTCGCAAAAAGAAAAGGCCCCGGATTTACCGGGGCCTTTTAACATCACAGGTTGGCGTCGATGAACGCAGCCAGTTGTGATTTCGACAGCGCGCCAACCTTGGTTGCCTCGACGTTGCCGTTCTTGAACAGCATCAGCGTCGGGATGCCACGCACGCCGTGCTTGGCCGGGGTTTCCTGGTTGTCGTCGATGTTCAGCTTGGCGACGGTCAGTTTACCCTCGTAGGTAGTAGCGATGTCGTCCAGGACTGGAGCGATCATCTTGCATGGGCCACACCATTCAGCCCAGTAGTCGACCAGCACCGGGCCTTCTGCCTTCAGGACTTCGGCCTCGAAGGTGGCGTCGGTGACGTGTTTGATCAGGTCGTTGCTCATGGATATCTCCAGGTGGAAAGCAAAATCGTGGCCCATCATAGCTGCACCGGCTGGCTACAGGAAGTCGCGGACGATTGAGTGTAACTATAGTTGGGCAAGACGCTACGCATCGAAACTGTCACACAGGTGTCATACGATCCGTGCGCACCTTGCTTTGCATCAAACCTTGCCCAGCCACGCGTTGGCGTATGCCCGCGTTCGTGGCAGGATTGCCAGGTAACCGACCGAGAATCTCGAAAATCATGCCGCAGAACTCCGCGAAGAACCTATCCCTGATCGCCGCCATCGACCTGGGCTCCAACAGTTTCCACATGGTCGTGGCCAAGGCCCACCACACGGAAATCCGCATTCTTGAGCGGCAGGGCGAGAAGGTTCAGCTGGCCGCCGGTATCGACGAAGAGCGCCGCCTCAGCGAAGAAGCCATGCAGCGGGGCCTGGAGTGCCTCAAGCGCTTCGCCCAGCTGATCAACGGCATGCCCGATGGCGCCGTGCGCATCGTCGGCACCAACGCGCTGCGCGAAGCGCGCAACCGCAACGACTTCATCCAGCGTGCCGAAGCCATCCTCGGCCACCCGGTCGAGGTCATTTCCGGCCGTGAAGAAGCACGTCTGATCTACCTCGGCGTGTCGCACACCCTGGCTGACAACCCGGGCAAGCGCCTGGTCGCCGACATTGGTGGCGGCAGTACCGAGTTCATCATTGGCCAGCGTTTCGAGCCGTTGCTGCGCGAGAGCCTGCAAATGGGCTGCGTCAGCTATACCCAGCGCTATTTCCGCGACGGCAAGATCACCCCGGCGCGCTACGCCCAGGCCTACACCGCCGCGCGCCTGGAGCTGATGAGCATCGAAACCGCCCTGCACCGGCTGACCTGGGACGAAGCGATCGGCTCGTCCGGGACCATTCGCGCCATTGGCGCGGCGATCAAGGCCGGCGGTCTGGGCAACGGTGAGGTCAACGCCGAAGGCCTGGCCTGGGTCAAGCGCAAGCTGTTCAAGCTGGGCGACACCGACAAGGTCGACTTCGAAGGGGTCAAGCCTGACCGCCGCACGATCTTCCCGGCCGGCCTGGCGATTCTCGAAGCCATTTTCGATGCACTTGAACTGCAACGCATGGATCACTGCGACGGCGCCCTGCGTGAGGGCGTGCTGTTCGACCTGCTTGGCCGCCATCACCACGAAGACGTGCGCGAGCGCACCCTCAACTCATTGATGGAGCGCTACCACGTCGACCACGACCAGGCCGCCCGGGTCGAACGCAAGGCGCTGCACGCGTTTGATCAAGTGGCCAAGGACTGGGATCTGGAAGAAGGCAACTGGCGCGACCTGCTGAGCTGGTCGGCCAAGGTCCATGAAGTGGGCCTGGACATCGCCCACTATCATTACCACAAGCACGGCGCCTACCTGATCGAGCACTCCGACCTGGCCGGCTTCTCGCGGGAAGACCAGCAGATGCTCGCGCTGCTGGTGCGCGGCCATCGTCGCAACATTCCCAAGGATAAATTCGCCGAGTTCGGCGATGAAGGCAGCCAGCTGATTCGCCTGTGCGTGCTGCTGCGCTTCGCCATCCTGTTCCACCACATCCGCGGCACCCAAGAGATGCCCAAAGTGGTGCTGCAAGCCCACGAGAACAGCCTGGAAGTGGTGTTCCCGGATGGCTGGCTGGAACAGCACCCGCTGACCCAGGCCGACTTCGCCAACGAGGCGGAGTGGCTGGCCCGGGTCGGCTTCGTCCTCAGCGTACGTTGAGAACCGGGTTGCTCAGGCGCTCCAGCAGGGTCGCCTGGGCACTGCGCGGGTTCTGGTTGCCGGTCGGCGTGCTGCGCACGTAACGGCCATCCGACTGCAGGATCCACGCCTGGGTGTTGTCGGTCAGGTAGCTTTCCAGCTCCTTCTTGACCCGCAGCAGGTGCTTCTTGCCCTCGACCGGGAAGCAGGTCTCGACGCGTTTATCGAGGTTGCGCTCCATCCAGTCGGCACTCGACAGGAAGATCTGCTCTTCGCCGCCATTGAGGAAGTAGAACACCCGCGTGTGCTCAAGGAAGCGGCCGATGATCGAGCGCACGTGAATATTGTGCGAAACCCCGGCAATGCCTGGGCGCAGGCAGCACATGCCACGCACCACCAGATCGATGCGCACACCTGACTGGCTGGCCTTGTACAGCGCGCGGATGATCTTCGCGTCGGTCAACGAGTTGAACTTGGCGATGATGTGCGCCGGCTTGCCGTCGAGCGCGCACTGAGTCTCGCGGGCAATCATGTCGAGCATGCCCTTCTTCAGGGTGAACGGCGCATGCAGGAGCTTTTTCATGCGCAGGGTCTTGCCCATGCCGATCAGCTGGCTGAACAGCTTGCCGACGTCTTCGCACAGCGCGTCATCCGAGGTCAGCAGGCTGTAGTCGGTGTACAGACGGGCGTTGGCGGCGTGGTAGTTGCCGGTGCCGAGGTGCGCGTAGCGGACGATTTCGCCCTGTTCGCGACGCAGTATCAGCATCATCTTGGCGTGGGTCTTGAAGCCGACCACACCATAGATCACCACCGCGCCAGCAGCCTGCAGACGGCTGGCCATCTGCAGGTTGGACTCTTCGTCGAAGCGCGCGCGCAGCTCGATCACCGCGGTGACTTCCTTGCCGTTACGTGCCGCATCCACCAGCGCATCGACGATCTCCGAGTTGGCGCCGCTGCGGTACAGGGTCTGGCGCACGGCGAGCACATGCGGGTCTTTGGCTGCCTGGCGCAGCAGGTCGACCACCGGGGTGAACGACTCGAAGGGGTGCATCAGCAGGATGTCCTGCTTGCTGACCACGCTGAAGATGTTTTCGGCGTTCTGCAGCAGCTTGGGGATCGCCGGGGTAAACGGCAGGTACTGCAGCTCCGGGTGGCTTTCCAGGCCGGTGATGCTGAACAGCCGGGTCAGGTTGACCGGGCCATTGACCTGGTACAGCTCGTTCTCGCTCAGGCTGAACTGCTTGAGCAGGTAATCGGAAAGATGCTTGGGGCAGGTGTCGGCGACTTCGAGGCGCACTGCATCGCCGTAGCGACGCGAGAACAGCTCACCCCGCAGGGCGCGGGCAAGGTCGTCGACCTCTTCCGAATCCAGCGCCAGGTCGGCGTTACGGGTCAGGCGGAACTGATAGCAACCCTTGACCTTCATGCCCTGGAACAAATCATCGGCGTGGGCGTGAATCATCGACGAGAGGAACACGTAGTTGGCACCGGTGCCGCCTACCTCCTCCGGTACGCGAATCACCCGTGGCAGCAAGCGCGGCGCCGGGATGATCGCCAGACCCGAATCGCGGCCGAACGCATCGACCCCTTCGAGCTCGACGATAAAGTTCAGGCTCTTGTTCACCAGCAACGGGAACGGGTGAGTCGGATCGAGGCCGATCGGGGTGATGATCGGCGCGATCTCGTCGCGGAAGAAGCGCCGCACCCAGGTTTTGATCTTCGGCGTCCAGTTGCGACGACGAATGAAGCGAATGTTGTGCTTTTCCATTTCTGGCAGCAGCACGTCGTTGAGGATCGCGTACTGGCGATCCACTTCGTGGTGCACCAGCTCGCTGATCCGGCTCAGGGCCTGATGCGGCTGCAGGCCGTCGGCGCCGGCCAGCTCACGGGCAAAATTGATCTGCTTCTTCAGGCCGGCGACGCGGATCTCGAAGAACTCGTCGAGGTTGCTGGAGAAGATCAGCAGGAACTTCAAGCGCTCGAGCAGCGGATACGATTCGTCCAGCGCCTGTTCCAGCACGCGGAAGTTGAACTGCAGCTGCGAGAGCTCGCGATGAATGTACAGGCTGCTGTCGTCCAGGCTTGGCACCGGGATCGCCGGCGCCGGCGCTGGAGTCGGCGCCGCAGCTTCGACTGCGGCGTCGGCAACCGCTTCGACCACAGGCTCGGCCACCGGCTCGAGGTCTGGCGGCGTTTGCGTCAGCTCTTGCGGTAGCGCTTGAGCATCCTTGATGTCGACCGGGGATAGCACTTCGTTATTCATCTGACGTTCCTGAAGGGCGTTACTGCCCTCTCAACAATTGGGCGGCGCGAACGGCGAAATAAGTGAGAATGCCATCGGCGCCTGCACGTTTGAAAGCGGTTAGCGATTCGAGGATCACGGCCTCGCTCAGCCAGCCATTCTGAATTGCCGCCATGTGCATGGCGTATTCGCCGCTGACCTGATAGACAAAGGTCGGCACCTTGAACTCGGTTTTGACCCGGTAGACGATATCCAGGTACGGCATGCCCGGCTTGACCATGACCATGTCGGCGCCTTCGGCCAGGTCAGTGGCCACTTCATGCAGGGCTTCATCGCTGTTGGCCGGGTCCATCTGGTAGGACGCCTTGTTGGCCTTGCCCAGGTTCAGCGCCGAGCCTACTGCATCGCGGAACGGGCCGTAGTAGGCACTGGCGTACTTGGCCGAGTAGGCCATGATGCGCACGTTGACGTGACCGGCGACTTCCAGCGCCTCGCGGATCGCGCCGAGGCGGCCGTCCATCATGTCAGAAGGCGCCACCACTTGCGCGCCAGCCTCGGCGTGGGACAGCGCCTGGCGTACCAGCGCATCGACAGTGATGTCGTTCTGCACGTAGCCGTCTTCGTCGAGGATGCCATCCTGGCCGTGGGTAGTGAACGGGTCCAGCGCAACGTCGGTGATCACCCCAAGCTCCGGGAAGCGCTCACGCAGGGCGCGGGTGGCGCGCTGGGCGATGCCATCCGGGTTCCACGCTTCGGCGCCGTCCAGGGTCTTTTTCTCGACCGGGGTTACCGGGAACAGGGCCAACGCAGGAATCCCCAGTTCTACCCAGGACTGCGCAGCTTCCAGCAGCAAGTCGATCGACAAGCGCTCGACACCTGGCATCGACGGCACCTCCTCGCGGCGGTTTTCACCATCGAGAACGAAAACCGGCAGGATCAGGTCATCGACCGTCAGGGTGTTTTCACGCACCAGGCGACGGGAAAACTCGTCGCGGCGATTGCGACGCAGACGTGTGGCAGGAAACATACGGTTGGCGGGGGTAAAGCTCACGGCAGACTCCTGAGCCCGCGCAGGCGGGCAGCGCGACAGTTATAAGCGGCCATTATGACGCCTGTGTTACACCCTTGGGCAACCCTGCGACGTGTCGCCACAGGCAATCACCTTGTAGGAATTGTTCACGTCGAGACACATTTGGACACTTTCCCCACGGCCCGCGAAGGGGTAGGCTGCGCGTTCATTTCGCCAGCACCCCAGAAGATGCTTCAACAATTCCTGCAGGATTTCGGCTACTTTGCCCTTTTTCTCGGCACATTTTTTGAAGGTGAGACCATCCTGGTGCTTGCGGGATTTCTTGCGTTCCGCGGTTACATGGACATCAACATGGTGTGCGTGGTGGCTTTCTTCGGCAGCTATGCCGGCGACCAGCTGTGGTACTTCATGGGCCGCCGCCATGGCCGCGCAATCCTGGCACGCAGACCGCGCTGGCAAGCCTTGGGCGACCGCGCCCTGGACCATATCCGCCGTCACCCGGACATCTGGGTACTGAGCTTCCGCTTCGTCTATGGCCTGCGCACGGTGATGCCGGTGGCGATTGGCCTGTCGGGCTATCCGCCGCGCCGCTACCTGCTGCTCAACGGCATTGGCGCTGCGGTGTGGGCAGTGGCCCTGGGCGCTGCGGCCTATCACTTCGGGGCGATCCTCGAAGGCCTGCTTGGCAACGTCAAAAAGTACGAGCTGTGGGTACTTGGCGGCCTGCTGGTGCTTGGCCTGCTGCTGTGGCTGCGCCGGTATTTGCGCACCCAGCGCGCCGAGCGCAAGGCGGCTGCCGAAGCAGCTGCCGCCGAGCAGCTGACCGACAAGCCAAGCCCACCGCAAGAATGAACATGCCGCTGTTGCCGTGATCCTAGTACAGTGCCAAGCAACAATTGGCGCCTGGACTCTGGAGAAACAAGCATGACAAAAAAAGTGGCGGTGATTCTTTCCGGCTGTGGTGTCTACGATGGCGCTGAAATCCACGAAAGCGTGATCACGCTGCTGCGCCTGGACCAGCGCGGCGCGCAGGTGCAGTGCTTTGCACCAAACATCCCGCAACTGCATGTAATCGATCATTTGACCGGTGAGCAAACCAGCGAGACCCGCAATGTGCTGGTCGAGTCGGCGCGGATTGCCCGCGGCCGGGTCAAGGACATTCGCGAAGCAGACGTCAGCGAGTTTGATGCGCTGATCGTGCCCGGCGGCTTTGGCGCTGCGAAAAACCTCTCCAACTTTGCCGTTGAAGGTGACAAGTGCACGGTTCAACCAGACGTACTGGCACTGGCCGAGGCCTTCGCCGAAGCCGGCAAACCGGTCGGTCTGATGTGCATTTCGCCAGCCCTGGCAGCGAAGATCTACGGCCCGGGCGTGGTCTGCACCATCGGTAACGATGCCGGCACCAGCGCGGCGGTGGTTAAGATGGGCGGCACCCATGAAGAGTGCGATGTACATGACATCGTCGAAGACACCCAGCGCAAGCTGGTGACCACCCCGGCGTATATGCTCGCTACCTCGATCAGCGATGCGGCCAGCGGCATCTACAAGCTGGTCGACCGGGTGCTGGAGCTGACCCACGCCAACGACCACTGAGCCGCCCTGCAGCGCTGGCCAGGCCGGCGCTGCGTGGTGCTGCGATCATAGCCGTGATCAGCCCCTCGCGAGGCGGGTCAGGATGCGGTCGAGGGAGTTGGCGAACTCCTGCTTCTCTTTCTCGCCATAAGGCCCCTGACCACCACTGGCCTGGCCCTGCTCCCGCAACTCGGTGAACAGGTTACGCGTCGCCAACCGGTCGGCCATATTGCGCTCATCGAACTCGCGGCCACGCGGGTCGAGCGCCGCCACGCCGTTTTTCACCAGGCGGTCGGCCAAAGGGATATCGCTGCAGATCACCAGCTCGCCGGGCACGGCATTCTCGACCAGATAATCATCGGCGGCATCCGGCCCGCTCGGCACCACGATCAGCTTTACGCAGGCAAACGCCGGCTTGATCTGCGCCTGGCCGGCGACCATCACCACCTCAAGCTTGCGCTTGAGGGCAAACTTTACGATCAGGTCCTTGGCTGCCTTGGGGCAGGCGTCGGCATCGATCCATATACGCATTGCTGCATTCTCATCGGCTGTTCATCACTGCGCCCAGTGTGCCAGATCGCAGCTCAACTGGCCGCAGCGCGGCGCCGCTCGACCAGCCAAGAACGGCCATATAGCAGTGCGATCGCGCTCAGTGCCAAGGCTTGTGCCGCCAGTGAGTAGGCATCGGCATGAATGCCCAGCCAGTCGAATTCAAAGAACGCCACCGGCCGCGTGCCGAGGATGCCCGCCTCTTGCAAGGCCTTGATGCCATGCCCGGCAAACACCACCGACAGTGCGCACAGCAGCGCGGCGTTGATGCTGAAGAACAGCGCCAGCGGCAGCTTGGCTGAACCGCGCAGGATCACCCAGGCCAGGCCCACCAGCAACACCAGCGCGGTGGCGCCACCGGCCAGCACAGCGTTGTGCCCGGCAGGCCCTGATTGCAGCCACAGGGTTTCGTAGAACAGGATCACCTCGAACAGCTCGCGGTACACCGAGAAGAACGCCAGCAATGCAAAACCAAAGCGCCCGCCGCCGCCGACCAGGCTGCTCTTGATGTAGTCCTGCCAGGCCGCAGCGTGGCGCCGGTCGTGCATCCACACGCCGAGCCACAGCACCATCACGCTGGCAAACAGCGCGGTGCAACCTTCGAGCAATTCGCGCTGAGCACCACCAACGTCGATCAGATACGCCGCTACCGCCCAGGTGGCGAAGCCTGCGACCAGTGCCAGCGCCCAGCCAACGTTGACGCTGCGCACCGCAGATTGCTGGCCGGTATTGCGCAGAAAGGCCAGGATCGCGGCCAGCACCAGAATCGCCTCGAGGCCCTCGCGCAGCAGGATCAACAGCCCGGAAATGTAGCTCAGCGACCAGCTCAGGCCATCGCTGCCAAGCAGCTTGGCGGCCGCGTCGAGCTTGGCCTTGGCCTCGCTCAGTCGCTGTTCGGCCTGGGCGACGGGCAGGCCGTCCTGCAACGACTGTCGATAGGCCATCAGGGCCTTCTCGGTGTCCTTGCGCACTTGGGCATCGATGTTGTCGAGGGAGCTTTCGACCAGCTCGAAGCCTTCCAGATAGGCCGCTACCGACAGGTCATAGGCCTGGTCGTGATCGCCGTCGCGATAGGCCGCCAGGCTCTTGTCGAGGGTGCTGGCGGTGTATTCGAGCAATTGTGCCGGGCCACGTTTCACCTGCGGCGGCTGCGCGCGCTGAGCGCGAAACGCAGCGACGGCCTCGGCGCTGTGGCTGGCGGCAACCTCTGCGGGGGTCTGCCGGGCCAGATCAGCCAGGTTCCACGCCGGCGCACCAGCAGCGGCCTGTGGCGCGGCGCTGAAGCTGGCGACATAGGCCGCTACGTCCCAGCGCTGACGCTCGTCGAGCTGGTCGGCAAACGAGGGCATTTCGGTGCCTTCGATGCCCAGGCCAAGGGTGTTGTAGAGGTCGAACAGGCTGAGCTGATCGAGCCGGGCGACATCGCGCAGGTTGGCCGGCGCTGGCTCCAGGCCGAGCCCGGCCGGGCCATCGCCTGCACCGCTGTCGCCGTGACAGATCGAGCAGTTTTGCGCGTACAGCGCGGCGCCGCGGGCGGGATCAGGGGTGATTACCGGGGCCTGGCTGACCTCATAGGCAACGGCCAGACGAGCACCGAGCTGGCGTGCCTGGCGAGCAACGTTAGGCCCGTCCTGGCGCTGATCGATGGCGGTGCGCAAATCCTGTACGCCCCGTTCGAGGGCATCGCGTTCGGCGTGCGCTGGCAGGTTTTTCACCAGTTCGGCGAGTACGCCGCTGAATTCCTGTTGCTCGCGGTACTCACCGTCATCGACCACCCTGCCCTCGCGCACGGTTGGCGGGTAATCCGCACCAATGTAATCGAGCAGGTGCAAGGCCTTGGTTGCCTCTGCAGGGGCTTCGGCCATGGCCAGCGCGCTGCACAGCGCCAGCACTGGCCACAGCAGCCAGGCGAGTAAACGGGGACGGGAAGTCATGGCCAGTCTCGAGGGGAATACGAAAGAGAACATTGTTCACTTCCACTCGCTTCTGCTCAAGGGCGGCGGGCGGATTTCACGAAAAATCTTGTAACAAGTCGGATGAAGGCCGCGTCGCCTTTGACGCACACCCACTCTGTAGGAGCGGCCTTGTGTCGCGAAATGAGGGCGTAGCCCTCACCGAAGTCACATCCAGATACCGTAATCACACATACCTCTGCGCCACCGCGACTACCGTTTGCAAACCGTAATCACAGGAGCAGGACATGGACAGTCCTCACGCCAGCAGCTTGCGCCGTGGCCGCATATCCGAGCCCGGACGCTTATATTTGCTCACCACTGTTACCCGAGATCGTCAGCCTGTTTTCACCGATCTGATCTACGCCAGAACGGCTATCCATCAACTACGCCAAATCCAGGATAAGGGTGCATGCCGCTCTTTAGCCTGGGTACTCATGCCCGACCACCTACACTGGCTGGTAGAGCTTGGAACGGGATCCCTCGCCAGCCTGATGTGTACATTTAAATCACGCTGCAGCGTCGGTTTGTACCGTGCTGGGGCCGCTCGACAGCACATCTGGCAGCAAGGTTTTCATGACCGGGCCCTGCGCCGGGATGAGGATGTCAAAGCTGTCGCGCTATACATCATTCGCAACCCAATACGTGCGGGGCTCGTGCGCAGAGCTGGCGAGTATCCGCATTGGGATTGTGTTTGGCTTTAGCGGCCTCGGTGAGGGCTGCGCCCTCATTTCGCGACACAAGGCCGCTCCTACAGGGGACTGCGCTATACCGACGTACGCGGTCACTGTAGGAGCGGCCTTGCCGGGGCGCCGGACCGGTCGGAAAGGGCCGCAAAGCGGCCCCCATACACCGCGCCCAAGCCGATCACCGAAGCCGATTCACCCCGGTCTCCATGTCATTGACCAGCGCCTTGGCCAACCCGCTGAGGATCCGCGCCGCGCTGCCGGCTTGCAGGTCGCCCTGCATTTCGGCCTCATCGGTCAGATGACGGATACACCCCAGCAGCACCGACAGCTCATCAAACGCTTGGGTGATCGGGATACCGGGGCGGACGGTGAACAGCTCGGTCGAAGCTACGCCTACCGTAGTGATGGCGTTGGTTTGCTCGCTCATACCCTCGCTCCTTCAGCTATGCAGTTTGGTCAATGCGTGTTCAACCAGGGTGCGGGCCATGCGTGTTGCATGGGCGGCGCTGGCCAGGGCGTTGAGGTCCGGCTCGTCAGGGGTTTCCTGGCATTGCTGGTCGAGGGTTTCGACCACACCGCACAGAAACTCATTGGCCAAGGTCAGGGAATCAGAGGGGAGCATGTCGCTGTGAGCAGAAAAATGTGGGGAAATGATCAGCTTGAAACGGGGTGGATCGGGAACGATCTTTTTCATGGCGAAACTCCTGTGCTCGGATAGGAACTGCCGTCCTCCTCGTCTCACAGAATTGGGTGGCAGTCGTACATGGTGTGAGACACGGGGCACAGGCAAACCCGGCCAGGCATACGCCTGTCCATATACGACCGCCATAAAACGGTTGCTTGCCTGTTGCCGGGTGTCTCACGCCCGTTCGCCCTGTTCAGGCGACCCGACGACGTTAGCCCTGAGGCATTTCCCCGACAATACGGCAGCTTCCGCAAAGGACGTAGGATACTTCCGAAGGCCATCCAACCTGAAGCGCCCAGTGCGAAGTTGGGAAAGGTCTTACAAGCGCCCTGTGATGTCAGCAGGCCACATTCCACGGGAGCTCAAGCCCTGCAAGGCCTGCACAAAACACCCCGGATTTACCGCAATATTTTGTAATGTTTGCTCTGCGATTTTAGTTGTACGACGTCCTATCAGCATGTTCGACTGCGCCGGCTCTCACTACAAAAATAACGGAGACATCCAATGACCAGCCTACCTTCTGCCGAGGGCAAAGCTGCCGTGCCCTCGCAAAGCCGCCTCGGGCGCATCGCCAAGCTACTCGGCCCGGGCATCATCGCCGTGCTGTCGTGGCTGGGCGCAGGTGATCTGATCACCTCTTCCGTGGCCGGCGCCAACTACGGTTACGCAATGATGTGGGTGCTGGCAGTTTCGCTGCTGCTGCGCTACCTGATCGTCAACATCATCGCCCGCTTCCAGCTGTGCAATAACCAGGGCATGACCATCCTCCAGGGCTACGCCCAACTGCACCCGGTGTTCGCCTGGTTCATGCTCGGCTACGCGCTGATCATGGGCCATTTGATGAACGCCTACATGATCAAGGGCGCCGGCGAATCACTGGCCATGCTGCTGCGCGTCGACTACCCGCTGCTGTGCTCGATGGCGGTGGTGCTGGCGGTTTGGATGTTGGTCGGGCGCAATATCTATTCACTGATCGAAGGCGTGATGAAAGCCTTGCTGGCGATCATGACCTTGGCGTTTCTGGCGCTGGCGGTGATGTCCGGGCCGGATGTGGCAGGCATCGTCAAAGGTACCATCGGCTTCAGCATCCCGCCTGACGAAGGCGTGCATGGCGCCATGCTGGTAGCGGTGTCGGTGATCGGCGCAGTGGCCGGTTCGGTAGCCAACTTCGTCCACCCCTACGTGATGCGCCAAAAAGGCTGGGTTGGCCCGCAGCACAAGCGCGTGCAACGCAACGACCTGCTCTTCGCAGTATTCGTCGGTATCGTCATCAACCTGGCGATCTGGATCGTTGGCGCAGAAATCCTGCGGCCCAACGGCATCGAAGTTAAAACCCTCGGCGACCTGGGCAAGGCGCTGGAAATCTTCTTCGGCCCGATCGGTTGGTATGTGTTCTTCATCGGTGTGTTCGCCACCCTGTTCGCCAGCATTTCCGGCAAGACCACGGCCTTCCCGATGCTGATCACCGACGCCCTGCAGCACGTGCAGCCCAAGCGTCGCGAGCGTTATGGCAAGGAGTTCCACAAGGACCCGGCGCACCGTTGGTTCATGCTGTTCATCCTGGTCACGCCGCTGATCTGGTCGATCCCGGGCATGCCTGACTTCGTCACCCTGACCATCGGCGTCAGCGCGCTGAATATCATTGGTCTGCCGGTGATTTCGCTGGGCCTGTTGATCATGTCCAACCAGAAGTCGCTGCTAAGCAAGGAATACCGCAACAACCTGTTCGAGAACATCGCCCTGGCATTCGCCACCGGCCTGGCGCTGTGGGTCGCGTTCCAGCTGGGCGTGGAATTGTTCAGCTAGGTCATCGTACAACGTTGCTGTAAACACTCTGCGGGGCAAGTCTTGAAAAAGGCTTGCCCCGCGTTTGTTTGCAGGCAGTGCGCGTTGATTGTCGCCACTGTAATGACAATGTGTCTCTGCACAGGCGGATTGTCTGCACCTACCCTGCCCTTCACAATGCGCGACTAATCTGATCCCGCTGCCCTCTTTGCAGCTCATGGAGTTCGAGCGATGCCACACGAAGGCAGCCTGCTGCAAACCGCCGTCATTTTCCTTCTTGCCGCAGTGATTGCCGTGCCGTTGGCCAAGCGCCTGCAGCTCGGCGCCGTCATCGGTTACCTGCTTGCCGGCGTAGCCATCGGCCCGCAGGTACTCGGCTTGATCCGCGACACTGAAAGCGTCGCGCATATTTCCGAGCTGGGCGTGGTCTTGCTGCTGTTCATCATCGGCCTGGAGCTGTCGCCGCGGCGGCTGTGGCTGATGCGCAAAGCGGTATTCGGCGTGGGGCTGGCGCAGGTGCTGCTGACTGGCGCGATACTCGGCGCCATCGCCCTGTTCGGCTTCGCCCAATCGCTGCCCGCTGCGCTGGTGCTGGGCCTTGGCCTGGCGCTGTCGTCGACCGCTTTTGGCCTGCAGACGCTGGCCGAAACCAAGCAGCTGAATGCCCCGCACGGGCGTCTGGCATTTGCCATCCTGCTGTTCCAGGACATCGCCGCCATACCCCTGATCGCGCTGGTGCCTCTGCTTGCCGCCAGCGGCCCGGACACCAGCCACGGCGACAGCCTGCAACACGGCCTGACCATCTTCGCCAGCATCGCCGTGGTCATCGTCGGTGGCCGTTATCTGCTGCGTCCGGTGTTCCGCATCGTCGCCCGCACCGGCTTGCCGGAAGTGTCCACAGCGACTGCGCTGCTGGTGGTGATCGGCACTGCCTGGCTGATGGAGCTGGCCGGAATCTCCATGGCCCTGGGCGCATTTCTCGCCGGCCTGTTGCTGGCCGACTCGGAATACCGGCACGAGCTGGAGTCGCAGATCGAGCCGTTCAAAGGGCTGCTGCTCGGCCTGTTTTTCATCAGTGTCGGCATGGGTGCCAACCTCAGCCTGCTGTTCGACACGCCGTGGCTGCTACTCGGTCTGACTGCACTGCTGATCGCCGTGAAGCTGCCGATGCTGATGCTGGTCGGGCGTCTGGGTGGCCTCAACACGGCCAATGCCCTGCGCCTGGGCGTCGTCCTGGCGGCCGGCGGCGAGTTCGCTTTTGTGGTGTTCAAGCTGGGCAAGGACCAAGGCCTGCTGGACAGCTACACCTATGACTTGCTGTTGATGACCATCACCCTGTCGATGGCCGCCACACCGCTGTTGCTGATGATCTGCGCACGCCTGCTCAAGCGCCCGCCAGCCACGCGTGAAGTGCCGGAACAGTACAAGGACATCCAGACCGATGCGCCGCGGGTGGTGATCGTCGGCATGGGCCGCATGGGCCAGATCGTGTCCCGCATCCTGCGTGCGCAGAAGATCCCGTTCATTGCGCTCGACACCTCGGTCGATGCCATCGAGATGACCCGCACTTTCGAGCAGGCGCCGGTGTTCTACGGCGACCCGATGCGCGCTGAAGTGCTGCACGCAGCCAAGGTCGGCGAGGCCGAATACCTGATCGTGACCACCGATGATCCAGAGATCACCACACGCACGGCAGAGCGGGTCAAACGTCTCTATCCACATCTGAAGGTGCTCGCCCGCGCGCGCAACCGCCAGCATGTGCACAAGCTGATGGACGTCGGCGCCGAGCCGATCCGCGAGACTTTCCACTCCAGCCTGGAAATGAGCCGCCGCGCACTGGTCGGGCTTGGCCTGTCGGACGATCAGGCCGCCGATCGCATCCAGCGCTTCGCCGAACACGACGAGCAGGTACTCGAAGCCCAGGGCCGCATCCGCGACGACCGTGCCAAGGTCATGCAGAACGCCAAGGAAGCACGGGTCGAGCTGGCGCGGTTGTTCGAGTCAGACGCCGACTGAGGCCGGCTCAGGCCAACACCAATCGACAGATAGGCGGATGCTCCCGCTGCGCGGCCTGCCACAGATCGTAGGCCGCCTGCTCCGCCAGATACTGGCGGGCAGCACCCAGGCCTGCCAGCTCAAGGCGATAAGCCAGGTCAGCTGACAACGCTGCGCGCCCATTGATGACCGCGGACAGTTGCCCGCGTGAGTAGCCAAGGTGGCGAGCCAGCGAAGAGACGTTCATGCCGATAGCGGGCAGGACATCTTCGCGCAGCGATTCGCCTGGGTGACTGGGATTGAACACAAGCATCGATCTCCAAGTAATCTGCTGCGTGCTATCAGCTGCAGTGCATCAGCACCCCAGCGCTACGCTCACGGGATTATTTCCAAGTGCGCAGTCTGTGCCTTGTGACCTTGAAATGCGCGGTGATGCATTCAGCCAAGCTCGTGGGAAAAATCCCAAGCAGCTATCCGCTCGCCACCCCGCGACCACAAAAAATCCCCCGCCCCCGCCACCCCTGGCCTGTTACGCTCCGTCTCGCTCGAGTCGCAAACACTCCGGCGCAGCAGCAAGCGACTGACCAGGAGACCCGCTTGGAAGACCTCAACTCGCTGTACTTCTTCACTCAGGTAGTCGAGCACGGTGGCTTTGCGCCTGCCGGGCGGGCGCTGGACATGCCCAAGTCGAAGCTCAGCCGGCGCATCGCCGACCTCGAAGAACGCCTGGGCGTGCGCCTGCTGCATCGCACCAGCCGGCATTGCTCGCTGACCGAAATCGGCCAGGAGTACTACCGCCGTTGCCTGGCCATGCGGGTCGAGGCCGAGAGCGCCGCCGAGGTGATCGAGCGCAACCGCAGCGAGCCGCGCGGGCTGGTGCGCATGAGCTGCCCGACCACCCTGCTCAACTCCTGGGTCGGGCCGATGCTGACTCGCTACATGCTCAAATATCCGCGGGTCGAGCTGTTCATCGAGAGCACCAACCGCCGCGTCGACTTGCTGCACGAGGGCTTCGATGTGGCGTTGCGGGTGCGCTTTCCGCCGCTGGAAAACACCGACATGGTGATGAAGGTGCTGAGCAACAGCACCCAGTGCCTGGTCGGGCGACCGGCGTTTCTTGAGCAGCTGCCGGTGGGCTTCGATCCGCAGCAGCTCAGCCAGCTGCCGAGCCTGCACTGGGGCGGCGCGCAGCGTGAGTATCAGTGGGAGTTGTTTCAGGGCGAGGACATGAGCCGCAGCATCGTCATCCCGCATACGCCGCGGATGGTCACCGATGACCTGTTTGCGCTGCGGCATTTTGTGGTGGCGGGGACTGGTATTGCGCACTTGCCGAAGGTGGCTGTGCGTGAGGATCTGGCCAGCGGGCATCTGGTGGAAGTGCTGCCGGGGTGGAATCCGCGCTGCGGTATCGTCCATGCGATCTTCCCGTCGCGGCGTGGCTTGTTGCCGTCGGTACGTTCGCTGATCGATCACCTGGCGGAAGAGTTTGTGTCCTGCGATATGGCTTGAGTGGGTTACAGCGACATCTGTCCCGAAGCCTGATCCTGAGTTTGACGCGATTCGTGTAGGAGCGGCCTTGTGTCGCGAAAGGCCAGCGTAGCTGGCCCGGCGATTCAGTGGCGTGGCATAAATCTTGGGGCCGCTACGCAGCCCTTTCGCGACACAAGGCCGCTCCTACAGGGATCGTGTATGTTCAGGCGACCCATTTACCTGTCGAAGCCGCCCTATTCCGATCAAATCAGAACGCGAAACACGAACAGCCCAGCGATCCCCAGAAGCCCTGGAAGTCACTCACCGGCACACTCGATTTGCGCGCCTTGTCATGGCTGTGCGCATGCACCCCACATGGCCCGGAACACTGATGCGGCATCGCTGCCAGCGACGGTGTACCCGCTCGCCAGTGCCCCGGCACCTTGGCTACCGGCGACCACTCAGGCAACACCGGCACCTGCGCCGGACCCAACTTGTCGAACTCGGCCGCCCCGTACACGACCTTGCCGTCGACAATGGTCAGCACCGACTCGATGCTCTTGATCGCCTCTTCACTGACGCTGAAGAAGTCCAGCGACAGCGCTGCCAGGTCAGCCAGCTGGCCGACCTTGAGCTGGCCCTTCTTGCCCTGCTCGCTGGAGAACCAGGCGCTGCCCTGGGTAAACAACTGCAGCGCGGTGTCGCGGCTCAGCCCTTCGGGGTACAGCTCCATGCCGCCGACGGTCTTGCCGCTGACCATCCAGTACAGCGAGGTCCACGGGTTGTAGCTGGACACCCGAGTGGCGTCGGTACCGGCACCGACCGGCACGCCCATTTCCAGCATGCGCTTGATCGGCGGGGTCTGTTCGGCAGCCTTGGCGCCGTAACGGTCGACGAAGTACTCACCCTGGAAGGCCATGCGGTCCTGAATGGCGATGCCGCCGCCCAGGGCACGCACGCGCTCGATGTTCTGCGGGGTGATGGTTTCGGCGTGGTCGAAGAACCACGGCAGGCCGTTGAACGGGATGTCGCGGTTGACCTTCTCGAACACGTCGAGCATGCGCGTGATCGACTCGTTGTAAGTGGCGTGCAGGCGGAACGGCCAGCGCTGCTCGACCAGATGGCGGACTACCGGCTCCAGCTCTTCTTCCATGGTCTGCGGCAAGTCAGGGCGCGGCTCGAGGAAGTCCTCGAAGTCGGCGGCGGAGAACACCAGCATCTCGCCAGCACCGTTGTGCCGGAGGAAGTCGGTGCCGCTGTGCAGCTTGACGCTGGAGGTCCACCTGCGGAAGTCGTCGAGCTCTTCCTTGGGCTTTTGCGTAAACAGGTTGTAGGCGATGCGCACGGTCAGCTGGTTGTTGTCGGCCAGCTCCTGGATCACCGAGTAATCGTCGGGGAAGTTCTGGTAGCCACCACCGGCATCGATCGCGCTGGTCAGGCCGAGGCGGTTGAGTTCACGCATGAACTGGCGGGTCGAGTTGACCTGATACTCCAGTGGCAGCTTCGGCCCTTTGGCCAGAGTGGCGTAGAGGATCATTGCGTTGGGGCGGGCGATGAGCATGCCGGTCGGGTTGCCGAACTTGTCGCGCTGGATCTCGCCACCGGCTGGGTTGGGCGTGTCCTTGTCGTAGCCGACGGCTTTGAGCGCGGCGCGGTTGAGCAGCGCGCGGTCGTACAGGTGCAGCAGGAATACCGGCGTATCAGGCGCGGCCTGGTTGATCTCTTCGAGGGTCGGCATGCGCTTTTCGGCGAACTGGAACTCGTTCCAGCCACCGACTACCCGCACCCACTGCGGAGTTGGCGTGCGCGCCGCCTGGTCTTTGAGCATGCGCAGGGCATCGGCTACCGAAGGCACGCCTTCCCAGCGCAGCTCAAGGTTGTAGTTGAGGCCGCCGCGGATCAGGTGCAGGTGCGAGTCGTTGAGGCCGGGGATCACCGTGCGCTGCTTGAGGTCGATGATCTGCGTGCTGTCGCCGCGCAAGGCCATGGCCTCGGCGTCGCTGCCCACGGCGAGAAAACGCCCGTCCTTGATGGCCACGGCGGTGGCGGTTGGGTTTTCACGGTCGACGGTGTGCAGCTTGCCGTTGAACAGGATCAGGTCGGCGGTCATGGGCAAATCCTTGGATTAGGGGCGGGAGCAGCGCGGAGTGAACCGCGCCGCCTCGGTGGCTTACTTGGCCAGGAACGCCAGCAGGTCTTCGTTCAACTGCTGTGCGTGGGTAACCGCAAAGCCGTGCGGCGCGCCGCTGTATACCTTGAACTCAGCGCCCTTGATCATTTCTGCTGCGCGCTTGCCAGTGGTTTCCATCGGCACGATCTGGTCGGCGTCGCCATGGATGACCAGGGTCGGCACGTCGATCTTGGCCATGTCCGGACGGAAGTCCGTGGCAGAAAACGCGCTGACACAATCCAGAGTCGCTTTCAATGACGCCAGCAGGGCGATGTTGAGGGTCTGCGCCTGCACCCCGGCGGAAACCGCCTGGCCTTTGTTGATGCCGTAGAACGGCGTGGCAAAGTCAGCCAGGAATTGCGCTCGGTCAGCTCTGAGGCCCGCCTGGATGCCTTCGAACACCGAAGCATCGACGCCATCCGGATTGCTCTCGGACTTGCCGAACACTGGCGTTACTGCGCCGAGCAACACCAGCTTGGCCACCCGCTCGCTGCCATGCCGGCCAATGTAGCGGCTGACGTCACCGCCGCCCATGGAGAAGCCCACCAGGCTCACGTCGCGCAGGTCGAGGTGCTCGATCAGCTGGGCGATGTCGTCGGCGAAGGTGTCGTAGTCATAGCCGGTCCACGGCTGGTCGGAGCGACCGAAGCCACGCCGATCAAAGGCAATCGCGCGGTAGCCGCGGCTGGCGAGAAACTCCATCTGGGTGTCCCACATGTCCGCATCCAGCGGCCAGCCATGGCTGAACAGCACGGGCTTGCCGCTGCCCCAGTCCTTGAAATAGATCGAAGTGCCATCGCGGGTTACGAACGTGCTCATATCGGTATCTCCAGAATATTAGGTAGGGGCTTGCACAGCGTAGCGTCAGAAATGTTTCAACCACGTAGCCAGTTGGCGCAGCGGCGGGTTACCCACGGCATGATGAAAAACACCACCGGCAGGATCACCAGCAGGTTGCCGATCAGGTTGCCAATGACCGGCCCGGCCAGTTGCGGCACGCGAGTGAACAGCGGTGCCAGCACGATCGGTACCAACATGGTCAACGGGCAGATCACCAGATAGGTCAGCACGGCCTGCTTCCAGCGCGGCGGCGCTGGCGTGTTGCTGCTGGCCGGGGTGAACCAGAACTCCGGGTCGTCATGCACATGGGTGTGATCGCCGTCTTCAAGCAGCGGCAGCACCTCGCTGACCAGTGCCTGGCGTTCAGCTGAATTGACCCATGCCTGCAGCAGTTCAGCATCGGCAAAACGCACCACGGTGGTGAAGTGGCAGCCACCGCCATCGGGGCGGATCACGTTGACGTCGAGGTGGCCCGGCTGCTGGCGAGCGGTGGTGACCGCGCGCTTGAGCCATGCCTCGTACTGCGCCAGCGCGGCGGCCCGCGCCTTGTGCTGGATGACCAGGGTCACCACGTTGCGGTTATCGACGGTTGCACTTTTCATGGGTGTTCCCTGGGCAAAGGCGACTGGCCATGGCCCACGCTGTTGCTGTGGGCCGGCGCTGGGTTGAGGGCGCGGCTTATTTGCCGGCGGCGGTCAGGGCGCTGTAGCTGGTCATCAGGTTGCGGTAGTCCGGGATGTGGTTGGAGCACAGCGCGCCGAGGCCTTCGATGTCGTTCCTCCAGTCGCGGTGCAGCTCACAGGCCACGCCGAACCAGTTCATCAGTTGTGCACCGGCGCTGCTCATGCGGTTCCAGGCGGCGTCACGAGTGATCTCGTTGAAGGTGCCGGAGGCATCGGTCACCACGAACACATCGAACTCTTCTTCCAAAGCCGACAATGCCGGGAACGCTACACACACCTCAGTCACCACACCGGCAATGATCAGCTGCTTCTTGCCGGTTGCCTTGACCGCCTTGACGAAGTCTTCGTTGTCCCAGGCGTTGATCTGGCCAGGGCGAGCGATGTACGGCGCATCCGGGAACAGCGCTTTCAGCTCGGGGATCAGCGGGCCGTTCGGGCCTTGCTCGAAGCTGGTGGTGAGGATGGTTGGCAGGTTGAAGAACTTGGCCAGGTCAGCCAGGGCCAGCACGTTGTTCTTGAACTTGTCCGGCTCGATGTCGCGCACCAGCGACAGCAGGCCAGCTTGATGGTCGACCAGCAGGACTACGGCGTCGTCTTTGTTCAGGCGGTTGTATTTGAAGTTGTTCATGGTTTGGTGCTCCGCAAGGGTCTTGGTTTCGAGTGAGTTGGGTGTTTCGCGTTGATGAGTAAAGATTAAAACCAAGCCCTTTGTGCGACTAGATAGCTAAATTTGTCTTTAGCGTTCTATTTGGTGAACGATGGTGATTAGGGCCTTGTGTTGCGACTACGGCCCGGTTGCTTGTCCCCCTCACCTAATCTTTACTACCCCTCAGCCCTCCCCCGCACCGAGACCGTCATGCTGGCGTTCATCCAGTCCTACCCGCTGTTGCTCGGCACCTGCTTGATCCTGCTTGATCTACTGCTCTGGCAATTGATCCCGCTGCAGCGCCAGCCGTGGCGTATCGCTGCGCGTCTGGCGATCTTTGTGTTGTTCAGCGCGGTGCTGTTGGCGGCGGGGATGAGCCCGTTGCAGCCGCCGCCGTGGGTCGATGATGTGGCGCGCAATCTGCTGGCGACAGTGCTGGCGATTGGCTGGTGGCTGTTTGCGGCACGGACGGTGACGGTGGTGTTCGGCGTGCTGCTGGGGGCGCGCGGCAGCCATGGCGGGCGCTTGTTACAGGACGTACTGGGGGCGTTGATCTTTCTGGTGGCGGTGGTGGCTGCGGCGGCCTATGTGCTGCAGTTGCCGGTCAAGGGGCTGCTGGCGACGTCGGGGGTAATGGCGATCGTGATCGGCCTGGCGTTGCAGAGCACCTTGAGCGATGTGTTCTCGGGGATCGTTCTGAATACCACGCGGCCGTATCAGATTGGCGATTCGATTTCGATCGACGGCACCGAGGGCAAGGTGGTCGATATCGACTGGCGGGCGACGCGGATGATCACTGCCAGCGGCAGCCTGGCGGTGGTACCCAACTCGGTGGCGGCCAAGGCCAAGCTGCTCAATCACAGCCGCCCGGCGGACCGCCATGGGCTGAGCATCAGCGTGGTGGTGCCGGCCAAAGTGCGTCCCAAGCGAGTGTTCGATGCGCTGGAAAAGGCCCTGCAGGGCACCTCTGCGTTACTCGCCACGCCTGCGCCCAAGGTCTCGGTGAAAGCCTCGACCTTGGAGTCGGTGGAGTATGAAGCCAGTGGTTTCATCGCCGACATGGCGCGCAAGGGCGAGGTGCGCAATCAGCTGTTCGACCTTGCCCACCGGCACCTGGAAGCCAGCGGCGTGATCTGGAATGCCGACCTGGCCTCGGCGCCTCGTAGCCGCCAGCGCGAGCTGCTGGATGAGGTGCGCCTGTTCCGCTCCCTGAGCAGCGACGAGCGCGACGAGCTGAGCCAGCACATGACGGCGGTGGAGTACCTGGTCGATCAGGTGATCCTTGGCATCGGCGAGCGTTCGCAACATGTGTTGGTGATCGCCAGCGGCGTGGTTTCGGCGTCGGTGCGCGACGGCGAGCGGCTGGTCGAGGCAGGGCGCATGGGGCCGGGCGAGCTGCTGGCCATTGAGGGTTTGGTCGATGAAGAAGAGTCGGCGGTGGAGTTCCGCACCCTGAGCGGCTGCGTGCTGTATCGGATCGACAAGGAACAGCTGCGCAGTTGCCTGGACCAGCGCAACGACGTGCAGATGGCCTTGACCAAGCTACAGCGGTTCCGCCGGCAGAGCCGAGATTCACTGCTGATGCAGAAACCGGCGCTGGTCAAGAAAGGCGGTTTTCTCAGTTGGCTGCATAAATAGCCCTGCCCGCCGCGGTCCTGTAGGAGCGGCCTTGTGTCGCGAAAGGGTCGCGTAGCGGCCCCAAGATTTCAGCTTCGCCGCTGAAACCCCGGGCCAGCTACGCTGGCCTTTCGCGACACAAGGCCGCTCCTACATCGACCGTGCAAGCTTTCAGGTTAGAGGACCACCCGCAAGCACTGGCCGGCGTGGTACAGCGAGAAGCCTGACTCATAGAACGCAGTCCGCAACGACGGCGCGCTGACGGCTTTCATCGGCGAGAACGGCAGCGGCAGGTGCTCGGGGTCATCCTTGAGCAGAAACTCGGCAAAGGCCCGGCCAATCACGGTACCGGTGGTATTGCCGCGGCCGTTGTAGCCGGTCACCGCGACCAACCCCGGCGCAGGTTCGAACAGGCGCATCAGGTGATCTGGGGTGAAGTCGATGCAGCCGGTCCAGTGCATTTCCCAGTCGACCTTGCCCAGCTCCGGGTAGTAGTGGCTCTGAATGCGGTCGGCCCAGCGCCGTACAAACCATGCCGGCTTGTTGTCGACCCGACCCAGGCTGCCGAGCAGCAGGCGTCCTTGGTCATCGCGGCGGATGCTGCTGAGTACAGTACGGGTGTCCCACGAGCCTTGGCCATGGGGCAGCACCTTGTCGGCGGCTGCGCCGTGCAGCGGTGCCGAGGCAACTTGGTAGTAATAGCCACGGAAGAAGTGCTTTTGCAGGTTGCTCCAGTCGCCCTCGGTGTAGGCGCCAGTGGAAATCACCACCTTATCGGCGCGGACCACGCCCTTGCCGGTGTTGACCTGCCAGCCAGCGCCATCGCGCTGCAGGCCTTCGACCGAGGATTGCTGGAACAGCTTGCCGCCCAGCCGCTCTACTGCAGCAGCCAGGCCTTGGGTGTAAGCCATCGGGTTGATGGTGCCGGCGCGGTGATCGAGCAGCGCGGCGGAAATCTTGTCGGTACCGCAGTATTCCTGGCACTGCGCCCCGGTCAGCAGTTCGACGTTGGCGCCGCGCCGGCTCCATTGCTGGTGGCGCGCCTCCAGGTCAGCCAGGCCGGTGGCGTTGTGCGCCATGTGCAGGGTGCCTTTGTGCTGGGCCTGGCAGTCGATGCCCAGACGCTCGATCATGGCAAACACCTCGGCGGGTGCCTCGCCCAAGGCCTTGTTCAAGCGGCTGCCCTGTTGTTGACCGAGGGTCGCTTCGACATCGTCGGGGCGAATCCAGGTGCCGGCGTTGACCAGGCCAACGTTGCGCCCGGAGCCGCCGTGGCCGATTTTCCAGGCTTCGACAACGATCACCGACTTGCCCTGTTCGAGCAGATGGATCGCTGCCGACAGGCCGGTGATACCGCCACCGATGACGCAGACGTCGGCCTTGTGCTCGCCCGCCAGGGCCTGCACGGCGACGCTCGCCGGAGTGACGTGTTCCCAGAGACATTGTTGACGCAATTCAGGCATGACCGGCCTCAGCTTATTTTTCTTGTTACGGTGTGGCCGCCAGGCGGCCGCTCGCGGCACGCGGCCGCGAAGGGGGGCCGAGACCCCCGCCTGCGATCATCAGTCGAACACGATGCCCTGCGCCAGCGGCAATTCGCGTGAGTAGTTGACGGTGTTGGTCTGGCGACGCATGTAGCCTTTCCAGGCATCCGAACCCGACTCACGACCGCCGCCGGTTTCTTTCTCGCCGCCGAACGCGCCGCCGATTTCTGCACCGCTGGTACCGATGTTGACGTTGGCGATGCCGCAGTCGCTGCCGGCTGCGCTCTGGAAGCGCTCGGCCTCACGCAGGTCGGTGGTGAAGATGCACGACGACAGGCCTTGTGGCACTTCGTTGTTCAGGCGCAAGGCCTCTTCGAAGTCGTCATACGCCAGCACATACAGGATCGGTGCGAAAGTCTCGTGGCGGACCACTTCGCTCTGCGCAGGCATCTCGGCGATTGCCGGGGTCACGTAGTAGCCGTTCGGGTACTGGCTGGCCAGCTGACGCTCACCACCAAACACCTGGCCACCTTCGTCACGGGCCTTGGCCAATGCGCCTTGCATGGCGTCGAACGACTGCTTGTCGATCAGCGGGCCGACCAGGTTGTTTTCGCGTGGGTCGCCGATGCGCACTTTGCCGTAGGCGGCTTTGACGCGGGCAACCACTTCGTCCTTGATCGAACGGTGCACGATCAATCGACGCAGGGTGGTGCAGCGCTGGCCAGCGGTGCCGACAGCGGAGAACAGAATGCCGCGCACGGCCAGATCAAGATCGGCACTCGGCGCAAGGATCATGGCATTGTTGCCGCCCAGTTCGAGGATGCTGCGGCCAAAGCGTGCGGCAACCCGTGGGCCGACTTCACGGCCCATGCGGGTGCTGCCGGTGGCGCTGACCAGCGGTACACGCGGGTCGTCGACCAGCGCTTCGCCGGCTTCACGGCCGCCGATTACCAACTGGGCCAGGCCGGCCGGTGCATCACCGAAGTCCAGCAGGGCTTTTTCGAACAGCGCCTGGCAGGCCAGTGCGGTCAGCGGAGTCTTCTCGGACGGCTTCCAGACCACGGCGTTACCGGCTACCAGCGCCAGCGCGGTGTTCCACGCCCACACGGCTACCGGGAAGTTGAAGGCGCTGATCACGCCAACCACGCCCAGCGGATGCCACGACTCACGCATATGGTGGCCAGGGCGCTCGGAGGCGATGGTCAGGCCGTACAGCTGACGCGACAGGCCGACGGCGAAGTCGCAGATATCGATCATTTCCTGCACTTCGCCCAGGCCTTCCTGGGTGATCTTGCCGGCTTCGATCGAGACCAGCTCACCGAGCTCGGCCTTGTGCTGACGCAATACTTCGCCGAACAAACGCACCAGCTCGCCGCGACGCGGGGCCGGCACAGTGCGCCAGGCTTCAAAGGCGGCGTGGGCCTGGTCGATGCAGGCGGTGGTCTCGGCCTTGCCGAGCAGTTTCACCGTGGCGATCTGGCTACCGTCGATCGGGGTATGAACAGGGTAGTCGCCCTGGGTGTAGGCCTGGGCGGCGACGCCAAGGCGCTCGAGCAATGCAGCAACCATCGTGCTTCTCCTAAATCGGCTGAAGGGTGGTAAATATGATGTGGATCAGTATTAATCCGATCACAGCAGTGCAACAAACGACCTTTATTCCGCATATCATTCCGTCAGGTCATGATCCCCTTGCATAGAGACTGCCATGTCGAAACGTCTGGTACCGTCGATGACGGCCCTGCAGTGCTTTGAAGCTGCAGCCCGTCACTTGAGCTTCACCCGCGCCGCCGAAGAGCTGCACCTGACCCAGAGTGCGGTCAGCAAACAGGTCGCGCAGCTTGAAGAAATGCTCCACCACCACCTGTTCCTGCGCATCCGCCGGCGCTTGCAGCTGACGCCTGCGGGCAGCCTGTACCTGGCCGAGGTGAACAAGATCCTCACCCAGGTCGACATGTCCAGCCGCTACATCCTCACCTACGGCGAGCAGACCGAGATATTGAAAGTAGCTACTCAACCGAGTTTTGGCGTGCGCTGGTTGATCCCGCACCTGAAAGGCTTTGGCAAACGCTACCCGAATATCCACCTGGATATCCGCAACGAGATGGAGCCGTTCTCGCTGTTGCAGGGCTCGGCCGACGTGGTGTTCTTCTTTGGCCAGGGCACCTGGCCGGGGGCGACCTGCGTGCAGTTGTTCGACGAGGAAGTGGTGCCGGTGTGCGCGCCTGAGCTGCTGCAAGGCCGCGAGTTGAGCGATGCCAGTGCGCTGGCCGAATTGGTGTTGATGCAGAGCACTTCACGGCCGGAGGCCTGGCATGAGTGGTTCCTGGAGCAGGGCCTGCATACTGATAACAGCTACCACGGGCCGCGCTTCGACACCTTCTATATGGCCTTGAGTGCGGCTCAGGCGGGCTGCGGCGTGGCGCTGGTGCCGCGTTATCTGGCGGAGAAGGAGCTGGCCGAGGGCAGTTTGGTGATTGCCTGGCAGCATGCTATGCGCAGTAATGGCGCGCATTATCTGGCGTATGCCGAGCATGCGGCTGAAGTGCCGAAGGTGCGGGCTTTGGTGGAGTGGACCAGAGATCAGCTTTCGGGCTGATAGTGTTGGGGCCGCTGCGCAGCCCTTCGCGGGCAAGCCCGCTCCCACAGGGTTATAGCTGCACCGCCGAACCCTGTGGGAGCGGGTTCACCGGGACGCCGGACCGCCGCGAAGGGCCGCAAAGCGGCCCCAACCAAGCAACATCAATCTTAAAGGGAATGACACCTCTACTTTTTTTCGCTTGTGGCGTCAGTCCATTCCCAGTTTTCATGTAATGGTCCAATTAACCACCAGGAAGCTTGCGATGCCCGCTCATGATTTCGTCAGCCCAGACAGCATCCGTGCGCAGTTCTCTGCCGCCATGTCGCTCATGTACAAACAGGAAGTGCCGCTCTACGGCACGCTGCTGGAGCTGGTCAGCGAAATCAACCAGCAGGTCATGCAGCAACAGCCGCAGGTCGCTGAGGCGCTGCGCTGGACCGGTGAAATCGAGCGTCTCGACCACGAACGCCATGGCGCCATCCGCGTTGGCACCGCCGCCGAGCTGGCCACCATCGCCCGCCTGTTCGCGGTGATGGGCATGCAGCCGGTGGGTTACTACGACCTGAGCTCGGCGGGTGTGCCGGTGCACTCGACAGCGTTTCGTGCAGTACATGAGCAGTCGCTGCACGTCAGCCCGTTCCGGGTGTTCACCTCGCTGCTGCGCCTGGAGCTGATCGACAACCCGCAATTGCGCGAGCTGGCGGCGAGCATTCTGGCCAAGCGGCAGATCTTCACCCCGCGGGTGCTGGAGCTGATCGCCCAATGCGAGCGCAACAACGGCCTCAACGCCGCAGACGCCGAGACCTTTGTGCAAGAGGCGCTGCACACCTTCCGCTGGCACCAGCAGGCGACGGTGACTGCCGAGCAGTACCAGCAACTGCATGACCAGCACCGGCTGATTGCCGATGTGGTGGCGTTCAAGGGCCCGCACATCAATCACCTGACCCCACGCACACTGGACATCGATGCGATTCAGCTGGGCATGCCGGCCAAGGGCATTCCACCCAAGGCCGTGGTTGAAGGCCCGCCAACCCGGCGCCACCCGATCCTGCTGCGTCAGACCAGCTTCAAGGCCCTGCAAGAGAAGGTCGCCTTCACCGATCAGGCCGGCAGCGAAGGCAGCCACACCGCGCGCTTCGGCGAAATCGAACAGCGTGGAGCAGCGCTGACGCCCAAGGGCCGGGCCCTGTACGACACCTTGCTCGATGCGACCCGCGCAGCCCTCGGCGGGGTGCCGGCCGAGGCCAATGCCGAGCGCTACCAGCAGTTGCTCCAGGCGCAGTTCGCCGAGTTCCCCGATGACCTGGCACAGATGCGCGAGCAGGGCCTGGCCTACTTCCGTTATTTCGCCACCGACAAGGGCCTGGCAGCGCGCAACGAAGCCGGCCGGCCGAGCACCTTGCAGGGCCTGATCGACGCCGGGCATGTGCATTTCGAGGCGCTGGTTTACGAAGACTTCCTGCCGGTCAGTGCGGCGGGGATCTTCCAGTCCAACCTGGGCGACGATGCCCAGGCCAACTACGGCAGCAATGCCAACCGCGAGGCATTCGAGGCGGCGCTGGGGTTGTCGGTGCAGGATGAGCTGGCGCTGTACGCGCAGAGCGAACAGCGCTCGCTGCAGGCCTGTGCCCAGGCACTGAACCTGAGCGCGCTGTAACCCTCGCCTGATTGCAGCCGCTACGCAGGCCGACCTGCGCGGCGGCGGCTGTCAGCGGACGCGGAAGCGATCCACTTCCTGGCGCAACTGCGCTGCCAGGCCTTCCAGCTCACGCGCGGTGGTGGCCAGTTCATTGGCCACATCGTGCTGCTCGCTGTTGGCCTGGGCGATGCTCTGCAGGTTGCGGCTGAGCAAGGTCGCGGTGCTGCTCTGCTCCTGAGTGGCAGCGCTGATCGCAGCAAACTGCTCACCGGCGTCACGGCTCTGCTGGTCGATCTGGGCCAGCGCATCAGCCACTTTGACGTTGCGCTCGAGGCCTTCCTGCATCAAACGGTTGCCCTGCTGCAGGGTGCTGATGGCGTGCCCGGTCTGCTGCTGGATGCTGCCGATCATTCCGGAAATTTCGTCGGTCGCAGAGCGCGTGCGTGCCGCCAGACCGCGGACTTCGTCGGCCACCACGGCAAAGCCGCGGCCCTGCTCACCAGCTCGGGCTGCTTCGATTGCAGCGTTGAGCGCGAGCAGGTTGGTTTGCTCGGCGATAGCCGTGATCACGCCGACGATGCCACCGATTTCCTGAGAGCGGGCGCCGAGGGTGTCCATCACTTCAGCAGTGCCGCCGAGGGCATCGGCGATCTGCCGTAGCGAGGCTGACGCCTCGTTCATCGCGCTGCGGCCAACCCGGGTGTGCTCGGCATTGTCGCGGGCCATGCGCTCGGTGCCGGCCATATTGTCGGCGATGTTCATCGAGGTGGCGCTGAACTCTTCGACGGCGCCAGCCATGCTGGTGATTTCGCCAGACTGCTGCTCCATGCCTTCGCAGGCACCGGACGACAGCCCGGCCAGCGAACGAGCACGGCCGCTGACCTGCTCGGAGGCGCTGCGGATGTGCGCAACCATGGTCGACAGTGCTTCACCCATCTGGTTGAAGCTGCGGGCCAGCTGGCCAATCTCGTCGTTGCTGCTGACCGTCAGGCGCGCACTCAGATCACCCGCGCCCAAGGCTTCGGCCTGGCGCAGCAGGTCGCTCAGCGGGCGCAGTTTACGCCGCAGCAGGAACAGCGTCGCCGCCACCGCCAGCAGCATGGCCAGCAGGCTGCCGATCGCCAGGCGCAGGCCGACACTCCAGGTCACGTCGCGAATCTCGGTCTCGGGCATGCTCGCCACAACTGTCCACGGGCCTTCGGCAAACGGCATGGCAACGCTGAAAATCTGCTGGTCGAAGTTGTCCCAGAAGCTGCCAGTGCCTGGCTCTGCGGCGAGGTTCTTGACAGCTTGCGCAGCCGCATCAGCGTCGCGCACATCAGCCGGTGGCACCAGCCACTTGCCTTGCTCGTCGAGCAGCGCCAGCGAGCCAGTGTGACCAATCCGGAAGCGCTTGAGGTTGGCGAACTGGGCGTTCTGCGCATCGGTGTAGTCGAAGCCGACGAACAACACGGCAATGACTCGGCCGCCGCCATCGCTCACCGGCACATAGCGGGTCATGTAGTTGCGGTCGAACAGTGCGGCGCGGCCGACATAGGTCTGCCCGGCCATCAACTTGGCGTAGGCCGGGTGCTGGCGGTCGAGCTGGGTACCGATGGCGCGGCTGCCATCCTGCTTGGTCAGCGAGGTGCTGATGCGGATGAAGTCATCGCCGCTGCGCACGAACACGGTGGCGACGCCGGCAGTCATCTGCTTGAACTCGTCGACCTGCTGGAAATCGTTGTTGAGCAGGCGCTCACCCAGATACAACGCTGGCGTGGCCTGGCCGGCGACGGTGGCGGTTTCACTGGCATGCAGGCTCAGACCCGAGGCGAAGCGGCGCTCGAACAGGCCGCTGAGGCGCTGGGTGTTGTCCTTCAGCGAGCCATGGAAGGTATCCAGCTGGTCGGCCAACAGCCGCGCTTCACTGGCCAGGTGTTCCTGGCGGGTGGCGAGGTTGGCGTTGTCCAGCGAACGCAGGGCAAACAGGGTACTGCCGGTGATCACCAGCGCCAGCACGATGGCGAGGGCGATACCGAGCTGTGAGGCAATCCGGGCACGGGGTTGAGGCATGTGCAAGCTCCTGGCAAGGGGCCGGGATCATCCTGATCGCGCTGACCGCCCGCTGCTTTCGACGGGTAATCGCGTCCTCTTGCGGGACGCTGGTGCCATTAAGTCGGCGTCGCGGACGAATACTTGAGTGTCTGACCGGGACATTCGCAAACGTTTTACTGCGCCAGCGCTGGCAGGATCTGCACGGCTGGCAAGTCCATTGCCGCCGCTTCTTCCTGGAGAAATCCGCTCAGGCGGCGCAGCCGCTCTGTGCCGGGCCTTGTGCGTGGCCACACCAGGTAATAGTCCATACCACTGGCCACTGCGGTCGGCCACGGCAGGCTTAGCCGGCCTTGAGCGACGTCTTCGGCCACCATCAACAGGTCGCCCATGGAAATCCCGTAGCCGCGCGCTGCAGCGATCATGCCCAGTTCAAGCGTGTCGAACACCTGCCCGCCCTTGAGCGAGACCTTGTCGGCCAGGCCCATGCGCGCCAGCCAGCTGCGCCAGTCGCGTTTGTCCGGGGTCGGATGCAGCAGCTCGATGCCGGCCAGGCGCTGCTCATCCCACGGCCCCTCGTCGATCAGCTGTGCAGCGCCGACCGGGATCAGCAGCTCGGAGAACAACCGCCGCACCTCCCAGTCAACCGGGAACTGACCGTCACTGAGCAATACCGCACAGTCGAACGGCTCGTGATTGAAATCGACATGATCGACGTCCATCCAGGCGCTGGTCAGTTGCACTTCGTTGCCCGGCTGCAGATGGCGAAAGCGGCTCAGCCGCGCCAGCAGCCAGCGCATGGTCAGGGTCGATGGGGCTTTCATGCGCAGGATGTCATCTTCGCCGCGCAAGGTATCGCAGGCGCGCTCCAGCGATGCGAAGCCATCGCGCACGCCGGGCAGCAGCATCCGCGCCGCCTCGGTCAGCTGCAGGCTGCGGCCGCTGCGCACGAACAGGCGGCAGCCGAAGTGCTCCTCCAGCGTGCGGATGTGCCGGCTGACGGCGCTTTGCGTAATCGATAACTCCTCGCCGGCGCGGGTGAACGAGGTGTGCCGTGCAGCGGCCTCGAATGCGCGCAGCGCATAGAGCGCAGGGAGTTGTCTGGACATGGGGCACCTGCAATACGGGGGGCACGAACTGGCATGGCAAATCATACATACATGAGTTCAACTCATGGCAACGATCGCATTTATCCTTTTGTGGAAAGTTGACCCAGGCCTCAGAATCCACCTCCTGTTCATCCCTCAGCATCAAGGACTCTCACCATGCATGTAGCGCCCACCGTTGAACTCAAGGCTCTGCTGCGCCTGGCCGGGCCGCTGATTGCCTCGCAGTTGGCGCATATGCTGATGGTGCTGACCGACACCTTGATGATGGCGCGGATCAGCCCGCAGGCCCTGGCCGGTGGTGGCCTGGGCGCAGCGAGCTATTCGTTCGTGTCGATCTTCTGCCTGGGCGTGATTGCCGCCGTCGGCACGCTGGTGGCGATCCGCAAGGGTGCCGGGGATATCGCCGGCGCCACCCGCCTGGCTCAAGCCGGTATCTGGCTGGCCTGGGCTTTGGCGCTGGGCGCCGCGCTGGCGTTGTGGAACCTCGGCCCGGTGCTGTTGATGTTTGGCCAGCAACCGGAAAACGTCGAGGCGGCCATGGCCTTCCTCACCCTGTTGCCACTGGCACTGCCCAGCTACCTGACCTTTATGGCCTTGCGCGGCTTTACCAGCGCCCTGGGCCGGTCGACGCCGGTGATGGTCATCAGCCTGGTCGGCACGGTGCTCAACTACCTGCTCAACCATGCGCTGATCGAGGGCATGTTCGGTTTGCCCAAGCTCGGCCTGGTCGGCATTGGCCTGGTCACCGCGCTGGTCTCGCTGGGCATGGCCATCGCCCTGGCGCTGTATATCCGCTGGCACCGTTTCTACGACGCCTACCCGCTGCGCAAGGGCCTGGCGCGGCCATCGCTGTCGGCGTTGCGCGAGCTGTGGCGGCTAGGCCTGCCGATTGGCGGCACGTACATGGTCGAAGTCGGCTTGTTCGCCTTCGCCGCGCTGTGCATGGGTGTGCTCGGCAGCACCGAGTTGGCGGCGCATCAGATCGCCCTGCAGATCGTCTCGACCGCGTTCATGGTGCCGACCGGGTTGTCTTATGCGGTGACCATGCGGGTCGGCCTGTATTACGGCGGAGGCAACCTGCTCGCGGCGCGCAGTGCCGGGCGGGTCGGTATCTGCTTTGGTGCGCTGTTGATGTTTGCCTTTGCCGCGCTGTTCCTGTTGCTGCCCGAGCAGTTGGTCGGGCTGTTCATCGACCGCAATGACCCTGCCTTTGCCGGCATCTTCCAGCTAGCAGTGGGTTTGGTGATGGTGGCGGCGTGGTTTGAGTTGTTCGATGGCGTGCAGACCATTGCCATGGGTTCGATTCGCGGCCTGCAAGACGCCAAGACCACCTTCCTGATTGGTCTGTGCTGCTATTGGCTGATCGGTGCGCCAAGTGCGTGGTTGTTTGCCTTCAACCTCGGCGGCGGTGCACTTGGCATTTGGTGGGGCCTGGCGCTGGGTCTGGCCTGCTCATCGGTGGCGCTGACCTTCGCGTTTGAATGGCGGATGGGGCGGATGTTGCGCAAGGCTGCCGTGGGGGTTTGACGGCGATTGCTTGTGATGATCTTGGTGGATTGTGTCAGTGGCAATGCCGGGGGCGCTACGCACCCCTTTCGCGACACAAGGCCGCTCCTACGCCGACCGCGTAAGGGCCAGACGACGCGGTCCTCTGTAGGAGCGGCCTTGTGTCGCGAAAGGGCTGCAAAGCAGCCCCAACGGACTCAGACAGCCCGAATCGCCGCGACCGGCACCTGCTGCAGGTAGCTCACCAGTTCATCCACCGGCAGCGGCTGGCTGACCAGAAAACCCTGCACCTGGTCGCAGCCAAAGCCGCGCAGCAGGGCCATCTGCTCCTCGCTTTCAACGCCCTCGGCAACCACCTCGAGGTTGAGGTTGTGCGCCAGGTTGATCATCGCGTGGACCAGCTTGCGGTTCTCTTCGCGCAGCTCCATGCCACCGACAAAACTGCGGTCGACCTTGAGCAAGGTGATCGGCAGGCTGTTCAGGTGCACGAACGACGAAAAACCGGTGCCAAAGTCGTCCAGCGAGAAGCGCACGCCCAGGCGGCCCAGGGCGTCCATGGTCTGGCGCACCAGCTCGTTGCGGCGCATCACCGCGGTTTCGGTCAGCTCGAACTCAAGCCAGCGGGCATCGACGCCATGCTCGATGATCAACCGGCTCAGGGTCGCCAGCAGCTGGCTGTCCTGAAACTGGCGAAAGCTCAGGTTGACCGCCATGTGCAGCGGCGCAATGCCGTGCTCACGCAGGCCCTGCATGTCGCGCAGGGCACGTGAGATGACCCAGTAGCCGAGCGGCACGATCAGGCCGCTCTGCTCGGCCAGCGGCACGAATTCGCTCGGCGGCAGCAGGCCGCGTTCGGGGTG
Source organism: Pseudomonas shirazensis (assembly GCF_050496565.1). GTDB lineage: Bacteria > Pseudomonadota > Gammaproteobacteria > Pseudomonadales > Pseudomonadaceae > Aquipseudomonas > Aquipseudomonas shirazensis_A. Next base: position 485,578 of record NZ_JBNWAE010000001.1, read on the forward strand.
GTTCCAGCGCACCAGTGCTTCGAGGCCAACGATGCGGCCATCGGCAAGGTTCAACCGTGGCTGGTAATGCAGTTCCAGCTCGTCGCGGCGCAGGGCGCGGCGCAGTTCGCCTTCAAGGTCGGCCAGGCTGCGTGCGTTGCGGTTGATCCGCTCGTTGAACACATGAAAGCTGCAACCCTGCACGCTCTTGGCCTGACGCATGGCGATGTGCGCATGCCACATCAATGGGTCGGCGCCGGCCTGCGCGCGGGCATGGGCCAGGCCCAGGCTGCAGCCCACCAGCAGGCTTTCGCCATCGACCCAATACGGCTCACCCAGCGCTTCGACGATGCGCTCGGCGACCCACTCGGCGCGGTTCGGCTCGCGGCGGGTGTCGATCAGCAGGGCAAATTCGTCGCTGCCCAGCCGAGCCAGCTGATCGCCCGCCTCCAGCTGCAGCTTGAGCCGGGTCACCACCTGCAGGATCAGCCGGTCGCCGCCCTGATGGCCGAGGGCATCGTTGACGTGGCGAAAGTTGTCCAGGTCCAGATGGCCGAGGGCAACGCCGCGGCCGTCGTGTTCGGCCAGGCGCGTGGTCAGCAGGGCCTGAAAGCCCTGGCGGTTGGCGATGCCGGTCAGCGGGTCCTGCTCGGCCAGGCGCTGCAGGGTGGCGACCAGCACGCCGCGCTCACGCACATGGCGCAGCGAGCGGCGCAGGCTGTCACTGCTCAGTTGCGCCAGCACCAGCCAGTCACTGACGCCGGCGGGCGGCGCTTCGGGCTCCTCTTCGAGCAGGACAATGGTCGGCAACTCGCAGCGGCCTGGGGTCGGCAGCAGCGCAGGGGTTGCCAGCACCACCGCCTGACGGTCATGGGCAAACAGGCTGTTGACCGCCTCCCAGTTGGGCGCGGTCAGCAGCACCGCGCTGCCGGCCAAAGGCTGCAGGCAGTCGCGCAAGCTGGCGGCCCACTCCGGCTCATCGGCCAACAGCAGCAAACGCAAGGGTTCGACAGGCGTGGACAAGCGCGCTCCTTAGGCGAGATCGTTAACCGTAACGGGGGTATCCTACCTCAAGAGTCAAATGATATTCACTCTTATTAACACCCATCCCGGGGCTGCACTCCGTCGTATTCTGTCGCGCATCCTGCTCCATAAATCGTACAACCGGCAAATCTGATTTGAGTAATAGCTCGATTGTGGCGGCAATGCCCTGATCCACTCCCGCCAGGCAGGGCACCGGACGTCACAAAAGTCTGACTCCGGCGTCAGACGGTCGCGCCACAAGCGTGACTTGCCTGTTAGAATGCGCGGCTATTTTCTGGCGACCCCGGTTCTAGCATGTCCCGACTCAATCCCCGGCAACAAGAAGCCTGTGACTATGTCGGCGGCCCACTTTTGGTGCTCGCCGGTGCTGGCTCCGGCAAGACCAGCGTGATCACCCGCAAGATCGCCCACCTGATCCAGAACTGCGGCATCCGTGCCCAGTACATCGTCGCCATGACCTTCACCAACAAGGCTGCGCGCGAGATGAAGGAGCGGGTCGCCACCCTGCTGCGGCCAGGTGAAGGTCGCGGCCTGACCGTGTGCACCTTCCACAACCTGGGCTTGAACATCATCCGCAAGGAGCACAAGCACCTGGGCTACAAGCCGGGCTTCTCGATCTTCGACGAGGCCGACATCAAGGCTTTGCTGTCGGACATCATGCAGAAGGAGTACTCCGGCGACGACGGCATCGACGAGATCAAGAACATGATCGGTGCCTGGAAGAACGAGCTGATCATGCCCGCCGAGGCGCTGGAAAAAGCCCGTAATCCGCGCGAACAGACCGCCGCCATCGTCTACACCCACTATCAGCGCACGCTCAAGGCGTACAACGCGGTGGACTTCGACGACCTGATCCTGCTGCCGGTCAAGCTGTTCCAGGAGCACCCGGAGGTGCTCGAGCGCTGGCAGAACAAGGTGCGCTACCTGCTGGTCGACGAATACCAGGACACCAACGCCAGCCAGTACCTGCTGGTGAAGATGCTGATCGGCATGCGCAACCAGTTCACCGTGGTCGGCGACGATGACCAGTCGATCTACGCCTGGCGCGGTGCTCGCCCGGAAAACCTCATGTTGCTGAAAGAGGACTACCCGTCGCTGAAGGTGGTCATGCTCGAGCAGAACTACCGCTCGACCAGCCGCATCCTGCGTTGCGCCAACGTGCTGATCGCCAACAACCCGCATGATTTCGAAAAGCAGCTGTGGAGCGAGATGGGCCACGGTGACGAGATCCGCGTGATCCGCTGCAAGAACGAAGAAACCGAGGCCGAGCGCGTGGCCATGGAAATCCTCACCTTGCACCTGCGCACCGACCGCCCCTACAGCGACTTTGCCATCCTCTACCGCGGCAACTACCAGGCCAAGCTGATCGAATTGAAGCTGCAGCACCACCAGGTGCCGTATCGCCTGTCGGGCGGCAACAGCTTCTTCGGCCGCCAGGAGGTCAAGGACCTGATGGCCTACCTGCGCCTGCTGGTCAACCCGGATGACGACAACGCCTACCTGCGCGTGATCAACGTGCCGCGCCGGGAAATCGGCTCGACCACCCTGGAAAAGCTCGGCAACTATTCCACCGAGCGTGGCGTGTCGATGTATGCCGCCAGTGATGAAATCGGTCTCGGCGAGCACCTTGATGCGCGCTACACCGAGCGTTTGCAGCGCTTCAAGCACTGGCTCGACGGCGTTCGTCACAAGGTTGCGCTGGACGACCCGATCGCCGCGCTGCACGAAATGGTCCGCGACATCGACTACGAAAACTGGATCCGCCAGAACACCGCCAGCGACAAAGCGGCGGATTTCCGTATCAGCAACGTCTGGTTCCTGATCGATGCCTTGAAAAACACCCTCGAGAAAGACGAAGAGGGTGACATGACCATCGAGGACGCCATCGGCAAGCTGGTCCTGCGCGACATGCTCGAGCGTCAGCAGGAAGAAGAGGAAAACGCCGAAGGCGTGCAGATGATGACCTTGCACGCCTCCAAAGGCCTGGAATTCCCCTACGTGTTCATCATGGGCATGGAAGAGGAAATCCTCCCGCACCGCTCCAGCATCGAGGCCGACACCATCGAAGAAGAGCGGCGCCTGGCCTACGTGGGCATCACCCGCGCCCGCCAGACCCTGGCCTTCACCTTCGCTGCCAAGCGCAAGCAGTACGGCGAAATCATCGATTGCACGCCTAGCCGCTTCCTTGACGAACTGCCGCCGGATGATCTGTGCTGGGAAGGTCTGGACGATGCGCCGGTGGAAGTCAAAGCCGCGCGCGGCAATAACGCCTTGGCCGATATACGGGCAATGCTCAAGCGCTGAACCCTTTTACACTTTTGTCATGGCACTCAGCCGTGGCCACTTTTTGCTACATCGAGGAATACCACAGTGGAAGCACTGCAGCAGAAGATTCGCGAAGAAGGCATCGTGCTTTCCGACCAGGTTCTCAAAGTCGACGCGTTTCTCAACCACCAGATCGATCCTGCCCTGATGCAGCTGATCGGTGACGAATTCGCCCGCCTGTACGCAGACTCCGGCGTGACCAAAATCGTGACCATCGAAGCTTCGGGCATCGCTCCGGCGATCATGACCGGCCTGAAACTCGGTGTACCGGTGCTGTTCGCCCGCAAGCACCAGTCGCTGACCCTTACCGAAAACCTGCTGACTGCCTCGGTGTATTCGTTCACCAAGCAGACCGAGAACACCGTGGCGATTTCGCCGCGTCATCTCAACAGCAGCGACCGCGTGCTGGTCATCGACGACTTCCTCGCCAACGGCAAGGCCTCGCAGGCGCTGATCTCGATCATCAAGCAGGCTGGCGCTACCGTCGCCGGGCTTGGCATCGTTATCGAGAAGTCGTTCCAGGGCGGTCGCGCCGAGCTCGACAGCCAGGGTTACCGGGTCGAGTCGCTGGCGCGGGTCAAGTCGCTCGCGGGCGGCGTGGTCACCTTCATCGAGTGACCCTCACCGGGTTGCCTGCAACCCGGCCAGCAGCAGGCGCTGATACAACTCGTGTTTCAGCCCCTGCGGCTGCTCCAGGCCCATCCGCGCCAGCTGCGCCGGATAGGCTTCGGGCGGCGGTGCATCGAGCGCTGCCTTGCCCAGCTCGAGCACCTCGCTCAGCTTGAACTTGCTCTTGAGCCAGTTCAGCGCCCTGAACAAATCACGCTCCTCGGCGGTGAAGTCCGTGCCCAGCGGATACTCCGGGAACAGTCGTGGATGCCGCTCACGCAGCGCTTCGAGGCGCTCCGGGGTGTTGTCGCAAAAACGCTGATCCAGCACGAAGTCCTTGGCCAGCTTTCCGGCGGCCTTGGCCTGCTCGAGCAACTCGCCCTGGAAACGTGAATCGCTGATTGCCAGCAGCCGGGCGATGACTTCGCTGTCGGTTTGCCCGCGCAGGTCGGCGATGCCGTATTCGGTGACGACGATATCGCGCAGGTGCCGCGGGATCGTGCAGTGGCCGTACGTCCAGTACAGATTGGAGCTGACTTCGCCACCGGCCTCGCGCCAGCTGCGCAGCAGCAGCACCGAGCGGCCGCCTTCCAGCGCGTGGCCCTGGGCGACGAAGTTGTACTGCCCGCCTACCCCGCTCAGCACACGACCGTCTTCCAACTGGTCGGCAACGCCGGCGCCGAGCAGGGTCATGCCGAATACGGTGTTGATGAAGCGTGCATCGCGGCGCTGGCGGCGTTTCAACTCTTCCTGGCCATACAGCTCGTTGATGTAGCTGATGGCGGTCATCGCGTAGCGCTGGCGCTGCTCCAGCGGCATCTCGCGCAGACGCTGATAGAAGGCCCGCGGGCCGAGGAAGAAACCACCGTGCACCAGCACCCCGTGCTCATCGGCCGGGCGCCGCACCACGCCGGCTTCGGCCAGCGCCAGCAGGCCGTTAACGAACATTTCGCTGCAGCCATAGAGGCCTTGGGCGAAGCCATCCAGGCCGCCTTCGCGCTCGATCAGAGGCAGCCACGGCTGGATATCCAGCTCGTCCAGCACGGCGCGGTAACCTTCGTTGTCGCCCTGACGCGCCAGCAGCGCGGCGGTTACCGCATCGCCCATGGCGCCGATGCCGATCTGCAGGGTGCCGCCGTCGCGCACCAGGGCGCTGGCGTGCAGGCCGATGCAATGGTCCTGGGTCGCCACCGGCATGTTCGGGGTGGAAAACAACCGGCGCTGCTCGGGCTGGTCGATCAACAGGTCGAAGGCCTGGCGATCCAGCTCGGCAGCGCCGGGCATGTACGGCAGCTCGGTGTGCACCTGGCCGAGCAGAAGGATGGTCTCGCCGGCGGCGCGGCGCTTGGCGACCATCGGCAGCAGGTCGAGGGTGATGTCCGGGTTGCAGGCCAGGCTCAGATGGTCCGGGCGTTCCGGGGTTTCGGCCACCAGTTGCGCGATCAGGTTGAGGCCCTTGGCGTTGATATCGCGGGCGGCGTGGCTGTAGTTGCTGCTGACGTAGTCCTGCTGGGCCATGCTGCTGTGCAGCAGGCTGCCGGGCTGCATGAAGAACTGCTCGACGCGGATGTTGGCGGGCAGCTTGTCACCGCGCAGGTCGGCCAGGTAGTCGAGCTCTTCATAGTCGGCAAAGACCCGTTCGATGAAGGGCTCGAGGAAGCGCTTCTGCAGGCCATCACCCATTGGCGGCCGGCCGAGGCTGAGCGCGGTGTAGAGGGTCAGGCGGCGTTCGGGCAGCTCACGGATGCGGGCATAGAGCGCGTTGACGAAGGCATTCGGTTTGCCCAGGCCCAGCGGCAGGCCCATGTGAATATGGGTGGGCAAATGGGCCAGAACGTGGTCTACGGCCTGGTCGATGCTGCAGCTGTGGGCCATCGGTGCCTCCTTTGACGTCCATGCGGTCAGGGGGTTGGACCGTGGGCGGGCGGGATTTGCTGCACCTGGGCTGGGATTGCGGGGGCTGCTGCGCAGCCCTTCGCGGGTGAACCCGCTCCCACAGAGACAGCGCTGAAGGCAGACTTGGCGCTATTCCTGTGGGAGCGGGCTTGCCGGGACGCCGGACCGCCGCGAAGGGCCGCAAAGCGGTCCCAGCAATCAACCTATCAACTCCGCATCAAAGCCCGGACATCTTCTGAATCGCCGCCTTCAGCTCATCATCCGAACAATCGGCACAGGTGCCTTTAGGCGGCATGGCATTGATCCCGGTAATCGCCTTGGCGAGGATCCCATCAAGCCCGCCCTGATGATCAGCCCGCTCTTTCCACGCAGCGGTATCGCCAATCTTCGGCGCATTGAGCAGGCCGGTGGCATGGCAGGCGTTGCAATGCTTGGCGATCACATCATCAGCCGACTTGGCCGCGCCACCGCTGGCCACGGCTGCGACTTCCATACCCTTGCATTCCTGACCCTGAACACACACCTGGCCGACCGGTGCCAGGCGCTTGGCAATATCATCGTTGGTCGCCGCGTTTGCGGTGACTGCCCACAGGGCGAAAACGGCAGCTGGTATGGCCAGCATCTTCTTGATTTGGTTCACGCGTTCACCCTCATGGTGGCTGATCACGCCCGCAGCCACGAATTGCGGGCGTTGAAAAGTATAGCGGCTCCATCAGAGCCGGGAAACGACCACACAAGGGAAAGGGCTATTGGCGAATCAATACGCTGCGCTGGATCAAAAGTTCGACGGTGTCGCGGCACTGATCAAGCGTGCGGGCTCGGCAAACGGGTTGCGAAAACGGTGCGGGCGGGTGCTTTCGAAGTAGTAACTGTCGCCAGCTTCGAGCAAGAATGTCTCGCTTCCGACTACCAGCTCCAGGCGGCCTTCAAGGAGGATGCCGGTCTCTTCGCCATCGTGGGTGAGCATCTCGTCACCGGTATCGGCGCCTGGTGGATAGACCTCGTTGAGAAAGGCGATGGCGCGATTGGGGTGCGACTTGCCGACCAGTTTCATGGTCACCGCACCGTCGGAGATGTCGATCAGCTCATGGGCCTTGTAGACGATCTGGGCCTGGCTTTCGACTTCCATTTCTACCGAAAAGAATTCGACCATCGACATCGGAATGCCACTGAGCACCTTGCGCAACGAGCTGATCGACGGGCTCACGCTGTTTTTCTCGATCATCGAGATGGTGCTGTTGGTTACCCCCGCGCGCTTGGCGAGTTCCCGCTGGGACAGGCCCTTGAGCTTGCGGATGGCTTGCAGTCGTTCGCCGACGTCCAAAGCTTGCGCCTCCTGAAACGGTGGGGGTGGGGTCGAATGTGAACGATATCATGGCAATGCCGTTCAGTATTTACAACACTCCACACCCCTGCCCGTCCGCGGGCAGGCTTATTCGCCGATATATTCCAGCGGCACCCGCTTGAGGTTGCAGAACAGCTGGTAAGGAATCATCCCGGCATGCCCGGCCACGTCACTGGCCAATACCTGCTTGCCCCACAGCTCCACCGGGCTGCCCAGGGTTGCCTCGGGGATATCGGTGAGGTCGATGCAGAGCATGTCCATCGACACCCGGCCGATCAGTTGGCTGCGCTTGCCGGCCACCAGCACCGGGGTGCCGGTCGGGGCCTGACGTGGATAACCGTCGGCATAACCCATGGCAACCACACCGACCCTAGTCGGCCGTGGGCTGATGAATTTGGCGCCATAACCGACCGGTTCCCCGGCAGGCAGTTCGCGCACGCTGATGACCCGCGATTGCAGAGTCATGACCGGTTGCAGCCGGCTCGCCTCGGCCTGAGGCACCTCGAACGGCGTTGCTCCGTACAGCATGATGCCCGGGCGCACCCAGTCGCTCGGCACCTGCGGCCAGCCAAGCACGGCCGGTGAGTTGCGCAGGCTGCATTCGGCGCTGAGGCCTTGGCGCGCCTCTTCGAATACCGCGAGCTGCTGCGCAGTAGCCTGCGCATCAAGCTCGTCGGCGCGGGCGAAGTGGCTCATCAACACGATACGCGCCACCTTGCCGCTGGCCAGCAGGCGTTGATAGGCCTGTTGGTAATCCTTTGGATGCAGACCCACTCGGTGCATGCCGCTGTCGAGCTTGAGCCAGACCTTCAGCGGCTTGGCCACAGCGCTCTGCTCGATCGCTTCCAGTTGCCACAACGAATGCACCACGCACCACAGATCATTGGCGCTGATCAGCGCCAGCTCGCTGGCCTCGAAGAAGCCTTCAAGCAACAGAATCGGCCCTTTGATGCCAGCAGCACGCAGCTCCAGCGCCTCTTCGATACAGGCTACGGCAAAGCCATCGGCCTCGGCCTCCAGCGCCAGCGCACAGCGCACAGCGCCATGCCCATAGGCATCGGCCTTGATCACGGCGAGGGCTTTGGCACCGGACAGTTCACGGGCCAGACGGTAGTTGTGGCGCAGGGCCTGGAGGTCGATCAGGGCGCGGGCGGGACGCATGGCGGCAGCCTTTTGGCAGTACGGGTTGTTGAATAAGCCCCCGGCACGGCGGGTGGGGGTAAGTAGCCACCGCGCCGGGGTGAGGGAACGGGTTACGGCAGTGCAGCGACCACCGACAGCTCGACGAGGATTTCCGGCTCGCACAGCTTGGCCTCGACGGTAGCCCGGGCTGGCGCGACGCCGGCCGGCAGCCACTGGTCCCAGACCGCGTTCATGCCGGCGAAGTCGGCGTCGATGTCCTTCATGTAGATAGTCACCGAAAGCAGGCGGGTCTTGTCGGTACCGGCCTGGTCGAGCAGTTGCTCGATGGTCGCCAGCGTCTCGCGGGTCTGCTGCTCGATGCCGGCGCTGAGGTCATCACCGACCTGGCCAGCCAGGTACACCGTGCCGTTGTGGGTGACGATCTGACTCATGCGCTCATTGGTGAGCTGGCGCTGGATTGCCATGCTTGGCGAACTCCTTGTGGTTGCCGTAACGGGAAATATCGAGGCCCTCAGCGCTGATCTGCGGCTTGCGCTTGGCGATCAGGTCGGCCAGCAAACGCCCGGAACCACACGCCATGGTCCAGCCCAGGGTGCCGTGACCGGTATTGAGGAACAAGTTGCGGAAGCTGGTCGCACCCACGATCGGCGTGCCGTCCGGGGTGGCCGGGCGCAGGCCGGTCCAGAAACTGGCCTGGCTCAGGTCGCCGCCGCGAGGATAAAGGTCGTTGACGATCATCTCCAGCGTTTCGCGCCGGCGCGGGTTCAGCGACAGGTCAAAACCGGCGATCTCGGCCATGCCGCCGACGCGGATGCGGTTTTCGAAGCGGGTGATCGCGACCTTGTAGGTTTCGTCGAGAATGGTCGAGGTCGGCGCCATGCCAGGGTCGGTGATCGGCACGGTCAGCGAGTAACCCTTGAGCGGATACACCGGCGCCTTGATGCCCAGCGGCTTGAGCATCTGCGGCGAGTAGCTGCCCAGCGCCAGCACGTAGCGGTCAGCGGTTTCCAGCTTGCCGTCGATCCACACGCCGTTGATGCGGTCGCCGGCATGGTCCAGGCGCTGGATGTCCTGGCCGAAGTGGAACTCGACGCCAAGCTTGATCGCCATCTCGGCCAGCTTGTTGGTGAACAGCTGGCAGTCGCCGGTCTGGTCGTTGGGCAGGCGCAGGGCACCGGCAAGAATGTCGGTAACCCCGGCCAGGGCCGGCTCGACACGGGCAATGCCGTCGCGGTCGAGCAACTCGTACGGAACGCCCGACTGCTCGAGTACGGCGATGTCTTTTGCTGCCGCATCAAGTTGTGCTTGGGTGCGGAACAGCTGAGTGGTGCCCAGCGCACGGTTTTCGTAGCTCAGGCCGGTCTCGGCGCGCAGCTCGTCGAGGCAGTCGCGGCTGTACTCGGACAGGCGCACCATGCGCTCCTTGTTCACGGCATAGCGGTTGGCGGTGCAGTTGCGCAGCATCTGCGCCATCCACAGGTACTGGTCTACATCGCCGGTGAGCTTGATCGCCAGCGGGGCGTGGCGCTCCAGCAGCCACTTGATGGCCTTGAGCGGCACACCTGGAGCAGCCCAGGGCGAGGCGTAGCCCGGCGAGATCTGGCCGGCGTTGGCAAAGCTGGTTTCCATGGCCACCGCTGGCTGGCGGTCGACCACCGTCACCTCGAAACCTTGCCGGGCCAGGTAGTAGGCACTGGCGGTACCGATTACACCGCTACCAAGTACCAGAACTCGCATCGTCTATCCCTCGCATGCGGCACGCCGCAACATTTTGTTTGTATGGCACGAATGGGCGCAGTATATGAAGGACCGGCCAGTGCATTTCACTATATAAAGGCCTATATTTGGCGACAATTCTTGGCCATGTCGGCTTTTACGGAGGGGCATCCCCTATGAGAACCCAGCATCAGAGCAAGCGTGAACTGGACAAGATCGACCGCAATATCCTGCGGATCCTGCAGAATGACGGCCGTATCTCGTTCACCGAGCTGGGTGAAAAGGTCGGCCTCTCCACCACCCCGTGCACCGAGCGCGTGCGTCGCCTGGAGCGCGAGGGGATCATCATGGGCTATAACGCCCGGCTCAATCCGCAGCATCTCAAGGGCAGTTTGCTGGTGTTTGTCGAGATCAGCCTGGACTACAAGTCTGGAGATACTTTCGAGGAGTTTCGTCGCGCTGTGCTCAAGCTGCCCCATGTACTTGAGTGCCACCTGGTGTCGGGCGATTTCGACTATCTGGTCAAGGCGCGGATTTCCGAGATGGCCTCGTACCGCAAGCTGCTCGGCGACATCCTGCTGAAGCTGCCGCACGTGCGCGAGTCGAAGAGCTACATCGTCATGGAAGAAGTCAAAGAGAGCCTGTGCCTGCCGATTCCCGACTGAGATACAGACGTAAACAGGCATGACGCGGCCCCTGTAGGAGCGGCCTTGTGTCGCGAAAGGGGCGCGTAGCGGCCCCAGATCTCAGCTTCGCCGCCGAAATCGCCGGGCCCGCTTTGCGGGCCTTTCGCGACACAAGGCCGCTCCTACAGGGACCGTGTGCACCCGGGTTGGGTCCAACCCTCAGACCAGCACCTGGCGGGTGCTGGCAATGAACTGGTGCACCAACTGCTCCGCCTCGGGCTCGATCGGTTCGGCCGGGCCGCGCCCGCGCGGGCAGGCCAGGCGCGGGGTGGTGCCGAACAGGCGGCAGATCATCGGCCGCTCACCATACACCGTGCAGCCTTGCGGGCCGAGGTGCACGCAGTCGAGCCGCTCCAGCGCGGCGGCCTGCTCTTCAGCGGATTTACGCGGCAGTGCGGCCATTTCTTCCGCCGAGGTGGTCACCGGCCCACAGCAGTCGTGACAGCCGGGTTCGCATTCGAAAGAAGGGATCAGTTCGCGCAAAAAGTGGATCTTGTGGCGGTTGCAGGACATGGCGTGACAGCGATAACGATGCGGAATGTGCGCTGATTATAAGCCCTTTTGCCGCCGCAACCCGCCTGGCTTGCCGCGAGCTTGATCAGCGGCTTATGCTCGCCGCCTTTGACTCTCCGCCAAGGCCGATCCGATGATCCACAGCGCGCAGCACGCCGCCTCCTATTACGCCGCCAGCAGCGCGCCACAGACGGATCATTCACCCCTGCAAGGCCAGCACAGCGCCGACGTGTGCATCGTCGGCGGTGGCTATTCGGGCCTGAACACAGCCATCGAACTGGCCGAACGCGGCCTGTCGGTGATCTTGCTCGAAGCGCGCAAGATCGGCTGGGGCGCCAGCGGGCGCAACGGTGGTCAGCTGATTCGCGGGGTCGGCCATGGCCTTGAGCAGTTTTTGCCGGTGCTCGGCGAGCAGGGTGTGCACAGCCTCAAGCTGATGGGCCTGGAAGCGGTGGATATCGTCCGCCAGCGGGTCGAGCGCCATGCGATTGCCTGCGACCTGACCTGGGGCTACTGCGACCTGGCGAACAAGCCCGGCGAGCTGCAGGGCTTTGCCGCCGATGCCGAAGAGCTGCGCAGCCTCGGTTACAGCCATGAGCTGCGTCTGGTGCCGGCAGAAGACATCCGCACTGTGGTCAACTCAGAGCGCTACGTCGGCGGCCTGATCGACATGGGCTCAGGCCACCTGCATCCGCTCAACCTGGCCTTGGGCGAGGCAGCTGTTGCTGCTGGCCTGGGCGTGCGTCTGCACGAACACTCCGAGGTCACGCGCATCGACTATGGCCCGCAAGTGCAGGTGCAAACTGCCGGCGGCACGGTCCGCGCCAGCACGCTGGTGCTGTGCTGCAACGCTTATCACAACGACCTCAACCGTGAACTGGGCGGCAAGGTACTACCCGCCGGCAGCTACGTAATTGCCACCGAACCCTTGGGTGAAGAACGCGCGCGGGCCTTGCTGCCGCAGAACATGGCGGTCTGCGACCAACGCGTGGCGCTCGACTACTACCGCCTTTCGGCTGATCACCGGCTGCTGTTCGGCGGCGCCTGTCACTACTCCGGGCGCGACCCGCAGGATATCGCCGGCTACATGCGGCCGAAGATGCTCAAGGTGTTCCCGCAGCTGGCGGATGTGCGCATCGACTATCAATGGGGTGGCATGATCGGCATCGGCGCCAACCGCCTGCCGCAGGTTGGCCGGCTGGCCAGCCAGGCCAACGTGTATTACGCCCAGGCCTACGCCGGCCATGGCTTGAACGCCACGCACCTGGCCGGGCGTCTGCTCGGCGAAGCGATCAGCGGCCAGCACAGCGGGCGCTTCGACCTGTTCGCCAAGGTGCCGCACATTACCTTCCCTGGCGGCCAACACCTACGCTCGCCGCTGTTGGCGCTGGGCATGCTCTGGCATCGACTCAAAGAGCTGGTGTAGCCGCCGCGCACGTCAGGCCTTCCAGAACGGCTTGCTGCCCTCCTGACGCGCCTGCTCCCAGCTCAGGCCGATATCGCGCAGTTGCGCGTCATCGAGCTCGAGCAGGGCGCGCCGCGTGCGCCAGCGATGCAGCATCAGGCCAGCACCGCTCAAGCCTGCTTGAGCACTGGTGACCTGGGGCTGACGCGCCTCAAGCTGTTCGACTGTGGGTTGCACACGCACATCGCTGAAAAAACCCATTGCTGCTTGCTCCTGTTCCAGTTCAACCGTGGAGAAAGCATGCGCGCCTGAACCATAGCCAATACAGACGCACAAAACCTTTATTATTCCCATACAGAATTGGCGAATCTGACGCTGAATGCTGTATTTTTGCCCGATCTGTACTGGTCAATCGCCTCGTGCGCTGCAGGAGTATTGCCGTGACGCTGTATCTGAACCTCGCTGAAATGCTCGGCGCGCGCATTGAACAAGGGCTCTACCGCCCTGGCCAGCGACTGCCGTCGGTGCGCGCGTTGAGCGTCGAACACGGGGTCAGCCTGAGCACCGTACAGCAGGCCTACCGCATGCTCGAGGACAACGGCCTGGTCGCGCCGCGGCCTAAATCGGGGTACTTCGTCACCGACCACCGCAGCCTGCCAGCCCTGCCCGCCGTGACCCGGCCAGCGCAACGGCCGGTGGAGATTTCACAGTGGGAGCAGGTGCTGGAGCTGGTGCGCGGCACGCCTCGACCAGACGTGGTCCAGCTTGGCCGGGGCATGCCTGACGTCAACAGTCCAAGCCTCAAGCCCTTGCTGCGCAGCCTGGCCCAGCTCAGCCGGCGCCAGGACATGCCCGGCCTGTATTACGACAACATCCACGGCAACATCGCCCTGCGCGAACAGATCGCGCGGCTGATGCTCGATTCCGGCTGCCACGTCAGCCCGGCCGACCTGGTGGTGACCACCGGCTGCCACGAAGCGCTGTCGACCAGCATCCGCGCAGTGTGCGAACCGGGCGACATCGTTGCGGTGGATTCGCCCAGCTTCCACGGCGCCATGCAGACGCTCAAAGGCCTGGGCATGAAGGCGCTGGAGATCCCCACCGACCCAACCACCGGGATCAGCCTGGAGGCGCTGGAAATGGCCCTGGAGCAGTGGCCGATCAAGCTCATCCAGATCACCCCCAGCTGCAACAACCCGCTGGGCTACATCATGCCCGAGGCACGCAAGAAGGCCCTGCTGACCCTGGCCCAACGCTACGACGTGGCGATTCTGGAAGACGACGTCTACGGCGACCTGGCCTACAACTACCCGCGCCCGCCGACGGTCAAGTCGTTCGATGAAGACGGCCGTGTGCTGCTCTGCAGCTCTTTCTCCAAGACCCTGGCGCCGGGCCTGCGCATCGGCTGGGTGGCGCCTGGGCGTTATCTGGAGCGGGTGCTGCACATGAAGTACATCGGCACTGGCAGCACCTGCGTGCAACCGCAGCTGGCCATCGCCGACTTCATCGCAGGCGGCCACTACCACCCGCATGTACGCCGGATGCGCAGCCAGTACCAGCGTGGGCGCGATCTGATGAGCGATTGGGTGGCGCGCTACTTCCCGCCAGGCACCCGCGTCAGCCGGCCGCAGGGCGGCTTCATGCTGTGGGTCGAGTTGCCGGAAAGTTTCGACACGCTGCGGCTGAACCGCGCTTTACTGGAGCAAGGGGTACAGATTGCCGTGGGCAGTATCTTCTCCGCCTCCGGCAAGTACCGGCACTGCCTGCGCATGAACTACGCGGCGCGGCCCAGCGCCGAGATCGAGGCGGCGGTACGCAAGGTCGGCGAAACCGCCTTGCGCCTGCTGATCGATGAACACAGCGAGGCGTAACTTTGCCCCACCTGACATGGTCCATAGCACTCAGCCTTCTGCGCACAGGACGATTCATCCTTGAGACTTCAGCGAGCTTTGCCTCTCATGCTGGCGCTGCTGCTCGGCCTTTCTGGCTGCGCCAGCGTCAATCCGGTTCGTGAAGTCAGCCAGGCGCTACCGGCCAGTGATTCGGCCTTTGGCCGCTCGGTGCAGCGCCAGGCCGCGCCCTATGAAGGCCGTTCGGGCTTTCGCCTGCTGCCCAACAGCAACGAGGCCTTCCGCGCCCGTGCCGAGCTGATCCGCAACGCCCAGGCCAGCATCGACGTGCAGTACTACATCGTCCATGACGGCCTCAGCACCCGCGCGCTGGTGCATGAACTGCTGCAAGCCGCCGACCGTGGTGTGCGCGTGCGGATCCTGCTCGACGACACCACCAGTGACGGCCTCGATACGCTGATGGCCACCCTCGCCGCCCATCCCAACATCCACATGCGCGTGTTCAACCCGCTGCACCTGGGCCGTAGCACCGGTGTCACCCGCGCCGTCGGCCGCCTGTTCAACCTGTCGCTCCAGCACCGGCGCATGCACAACAAGCTGTTTCTGGTCGACAACAGCATGGCCATTGTCGGCGGGCGCAACCTGGGCGACGAGTACTTCGACGCCGAGCCCAACCTGAACTTCACCGACATCGACATGCTTGGTGTCGGCCCGGTGGCCGAGCAGCTTGGGCACAGTTTTGACCAGTACTGGAACAGCGCCCTCAGCCGGCCGATCGGCGATTTCCTCTGGAGCATGCCGGATGCCGACGACCTGCGCGCCAGCCGCCAGCGTCTGGAGGTGTCACTGGCCGAGGCGCGGATCAAGCGCAAAGCGCTGTATGACCGGCTGATGGCGTATCAATCGCAGCCACGCCTGGACACCTGGCGCAACGAGCTGATCTGGGCCCACAGCCAGGCGCTGTGGGACGCGCCGAGCAAGGTGCTGGCGCAGGACGAACCGGATCCGCATCTGCTGCTGACGCGGCAGTTGGCGCCGGATCTGGAGAGCGTCAAACATGAGCTGATTCTGGTGTCGGCGTATTTCGTCCCAGGTGAATCGGGGCTGGTGTATCTGACCAGCCGGGCTGACGCTGGGGTGTCGGTGCGGCTGTTGACCAACTCGCTGGAAGCCACTGACGTACCTGCGGTGCATGGCGGCTATGCGCCGTATCGGCGTGCCCTGCTTGAACACGGTGTACAGCTGTTCGAGCTGCGCCGTCAGCCGGGTGATCCGAGTGCCGGCGGCCTGAATTTCCATGGTGGTTCGGATTCGAGTCTGCACAGCAAGGCGATTGTGTTTGATCGGCACAAGACCTTTATCGGCTCGTTCAACTTCGACCCGCGCTCGGTGTTGTGGAATACCGAAGTCGGCGTGTTGGTAGACAGCCCGGAGCTGGCCGAATACACCCGCGAGCTGGCCTTGCAGGGTATGGCGCCGGCGCTGAGTTATCAGCCGGTACTGGAAGACGGCAAGATGGTCTGGGTGACCGAGGACAACGGCCAGCGGCATGTGCTGAGCAAGGAGCCGGGCGGGGTTTGGCGGCGGTTCAATGCCTGGGTGAGCAAGGCGGTGGGGCTGGAGAAAATGCTTTGATCTGAGATTGCTGGGGCCGCTTTGCGGCCCTTCGCGGGTAAACCCGCTCCCACAGGTTAAGGCGGCGCTGCAAAACCCTGTGGGAGCGGGTTCACCCGCGAAGGGCTGCGCAGCAGCCCCCAGCAATCCTCAGTCAGCCACCGGTTCAAAGGCCCCAGGCCGCCGGGTCAGCAGCACCAACCCCGCCGCCCCCAAGGCCATGATCAACGGCAATGCATGCCCGCTGATCCACTGGCTGCCCGCCCCGGCCAACAACGGCCCAAGCAGGCAACCAATCCCCCACAACTGCGCTACATGGGCGTTCGCCCGCACCAGTTCATCATCGCGATAACGCTCGCCTATCAGGATCAGCGACAAGGTGAACAAGCCACCAGCGCTGGCACCAAACAGCACCCACAGCGGCCAGATCAACGCGGTCTCCATCAACAACGGAATCGCCAGACTGGACACCATCAATGTCAGCGCACAACCACTGAACAGGGTGCGCCGCGACATCTTGTCGGCCAGCAGGCCAATCGGCAGCTGCAACACCGCATCGCCCACCACCACCGTACTGACCATGAACAACGCCACTTCGGTGCTGAACCCCTGCTGCAGGCAGTACACCGGCAGCAAGGTCAGGATCATCGCCTCGAACGCCGCGAACAAGGCAATCGCCCAGGCGATCACCGGCAGCCGGCGGCAGAACCCGAGCAGGTCGCGAAAGGTCACGCTACAGGCTTCGGTAGTCGGCGCGCCGCCACGGCCAAACAGCAGCAACGGCGCAAGGATCAGCAACGCGGTTGCCGCCCAGAAGCCAAAGTCATCATCCGAGCCGAGCATACCCAGCACCAGCGGCCCGGCCAGCTGGCTCAAGGCATAGCTGCTGCCGTAGAGCGCCACCAGCCGGCCGCGCCACTGCTCGACCACCAACTGGTTGATCCAGCTCTCGCCAAGGATGAACACCACTGTCAGCGACATACCAATCACCAACCGCAGCGCCAGCCACAACGGGTAGCTGGGCAGCAACGCGACCAGCGCAATCGACAACGCCCCGCCCCACAGGCACAGGCGCATCGCTGCCGGCACGCCGACCCAGCCAGCCAGGCGGCTGGCCAGGCTGGCGCCGATCAGCACGCCCACTGCGGGCATTGCCGCCATCACGCCGATGGCGAAGCTGCCGTAACCCCAGATTTCCAGGCGCAGCGATACCAGCGGCATGCTCACGCCCAGCGCGAGGCCGACGCTGAGCACTGAGGCCAGCACGGCAAAGTAGGTTGCCCAACGCATGACTGCCTCCCAGGCAGAATTGTCTTTCACCCAACAGCAGCAAAGCCCGCCCCCAAAGGTACGGCGCAGTCACTGAGACTGACGCCGAACCGCCGGGAGCGGGCTTGCCCGCAGACGCTACCTAGAGGATTACAGCTTGATCCAGGTCGCCTTCAGCTCGGTGTACTTCTCCAGTGCGTGCAGCGACTTGTCACGGCCGTTGCCCGACTGCTTGAAGCCACCAAACGGCGCGGTCATGTCGCCGCCGTCATACTGGTTGACCCACACGCTGCCAGCACGCACGGCGCGAGCGGTCTTGTGCGCCTTGGAGATGTCCGAGGTCCAGATGCCTGCGGCCAGGCCGTATGGCGTGTCGTTGGCGATGGCGATGGCTTCTTCGGCGGTGTCGAAGCTGATCACCGACAGCACTGGGCCAAAGATCTCTTCCTGGGCGATCTTCATGGCGTTGGTCACGCCGTCGAAGATGGTCGGCTGCACATAGGTGCCACCGGTTTCTTCAAGGATGCGCTTACCACCGGCGACCAGCGTGGCGCCGTCCTGATGGCCGGCATCGATATACGACAGCACGGTGTTCATCTGCTGAGTGTCGACCAGCGCACCTACGGTGGTCGCTGGGTCCAGCGGGTTGCCTGGGGTCCAGGCCTTGAGCGCTTCGACGACCATAGGCAGGAACTTGTCCTTGATCGAACGCTCGACCAGCAGACGCGAACCGGCGGTGCAGACCTCGCCCTGGTTGAAGGCGATGGCGCTGGCAGCGGCTTCGGCAGCGGCTTGCAGGTCCGGTGCGTCGGCGAAGACGATGTTCGGGCTCTTGCCACCGGCTTCCAGCCAGATGCGCTTCATGTTCGACTCGCCGGCATAGATCATCAACTGCTTGGCGATCTTGGTCGAGCCGGTGAATACCAGGGTATCGACGTCCATATGCAGGGCCAGCGCCTTGCCCACGGTGTGGCCGTAGCCTGGCAGCACGTTGAGCACGCCAGCCGGGATGCCCGCTTCAATTGCCAGCTGGGCAATGCGAATGGCCGTCAGCGGCGATTTTTCGGATGGCTTGAGCACCACCGAGTTACCGGTCGCCAGCGCCGGGCCGAGCTTCCAGCAGGACATCAGGAGCGGGAAGTTCCACGGTACGATGGCGCCGACCACACCAACCGGCTCGCGGGTCACCAGACCAAGCTGGTCGTGCGGGGTTGGCGCGACTTCGTCGTAGACTTTGTCGATGGCCTCGGCATTCCAGTGCAGGGCTTGCGCCGCACCGGGGATGTCGATGCTGGAGGAGTCGCTGATCGGCTTGCCCATGTCGAGGGTCTCGAGCAGGGCCAGCTCTTCGACATTGCTGCGCAGCAGCTCGGCGAAGCGGATCAGTTTGGCCTTGCGCTTGGCTGGCGCCAGACGCGACCAGACGCCAGACTCGAAGGTAGCACGGGCGTTTTCAACAGCGCGGTTGGCGTCGGCCACGTCGCAGCTGGCAACCTTGGCCAGGAAGCGTCCGTCCACCGGGCTCAGACAGTCGAAGGTCTGGCCGGAAACGGCGCCGGTATACTCGCCATTGATGAAGGCGCGGCCTTCGATCTTCAGTTGTTGGGCACGCTGTTCCCAGTCTGCACGCGTCAGGGTGGTCATAGGAAACTCCTCCTCTTGTTAAGGTGCAGCGCCGCACTGAGGATTCTCGGGCGCTGGCAAAAATTCTGGCCGGGCGACAAGCGCACGCGGGCAGGAGTTACCCTAAACCAGCCCGGGTAAACTATCAATATATTTGACACCAAAGGCCCAAACGCCTACAGATGTTAATTTTATTAAACAACAACAGGGTTTGACCGATGACCATCTCCAGCATTATCGACTTCGCCCAGGTCCTCACCGAAGCAGAACGCTATCGCCCGGCGGCCGAGAAAATCCTCAAGGGCGAGCCGGATCAGGCTGTCTACAACCACTACTCCAGCCCATGCGGTCAGTTTGCGGCGGGCGTGTGGGAAGGCGCGGTCGGCCAATGGACGGTGAATTACACCGAACATGAGTACTGCGAGATCGTCCACGGCGTATCGGTGCTGCGTGACCAGGCCGGCGATGCGAAGACGCTGCGTGCAGGTGACCGATTCGTCATTCCGGCAGGCTTCCAGGGTACCTGGGAAGTACTTGAGCCCTGCCGCAAGATTTACGTGATGTTCGAGCAGAAGTAAGTCACGCCATGGCGTGGTGAACATGTACCGCTGATCGGCAAGCGCTGCAGTGAATCATGCAAGCGTCCAATTTCGGACACTTCAAGGAGATTCACCATGACCACCGACATCCTCGGCCCTGCTCGTCACGTCATCGGCTCGCGTTATGTAGAAAGCGTCAAAGCCTACATTCTCGAGCTCACCGACCTGCATATCGCAGTCGGCCCCAACGACATCAGCACCATGGATATACGCACCGACCGCGTACTTATCCAGGCTGATGGCGACAACTGCATCACTGGCCTGGTGATTTCCTGAGCCCGCCGGGCAGGTCTTGAGCAAGGCGCTATTGCCGCTGACCAGCGCCTTGCCTGAACGATATCTGCCCAGCCATTCAGGCAAAAAAAAACCCGCTTCCGTGAGGAAGCGGGTTTTTTTCGGTCGCCGGATCAATTACTTGATCTTGGCTTCCTTGTAGGTCACGTGCTTACGGACGACCGGATCATATTTCTTGATCTCGATCTTGTCCGGGGTGGTGCGCTTGTTCTTGTCAGTGGTGTAGAAGTGGCCAGTGCCAGCACTCGATACCAGACGGATCAATTCACGCATGATGCTCTCCCTTAAACCTTGGCGCCAGCACGGCGAATTTCAACCAGAACGACATCAATGCCGCGCTTATCGATGATACGCATGCCTTTGGCGGAAACGCGCAGACGCACGAAACGCTTCTCGGATTCAACCCAGAAACGGTGGTGCTGCAGGTTTGGCAGGAAACGACGACGGGTTTTGTTGTTTGCGTGGGAAATGTTATTCCCAGTCACCGGACCCTTACCGGTAACTTGACAGACTCTCGACATGCCTCAGCCCTCTAAAACCACATGCCCAACCCGGCATGGGTTGGCCGCTTAATCTCTCAGTCTATGGCGCTAGGCGCCGTGTTTCCGGGGGTCTTATCAACCTGATCCGCTTTCGCGACAGAGCGAGCCCCTAGAAAAGAGCGCTGCTTTATATCAGAAAGACTCGGCCACAACAACAGAAAATGACTTTCTGCAGCAGGCCAAGCGAGTGCGGCAAGCATAACGACTAGGGTTGCCGGCTGTCGACCGCTCGTCGCTAGGTTTGTAAAAAAGGGTGTGGTCATTTGTCAGTTCGCACACTAGGGTAGGACATTTCCAGACTGCACCGGCAGATGGGTCACTGATCAGCCAAGGACTTTACATGCGCGCCGCCGCTCGTTCCCTGTTGTTTTCATCCAGCCTGCTGCTGGCCGGCCTCGCCCAGGCCGCACCACTGGTGGTGTGTACCGAAGCCAGCCCGGAAGGCTTCGACGTGGTGCAGTACAACTCGCTGACCACCACCAATGCCTCGGCCGATGTGCTGATGAACCGTCTGGTCGAATTCGATGCCAAGCAGGGCAAAGTGGTGCCAAGCCTGGCGCTGAGCTGGACTGTCTCGGCCGACGGCCTGGTGTACGACTTCAAGCTGCGTGACGACGCCAAATTCCACAGCACCGCCTACTTCAAGCCTAGCCGGGCCCTGAACGCCGACGATGTGCTGTTCAGCTTCCAGCGCATGCTCTACCCGGCCCACGCCTGGCACAAGACCGCCCCTGGCGGTTACCCGCACGCGCAGTCGCTGCAGCTGGGCAGCCTGATCAAATCGATCGATGCCAGCGACCCGCACACCGTGCGCTTCACCCTGAGCCACCCGGATGCGACCTTCCTGGCCACCCTGAGCATGGGCTTTGCCTCGATCTACTCGGCTGAATATGCCGACCAGCTGCTCAAGGCAGGCACCCCGGAGAAGCTCAACACGCAACCGATAGGTACCGGCCCGTTCATATTCAAACGCTTCCAGAAGGACGCGCAGGTGCGCTACGAGGCCAACCCTGAGTACTTCGACGGCAAACCTGCGGTCGGGCCGCTGATCTACGCGATCACCCCGGACGCCAACGTGCGCCTGCAGAAACTCAAGCGCAACGAATGCCAGGTGGCGCTTTCGCCCAAGCCGTTGGACATCACTGCGGCCAGCGAGGACGACAAGCTCAAGGTCGAGTCCACCCCTGCCTTCATGACCGCCTTTGTCGCCATCAACAGCCAGCATCCGCCGCTGGACAAGCCCGAGGTGCGTCAGGCGATCAACCTCGCCTTCGACAAGTCGAGTTACCTCAAAGCCGTGTTCGAGGGCACCGCAACCGCCGCCAACGGCCCTTACCCGGCCAATACCTGGAGCTACGCCAAGGACCTGCCCGGCTATCCGACCGACCTGAAAAAAGCCCAGGCGCTGCTGGCCAAGGCGGACCTGCCAGACGGTTTCAGCACCACAATCTGGACTCGCCCGTCGGGCAGCCTGCTCAACCCCAATCCCAACCTCGGCGCACAGATGCTGCAGGCGGACCTGGCCAAGATCGGCATCAAAGCCGAGATCCGCGTGATTGAGTGGGGCGAGCTGATCCGCCGCGCCAAAGCCGGTGAGCATGACTTGCTGTTCATGGGCTGGGCCGGCGACAACGGCGACCCGGACAACTTCCTCAGCCCGCAGTTTTCCTGCGCGGCGGTCAAGTCCGGGACCAACTTCGCGCGCTTCTGCGACAGCCGTCTGGACCAGCTGATCAACGCTGGCCGCACCACCAACGACCAAAGCGTGCGCAGCCGGCTGTATCAGCAGGCCCAGGCGCTGATCCAGCAGCAGGCTTTGTGGCTGCCGCTGGCTCACCCAACCGCCGCAACCCTGCTGGCCAAAGGCGTCGAGGGCTACCAGGTGAGCCCGTTCGGGCGGCTGGATTTCAGCAAGGTCACAGTCACCCGCTGATTCACGCGGTCCTTGTAGGAGCGGCCTTGTGTCGCGAAAGGCCAGCGTAGCTGGCCCGGCGATGTCAGTAGCGAAGCTGATATTTTGGGGGCGCTGCGCACCCCTTTCGCGACACAAGGCCGCTCCTACACCGAGCGTGTGGTAGCGGGACCCGCGCTTAGCCGCTGATCCAGCCCTCCTCGGCCATGGACAGCGGCTCGCCCTCGCCGATGATCAGGTGATCGAGCACACGCACATCGATCAGCGCCAGGCCGCGCTTGAGGGTCATGGTCAGGTGTACATCATCCTGGCTCGGCTCGCTGCTCCCGGAAGGATGGTTGTGGCAGATGATCAGCGCCGCGGCGTTGTGCACCAGCGAGCGCCGAACTACCTCACGCGGGTACACGCTGGCCCGGTCGATGGTGCCGCGAAAGAGGATCTCGAACGCCAACGGCCTGTGCTTGGAGTCGAGAAACAGGCAGCCAAATACCTCACTGTGTTCATGGCGCAGCATCGACTTCAGATAGCGCCGGACCGCCATTGGGCTTTCCAGCGCGGGGGCGCGCTCGATGGTCTCGTGCAGATAACGCCGCCCGGTCTCCAGCAGCGCCTGCAACTGCGCGTATTTCACCGGCCCCAGCCCAGGCTCACCGAGCACTGCGCTGCGCGGCGCCTCGAGAAACTGCCGAAGCCCGCCAAAGCGCGCCAGCAAACCCCGTGCAAGGTCGACTACATTGCGCCCGGCCACCCCCGAACCCAGCAGCACGGCGAGCAACTCGGCATCGGACAACGCCGCTGCACCGCGCTGTAACAGCTTTTCTCGCGGCCGCTCGTCAGCCGGCCATTCCCTGATGTTCATTACTGCTCCTTGAGTGCTGCTGCGGCGCGTTTAAGCCGTGTGTTAATCTATTTCGCTTCGAAAATGCGACGATCTGCCGCAGGCCCAATCGTCGTCATCCGCTTACTGAAAAAAGGCAAGCCTATGCAGCGGCTGTATCGCAAGCGCATCGTTCTCGGCGTCGGTGGCGGCATCGCCGCCTACAAGAGCGCCGAGCTGATTCGCCGACTCCTGGAACACGGCGCCCAGGTGCGCGTGGTGATGACCCACGGCGGCGCCGAGTTCATTACCCCGCTGACCTTGCAGGCGCTGTCTGGTCACCCGGTGCACATGGACCTGCTCGACCCTGCCGCCGAAGCGGCGATGGGCCACATCGAACTGGCCAAGTGGGCCGATCTGGTGCTGATTGCCCCGGCCACCGCCGACCTCATGGCGCGCATGGCCCAAGGCATGGCCAATGACCTGCTGACCACCCTGGTGCTCGCCACCGATGCCACCGTGGCCGTCGCTCCGGCGATGAATCAGGCGATGTGGCGCGACCCGGCGACCCAGGCCAATCTGGAACTGCTGCAAAGCCGTGGTATTCAGGTATTCGGCCCGGCTTCCGGCAGCCAGGCCTGTGGTGACGTTGGCCTTGGCCGCATGCTTGAAGCCACCGACCTGGCCTGGTGCGCCGCCGAGAGCTTCAAGCGCCAGGCACTGACCGGCAAGCACGTACTGATCACCGCCGGGCCGACCCAAGAGAACATCGACCCGGTGCGCTACATCACCAATCATAGCTCCGGCAAGATGGGTTTCGCTCTGGCCGAAGCGGCTGCCGAAGCCGGGGCTCGGGTAACCCTGGTGACAGGCCCGGTGCACCTGCAGACCCCCGACCGGGTCAACCGGATCGACGTGGTGAGCGCGCGGGACATGCTCGCGGCGTGCGAAGCCGCCATGCCCTGCGACCTGTTCATCGCCTCGGCTGCGGTAGCGGACTACCGCCCGGAAGTAGTCGCCACACAGAAGCTCAAGAAGGATCCTACGACCGGCGACGGCATGCTGCTGCAGATGGTGCGTAATCCGGATATCCTTGCGACCATTGCTGGCCGTGCCGACCGCCCGTTCAGCGTCGGCTTTGCCGCCGAGACCGAACACTTGCTCGATTACGCCACGCGCAAGCTCAAGGACAAGAACCTCGACCTGATCGTCGCCAATGATGTGGCCAACCCCAGCATCGGCTTCAACAGCGAGGAAAACGCCCTGACCGTGATCGATCGCCAGCAGCACCAGACCCTATTCGCGCAGACCAGCAAGGGCAAGATCGCCCGCCAGCTGGTTGCTTTTATCGCCGAACGACTCAAGCAGGTTCAATAAGTTACATGCACGCTCTTCAAGCCAAGATTCTCGACCCGCGCATCGGCGCCGAATTCCCCCTGCCGCAGTACGCCACGCCTGGTTCCGCCGGCCTGGACCTGCGCGCCATGCTGCAACAGGACACCGTGCTCGAGCCGGGCCAGACCCTGCTGATCCCGACCGGCCTGTCGATCTACATCGGCGATCCAGGCCTGGCAGCGTTGATCCTGCCGCGCTCGGGGCTGGGCCACAAACACGGCATCGTGCTCGGCAACCTGGTCGGTTTGATCGACTCGGATTACCAGGGCGAGCTGATGGTGTCGTGCTGGAACCGCGGCAATAGCGCGTTCACCATCAATGTTGGCGAGCGTATTGCACAGCTTGTCCTGGTACCTGTGGTACAAGCGCATTTCGACATCGTCGAGGCCTTCGACGAGAGCCAACGTGGCGCTGGCGGCTTCGGTCATTCGGGCAGCCAATAACGGCCAGAGAACCCTCGTTTGCGCCACGGATGGCGAACTCTCTGGCGAAAGTACCGTCCAAGCGTGCAGTTTGCGCCTACCCAGAAGCCTTAGACATTGGAGCTTTCCCAGAGATGAACGATATGGCCCAGCTGGTCCCTGCACTGCCTGAGAGCATCTTCCGCGCCTATGACATCCGCGGCGTGGTCGGCAAGACCCTGCACGCTGAAACCGCTTACTGGATCGGCCGTGCCATTGGCGCCCAGACCCTCGCTCAGGGCGAGCCGAATATCTCGGTTGGCCGTGACGGTCGCCTGTCCGGGCCGATGCTGGTCGAGCAACTGATCAAGGGCCTGGTCGAAGCCGGCTGCAAGGTCAGCGACGTTGGCCTGGTGCCAACCCCTGCCCTGTATTACGCCGCCAACGTGCTGGCCGGTACCTCCGGGGTGATGCTCACCGGTAGCCACAACCCGTCTGACTACAACGGCTTCAAGATCGTCATCGCCGGCGACACCCTCGCCAACGAGCAGATCCAGGCCCTGTTGACCCGCCTGAAAACCAACGACCTGAGCCGCGGCGAAGGCAGCGTCGAGCAGGTCGAGATCCTTCAGCGCTACCATCAGCAGATCGTTGGCGATGTGAAGCTGGCGAAGAAACTCAAGGTAGTGGTCGACTGCGGCAACGGCGCAGCGGGCGTGAATGCCCCGCAACTGATCGAAGCTCTGGGCTGTGAAGTAATCCCGCTGTTCTGCGAAGTCGACGGCAACTTCCCTAACCACCATCCGGATCCGGGCAAGCCTGAAAACCTGCAAGACCTGATCGCCAAGGTCAAGGAAACCGGCGCCGATATCGGCCTGGCCTTCGATGGCGACGGCGACCGCGTGGGCGTGGTGACCAACACCGGCAACATCGTCTACCCCGACCGCCTGCTGATGCTGTTTGCCCAGGACGTGCTTTCGCGCAACCCAGGCGCCGAGATCATCTTCGACGTCAAATGCACCCGTCGCCTGACCCCGCTGATCGAACAGCACGGCGGTCGCGCGCTAATGTGGAAGACCGGTCACTCGTTGATCAAGAAGAAGATGAAACTGACCGGGTCGCTGCTGGCTGGCGAAATGAGCGGGCACATCTTCATCAAGGAACGCTGGTTCGGCTTTGACGACGGCATCTACAGCGCCGCACGCCTGCTCGAGATCCTCAGCCAGGCCGAGCAGGACGCCGAGAGCCTGTTCGCTGCGTTCCCGAACGACATCTCTACGCCGGAAATCAATATTGATGTGACCGACGAGGGTAAATTCAGCATCATTGATGCACTGCAACGTGACGCCGACTGGGGTGAAGCCAACCTGACCACCATCGACGGTGTGCGGGTCGACTACGCCAAAGGCTGGGGCCTGGTCCGCGCCTCCAACACCACGCCGGTGCTGGTGCTGCGCTTCGAGGCCGACAGCGAGGCCGAATTGCAACGTATCAAGGATGTTTTCCGCGCGCAGTTGCTGCGGGTAGCCCCTGACCTGCAACTGCCGTTCTGACCGATTATCCGTACCCAATGGAGCCCTGCATGACCCTCGATCGCGAAGCCGCCTCCCATGTAGCCGAAGTCTTGTCCGAAGCGCTGCCTTACATCCGTCGCTTCGTCGGCAAGACGCTGGTGATCAAGTACGGCGGCAACGCGATGGAGAGCGAAGAGCTCAAGACCGGCTTTGCCCGCGACATCGTGCTGATGAAAGCGGTCGGCATCAACCCGGTGGTAGTGCATGGCGGTGGCCCGCAGATCGGTGACCTGCTCAAGCGTCTGTCGATCGAAAGCCACTTCATCGACGGCATGCGCGTGACCGACTCGGCGACCATGGACGTGGTCGAGATGGTGCTCGGCGGCCAGGTCAACAAGGACATCGTCAACCTGATCAACCGCCATGGCGGCAGCGCCATCGGCCTGACCGGCAAGGACGCCGAGCTGATCCGCGCGAAGAAGCTCAAGGTCAGCCGGCAGACACCAGAGATGACCTCGCCCGAGATCATCGACATTGGCCACGTTGGCGAAGTGGTCGGGGTCAACACCGATCTGCTCAACATGCTGGTGCGCGGGGACTTCATCCCGGTGATCGCGCCGATCGGTGTCGGCGCCAACGGTGAGTCGTACAACATCAACGCCGACCTGGTGGCGGGCAAGGTTGCCGAAGCGCTGAAGGCCGAGAAGCTGATGCTGCTGACCAACATTGCCGGCTTGATGGACAAGCAGGGCCAGGTCCTGACCGGCCTGACCACCGAGCAGGTCAACGAGCTGATCGCCGACGGCACCATCTACGGCGGTATGCTGCCAAAGATCAAATGTGCGCTGGAAGCGGTACAAGGTGGCGTGCAGAGCTCGCACATCATCGACGGTCGCGTACCGAACGCGGTGCTGTTGGAGATTTTCACCGACAGCGGCGTCGGCACCTTGATCACCAACAGCAAGCGCGCTTTGGCCTGATTTATTGGGGCTGCTTTGCAGCCCTTCGCGGCGGTCCGGCGTCCCGGTGAATCCGCTCCCACAAGTACAGCTCATGTCCCTGTGGGAGCGGGTTCACCGGGACGCCGGACCGCCACGAAGGGCTGCGCAGCGGCCCCGTAATACCCCTGCAAAAACTAATATCTACCCTGGAGAAAGCGCGTGAAATACGCATCACATGGACTCGTGCTGGCAGCCGTTCTGGCTGTTGGGTCCCTCGCCGGCTGCGCCACTGAAACGTCCAAAGCTGTTGCCGTGCAACAGGTCGAAAGCGTCAACCGCCCGTACAGCGGCCAACGCACCCCAATCGCTGTGGGCAAGTTCGACAACCGTTCCAGCTACATGCGCGGGATCTTCTCCGACGGCGTCGACCGCCTCGGCGGCCAGGCCAAGACCATCCTCATCACCCACCTGCAGCAGACCAACCGCTTCAATGTGCTTGATCGCGACAACATGGGCGAGATCCAGCAGGAAGCGACCATCAAGGGCATGGCGCAGAAGCTCAAAGGTGCGGATTTCGTGGTCACCGGTGACGTCACCGAGTTCGGCCGCAAAGAAGTCGGCGACCACCAGCTGTTCGGTATTCTGGGCCGCGGCAAGACCCAGATCGCCTACGCCAAAGTGGCGTTGAACATCGTCAATATCAGCACCTCGGAAGTGGTCTATTCGGCCCAGGGTGCCGGCGAGTACGCCCTTTCCAATCGCGAGATCATCGGCTTTGGCGGTACCGCCAGCTATGACTCCACGCTCAATGGCAAGGTCCTCGACCTGGCCATGCGCGAAGCAATCAACAAGATGGTCGACGCGATCGACAACGGCCAATGGAAGCCTCAGGCCCGATAGGCCGAGTTGCACGACAAGGAAGACACACTCATGAGCATCCTCCCTCAAGGCTGGCGCCTGGTCGCCGGCATTGCGCTGGGCAGCGTTCTGCTGACCGGCTGCGGCACCCCGCACAAACCGCTGTATCAATGGGAAAGCTACCAGCCGCAGGTCAATGAGTACTTCAAGGGCCAGGCCAAGGAAGAACAGGCCATCGCCCTTGAACGCGACCTGGAGAAGATCAAGGCCAAGAACGGCGCAGTGCCGCCGGGTTATCACGCGCAGCTGGGGCTGATCTATTCCAGCCTGGGCAAGGACGACCAGATGATTCAGCAGTTCCAGACTGAAAAGGCCTTGTTCCCCGAGTCGGCCAAGTACATGGACTTTCTCATGAACAACGCACGCAAGGGAGCCAAGCAATGATCAAGCGGATCACCCAACTGATCGTCGGCGCCTGCGTGCTGGCCTTGTTCGCCGGTTGCGCCGAGCGCCGCAGCGTGGACTACTCGGCGTACAAGCAGGCGCGGCCCAAGTCGATCCTGATTCTGCCGCCGCTGAACCAGTCGCCGGACGTCAAGGCTACCTACAGCATGCTTGCGCAGGTGACCTATCCGCTGGCCGAAGCGGGTTATTACGTGATGCCTGTGGCGCTGGTCGACGAGACGTTCCGCCAGAACGGCATGACTACGCCGTCGGATATCCATGAGCTGCCGACCAGCAAGCTGCAGGAGATCTTCGGCGCCGATGCCGGCCTGTACGTGACCGTGAGTGACTATGGCACCCGCTACATGGTGCTGAGCAGTGCGACCATCGTTACCGCCAGCGCCAAGCTGGTCGACCTGAAGAGCGGCACCACGCTGTGGACCGGTAGCGCGACGGCGTCCAGTGAAGAAGGTCGGCAGAACCAGGGTGGTCTGATCGGCATGCTGGTGATGGCGGCGGTCAACCAGGTCATCAGCAGCGTGCAGGATGACGCCGGCTACCCGATTGCCGGAATGACCAGCGCGCGGTTGCTGTCACCGTATCCGAACGGCGGCATCCTGTACGGTCCGCGTTCGCCCAAGTACGGTACTGACTAAGCACCCGACACCGCCCCCTGTAGGAGCGGCCTTGTGTCGCGAAAGGGTCGCGTAGCGGCCCCTAGATATATGCCGCACCGCAACATTGTCGGGCCCGCTTTGCGGGCCTTTCGCGACACAAGGCCGCTCCTACAAAGGCCGCGCAGGGCATTCAGATCCCGTATTGCGCGCGGTACGCCTCGACCGCTGGCAGGTGCTGCTTGAGCTGCGGATCGTCGGCGAGGAACTCGAGCACCTGGGTCAGCGAGACAATGCTGACCACCGGGATACCGAAGTCACGCTCCACTTCCTGGATCGCCGACAGCTCGCCGTTGCCACGCTCTTCGCGGTTGAGCGCGATCAGTACGCCAGCGGCCGTGGCCTGCTGGGCGCTGATGATCTGCATGACTTCACGGATCGCAGTACCGGCGGTGATCACGTCATCGATGATCAGCACATTGCCTTCCAGCGGCGCGCCGACCAGGCTGCCGCCTTCGCCATGGGCCTTGGCCTCTTTGCGGTTGAAGCACCACGGCACGTCCAGCTGATGCTGGTCAGCCAGGGCGACTGCAGTGGCCGAAGCCAGCGGGATACCCTTGTAGGCCGGGCCGAACAGCACGTCGAAGGGGATTTTGCTGTCGACGATGGCCGCCGCGTAGCAACGTCCCAACTGCGCCAGTGCCGAGCCGCTGTTGAACAGCCCCGCATTGAAGAAGTACGGGCTGGTACGCCCCGATTTCAGGGTGAATTCACCGAAGCGCAGAACGCCGCGATCGATGGCAAAACGGATGAAGTCGCGCTGATACGGCTGCATGAAAAAGTCCCAGACACCACGGATTTAGCTAAATGAGTTGAGCTCGGGTATCATACACGCACGAGATTTTTGGGGCCATTTATGCGGATCATCAGTGTGAACGTTAATGGCATTCAGGCTGCAGCCGAGCGTGGTTTGCTCAGCTGGCTACAAGCCCAGAATGCCGACGTCATCTGCCTTCAGGATACCCGCGCCTCGGCCTTTGAACTCGACGACCCAGCTTTCCAGCTCGATGGCTATTTCCTTTATGCCTGCGATGCAGAGGTGCCCGCCCAAGGTGGTGTGGCGCTCTACTCGCGGATGCAGCCCAAGGCAGTCATCACCGGCCTGGGCTTCGAGACAGCCGACCGCTACGGACGTTACCTGCAAGCAGATTTCGACAAAGTCAGTATTGCCAGCCTGTTGCTGCCTTCGGGCATGAACGGCGACGAAGACTTGAACCAGAAATTCAAGTTGATGGACGACTTTGGCAAGTATCTGGACAAACAGCGGCGCAAGCGTCGCGAATACATCTATTGCGGCTCGTTCTACGTGGCGCAGCAGAAGCTCGACATCAAGAACTGGCGCGACAGCCAGCAGTCGCCTGGTTTCCTGCCGCCCGAGCGGGCGTGGATGGATTCGATCGTGGGTGACATGGGCTATGTCGACGCGCTGCGTGAAGTCAGCCGCGAAGGCGATCAGTACAGCTGGTGGCCCGATAACGAACAGGCCGAGATGCTCAACCTGGGCTATCGCTTCGACTACCAGATCCTTACGCCGGGCTTGCGCCGCTTTGTGCGCAGTGCCCGCCTGCCGCGTCAGCCGCGGTTCTCTCAGCATGCGCCGCTGATTGTGGACTATGACTGGACTCTGACGATCTGATCCGCCATTGGGGGCGCTTTGCGCCCCTTTCGCGACACAAGGCCGCTCCTACAAAGGACCGCGTAGCCTTGGCAAACGCGGTTTCTGTAGGAGCGGCCTTGTGTCGCGAAAGGGCCGCGCAGCGGCCCCAACCGCTACCAACCCATTCAGTCAGCCAAAGCCGCATTCTGCAGGTCGTAGATCTCGTTCATGCCCTTTTGCGCCAGCGCCAGCATGGCGTTGAAGTCTTCCGGCTGGAACGGCGCACCTTCAGCGGTACCCTGCACTTCGATGAAGCCACCGGCGCTGGTCATGACCACGTTGAGGTCGGTCTCGGCCGCGGAGTCTTCCAGGTAATCCAGGTCGAGTACTGCTTCGCCCTGATACATGCCTACCGATACGGCAGCAATCATGTGCTTGAGCGGGTTGCCGCCCTTGAGGCCGCCGCGCTTCTTGATCACCGCCAGGGCATCGACCAGCGCGACCATGGCGCCAGTGATCGAGGCCGTGCGAGTGCCGCCGTCAGCCTGGATCACATCGCAGTCGACGTACAGGGTGAGGTCGCCGAGCTTGCTCATGTCCAGCGCAGCGCGCAGCGAGCGGCCGATCAGGCGCTGGATTTCGAGGGTGCGGCCACCCTGCTTGCCACGGCTGGCTTCGCGCTGGTTACGCTCACCGGTTGCACGCGGCAGCATGCCGTACTCGGCGGTCAACCAACCCTGGCCCTGGCCTTTGAGGAAGCGCGGCACGCCGTTTTCGACGCTGACCGTGCAGATGACCTTGGTGTCACCGAACTCGACCAGTACGGAGCCCTCGGCGTGCTTGGTGTAGTTGCGGGTGATGCGGATCGAGCGGAGCTGATCGGCGGCGCGACCACTTGGACGTTTCATTTGGGATACCTGTACTGGGATTCGAATCTGCCGAGCATTATAAAGCCCGCAGCCCGGCGAGGACATGCCTATCGTCGCAGGCGCCAGCCTGTCGGCTTCTCCAACCTTCGGCCAAGGCGATCGATGACATGGCCGAAATTGGGCGCACAGCCCACTCTGCGTTACAATCGCGCGCCTTGCAGCCTGACCCGGCTGCCCCATCATTCTTATGCGAGGTAGTCCGCCATGGTGCACAGCATGACCGCTTTTGCTCGCGTCGAGCGCGCCGGCAGCCAAGGCACTCTGGTCTGGGAGCTGCGCTCGGTCAACCACCGCTACCTGGAGCCGCACCTGCGCCTGCCAGAAGCCCTGCGCGAGCTTGAAAGCGCGGTGCGCGAAGGCCTGCGCCAAGGGCTGTCACGAGGCAAGATCGAATGCACCCTGCGCCTCAATGAAGACAGCACCGGCAAGCCGCTGCAGGTCGACCGCGAGCGCGCCGCGCAACTGGTCGCCGCCGCCGAAACCGTCGCCAGCCTGATCAAGCAGCCAGCGCCGCTGAACCCGCTGGAAGTACTCGCCTGGCCCGGCGTGCTGGTGGCCGATGCCAGCGACCCGCAGGCCCTCAATGCCGAAGCCATCGCCTTGTTCGACGAAGCGGTGCAGGAGCTCAAGGCCGGGCGCCAACGCGAAGGCCAGGAGCTGGCGCGGCTGATCAACGAGCGCCTCGACGGCATGGCCAGCGAAGTGACTACCCTGCGCGCCCTGGTGCCGCAGATGCTGGCGGTGCAGCGGCAGAAGATCCTCGATCGCTTCCACGACATGCAGGCCGAGCTCGACCCGCAGCGGCTGGAGCAGGAGATGGTCCTGCTCGCGCAAAAAAGCGACGTCGCCGAGGAGCTGGATCGCCTCAACACCCACATCACCGAAGTGCGCCGGGTGCTCAAGTCCGGTGGCGCTGCAGGTCGACGCCTGGACTTCCTCATGCAGGAACTCAACCGCGAAGCCAACACCCTTGGCTCCAAGGCATTCGACCCGCGCAGTACGCAGGCGGCGGTCAACCTCAAGGTGTTGATCGAGCAGATGCGTGAACAAGTACAGAACATCGAGTAAGGCCATCCCGACCATGAACCACTGCAGCGGCACTCTCTACATCATCTCGGCGCCATCTGGCGCGGGCAAGACCAGCCTGGTTACCGAACTCACGGCGATCACCCGGGAAGACACGCATATCCGCGTATCGGTCTCGCACACCACCCGTGCAATGCGACCGGGCGAAAAAGACGGGGTCAACTACCACTTCGTCGACCGCGAGCAGTTCCAGAGCCTGATCGACAAGGGTGACTTCATCGAGCACGCCGAGGTGTTCGGCAACTTCTACGGCACCTCCCGCAGCGCGCTGCAATCCACCCTGGATGAGGGCTTTGACCTGATTCTGGAGATCGACTGGCAGGGCGCTCAGCAAGTGCGCGAACTGATGCCCGATGCCTTGTCGATCTTCATCCTGCCGCCGAGCCAGGATGCGTTGCGCCAACGCCTGACCGGGCGCGGCCAGGACAGCGAAGAGATCATCGAAGGGCGCATGAAGGAAGCGGTCAACGAGATGGTTCACTACGACGAGTACGACTACGTGATCATCAATGATGATTTCGATGCGGCGCTGGCGGACATCAAGGCAGTGTTCCGCTCCAATCGCCTGCTGCTTGAAAAGCAAAAGCAGCGCCATGGTGCGCTGCTCGAGCAATTGGTTGGCTGATCTGTTTTGGGGCCGCTAGCGGCCCCAAATCACTTCACTCCTGCAACTGCAGCTTGGCCTGCTGCTGCAAGGTAGCGCCGAGGAAGAACGCCGGCAGGCGTAGCCGCGACAGCAGCATCAGGCAGATGCCCAGCAGCGAGATGATCGCCGCAATCACGAACACCAGCCCCAACCCACCCACATGCGAGCCGCTGCCAAAATCTGGCGACGCGCTGTCGATTGCCGTGCGCACGAAGATCACCGAGAGGATTGCGCCACCCAGCAGCGGGCAGACGCCGCGCATGAGGAAGTGCCGCAGGCTGCTGAACAGGCTCTGGCGGAAGTACCAGACGCAGGCAAACGCAGTCAGCGAGTAATAGAAGCAGATCATCATGCCCAGCGCGGTGATGGTGTCGGCCAGCACGTTCTCACTGAGGGTACGCATGGTCACGTAGAACAGTGCTGCGGCAATGCCCGCGCAAATGGTGGCATAGCGTGGCGTCTGCGAACGTGGGCAGACGTTGGCGAAACGCTTTGGCACCGCGCCGTAGTAACCCATCGCCAGCAATGTGCGCGCCGGCGAAACGAAGGTCGACTGCAACGACGCTGCAGTACTGGCCAGCACCGCGATCGACATGAGGATCGCCAACGGGCCCATGACCGGGCCGGCCAGGTGCGCGAAGACGTTTTCCTGAATGCGCGGGTTACCCAGGCCCAGGCCGACATCACTGATCCCGGCGAATTGCAGGGTGGCGATGGCGGTGAGCAGGTACAGGCAGAGAATCAACAGCACCGTCCAGGTCGCCGCTTTGCCCGGCACTTCATCGCTGCCGATCGACTCTTCGCTGACGGTCAGGCACACGTCCCAGCCCCAGAAGATGAAGATCGACAACGACAAGCCCGCAGCAAACGCCGAGAACGACTCGACCCCGAATGGGTTGAACCAGGCCAGGTCAAATGCCAGCGGTGGCGGCGCGGTGGTTTCACCGAAGGCAGCAAAGGCGAAGCCGATCAGCACCAGTAACTGCAAGGCGACCAGGCCGTACTGCACGGTCATGGTGGTGCCCATGCCGCGACAACAGATCCACACCGCCAGCGCGATGAACACGCAACAGGTGATGATGTTGATCGCCAGATTGTCGGCCAACGCGGCCAGCGATTGATCGCCAGTGATCTGCGCGAGGAACAGATAGAAGAAGTCCACCGCCACGCCAGCCAGGTTGGACAACACAATCGTGGTCGCCACCACCAGGCCCCAGCCGCCGATCCAGCCGATCATCGGGCCGAACGCGCGGGCCGACCAGGTGAACGAGGTGCCGCTGTCCGGCTCTGCCGCGTTCAGCTCACGGTAGCCGAGGGCAACCAACAGCATTGGCAGGAAACCGACAATGAACACGGCCGGCAGGTGCGCGCCAACCTCACGCACGGTCGGGCCAAGCGCGCCGGTCAGGGTGTAGACCGGGGCAATGGTGGAAATGCCCAGCACCACGCTGGCCAGCAAGCCCAGCCGGCCCTTGGCCAGGCCTTTGCTGGCGCGAGGGGCGCTGCCGTCTGAAGCGGCCGCCGCACCGGGCGGGCGGCCGTTGTCTGTGTTTTCGCTCATGAGTATTCGCCGTCGATATTGGTATTGTTTTCACAGACCGCTGAGGGTCCGCTTTCACTCATTGAAAGCTTGCTGTCGGGGGTGAGTCATCCGAGACCTTCGGCTGACGTCAGACTGTTTTCTGGCGTGAAACCTCCCGCACAGCATGGGCCTTGCAGGCCTCGCGAAACGCCTGGAACAGGCGCAGCGAGACCGGGTTTTCGGCGAAACGCCACTCCGGGTGCCACTGCACGCCGAGCACCAGGCCCGGCGCGTCCAGCATCGACACCGCTTCGATCAGGCCATCCGGGGCCCGTGCTTCGACACGCAGGCCACTGGCCAGGCGGTCGATACCCTGACTGTGCAGCGAGTTGACCTCGAACTGCTCAGGCAGGCCAAAACGCTCGAACAGCCCGCCCGCCTCAGTGCGCACCAGATGCCGAGGGCCGTATTGCTCCTCCAGCGGCGCGTCCTGCGGTTCGCGGTGGTCGAGGTAGCCAGGCAGCTCCTGCACGCGCTGGTGCAGGCTGCCGCCCAGGGCCACATTCAATTCCTGAAAGCCGCGGCAGATACACAGCACCGGCACGCCGGCGGCGATGGCTGCGCGCAGCAAAGGCAGAGTCAGGCGATCACGCGCCTGATCATGGCGGGTGCCGGCAACGCTGGCGGCGCCATTGTAGTGATGCGGCTCGACATTGGAAGGCGAGCCGGTGAAAACGATGCCATTGAGGATCGACAGCAGTGCCAGCGGGTCGCTGCCGACATCGCGCGCAGGCAGGATCAACGGGACCCCGGCAAAGCCGGCCGCCTCCACGTACTTGTCGCCAACAGTGTGCGAAGCATTCTTGCCGACCTGCTGGCGGCAGGCGCTGACACCGATCAGAGGGACCACGTTTGCGCTCATGGGCTTACACCGTGTGCAGGTACCAGTTGTACTCAAGGTCGGAAATCGACACCTCGAACTCGGCCTGCTCGCTTTCCTTGCAGGCGACGAAGATGTCGATGTAGTCCGGGCTGATGTATTGGTTGAGGATCTCGCTGTCATCCAGCGCGCGCAGGGCGTCGCGCAGGTTGTTCGGCAGGCTCTGTTCAAGCTGCTCGTAGGAGTTGCCCTCGATCGGCTCACCCGGCTCGAGCTGGTTGGTCAGGCCGTGGTGAATGCCGGCCAGGATCGACGCCATCATCAGGTACGGGTTGGCGTCGGCGCCGGCCACGCGGTGTTCGAGGCGCACTGCGTCACTGCTGCCGGTCGGCACGCGCACGGCCACGGTACGGTTGTCCAGGCCCCAGCTCGGCGCGTTGGGCACATAGAACTGCGCGCCGAAGCGGCGGTACGAGTTGACGTTCGGGCAAAGAAACGCCATCGACGCCGGCATGGTTTCCAGCACGCCGGCAATGGCGTGGCGCAGCGGCGCGCTTTCGAGCGGGTCTTCGCTGGTGAAGATGTTCTTGCCGGTCTTTTTGTCGAGCAGCGAGATGTGCACGTGCAGGCCGTTGCCAGCCTGGCCCGGATAGGGCTTAGCCATGAAGGTGGTGTCCATCTCATGGTCGTAGGCGACGTTCTTGATCAGGCGCTTGAGCAGGATCGCGTAGTCGCAGGCCTTCATCGGGTCGGCAACGTGATGCAGGTTGACCTCGAACTGCGCCGGGGCGCTTTCCTTGACGATGGCATCGGCCGGGATGCCTTGCTCGCGGGCGGCTTCGAGCATGTCCTGCAGGCAGTCGACGTACTCGTCGAGGTCGTCGATCAGGTACACCTGGGTCGATTGCGGGCGCTTGCCGGAGATCGGCGAGCGTGGCGGCTGCGGCCGGCCGTTGAGGTTGTCCTGATCGATCAGGTAGAACTCCAGCTCGAACGCGGCACAGATATCCAGGCCCAGATCGTCGAACTTGCTCACTACCTTGCGCAATACCTCACGCGGGTCGGCGAAAAACGGCTCGCCTTCGATCTCGTGCATGGTCATCAGCAGCTGCGCGGTTGGGCGCTTCTGCCAGGGCTCGTAGCACAGGGTGCCGGGGATCGGGTAGCAGACCCGATCGGCGTCGCCGATGTCCAGGCCCAGACCGGTGCTCTCCACAGTCGAGCCGTTGATATCGAGGGCGAACAACGACGCCGGCAAATTGATGCCGCGCTCGTAGACCTTGTGCAGGCTGGCACGCTCGATACGCTTGCCGCGAACCACGCCATTCATGTCGGAGATCAGCAGATCAACGTACTGGATGTCCGGATGCGCCTTGAGAAAGTCGGACATCTCGCTGGAAGTGCTGGCGCGCGGGTTTACCGACGTCATGGTGTACATCCTTTGGGTGTGGAGCGGCGATGTGGAGAGATACGGCTGGCGCCTTATGGGCGACGATGGATGCTGCTGTTGTTCTTTTCACTGTCCCATCGTGGGGATTGTCGGCCCGACGGAGTGCATTGATTCCCGCAGGCCGTTTCACTATAAAATGGCCTCAACGCAACAGACATTGGCATTTCGGCAAGCAGAGCGTGCACCAATGCAATATCAGATTACTCATGCCGACCTTTCATTGGTCCTGGCACTGGAGCGCGGTCGCTCCCTGGCCAAGGCCGCAGAGCTGCTGAAAGTCGACGTTTCGACGGTGTTCCGCTCGATTCGCCGCCTGGAGTCGGCGTTGGGCACCGCATTATTCGTCAAAAGCCGCAAAGGCTACCTGCCGACCGACACTGCCCAGGCCCTGGCCGAGCAAGCGGAACGTGCCGAGCTGGCGCTGGAAGCGGCAAGGATTGCCCTGACCAGCGGTGAGCAGGTGGTCAGCGGCACGGTGCGCCTGACCTGTACCGAGGCGGTTTTGCACAGCCTGCTGCTGCCGGCATTGGCGACGTTCATGCCCAACTACCCGGCGCTGTCGCTGGAGCTGGGCACCTCGAACACGTTCGCCAACCTCAGCCGGCGCGACGCCGATATTGCCCTGCGCCTGACCAACACCCCGCCTGAGCATCTGGTCGGGCGCTGCCTGGGCTCGACCTCCTACGTTATCTGCGGCCATGCCAGCCTGCGCGAGCGGCTCGAGCAGTCGGTCAGCAGCGTGGCCTGGATTGCGCCGGATGACTCGATGCAGGACCACCCCACCGTGGTCTGGCGCAACCAGCAGTATCCCGGCCTGAACCCGCGCTATCAGTGCAGCGGCATGTCGACCATTGCGCAGCTGGTGAGCACTGGCCTGGGCGTGGCAGCGCTGCCCGATTACATGGTGCACGACATGCCTGATGTCGAGGCGCTGAGCGCACCGCTGGCCGGTTGCGATACCCAGTTGTGGCTGCTGACACGCCCCGATTGCCGTGCGCTGCGCTCGGTGCAGACGCTGTTTGAGGAGCTGACCCCACATTTGCGTGCAGCATTGTTGCGATAAGCCGTTTGCGGCTGTTGTATTGCAGCCCCGGAACCCGTTATCGTCAGCGCTATCGAGGCGTCTGAAACGGTGCTTTCGCGCTGCGGGCCGGCCCTTGCAGGCCAGCCCAGAACGGCATGATCGAGGCAGTTTCAGGACTGACGGGCAAGGCTGGCTATAAAACAGCCCTTCCCTATTGGCTGGTGATTTTTTAAACTACCCAGTCCACCGCCCATTATGGGCTGTACGCCCTACCGCATTGCTACTGAGGAAGACCATGGCCCGCGTAACTGTAGAAGACTGCCTGGAACACGTGGATAACCGCTTTGAGCTGGTCATGCTCTCCACCAAGCGCGCCCGTCAGCTGGCCACCGGTGGTAAAGAGCCACGCGTTGCATGGGAAAACGACAAGCCTACCGTTGTTGCCCTGCGCGAAATCGCTGAAGGCATCATCACCAACGAATTCCTGGCTGCCGAAGAGATCGTCACCGAAGATCCGGTATTCGCCGCGTTCGAGGACGAGTCCAACGAGGCTGTCTGATTGATGCCAGGTCGACGTCGCGCGGCAACCGGACTTCTTCCTCGGCAGGAGGTATACCCATGCCGAGCATAGACACCCTCGCCGAACGGCTATCGACCTACCTCGGTCCGGACCAGGTCAACCTGGTTCGCCGAGCCTATTTCTACGCCGAACAGGCGCACGATGGGCAGCGCCGCCGCAGTGGCGAACCCTACGTGACTCATCCGCTGGCAGTCGCCGGCATCCTCGCCGACATGCACATGGACCATCAAAGCCTGATGGCGGCCATGCTGCACGATGTGATCGAAGACACCGGCATCGCCAAGGAAGCCCTCAGCCAGCAGTTTGGCGAGACGGTTGCCGAACTGGTTGATGGGGTCAGCAAACTGACCCAGATGAACTTCGAGACCAAGGCCGAGGCGCAGGCCGAAAACTTCCAGAAGATGGCCATGGCCATGGCGCGGGATATCCGCGTGATCCTGGTCAAGCTTGCCGACCGCCTGCACAACATGCGCACCCTGGAAGTGCTGTCGGGCGAAAAACGCCGACGCATCGCCAAAGAAACCCTCGAGATCTACGCCCCGATTGCCAACCGCCTGGGCATGCACAATGTGCGCGTGGAGTTCGAAGACCTTGGCTTCAAGGCGATGCATCCGATGCGCTCGGCGCGCATCCACCAGGCAGTCAAGCGCGCCCGCGGCAACCGCAAGGAAATCGTCGCCAAGATCGAACAGTCCCTGGCCAATTGCCTCGGCACTGATGGCATTCAGGGCGAAATCAGCGGTCGCCAGAAACACCTCTATGGCATCTACCGGAAGATGCGCGGCAAGCGCCGCGCCTTCAACGAGATCATGGACGTGTACGCGTTTCGCATCGTTGTCGACAAGGTCGACACCTGCTACCGCGTGCTCGGCGCTGTGCACAACCTGTACAAGCCGCTGCCCGGGCGCTTCAAGGATTACATCGCGATCCCCAAGGCCAACGGCTACCAGTCGTTGCACACGACCCTGTTCGGCATGCACGGCGTTCCCATCGAAATCCAGATTCGCACCCGCGAAATGGAAGAGCTGGCCAACAACGGCATCGCTGCACACTGGCTGTACAAGTCCAACGAGGAAGAGCAGCCCAAGGGCAGCCACGCCCGCGCCCGCCAGTGGGTCAAAGGCATCCTCGAGCTGCAGCAGCGTGCCGGCAACTCGCTGGAATTCATCGAGAGCGTGAAGATCGACCTGTTCCCGGACGAGGTCTACGTGTTCACCCCGAAAGGGCGGATCATGGAGCTGCCCAAAGGCTCCACCGCCGTCGACTTTGCCTACGCGGTGCACACCGACGTCGGCAACAGCTGCATTGCCTGCCGCATCAACCGCCGCCTGGCGCCATTGTCCGAGCCCTTGCAGAGCGGCTCGACGGTGGAAATCGTCAGTGCCCCGGGCGCCCGGCCGAACCCGGCCTGGCTCAACTTCGTGGTCACCGGCAAGGCGCGCACGCACATCCGCCACGCGCTCAAGCAGCAGCGCCGCTCCGAGTCGATCAACCTTGGCGAGCGCCTGCTGAACAAGGTGCTGACCGGCTTCGACAGCAGCCTGGAAAAGATCCCGCAGGAACGTATCCAGCCGATCCTCAACGAGTATCGCCTGGAAGTCATCGAAGACCTGCTCGAAGACATCGGCCTGGGCAATCGCATGGCCTACGTGGTCGCCCGTCGGCTGCTATCGGCCGAAGGCGAACAGCTGCCAAGCCCGGAAGGCCCGCTGGCCATCCGCGGCACCGAAGGCCTGGTGCTGAGCTACGCCAAGTGCTGCACACCGATCCCGGGCGACCCGATCGTTGGCCATCTGTCGGCCGGCAAAGGCATGGTCGTGCACCTGGAAGACTGCCGCAACATCAGTGAAATCCGCCACAACCCGGAAAAGTGCCTGCAGCTGTCCTGGGCCAAGGATGTCACCGGCGAATTCAACGTCGAGCTGCGCGTCGAGCTTGAGCACCAGCGCGGCCTGATTGCCTTGCTGGCCAGCAGCGTCAACGCCGCCGACGGCAACATCGAGAAAATCAGCATGGACGAACGCGATGGCCGCATCAGCGTGGTCCAGCTGGTGGTCAGCGTGCACGACCGCGTGCACCTGGCTCGTGTGATCAAGAAGTTGCGCACCCTGACCGGCGTGGTCCGCATCACCCGCATGCGTGCGTAAATCCGCCAACCGCAAGGAGTCACCATGACCAAGACCGTCATCACCAGCGACAAGGCCCCCGCCGCCATCGGTACCTACTCCCAGGCGATCAAGGCCGGCAACACTGTCTACATGTCTGGCCAGATCCCACTGGATCCGACCACCATGGAGCTGGTCGAAGGTTTCGAAGCGCAGACCGTTCAGGTGTTCGAGAACCTCAAGTCGGTGGCTGAAGCTGCCGGTGGTTCGTTCAAGGACATCGTCAAGCTGAACATCTTCCTGACCGACCTGAGCCACTTCGCCAAGGTCAACGAAGTCATGGGCCGCTACTTCGAGCAGCCTTACCCGGCGCGTGCCGCCATCGGCGTGGCAGCCCTGCCCAAGGGCGCCCAGGTCGAAATGGACGCCATCCTCGTCATCGAGTGATGCCTGCGGTGACGGGCGCCCTGCCCGTCACCCTCCTCTGCCTGAAGGTCTCCCCACCATGCGTCACGCCCTGCCCCTCGCGCTGGCAGCCCTGATTCTGGGCGGCTGCTCCAGCCACAAACCTGAAGACTACAACGGCACCTGGATCAACCAAGCCGCCATCGATGCCGCCGCCAAAGGTGGCAGCCTGCGTCAGGCGCTGGCAGCCAACGGCCCGGTGTCGGAAGTCCGTGTCGACGTCGCCAGCCAACAGGCCAGCTACCTCTATAACGGCTACGAAAGCGTCAACGGCCGCCTGCGCCTCAGCGACAAGCAATGGCAAGTCGACTTCGACGGCGGCCCAAGCGCGCCGCTGCAGCTCAAAGGCAAGGAGCTGGTTACCGTTACCGAAGGCGGCAAAGAGCAGGCATTCAGCAAGGCGCTGACGCCAGCCGCTGCCGATGCGCCGGTCGGCAGCACCTTCGAGAAGGCGCTGTATGGCGCGTATCTGGGTGGTAACTGGAAGATCGTCGAAGGCACCGGCAAAGGTGAGACCGTGCAGTTCAGCGACACTGGCGGCGTGACTGGC
Source organism: Pseudomonas shirazensis (assembly GCF_050496565.1). Classification (GTDB taxonomy): domain Bacteria; phylum Pseudomonadota; class Gammaproteobacteria; order Pseudomonadales; family Pseudomonadaceae; genus Aquipseudomonas; species Aquipseudomonas shirazensis_A. The sequence goes on from NZ_JBNWAE010000001.1 coordinate 527,820, forward strand.
CTGCCGGGGCCGAATCGCTATGCGCTGTGCCTGGGTGGCGATTGCGCAACCATGGGCGGTGGCAACGACAGCCTGTGGTTGGAGCGCGACCAGCGTGGTGCGCCGTTTATCTTCAAGCACAGCGGTGATCAGCTGGAGATTTTCCAGGCCGTCAATCGGGCTCAGCCGGATGAGATGCCGCAGTTGGCGCCAGGGCCGCGGCAGTGGTTGCTGGAGCGTAGCTGACCGGAAGCAGCCTGAAAAAATTGGGTCTGATTCAAGTATGTTGGGGCTGCTTCGCAGCCCTTTCGCGACACAAGGCCGCTCCTACAGGGGACCGCGTCTGAAGGTTATTCGCGGTCCCTGTAGGAGCGGCCTTGTGTCGCGAAAGGGGCGCAAAGCGCCCCCAACGAACCCTAAGGCTTGGCCGCCCCCCGCAAAATCGCCGCATAGCCTTCCTTGTAACTCGGATACACCGGCGCCCAACCCAGCGCCCGCGCTCGGGCATTGCTGCAGCGCTTGCTGCCGGTGCGGCGCACGCGCTGTTCATCCGACCACTCGGTTACACCCAAATACTCGCGCAACCATGCGACCACATCGGCCAGCGGCGCCGGGTCGTCGTCGACGCCGATATAGCAGTCTTCCAATACAACCCCACGGGCATCCGCGTCGAGCAGATAGGCCAGCAGGCTCGCAGCATCCTCGGCATGAATCCGATTGCCATACAGCGGTGGCTCCTGAGCAACCCGGTAGCCCTGGCGCACCTGGCTCAGCAACCACTCCCGGCCCGGCCCGTAGATGCCGGTCAGGCGCACCACACTGGCGGGGATACCGCTGGTCAATGCCACCTGCTCGGCTTCCAGCATGATTTTGCCGGAATAACCCGTAGGCTCGGTCGGCGCTGTTTCGTCTACCCACTGGCCATCCTGCTGGGCGAACACGCTGCTGCTGGACACAAACAGCAGCCGCCGCGGCTGTTGCCCGCGCGCCTGCAACCAGCTGAGTACGTTGCGCAGGCCATCGACGTAAGCGGCCTGATAACCGGCTTCGTCATGCTGACTGGCAGCCACGCAGTACACCAGATAGTCCGGCGCTCGCTCAGGCCAGGTCGCTGGAATCTGCGTATCCGAGAGGTCAGCCGCGACCGGCTGGACCCCTGCCGGCAACTGATCGATCGAGCGGCGCAGGCCGCTCACATGCCAGCCCTTGGCCAGCAGTTGCTGGGCCAGTCGGCCGCCGACATCGCCGCAGCCGACGATCAAAGCAGACAAATCCGACATCATTCAGCTCCATTGATAAAGGGTCAGGCTAGCCGGATCGAGCGATCAACGGCTAGACAAAGCTAAAAAAAAGATACTGTATTACTTTTGTTAACAAGAATTAATTGCAATAATGGCGACCTATCTGTTCTCGGCCTGTCTCGGGGCCGTGGTGAACGTCAATCCATTTTACTCATCAGGTCCGGCCAGCATGACTCGTACTCAACCCTCCGCTTCGCCAACCCAGTCGCGCGCCTGGCGCGCCATTGCCGCGCTGATGTTCAGCCTGGTACTGGCCCCGGTCGCCATGGCCGATGAGCCAAACGCCACCGCTGCCACCACCCCAGCTGCCGCTACCGCGCCTGCTGCGCCCGCCGCTGAGGGCCAGGCCCCAGCCGCCGCTCCTGCCGAAGGGCAAGCTCAGGCACCTGCCGAAGACAACGTGCAGCCGCTGGTTGAAGACACCTCGCTGGGCATGGCCCACGACCTGTCGCCATGGGGCATGTACAAGAACGCCGACATCGTCGTGAAAATCGTGATGATCGGCCTGGCCATCGCCTCGATCATCACCTGGACCATCTGGATTGCCAAAGGCTTCGAGCTGATGGGCGCCAAGCGCCGCCTGCGCGGCGAAATCGCAGCGCTCAAGCGCGTCGCCAGCCTCAAGGAAGCTGCCGAAGCATCCAACAAGGAAGGCACCCTGGCCCACACCCTGGTGCATGACGCCCTCGAGGAAATGCGCCTGTCGACCAACGCTCGCGAAAAAGAAGGCATCAAGGAACGCGTCAGCTTCCGTCTCGAGCGCCTGGTTGCTGCCAGCGGCCGTAACATGAGCAGCGGTACCGGCGTGCTCGCCACCATTGGTTCGACCGCGCCGTTCGTAGGTCTGTTCGGTACCGTATGGGGCATCATGAACAGCTTCATCGGCATCGCCAAGACCCAGACCACCAACCTCGCAGTAGTTGCACCCGGCATCGCCGAAGCGCTGCTGGCGACCGCACTGGGCCTGGTTGCGGCCATTCCGGCGGTGGTCATCTACAACGTCTTCGCACGCTCCATCGCCGGCTACCGCGCACAGGTGTCCGATGCTTCGGCGCAGGTCTTGCTGCTGGTCAGCCGTGACCTCGACCACCAGGGTGGCGAACGCGTCGCCCCGCACATGGTGAAAGTGGGGTAAGCCATGGGCCTGCATCTTAACGAAGGTGGCGATGACCTCGCCGAAAACCACGAAATCAACGTTACGCCGTTCATCGACGTGATGTTGGTGCTGCTGATCATCTTCATGGTCGCAGCTCCCCTGGCCACCGTCGACATCAAGGTCGACCTGCCCGCCTCGACCGCCAAACCGGCGCCGAGGCCGGAGAAACCGGTGTTCGTCAGCGTCAAGGCCGACCAGAAGCTGTACGTCGGTGACGACATGGTTGCTCAGCCCAGCCAGCTTGGCCCGATGCTCGACGCCAAGACCAAGGGCGACAAGGAGACCACCATCTTCTTCCAGGCCGATAAAGGCGTGGACTACGGCGACCTGATGGAAGTGATGAACAACATGCGCGCGGCCGGTTACCTCAAGGTCGGTCTGGTAGGTCTCGAGACGGCAGCCAAAAAATGATCAAGACGCGGCACAAACTGGCGCGTTACAGCGGCAGCTTGGCGATCGTGCTGGGTGTCCATGCCATCGCTGTGCTGCTGACGCTCAATTGGTCGGTGCCTCAGGCCATCGAGCTGCCCCCGGCAGCCATGATGGTCGAGCTGGCACCGCTGCCTGAGCCAGCGCCACCACCACCGCCCAAGGTCGCTCCGCAGCCTCCGACTCCGGTCGAAGAGCCGCCGCTGCCGAAGTTGGTGGAGGCTCCAAAACCGAAGATCGCGATCGCCAAGCCGCCCAAGCCGAAGGCCAAACCGCAGCCGCCCAAGCCCGAGAAGAAGCCTGAGCCGCCGAAGGAAGCGCCACCGGCCGATGAGCAGGTAGTCGATACGCCGCCGAGCAATGCGCCACCGCAGAAATCGGCAGCGCCAGCGCCAAGCATCGCCTCCAACAGCAAGGCCTTGCCGACCTGGCAGAGCGATCTGTTGCGTCACCTGGCCAAGTACAAGCGCTACCCTGAAGACGCCCGCCGGCGTGGCCTGCAAGGCATCAACCGGTTGCGCTTCGTAGTCGACGCCGACGGTAAGGTGTTGTCCTACTCGCTGGCCGGTGGTTCAGGCAGCGCAGCGCTGGACCGAGCGACCATGGAAATGATCCGCCGTGCGGGCTCGCTGCCCAAGCCGCCGGCAGAGCTGCTGACCAATGGCTCGATCGAAGTGGTAGCGCCCTTCGTCTACTCGCTGGATAAACGCTGACACTTTGTTTCTGTCACAAAAGCGCAAGTCTGATAACGTGCGTCTATCAATTGCAGCCGCTATGCTGGGGCTGCAACTTCATGGACGCACGTTATGACCCTCACTGAACTCCGCTACATCGTCACCCTCGCCCAGGAGCAACACTTCGGCCATGCCGCCGAGCGTTGCCACGTCAGCCAGCCGACCCTGTCGGTCGGGGTAAAGAAGCTCGAGGACGAGCTTGGCGTGTTGATCTTCGAACGCAGCAAGAGCGCGGTTCGCCTGACTCCGGTCGGTGAAACCATCGTCGCCCAGGCGCAGAAGGTCCTGGAGCAGGCGCAAGGTATCCGTGAACTGGCTCAAGCCGGCAAGAACCAGCTGACCGCACCACTCAAGGTCGGCGCGATCTACACCGTCGGCCCGTACCTGTTCCCCCATCTGATTCCACAGCTGCACCGGGTCGCCCCGCAGATGCCGCTGTACATCGAAGAAAACTTCACTCATGTGCTGCGCGAGAAACTGCGCAACGGCGAGCTGGACGCAGTGATCATCGCCCTGCCGTTCAACGAGGCCGACGTGCTGACCCTGCCGCTGTACGACGAGCCGTTCTGCGCACTGATGCCGGCGGATCACCCGTGGACCGCACGCAAGACCATCGACCCGGCCATGCTCAACGACAAGAGCCTGCTGCTGCTCGGTGAAGGCCACTGCTTCCGCGATCAGGTGCTCGAAGCCTGCCCGACCCTGGCCAAGGGTAACGACGGCTCCAAGCACACCACGGTCGAATCCAGCTCGCTGGAAACCATCCGCCACATGGTCGCCTCGGGCCTGGGCATCTCGATCCTGCCGCTGTCGGCCGTGCACAGCCACCACTACGCACCGGGCATCATCGAAGTGCGCCCGCTGACCGCACCGACGCCCTTCCGCACGGTGGCGATTGCCTGGCGCGCGAGCTTCCCGCGGCCCAAGGCGATCGAGATCCTGGCCGACTCGATCCGGCTCTGCTCGGTGGTCAAGTCACCCGTGGAACAGTCGGCCTGAGTCATGAGCGAGCTGTCCAAGGTACCGGTCACTGAACTCAAGGGCGTCGGCGAGGCGATGGCTGAAAAGCTTGCCAAGGTCGGCCTGGAGAACCTGCAGGACGTACTGTTCCACCTGCCCCTGCGTTATCAGGACCGCACCCGCGTAGTGCCGATCGGCCAGCTGCGGCCGGGCCAGGACGCGGTCATCGAAGGCGTGGTCAGTGGCGCCGACGTGACCATGGGCAAGCGCCGCAGTCTCGTAGTGCGGTTGGGCGACGGTACCGGCGTACTGAGCCTGCGCTTCTACCACTTCAGCAACGCGCAGAAAGAAGCCCTCAAGCGCGGCACTCATGTGCGCTGCTACGGCGAGGCCCGCCCAGGTGCTTCGGGCCTGGAGATCTACCACCCGGAATACCGCGCCCTCAATGGCAGCGAGCCGGCGCCACCGGTCGAGCAAACCCTGACCCCGATCTACCCGTCCACTGAAGGCCTGACCCAGCAGCGCCTGCGCCAGCTGTGCCAGCAAAGCCTGGCCATGCTCGGCCCGCGCAGCCTGCCCGACTGGCTGCCACCGGAGCTGGCCAACGATTATCAGCTGGCGCCGCTGGACGAGGCGATCCGCTACCTGCACAACCCGCCCGCCGATGCTGATCTGGAAGAGCTGGCGGTGGGTCATCACTGGGCTCAGCATCGCCTCGCGTTCGAAGAGCTGCTGACTCACCAACTGTCCCAGCAGCGCCTGCGCGAGAGCTTGCGCAGCCTGCGTGCGCCGGCGCTGCCCAAGGCCAGCCGGCTGCCCGCGCAGTACCTGGCCAACCTGGGCTTCAACCCCACCGGCGCCCAGCAAAGGGTCGGCAACGAGATCGCCTACGACCTCAGCCAACCTGAGCCAATGCTGCGCCTGGTGCAAGGCGACGTCGGCGCAGGCAAGACCGTGGTCGCCGCCCTGGCTGCCCTGCAAGCGCTGGAAGCCGGTTATCAGGTCGCGCTGATGGCGCCCACCGAGATCCTTGCCGAGCAGCACTTCATCACCTTCGAGCGTTGGCTGGAGCCGCTCGGCATCGAAGTCGCCTGGCTCGCCGGCAAGCTCAAGGGTAAGGCTCGGGTCAGCGCCCTGGAGCAGATCGCCGGCGGCGCGCCGATGGTGGTCGGTACCCACGCGCTGTTCCAGGACGAGGTCAAGTTCAAGCATCTGGCGCTGGCGATCATCGATGAACAGCACCGCTTTGGCGTTCAGCAACGGCTGGCCTTGCGCAAGAAAGGCGTGGCCGGCGAGCAATGCCCGCATCAGCTGATCATGACCGCCACGCCGATCCCGCGGACGCTGGCCATGAGCGCCTACGCCGACCTCGACACCTCGGTGCTTGATGAGCTGCCGCCCGGTCGCACCCCGGTGAATACCGTGCTGGTGGTCGACAGCCGGCGCTTCGAGGTGGTCGAACGGGTCCGCGCCGCCTGCGCCGAAGGGCGCCAGGCGTACTGGGTCTGCACCCTGATCGAAGAGTCCGAAGAGCTGACCTGCCAGGCCGCCGAAAGCACCTTCGAAGACCTCGGCGCAGCCTTGGGCGAACTGCGCGTGGGCTTGATCCACGGGCGCATGAAGCCAGCCGAAAAAGCTGCGGTGATGGCCGAGTTCAAGGCCGGCAACCTGCAGCTGCTGGTGGCGACCACGGTGATCGAAGTCGGCGTCGACGTGCCCAACGCGAGCCTGATGATCATCGAAAACCCTGAACGGCTTGGCCTGGCTCAGCTACACCAGCTGCGCGGGCGAGTCGGCCGTGGTAGCGCGGCCAGCCACTGTGTGCTGCTTTATCATCCGCCGTTGTCGCAGGTCGGCCGCGAGCGCCTGGGCATCATGCGCGAAACCAACGACGGCTTCGTCATCGCCGAGAAAGACCTCGAACTGCGCGGCCCCGGCGAGATGCTCGGAACACGCCAGACCGGCCTGCTACAGTTCAAGGTCGCTGACCTGATGCGCGACGCCGACTTGCTGCCAGCCGTGCGCGACGCCGCCCAGGCACTGCTCACGCGCTGGCCGGCACACGTCAGCCCGTTGCTCGATCGCTGGCTACGCCATGGCCAACAATATGGCCAGGTGTGACATACGTCCCACTACGCAACCAGCCTGCCGTTCAGACTGGTTATACTTCGCGTTTAAAGAAACTATTGGATCCAGCTCATGACTGAAGCAGCCCTGGACGCCGCATCCCCGCAAGCACCGTCTGTTATCCGCCAACTGCTGGACAAGCTCGGCGTGGCTTATCAGGAGGTGCCTGAGCATCCGTCCCTGCCTGCCGCCTCGCGCGTGCAGGCGGTGCTGCTGGATGACGAAATCGGCGCGTTGCTGGTGCTGTTCCCGCACACTCAGTTGCTGGACCTCAATCGCCTCGCCGAGCTGACCGGGCGCAAGCTGCACGCTGTACCGCTGACGCGCCTGAACCAGATGCTCGACAAGCACAAACTCAAAGCGCTGCCTGCCTTGCCGGCCCTGACCAGCTCGCCCTGCCTGTATGACGAGCGCCTGCTCGATGCCGAGGCGCTGTTGATCCAGTCGGGCGAACGCGGCCTGCTGCTGCAGATCGAGCGCGGCGCGTTCAAGCGCATGCTGGGCAAGGCCAGCGCAGGCAAGTTCGGCCAGACCGTGGCGGACATCCAGCCCAACCTCAACCGTCCTGACGATGATCCCCACGAGATCACCCAGGCGGTGCAGGCGTTCACCGCACGGCGGATTCAGAAGCGCCTGGAAGAAACCATCGAGATTCCACCGCTGGCCGACACGGCGCAAAAGATCATCAAGCTGCGGGTCGACCCAAACGCCAGCATCGACGACATCACCGGTGTGGTCGAAACCGACCCGGCGCTGGCCGCGCAGGTGGTCAGCTGGGCTGGTTCGCCGTACTACGCCTCACCTGGCAAGATCCGTTCGGTGGAAGACGCCATCGTGCGTGTGCTCGGCTTCGATCTGGTGATCAACCTGGCGCTGGGCCTGGCTTTGGGCAAGACCCTGAGCCTGCCCAAGGACCACCCACAGCAAGCCACGCCGTACTGGCAGCAGTCGATCTACACCGCTGCCGTGATCGAGGGCCTGACCCGCGCCATGCCGCGCGCCGAGCGCCCTGAAGCTGGCCTGACCTACCTCGCCGGGCTGCTGCACAACTTTGGCTATCTGCTGCTGGCGCATGTATTTCCGCCGCACTTCTCGCTGATCTGCCGCCACCTGGAGGTCAACCCGCACCTGAGCCACACCTACATCGAACAGCATCTGCTCGGCATCAGCCGTGAGCAGATCGGCGCGTGGCTGATGAAGCTGTGGGACATGCCTGAAGAGCTGTCCAACGCACTGCGCTTCCAGCACGATCCTGGCTACGACGGCGAACTGGCAGTGTTCCCCAACCTGGTCTGCCTGGCGACCAGTCTGCTGCGCTCGCGCGGGATCGGCTCAGGGCCGCAGGAAGAAATCTCTGATGCCCTGCTCGAGCGTCTGGGGCTGAGCCGCGAAAAGGCCGACGATGTCGTCAGCAAGGTACTTGAGGCCGAAGCGCTGCTGCGCGAACTAGCCTCCCAGTTCCACCCGCCGCATTGAGCTGACTGTTACTGGGGCGCCAGGCGCCCCGCTGACTCAGGCCTTACGCTTGCGCGGTTTCAGGTACTTCATCAGGCCCTGGAACCAGATTACCAGCGCCGGGTTGCCTTTGATCTGGATGTTCTTGTCCTGAATCCCCTGCATGAACGCCAGCTGTTTGTTGCTGGCCTGCAGGGTGGCGAAGCCGTAGGCGGCGTCCTTGAAGGCAATGGCGAAGGCTGGCTGCGCATGTTGCCCGGCCCTGCTGCTGATGCGCTCGTTGCTGACGATGAAGTGACGGGCGACCTTGCCATCCAGGGTCTGCATCTGGAACACCAGATCCTTATCCCGCAGTTGCTGCTGGAACGCCGGATTGTTGCGGCTGGCACGGGCCATCAACAAGCCCATGGCCCACAGAATAAAACGGAACTTCATCGGCAAGACTCGACTTTAATGTGACTGAAAGTGCCGAGTTTATCCTCTTTCAGAACACTTTATACAAGCCCGCCACCGTTACCCTATGTAAAGCAAAACGGACGCCATAAAGGCGCCCGTTTGTTGGCTATGTCAGAGGTAGCGTTTTGGGCTGCTTTGCAGCCTTCGCGGGTGAACCCGCTCCCACAGGGTCTGCAGCGCTGATTAACCTGTGGGAGCGGGCTTGCCCGCGAAGGCCGCAAAGCGGCCCCAATCAACTCAGCCGCTTACTTTTTCTTCGCAGCAGCCTTCGCAGCAGGTTTGGCCGCAGCCTTGGCCGGTGCTGCAGCTTTGCCGGTCGGGTTGACCGTGTCCTTGAGGCCCTTGCCTGGCTTGAACGCAACGGTGTTGCTGGCCTTGATCTTCACCGGTTCGCCAGTCTGCGGGTTCTTGCCGGTGCGGGCGCCACGGTGACGTTTCTCGAAGGTGCCGAAGCCGACCAGGGTAACGGTATCCTTATCGAGGGCACCAGTAATGCTGTCGAGGATCGCATTGAGCACCTCATTGGCCTTTTCCTTGGTCAAATCGGCCTTTTCAGCGATGACAGCGGCGAGTTCTGGTTTGCGCATAGTGAAGCCTCTTGGACGGGAATTCTTGTTGTTATTGCCGTGCTGCCAGGAGAGGCAGCGCTCAAGGCGCCGCAGGCTCTAAACTGCGGCAGACGCGAGTGAGAATGGCACGCCAACCGGGACCGCGCCAGTATCAGCACGGCCATTGTGTCGGCAAGCCAACGTCATAAGCGACAGAACGCCAGCTATTTACGCCATAAGCGCTGGAAGCTGCCGATTTAGAGCGAGTTTTTCCATGACGGCGCTGCCGGTCAGGGCATAGCCGAGAAGCGCACCCGCCTCATCGCGGCAGGTCAGCTTGAGATCGGCGCCCTCACCTTCCTCTTGCCACACGCCCGCGCGGCCATGCGGCGGTGGCGCAACCACAAGTGGGCAGGCGGGGGTCTTCACGGTGATCGGCATCGGCCCGTAAGCTACCGCCTGCGGATTGCCAGCCAGGGTCTGGGCCAGCGCCCGCACGCAGCTCATCAATGGCATCACGTACAACAGGTTGATGCCATCGACCTCGGCGCAATCGCCCAGGGCGTAGATATTGGCGTGCGAGGCGCGCAGCTGACGGTCCACCACCACCCCGCGATTGACCGCCAGCCCGGCCGCGGCTGCCAGTTCGGTGCGCGGGCGCAGGCCGATGGCCGAGACCACCAGGTCGCAGGCGATCACGCTGCCGTCGGACAAATGCGCCTGCAGGTCAGCGCCGTCGCGCTGCAGGCGATCCAGCACCGGGCCGAGGTGGAAGCGCACACCGAGGCCCTCCAGGCCGGCCTGCACCGCACCTGCGGCGGCAGCCGGGATCAGGGTCGGCATCAGTTGCTCACACGGGGCGACCACGTCGACCTGGAAACCGCCCAGGCTCATGTCGTTGGCAAACTCGCAGCCAATCAGCCCGGCGCCAAGAATCAGTACCCGCTGCTTGCCTGCCGCAGCGCGGCGAAAGCGGGCGTAGTCGGCAAGGTCGTTGATCGCGTACACCGCATCGCTGGCATCGCCCTGCAGCGGCAGCTGCACGGTCTGTGCGCCCAGGGCGAGGACCAGGTCGCGGTACTCGACCACCTCTTCGCCGATCCACAGCCGCTTGTGCCCAGGATCAATACCGCTAATGCGCGTGTGGGTGCGGATCTCCGCCTTGAGCTGGTCGGCCATGGCCCCGGGTTCTGCCATGCACAGGCCATCGGCGTCCTTGTTCTTGGCAAAGCCGGTGGACAGCATCGGCTTGGAATAGGAACGGCCGTCGTCAGCGCTGATCAACAGCAGCGGCGTTTCGCCGTCGAGCTTGCGAAACTCACGGGCCAGGTTGTAGCCCGCAAGGCCGGTGCCGATGATCACTACTGGGGAGGTCATGCCGTATTCCTTTTACGTTGCCAAGGGTTGCTATCAGGCGATTTCGATCATTTCAAAGTCGCTTTTGCCTACGCCACAATCAGGGCACAGCCAGTCTTCAGGGACATCCTGCCATTGGGTGCCCGGCGCGATGCCGTCATCTGGCCAGCCTTCGGCTTCGTTGTAGATCAGGCCACATACAATGCATTGCCACTTCTTCATCAACAGCTCCTCATCCAGGTTCAGGCTTGGCCTTGCCGCTTATCGCGCTGTTGCCACGCAACAGGCTGAGTTATGGCTCATGCGGCTGCCACGGGCTTTTTACTGGCCCAGCCTGCAGTATGCAAGCAGCGCAGGCAATCATGCTAAGCTCGGCGCCTCTCTGGCTGTAACAAGCATACCGACGTGTCGTACGAATCCCCGCTAGCAGCCGCTGTTGCGTGGCTGCCGTATCCACAGCTGGCAACCACGCTTGCCCAGCCGACCCTCGACTGGCTGTTCGATGAAGGCTCGCTGACCCGCCGCCTGACTGCCCTGTCCGCTGATCATTTCAGTGTCACCCCCTTGTTCCAGGGCTGGCAGCCACTGCGCGATGACGAATGCCTGGCGCTTGGCCTTGAGCCTGGTGCGCAAGGTTGGGTGCGTGAGGTCTACCTGCGTGGCCATGGCCAGCCTTGGGTATTCGCCCGCAGCGTGGCCGGGCGCGCCGCGCTGGAGCGCGGTGGGCTGGATCTGGAAACCTTGGGCAGCCGTTCATTAGGTGAGCTGCTGTTCTGCGATCAGGCCTTTGTGCGCCACCCTATCGAGGTGTGCAGCTACCCTCAGCATTGGCTGCCCACTGAAGTCGCTGCAGCGGATCTGTGGGGCCGGCGCTCGCGCTTCGAGCGCGATGGCCTGCAACTCCTGGTGGCCGAGGTGTTTCTGCCGGCCTTGTGGCAAGCCTCCAGCGAGGTAAGCGGCTGATGTACCTGCAACTGCTGAAGTCACTCAACCGCCTGCACCCGCGCGCCTGGGACTTCGTCCAGCTGAGCCGCATGGATCGGCCAATCGGCATCTACCTGTTGCTGTGGCCGACCCTGACTGCGGTATGGATTGCCGGCCAGGGCGCGCCGACGGTGGCCAACGTGCTGATCTTTGGCCTAGGCGTAGTGCTGATGCGCGCAGCCGGCTGCTGCATCAACGACTTCGCCGATCGCAAGGTCGATGGCCACGTCAAACGCACCGCCGACCGGCCGCTGGCCAGCGGTCGGGTCAAGCCGGGCGAGGCGCTGGTGCTGTTCGCCGTGCTGGTAGCGGTGAGCTTCTTGCTGGTGCTGTGCACCAACGCCCAGACGGTCTGGCTGTCGTTCGGTGCCGTCGCCCTGGCGTTCTGCTACCCGTTCATGAAGCGCTACACCTATTACCCGCAAGTGGTACTGGGCGCAGCGTATTCGTGGGGTATCCCGATGGCCTTCACGGCCGCTGGCGGCGATCTGCCGGCCAGTGCCTGGCTGCTGTACATCGCCAATCTGCTGTGGACGGTGGGCTATGACACCTACTACGCCATGGTCGACCGCGATGACGACCTGAAGATCGGGGTCAAATCCACCGCGATCCTGTTTGGCGAGGCCGACCGAGCAATCATCCTTGGCCTGCAGCTGCTGTCGTTGGCCTGCCTGCTGCTGGCGGGCATCAAGTTCGGCCTGGGCGGCTGGTTCCACCTCGGCCTGGTGGGTGCGTTACTGTGCTTTGCCTGGGAGTTCTGGTCGACGCGCAAGCTGGATCGCGACGCGTGCTTCAAGGCGTTTCTGCATAACCACTGGGCGGGGCTGCTGATCTTTATCGGCGTGGTTCTGGATTACGCCCTGGGCTGATGGCGTGCCCTGGGCCAGCGCTGTCAGGCGCTCGCACAGGGCGTAGCGGTGCCCTCAGGGCTTGGCTACATGCCAGACGTCCTTCATGCCATCGCCGGTGGTCTTGCCCGCTTCGGTATCCTTGACGAAGGTGTACAGCGGCTTGCCATCGTAGGCCCACTGCATGCTGCCGTCGTCGCGCTTGATGTGGGTCCATTTGCCTGCCGCAGCCTTGTCATCTTCCTTGACCATCAGCGGCGGCCAGGCCTTGGCACAGTCGCCGTTGCACATCGACTTGCCGTCGCTGTCCTTGTCGAAGGTGTACAAGGTCATGCCCTTGTCGTCGACCAGCATGCCGCCCTTGGCCATGCCCATGCCGCCATGCTCGGCGAGGGCCACCCCCGGCAGCGCCAAAACTACGCAGAAGGCCATCCAGTTCAGCGTTGATCGTGTCATTGGATTTCACCGTATTTATTCGGGGGTTGGGATTTACAGCCTAGCTCAGCCGTCGATACTTGCCGTGGCAGCCCACGACCTGTCACACGACTGCAATAATTCCGTTATCTAATGCGGGCCAAGACATCCAATTCAGGAGAGGTTGAGAGCATGGTTGGCAGGAACATTCTGATCGTCGACGACGAAGCGCCCATTCGCGAGATGATCGCCGTTGCGTTGGAAATGGCCGGCTACGACTGCCTCGAGGCGGAGAACTCGCAGCAGGCCCATGCCATCATCGTCGACCGCAAGCCGGACCTGATCCTGCTCGACTGGATGCTGCCGGGCACCTCGGGCATCGAGCTGGCGCGGCGCCTCAAGCGTGATGAACTGACCGGCGACATCCCGATCATCATGCTCACCGCCAAGGGCGAAGAGGACAACAAGATCCAGGGCCTGGAAGTCGGCGCCGACGATTACATCACCAAGCCGTTCTCGCCGCGTGAGCTGGTCGCCAGGCTTAAAGCCGTACTGCGCCGCACCGGCCCGAGCGACAGCGAGTCGCCAATCGAGATCGGCGGCCTGCTGCTCGACCCGATCAGCCACCGCGTCACCATCGACGGCAAGCCAGCCGAGATGGGCCCCACCGAATACCGCCTGCTGCAGTTCTTCATGACCCACCAGGAGCGCGCCTACACCCGTGGCCAGTTGCTCGATCAGGTCTGGGGCGGCAACGTCTACGTCGAAGAGCGTACCGTCGATGTGCACATCCGCCGCCTGCGCAAGGCGCTGGGTGAGGCCTACGAAAATCTGGTACAAACCGTGCGCGGCACTGGCTATCGTTTCTCGACCAAAAGCTGAGCGACGCCTGCGCAGCTGGCTGCACACTGTTGTACAAGGACCGTAACCATTGAACCAGAACTGGCACGCGACCCTGATTCGCCACCTGCTGCTGTTGATCACCGTCTGCATCATCGGCGGCCTGGTCAGCGGCTACTATGGCTGGAGCTTTGCCATCGGCCTGGCGCTGTACCTGGGCTGGACCCTCAAGCAGTTGCTGCGCCTGCACGACTGGCTGCGCAACCATCAGCCCGACGAAGCACCACCCGACGGCTATGGCCTGTGGGGCGAGGTGTTCGACAGCATCTACCATCTGCAACGCCGCGATCAGCGCGTGCGCGGGCGCTTGCAGGCAGTGATCGACCGAGTCCAGGAGTCAACGGCCGCCCTGCGTGACGCGGTGATCATGCTCGACAGCGACGGCAACCTGGAATGGTGGAACCGCGCGGCAGAAACGCTGCTCGGCTTCAAGACCCCGCAGGACGGCGGCCAGCAGGTGACCAACCTGGTCCGCCACCCACGCTTCAAAGAATACTTCGAAGCCGAAAATTATCTTGAGCCGCTGGAAATCCCCTCGCCGATCAACGATCGCATGCGCGTGCAGCTGCACATCACCCGCTATGGCAACAACGAGCACCTGATGCTGGTGCGCGACGTCACCCGCATTCACCTGCTCGAGCAGATGCGCAAAGACTTCGTCGCCAACGTCTCGCACGAGCTGCGCACACCGTTGACGGTGATCAGCGGCTACCTGGAAACCCTGCTGGACAACGTCGAAGACGTCAATCCACGCTGGACTCGCGCCCTGCAGCAGATGAGCCAGCAAGGCTCGCGCATGCAGACGCTGCTCAACGACCTGCTGTTGCTGGCCAAGCTCGAAGCCACCGACTATCCCTCGGACAACCAGCCCGTGGCAGTCGATGCGCTGCTCACTGCGATCAAGGCCGACGCCCAGGCGCTGTCCGGCCCGCGCCAGCAGAACATCAGCCTCGAAGCCAGCCCCGGGGTCTACCTCAAAGGCAGCGAGTCGGAGCTGCGCAGTGCGTTCTCCAATCTGGTGTTCAACGCGGTCAAGTACACCCAGGACGGCGGCAACATCCGTATCCGCTGGTGGGCCGATGAACAGGGCGCGCACCTGTCGGTGCAGGACTCGGGGATGGGGATCGAGGCCAAGCACCTGCCGCGCCTGACCGAACGCTTCTACCGGGTGGACTCCAGTCGCAACTCCCACACCGGCGGCACCGGCCTGGGCCTGGCGATCGTCAAGCACGTACTCCTGCGCCACCGCGCGCGGCTGGAGATCAGCAGCGTGCCCGGCCACGGCAGCACCTTTACCTGCCATTTTGCCGCTGTGCAGATGGATATCCGCAAGGGCAGATAGCCGCAGTGGCTGGCGGGCACTGACCAATGCCGCCCTGCCCCCCTTTGCTTTTGCCGCCTCAGCCGCTACATTGGCTGTCCTGCGCCGGCACAGCTGGCGGCTTTTTATCATCATTTTCGCAGACGGACCCCGTAAAACCCCATCATGGACCCTTCCCCTGGTATCAGCGTCACCTCCCTGTTTGCCGACTTCGGCATGATTCTTTTTGCACTGTTCCTGGTCTTGCTCAACGGCTTCTTCGTTGCCGCCGAGTTCGCCATGGTCAAACTGCGCTCGACCCGGGTCGACTCGATCGCCGAGCTGCACGGCTGGCGCGGCAGCATTCTGCGCAAGGTGCACAACCAGCTCGATGCCTACCTGTCTGCCTGCCAGCTGGGTATCACCCTCGCCTCGCTGGGCCTGGGCTGGGTCGGTGAGCCGGCCTTTGCGCACCTGCTCGAGCCGTTGCTGGCGTACTTTGGCGTCGACTCGCCGGAGCTGATCAAGGGCGTGTCGTTCTTCATCGCCTTCTTCGTCATCTCGTACCTGCACATCGTCGTCGGTGAGCTGGCGCCCAAGTCGTGGGCGATCCGCAAACCCGAGCTGTTGTCGCTGTGGACGGCGGTGCCGCTGTACCTGTTCTACTGGGCCATGTACCCGGCCATCTACCTGCTCAACGCCAGCGCCAACGCCATCCTGCGGGTGGCTGGCCAGGGCGAGCCGGGGCCGCACCACGAGCACCATTACAGCCGCGAAGAGCTCAAGCTGATCCTGCACTCCAGCCGTGGCCAGGACCCGAGCGATCAGGGCATGCGCGTACTGGCCTCGGCGGTCGAGATGGGCGAGCTGGAGGTGGTCGACTGGGCCAACTCGCGCGAGGACATGATCAGCCTCGACGCCAAGGCGCCGCTCAAGGAAATCCTGGCGATGTTCCGCCGGCACAAGTTCAGCCGCTACCCGGTGTACGACGCCGAGCGTGAGGAATTCACCGGCCTGCTGCACATCAAGGACCTGTTGCTGGAGCTGGCCGACCTCGACCATATCCCTGGCAGCGTCGACCTCGACGACCTGACCCGGCCACTGGAGCGGGTGTCCCGGCATATGCCGCTGTCGCAGTTGCTCGAGCAGTTCCGCAAGGGCGGCGCGCACTTTGTGCTGGTTGAAGAAGCCGATGGCAAGGTGATCGGCTACCTGACCATGGAAGACGTGCTGGAAGTGCTGGTCGGCGACATTCAGGACGAGCACCGCAAGACCGAGCGCGGCATCCTCGCCTACCAGCCAGGCAAGCTGCTGGTGCGTGGCGATACCCCGCTGTTCAAGGTCGAGCGGCTGCTGGGCGTTGACCTCGACCACATCGAGGCCGAGACCTTGGCCGGGTTGGTCTACGAGACGCTGAATCGGGTGCCTGAGGAAGAGGAACTGCTGGAAGTCGAAGGGCTGCGCATCATCATCAAGAAGATGAAGGGGCCCAAGATCGTTCTGGCCAAGGTGCTCAAGCTGGAATAACCAGTGTCCGCCAGGTCTTTGGGGCTGCTGCGCAGCCCTTTCGCGACACAAGGCCGCTCCTACAGTTGACTGCGCATGACTTGCTTGCGCGGACCCTGTAGGAGCGGCCTTGTGTCGCGAAAGGGTCGCAGAGCGACCCCAAATTTCACGGATTGCCCGCGGTGAAATTGGGCAGCCCGCCAAGGGGCCGGTCGAACTGATACGGGATCGACTCCAGCGCCAAACCAACGTTGCGCTGCACCACAAAGTGCAGATGCGGCCCGCTGCTGTTGCCGGTATTGCCCGACTTGGCCAGCGCATCCCCTACGCTGACCCGCTGCCCCTCACCCACCACCACCGAGCCCTGCATCAGATGCAGGTAGACGCCCATGGTCCCGTCGCTGTGAAGAATGCGCACAAAGTTGCCTGAGGCATTGGTACCGCGGCCGTTCTGGCTGTTCTCGGTCTTGATCACCACCCCGCCGCGCGCAGCGATGATCGGCGTGCCTTCCGGCATGGCGATGTCCATCGCATAGCGGCCCTTGGCGCCGAAGTGGCTGTAGCGCCCGTTCGGCCCCTGGCTTAAGCGAAACGGGCCGCCCCGCCAGGGGAACGGGTAGCGAAATGCCTGCGGCCGCTGCAGCGGGCTGCCGAGGGCGTAGTCGAGTTTGCTTTGATACCCCAGCTGCTTGCCGGGCTGGGCCATGACTACGCTCAGCAGCTGGGTCGAGCGTGCTGGCAGCACCTTGCGCACGATCCGCGGCGCGTTACCACCCTGAGCATTGCTCAGCCCCTGCAGACGCAACTCGACCTCGACCGGCGCGAACAGCTCGTTGTGCGCGCTGAAGCGCATCCCGCCGGTAATCACCTCGCTGTAAAGCCGAACCTGGCCATCGAGGCGCTCGACGATCGGCTCGCGAAAGATCACATAGGCCTTGGCCCCTTCGCTGTCGTGGTCGGAGTACGACACCACGCCGTAGGCATCAGTGGTTCGATACAGGGTCATGGCCAGACTCGACGCCGAAGCCGTGAGCAAGGCACAGAACAGCAGCAGGCGGCTGGGCATAGGATGGTGGCTTTATGACAGTTGAGTTCTGTCGAAGCCTAGCAGGCGGATTGCCAATGGGTGTCGCAGTTGGTCGGCGCAGCCGCGGCCCGTGCTGACTGGGGCCGCGGCTGCGTCGGACAGCGCCTCAAGCGCCGGGCGTGAAGTGCTTCTGAGTAGTGCCGCGGGCAATCAAGCGCGACAGGTAGTCGAGCTTCTGCGCGTCCTGGTCGACAAACTTGAAGGTAAGTTGCAGCCAGTCGCTGTCCGGCTTGGGCTCCATCGCCGCCACTGCATGCAGATAGCCGTTCAGACGCGCGACTTCAGCGTTGTCACCCTGCTCAAGGTCGAGCACTGCGCCTTCAAGCACCTGCGGCAGGTTGGCGCTGCGACGCACCACCAGCAGCGCTTCCTTCAGGCTCAGGGCCTTGATCACACAGGCCTGCGCGCCGCTGGCCAGGCGCAATTGGCCCTGGCCACGACCGGCCGGTGCGGCGCTTGGCGCGGCCTTCGGCGCAGCTGCGGCGACCAGCGGCCGGGCAGCCTCGGCAGCCACCGGAGCGGCTCTGGCAGCCTCCGGGCGGCCACCGGTCAGGGCGCTCAGCGAATCATTGGCAAACGCCGAATTGACCTTGGCCACGCCGGTTGCCATCAGGCTGTCGAGCTTGCCGATCTTGCTCAGGGATTTTTTCACCTTGGTCAGCAGCTGTTCGTTGGTGAACGGCTTGCCGACAAAATCGGAAACCCCGGCCTGAATCGCCTGAATAACGTTTTCCTTGTCGCCACGGCTGGTCACCATGATGAACTGCAGGGCCTTCATCTCTGGCTGTTGACGGCACCAGGTGAGCAATTCCAGGCCTGACATTTCCGGCATTTCCCAGTCGCACAGGACCAGGTCGAAATGCTCCTTGCCGAGCAATGCCATGGCCTTGCGGCCGTTCACTGCATCTTCGATGACCATACCCGGGAAGGCATTGCGCAGGCACTTCTTTACCAGATCGCGAATGAACGGGGCGTCATCCACAACCAGCACATTGACTTTACTCATCGATACTCCTCTTGATCCCGACTAGCATAACGCTCACTGATGGCCATTTGCCAAGCAGCGAATCAGGTCGGGACGTCGCACACTGTTCGCGGGTGCCTGCTGGCTGCTCGACCGCAAACGAAAACGCCCGGCACTGGGCCGGGCGTTGAGGCTCGGGAGCAATCCTATTTATCGTCCGATTCAGCCAAAACATTAGCGATTTCAGCCTCGCGGCCTGCGGTGCCTTCGACCTCAGCTTTCATCCGCTTCAAGCCCATGTGGCGCACGTCGGTGCCGCGCACCAGGTAGATCACCAGTTCGGCGATGTTGCGTGCGTGGTCGCCGATCCGCTCCAGCGAACGCAGCGCCCAGATCACACTGAGGACCCGCGAGATCGAGCGTGGGTCTTCCATCATGTAGGTGACCAGCTCGCGCAGCGCCGTCTTGTATTCGCGGTCGATGGTCTTGTCGTACTGCGCCACCGACAGCGCCAGCTCGGCGTCGAAGCGGGCAAAGGCGTCCAGCGCGTCGCGGACCATGTTGCGCACCTGGTCGCCGATGTGGCGCACTTCGACGTAGCCGCGCGGCGACTCGCCTTCTTCACACAGCTGGATCGCGCGGCGGGCGATCTTGGTGGATTCGTCGCCGATGCGCTCAAGGTCGATCACCGACTTGGAAATGCTGATGATCAGGCGCAGGTCAGAAGCCGCTGGTTGGCGCCGGGCGAGAATGCGCACGCACTCTTCGTCGATGTTGCGCTCCATCTGGTTGATCTGCTCATCGACTTCGCGCACTTGCTGGGCCAGGCCCGAGTCAGCCTCGATCAGCGCGGTGACGGCATCATTGACCTGCTTCTCGACCAGCCCGCCCATGGCCAGCAGGTGGCTGCGCACTTCTTCGAGCTCGGCATTGAACTGCTGGGAGATGTGATGGGTAAGGCTTTCTTTGTTGATCATGCGTTCGCTCCGCGCAGAAGCCCGCTGCTGCAAGCTTCAGAGTATTCGGGTCGGTGCCGGCGTGGAGCCGGCAGCGGCTGCTAGCCGTAACGACCGGTGATGTAGTCTTCGGTCTGCTTCTTGGCCGGGTTGGTGAACAGCGTATCGGTGTCCCCATACTCGATCAGTTTGCCCATGTACATGAACGCGGTGTAGTCGGAGACGCGCGCCGCCTGCTGCATGTTGTGGGTGACGATGACAATGGTGTACTTGGATTTCAACTCGTAGATCAGTTCTTCGACCTTGAGCGTGGAAATCGGGTCGAGCGCCGAGCACGGCTCATCGAGCAGCAGCACTTCCGGCTCGACGGCAATCGTGCGGGCAATCACCAGACGTTGCTGCTGGCCACCGGACAGACCCAGGGCCGACTCGTGCAGGCGGTCCTTGACCTCATCCCACAAGGCCGCGCCGCGCAGCGCCCATTCGACCGCTTCGTCGAGGGTGCGCTTCTTGTTGATGCCCTGGATGCGCAGGCCGTAGACCACGTTCTCGTAGATGGTCTTGGGGAACGGGTTGGGCTTCTGGAACACCATGCCGACCCGCCGGCGCAGCTCGGCTACGTCTTCGCCCTTGCGGTAGATGTTGGTGCCGTAGAGGTTGATCTCGCCTTCGACGCGGCAACCGTCAACGAGGTCGTTCATCCGGTTGAAGGTGCGCAACAAGGTCGACTTGCCGCAGCCGGACGGGCCGATGAAGGCGGTCACGCGCTGCTTGGGGATATTCAGGCTGACGTCGAACAGCGCCTGCTTGTCGCCGTAGTACAGGGACAGGCCAGGCACTTCGATGGCCACGGCTTCTTCGGCCAGGCGCAGGCCCTGCTTGTTGCGACCCAGGGCCGACATGTCGATGCCATGGGCTTGAGTTTCGTGTTGCATGGTCTCACTCCGTTTGTAGCTGCCGGCTTCGAGCTGCAAGCTGCGGTCTGGGCAAAAGCGCCTGGCTGCTGAGCCGGGCGCTTGTGGCGTGAAGCTGAATCAGTGATCGAGCGCCTTGTACTTCTCGCGCAGGTGGTTACGCATCCATACCGCCGACAGGTTGAGCGTGGCAATCACCAGCACCAGCAACAACGCGGTGGCGTACACCAGCGGCCGCGCGGCTTCGACGTTGGGGCTCTGGAAGCCGACGTCGTAGATGTGGAAGCCCAGGTGCATGATCTTCTGATCAAGGTGCAGGTAAGGGTAGTTGCCGTTGACCGGCAGCGTCGGCGCCAGCTTGACCACCCCCACCAGCATCAGCGGCGCGACTTCGCCAGCGGCGCGGGCAACGGCGAGGATCATGCCGGTCATCATCGCCGGGCTGGCCATCGGCAGCACGATCTTCCACAGCGTCTCGGACTTGGTCGCCCCGAGCGCCAGCGAGCCTTCGCGCAGGGTCCGCGGGATTCGCGCCAGGCCTTCTTCCGTGGCCACGATCACCACCGGCACGGCCAGCAGCGCCAGGGTCAGCGACGCCCAGAGCAGGCCCGGCGTACCCAGGGTCGGCGCCGGCAGCGCCTCGGGGAAGAACAGCCGGTCGATCGAGCCGCCCAGCACATAGACGAAGAAGCCCAGGCCAAACACGCCGTAGACGATCGCCGGGACGCCAGCGAGGTTGTTCACGGCGATGCGGATCAGCCGGGTGACCGGGCCCTGGCGGGCGTATTCACGCAGATAGACCGCCGCCAGCACACCGAACGGGGTGACGATGATGGCCATGATCAGGGTCATCATCACCGTGCCGAAGATGGCCGGGAAAATCCCGCCCTCGGTGTTTGCCTCACGCGGGTCGTCGCTGAGGAATTCCCACACTTTGGCGAAATAGGTGCCCATCTTGGTAACGATGCCCATGCCGTTAGGCTGATAGGCGTGCACCACCTTGTCGAGGTTGATCTCCAGCTCGCGGCCATTGCCATCGCGCACCACCAGGCTGTCCCGGCTGAAATCGCGGTGCAGCGCGCCGAGGCGCTCTTCGATGGCTTTGTAGCGGCTGTTCAGCTCGGCCCGCTCGGCCTCAAGATCGGCCTGCGCGGTGGCGTCCAGCTTGCCCGCCAGCTCCAGCTTGCGGCTCTGCAGGCGCAGGCGTTCAAGGCCATGGTTGATGGCACCGATGTCTTTCTTCTCAAGGTTTTGCAGCTCGCCGGCAAGCTTGTTCGCGCGTTTCAGGCGAGCTTGCAGCTCGGCCCAGGCTGCATCGCCGTGGGCCACCACCTGGCCGTCCTGCTTGACGCTGACCAGATAGCCATAGAAGTTGCCCCACTCGCGGCGTTCCAAGGCGATCAAGTCCGCCGGGGCGGTCTGATCAACCAGCCAGTCGCCGACCACCCAGGTGAAGTCGCTGCCATTGAGGTCGCGGTTGCCGACCTTGATCAGCTCGCGGGTCATGAATTCCGGGCCGTTGTCCGGCACCGGCAGGCCAGCGCCCTTGAGCCGAGCCAGGGGTACCTGTTCCTGCTGCACCACTTCGCCGACGACGATGTGCTCGGCCTGCCCTGGCACCTTGTAGGTGGCCTGGATCACGTCGGCCGGCCAGAAGTGGCCAAGACCACGCACGGCGATCACCGCCAGCAGGCCAACGGTCATGATCACGGCGATGGCGACGGCGCCACCGCTGATCCAAACGCCGGGAGCGCCGCTCTTGAACCAGCCTTTGAGGGAATCCTTTTTCACGGATCTCTACCTTTCTATCAAAGCGACGAGTATTTCTTGCGCAAACGCTGACGAATCAGCTCGGCCAGGGTGTTCATCACAAAGGTGAACATCAGCAGCACCAGCGCCGCGAGGAACAGTACCCGGTAATGGCTGCCGCCGACTTCCGACTCCGGCATCTCCACCGCAACGTTGGCCGCCAGGGTGCGCATGCCTTCGAACAGGTTCATCTCCATCACCGGTGTGTTGCCGGTGGCCATCAGCACGATCATGGTTTCGCCGACCGCACGGCCCATGCCGATCATCAGCGCCGAAAAGATCCCCGGGCTGGCCGTCAGGATCACCACTCGGGTAAGGGTCTGCCATGGCGTTGCGCCCAGCGCCAGCGAACCCAGGGTCAGGCTGCGCGGCACGCTGAACACGGCGTCTTCAGCGATCGAGTAGATGTTCGGGATGACTGCAAAGCCCATGGCGATACCAACCACCAGGGCGTTGCGCTGGTCGTAGGTGATGCCTAGGTCATTGCTGATCCACAGGCGCATGTCGCCGCCGAAGAACCAGCTCTCGAGGAACGGGCTCATGGACAGCGACAGCCAGCCGGTGAAGAGGATCACTGGCAGCAGAATCGCGGCTTCCCAGCCGTCCGGCACACGCAGGCGGATCGACTCGGGCAGGCGGCTCCAGCCGAAGCCGGCCAAGAGAATGCCCAATGGCATCAGCAGGAACAGGCTGAACACGCCCGGCAAGTGCGCTTCCAGGTACGGTGCGAGGAACAGGCCGGCAAAGAAGCCGAGAATCACCGTCGGCATCGCCTCCATCAACTCGATCACCGGCTTGACCTTGCGGCGCATGCCCGGAGCCATGAAGTAGGCGGTGTAGATCGCAGCAGCGATGGCCAGCGGTGCCGCCAGAATCATCGCGTAGAAGGCTGCCTTGAGCGTGCCGAAGGTCAGTGGCGACAGGCTCAGCTTGGGCTCGAAGTCGGTGTTAGAGGCAGTCGACTGCCAAACGTACTTCGGCTCTTCATAGTTCTCATACCAGACCTTGCCCCACAGCGCGCTCCAGGACACTTCCGGGTGCGGGTTCTTCAGGCTCAGCGGCAGCAGTTTGCCGCCTTGCTCGATGATGATGCGGTTGGCCCGCGGCGACAGGGCCAGAATGCCTGCGCCCTCGGCAACTGGCTCGACCAGCAGGGTGCGGTGCGCAGTGCTGTGGAACACGCCCAACTGGCCGGCGCTGTCCAGAGCAATGAAGCCCTTGCGACGCTCTTCAGCGTCGATCTGCACCACCGGCGCGCTACCGAGCTGGAAGCTGCGGATCAGTTTGAAGCGCGACTCGCCATCCGGGTCGCGGGCCATGAACCACTGGCTCAGGCCACCCTTGGAGTCACCGAAGATCAGCGAGATACCGCCCACCAGCTGGGTGCTGGCGGTGATTTCCGCCTGGCCGTCTTCGAGCAGCTTGTAGCGACCGTTGAGGCTCTTGTCGCGCAGGCTGAACACATCGGCCTGGGCACGACCGTTGACCACATACAGCCACTGCTGGCGCGGGTCGACATAGATCGCTTTGACCGTTTCGGTCATCTGCGGCAGGTCGATGCTGGTCTGCTCGCTGCTGACCTCGCCGGTCATCATGTTTTCTTCGCGGGTGAGCTGGCTGACCAGCAACTGCGAACCGTGCGAGCCGGCCAGAATCAGCGACTCACCATTGAGGTTGACGTTGACATGTTCCAGCGCGCGGCCTGCGCTATCGAGCACGAATGGCGTCTCGCCGTAGGGGAAGTCGATGCCGGGGGTGATGGTCTTCTTATTGTCCGGGTAGGTGACCTTGTAGGTGTGGCTGAACAGCAGTGCCTGGCCGTTGGACAGGCCGAGCACGATCAGCGGGCTGCCCGGTTGATCGGCGCTGATCGAGGTCACGTGCGCCCCGGCCGGAACTGGCAGGTCAACACGTTTCAGCTCGGCCCCGGTCTTGCTGTCGAAGAACAACGCCTGGCCCTGGTCGGACACCCGCAGGCCGACCAGATTCTGTTCTTCAAGCGCGATCAACAGCGGCTTGCCGGCATCCTGCTGCAGCCAGGCCGGCTGCAACGCCTGCTTGCGGGTCAGCTCGGCGCCCTGGAACAGCGGCAGCACCACGTACGCCAGATAGAAGAAGATCAGGGTGATCGCCGCCAGCACGGCAAGCCCGCCCACCAGGACATACCAGCGGGTCAGGCGATCTTTGAGGGCGCGCATGCGGCGCTTGCGTTGCAGCTCGGGCGTATTGAAGTCAATGCGCACCGGTGGAGCCTTGTCGCTCATGGTGGAGTTGGCCAGATCATTCATGCGCACACCCTAGCGGTCCCATATTACAAAAACATGACAGTGCGTTGACGCAACAAAGCCCGCCGCACAGTAAGCCTGGCGCCGGACTGAAAATAGCTGACAGGGCCGGCCCACAGGCCAACCCCGTCCAGTGTTACTTACTGCTTGGCAACGTTGCCGGCATGCGACAGGCCCAGATCAGCCAGCGCCTTGGCAGCTACCTTGGCCGGCAGCGGGATGTAGCCATCTTTCACTACCACCTGCTGGCCTGCTTGCGACAGCACCAGCTTGATGAACTCGGCGTCGAGCGGGGCCAGCGGCTTGTTCGGCGCCTTGTTGACATAGACGTAGAGGAAGCGCGACAGCGGGTACTTGCCGTTGAGGGCGTTCTCTTCGTTGTCTTCGATGAACTCGCCGCCTTCTTTCTTGGCCAGCGGCACGGTCTTGACGCTGGCGGTCTTGTAGCCGATGCCCGAGTAGCCAATGCCGTTCAGCGAGCTGCTGATCGACTGTACCACCGAAGCCGAACCCGGCTGCTCGTTGACGTTAGGCTTGAAGTCGCCTTTGCACAGGGCTTCTTCCTTGAAGTAGCCATAGGTGCCGGATACCGAGTTGCGACCGAACAGCTGTACCGGCTTGTTGGCCAGGTCGCCGGTCACACCGAGGTCACCCCAGGTTTTCACGTCGGCCTTGGCACCGCACAGGCGCGTCGACGAGAACACCGCATCGACCTGCGCCATGGTCAGGCCCTTGATCGGGTTGTCCTTGTGCACGAAGACTGCCAGGGCGTCGACCGCGACCGGGATGGCAGTAGGCTTGTAGCCGTACTTCTGCTCGAAGGCCTGCAGCTCGACATCCTTCATCTTGCGGCTCATCGGGCCGAGGTTGGCGGTGCCTTCGGTCAGCGCGGGTGGCGCAGTCGAGGAGCCGGCAGCCTGAATCTGGATGTTTACGTTGGGGTATTCCTTCTTGTAGGCCTCGGCCCACAGAGTCATCAGGTTCGCCAAAGTGTCGGAACCGACGCTGGAGAGGTTGCCCGATACACCGGTGGTCTTGGTGTAGGTCGGGATCGCTGGGTCGACAGCGGCCACCGCGTTGGCGGTTGCAACGCCAGCGGCGACGAACGTGAGGGCCGCCATCAAACGCTTCAGTTTCATGCCTTGCTCCTAGCAGGAATATGGGGGGTGCTGGATGGAACGGGCCCCAGTATCTGCAGGGCGCATGAACACTCTATGACTTCAATGTGACAATTGGATGAAAGGCCATCATCGCATCCGCGAGATGGCCTTTCATTTTTGTTAAAGCTGAAACGCCTCTGTCAGCGTTTTTTCGCCAGCAGATACAGGCCCACCAGCAGGCCGACCGTGCACAGCACCGCCACGTAGTAAGCCGGCGCCATCGGGCTGATCTTCAACAGGCCGGTCACCGCCATCGGCGTCAGCCCGCCGAAGATCGCATAGGCGACATTGTAGGAGAACGACAGGCCGCTGAAGCGCACCGCCGCCGGGAACGCCTTGACCATCACATACGGCACAGCGCCAATCACGCCAACGCACATGCCGGTTACCGCATACAGCGGGAACAGCAGCTCGGGGTGGTTGGGCAGGCTGTGGTAGAAGGTCCACGAGCTGGCCAGCAGCGCCAGGCTACCGATCACCAGCACACGCCCGGCGCCGAAGCGGTCGGCCAGGCTACCAGCGGCAATGCAACCCAGGCTGAGCAGGACGATGGCCACGCTGTTGGCTTTGAGCGAATCCAGCGCGCTGACCTGATACAGCGTCTGCAGCAGCGCCGGGGTCATCAGGATGACGACGACGATGCCTGCCGACAGCAGCCAGGTCAGCAGCATCGACAGCACGATCGCGCCACGGTGGTCACGCAGCACTGCCCGCAACGGCAGCTCTTCGGCGAGGGCCTTGCGTTGCTGCATCTCGGCGAATACCGGGGTTTCATGCAGCCAGCGGCGCAGGTACACCGAGAACAGGCCAAATACACCGCCGACCAGGAACGGGATGCGCCAGGCATAATCGGCCACTTCTACCGGGGTGTAGACGGTGTTGATCAGGGTTGCCACCAGCGAGCCGAGCAAGATGCCCGCGGTCAGCCCGGCGGTCAGGGTGCCGCAAGCGTAGCCGGTATTGCGCGCCGGCACGTGCTCGGAGACGAACACCCAGGCGCCGGGCACTTCCCCGCCAATCGCCGCACCCTGGATCACCCGCATCAGCAGCAACAGGATCGGCGCCCACAGGCCGATCTGCGCGTAGGTCGGCAGCAGGCCCATGATCAGCGTCGGCAGAGCCATCATGAAGATGCTCAGGGTGAACATCTTCTTGCGCCCGAGCAGGTCACCGAAGTGCGCCATGATGATGCCGCCCAAGGGCCGCGCCAGGTAACCTGCGGCAAAAATGCCGAAGGTCTGCATCAGGCGCAGCCATTCGGGCATGTCCGGCGGGAAGAACAGCTTGCCGACCACGGTGGCAAAGAACACGAAGATGATGAAATCGTAGAACTCCAGCGCCCCGCCCAGGGCGGACAGCGAGAGCGTCTTGTAGTCACTGCGGGTCAGCGGCCGCGAAGGCTGCTCGATACTGCTCGGCACGGAGGTCATCGGAAGTCTCTTGTTGGACGTGCAGGCCGCTTGCAACGCGGCTTCTGGATAGTTGAGGGAAGAAGATAACAAATTGCCTGCCGGCACTCATAGCGGCAGAAAAACTCTCTCGATATTCATCAATGCATGGTCGTCCGTGGCGGCATGCGTCTATATACTGCCCATTCGAATGAAAAGAATGCTCCCGTTGTGGGATGTTGTGCGAAAACGCCGGTCATTATGCTCAGGCGGTTTCGCAGAGTTTCCCTGCGGCCGCCCTCCAAAACGAAATCAGCGTAGTATGGGCTGATCGTTTTCACGGCGACCTTGATTGCGCCAACCAACGAAGCGTCACGGGTCAGAGGCCCCACGGCATGATTGAGCTCGAACAAGAAGATCCTATCCCGCAAGGCGATTTGGCCCTGCAGATCACCGCGTTGCCCCGCGAAACCAATGGCTTTGGCGATATTTTCGGCGGCTGGCTGGTCGCGCAGATGGACCTCGCCGGTACCGCCATGGCCAGCCGCGTTGCCGGTGGCCGGGTGGCAACCGTGGCGATCGACCGCATGGCCTTTCTGGTCCCGGTGGCGGTTGGCGCGCAATTGTCGTTCTACACCCAAACTGTAGAAATTGGCCGCAGCTCGATCCAGATGATGGTCGAAGTGTGGAGCGACGACCCGCTGTCCAGCGAATGGCGCAAGGTCACCGAGGCGGTGTTCGTGTTCGTCGCCATCGATGGCAGTGGCCGCACCCGCTCGGTCCCTCGTCGCTGAGCCACGCCGGGGTTAAACTCGTTGCACAGCACAGGGTCGGAAACCCAGGTGCAAACAACGAGATGAGCGTATGGCTAACTTTCAGGTCGAAACCGAAACCCACGGCGAGCTAGCTTGCTGGCGCGTCAGCTGCCCGCAGGCGGAACTGCTGATCGCTCAGCAGGGCGCGCAGATTCTCAGCTATCAGCGCATCGGCCAACCGCCGCTGCTGTGGTTGAGTGAGCAAGCGCTGTTCCGCCAGGGCAAATCGGTGCGTGCCGGGGTCCCGGTATGCTGGCCCTGGTTTGGCAACCTGCAACGCAACCCACAGTCTGTTCAAAAAATGTACAGCGGCGCAGAGGCCCCGGCTCATGGGCTGGTGCGTGGCCGTGACTGGCAGTTGCTGGGCATCGAGCAGGCGGGCGAAACCGTGCAGATTCAATTCTCGCTGCCTGAGGCTGCCAACGGCGAACTGCCGGGCTGGCCGCACAAGGTCGAGCTGAAGCTGCTGATCGAGGTTGGCGCGCAGCTCAGTGTCACCCTGACCAGTCACAACCTGGGGGATGACAGCGTCACCATCAGCCAGGCGCTGCACAGCTACTTTGCCGTCAGCGATGTGCGCCAGGCGCAGGTCGAAGGCGTTGCAGGGCTGAGCTACATCGAGACCTTGGCTGACTGGGAGCAACGCACGCAGCAGGACGCGCTGGGTTTCAGCGGCGAAACCGATCGCATCTACCTCGATACCCCTGAGCAGCTAAGCATTGTCGACCCGCTTTGGCAGCGACGGATTACCCTTACCAGCAGCGGCTCGCGTTCGGCGGTGATCTGGAACCCCTGGACCGACCGCGCCCGCGAATTGCCGGACATGGCCGACGATGGCTGGCAGCGAATGCTGTGCATCGAGACGGCGAATGTCTGGGATGATCTGGTTGAGCTCAAGGCTGGTGAGCGGCATGTGTTGAGCCTGCAGATAGGCAGCGAGGCTCTGATCTGCTGGCCTCGGTGAGGGCTGCGCCCTCATTTCGCGACACAAGGCCGCTCCTACAGTGACTGCGCATTACTTGCCAACGCGGTCCCCTGTAGGAGCGGCCTTGGGTCGCGAAAGGGCTGCGCAGCGGCCCCCGGCATTCTGCAGTGCTGCACCTATCTTCGGGGACCTACATCAAAGGTCCGCATCCTCCACAACCCGCACCTGCCCGGCCTCCAAGGCATAAGCAGCATCCGCCAGATCATTGCTGACCTTCTCCACCTGCAGACGCCCGCTGACCCACAGCGGTGTGTAGATATCGTCGATCTTCAAGCCTTTCGGATAGCGCACGAGCACCAACTGATTAGGCGGTGGCGGCGGTACGTGGATGCAGGCGCCTGGATACGGCACCAGGAAGAACAACGTGCTGTTGCCCTTGGCGTCGCTTTCCAGCGGCACCGGATAACCACCGAGGCGAATCTGCTTGCCGTTCATGGCCGGCACGGTCTTGCTCGAGTACATCACTGCCGGCAAGCCTTTGCTCTGCTTAAGGCCGCCCTTGTCGGTAAAGGTACCGGTAGCTTCAGGCGAGTCATGATCGATTTCTGGCATCTGCTCCAGCGCCAGTTGGTCCGACTTGGGCATCAGTTCCAGCCAGTCGGTTTCGGGCAGCTCGGCATGGGCCAGGGTGCTGGCCAGCAGGAGGGGAAGGAGGAACAACGCACGCATGAGAACGCTCGGCAACTCGGGGAGAATTGCCGAGCATTCTACCGTGCAATCAGCGTTTCTTGATCATGCCGTAGATCACCAGCAGGACCACGGCGCCAACCAGCGCACCGAAGAAGCCTGCAGCCTGACCGGCCTGATAGATGCCCAGTGCCTGGCCGCCGTAGGTCGCCAGCAGGGAGCCTGCGATACCCAGGAGGATGGTCATGATCCAGCCCATGCTGTCGTCGCCTGGCTTGATGAAGCGCGCCAGCAAGCCAACGATGAGGCCGATGAAAATGGTTCCGATGATGCCCATGGCAATCCCTCTGCTTTTGAAGATGAGACATGCCAAAGCCTAGACAGCGCTTTGGCATGTTGCCATCTCAGAGGGCAGGCAACCGGCAGAGGTTCCCTCAGCCTGCGATCAACGCCTCTACTTCGGCGATTTTCTCATGCAGGCTGACCATGTCGGCGCAGCGCAGGGTGGCGTGGCCGACCTTGCGCCCGACCTTGAAGGCCTTGCCGTAGTGGTGCAGGTGGCAGTCGTCGACGGCGACGATCTTGTCCACCGCCGGTACTTCACCGATGAAGTTGAGCATGGCGCTCTCACCGACCTTGGCAGTCGAACCCAACGGCAGGCCGGCGATGGCCCTCAGGTGGTTCTGGAACTGGCTGCACTCGGCGCCTTCGATGGTCCAGTGCCCGGAGTTGTGCACGCGCGGGGCGATTTCATTGGCCTTGAGGCCACCGTCGACTTCAAAGAACTCGAACGCCATCACGCCGACATAGTCGAGCTGCTTGAGCACGCGGCCAACGTAGTCTTCGGCCAGCGACTGCAGCGGGTGGTCTTCGCTGGCAACCGACAGGCGCAGGATGCCGTTGTCGTGGGTGTTGTGCACCAGCGGGTAGAAGCGCGTCTCGCCATCGCGACCACGCACCGCCACCAGCGACACTTCGCCGGTGAACGGCACGAAGCCTTCAAGCAGGCACGGCACACTGCCCAGCTCGGCAAAGGTGTCGACCACGTCTTCAGCTGTGCGCAGCACCTTCTGGCCCTTGCCGTCGTAACCCAGGGTACGGGTCTTGAGCACGGCCGGCAGGCCGATGCTGGCGACCGCCGCGTCCAGTTCAGCCTGCGAGAGGATGTCGGCGAAGGCTGGGGTCGGGATACCCAGATCGCGGAACATGCTCTTCTCGAACAGACGGTCGCGAGCAATGCGCAGGGCTTCGGCGCTCGGGTATACCGGCACGAACTGCGAGAGGAAGGCCACGGTTTCGGCCGGGACGCTCTCGAACTCGAAGGTTACCAGGTCGACTTCGTCGGCCAACTGGCGCAGGTGGTCCTGGTCGCCATAGTCAGCCCGCAGATGCTCGCCGAGCGGCGCGGCGCAGGCGTCCGGAGCCGGGTCGAGAAATGCGAAGTTCATGCCCAGCGGAGTGCCCGCCAGGGCCAGCATGCGGCCCAACTGGCCGCCACCGATTACACCGATCTTCATGTGCTAAGCCTCAAACCTGACGCGGGTCAGGATTGTCCAGGACGGTTTCGGTCTGCTCTACGCGGAACTGCTTGAGCGCGGCGTGGAACTGCGGGTACTTGGCACCGAGGATGCTCGCCGACAGCAGCGCGGCGTTGATCGCGCCTGCCTTGCCGATGGCCAGGGTCGCGACCGGCACGCCGGCCGGCATCTGCACGATCGACAGCAGCGAGTCGACGCCCGAAAGCATGGCCGACTGGACCGGCACGCCGAGTACCGGCAGGTGGGTCTTGGCGGCGCACATGCCTGGCAGGTGGGCAGCGCCACCAGCACCGGCGATGATCACCTCGATGCCACGGCCATCGGCCTCATCGGCATACTGGAACAGCAGATCCGGAGTACGGTGGGCAGAAACCACCTTCACTTCGTAGGGAATGCCGAGTTTTTCCAGCATATCGGCGGTGTGGCTAAGGGTGGACCAATCGGACTTGGAGCCCATGATCACGCCAACCAGTGCACTCATCGTCGAGCCTCTTCGCTTGTGCGCCCGCAGGCGCGTCAAAAAACAACAAGCCACGCGGGACGACCGGCGTGGCTTGTATGCTGATCACGACCGGAATATCTATCCGGTCCAGGGGCCGCGCAGTATAACGTAACGCAAGCGCATCCCGGCACCCCTGGCGACCAACTGTCGAGCCTATTTTTCGGGGGTTTGGCTGACTTTTGGGTCAACTGTGCCGCCTTCCAGTTTGCGCCACAGCAGCCTTACGTTGGCCTTGCGCACCAGTGCGCAGCGGTACAGGCGGATCTCCAGCGGCACATGCCAGGCACTGCTGCCGCACACCGCCAGCTCGCCGCGGGCGAGTTCACCCTGCATCGACAGACGCGGCACCCAGGCCACGCCCATGCCCTCCAGGGCCATGCTCTTGAGGCTGTCGGCCATCGCCGTTTCATAAACGGTGGTGTAGCGCAGGTTGCGCTGGCGCAGCAGCAGGCTCACCGAACGGCCCAGAAACGCCCCGGCGCTGTAGGCCAGCAACGGCACGCTGGCTTCGCCCTCAAGGTCGAACAGCGGCTGGCCATCCGGCCCCACAGCACACACCGGCAGCATCTCGGTGGTGCCCATGTGCAGCGACGGGAAAATCTCGGCATCCATCTGCAGCGCAGCGTCGGGGTCGTAGAAGGCCAGCATCAGGTCACAGCCGCCTTCGCGCAGGGCATGCACGGCATCGCCAACGTTGGTCGCGACCAGCCGGGTGGCAATGTTGAGGCCGTCGTTACGCAGCTGAGCCACCCAGCGCGGGAAGAACCCCGAAGCCAGCGAGTGCGCCGCAGCCACCTGAATAACCTCTCCCTGCCCCCCTTCCAGATGATGCAAATGGCGGAGAACTTCGCTCAACTGGTCAACAACCGTGCGCGCCGTGACCAAAAACAGCTGCCCGGCCTCGGTCAGCTCGATTGGCGTGCGCGAGCGGTTGACCAGGGTCAGCCCAAGTGCCGCTTCAAGGCTGCGGATACGCCGGCTGAAAGCAGGCTGGGTAACGAAGCGACGCTCGGCCGCCTGCGAAAAACTGCGCGTCGAGGCCAGCGCGCTGAAATCTTCCAGCCATTTGCTTTCTAGGTTCATGCAGCCATCTCCCGGCATGCACCAAAATGGAACACGCTCGAATGTCAGTTGACGTCACATCAATCATTATGCCGTTTGTGCATAGGATAGCGCCTAACAGCATTGGCCGACAAATGCGCTCCAGCCTAGGATTGGCGGCATTCCGGCAGGTGCCGGGTCAAACTCGAGATGATATCTATCATGTCCTCCGCTGCATCGTTCCGCGTCGAAAAAGATCTGCTTGGTACCCTTGAAGTCCCTGCTGATGCCTACTACGGCATCCAGACTCTGCGCGCTGCCAACAACTTCCACCTCTCCGGCGTCCCGCTGTCGCACTACCCGAAACTGGTAGTGGGCCTGGCGATGGTCAAGCAGGCTGCTGCTGATGCCAACCGTGAGCTGGGGCACCTGAGCGATGCCAAGCATGCTGCGATCAGCGAGGCTTGCGCCCGTCTGATCCGTGGTGACTACCACGAGCAGTTCGTGGTCGACATGATTCAAGGCGGTGCTGGTACTTCTACCAACATGAACGCCAACGAAGTCATCGCCAACATCGCGCTGGAGGCCATGGGTCACCAGAAGGGCGAGTACCAGTACCTGCACCCGAACAACGACGTGAACATGGCGCAGTCGACCAACGACGCCTACCCGACTGCGATCCGTCTGGGTCTGCTGCTGGGTCACGACGCGCTGCTGGCCAGCCTAGACAGCCTGATCCAGGCCTTCGCTGCCAAAGGTGAAGAGTTCAACCACGTACTGAAGATGGGCCGCACCCAGCTGCAGGACGCCGTACCGATGACCCTCGGTCAGGAATTCCGCGCCTTCGCCACCACCATGACCGAAGACCTCAACCGTCTGCGTTCGCTGGCTCCTGAGCTGCTCACCGAAATCAACCTCGGCGGCACCGCCATCGGCACCGGCATCAACGCCGACCCGGGCTACCAGATGCTCGCCGTGCAGCGCCTGGCTGCCATCAGCGGCCAGCCACTGGTTCCGGCTGCCGACCTGATCGAAGCGACTTCCGACATGGGCGCTTTCGTGCTGTTCTCGGGCATGCTCAAGCGTACTGCAGTCAAGCTGTCGAAAATCTGCAACGACCTGCGCCTGCTGTCCAGCGGCCCACGTACCGGCATCAACGAGATCAACCTGCCGGCGCGTCAGCCAGGCAGCTCGATCATGCCCGGTAAGGTCAACCCGGTTATCCCGGAAGCGGTCAACCAGGTTGCCTTCGCAATCATGGGCAACGACCTCGCCCTGACCATCGCCGCCGAAGGTGGCCAGCTGCAGCTGAACGTGATGGAGCCGCTGATCGCCTACAAGATCTTCGACTCGATCCGCCTGCTCCAGCGCGCCATGGACATGCTGCGCGAGCACTGCATCGTCGACATCACTGCCAACGAACAACGTTGCCGTGAACTGGTCGAGCACTCGATCGGCCTGGTCACCGCACTGAACCCGTACATCGGCTACGAAAACGCCACCCGTATCGCCCGCATTGCCCTGGAAACAGGCCGCGGCGTACTGGAACTGGTGCGTGAAGAGAAGCTGCTCGACGAAGCGATGCTCAACGACATCCTGCGTCCGGAAAACATGATTGCTCCACGCCTGGTGCCACTCAAGGCATAACCGGCTGCTGTAACCCGTCTCACCAGGTTTGAGGGACTAGACACCTCTCGACCTTTCAAGGGCCCGAGCGCATGCATCGGGCCCTTTTTTTATCTGCGCTTTACCGCCGCGGGGTATCAGCCCAGCGGTGCGGCACACAACTTGCTCGTTAATCCCTCCCAAGCCACGGGATAGACGAGCATGCTGCACAGCCACCTGACCACCCTCAATGCCGTTTCGCTGATCCTCAAGGTTTTTCAGGAAGAGCATAACGACGCCTCGAGCCTGCTGGCCGGCAGCGGCATTGGCCCGGCCGACCTTGGCCATGCCGATGCGCGCATCACCACCCAACAGGAATTGCAGGTGTGCGCCAACGCCGTGGCCCGGCGCGAGGAGATCGGCCTGGAGCTGGGCCGGCGCATGCATGTGTCGTGCTACGGCATGCTCGGTTACGCCTTGCTCTCCAGTGCCACTTTGGGTGACGCCCTGCGCCTGGCGCTGCGCTACCCCGCGCTGTTGGGCACCGTGTTCAGCCTGCGCCTGATTGAAGATGGCCAGCGGGTGTGGCTGAGTGCCAGTGACTATTCCGACAGCCCAGCCTTGGCCAGCTTCAATGCCGAATTCTGCCTGGTGTCCCTCAAGACCATCTGCGAAGACTTGCTCGGCCAGCGGCTGCCGTTGCTGGCGGCCCGCTTTGCTCAGCCAGCGCCTGCCTATCACGGGCTTTATGCCGAAACCTTCGACTGTCCGCTGGGCTTTACCGCCCGTGACAACGCTTTCGCCTTCGAGCGACGCTGGCTGGACACGCCGCTGCCGCTGGCCGACCCGATTACCCACAAGGCCATGAGTGAGCGCTGTCGCCAGCTGAACCTGGAGTTCACCGGGCGCCAGGCCTGGCTGGGGCGGATTCGCCAGTTGCTGCTGCAGCAACTGGATGCAGCACCTGGGCTGGAAGGCCTGGCACGCCAGATGAACTGTTCCTCGCGGACCCTGCGCCGGCACCTGCAGTTGCTGGGCAGCAGCTACCAGCAGATCCTCGACAGCCTGCGTTTCGAGCGTGCCAAGCAATTGCTCGCCGAGGACCAGATGCCCATTTACCGAATCGCCGAAACCCTCGGCTTCAGCGAGACGGCGAGTTTCCGCCATGCCTTTCAACGCTGGAGCGGTGTAGCGCCGAGCCACTTTCGCGGTTAGCCCAGAGTGGCCAGCGAGCTTGGCCACATTGATCCCCTTTTGGCCATGCCTGCCGTTCTCCCTCAGCTGCGTGCCGCCGACAATGGCGCACGCCAGTTACTTCGGAGAACAACAAAATGCTGACGATTTATTCCGATGACCACCGCCTGCACCACGGCCGTTGCGAGCTGATCGACGGGCAGCTGATGCCCTGCTTCGAGATGCCTTCGCGCGCCGATCACGTGCTTGATCGGGTCAAGGCGCGCAATCTTGGCCCGGTACAGGCGCCTCGCGACTTTGGCCGCGCACCATTGCAGCGCATCCACAGCGCCGACTACCTGAATTTCTTCGAAGGCGCCTGGGCGCGCTGGGCAGCGCTGGGCCACGACGGCGACCTGCTGCCGTTCACCTGGCCAGCGCGCACTCTGCGCCAGGTCAAACCAACCGGGCTGCATGGCGAGCTGGGTTACTACAGCTTCGATGCCGGTGCACCGATCACCGCCGGCACCTGGCAGGCCGCCTACAGCGCTGCGCAGGTCGCCCTCACCGCCCAGAACGCTATCCAGCAAGGCGCCCACGCTGCCTTTGCGCTGTGCCGACCACCGGGCCACCATGCCGCCAGCGAAGTCATGGGCGGCTACTGCTACCTGAACAACGCCGCCATCGCTGCGCAGGCATTCCTCGACCAGGGACACAAGAAAGTGGCGATCCTCGATGTCGACTACCACCACGGCAACGGCACTCAGGACATCTTCTACCAACGAGATGATGTGTTCTTCGCTTCTATTCATGGCGACCCGCAGGACGAATTCCCGTTCTTCCTCGGTTATGCCGACGAACTCGGCGAAGGCCCCGGCGAGGGCTGCAACATCAACTACCCGCTACCTGCCGGCAGCGACTGGGCGGCGTGGAAGCAGGCGCTGGTGGCGGCCTGCGAGCGCATCGTCAGCTATGCACCGGATGTGCTGGTGATTTCGCTGGGCGTCGATACCTTCAAGGATGACCCGATTTCGCAGTTCAAACTCGATAGCCCCGACTACCTGGAGATGGGTGAGCACATCGCGCGCCTGGGCAAGCCGACCTTGTTCGTGATGGAAGGTGGCTACGCTGTGGAAGAAATCGGCATCAACGCAGTCAACGTGCTGGAAGGTTTCCAGCGTGCCCAGCCAGGAGCCTGACCATGATCACCCTAAAGCACATGCTTGCCCCGCTGCTCGCCGTTGGCCTGCTCAGCAGTGCCATCCAGGCCCAGGCCGAACAGCGCACGTTGCGCGTATACAACTGGTTCGACTACATCACCCCACAGACCCTGACTGACTTCCAAAAAGACAGCCAGGTCAAACTGATCTACGACATCTTCGACACCAACGAAGCGCTTGAAGCCAAGCTGCTGACCGGCAACTCCGGCTATGACGTCGTGGTACCGTCCAACGTGTTCCTGGCCAAGCAGATCGAGGCCGGCGTGTTCCAACCGCTGGACCGCAGCAAACTGCCCACCTGGCAGCACCTTGACCCGGCCCTGATGAAGCTGATCGAAGCCAATGACCCCGGCAACAAGTACGCGGTGCCCTACATGTATGGCACCGTGCTGATCGGCTTCAACCCAGCCAAGGTCAAGGCAGCGCTGGGCGACAACGCGCCAGTGGACAGCTGGGACCTGATCTTCAAGGAAGAAAACCTGGCCAAGCTCAAGCAGTGCGGCGTGGCCGTGCTCGACTCGCCGTCGGAGGTGCTGCCGCTGGCGCTGAAGTACCTGGGCCTGGACCCGAACAGCAACAAGGCCGAGGACTACAAGAAGGCCGAAGCGTTGCTGCTGAAGATTCGCCCGTATATCACCTACTTCCACTCCTCGAAGTACATGGCAGACATCGCCAATGGCGATATCTGCGTCGCGGTCGGCTATTCCGGCAGCTTCTCCCAAGCCGCCAACCGTGCCCGCGAAGCCAACAATGGCGTAGTCGTGGATATGCGCCTGCCCAAAGAAGGCGCGCCGATCTGGTTCGACATGCTGGCGATTCCGAAGAATGCCGCCAACGCCGAGGACGCGCATGTGTTCATCAACTATCTGCTGCGCCCAGAAGTGATCGCGCCTATCAGCGACTTTGTCGGATACCCCAATCCCAACAAGGACGCTACCGAGAAAGTCAGCGCGGCGATTCGCAACAACCCCAACCTGTACCCGACGGCTGAGGCGATGCAAACGCTGTACACCCTCAAACCCTTGGCCCGCGACGCCGAGCGAGCCCGGACCCGCGCCTGGACCCGGATCAAGTCCGGTACCTGATAGCGTTCTGGCCCTCACGCCGCTCCTACAGGGCCAGCGCGCACTCTCTAGCGGGCTTCTAGCGCCATGCCTTGCGCAGGCGCATCACGGCGTCTGCAATCTGCGCTTCCGGGACTGCGGCAAAGCCGAGCACCAGGCCTGCGCGCTTGTCCACAGGCTCATCGCTGTCGTCCAGCCAATAGCCGCTGAGCGGATTCACCTCAACCCCCGCCGCCTCCGCCAATGCCACCAGCTCCTGCTCTCGAGCAAAGTTATCCACAGGCACCATGACGTGTAGCCCCGCTGCCACTTCCGGCATCGCACCCAAGCCCGTAACGGTGGTCGGCCAACCGGCCTTGAGTACATTGCGCCGGCTCAGTGCCGCCCGCCGCATGCGCCGGATATGGCGCTGGAAGTGCCCCAACGCCATGAACTGCGCCATCACCGACTGCGTACCTACCTCGGAATGACGCACCGCCAGTGCCCGCGCCTGGCTGAAGGGCTCAACCAAACGCTGGGGCAATACCAGGTACCCCAGCCGCAAAGCCGGGAAGGCAATTTTGCCGAAAGTGCCTACGTACAGCACCCGCCCCTGCTGATCCAGTGCAGCCAACGGCGCCAGCGGTGCGCCGCTGTAGCGGTACTCGCCGTCGTAGTCGTCCTCGATGATCCAACCGTCGCTGCGCTCGGCCCAGGCCAGCAGTTGCAGGCGGCGGGCGAGGCTCATGGTGATGCCGGTGGGGTACTGGTGAGCCGGGGTAACGTAAGCCACGCGGCAGTCCTGTATCTGCTCGAGCCTGGCGCAATCCAGGCCCTCGGCATCCACTGGTACACCCTTGACCTGACCACCCGCTACGGCAAAGGCATGCCCTGCTGCCCGATAGCCCGGGTTTTCCACAGCCACGGCCTGCCCAGGCTGCACCAGCAGCTGTGCACAAAGGGTTATGGCCTCCTGTGCACCACTGGTGATCACTATTTGCCCAGCCGTGCAGCTGATGCCCCTGGATTGGCGCAGGTAAGCGGCGATCAGTTCGCGCAGCTGCGGCTCACCGGCTGGGTCGCCATACCCAAGCCGGGCTGGATCGGGATTACGCCAGAAACCCGCATGCAGCTTGGCCCAGACGTCGAACGGGAACAGATCGAACGCGGGCACGCCGACCCGAAAGGCCCGAGGTGGGCCGCTGCGGGGCGCGGGCAGATGATGATTTTTCAGACGATCCAGCGGCACGCTGGAAGACGCATTGCTGGATAAATCCTCAGTGCTTTTATCCACAAATGTGGATAACCCTGTTGATAACCCAGGGTATAACCCTGTGGATACTTCTGTGGACAGTTTTGGCAGGCGGCTGACATAGGTGCCATCGCCTACCCGGCTTTCAATGTAGCCCTCGGCGTACAACTGGTCGTAGGCGCGCACCACGCTGTTCCGCGATAGCGCCAGCACCTTGGCCAGATCGCGGCTGGCCGGGAGCCGGGTGCCACTGCTCAGGCGCCCATCCAGCACCCTTGCACGCAACGCCTGGTACAACTGCAGGCTTAGCCCGCGGCGGCGGTCGAGCACAATCCCGGCCGGGTCGAATGGCAGTGCAAGTGGCTGATGACGCATGGCATTGGACCTATGAAAACAGTCATTAATGGCTCTTAACCTGAGCCAATAGCCTGCCTAGGATAGAGCCATTGCACAAGGATCCTGCCATGTACAACAGCAAACCCCATCAAGAGCATGATCTGCAGCGCCTGCACCAACAGATGCTGGAAACCCGCCTGGCGGTACTCATCACCCACGGCGAACAGGGTTTGCTGGCCAGCCATATCCCGGTACTGATCGACACCGGCCAAGGCGAGTACGGCACGGTCTATGGCCACCTGGCCCGGGCCAACCGCCAGTGGCAGGAGTTGCAACAAGGCAGCGAGGCACTGCTGGTGTTTGCCGGTGCCGATGCTTATGTCAGCCCGAGCTTCTATCCAAGCAAAGCCGCCACGCACAAGGTCGTGCCGACCTGGAACTACCTGGCCGTGCATGCCTACGGCAGCGCCGAAGTGATCGAGGATGGCGCCGCCCTGCTCGACATCGTCAGCCGCCTGACCGACCGCCACGAACAGAGCCGTGACACGCCCTGGCAGGTCAGCGATGCGCCAAGCGACTACATCGAAGGCATGCTGCGCGCCATCGTCGGTTTTCGCTTGCCGATCACACGCCTGCAGGGCGCACGCAAGCTCAGCCAGAACCGCTCCGCCGAAGATGTCGCAGGCGTGCGCGACGGCCTGGCCAGCAGCAGCGACCCGCAAGACAACCAACTCGCCGCGCAGATGCGGCCACTGTGAAGGACTCGCCCATGTCAGTCGTAACTATCCGCGCCGTCACCGCCGACGACCACGCTGCCTGGCTGCCACTGTGGCAGGCCTATCTGCGCTTTTATGAAACCGAGCTGGCCGACGAAGTCAGTGCGGTAACCTGGCAGCGCCAGCTCGATCCGCAGCAGCCTACCCACTCGGCGCTGGCCTGGGTCGATGGCAAGGCGGTGGGCATGGTCAACTGGATCTATCATCGTACCAACTGGAGCGTCAGCGACGCCTGCTACCTGCAGGACCTCTACGTCGACGGCAGCCAGCGCGGCCTGGGTATCGGCCGCCAGCTGATCGAGCATGTGCACACTACCGCCAAGGCCATCGGCTGCTGCAAGG
Organism: Pseudomonas shirazensis; assembly: GCF_050496565.1. Taxonomy (GTDB): domain Bacteria; phylum Pseudomonadota; class Gammaproteobacteria; order Pseudomonadales; family Pseudomonadaceae; genus Aquipseudomonas; species Aquipseudomonas shirazensis_A. The sequence continues at coordinate 568,091 of NZ_JBNWAE010000001.1, forward strand.
TCTACTGGATGACCCACGAAACCAATGCCACCGCCATCAAGCTGTACGAACAGGTGGCCGAACGCCCAGGCTTTATCCAATTCCGGCAAACGCTGTAAGACAGGAGCCGTAGATGAGTCAGCCAAGTAACTGGAAGCCCGCGACAGCTCCGCAAGCCGAGCCGATCGAGGGCCGCTTCATCCGCCTGGAAAAGCTCGACCCGGCGCGCCACGGCGATGATCTGTGGGAGGTGCTGCAGGGCCCCGAGGCAGATCCGACGCTGTGGGATTACCTGCCTTACGGCCCGTTCAGCGAGCGCGCCAGCTTTGATCGCTGGCTCGACGCCAACGCGGCCTGCCGCGACCCGCTGTTCTACAGTGTCATCGACCGCGCCAGCGGCCAGGTACAGGGCATTCTCAGCCTGATGTCGATCGTGCCAGACCACGGCCGTATCGAGATCGGCCACATCGCCTTTGGGGGCGCGATGCAGCGCACGCCCAAAGGCAGCGAGGCGGTGTACCTGCTCGGCAAGCTGGGTTTTGCCCTGGGCAACCGCCGCCTGGAATGGAAATGCAACAACGCCAATGCCCGCTCCAAGCGCGCGGCGGAGCGTTTCGGCTTTGTCTTTGAGGGGGTATTCCGCCAGCACATGGTGATCAAGGGCCAGAACCGCGACACGGCCTGGTACTCGATCACCGATGACGAATGGCCCACTGTTGCGGCGGGCTTCGAGCGTTGGCTGAGCGCCGACAACCAGCGCCCAGAAGGTCAAGCGCAGACGCTGGAAGCCTGTCGCAACCCGAGCTGAATCAGCTCAGGTTATTTTTCAGCTCGGCGATATGCTCCGGACCGATGCCGCAGCAACCGCCGAGCAGGCTTGCACCGCGCTGACGCCAGTCCTGCGCCCAGCTCAGGTAGCCCGGCGGGTCGAGGTCGTCGCGCAGCTCGTCGAGGCCGTCGTTGGCGGTGGCATCCTTGGGCTGCGGCGGGAAGGCGTTGGCGTAGGCACCGATGGCGATATCAGCGCCGAGGCGCTCGAACACCGCACGGGCGGCGTCGATGGCGGCGCCGATCACTTCTGGCTGGCTGCAGTTGAACAGCAGCGCGCCCACGCCCAGCTCCGCGACCGCTTCGGCGGCCTGGGTCACGCTCTCACCGGAACGCAGGGTCGGCACGTCACCGACATCCTCGTCCTGCAGCGTGAACGACACCCACAGCGGCTTGCCGTCGGCCGGCAGCTGCCGGGCAATCGACTGCACTTCGATGATCGCGCTCTGCGTTTCCGCCAGCCACAGGTCGACATACGGCGCGAGGCCGACCACCAGCGGCAACAGCACTTCGCTGACGCGCTCCGGCTCGTACAAGTCCGGGCGATACGAGCCGAACAGCGGCGGCAACGAACCCGCCACCTTCACCGCACGCTCGCTGGCATCGGCAGCCGTGCGCGCCAGCTGACCAGCGGTAGCGGCCAAGGCAAAGCCTTCATTGGCGAAGCGCTCTTCACCAATGTGGAACGGCACCACCGCATAGCTGTTGCTGGTGATCACCCCGGCACCCGCCTCGATGTAGGCAGTGTGCACAGCGATGACTGCCTCTGGCGCCTCGCTCAAGGCCAGGGCAGACCACTCTGGCTGGCGGAACGGCGCGCCGCGGCGCTGCAGCTCCCGACCCATACCGCCATCAAGAATTTCCAACGCTCGCTCGGCCATATAACTTCCGCTTATATTGATATGAATAATATTCACTAGTGATGTAAAACTTATAACTATTAAATATCCATCAGCGTTTTTTTAACAACCTTTTTGCAGGTGTCCTTATGCGTTTACCTTCCTTGCTTTGCGCAGGCCTGCTGGCCTTCAGCGCTACTTCTGCCTTTGCCGGTGCCACCTTGGACCGCGTCGAATCGCGCAAGGAAGTCGTCAACGTATTGATGGAGAGCTATCCGCCGTTCTCCTTCTTGAATGATCAGAACCAGCTCGACGGCTTCGACGTCGACGTGGCCAAAGCGGTCGCGCAGAAGCTTGGCGTCAAACTGCGCCTGGAAACGCCGTCCTGGGACGTGATCGCTGCGGGCCGCTGGAGCGGTCGCTATGACCTGTGCATCTGCTCGATGACGCCGAGCAAGGCCCGCGCCCAGGTGTTCGACTTCCCGGTTGAATACTACGCCTCGCCGGCGGTGATCGTGGTCAATGCCAAGGACGATCGCATTCACTCAGCCAAGGACCTCGATGGCCGCAAGGTCGGCCTGACCAGCGCCTCCAGTTACGAGAGCTACCTGAACAAGAACCTGGTGATCGAGGGCGCCGAAGAGCAGAAACTCGAGTACCCGTTCGAGTTCGTCCAGATTGCCCCGTACGACACCGACAACGTCGCTTTCCAGGACCTTGGCCTGGGTGCCGGCGTACGCCTGGATGCGATCCTCACCAACCTGGTAACTGCGCAACCGCGTCTGAATCAGGACAAGCGCTTCAAGCTGGCCGGCGCGCCGCTGTATGAAGAGCCCAACTCGGTGGCCATCGAAAAAGGCGACCCGGAGTGGGATGCCAAGGTGCGTCAGGTGTTTGCCGAGCTGAAAGCCGATGGCACGCTGGCCAAGCTGTCACAGAAATGGATCGGCGCTGACATCAGTAAATGAGTGCTCATCAACCTGCTCCAAAGCCTGTAGGCAATACCGCCCTGCGCGTGTTCGGCTTTCGCACCCGGCTGTACCTGACGTGGCTGGTGTTGCTGCTGCTGTTTGTCGGCTTCTTTCTCAGCTTTGATCTGAATTTCGCGATCATCGTCGACAAGTTTCCGAATCTGGCAGGCTTCAAGCTGGGGCCTAACGGCTTCCTGCAGGGCGCGGCGCTGACGTTGTTCCTGTGCCTGTGCTCGATGCTGGTATCGGTGCTGTTGGGCTTTGCTGCAGCGCTGGCACGGCTGTCTCCGAGTGCGGTGCTGTTTGGCGTGGCCAGCTTCTACACGTCGTTCTTCCGCGGCACGCCGTTGCTGATCCAGATTCTGCTGATCTACCTCGGCCTGCCGCAGTTGGGGCTGGTGCCGGGGGCGATTGCTGCGGGGATCATCGCCCTGTCGCTGAACTATGGTGCTTACCTGAGCGAGATCTTCCGCGCCGGCATCATCGGCGTAGCGCTCGGCCAGCGCCAGGCGGCACTCGCTTTGGGTATGCGTCCGGCAGCGATCTTCTGGCATATCACCTTGCCGCAGGCGATGCGCACGATCATCCCGCCGAGCGCCAACCAGTTCATCTCGATGCTCAAGGACTCGTCGCTGATTTCGGTGATGGGGGTTTGGGAAGTGATGTTTCTTGCGCAGTCGTATGGGCGTTCCAGCTACCGGTACCTGGAGATGCTGACGACGGCGGCGGTGATCTATTGGGTGTTGTCGATCATGCTGGAGCTGGTGCAGGCGCGGCTGGAGCGGTATTTCGGCAAGGGGTATCAGCGCTGAGATTGCCGGGGCTGCTCCGCAGCCCTTTCGCGACACAAGGCCGCTCCTACAGGGGTACGCGGTGCCTGTGTAGGAGCGGCCTTGTATCGCGAAAGGGGCGCAAAGCGCCCCCGGCAATCCCAAGCCACACACAAAAAAAGGGGAGCTATTCGCTCCCCAATGAGGTTAACCGCGTGTAGATGAGGCCGTTACTCAGCCCTCGATCTCAATCAGAATCTCGCCCGGAGTCACCCGGTCGCCCTTGGCCACATGAATGGCCACGACCTTGCCAGCAATAGGCGCCTGCACTTCGGTCTCCATCTTCATCGCCTCGGTGATCAGCACCGCCTGGCCGGCCTTGACCACATCACCTTCCTTGACCAGCACATCGACGATGTTGCCCGGCATGCTGGTGCTGACATGGCCCGGCCCGCTGGCCTGCTTGCGCTTGCTGCCGCCACCGCCAACGAAGTCGTTGAGCGGCTCGAACACCACTTCCTCCGGCATGCCGTCGATCGACAGGTAGAAGTGACGCTTGCCCTCGGCCTTGACGCCGACACCGGTGATGTCCACACGGTAGGTCTCGCCGTGCACGTCGATGACGAACTCGGTCGGCACGCCTTCGCCGCCAGGAGCAGCCACTGCGCCAGCCTCAGGGATCGGCAGGAGCACTTCAGGGGTCAGGGTGCCGGCCGCGCGCTCTTCAAGGAACTTGCGCCCGATGTCCGGGAACATGGCAAAGGTCAGTACGTCTTCTTCGCTCTGCGCCAGGGCACCGATGTCGGCACGCAGCTTGGTCATCTCGGGCTTGAGCAGGTCGGCCGGGCGTACGTCGATGACTTCTTCGCTACCGATGGCCTGACGGCGCAGCTGTTCGTTGACCACGCCCGGAGCCTTGCCGTAGCCGCCCTGCAGGTACAGTTTGACCTCGTTGGTGATGGTCTTGTAGCGCTCGCCGGCGAGCACGTTGAAGAACGCCTGAGTACCGACGATCTGCGAGGTCGGGGTCACCAGCGGTGGGAAGCCGAGGTCTTCACGAACCCGCGGGATCTCTGCCAGCACTTCGTTCATGCGGTTGAGGGCGCCCTGCTCCTTGAGCTGGTTGGCCAGGTTGGAAATCATCCCGCCAGGGACCTGGTTGACCTGCACACGGGTGTCGACCGCGGTGAATTCACTCTCGAACTGGTGGTACTTCTTGCGCACGGCATAGAAGTACAAGCCGATTTCCTGCAGCAGTTGCAGGTCCAGGCCAGTGTCGAACTCGCTGCCCTTGAGCGCAGCGACCATCGACTCGGTACCCGGATGGCTGGTGCCCCAGGCGAAGCTGGAGATCGCCGTGTCGATATGGTCGGCGCCGTTTTCCACAGCCTTGAGCTGGCACATCGCGGCCAGGCCAGCGGTGTCATGGGAGTGGATGAATACCGGCAGCGACTGCTCGGCCTTGAGCGCCTTGACCAGCTCGCCAGTGGCGAACGGCGTCAGCAGGCCGGCCATGTCCTTGATCGCGACCGAGTCGCAACCCATGGCTTCCATCTGCTTGGCCTGGGCCACGAAGGCGTCGATGGTGTGCACCGGGCTGACGGTGTAGGCAATGGTGCCCTGGGCGTGCTTGCCGGCAGCCTTGACCGCTTCGATTGCCACACGCAGGTTACGCACGTCGTTCATGGCGTCGAAGATACGGAACACGTCGATGCCGTTGACCGCGGCCTTGGCCACGAAGGCCTTGACCACGTCATCGCTGTAATGGCGATAGCCGAGCAGGTTCTGCCCGCGCAGGAGCATTTGCAGACGCGTGTTGGGCAAGGCCGCACGCAGCTGGCGCAGGCGCTCCCACGGGTCTTCCTTGAGGAAGCGCACGCAGGCGTCGAAGGTTGCGCCGCCCCACACTTCCAGCGACCAGTAGCCGACCTTGTCGAGCTTTTCGCAGATCGGCAGCATGTCTTCGGTACGCATGCGTGTGGCCAGCAGGGACTGGTGGGCGTCGCGCAGGATTGTGTCGGTTACGTGGATTTTCTTGGACATTGTTGTATTCCTCACAGGCCTGCGTGGGCGGCGATGGCGGCGGCGATGGCCAGGGCCAGCTCTTCGGGTTTGCGCTTGATCGAGTAGTTGGTCAGTTCAGGGTGGCTTTCAACGAAGCTGGTATTGAACTGGCCACTACGGAATTCCGGGTTACGCAGGATTTCCTGGTAGTACGCGGCGGTGGTCTTGACCCCCTGCAGGCGCATGTCGTCCAGGGCGCGCAGGCCGCGGTCCATGGCTTCTTCCCAGGTCAGTGCCCAGACCACCAGCTTCAGGCACATCGAGTCGTAGTACGGCGGGATGGTGTAGCCGGTGTAGATCGCCGTATCGGTACGCACGCCCGGGCCGCCCGGGGCGTAGTAACGGGTGATCTTGCCAAAGCTTGGCAGGAAGTTGTTTTTCGGGTCTTCGGCGTTGATGCGGAACTGCAACGCGTAGCCGCGGTGCTGGATGTCTTCCTGCTTGACCGACAGCGGCAGGCCAGAGGCGATGCGGATCTGCTCGCGGACCACATCGATACCGGTGATTTCTTCGGTGATGGTGTGTTCGACCTGGACCCGGGTGTTCATCTCCATGAAGTACACCTCGCCATCGGCGAGCAGAAACTCCACGGTACCGGCGTTCTCGTAGTCGACCGCCTTGGCCGCGCGCACCGCCAGATCGCCGATGTAGGCGCGTTGCTCCGGGGTCAGCTGCGGGCTGGGGGCGATTTCGATGAGCTTCTGGTTGCGGCGCTGGATCGAGCAGTCACGCTCGAACAGGTGCACCACATTGCCAAAGCTGTCGCCGAGGATCTGCGCCTCGATGTGCTTGGGGTTGACGATGCACTTTTCCAGGAACACTTCAGCCGAGCCAAAGGCCTTGGTGGCTTCGGAGATTACCCGGGGAAATGCCTGCTCGAGCTCTTCGCGGCTGTTGCAGCGGCGGATACCACGACCGCCACCACCGGAGGTTGCCTTGAGCATCACAGGATAGCCAATGCGCTCACCTTCGTTGAGCGCCTCGTGGATATCCGCCACGTTACCCTCGGTGCCGGGGGTAACCGGGACACCGGCCTGGATCATGGTCCGGCGCGCTTCGGTCTTGTCGCCCATGCGCCGAATGACATCCGCCGACGGGCCGATGAACTTGATCCCACGCTCGGCGCAGATCTCCGCCAGCTCAGCGTTCTCCGAGAGGAAACCGTAGCCAGGATGCAAGGCATCACAGCCGGTCTCGACCGCCAGGTTGACCAGCTTGCGCGGGTTCAGGTAGCCAGCCAGTGGCTCGGCACCGATGCTGTGGGCCTCATCTGCGCGCTTGACGTGCAAGGCATGGCGGTCGGCGTCGGAATAGATCGCCACCGAACGAATGCCCATTTCAGCGCAGGCACGCACGATCCGAACTGCAATCTCACCCCGGTTGGCGATCAGGATTTTTTTTATCACTGGATTCTTCCCAAAGCCGTTGGAACATACGAGCCGGTTCTACCGCTCGGCGTGGCCAGACGCTGCTGGCCAGTCGCACATTCACCCTAGCGCCAGCGAACGATAAACAAAAATCAATATTTGTTAGGGGCAGCATTAGCAAAAGCTTATAGTTCGGTAACAAGGTTTTGCCAAACGGTGGAATAAATGCGTAAGTCATTGATGCGTATGACATTGCGTCAGCTGCAGATCTTCAATGAGGTGTGCGATTTGCGCTCTTACAGCCGCGCTGCCGAAGAGATGTCGTTGACGCAACCCGCCGTAAGTCTACAGATCCGCCAGCTGGAAGAACTGGTTGGCCAGCCACTGTTCGAGTATGTCGGCAAGAAGCTGTACCTGACCGAAGCCGCCGAGGCGTTGCAGCGCGCCAGCCGCGACATCTTCGGTCGCCTGGAGAACCTCGACATGCAACTGTCGGACATGCAGGGCTCGCTGCAAGGGCAGCTGAAGCTGGCCGTCGAATCCAGTGCCAAGTACTTCGTGCCGCACTTGTTCGCGGCCTTCAAGGAGCGTCACCCCGAGGTCAACCTGACCCTCACCGTGGTCAACCGGGCGCAGGTGATCCGGCGCCTGTCGGATAACCGCGACGACTTGATCATCATGTCGATGGTGCCGCAGGACATGGGCCTAGAGTTTCTGCCGTTTCTGAACAACCCGATTGTTGCCGTGGCGCCGCCGGATCACCCTTTGTGCAAGCTCGACACGCTGCGCCTGCAAGACCTCGAGCCGCATACCCTGCTGATCCGCGAACAGGGCTCGGGCACGCGTAAGGCCTGTGAAGAATACTTCAAGGACAAGCGCGTGCACTTCACCCAGACCCTCGAGGTGGCCTCGGCAGAAGCGCAGCGCGAGTGTGTCAGTGCCGGCCTCGGCATTGCCCTGCTGACCCGCCACGCGCTGCGCCTGGAACTCGCCACCGGCAGGCTCAAGGAGCTGCCAGTGGAAGAGCTGCCGCTGTACCGCAGCTGGTGTGTAGTGCAGGCCAAAGCCAAGCGCCAGTCGCCGGTGGCCCTGGCGTTTCTGGCGTTCATCCGCAGCGAACGTGCGTTGATCAGTGGGCTTGTGGAGCGTTTTTCGGCGACGCCCCCGGCAGTACCTGCCACACCGTGATATCCCTCAATTCGGAATAATCAGCGATTTCGCGCAGCAGTTGCCGTTGCTCGGAGTAGCTTTCGATCGCCCGGCGAAATTCCATCCGGCGCTGATCTTTCTGCTGTTGTTTGCGCGCTTTGGCGTTGGGTTGAAACGAGCCATCGAAGTCACGAGTCATGCCTGTCTCCCTGAGCGATTACGGGGAGCTTCAGACTGACCGGGCTGGTTTACCGTGAGGTGACAGCCCGATTAACTTTTATGGTCAGTCGTCCATGGCCTTGATCGACTTGGGCGACAGGCGCAGGCTGCGCAAGCTGCGCTTGACGCTCTTGAGGTGGTTGACCAGGCTCGGCCCGCGCGCCATGGCCACGCCCATGGCCAGCACGTCGATCACCACCAGGTGGGCAATACGCGAGGTCAGCGGGGTGTAGATCTCGGTGTCTTCGTGCACGTCGATGGCCAGATTGACTGTGGATAACTCGGCCAGCGGTGTCTGGCTTGGGCACAGGGTGATCAGGTTGGCGCCGCTCTCACGGACCAGATTGGCCGTGATCAGCAAGTCCTTGGAGCGCCCCGACTGCGAGATGCACACCGCCACGTCACCGGGCTTGAGGGTTACCGCCGACATCGCCTGCATGTGCGGGTCGGAATACGCCGCCGCGCTGAGCAGCAGGCGGAAGAACTTGTGCTGGGCGTCGGCTGCGACCGCGCCAGATGCACCAAAGCCGTAGAACTCGACCCGCTGGGCCTGGGCCATGGCCGCTACAGCACGCTGCAAGGCCTCCGGATCGAGCTGCTCGCGCACCTCCATCAGGGTATGCAGGGTGGTGTCGAAGATCTTCAGGCTGTAGTCGGCAACCGAGTCGTCTTCGTGGATCGCGAACTGGCCAAAGCTTGCGCCAGCAGCCAGGCTCTGCGCCAGTTTCAGCTTCAGATCCTGAAACCCTGAACAGCCAATCGCCCGGCAAAACCTCACGATGGTCGGCTCGCTGATACCGACGTTGTGGGCAAGGTCGGCCATCGAGCTGTGCATGACGGCAGCGGGGTCCAGCAGCACATGGTCGGCTACTTTCAGTTCCGATTTACGCAGCAAGTGGCGCGATTGGGCGATATGGTGCAACAGATTCACGGGCTGGACTCGGTTATGATCGACTGGCCGGGGATGTAGCTTTCTTGTAGTTATACTACATGACCGGCAAAGCGCCCAGTTAAACGAACGTGGAGAGTGGTGGCTTGACGATTCCTTGCGACATTCTGGTCTTTGGCGGCACCGGTGATCTGGCCCTGCACAAACTGCTGCCGGCGCTCTATCACCTGTACCGCGAGGCGCGCCTGCACAATGCCGTACGGATCATCGCGCTGGCGCGGCGCAACCTGCACCGCGACGACTTCCTCAAGCTCGCCGAACGCCACTGCAGGGTGCAGATCGCCCGCAACGACTTCGATGAAGAGGTGTGGCGGCGCTTCTGCGCGCGGCTCGACTACTTCGCCATGGACGCCTCGCAAAGCGCCGACTTCGGCCGCCTGGCACGCTACCTGGGCGAGCCTGGCGGGCTGACCCGAGTGTTCTATCTGGCCACCGCGCCGCACCTGTTCGTGCCGATCGCCACGCACCTGCGCATCGCCGGCCTGGCCGATCACGAAGCGCGCATCGTCCTGGAAAAACCCATCGGTCATTCACTGCAGTCGGCCACTGCGATCAACCAGGCCATCGGTGAAGTGTTCGCCGAATCGCAGGTGTTTCGCATCGATCACTATCTGGGCAAAGAGACCGTGCAGAACCTGATGGCGCTGCGTTTTGCCAATGCCCTGCTGGAGCCGGTGTGGCGTAACGGCCAGGTCGATCATGTGCAGATCAGCGTGTGCGAAACCCTCGGTGTCGAGAGCCGCGGCGGCTACTACGACCGAGCCGGGGCTACCCGCGACATGCTGCAGAACCACCTGCTGCAGCTGCTCTGCCTGGTCGCCATGGAGCCGCCGGCGCAGTTCGAGGCCGAGGCCGTACGCGACGAGAAGGTGAAGATTCTGCGCGCGCTCAAGCCCATCAGCGGCCAGGACGTGCAGGACAAGACCGTGCGCGGCCAGTACAGCGCAGGGCGTATCGGCGGGCAGGAAGTGCCGGCCTACTACTTCGAGAAAGACGTCGACAACGACAGCGATACCGAGACCTTTGTCGCCGTTCAGACGCAGATCGATAACTGGCGCTGGGCCGGTGTGCCGTTCTATCTACGCACCGGCAAACGCATGGCGCGGCGCTCGTCGCAGATCGTCATCCAGTTCAAGCCGGTGCCGCACGAGCTGTTCAGCGGCGGTCAGGTTAATCAGTTGTTGATCCAGCTCCAGCCCGATGAGCGCATCAGCCTGCGCATGATGACCAAGACCCCGGGCAAAGGCATGCGTCTGGAGCCGGTCGAGCTGAACCTCAACCTGGCCCAGGCGTTCGGCCAGACCCGCCGCTGGGAGGCCTACGAGCGCTTGTTGCTGGATGTGCTCGACGGCGACTCGACGCTGTTCATGCGCCGCGACGAGGTCGAAGCCGCGTGGGCCTGGATCGACCCGATCCTGCAGGGCTGGGAAGAGCACTTCCAGGCGCCGCGGCCCTACCATGCCGGCAGTAATGGGCCAGAGCTGGCCAACAGCTTGCTCAGCCGCCACGGCAGGCACTGGTACAGCTAGTCCCTGCTCAGCAACCCTATAAAGGCTGCCGCATCCACCGGTTTGCTGATCAGATAGCCTTGCGCCTCATCGCAACCCTGGGCTTTGAGCACGTCAAGTTGCTCCTGGGTCTCGACACCCTCGGCCACAACTTTCAAGCCAAGGCTATTGGCCATGACAATGATCGCGCGGGTGATCGCAGCGTCCTGACTGCCCTCGCGCAACCCGCTGATGAAGGTCTGATCGATCTTCACGTAGTCCACCGGCAAGCGCTTCAGATAACTCAGCGATGAATAGCCTGTGCCGAAGTCATCGATCGCCAGTTTGACTCCCAGCGCGTGCAGCTGCTCGAAGATGGCGATGATGTGCTCGACGCTGTCCAGCAGCTGGCTCTCGGTCAGCTCGAGTTCCAGCTGTTCAGGCGCGAGCCCGGTTTCTTCCAGTACCTGACGCACCAGGCTGACCAGCTTGCCCTGGCGCAGCTGATAGACCGACAGGTTGACCGAGACGCGAACCTGCACGCCCTCACGCAGCCACTGGCACGCCTGCCGGCAGGCCTGACGCAGAACGAACTCGCCCATCGGCGCGATCAACCCGGTTTCTTCGGCAAGGCCAATGAACTCGCTGGGCGGGACCATCCCCAGTTGCGGATGCTGCCAACGCACCAAGGCCTCGGCCGCATGCAGCTTGCCGCTGCGCAGGCACAGTTTGGGTTGGTAGTAGACGCACAGCTGCCCTTCATCGATTGCCTTGCGCAGCTGAATCTCCAGCTGCAAACGCTCCAGCGTGCTGGCGCGCAGGCTCTCGGTGTAGAACTGGAAGTTGTCACCACCCAGGTGCTTGGCGTGACGCTTGGCCATGTCCGCCTGGCTGATCAGGGTATTGCCGTCGAACGCAGCATCAGACAACAGGCTGATGCCCACCGAGGCGCTGACCACCACCTCATGATCATCCTGGCGCAGCGGCACGCGCAGCTTGTCGAGCAAGCGCGTGGTCACTCGGACCAGGCTGGACAAGTTGCTGTAGCCATCGAACAGCACGGCAAACTCATCGCCCGACAGGCGCGCGACGGTGTCGGCTTCGGGCACGGCATTGGCGATCCGCTGAGCGATCTTTTTCAACAACTGATCGGCCAGCTCGTGGCCAAGGCTTTCATTGAGCAATTTGAAGCGATCAAGGTCGATGTGCAGCAAGGCCAGGCTGCGCCCGTTCAGCCGCGCGCGCTGGCCGGCCTCATGCACGCGCAAGCGGAACAGCGCGCGGTTGGCCAGGCCAGTCAGCTCATCATAGTGAGCGAGGTAGCGCAGCCGCTCTTCAGACGCACGCCGCGCCGACAGATCGGTGAAAAAGCCGACAATGTTGCTGAGCCTGCCAGACGCTCCACGCACGGCTGTGAGTTGCAGCCATTGCGGATACAACTCGCCATTGCGCCGGGCTTCGACCAGCTCGCCCTGCCACTGGCCGTGCTGGGCCAGGGCATGCTCCATGGACTGCTGATAACGCCGAGCGTCGCTGCTGCAGGGCAGCTCGAGCAACTGGCGGGCGAGCAGCTCGGCAATGGAGTAGCCGGTCATCTGGCAGTAAGCCTGGTTGACGGCAAGCAAGGTGAAGTCGGCCGTGAGCACGACGATACCGTCGTTGCAGGCTTCAAATACCGACGACGCCAGGCGTTGCTGCTCTTCAAGCGCCTTTTGCGCGTAAATGCGCTGCAGGTCTTCATTCAGCGCCTGATTCTGAAAGCGCCGTAACAAGCTGCGATCGACCAAGCGATGGACCTGCCAGGCCACCACCATCAGCGCCCCCAGCAGAATCAGCCCCAACCAACCCCAGCCGCGTTGCTGGCCGGCGTCGAAGTAGAACAGGAAGGCAATCGGCGGCAGCAGGCAGGGCAAGGCGAAACTGAGAAACGCCGGCAGGCTGACGGCATAGGCGACGCTGGCAGACAACGCCGCCACCCCGAGCAAGCCAAAGACCCAGGCCTGCTGGATGAAGTTGGCCACCGGCACCAGGGCAATCGCTGCGCAGGCCAGGGTCAGGCCACTGAACGCCGAGCCCAGCAGAAACATCCGCCGCCAGCTCAGGCTGGCCTGCCGCTGGGTCGGTGCGGCGTCGAACGCGGTCACCTGCACCAGCCGCAGCCCGGCAATCGCCAGCAACCAGATCAGCCAGGCGCCCAGCAGCAGATAGCGACCAGGGCTCCACAACAGCCACGCGCAAAGCAGGCCGTTGAACAGCATCAATAAAGTGGGCAGGAGCGAGCCTTGATACAGCAGCCGGGTGCGCTCGATGGACAGCTGAGTGGCAAATTGCCTGCGCACATTCCTCGACACCTGCGGCAATACGCCGACCGCCGTGCAATCCTGAGTCATGTCATTTTCTTGTTATTGGCTGGCGACAAAAAGTTGCCCGGATCTTACACAAGCGAACGCCCAGGCCAAACTGCTCTGTGTCATCCAGTGCTGTTACCGGCGTAACGACATCACAGAATCGATGAACGGCGGGCGCTCGAGGTGAATATTTATACAGTAGAGATTTGCCCCCTCCCCCCACAGCAACCTAGAATGGCCGGATGCGCACAGACGACCTCTCCCTCCTGCTGAATTCCCTCAACGATGCCCAACGCCAGGCCGTAGCGGCCAAGGTCGGGCGTCAACTGGTGCTTGCTGGCGCCGGTTCCGGTAAAACCCGCGTGCTGGTGCACCGTATCGCCTGGTTGATCCAGGTCGAACAGGCCTCGCCGCACTCGATCCTGTCGGTGACCTTCACCAACAAGGCTGCCGCCGAAATGCGCCAGCGGATCGAGCAGCTGATGGGGATCAGCCCCGCCGGCATGTGGGTGGGCACCTTCCACGGCCTGGCTCACCGCCTGTTGCGGGCACACTGGCAGGAAGCCAAGCTGGCGCAGAACTTCCAGATTCTCGACAGCGATGACCAGCAGCGCCTGGTCAAACGGGTGATGCGCGAGCTGGGCCTGGATGAACAGCGCTGGCCGGTGCGCCAGGCTCAGTGGTTCATCAACGGGCAGAAAGATGAAGGCCTGCGCCCGCAGCACATTCAAGCGGGCGGCGACCTGTTCCTGGCGACCATGCGCAGCGTCTACGAAGCTTACGAGCAAGCTTGCGAACGCGCCGGCGTGATTGACTTCTCCGAACTGCTGTTGCGTGCGCTGGACCTGTGGCGCGACAACCCGGGCCTGCTTGAGCACTACCAGCGGCGCTTCCGCCACCTGTTGGTGGATGAGTTCCAGGACACCAACGCCGTGCAGTACGCCTGGTTGCGCCTGCTGGCCAAGGGCGGCGACAGCCTGATGGCGGTGGGCGACGACGACCAGTCGATCTACGGCTGGCGCGGTGCCAAGATCGAAAACATCCATCAGTACACCGAAGACTTCCCCGACGCCGAGATGATCCGCCTGGAGCAGAATTACCGCTCCACGGGTGGCATCCTCAAGGCCGCCAACGCCCTGATCGCCAACAACACCGACCGTCTCGGCAAAGAGCTGTGGACCGATGTCGGTGAAGGCGAGCCACTGACCTTGTACGCCGCCTACAACGAGCACGACGAGGCACGTTATGTAGTCGAGTCGATCGAGAGCGTGATCAAGCAGGGCCATGCGCGCAGCGACATCGCCATCCTCTATCGCTCCAACGCCCAGTCGCGGGTGCTTGAAGAGGCCCTGCTGCGCGAACGCATCCCTTACCGGATCTACGGCGGCCAACGCTTCTTCGAACGTGCCGAAATCAAGAACGCCATGGCCTACCTACGCCTGCTCGAAGGCCGTGGCAACGACGCTGCGCTGGAGCGGGTGATCAACGTGCCCCCGCGTGGCATAGGCGAAAAAACCGTCGAAGCGATCCGCGACCACGCTCGCCACGCGCAGCTGTCGATGTGGGAAGCGATGTGCCAGCTGATCGCCGCCAAAGGCCTCAAAGGCCGCGCCGCGAGCGCGCTGGGTGCCTTTATCGAGTTGATCGAAGGGCTGGCGGCAAAAGCCGTCGAAATGCCACTGCACGTCATGACCCAGACCGTCATCGAGCAGTCCGGGCTGATCATCTATCACCAGGAAGAAAAGGGTGAAAAGGGCCAGGCACGGGTAGAAAACCTTGAGGAACTGGTCAGCGCTGCGCGCAACTTCGAAAGCAGCGACGAAGACGCCGACCTGTCGCCGCTGTCGGCCTTCCTCGGCCACGCCTCGCTGGAAGCCGGTGAGTCGCAGGCGGATGAACACGAAGACAGCGTGCAATTGATGACCCTGCACAGCGCCAAGGGCCTGGAATTCCCCTACGTGTTCCTGGTCGGCCTGGAAGAAGGCCTGTTCCCGCACAAGATGAGCCTGGAAGAACCCGGTCGCCTGGCCGAAGAGCGGCGCCTGGCGTATGTCGGCATCACCCGGGCCATGCGCCAGCTGTTCATGACCTACGCCGAGACGCGTCGTCTATATGGCAGCGAGACCTACAACAAGGTCTCGCGCTTCGTCCGCGAAATCCCGGCTGGTCTGGTGCAGGAAGTGCGCCTGTCGAACTCGGTCAGCCGCCCGTTCGGCGGCTCGCAGGCGCCGGCCAGCAGCATCTTCGCCAATGCCAACATCCCGCAGACCTCGTTCAACCTTGGCCAGCGCGTGCAGCATTCGGTATTTGGTGAAGGCGTGATCCTCAACTTCGAGGGCTCTGGCGCCCAGGCACGGGTGCAGGTGAATTTCGCCGAGGGCAGCAAATGGCTGATGCTCGGTTACGCCAAGCTCGAGGCCATCTGAGCCAACGCGGATGCCTGAGCGGTTGCTGAATGACCGTTCAGGCAAAAGCTCGAAACATTATGCTGCTGGTCATGTCTGCTACAACATGTGCAACATGACGCGCGTGCAATCCACAATTAGGGGATATCCCACTTATGCAACGTTTTCTTAGCATCGCCCTGGCGCTGTGCCTCGGCCTGACGCTGAGCCTGGACGCTAACGCCAAACGCTTCGGCGGCGGCAAGAGCTCGGGCGCCGCGCCTATGCACCAGACTCGCCAGGCTACGCCAAACACTCCAGCTGCCGCACCAAATGCTGCAGGTCGTGCGCCGGCCGCCGCCAGCGGTGCTTCGCGCTGGTTGGGCCCACTCGCCGGCCTCGCCGCCGGTGGTCTGCTGGCCTCCATGTTCATGGGTGACGGTTTCCAGGGCATGCAGATCATGGACTTCCTGATCATGGGCCTGATTGCCTTCCTGGTGTTCCGCTTCATCGCTGCGCGTCGCCGCAAGCAACAACCACAAGTTGCTGCTGCCGGCCATGCACCGTTCCAGCGTGAGGCGTACAACCAGCAAGCAGCGCAGCCGTCTATCTTCGGTGGTTCTGCCGCACCTGTTGCCGCCGCACCTGCGATCAACGCGCCAGCCTGGTTCAACGAGCAAAGCTTCCTGAATGCCGCGCGCAGCCACTTCCAAACGCTGCAGCAGCACTGGGACGCCAACGAGATGGACAAGATCTCCGAGTTCGTGACCCCACAACTGCTTGAGTTCCTCAAGCGCGAGCGCGCTGATCTGGGTGATGGCTTCCAGTCCACCTACATCGACAACCTCGAAGTGCAGTTGGACGGTGTCGAAGATCGCGCCGACAAGACCATCGCCACCCTGACCTTCAGCGGTCTGTCGAAAACCTCGCGTTTCGACCAGGGCGAGGCGTTCAGCGAAAGCTGGCACATGGAGCGCGCCCAAGGCGACAACCAGCCTTGGCTGGTCGCCGGTATCCGCCAGAACGGCTGATCCAGGCTCGCTGCATAAAAAACCCCGGGCTTGCCCGGGGTTTTTGCTTTTGCCAGAGCGCCCTACTAGGGTATAACCCGCAGCGTTGTCATCAAGCGAGAGGATGTGAACCGTGGAAGAAGTGATCGAACAACTGCGTGAAGCCAATGAGCCGGTGCCGGTGCCCCTGGAGCTTCCTGACGAGGATCAGTTGGTCGAAGTCGAGGAGCAGCTGTTCATCAATATTCCGTTCGTGTTCAAGGAATATCTGCTGACAGTCAGCGATGTGATTTACGGCAGCCTGGAGCCGGTCACCGTCACCGACCCACAGTCACACACCTATCTGCCGGAAGTTGCTGCCAACGCCTGGGATGCCGGCGTGCCACGCGAGCTGATCCCGATCTGCCAGGACGGCGAGAACTACTACTGCGTCGAAGAAGACGGCACCGTGGTGCTGTGGTCGGGCGAAGAAGAGCTGGTTACCGAAGAAAGCTGGGAATCGGTCTGGCACTGGGCGCGCGACGTCTGGCTGGAAAGCTGATCCGCGCTCAACGCAATCGCGGTGCACTCTGCACCGCGATTGCGTTGAATGTCAGTGGGCTTGATCGCGGTTGTTTTCCAGCGTTTCGAGCAGAGCGATCTGCATCCGCGTGTGCACGCGGATGAACCAGCGCCACAGCACCGCGACCACCACCGCAGCCACCACCACGATCACCAGCAGCAGTTCGTTGGTCGGCAAGATGCTCGCGGACAACGCCGACAGCAGCAGGAAGATCACCAGCAGTGACAGCAACGGGATAACCTCGGCGATCACCCGCCGGACCCGCTGCGTATGCCGCCCGGCCATCTCCGGCTTGACCCCCATCTCCGCCAACAGCATCGACAGCGCCTTGAGCTTGCGGTATGCCGCAATCAGGAACGGCAGCGACAGCAACAACGCCGCACCCCAGATCAGCGCCTTCTGCTGGCTGACATCGCCCAGCCACTCGCTCAGCCACAGGCCGATCCGCTCGGCAAAGTAGCCACCGGTAAAGAAGATCGCGATCACCAGCGCCAGGTTGACCCCAACCTGCAGCAGGATGCGCCGGATCATCGCCGCGAGCATGGCACCCTCACCTTGTGGCTGAATGCTGCGCAGCCATTCGCCATACAGCGACAGCACCCGTGACAGCCGGCTGGGCATGATCTGACCGAGCTTGATCGACAGCGGGTCAGCCGCCCGAATCAGATATGGCGTGAGCAAGGTGGTAATCGCCGAGACCGCCACCGCCACCGGATAGAGGAAGTCACTGGTGACCTGTAAGGTCATGCCCAGCGCGGCGATGATGAACGAGAACTCGCCAATCTGCGACAGGCCCATGCCCACCCGCAGCGAGGTACGGCCATCGTTGCCGGCAATGAACGCGCCCATGCCGCACGAGAGCATCTTGCCCAGTACCACGGCGAAGGTGATCACCACGATTGGCCAGGCGTAGTCGACCAGCACCTGCGGGTCGATCATCAGGCCGATGGCCACGAAGAAGATCGCGCTGAACATGTCGCGTACCGGTTCGATCAGACGCTCGATCTTCAGCAGTTGCCGCGACTCGGCCATGATCGCGCCGATCAGGAATGCACCGAGGACCATGCTGTACTCAAGCTTGACCACCAGCAGGCAGAAGCCGAAGCACAGCCCCAGCACGGTGATCAGGAGCATCTCGTTGCTTTCGAATTTGGCCACGTAGGCCAGCAGCCGCGGCACCAGCAGAATGCCGATAACCAACGCCACGATCATGAACAGCGACAGCTTGCCGACTGTCGAGAAAACTTCGCCAGAGCTGACCGAGCCGCTGACGGCGATACCCGAGAGCAAGGCGATGATGCCGATACCGAGGATGTCCTCGACGATCAGCACGCCGAAGATCAACTGCGCGAAGCGCTCGTTCTTCATCTTCAGGTCATTGAGGGCTTTGACGATGATGGTGGTCGAGGAAATCGCCAGGATCGCGCCGAGGAACAGCGAGTCCATGGTGTTCCAGCCGAACCAGCGGCCGATTTCGAAACCGATCCAGATCATCAGGACGATTTCCATGAACGCCGCGATAAATGCCGTGGCCCCTACCTTGAACAGCTTGCGCAGGCTGAACTCAAGGCCCAGGCAGAACATCAGGAAGATCACCCCAAGCTCGGCCAGGGTCTTGATCGTGTCTTCGTCGTGAATAAGGCCAAATGGCGGGGTGTGCGGGCCGATGATAAAGCCGGCAACGATGTAACCCAGGACCACCGGTTGTTTCAACCGATGAAAGACGATGGTGACCACGCCCGCCACCAACATGATTACGGCAAGATCCTGGATGAAGCTTATGGCATGCATGGCGTGCTACTCCTTGTTCACGGTGCCAGAGCAGACCGCTCCTCCGCTGAGGCGAACCTGAGCGGGCAGCAAGTACATACTGTGATTAAAGCGGGGAAAGCCCATGTTGCATGGGCTGACTCAGGTTACCATCGCGCCCGGACGCAAAACGTCTGCGCAATATGCAGAAACAGATCGGTTGATGTGCTGCTGCACGTTTTGTGATGCGAGCTATGACCGCTGCCCGCTTGTGGTGCACAACACTGCTGACGGCCCATGCGCGTGACGACGGAGCGCTCTGCGGCGTCCCGTATCTAGATCGGAAATTTCAACAGGGGTACCAAGAAGTGTCTGCAGATACCGGCCCCGATTCAGCGCAACCTCACCGTGAGCACACTATGGAACCTGGAAACGCCCAGCTGACTATGACCGTCCTGATGACCCCGGACATGGCCAACTTCTCCGGCAACGTACATGGCGGCACCTTGCTCAAGTACCTCGACGAGGTGGCCTATGCGTGCGCCAGCCGTTACGCGGGGACGTATGTAGTGACCCTGTCGGTCGATCAGGTAGTGTTCCGCGAGCCTGTACATGTCGGCGAGCTGGTGACGTTCATGGCGTCGGTCAACTACACCGGCAACACGTCGATGGAAGTGGGCATCAAAGTGGTGACCGAGAACATTCGCGAGCGCTCGGTACGCCATTCCAACAGCTGCTTCTTCACCATGGTGGCGGTGGATGATAATCGCCGGCCGGTCCCGGTGCCGGCGCGCCTGCCGCAAAGCAGCGAAGAAAAACGCCGCTTCCTTCAGGGCAAACAGCGCCGGCAGATCCGTCAGGAGCTGGAAAAACGCTACCAGGACCTGAAAACCGACTCGATCTAAACGCTATCCATTTCAAGGTGTTTTGAAATTTCACTAGTCGTGAACTCGCCGGGGCCGCTGCGCAGCCCTTTCGCGACACGAGGCCGCTCCTACATGGACGGAGCCGGGCGTACGCCGTCCGGTGGGAGCGGCCTTGTGTCGCGAAAGGGCTGCGCAGCGGCCCCGGCGATATCAAGCCAGAGCAAAAGCAGAGACCTTGAACGAGATGGTTCTAAACGCTCAGGCGTTGCGCTTCGAAACGCACGCGCGGATGGGCAATGCGATCCTGGGCTCGCACCAGCTGCAGTTCGTAGCTGGCGCAGGCCTGGGTTTCCAGCAGCACCTCGTGGACAGCCGCTGCGGTGTATTCAAACGCTTGCAGCCAGCTGTCGCCCAGCAGCACGCGAGCCAGGAACAGCCCTGAGGTAAGGTCACCGACGCCAACCGGCTGGCGTGGGAAGCACAGCAGCGGCCGGCGCAAGTGCCAGCAGTCTTCGGCAGTGACCAGCAGCATTTCGAAAGAGTCTTCGGCGCGGCCCGGATAGCTCAGGTGCTTGACCAGCACCACCTGCGGGCCGCGGGCGAGCAGGTTGCGCGCCATCGCCACGCAATCTTCCAGCGACTGCGCCTTGCGCCCGCTGAAGCTGTCCAGCTCAAGCTGGTTAGGGCAGAGAATATCGGCCTTGGCCGCAGCCTGTTGCAGAAGGAAGTCGCTGACCTCGGCCGGCACGCTGCAGCCCTTCTCGGCATGGCCCATGACCGGGTCGCACAGGTACAGCGCCTTGGGGTTGACCGCCTTGATCCGCTCGACGCCGGCCAGAATCGCCCGGCCCTGCTCGGCGCTGCCCAGATACCCGGACAACACCGCATCGCAGTTGCCCAGCTCGCCGATGTTGGCAATGCCTTCCACCAACGCAGGAATTTGCGCTGGCGCAAGCACTTCTCCGGCCCACTGGCCATACTGAGTGTGGTTGGAGAACTGCACCGTATTCAGCGGCCAGACATTCACGCCTATGCGCTGCATGGGAAACACCGCGGCGCTGTTTCCGGCGTGGCCGAAGACCACATGGGATTGGATCGCGAGCAAGTGCGGCGTGCGTTTCATGCAGAGGTTTCCAAAACTGATTTCAAGATAAGAACGTTGCGCAGTATGAACCCGATTGCCACCTGTACGACAGGCCAGGGACGCAGTTAAGCTGGATCTACCTGTTTGGAGCATATGCAAATGTTGACCCTGGAGAACCTCTTCGTCCTGATGCTGCTGGCCAGCGGCGGCGCCTGGCTGTGGCATAACCACGGGCTGCGCGAGAAAGCCCTCGAGCGGGTCAAACAGCATTGCGCCAAACTCGACCTGGAGCTGCTCGACGAAGCCGTAGCGCTCAAGCGTATCGGCTTTGTCCGCGACGCCAACGGCCGCAAGCGCCTGGCGCGGATCTACAACTTCGAATTCACCGTGACCGGCGAGCAGCGCCATCCGGGTACTGTCACGCAGTTTGGTGCGCACACCATGCAGATCGAGTTGGCGCCCTACCCGTTCGAGATAAAGCCGGCGCCACGTAGCGACAACGTGATCGAGATGCAGCAGTGGCGCCAGGAGCACAACCGCTGGAGCAACGATCAGCGCTGAATACGGCAGTCGGCCATGGCCTGCTGCAGCGCTGCTACAGGCTGCTCATTCGCGAAAATCAGCTCCAGCCTTGAATCCTTGCGCCATTCGCTTGGCTGCCAACTCAAGACGCCGCCAGCAAGACCGTTAAAGGACTGCCAACCAGATGTGCTGTGGATAACTCCTTTAGCTCTGAGCCACGGTGTGGTGCTCAGAAAATGCTCGATACGCTGTTCTTCGAAGCATTGGGATGGATGCCAGCGCCAGCCACAGCTCCAACCACCCTCGCCTTTTTCAGCGGCAAACAGCGGCTTGTCGCTACTTTTCCACAATGCGCCAGCCAGGTTGGGATGGTTATCCTCAGGCAACGGCGTCACCGTCACAGCATGGGTCGGGGCTGTGGAAAGCTGTAAAAGGTCTGCAATCGCCAGCCGGCCTTGTTCGGTCCAGAAAGCAGGTTTTTCCGATAACTGCGCGGTTATTGCCAGCCGCTGAGGGTTATCCACAGCGTCGGCCTTGTTGATTATCAACAGCTCCGCTGCCGCCAGCGCTTGTTGCTGCGCCTCTGCCAAGCGCTCTCTTCTGGCCAATGCGGACGCATCCAGCACCATGATCAAGGGCTGCAATTGCAGTATGCCGGCCCAAGGCGCCTGGCTTAGCTGCTGCAACAGCTGCAGCGGATGACCCAGGCCGGACGGTTCGATAAACAGCCGGTCCGGGCGAGCTTTGCGCAGCAGCCGACCCAGCCCAACCTGAAACGGCACGCCGTTGACGCAGCACAGGCAGCCACCGGCAACCTCAGCGATGGCAACGCCTTCTTCGTCACGGTGTAACAGCGCGGCGTCCAGGCCGATCTGGCCAAACTCGTTGACCAGCACAGCCCAGCGCTCATTGGCAGGCTTTTGCGCAAGCAGATGGCCAATCAGGCTGGTCTTGCCGGCGCCCAGAGGGCCGGCAACGACGTGGGTGGGGATGTTCTTGAGCATGCCGATGATCTGCGCAAAGCGAGGCAAAGCGGCCCCGTAACCGGAAGCGTCCACTATGCCCCGCCTGCTCAGGCAGTCAAGGCCAGCCTGCACATCACGATGTTATCCACAGGGCTCGGTTTATGCGGCCATGTCCTCATGCCACGCACCGAACGGATCTGGGAAATTCAGCCAGGCATCCGAACCGGCTGCCATCTCTTCGTCGGTCAACAGACACGCATTCAGCGCTGTGGATAACTGTGCAAAGTCGATGTTCTGTCCGATGAATACCAGCTCCTGGCGGCAATCCCCGGCTTCCTCACTCCAGTGACCCAGAATCGCAGCCTTGCTGGCGTCGTCCTGCGGCCACTGGTCCTCTGGCACAAAACACCACCAGCGCCCTGCATAGCTGTAGCGCATCATGCCGCCAGCCTGCGACCAACTGCCTGCCTCCTGATACTTGCTGGCAAGCCAGAAGAAGCCCTTCGAGCGCAGCAATCGGCCATTGGTCCATGGCTTGTGGATAAAGTCGAAGAAGCGCTGCGGGTGCAGCGGTCGCCGCGCCTGCCAGGAGTTTGCGGCGATGCCGTATTCCTCGGTCTCCGGTACGTGCTCGCCGCGCAGCTCCTGCAGCCAGCCGGGCGCCTGCGCGGCCTGCTCGAAGTCGAACAGGCCGGTATCGAGAATCTGCGCCAGCGGCACCTGGCCCATCACCATCGGCACAATCTGGGCGCGGGCATTGAGGCTGCGCAGGATCGCCATCAGCTCGTTGCGCTGGTCCTGGCCGATCAGGTCGATCTTGCTCAGCAGCAGCACATCGGCGAACTCGATCTGCTCGATCAGCAGGTCACTGATCGAGCGCTCATCGTCTTCGCCAAGCGTCTCACCGCGGCTGGCCAGGGTATCTGCGGCCTGGTAGTCGCGCAGAAAATTCAACCCGTCGACCACGGTCACCATGGTGTCGAGCCGTGCCAGGTCAGACAGGCTGCGGCCTTGTTCATCGCGGAAGGTGAAGGTCTCGGCGACTGGTAGCGGTTCAGAGATGCCGGTCGACTCGATCAGCAGGTAATCAAAGCGACCGTCCTCTGCCAGCCGGGCGACTTCTTCGAGCAGGTCTTCGCGCAGGGTGCAGCAGATGCAACCGTTGCTCATCTCGATCAGTTTTTCTTCGGCGCGGTTGAGGCTGACGTTGCGCTGCACTTCGCTGGCATCGATGTTGATTTCGCTCATGTCGTTGACGATGACGGCGACGCGCAGGTTGTCGCGGTTGCGCAGCACATGATTGAGCAAGGTGCTTTTGCCTGCGCCAAGAAAGCCAGACAGCACGGTGACGGGGAGACGGGTGGACATGGCAAACCTCATCAGGCGAACGCATTCGAAGCGATGCATTTGCTTAATGTTATATTATAACAATACAATTTAGCCAACCCGTCTTGCGAACAATCTCTCCCGGAACCCACCAATGACTCTGCCCGATATTGCTGCACAGATGGACCCACAGGCCCAGCCGCTGGATTGGGTTGGCATGCAAGGCATCGCGCTGCCCGTGACCATTGAGGGACACCGGGTGAGTGCTCGCGCCAGCGCAGGCGTCAATCTGGTTGATGGGCGCTCACGCGGTATCCACATGTCGCGCCTGTACCTGGCGTTGCAAGGCATCGAGCAGGAAGAACTGTCGCCGCTTGTTTTGCGCCGCCTGCTCAGTGAGTTCCTCGACAGCCACGAAGGCCTCTCTACGGCCGCTCATTGCAATCTGAGCTTTGATTATCTGGTCAATCGACCTGCGTTGATCAGCTCGCTAGCCGGCTGGAAGAGCTATCCAGTAACCGTTGATGCGACGATCAAGAACGAAATGTTCCACGTGGAACTATTTGTGCGAATTGCCTATTCCTCGACATGCCCATGCTCCGCCGCGCTGGCGCGACAGCTCATTCAGCAGCAGTTCTTGGATGATTTCGCGGGGGTGGAACTGCAAGAAGAGGCGGTGATTGCCTGGCTTGGCAGCAGCGAAGGCATCGTCGCCACACCGCACAGTCAGCGCAGCGAAGCACGCATCAAGGTGAGGTTAGCCGCGAGCAAAGAGACGCTGCCTTTAAGAGCGCTGATAGATAGCGTGGAGGCAGCGCTGGGCACCGCAGTGCAAACAGCAGTGAAGCGCGCCGATGAGCAGGCCTTTGCTTTAGCAAATGGGCAGAACCTGATGTTCTGCGAAGACGCTGCCCGCCGCTTGCACCTGGCGATGCAGGCGCTGCCTTGGGCAACTGGATTCAGCATAAGGGTCGAGCATGCAGAGAGCCTGCATGCTCACGATGCGGTAGCCGTCAGCGAATGGCGCTGGTGAAACAGCAACCGGCTGCTGGGTCGGCAGCCGGTTGCAACAACAGACGCGCTTAACCGCCTACGCGTGGTTTGACTGTGCCGCAATCGCTACCCAGCCACTGCGCGCGGGTATTCATACTGCCCTTTTGTTCCACACCCGAGGCGTTGAAGGTGCCGTTCACCTTGGTGGTGAATTCCCGATCACTTAGGAACGTCGCTTCACCCTGACCCTGCGCTTTCGGGCAGCTGAATTCAAATTTCCAGACCTTGCCGGTGCGGTCAGTGATCCTCTGCGTGCAGCCTGACTTCGGATCCTGCAGCGGAATATCGTCGGTCTTGACCTGCTCCGGTGTCAGGCACGAGCGCACGCCATTGCCGCCAACGGTAATACCTTGCTTGGCCAGCGCGCCTTCCATCATCGCCCGTTGCTCAGGCGGCAGGTTCTTCAGCTGACCCAGCATGAAGCCCATGTCGGGCAGTGCCTTGCCATCGACCTGCATGTCGCTGGTGGTCAGTTCCCACAGCCCGGGCTGGAGCATTTGTGCGTGGACCAATGGGCTGGTCAGACTCACGACCAGGGCGAACAGGGGCAGGCGGATGTTCATCAATAAATGCTCCTTGGCATAACCGGGCAACTGGCCGGACTCAAGCTTAGACGTCAAATTCGTCAGTCGGTTGCACGCTACACTAGACCCGTGGTCTGTTATCAGTAGTGTTTTCAGCAAGCAGGATGCACATGGATTACCACAGCCCCTATTTCTTCGGTTACGTGATTGGCTTCACTCATTTATTGGGGATGGTAGCTGCGCTGCATGCCGTGCTCACCGTGCGCACTGCCCAGGGCGCAATCGCCTGGGCGATGCCGTTGCTGTTCATACCGTATCTGGCCTTGATCCCCTATCTGGTCTTCGGCGCACGCTCGTTCAACGCCTACATCAAGGCGCGTCGGCAGGCCAACCAGGAGATGCACGTGGCGATGGCCAACCTGAACTGGCGGCCATGGGTTGAGGAAGCATTGGCGGCGCGCGAGTCGGACAGTTACAAGGCCCTGCGCGCCATGCCCAAGCTGGGACGCATGCCGTGTCTGGCGAACAACCAGGTCAAGCTGCTGATCAATGGCCGGGCTACCTTTGACGCAATCTTTGCTGCGATCGATAAAGCCCGCCAAGCAGTGCTGGTCCAGTTTTTCATCATCCACGACGACATCATCGGCCGCGAGCTGCAGCAACTACTGCTGCGCAAGGCTGGCGAGGGTGTGCAGGTTTTCGTCCTATACGACCGCATCGGCAGCCATGCGCTGCCAGCCAGCTATGTGAAGGAACTACGCGATGGCGGTGTGCAGGTAAAGGCCTTCGCCACCCGCGGCGGCTGGTTCAACCGTTTTCAGGTCAATTTCCGCAACCACCGCAAGATCGTCGTGGCGGATGGTGAAGTCGGCTTTATCGGTGGGCATAACGTTGGCGATGAATACCTGGGCGGCAACCCGCAGCTGTCACCGTGGCGTGATACCCATGTACAGATCAACGGCCCGGCCGTGGCCTGCCTGCAGGAGTCGTTCGCCGAGGACTGGTACTGGGCCACGCGCGAGCTGTCGCCGCTGATTCTGCAGGACACCTACCCAGACAACGGCGTGCTCTGCCAGCTGCTGGCGAGCGGCCCGGCTGATCCCCAGGAAACCTGCTCGCTGTTCTTCGTCGAGGCCATTCATTCGGCGGTGCACCGGGTGTGGATAACCACGCCGTACTTCATCCCCGACGAGGCCGTGTTTGCGGCATTGCGCCTGGCCGTGATGCGCGGTGTCGACGTGCGCGTGCTGATCCCGGCGCGGCCGGACCACCGCGTGGTCTACGCCGCTTCCAGCCTGTTTGCCTTCGAAGCGGTGCGCGCCGGTGTGCGCATGTTCCGCTACCAACCGGGCTTCCTGCATCAGAAGGTGGTGTTGGTTGATGATGAGGTCAGCGCCATCGGCAGCGCCAACCTGGACAACCGCTCGTTTCGGCTGAATTTCGAGATCACCCTGCTGACCGTCGACCGGGCGTTTGCCGATCAGGTCGAGGCGATGCTGCAGGAGGACTTCTCCCACGCCAAGGAGATCACCGCCGAAGACAGCCGCGATACCCACCGCCTGCAACAGCTTGGGATGCGTATCGCTCGGCTGATATCTCCGGTGCTCTGAGGGCGCTCAGCGATACAGATCCTCGCGCGTCCAGGGCAGATCGTGGTGGCCATCGGCGTAGGGTTTGACCGCGAGGATCTGGTGCAGGTTGATCCAGCCCTTGCTGAAGGCATAGGCACACCCTGCCAGATACAGCCGCCAGATACGCAGGGTCTTGGCCGGCACTATCGCCGCAGCCCGGTGCAGTTGGTGCTCGAGGTTCTCACTCCACTGATGCAGCGTCCTCGCGTAGTGCAGGCGCAGGCTCTCTACATCCACCACCTCGAGCCCAGCGGTGCAGATGCTGCTGCTGATCATCGACAGGTGCGGCAGCTCGCCATTGGGGAACACGTAACGGTCGATGAACGCGCCCGCCCCTCTGCCTACCGGTCGACCATCCACATGCCGCGCCGTGATGCCGTGGTTCATCACCACCCCGCCCTCGCGCACGGCGCCAAACAATGTCTGGCAATACAGGTCGAGGTTGGCATGGCCGACATGTTCGAACATGCCGACACTGACCACCTTGTCGAAGCGGCCATCCTGCGGCAGATCGCGGTAGTCGAGAATCTGCAGATCGACCCGCTTACCTAGCCCCTCCTCCTTGACTCGCTGGCGCGCCAGCTTGAGCTGCTCCTTGCTCAAGGTGATGCCGAACACCTTGGCGCCGTACTCACGCGCCGCGAAACGCGCCAGCCCGCCCCAGCCACAGCCGACGTCCAACAGGTAGTCGTCCTGCTGCAGGCGTAGCTTGCGACACAGGTGGTCGAACTTGTCCTGCTGGGCCTGATCAAGGGTGTTGTCCGGCTCCTTGAAGTAGGCGCACGAGTAGGCCATGTCCTGATCCAGCCACAGCTGGTAGAACTCATTAGATACGTCGTAGTGGTAGGAGATGGCCTGCGCATCGGTGTGCTTGTCGTGGGCAGAGCGCACCGGTGAGGTGTCCTGCTGCCCCACCAGCAAGGCATCGCTGAGCTCATCGCAGACCCGGATCGCCTCGCCGATGTCGCCTTCCAGCTCAAGCTTGCCTTCAACGAACGCAGTGCCCAGCTCACCCATGCTGGGGTGGCTGAGCTGGCTGATCAGCTGCGGTTCCTTGATCAGGATGGTGACCTGAGGGCTAGGCCCCAGATCGAACTGATTGCCGTCCCACAGCTTGAGACGCAAGGGTAAATGCAGCTGCTGCAGTGCGGGTGGAAGTTGCGCTTGCATGAAGAGTCCCCCGTGTGAAGTTCGGACGTCTTCGCAACAGGGTAGTACAGCTACTCAGCCAAGGACCTGACGCTGGTCGGCCAGGGTCAGCGAGGCGCGCTGACGTCGGTCTGACCGCTCGCCAGCAACGCACCGCGGACAAACCCTTCCGTCAGGCGGCGCTCGATGAACGCACGAACGTAAGCGGCGCCAGCGTCCCGGCCGCGTGGCACTGCCATGGCCTGACGAATAGCGGTAAACGCGCCGTCCAATACCCGGTACTCAGGGTTGCGCAGGGCAAACTGCTCCAGCGGCTGACGCACCCCGGCAGCGGCATCCAGCCCGTTGGCGATGAACAGGTCCACGGCGGCATGGGAAGTGTCTGCACGCTCCAGCTGCGCATGCTGCAGGGTACGCGACAGATACAGATCATAGGCCGCTCCCTTGCCCACAGCGATACGGGTCTGAGCCTGATCAAGCTCATCCACCTGCTGCCAGGCTGAATCACACTTGACCAGGTAGGTGCCTTCGATCAGCACATAGGGCTCGGTGAAGTCGATCTGAGCGGCCCGCACCGGCTCGATCGCCAGGAACGCGACGCGCCACAGGTCTTGCTCCAGCGCCGCAAACACCTTGCCGGCGGCGTCGAAGCCGGTTATCTGCAGTTCGACACCAAGCTCAGCGGCGAGCGCTTTGGCCAAGGCAACAGACACGCCCAAGGGGGTGCCATCAGCACCCTGCTGGGCGAGGACCGGATTGCCGTAGTTGATCGCAACTCGCAGCGTTCCTTCGGGAGCAAGATCGGTGAGTACTTCTGGGGTCATTCCGTGCATGTCAAGGTTCCGCTGCAATGGCTGGCTGGATTGTCGAGGGTACCAGAACCCAGCTCTCTATCCTGCGGCGCGCGGCGTCACTATCGCTTGTTTCAAGCGCTGAACAGAGTCGCCTGCCACCCCATCCACAAACAGAAAGGCCCTCGTGTAGAACGAGGGTCTTCTGATTCAGCCAGCAATGCCCAGGACACGATGCGGGCGACTGCTTACGCGCCTTGCAAGCCACTACTACTGGCCAGAATATGCGAATGCATACCGCCATCGACCGCCACATTGGTACCGCGCATCCAGCGTGATCCGTCACTAAGCAGGAAGGCTACAACCGGCGCAATGTCGCTAGCGTGGCCAGGTCGATCCATGGTTTTCATGTCTTCTTCGGCGCGGGCACCGAGGGTTTCGACGAAGTCCTTGAGGATCGGTGTGTCTACCGGGCCTGGGCTGACGGCATTCATGCGAATGCCGCGGTCGCGCCAGGTCCAGCGGTTCTGCAGGGTCCAGGCGATCAGCGCTTCCTTGGAGAAGAAATAACTGCGCGCGCCGACGATCTCATGCCGAGCACAGACCGCCGCTGCGCCAGAGAAACTCAGGTGTTCACTGTCGTTGATCGCCGCGATCGACTGTGGCCAGCCGATGCCTGCCAGCGAGGCCAGGTTGACGATGGAGGCATTGTCGGCGAGGCGCGGCAACATCCCCAGCGTCAGGTACTTGAGGCCGACCAGATTGACCTTAAGTACCGACTCGGCATTTTGCGTCGGTGCCAAGCCTGCGATGTTGGCCAGGCCGTCGATGCCATCGGGCAGTTGCCCGAGCAGCGAGTCGATCGAGGCCTGGGACGACAGGTCGGCCTGGATGAAGCGGTCGACCTCGACTGCCGGGCGATTGATGTCGACGCCGATCACATGGGCACCCTGGGCGCGCGCGAGCCGGGCGGTTTCTTCGCCGATGCCTGAGGACACACCTGTGATGACCAGCACTTTACCGTTCAGCATGATCGTTCTCCGGTAGGCCTCAGAATGGATAGCGGCGCGGGCTGGCTTGCACGCTGACCCAATGATCGGTGGTGAACTCCTCGATGGCCCAGTCGCCATTGAAACGGCCAAGCCCGGAGTTCTTCTCGCCACCAAACGGCGCGTGTGCCTCGTCATTGACCGGGATATCGTTGACGTGAGTCATGCCGGCCTTGACCTTGCGGGCGAAGCGCACGGCACGTTCCAGATCGCCACTGAACACCGCGCTCGACAGGCCGAATTCGCTGTCGTTGGCCAGCTCCAGCGCATGCGCTTCATCACGTGCACGCTGAATCCCGACCAGAGGGCCGAAGATCTCCTCGCGGGCGATCTCCATATCCTTGGTGACATCCGCGAACACATGCGGCGCCAGCAATTGGCCTTGCACCTCGCCTTCGACCACGGTGCGGGCACCCTCCTGCTTGGCTCGCGCAATCTTCTCCAGCAGCCCCTGCAATTGCTTGGCGTTGATAATCGGGCCGATCACTGTGTCAGCGTCATGCGGGTTGCCGACTTTCAGCGCTTTGACCTTCTTGGCATAACCCGCGACAAATTCGTCGTAGAGGGCGTCTTCAACGATGATCCGGTTGATCGCCATGCAGATCTGACCCTGGTGAAGGAACTTGCCCATCACCGCCGCCCCTATCGCTTGTTCCAGGTCGGCATCGGCCAGGACCACGAAGGGGCTGTTGCCACCCAGTTCCAGCGCCACATGCTTGAGGTGCTGCCCGCCCGAGGCCAGGCGGCCGATGTTCAGCCCAACTGGCGTCGAGCCTGTGAAGGAGATGAACTTGGGCACCTCATGCTCGACGAACGCATTGCCGATTTTCGACCCGGCGCCGACCACGACACTGATCAACCCGGCTGGCAGCCCGGCCGCTTCGTACAGACTGGCCAGGAGCAGACCGCCGGTGACCGGCGTGTCGCTGGCAGGCTTGATCACTACCGCGTTACCCAAGGCCAAGGCAGGCGCCACGGAGCGCTGCGACAAGTGCAGGGGGAAGTTCCATGGGCTGATCACGCCCACCACGCCAAGCGCCTCACGGTATACGCGGTTTTCCTTGCCAGGCACGTTGGACGGCAACAGGCGGCCGTGAACCCGGGCCGGGAACGAGGCCGACTCCAGGGTAATGCTGCGCGCCGCGCCCCATTCGATCTGCGCTTTGATGCGGGTACTGCCAGACTCGCGAATGATCCAGTCGATGATCGCTTCGCGGTGCTCGTCGAACAACTGCACGACGCGGTGCATCACCGCTGCCCGCTCGGCAGGACCGGTGGCGGCCCACTGCACCTGCGCTTGCGCAGCCTTGCGATAGGCTTCGTCAAGGTCGTCGCGATCGGCCTGGACAATTTGCGCCAATTGGCTGCCATCGAACGGGTTGGTCACCTGCAGCACACTGCCGTCACGGCCGTCGCGCCATTGACCGGCAATGAACTGTTGGGTGAAGACTGGGAATTGCGTGGCAAGGTGAGTCATGAGTTACCTCTGTATTGGAATAGCGCTCATCGCTCGATGAGTCGTTGATCACAGCGCAAGGGGTTTCATTCCACTGGCTCGTACGGCAAGCCAACATAGTTTTCCGCAATCGTTTTACGCCCGGCTTCGGAGCTCACGAAGTATTCCAGCTCGGTCTGCTGCATGCGTTGGCTGAAGGCGTCGGTGCCGGGGAATTGATGCAACACCGAGGTCATCCACCAAGAGAAGCGTTCGGCCTTCCAGACCCGGCGCAGGCAGATCTGCGAGTAACGCTCGAGCAGGTCCTGGCGGCCTTCGCGGTAGTACTTGAGGAGGATTCGGTAAAGGGTGCTGACGTCGCTGGCGGCCAGGTTCAGGCCCTTGGCGCCGGTAGGCGGGACGATGTGGGCGGCATCCCCGACCAGGAACAGGTGGCCATACTGCATTGGCTCGACCACGAAGCTGCGCAGCGGCGCGATGCTTTTCTCGATGGAGGGGCCGGTAATCAGCTTGGCGGCAACGGCTTCGGGCAGACGGCTCTTGAGTTCGTCCCAGAAGCGCTGGTCCGACCAGTCCTCGACCTTTTCATCGCTGGCGACCTGCACGTAGTAACGAGTACGCGTAGGCGAGCGCATGCTGCACAGGGCAAAGCCGCGCTCGTGGCTGGCGTAGATCAGTTCCTCGTTGACCGGCGGCGTATCGGCCAGAACGCCCAGCCAACCGAACGGATACACCCGCTCGAATTCCTTGAGCACGCCGTCCGGGATCGATTTGCGGGACACGCCGTGATAGCCATCGCAGCCGGCGATCAGGTCGCAGTCGATGCGCACCTGGTGACCGTCCTGGATGAAGGTGACGTAAGGCTTTTCGCCCTTCAACTCGTGCAGTTGCACATCGCTGGCGTCGTAGTAGGTCGGCGCACCGCTTTGCCGACGAGCCTGCATGAGGTCACGGGTAACTTCGGTCTGGCCATAGATCATCACGGTCTTGCCGCCAGTCAGTTCGCGCAGGTTGATGTGCTCGACACGACCGTTGAAGGCCAGCTCGAAACCATCGTGCACCAGCCCTTCCTGATCCATCCGTGCACCAACACCCGCCTCGTGCAGCAGGTCGACCATGCCTTGCTCAAGCACGCCGGCGCGGATTCGGCCGAGGACATAGTCTGGGCTCTGACGCTCGATGATGATGTTGTCGATACCGGCATTGTGCAGCAATTGACCGAGCAGCAATCCAGACGGACCTGCCCCGATGATGGCAATTTGAGTCTTCATTGTTTTTATCCTCATGAGCCTGGCGGCTCTGGGTTACGATTAGTCGTTCTGTATTTTTCGCAGATAAAGGTTCTATAAGAAGGCAATTTCTGCTTTATTTTTAGGACTTTTCGAGGATCGGCAGGTATCCGTATGGCGACTGTTAATGGCATCCCGGTGTTCAAGCTCTACGGCGAGACGTCCTGGCCGACGCCGGATCTGATCCACTGCGAGTCGATCCCTGAGCGCAGCCGTTTGCATGACTGGGAAATCAAGACCCACCGCCACGGTGACCTTGCTCAGTTGCTCTACGTGCAGGCGGGGCAAGCACGGGTTTTGGTTGAAGACGTCGAGCAGCAAGTCAGCGGCGGTGCCCTGCAGATCGTTCCGGTGATGAGCATTCATGGCTTTCGCTTCTCCGAAGACATTCAGGGCTACGTGATCAGCCTGGCCAAGCCGGTACTCGACCGCTTTGCGCCGTTGCTCGAAGGCAAGCCAATGGCTGAGGCCCACTGCTATTGGGCCGGCGATGACCGTGATTACCTTGAGCTGTTGCTCGCCCAGTTGACCGACGAATACGCCTCGCGCCGACCGGAGCGCGACCTGATGTTGCAGTCGCTGCTGTGCGCCCTGCTGGTATGGATTTCGCGGCGTTCGCGCGAACGCGCCCAGCACATCGCCAAACCCCGAGAGCGCGGCATGCAGCACCTCGATCACCTCGCGCAGCTGATAGAAAAGCACTTCCGGGAGCACCGGCAGATCGAGCACTACGCCCAGCAGATCGGCGTCAGCACTGCCCACCTCAATGCGCTGTGCAGGCAACTTGCCGGGCAGTCTGCGCTGCAGTTGGTCAACCAACGGGTGATCCTCGAGGCCAAGCGCAACCTGGTCTACACCTCCATGACCATCGGCCAGGTGGCCGACAGCCTCGGCTTTGCCGAGCAGGCTTACTTCTCGCGCTACTTCAAACGGGCCACCGGGCTGACGCCCAAGGAGTTCCGCCTGCAACGCCGCGAGGTCTAGCCCTCGCTGACCTTGACCAGGTTGTACAGCGCCTGGAGCACAGGCGTCGCCACGCCCAAACACTTGCCCTGCGCGACCACTGCCCCATTGATGAAATCAATCTCGGTTTTTCGCCCGGCTTCCAGGTCCTGCAGCATCGACGGCTTGTGCTGCTGGTGATTGCGCAAGGCGTAGTCGACGGCAGCGTTGACTCGCACGCCATCCACCGCGATGCCATTCGCCTGGGCAACGGCTACTGTTTCCGCGAGGATGCTGGCCAACACCTGGCGCCCCTGCTCGGAGCTGCCAACCGCACCGACCGTCTGCCGAGTAACGGCACACACCGAGTTGAGTGCTGCGTTGAAGGCAACCTTTTCCCAGATCGCTACCTGTACCTGCGGATCGGCCTCGCAGGCCAAGCCAGCCTGGCTGAACACAGCGGCTACCTCTTGCACCACCGGGCTGTTTTCGCCGCTGTAGGACCAAAGGTTGACGTGGCCTTCGCCATGGCTATGCACTACGCCTGGCGCCACCAGGTCGGCAGGAAAGTTGGTCATGCCGACAATCACGCGCTCAGCAGGAACCACCTCGGCAATCAGTTCGGCGTTACCCAGACCATTCTGTACCGACAGCGCCCAGGTGTCTGGCCCGACCAGATGACGCACCGAGTCGATTGCCGCTGCGGTGTGGAAGCCCTTGGTGAAGATCACCAGCAAATCAACCTGGCCAGAAAATTGCACTGCCCGACCAATCGGAACCTGCACGGTTGCCTGCAAATCGGGAGTATCCAGGCGCAATCCCTGCCGGCTGATGATTTCGATGGCGTGGTCGGAGGCTTCGACGAACGAAACATCTTGCCCTGCCAATGCCAGACGAGCGCCAAACAGACCGCCCATGGCCCCCGCACCAACAATTGCTATCTTCATGGTTACGCTCCAGTTGACTCAGATGACTCCGTAGCAGGCGGGCTCATTGCTCGCGCAGACTACGTTCAGAAATTCCAGGTGTAGGTCGTGATCAGACGATTTTCATCGTAATCGGCACCCGACGCCCTGCCGCTGCCGTAGCGGGTCTTCACGTCAATGTTGCGCCACTCAAAGCCAAGGCCCTTGAGCGCACCGCTTTGCAGCACGTAGCTGATGACGAAGTTACGCTCGCTTTCGACATTCTGATCGAGATCGTTATTGCCACGGTCAATGCCACTGCCGCGCAGGTAGCGGGTCATGAACTTGAGGCCAGGCACGCCTAGCGCGGCGAAATCGTAGTCGTAGCGCAGCTGCCAGGACGCCTCGTTGGCCTTGAAGAAGCCAACCGTCGACCAGTTGACCAGGTAAGGCTGTGGCGCGTAACCGTTGAACAACGGGAAGGCGCTGTCGCCCAGCATGCGCTGATAACCAACACCCAAACCATGTCCACCGGTCTTGAGGGTGGTCATGGCACCGTAACTTTTGTTATCGATCTTGCCGTACAGCGCCTGGCCGTCCTCGCGATTCTGGTAGTAACGCAGCTCGGTCTGCAGGGTGTAGTCCGCCGAGAGTGCCCAGCGGTTGGAAAGGCCCAGGTAATGCTGCTGGTAGATGTCCTCGAGCTGGCCGTAAAAGTAGGTTGCGGACAGGTTCGGGGTGAACTGATAGGTAGCGCCGGCAAAGTTCAGACCGTCGCTGGGGCGGCGGATGTTGGCCCCATTCATGAGGTAGATCTTTTCCCGGTTCGAGGACTCGCGAGTCGCAATCTCGTCGATCCGCCCGGCGGTCAGGGCAAGGTTGGACCACTCCTTGGACTCGACCATGACGCCTTGGTAGGTGGTCACCAGTTGCCGCGAATCGTCGATGTAGGCCACTGGCAAACGTGGGCGCAACTCGCCGACGCGCAGCTCGGTCTGCGAGTATTTGACCTTGCCGGTGACTCCAGTGCGACCATAGTCGCGCACCTGTTCACCCTTGCTGGCATCGTACGGGATCACACTGTCTGGACCGCGGCCACCGCCGCCATCCAGGCGATAGGCCCACTGTGTACTGGTTTCCACACCGAACTGCAGAGGGCTTTCGGTATACCCGGACGTGAAGCGCAGGTCGAAGCCCTGTGTCCAACTGCCAACCCGTGACTTGGCGGCATCGTGCTGCTTGAAGTCCCGGTCGATATAAGCGTTACGCAGCCCGAGCGCCACGCTGCTGTCTTCGACAAAGTCAGCGTTGGCAGCAAACGAATGGGCAAAGCAGGCACAACCTATCAGCCACACACTGCGGCTGCACGATAGAGAAGAACGCATACCGGATACCTTTTTATTGTTTTACGAACGGCACGATCCACCCGCCGCTCATGGCTGAGCGGCGGGAATTCATGAGATGGCAAGCTGGGCGCGAAACTCGCCCGGGGTGTACTCGGTGCCGCGCTCAGCTCAAGGCTGCGCGTCCAGCGCCGGCGTGCTGGCGGCAGGTACCGCGACGCGGCGCTGGCGAATCATCGCGATGGCGAGGACGGCTATCACACCTGGCACCGCGCAGAGGATGGAGTTGAGCTGCAGCGGCAGGTTCATGCTCAGCATCAGCCCGCCCAGCGTCGGCCCGGCGACGCCACCGAAGCGGCCGATTGCCGAGCACCAGCTGACGCCGGTGGAGCGGATCTCGCTTGGGTACTGCTGGGCAGCGAAGGCATGAATGACCGCAAGCGTACCGATGGTGGTAGCCCCCGCCACCAGCAGCATGATGTTGAGCAGCACAGGGCCCGGCTTGACGCCCAGGGTGCACAAGGACACCACGGCCAACAGGAAGAACAGCATCAAGGTCGGCTTGCAGCCCCAGCGGTCCGCCAGCCAGCCGCCGCCCAACGCGCCAGCCGTAGCGCCGATGTTGAGGATGACCAGGAACATCAGGCTCGAACCCAGCTCGAAGCCGCCGGCGACCATGATTTTCGGCAGCCAGGTATTGAGCCCGTAGACCATCAGCATGCACATGCCAAAGCCCAGCCACAGGAACACCGTGCCAACCCCACGGCCCTCGGCGAACAGCCGCGAGAGCGGTGCTGCAGATGAAGTGCGCACTGGTGCGGCGAAGCTGACGGTGCTGGTATCCACCTGTGGATCGATTCGTTTGAGCAGAGTGCTTGCCGCGGCAGGGTCTTTCTCCAGCAGATAGTGCAGCGACTCGGGCAACTGGCGCGCCAGCCAAGGCAGGAACAGCAACGGTACGCCGCCGATGATGAAGGTCGCCTCCCAGCCAAAGCGCGGGATGATCAGCATCGCCACCAGCGCCGAAATCATCGCGCCGATCGAGTAGAAGCTGAGCATGATGGTGGTGAGCGAGCTGCGCCGTGAGGTCGGCGCCAGGTCATTCATCAATGCCACGATGTTGGGAATTGCGCCGCCCAGACCTACGCCGGTGATGAATCGCAGCAAGGCAAAGCTAGGTGCATCCCAGGTAAAGGCAGTGCCCAGGGCGCACAGGCTGGCCAGGGCCATGGAGCCGATGATCACCTTGCGGCGCCCGAGTCGGTCGGCCTGCGGCCCGACCACCACCGCGCCGAACATCATCCCGAACAATGCTGCGCTGCCCATCCAACCGGCAACCACAGGGGTCAATGCCCACTCTTCCATCAGGCGCGGTACTACCGAACCATAGATGACCAGGTCATAGCCATCGAACAGCATGATGAAAGAGCACCAGAACAGCAGCGTGTAATGGAGCTTGCCGAGGGGCGCGGCCCCCGCGATGTGCAGCGCAGGTTTATGAGTCATGGTCATGTCTTCTTGTTTTTATGTCAGTGGGTTGAAGGGGCCACGATGGCCCCGCAGCACGTCAGTGAGGTTCGATGGTGACCGTCGGGACTTCGATGACGGTAGGTTCATTGGCATCCAGCGCGGCGCGCAGTGCCGCCTCGAAGCTGGCGCGGGTGTCGGTGTGCACGGCATTGACGCCGTAGCCCTTGGCGATAGCGCAGAAGTCCAGGCCCGGAACGTCCAGGCCAGGGGCGTCTTCGGCCTTGAGCACTCCGGCGAACCAGCGCAATGCGCCGTAGGTGCCGTTCTTGAGGATGATGAACACCACCGGCACGCGGTACTGGGCAGCGGTCCACAACGCGGTGATGCCATAGTTGGCAGAGCCGTCGCCGATAAGCGCAACGACGCGCCGCTGCGGCTGAGCCAGCTGCACGCCGACTGCCGCAGGCAAGCCGAAGCCGAGGCCGCCTGCAGCCGGGAAGTAATAGCTCCCAGGATGGCGCAGGTTCATCCGCTGCCAGAAGGCACTGGTGGTCGAAGTCGATTCCTTGACGTAGATAGCGTCTTCCGGGGCCACGGCATCGAGCACATCGAACAAGGTCTCTGGACGCAGATGGCGAGGTTCGTCTGCAATCGCCTGTGGCACCGGCAATGGCTCGGGATACGCTCGCGAATTCGGCCTGACACCCTCGGCCAGCCCCTGCAGGGCGACTGCAATGTCACCAATCAATGCGTCGCCCATGGGCGCACGCGCCGCTTCCTGCGGATCGGACGTGATGTGCAGCAGGCGTGCGCCCGCCGGTAGGTAGTCGCCTGGCGCAAACTGGTGATAACGGAACACCGGCGCCCCAACCACTACGATCAAATCGTGCCCTTGAAGAATCTTGCTGATTCCGGCAATGGCTGCCGGAAGCACGCCACGAAAGCTTGGGTGACGGGTAGGGAACGGGCAGCGCGAGGCCGACGGTGCGATCCACACCGGCAAGTGCAGTTTGTCGGCCAGGGCCACGGCGGCAGCGTTGCTGAGGGTGGCATCCACTTCAGGGCCTAGCACCAGGACTGGATTACGTGCGTTATCCAGCTGCTCGATCAACGCTTGCAGCTGGGCCGCATCGGGCGTGCCAGCAACCTGCACCTGGCGCTCGAACAGATGCTCGACACCGGGGGCGCATTGTGCGTCCCAGTCGTCGTAAGGGATCGACAGGTAGACCGGTGCTTTGGGCGTGGTGTTGGCGTAGTGAATGGCCTGGCTGAGCGCACGCGGTACGTCCTGCGCATTGGCAGGTTCGTAGCTCCACTTGACCAGCGGCTTGGGCAGTTGCACCGCATCCACATTCGCCAGCATGGCCTCGACACCGATCATCGGCCGCACTTGCTGACCCGCAGTGATCACCAACGGGCTGTGCGAGTACCAGGAGTTGGTCAGTGCGCCCATGCCGTTGCCAGTGCCCGCTGCTGCGTGCAAATTGACGAAAGCCGGTTTGCCGCTAGCCAATGCGTAGCCATCGGCCATGCCGACCACCGCACCTT
This sequence comes from Pseudomonas shirazensis, assembly GCF_050496565.1. Classification (GTDB taxonomy): domain Bacteria; phylum Pseudomonadota; class Gammaproteobacteria; order Pseudomonadales; family Pseudomonadaceae; genus Aquipseudomonas; species Aquipseudomonas shirazensis_A. Next base: position 606,679 of record NZ_JBNWAE010000001.1, read on the forward strand.
CATGCAGCCCGAGCACGTACTGAAAATCTTCCGGGAACGACTTCAGAAACGGCAGCTCGTTGGAGCCCGGGTTACCGAAGATGGTGGTCATGCCGTGGCGTCGCAGCAGCGTATAAGCCGCGGAGTGGATGGTTTGCATGGGGCAGAATTCCGCGTGTGTCGTGAGAACTTCACTCTATGAAGCAACCACCAATCGATCAAATAAATGTTTTACAGCCGCTGTATAAATATGGCTTATGTTGATAACGTTTGAATCCGCAGCGCGGCCCCAGCCACGCTGCCAGCACTGCACAAGCGCAATTCGACAAACAAAAACAACAGGCGCGCGATCATGGCCAGCTTCGACCTGAACCTCATCACCACCTTCATCACCCTTTATGAAACCCAAAGCGTGACGGCCACGGCGCAACGTTTGTTCGTCACCCAGCCATCCGTCAGCTATGCCCTGGCAAAACTCAGGGAGCAATTTGATGACGCGTTGTTCGTGCGTAATCGCCAAGGCATGCAACCGACGCGGCTGGCCACTCAACTCTATGGCGGTTTCAAGGAAGCCTCGCGCTGCATCGACTCGGCGGTAGGCGAAGCGCGCAAGTTCGAGCCCGGCCATTCGCGGCGGCAGTTCCGCCTGGCGCTGTCGGACCTGGGCGAAATGGCCCTGTTGCCTCGGCTGATGGAACACCTCAGCACCCTGGCACCGAACATCGAACTGGAAGTGGTCCCGCTGGAAATCGACCAGGTCGGCACCTGGCTGAACGATGGCCACATCGACGCAGCCATCTGCAGCAGGAAGCTCAACGAAACCGGGGTGGTCTCGCGGGTACTGATGAAAGAGCGCTATGTACTGCTGCTCGATGCGGCCCATCCACGTATCGGTGAAGCCATCAACATGCAGCAGTTTCTCGCTGAGCCGCACGTGCTGGTGACGCGCACCTCAGGCCATGGCATGGCTGAAGATGCGCTGCAGCTACTCGGCGTCGAGCGCTGGATCAAACTGCGTCTGCCGCATTTTTCGGTACTGCCCAGACTGATTCCGGGCACCGATCTGCTGGGTATCCTGCCCCACCAGATCGCCCAGAGCTTTTGTGAAATGCCATTGCCCAGGCAGCTCAAGACGCTCGAGCTGCCCTTCGATGTACCGGCCTTTGACGTGACCCTGTACTGGCATTCACGCAGCGCCCAGTCCACCGCACTGACCTGGTTTGTCCGTCAGGTGCAGATCGCACTGGGCAGCGACGCAGGTGCAGCTCAGTGATGCATGCCGGCCAACGACATCGCCACCCGCACCGCTATGGCCACGGCGCCCAAGGCAACCACGCTGGCGGCCCAGATACCGGCCATCCACAGCAGCTTGCGGCCCAAGTGACCCGAAGAGACTGCCTTGCTCATCAGTGATACCCCTCGCCTACTTTGACCTTGCCGCGGAAAACGTAATACGACCAGGCTGAATAACCCAGAATGAACGGGATGATGAACAGCGCACCGACCAAGGCGAAGCCCAGGCTCTGCGGCGGGCCAGCCGCCTCCCAGATGGTCAGGCTCGGTGGCAGCACATACGGCCAGATACTGATCAGCAGCCCCGTGTAGCCGAGAAAGACCAGCACCAGCGACCAGATGAACGGGCCAGCATGGGGCTCACCGCGCAGCGACCGCAGGATCGCCCAGGTAGCCAGCATGACCAGCAGCGGCACCGGCAGGAAGAACCAGAAGTTCGGCAGGCTGAACCAGCGCTCGAAGATCGCCGGGTGGGTCATCGGCGTCCAGATGCTCACTACCAGCATGGTCACCACTGTCGCCAGGGTGATCGGCGTTGTAGCGCGGATGATGCTCGCCTGCAGCGGCCCTTCAGTCTTGTACACCAGCCAGGTCGCACCGAGCAGCGCGTACGCCACGACGACACCCAGGCCACAGAACACGTTGAACAGCGTCAGCCAGCTCATGACGTCGTTGGTGGCTACGCCGTCGACGATCTGATGGCCTTCGATGAACGCCCCCAGGATCACGCCCTGGAAGAATGCCGCTGCAAACGAACCGGCCATGAAGGCGCGATCCCAGAACGGCTTGTGCGCCTCGTCGGCCTTGAAACGAAACTCGAACGACACGCCTCGCCAGATCAGCCCGGCCAGCAAGCCCAGCGCCGGCAAATACAGCGCGCTGAGGAGGATCGCGTAAACCTTGGGAAACGCCGCCATTAGCCCGGCGCCCCCCAATACCAGCCAGGTCTCGTTGCCGTCCCACACCGGCGCCACTGTGTTGACCATGGTGTCGCGATGGTCGCGGTCGCGGATGAAGGGAAACAGAATGCCGATGCCCAGATCGAAGCCATCGGTGATGACGTACATCATCACCCCGAAGCCAATGATCAGAAACCAGATCAGCGGAAGATCAATACCCATGACAACGTCTCCCGTCAGTCAATGTGTGGAATTGGGTGTGGAGTACAGCGGCTCATCCACGGCCGACAGCGGCCGAGCGGGCCGTTGGTTATCGGCAATCTCGCCAGGGTGCGGCGCGTGCCCCTGAGGCCCGCTGCGCACCAGCCGCAGCATGTAACCGATGCCGGTACCGAAGATGCCCAGGTACATCACCACCAGCACCACCAGGCCGACCGACAATGTTATTGCCGAGTGCTCTGAAACCGCATCCTTGGTGCGCATCAGCCCATACACCACCCACGGTTGACGGCCAATCTCGGTGACATACCAGCCCGCCAGCAATGCGATCAGCCCCGATGGCCCCATATACAGTGCAAAGCGCGCCAGCAGCGGGGACTGATACAGGCGCCCGCGCCAGCGCATCCAGGCGCCCCACCCGCCAAGCAGAACCATCAGCAGGCCAAGGCCAACCATCACCCGGAAGCTCCAGAACAGCACGGTGGCGTTGGGCCGGTCCTCGCGCGGGAAGTCTTTCAGGCCAGCGATCTGCCCATCCAGCGAGTGGGTCAGGATCAAGCTCGCCAGGCGCGGAATCTCGACCTTGAAGTGGGTGGTTTCCGCATCCATGTCAGGCCAGCCGAACAGGATCAACGGCACCCCCTCACCCGGGACATTGGCCCAATGCCCTTCCACCGCGGCGATCTTCGCCGGCTGGTGCTTGAGGGTGTTCAGGCCATGCACGTCACCGATCAATACCTGCAGCGGGGCTGTGAACAGCAACATCCACAACGCCATGGAGAACATGCGCTTGACTGCCGGAGTGTTATTGCCCTTGAGCAGGTGCCACGCGCCCGACGCGCCGACGAACAACGCCGTGGACAGCATGGCCGCAGTGACCATGTGCGCCAGGCGGTAGGGGAAGGACGGGTTGAAAATGATCGCGAACCAGTCCACCGGGATCACCACCCCATTGATCACCTCGTGTCCCTGGGGGGTCTGCATCCAGCTATTGGATGCGAGGATCCAGGTGGCAGAGATCATCGTGCCGACGGCAACCATCAGCGTGGCGAAGAAATGCAACCCGCGCCCGACCTTGTGCCAGCCGAACAGCATCACACCGAGGAAACCTGCCTCGAGGAAGAATGCCGTGAGCACCTCGTAGGTGAGCAGCGGCCCGGTAATACTGCCGGCGAACTGCGAATAGAAGCTCCAGTTGGTACCAAACTGATAAGCCATCACCAGCCCGGACACCACGCCCATGGCGAAGTTGACTGCAAAGATTTTCGACCAGAAGTGGTACAGGTCGAGGTAGGTGCTGTCTTTCTTCCATAGCCACAAGCCTTCCAGCATAGCCAGAAACGAGGCCAGGCCGATGGTGATCGCCGGGAAGACGATGTGAAATGTCACGGTGAAACCGAACTGTATCCGGGCCAGCTCAAGCGCTGTCAGGCCAGACATGGCTATACCTCGTTACGTTGAGAAAGGCGCTCGAGCAGAGTCCGCGGGCGCGCGTTGTGAATGGCGCCAGCAGCTTGCTGCCAACGCACGACGGGGCTTGCAGACGGCACCAGAACGCTGCTGAAGCCACACTGCAGGAGCATGGCGAACTGGTCAGGCAGCAACGGCCCGGCGGCACGCAAGTCGCCGTCGAAGCCGTAGCGCTCACGCAGCAGGCGCGCCAGGGTGAAGCCACGGCCATCCCGCGACTTGGCGAACTCCACCACGATCAGGGTCAGCTGGCCGAGTATGGGCTGGACCTGGTCGAGCGCCTGCTCGCCAGCCAGCCACAAGCCTTGGGCCGGGGTACCGAAGTGCATGTGGTAGGTGTCCCATTGCTGCGGGTGGACCACGGTACTGGGCGAAAAGGACAGCGTTTCGTCGCGATCCAGGTAGTGCCAGGTGTCGCTCTGCGGCAGACCATGGCGATCAATGAGTATCACGCAGCACCTCCTTGAATGGCTCGATACCGACCCGCCGATAGGTGTCGAGGAAGCGCTCGTGCACCTCACGCAGGTTCAGATAGATGTCGATGATCGCTTCGATCACCTCAGGGACCTGCTCGTAAGGCACGGAGCGGCCCAGAATGGTCCCCACTGCAGCATCTGCCTCGGCGCTGCCGCCCAGGGTGATCTGGTAGTTCTCGTGACCTGACTTATCCAGCCCGAGGATGCCGATATGGGCGACATGATGGTGAGCACAGGCATTGATGCAGCCCGACACATTCAGCTTCAGCTCGCCGATTTCTCGCTGCCGAGGCCCGTCGAAACGCGCCGCGATGCGCTGGGCAACCGGCACCGAGCGGGCAGTCGCCAGGCTGCAGTAGTCCATGCCTGGACAGGCAATCGAGTCAGACAGCAAGCCGACATTGGCGGTGGCCAGGCCCATGGTGCACAGCGCCTCCCACACCGAGTAGAGATCGCGCTGGCGCACGTGAGGCAACACCAGGTTCTGCTCGTGGGAAACACGCACTTCGTTCAGCGAGAACGTTTCGGCAAGGTCGGCCAGCTGGAGCATTTCCTGCGCACTGATGTCGCCGGGAATACCGCCTGGCGGCTTCAGCGAAACCACCGCACTGATGTAGCCGCGGCGCTTGTGCGGGTGGGTGTTGCTGCTCACCCAGGCGGCGAACGCCGGGTCTTCGGCGCGTCTCTCGATAAAGTCCTCGCACAGGCCTGGCAACACCTCGAAGGCCGGCTGCACGAAGCGTGCAGTGATCGCCTCGACGATCTCAGGCTCCAGATACTGACGGTCGCTGGGCAGACGCGTGAACTCGTCTTCGATCATCTCGATGAAACGGCCAGGCTTGAGCTCGCGCACCAGTATCTTGATGCGCGCCTTGTACAGGTTGTCACGTCGTCCGAGCGCGTTGTAGACACGCAGAATGGCCTCGACATAACGCAGCAGTTCACGCTCAGGCAGCCATTCGCGCACGAGCGTACCGACGATAGGCGTACGCCCCAGCCCGCCGCCGGCGTAGATCTGGAAGCCAACCTGGCCCTGCTCGTTGCGGCGCGCCAGGATACCGATGTCATGGAAGCGCACAGCCGCACGGTCGTGCGGGCTGCCGGTCATGGCGATCTTGAATTTGCGCGGCAGGTAGGTGAACTCGGGATGGTCGGTGGACCACTGGCGCAGGATCTCGGCATGCACCCGCGGGTCGACCAGTTCATCGGCAGCGGCGCCAGCGAAATGGTCGGTGGTGACATTACGGATGCAGTTGCCGCTGGTCTGAATACAGTGCAAATCGGCATCGGCCAGCACCGAAAGAATTTCGGCAGTATCCGCCAGCTTGGGCCAGTTGAACTGGATGTTCTGCCGGGTGGTGAGGTGGCCGTAGCCCTTGTCGTAGGTATCCGCGACATAGGCCAGCTGACGCAGTTGCACCGCACTCAAGGTGCCATACGGGATAGCCACGCGGAGCATGTAGCCGTGCAGTTGCAGATACAGGCCGTTCATCAGTCGATAGACCTTGAACGCCTCTTCATCGAGCTCGCCGCTGAGGCGCCGCTGCACCTGCTGGCCGAACTGACGCGCACGGTCCTTGAGAAACTCGCGTTCGTCAGGGTCGTATTGATAAATCCCGGCTCTGCTGGCAGCCATGGGTACAACCGGCCGCTGGCTGGGAGATGCCGCTATAGAGAGCGCGGCATGCGCCTGTTTACCCAGGTCGGTGCGCACCGACGGCCCACGCGCCCGTAGCCGCTCGCGCAGGCTATGCGGTTCAGGGACACCGTCGACCAGCGACGCCGGGCACTGCAGTGGCCCGACTACGAGGTTGTCGCGAACCGCAGTCTCGGCAGCGTGCTGCGCAGCCGGCAACTGCTCGGCGCTGAAAACGGCGGCCAGCTCCAGGCTGTCGACCCAGCCATGCACTGCATCGAGCCAGACCACGGCGCCATCGCCGAGGCGATTGGCGCAGATCAGATGGCAGTCACTCATGAAACATCTCCATGACTGGCACCCCGTAAGCGCTTATGGTTGCAACCTGCAGCGCTGCGCGAATGCCGAAGAATTAACCATACGCTATTATATTGTATGGAATAATGATAATCTGTATGACATTTTATTCCTGAGCGTATGGATTTACAACCGTAGGAATCGTTATGCCCATAAGTGAAGAGTCATCTGCATCGCCCATGATTGCTTGGACCAGGCCCTTCATGCCGGGTAGCGGGGCAAAATACATACAAATTATAGAAATGCTGGAAAAATCCATACAGTGTGGCTCACTCAAGCAGGGCGACCAGTTACCGCCGCAGCGCACCCTGGCCGCTCACCTTGGCGTTGATCTGACGACCATCACCCGCGCCTACACCGAGGCACGTAACCGTGGGCTGATCGCGTCCTATAGTGGGCGCGGCTCTTTTGTCATGGGCACCAGCGAAACAGACATGCCGAAGAGCATCGACCTGGCAATGAACATCCCGCCGCAGCCCGCCGATGGCTCGATGGCCCAACAGGCCAGCAGCGCGATGGCCGAATTGTTCTCACGCCACAACATCGAGGCGCTCTCGGCCTACCAGCAGCAGCCGGTTCCCTCCGCTTTGTTACAGGCAGCACAGGGCTGGCTGCGCCCTGCGCTGGGCGAGCTCGATTGCGACGGGCTGGTGGTTTGTTCAGGCTCGCAGGTGGCGATCTTCGCCATCCTCAGCGCGCAGACGCGCCCGGGCGATGTCGTCTTGTGCGATGCGCTGACCTACCCAGGACTGATTCTCGCTGCCGAACAATTGAAACTGCGTCTGTGGCCCGTGCCCAGTTGTGTACAGGGCATGCAGCCCGACGCCCTGGAGCGAGCCTGCCAGGAAAGCGGCGCCCGCCTGCTTTACCTCAACCCGACATTCCATAACCCGACGGCGCATACGATGCCGTTGGCACGGCGCCGAGAAATCGCCGAAATCATCCTGCGCTGCGGCATCACCCTGATCGAGGACGATCCCTACCGCTATCTGCTCGACGATGCACCACCACCGATAGCCACCCTGACCGGACGGCGCAACACCTATTACCTCGCGTCCCTGTCCAAGTGCCTGTGGCCGAGCCTGCGTACCTCGTTCGTACTGCCCCCGCACGGCGATGACGGCCAGAGCCTGCAACTCAGCCTGCGTGCGACCAGCATGGGTTGCTCGGCATTGTTGCTGGCTTTGGTCGAGCAATGGATCAGCAGCGGAGCCGCTGCGGGCTTGATGCAGGAAATCAAACGCGAGATGCGCGCCCGTCAACAATTGGCTGGCAAGCTGCTGCCGCACCCGTTCCAGTCGCATCCGACCGGGCTGCACCTGTGGCTGGAGTTGCCTGCGCACTGGAATCAGGAGTTGTTCACCCATGCCCTGCGCGAGCAAGGCGTGCAGGTAGCCAGTGGGCATTCGTTCGCGGTTGTGACACCTGCGCCGAACTGCCTGAGAATCTCCCTGGGCGGCGCCAGCAACCAAGCCGAACTGAGCCGTGCCTTGCGCAAAATCGACGCCCTCCTCAACCAGGACCGCCGCCGCGATTCGCGCACGTTTGTTTGAACAGCTGCGCGAATACCCAAGCGCGGACATAGACAGCGCTTATGTCCGGCGCGTCGAGTATCGATTTGCTAAGCGAATGAGCGTCCTCTAGGTTGGATCACGGTTATTCCCTCGCCGTACCTTGAGGATGCTATGAGCTCAGCTTTCAATGTCGCCGGTTACCGACAACTTGCCCGACAGCGTTTACCCAGAATGGTGTTTGACTATCTCGAGGGCGGCGCTGATGACGAGAAAGGTTTGCAGCGCAACCTGGATGCTTTTGACAAGCTGGAGCTGCTCCCCCGGCGGCTGGTCAATGTGGCCGAGCGGGATCTTGGCACTCAGGTGCTCACCAGGCATCAGCCATTGCCGTTGATGATTGCTCCGACTGGACTCAATGGTGCGTTCTGGCCAGAGGGCGATCTAGAGGTTGCGCGCGCAGCGAAGAAGGCCGGCATCCCTTTTATCCTTTCCACTGCCTCTAACGCATCGATCGAGGAAGTGGCCGAAAAGGTCGGCGGCGATCTATGGTTCCAGCTGTACGTAGTGCACCCTACCTTGGCCGACCAACTGGTCGATCGAGCCCTGGCCGCAGGCTACCGAACCTTGGTCCTGACCACTGACGTCGCGGTCAACGGCAAGCGCGAGCGTGATTTGCGCAGCGGTTTCGGCCTGCCATTCAAATACACGCCCAAAGTAATGCTGGATGGGTTGCTGCACCCGCGTTGGTCGCTTCGGCTGCTCACGGCAGGCATGCCCCAAATGGCCAACTTCGCCAGCAAGGAAGCCTACGACACTGAGCTGCAGGCCGCGCTTCTGTCACGCAAAATGGATGCAAGTTTTGACTGGGAGGCGTTGAAAAGGCTACGCGCACGCTGGCCGCATCGGCTACTGGTCAAAGGCGTGCTTCATCCGCAGGATGCCTCGCAGTGCATAGCACTGGGCGCAGACGGCGTCATCCTGTCGAATCACGGCGGTCGGCAACTTGATTCAAGCTGTTCGCCCCTGGCAACGCTTCAGCAAATTGCACTGGCCCACCCCGGCAAGGTGCTGGTAGACAGCGGGTTCCGCCGAGGCTCTGACGTTGTGAAGGCGCTCGCGCTGGGTGCGAGCAGCGTACTGATCGGGCGCCCAGTGCTTTACGGCCTTGCCGCTGCCGGGGAACAGGGTGTGAGCCAGGTGCTGGAGTTTTTCAGAGACGAGATAAGCCGCACCCTGGCCAACATGGGCTGTGCATCAGTTGAGGAGCTGACGGCGGATTATGTGATCCGCGCGTCATGACGAACAGGCGATGGGCTATTTCACCGAGTGGTCCAGCCACCGTTCACATTGAAATCAGCCGCCGTCAAAGCCTCGCCGACTGCATCCAGCTCCGAGGCGGCACTCACAATGACACCACTCCCGGATTCACATACTTACAGGCCGAGCTCAGTCAGACCTGGGTGATCATCCGGACGGCGGCCCAGCGGCCAGTGGAATTTACGCTCGCTTTCCTTGATAGGCATGTCGTTAATGCAGGCGAAACGACGGTGCATCAGGCCATCTGCTTCAAACTCCCAGTTCTCGTTGCCGTAGGAGCGGAACCAGTTACCAGAGTCGTCATGCCACTCGTAGGCGTAACGAACGGCGATGCGGTTATCGGTAAAGGCCCAGAGCTCTTTGATCAGGCGATAATCGAGTTCTTTTTTCCATTTGCGGGTGAGAAAGTCTTTGGCTTCTTCGCGATTGGCGGCAAATTCAGCGCGGTTACGCCATTTGGTATCTAGGGTGTAAGCGAGCGAAACTTTCTCGGCATCGCGGCTGTTCCAGCCATCTTCAGCCAGTCGAACTTTTTCAATCGCCGTTTCGCGAGTGAAAGGAGGAAGTGGCGGGCGAGTTTGGGCATTGGACATGGTAGTGACTCCAGTCGAGCAGGATAAATAGTTTGAGTTGTTTCTCTGCAGCTCAAGCGTTAGGGCGTGAGCTCTTTAAGCAACATCCGCGCAACGTCCTTCGCATCATCAGCAGCGTGGTAATCACCCATCACTCGAGCCATGGTGATTGCGCCTTCCATCAACACCAGTAACTGCCTGGCTAACACCAACGGTTGCTCGATGTTCAATTGCTCGGTCAGTTCAAGCGTGTAGTCCAGAAGCTTTTGCTTGTGCAGCTTTGCGATCTGGCGGATGGGGTCATCAGGATTCCCAACCTCACCTGCCGTGTTGATGAAAGCACAGCCACAAAAACCATCCGATTCGAACCAGCCCTTAAGAACAGAGAACATATTGAGTACGCGGTCATACGGCGTTGCCGCTTTGTCGCACTCTGTTCTAAACCATTGCATCCACCGCACATCGCGCGCACTCAGCGCCGCAGCGGCCACCTCATCTTTGGTAGCGAAGTGGTTATAAATGCCCTTGCGCGACACGCCGGAGGTCTTCACCAGTAGATCCATGCCCGTGGCGTGGATACCGTTCTGGTAGATGAGTTTCTCGGCGGTTGCGAGGATCTGGTCGCGATGATCTATCGTTGGTCTGCTCATGGACTCAATGTAGAACGATCGTTCTCCATGGTCAAGCAGCAACTTTTAAATTTTCGATGTGGTGAGCTAGCGCTGGGGAAAAGCAGGCCGCCGGCATTTCATCGCAGGGGGGTGCTAGTGGTGTATTTGGGAGGGCGTTAATCTCGTGTCAGCCATATTGCATGGCCAACAATGGTTACCAACAACATAGTTTGACACAGCCCCTCAAGTAAACCGGGGGCTGTAGGATGATCCGGGATCCACACAACAGCAACATAGATTGACACAGGCGCGTCACATTTCAAATACGGTGCTCGATTGGTAACAACATAGATTGACACAACAGCGTCGGCGTTCATTCATGCCGAAACGCTATGTGAGCGCGACTTGGCACTTACCCGTTTGGAATAGAGTTTTTCAGCACAGGCTTAGTGCGGTGTCTAAATCTGTGCGCAACCTTCGGCCGGCCCCCATCAGCACGTAAACGGTGTTTTTTGTTAGAAACAAGCAGTCGTGGATGTAGGAAACACCCAGTGTCGTTTTGACCCAATCACCAGATGCGAAGCGGCCTTTACTGTCTTGGATAACGGTCGAAGCGTAAACGAGAGCAGGAATTAGCTCTCTATCCGTAATGGCTTTCCGCTGACTTGTTGTGACGGCGAGATCCAATATCGCCCAATCAGTAACAAGACAATAGGCACGGGAAGGGAAATGCAGGCGGGCGAGCGCTACAGCATCTGGGGTGGTGAGTTCGCATCCGTCTATTTTCTCACCATCAGAAAGCACTGAAATATAATCTGCCAAATTCATGACTACCTCCTGCCGATCAAAAAACCGATTCGAACGAGAAGCTCAAAATGACATGCCCTCCGACACTTGAATCAGCATTTCTTCGACTAGATGTGTGCCAAAGGTTGTAGCGACCATCGATGACGGACTTTCTCCCAAAAAGCGGGCTTTGGGTTTGGATAGCCATTGTTTGGCCTTAACTTTGTCACCGAAGATCACCTCGGCCATGGCGGTTATATGTACAAACCGGAAAAGGCGATCGCTCTCAGGCAGCGTTAAAAGATGATTGGCTGACAATCTTGTTTTTAGGGTTTTGGGGTGAATGATTCTGTCGCGCTCTTCGTCGCTTAAGGTTCCATCATCACAAAGCATTTTGATCAGGCTGACCGAGAAGCCAGCTACTATCATGTCGTGAATGTCCAGATCCGAGGCATTGACAGAGATATGAAGAAGCCTCTCCAGACGCATGCGATATGCATGATAGGCATCCTGACGCAGGACGCCAGAAACCATGGGCCGCACTGATGTTGCGTTGTGCACGGGCGTTAGCACTAATGTGCCATTCGCTACCGTTAGCTCCAGGTCGTCCCCAATACCTAACCTCATTTGGTCAAGCAACTCTTGAGGCAGATCGATGATGATGTCGCCAGTGCCGTCCTTAGTTTTTTGGCACTTGACTATCCAACGCTCGTTTTCACTCATGATCGTCCGGCCCTCATCCGCCATCAGAATGACACACATCATTATGCTTGGGCGCAGAGCTGACCAAAGGAATCGGCGATCCGCTGACCGACAGGCACTGCCGCTGCTCGAACGCCGGATAGCGAGTGAAAGGGCAAAAATGGGTCAACGGCAATACCTGCCTTTCCACCTTCACATGGCTAAGCCTGAGCGTGATCAGGTAACTACACGAAAGGATATGACATGCACCCTGATGAGCTTTATGTTTCCGTCGATGTCGAGACGTCTGGGCCTATACCAGGCGAATACAGTCTGCTTTCCATTGGAGCGTGTCTTGTAGCCCAACCTGAAACGTCCATCTATCTTGAACTACGACCTGACAGTCCGAAACACGACCCCGAAGCGCTGGCAGTATCGGGGCTGAGTTTGGAGAAGCTGGAGCGCGATGGCCTCGCTCCGCAACAGGCGATGCTGGCATTTGATAAGTGGCTGAAATCGTCCTGCAAAACGGGGCAAAAGGTCATTTTCGTAGGACTCAATGCACCGTTTGACTGGTCATTCGTCAACTATTACTTCCACAAATACTTGGATACCAACCCCTTTGGTTTTACCGCTATCGACATGAAGGCCTACTTCATGGGAGCTGTAGGTTGCAGCTGGCAGGAAACAAAATCATCCAAGATGACCGCTGCGCTGAAGCCACTCAGCGAACCGAACCATAACGCATTGGATGATGCTCGCTTTCAGGCAGAGCTCTTCGCGCTGATGCTGGCGGGTAAAGGTAACCGCTGACGTGCCTCCCATGGCACCGACTTGAAGCTTATCTAAGCCAGGTTGCCTCAACATATCTGCCGCCCCTGAACGACCAAGCCTTGATGCCTTCTGGTTTTTCGGACTTGCCAACGATAACGGCTATTGGGTGCGGCAGATCCTGCGTGTAACGCGCAGCAAATCTGGAGAAACTTCCTATGTCTGCCGGAGAAATCACCGGAACAGATTGGGGATGCGTATGCCAATAGCCCACCAGACGTAACCCTTGTTCGTTGGCAGCTTGGATCTCCTGACGGCACCGCTCCGCATCCAACTCTAGCCAAGACCAGCCTGACCGATCGGCGCGATGAGGCAACGTGGCCACGGCCAGCAGCAACCCTTTCGGATTAACCGGGTTGACGAATAACTGTCCCCCTCGCTCCACGCCAAAAAGGCCCTGCCGATGACTATCCAAGATGTCCGCGACAGCTTGCGACACCAATAGCTCGGAATCCACCTCCGCCCATCGCCAGCGCCAAGCGATATCCGTCATACCATTTCATCCTTAGGTTCCGGCCATCCGCGCTCGAGTAGGAGTTGCTGCGCCCCCTCTGGCAGTTTGGGCCCACGGTATTGGCCTCCTAGGCTCGGCACATCTTCAGGCCTGTAGATACTGCTGACCCAAGATGCAGTGGCAATGTTGCCGGTCAATGCGCGTAAAGCCGTGTGCGACACCATAGAGGCAATATTGGTCATCCCCAGTGATCCGCCTGGAATAAAGCTCTCCCCACACGCCGGCAGTGGAACCACACCGCCTCCCGGCCACTCTGTAAACTTATGAAGAAAATCGCCGATGTTCGTGAATAAATGACGGCCATCAAAGGTACCGGCTGGTGCGAATAGCGCGTGGCCTACCTGGGTATACGGTTCGCTCCAGGCTTGTAAAAGTCCCCAAGAAGCGCCGCTGGATTTGGCTCGCCATACAGTGACCTCCGACTGCCAGTCTGCTGTCGTGATCACCACAAGATCTGCGTTATCGAACACTTCTGGTTTGCTGCTCATCACTACTTCGGCGAAAGTCGAATAAGCGGTGCACTCTGTAGTCGGAAGATCTAACAGAATCTTGTCCCTCAACGCTGAGGCTTTCAGCCTCCCTAGGCTATCCGCTCCCAGAACGTGCCTACCCAGATTGGCTGACACCAGAGTGTCAGGATCGATGAGGGTAAGGTGGCCAACACCGGAGCGTGCCAATTGTATTGCCACCGCACTGCCTAGCGAGCCAACACCAACGCAAACTACCCGAGCATTTTCGAGGCGCTGTGCTGTGCCGCTTATATCGCGGGACAGAATGGACGCTCGATCAAGCACGTCCAGGGTAGTTGCTCGGACGAGCGCCGGTGGATGTGCATTTGCGATAGCTGGCCGGCGCCGCGCTGTACGCAGGCCAAACTTTGCCCCCCGCTCCTGCTGTACGCCGAGCGAGCGTACATTTAGGCAATATGTTGGAGCATCTGCCCCTCCTGGAAGCTCCAGAACAATCCATCGACTCGCCAACGTTCCATTCAGCTCAAACCATGCCAGCAATTGCTCGGCATCGTCGGGTTTAAGGTGGGGCGTTAGCCACGGCAATAAATCTTCTGGATCCGGGGTGCGGATATCCGGATAAGTCTGAAGCTTGACGTAAAAACCGGGAGTTTCGGCCGCGCGAATGACAGCGGAACGCCCGACAACCCGTCGGTAATGCCCTTTGAGTGCAGCTACGTTCGATGCTAACCAAACCGTTTCCTGACCGGATGGCACAGCCCGGCGCGGATCGCTGAGCGCAAACAACTGCGAGGCAGCCTGAGGTCGATCCAACAGTAAGAGGTTCTGGAATGACTGACCGTGCTGAAAAGACCAGTAGGTAGTGATCTCATTCTGAAATTCGATATCGCGCGTTGCCTGGCTTGATCCCATCTTGGACAACGAAACGATCTGTGCCAAGCGAGCAAGGCTGTCCTCTACCACAACCTCCGAGGAACCCATGATGGGGCGCTCCTGAAAGCCATGAAGGCAAAGCCCCGACTTGGTGGCATGCGGCCAAACCAGCCATGGAGAGGGTTCGACGTTCAGCCGCAAAAGCCCACGGGGAAAGTTGGAGGGGAAACCAATACGCAGTCGCCGCTCCTGACCCGTGTAATCGATGGGCAAGGGAAAGTGAAAGGACGCCGCTTCGTCAGCCCGCATGGGTGCGGGCTGGAGCAATGCATCGGCAGCGTCCTGACCTAGGGCATTTCGCAGTGCGACGATTCCGCGCTGCAATGGCGTCGTAATAGGATCAGCCAAGGCGTCCAACTGGCTTTACGCTCGACTGAGACGTTCCGCCACCGCTGGCCCCTCCGAAGAGCGAACCCATCGAAGCAGAGTTTCGAGTAGTGCCATCCGGTCGGCCGGGCATGGTCCAATTCGCAGGGATCTCATTGTTCACTGCCGTAATGAGCGCCGGTGCAATACCGAAATTCTTTTTCACTGCCTCGGCGAAGGAATCGTTGGATTCAAAACTTTCCAAACCCAGAGACACAGATGCACTGGCGTCCGCATGCCACTTGGCAAATGCTTGGCGATAACCTTGTCCCTCGCCCGGTCGATTCCACTTCTCTGCAAAGTTTTCGCCGTTATCGGCAGGGTTGCAGACAAAGCAATCGCTACCTCTTTGCACGATGTGCTGCGGCATTCTGCGAACGATTTCCAAAATTGCATCGAGCGGCGCCAAGGGCTTCGACTGCGATTCCTTCACGACATCCAGGTATGCGTGAGTCGCCAAAGTGGTTATGACAGCGGATATGGGGCGAGTATCAGCGCTCCTTGTGTTGATGGCCCATTCATCGCGATGCCGCTTGAGCAGTTTTATGGTCGCACGCAGGGGATCTTGATCGATGTAATCCTGATAATGCGGCAAAGGATCTTGTGTCGCGGCATCGAGCATCCGCTGGCTTTTGGCAATTACCAAGCTTTCAAGAGAGATTTCCTGGGCAGAGGCAACCTGTAACCAATTCGAGTAAGGGATAGGGCTGCTTGCTTTCCACCCTGTGACCCGATCCGGAACCTCCAGCTTACCCTCGCCGTTTGCTTCGCCATTTCCGTTGATCGCGCGGGCAGGTGTGACATCAATGTGGAAACCTGGATTTTCGTCGGCATAAACGATCCGGATGCCACGACGTAATTGCTTAACTTCTTCTTGAACGCGGGAGCCCTCCCTAAAACGCTGCTCAATCACTTCTAGAACTTCCTTCGCACTAGCGCCTTGAGCGTGAGGGAGCCAGATAATCGCGTCCGCATCAATGGTGTCCAGATCCGCAGGCGCACCGGGGATTGGCTTGATGGTCGTTTTCAGCCGCATCGAGCCTTGAACGAAGATATGGGCCTCAGCGAGCAGCGGGTTGTCGGATGCCGAGAGGATTTTTTCCAGTTGGGAGTAGCGGTCATTGATTTTTTCGTACTGCGCTTCCGACAGCGAGATTTCCCGCGCGGCGCGAAGCAGAAAATATTCCCAACTGCTGCGCTTGGTCTGTTCGTTGCTCAATAGCATCTACCTAGCCTCCTGGGCCACCGAGCCCAATTGCAGTGTTTGCGTAAACCGATCTTGGTTTTCTTTGTCCCGATCGAAGATCAGGTACGTATGTTGGTGCTGCGTTGTGAGCAACGCGCCAAACTCGATGGCCAATGCAGCAGGAATAGCGGCGAAGACGTGGATAGGGGTAGGAGTCAGAGCTTCAAGCTGGCTCAGTCGTATTTGAAGTGCGTCACGAAAGGCATGAATCACCCGACGGTTTTGTACCATCGCATAGCTTGGCTCTGGGATCGACAGCTCTGCTATACGTGCACCGGGCAGAGCGTCGATCACGTCTCGAACTGGAACTTGCGCAGAAATGGAGAGCACTAGCGCCAGTGGCCCGTCGCCGTCGGAGGGAGGTGTAAACAAAAAAACGGGCGGCTCAGCGGACTGATCGGGCCAGCGCAAAAGATGCTCGCGATGAAAGGAGAAGATCAAGCGCTTGGAACGGTCGCCGATACTCTGGCCCAACATCATCAAAGCCGGAATGTCGGCCAAGCCTACCACTGCTAGCGCGGGCGAGTCTCCATAGGTGCCGCCGCGACGCTTGAGTTGCTGCTCCAGCTCATACTGGACACTGTCTTTGATGTTCTGCCAATAGGTCGCGTCCCTACCTCGCGGTCCGGGTGCAGGGAAAGTGATTTTGATGCCTTGATCGAAGGCGATAAATCCCTCAGCAGACATCGCAGTCAACAGATCGCGAACGGGAATATCGGTGACAGTCTGGAAATGCTGACTCTGGACGATGAGAGGAATGGCTCTGCCACCATCGGGGGTCGTTGCGGCGAGTCGGATGCGTTCCATGTACGCTTGGTGTAAACCACTCAAATCATTTTCAGGGTAACCATCTGCGTCACGATCAATTTTGTCATGACAGCCTGGGCACAGGAGCATCAGGTTAGCGGTATCGTTGGTATGCGCCTCAGCGTCATGATCTGCGCGGCCCCGAGGCCCCTTCGGACTGGCGGGTAGGATATGCGCCACTTCGCCCCATTTCATCGGTTTGCCGGCACGATAGTCGAACGTTAGATCTGTACCACACAGTTCACAATGACCAGCGGCCTGTATCCACACGATCCGCTTCGTCTCATCATTCGTGTTAAAGCGCCCGCTCGCGACTTTAGCGTCTTCTTGCTCTGCCATTTCGACCTACCCCCGAGAAACATCCATGAAAAAAACGATGATGGCCAGATAAAATCATCTTAAGGTCATTCACCCCAAATACAAGAAAGATCTGAGAGTGGCGGAGGCTGAATCGTCTTAAGCACCAAGGTCGTATTTGACCCCAACGGAAGGGGGAATGGCGGCGCCGTTTTATGGTAAATGCGACTTATTAAGAGCGCTGACCACAGCGTATGTACTGAAATTAGCGAGTTTATGTGAAAGAGATAAACTCGCTAATTTGCGTACACGTCTCTTCAGTGATCGCACAATTCCTGTCTTAAGCTTGTCTGCTCCGTCTTAGAATATACCGAAGAGGTGATCTCGTACCCTCGAGCCCCATAGCTAGGAAAAGCGAAGCAGCCGGTATGCGCGCCGTTTGAAAATGCATCAGTCGCTCTTTCCGGCCGTTCAGAGATGTCAGCCAATGGCTGTAAGCATGAAGCTTAGGCATTGGTCGAGTAACGATTTGAGCCGTTCCCAGCCATGGATAAGCTTAGATGATTTCGTATCTAGTACGTACATGTCGCTCGGGGAGGACTCGTCGCTAGCCGCTGGCAAGCCATGGTTCGTGTCCCTCCCACCTACGAAGTAAGCGTAATACATTCTGGATTACCAACAGGCTCCCACCTCACCGCGAATACAGCCACCCACGTATTGGCTCGGCGGACATCATTAGCTTCGCAGTTGCGTCAAAAAAGGCGTTTCGTTGGACCGATACGATCTGAGCGCAGATTGCGTGTGAATACCCGGTGCGCTGCGGATCATAAGGCTCCCATGAACGTTAAGGTAGCAAACAAGATCTGCACATCAGCTGACACGCGCTCCAAATAAAGGCAATTTTAAAAAAGCAGATTTACATTACAAAATTGTAATTTTCTGATCATGTCCACGTTATCTCCAGATTGCAACGATACAGCTCGGCGACGATGCGGGAGGCACATCCTGCTTTCTGTAAACAATAATTCCAGCCGAAGAGCTTTCTAGTTCTGCCGAACCTAAGGAGTGATGTATGAATAACAACACGAAATTTTCGATGGCCGCGTTGGCGATCGTTGTCAGTTCTGGCCCGTCCACGGTATTTGCGGAAGAAAAGGCCGAAGGATTTGTGGAAGGCAGCAGCCTTACTGTTCTCAACCGAAACTATTACTTCAATCGTGATCATCGCAACGGCCAATCGAGTGCAACGGGCAACGGTTACTCCGAGGCCTGGGCACATGCCATCATTAGTAAATTCGAGTCCGGGTTTACTCAGGGCACTGTGGGTGTCGGTGTTGACGCGTTCGCCATGATCGGATTGAAACTCGACACAGGTGACGGGCGTAATGGTGGCCGTAGTTCGTTCGATGTACTACCGGTCAATAGTGATGGGCAGGCTAGAGACGAATATACTAAAATTGGAGGTGCAGCAAAAATTCGCGCCTTTGACACGGTAGTAAAGGTCGGCGACGTATTCCCATCTAACCCAGTCGTTGCCGCTGGTGACTCCAGACTTCTACCAGAAAGTTTCACAGGCGTAACGGCGACAAACACCAGCTTTGACGGATTGACTGTTCAGGCGGGCCGCCTTCACGCTATGAGCCAGCCAACTTCCAGCAATATGCGCGACAATTTCGCGACATTTTATGCCGGACCTGTTAATTCACCGTGGGTCGGCTACTTTGGCGGTGACTACAATCTGAACAAGAATGTGATCGTTAGCCTCTACTCCAGCCGCCTTAAAGACGCCTGGAATCAATATTATGCCGGCACGGGATTAAACTATTCGCTTTCGGATGAACTCTCCGTATTCGGCGGCTTGAACTACTACAAAGCCGTCGACGAAGGCAAAAAATTGCTAGGTGAATTCAACAATAATATTTGGAGTGCTAAAGTCGGCGTGAAGTATGGCGCACACTCTGTCGCATTGTCTCACCAACGAAACAATGGTAACGACGACTTCGACTACCTCCGCCAATCGGATTCCATTTTTCTCGACAACTCAATCCAATACAGCGATTTCAACTCGCCTAAAGAGCGTTCATGGATGGTCCGATACGACTTGGATATGACGACATATGGCGTGCCAGGACTGTCGTTTATGACACGTTACGCCCGTGGCACCGATGCCGATTACTCCAACGCTAATGGAACCTACATGCGACGGGATGCAGAGGGAAATCCGCTGACCGATCAGAAACGCTGGGAACGCGATATTGAGGTGAAATATGTCGTTCAGACCGGATCTTTGAAGGACATGTCTTTCCGCCTGCGCCAAGCAAACACTCGTGCTACAGCGTTTGAATCTGACCTTGATGAAGTACGTGTGATTGTTGAGTATCCATTAGCTGTCATGTGACATCGAACGGGATGACTCGCTGTGCGAGCGTCCCGTCCTTCGAAAAGTTACAGAAATGTCATTTTTCAATCATCTTCACGTTAGGTTATGTTTTTTATACTTATCGTGAGTTGATAGAATCTTAGCTAGCGCATCTGGCTGGGGTTCTATGGATGAGTAGCTAGATTGTGAAAATCCAAACTCAATGCTGTTCAGTTGTCATATCCATTCACCTTTGGAAGCTCCTTTGCTCCTTTGGTAAGGTGAATTTTGAGACGCCCTTCGGGGCGTCTTTTTTTGCCTTTCAGAACTCGAACAAACAAAAACGCCCGACACCTTTGACTAACGAAGCGGGTCGCGCGTTTAATTGTCATATGACAGCGCAGGTATTAACCGCCTCGCCTACGGCAGTCTCCAGCTACAGTGTAAGTGATCGTGTTTAGTTGCCCTACGGAGTCTTCATAAGTCATTGCGGCCGGCACTACTGCGCAGATTTTCGCAGGCCGCACCACACTGATCACCTTTACCACATCCACCTTCATTCCATATTCATATCGCTTCGGTACCGGCGCGCTTTTTCCTTGGCTGACTGCGTACTTCTCCATAGCTTTGGTGTTGGCAGCCATCATTTTTTCGAAAGCCTTATCTCCTCCCCCCTCTGCAAACACGCTTGACGAGACAGCTAAAACTCCGAACAAAGCTAAAATGTTGATAGATTTCATATTCAGCACCTCAACTAATACAGTCAAGATAATATCAGGCTAATGATTGCGACCGGGTGGCGCTAAAATTACAAGTATGTAATCAAACCGGCAAAAAAAACCCGCCACTAGGAGCCTAGGGGCGGGCTGATTCCAAACTGCATGGCTACGCTTACTTAGCCTTCTCATTCTTTTCGTCACTTGACACCACTGAGGCATTTTTTCCTTGTTTCGCCACATACTTCTCCATTGCCAGATCTTTTGCCGCCATCATCTTCTCGAATGTTCTGTCTCCACCGCCTTCCGCCATAGCGAATGAAGAAAGGGCCAAAGCGCCCGCAACAGCAAAGATTTTAGTAAGTTTCATTCTGACACCTCATATAGATAACGCTATTAGGGTATCAATGCGAACCTATCATCACGGTGGCGCTCAGATTACATATTCGTAATCGTTCCTGGTATAAAAAACCCGCTGATGAACAACCGCAGCGGGCTCAAAACCAAAAGAACTATTGGGTTGTTATTCTCCCTTCTGCGGGTTCATCTTCATCGTGGCGGTGCACCCATTGATAGAGCGCAGGCAGTATTAACAGCGTTAATGCAGTCGAGGACAGGATGCCCCCAATCACAACGGTGGCCAGTGGTCGTTGAACCTCTGCCCCGGTGCCAGTGGCCAGAGCCATAGGTATAAAGCCGAGGGAAGCCACCAAAGCTGTCATCAATACCGGACGAAGCCGCGTGAGGGCTCCTTCATTGATAGCAGAATTTAACGAATACCCCCGCTCTCGAAGATTGCGAATGAACGCTATCATCACCAAACCGTTCAGCACCGCAACCCCCGACAAAGCAATGAAACCAACACCCGCCGAGATCGATAGCGGGATGTCACGTAGCCACAAAGCCATGACCCCTCCAGTCAACGCGAATGGAATACCGGTGAATACCAGGAGGCCGTCCTTGAGATTGTTGAACATCATGAAAAGCAGGGCAAATACAAGGAGCAGGGCCACCGGGACAACGATTTGGAGACGTTTCGCAGCCGACTGGAGTTGCTCAAATTGCCCACCCCAGTTAGTCCAATAACCAGCCGGCACCTGTACCTCTCGATCAATAGCGCTGCTGGCCTCTTGAACAAAAGAGCCTATATCCCGACCTCGCACGTTAGCGCTTACGATTACCAGACGCTTACCATTTTCGCGACTGACCTGGTTCGGCCCAAGCACCAGATCGAGAGTTGCCACTTCTGAGAGGGCAATAAAACCAATCTGTTCTGCATTGCCATTGACCAGCGCCGGTACTGGAATCAGCAACGTAGACAACCCTTCAATGTCCTTGCGCATGGCATCGGATAAACGCACAACCATATCGAAACGACGGTCTCCTTCATACATCGTACCCGCTTGGCGACCACCAACCGCTACCGCTATGGTGTCCTGTACATCACCAACATTCAGGCCATAACGCGCGGCCTTGTCACGGTCGATGTTAATGGTAAGTACTGGTAGCCCTGTGGTCTGCTCGACTTTGACCTCTGAAGCTCCTTCGACCTTCTGCATAGAGGCAGCGATTTTCGCAGCTGTGCTGTTAAGCACTACCATGTCATCACCGAAGACCTTAACGGCTACGTCACTGCGCACGCCTGATATCAGCTCGTTGAAACGCAATTGAATTGGCTGCGAAAGCTCATAGTTGCTGCCGGGCATCGCGGCCGTAGCCTTTTGAATATCCGCGACTAACTCATCCCGGGATTTGTTCGGGTCAGGCCATTGATCCTTAGGCTTAAGCATCACATAGCTGTCAGAGATATTCGGCGGCATTGGATCGGAGGCAATCTCTGCGGTACCGGTACGAGCAAAAACTCGCTCGACTTCAGGCACTTTTGCCAGCACTAGCTTTTCCAAACGCTGCTGCATTTCTACCGATTGCGTCAGACTGGTGCCCGGCACGCGTAGTGCTTGCAGGGCAAAATCCCCTTCGCTGAGGCTCGGTACAAACTCACTTCCCATTCGACTGGCGACAACCCCGCACACTGCAATGAGGCCTAGTGCCATGGCAAAGGCTACTGATCGGTGGTTCATGACCCAATCCAGCGCAGGTGCATACATCCGACGCGCGCCACGCATGATCACGTTCTCTTGTTCCTTGACCTTGCCAGTTACGAACATGGCAATCGCCGCAGGAACAAAGGTAACGGACAGCAGCATGGCGCCCAGCAGGGCAATTACGACTGTAAACGCCATGGGGTGGAACATTTTCCCTTCAACACCGGTCAGGGCAAAAATCGGGAGATACACGACCATGATGATCAACTGACCGAAAATCAATGGGCGGCGCGCTTCCTTTGCCGCTGCAAACACTTCATGCATCCGTTCGGAACGTGTGAGGATACGTCCATGGTGCTGTTGTGCATGAGCCAAGCGCCGGATCGCGTTTTCGACAATCACCACCGCTCCGTCAACAATGATGCCGAAGTCCAACGCGCCGAGACTCATCAGGTTGGCGCTGACTTTGTTGGTGAACATACCGGTGAATGTGAACAGCATGGCCAAAGGAATAACCATGGCAGTGATCAATGCGGCGCGAATGTTGCCCAAGAACAGGAACAGAATTGCGATGACCAGGATCGCACCTTCAATCAGGTTCTTTTTGACCGTGGCAATCGCCTTGTCCACGAGATTGGTACGGTCGTATACCGTGACCGCCACCACCCCCTCAGGTAGTGACCGATTGACTTGCTCCAGTTTGGCGGCAACGGCCTGAGAGACGGTTCGGCTATTTTCACCGATCAACATGAACACAGTGCCAAGCACGACTTCACGACCGTTTTCGGTAGCGGCCCCCGTGCGCAGCTCACGGCCGATATCAACTGTTGCCACATTCTTGATGCGGATCGGCGTGCCATCGACGTTGGCCATCACGATGTTGGCAATGTCGTCGGTGGTTGCCACCTGCCCGGGAGCACGAATCAGGAGTTGTTCACCACTGCGTTCAATGTATCCGGCACCGACGTTGGCATTATTCCGTTCCAGCGCCGTCACAAGATCAGTCAGAGTCAGCTTGTACGCCGCCAAGCGTTTTGGATCGGGAGCAATTTGATATTCTTTGGCGAAACCACCAATGGTGTTGATTTCGGCGACGCCGGGAACGTTGCGCAACTGAGGTTTGATAATCCAATCCTGGATCACCCTCAAGTCGGTCGGGGTGTAAGGGCTGCCGTCCTCTTTAACGGCGCCTTCTTTTGCCTCGACTGTCCAGAGGAAAATCTCACCCAGGCCGGTAGAGATCGGCCCCATGACCGCTTCCACGCCCTCGGGTAATTGCTCCTTGGCCACCTGCAGTCGCTCATTGACCAATTGCCGGGCGAAAAACAGGTCGGTGCCTTCCTTGAATATCACGGTGACTTGCGACAGACCTGAGCGTGAGAGCGAACGCGTTTGCTCAAGAGCTGGCAAGCCGGCCATGGCGGTTTCGATGGGGAAGGTGATTCGCTGTTCTGTCTCCAGTGGCGAGAAACCTGCGGCACCCGTGTTGATCTGCACCTGGACGTTTGTAATGTCGGGTACTGCGTCGATCGGAAGTTTCTGATAGCTGGCGATGCCGAGGCCAGCCATGAGAAGAACCGCGAGCAGCACGATGATGCGTTGCTCGATTGCAAATTGGATCAGGCGTTCGAACA
Organism: Pseudomonas shirazensis; assembly: GCF_050496565.1. Lineage (GTDB taxonomy): Bacteria > Pseudomonadota > Gammaproteobacteria > Pseudomonadales > Pseudomonadaceae > Aquipseudomonas > Aquipseudomonas shirazensis_A. The sequence goes on from NZ_JBNWAE010000001.1 coordinate 630,707, forward strand.
TAAGAACCTTCTCGTGGAAATGGCGGATCAGTGGGAGTGTTCAGCCGAGGCTTTACCCAGCTCTGATTTCAGAATGAAGCTGCCGGCAGCAGCGACTTGAACACCGGGCTCCAGGCCCTCTGTGATCTCAACCAGACCCGCCGCACGACTGCCTATTTCCACCGGCTGCGCCTTAAATCCGTCATCAGTTCGAACGAAAACTGTCGGTTTATCCTCGACCGTCTGGATCGCCACTTCTGGCACCGCGACTTTCGTCTGCCGGGTATCGGTATCTACCAGCACGGTAACGAACAGTCCGGGACGCCAGGCGCCTTTCGGATTGGGTAGGGTCACGCGGACCGTGGCGGTACGGGTCTGCTCGCCCAACAAACTTCCTACGTAGGCCACGGTGCCGGTGACTTCGGCACTTAACTCTGGGGCATTGACGGTGACGGACTTGCCCACCAGCACCTTGTTCAAATCCTTGGGGGAGACGCCAAAAGTTACCCACACACGCGACAAGTCCGAGAGAGTGAAGGCATTGGTGGTTTCACTGACAACCTCACCAAGGCCCAAGTGTTTCTCAACCACGACGCCATCGAACGGCGCACGCAGCTCATACCGGTTGCCGCCGCTGGCTACCGAGCTGCCACTGAGTACGCTGATTTTTTGACGGGCATTGCTGAGGGCGATTTCAGCTTCTTGCAGAGCCTGACGGGCTTGAAGGAAATCTTGTTCGGCAGAGATTTTGTCTTGCCATAACTGTCGCTCACGCTCGTAGGTGGTACGCGCCAACTCCAGACGACGTTGCGCTGCGGCTTGCTCACTACGCTGATCAGAAATTTGCTGGCTGGCGATCACGGCTAGTAGCTGGCCTTTTTTCACCGGCTGGCCAAGATTGACATGTACCGACTCGACGACGCCAGGCACTCGGGGCACGACATGGGAAGTCCGGTCGTCATCGAACCGGACTTCTCCTGGGAAGGGCAATGACAGGCTGATGCTGTGTGCCTTTGCTTCGGCCAACTGGATGCCAGCCGCGCTAATCTGCTCCTCGCTAAGTGTCAGGTGACCTTCCTCCTCTTCGCCCTCGGCATGTTCGCCTACAGCTGTTGACCCACCGGCATCCTTGTTGCCGTCGTCATCGTGGCCATGCTCCTCATGAGGCTGAGCTTCGGCGGACGGTGCAGACGTTTTACCAACCCAGAATGAGCCGATTCCCATGCCCACCGTCAGGGTCAGCGCGATCACAAAGATTTGTTTTTTATCCATGGAAACTCCCTACGCAGCTCAATCGGGCAGTCACGGATTAGCGTGACAATGCAGTGCTGAGCAGCGGTACAAAAGCGTTATATGAAATTCACTGGGAACGAGTTAATTGAGTGACATCACCGAAAACTCGCTCAATGCGCACCCAGGCGTCTGTTGCCTCTGCAATGGCCTGGATGTATTGGTTACGTGCGCTGATCAACGTGCGCTGTGCATCGAGCACATCCAGGAAGTTGAACTTGCCCATTTCGAAACCTCGGGTCGCGGTGTCGACGGCATTTTGGGCGGCAGGCAGGATGGTTTGATTGAAAGAGGTAACTTCGGTGTTCGCCGTCATCCACTGATCCAGAGCGATCTGAATTTCTGTACGCAGGCGTAACTCGCTTGAATTGCGAAGGTCGCGGGCCTGATCGGCTCGGCGGGCTGCTGCCAGTACATTGCCTTGATTACGATTGAACAACGGAATGGGCATCGACAGCCCCACAACGTTCACACGCTCGCGTTCTCGTTCATCGTATTGACTGCCCACACTTACGGTGAGATCTGGAACACGCTGAGACTTCTCCAGATCAAGAGAAGCTTCACGCTGATCAATTTGTAGTTTTGCCAATCGTAATTCGGCAGTTTCACCGATGCGGTTGAGCAGCAGTGACGGTTCCGGAACGTTGGGCATTGGCCGGTCTGACTCACCGACGGATTTAAACGAAGGCAACGGTGCGCCCATTACGCGCGCAAGCTGCTGATAGGCATTTGCTTCGTCGCGCTCAGCACGCCGCAGTTCTAGGCGCACTTCAGATAACTGTACCTCTGCTCGTGTACCTTCGATGGGGGATGATTTACCACTATTAATCCGTCCTTGAGCAACACGAACACCGCGCTCGGCAAGCACAAGGGATTGACGCGATAAGAGCAATCTCTGCTGGGCCGTCGAGGCGCTAGAAAAGGCCTGGATGACTTCTGCACGTAGAATATTGCGTTTACGCTCCAATTCAATACTAGCCGCGTCTTGGGCTCGACTGGCAACGTCTATCCTAGCTCCGCGCTTGCCGCCAAGCTCAATCGGTTGGTTGATCATTACCGTCGTAGTGCGCGAGCTCCGTCGGGTATCTTCAGCTTCCCAAGAAAGCTCGGGGTTGGGAATCAAACCCGCTTGTTTTCGATCTCCTTGGCTGATACCAATTTCCCATTGTGCTGCCGCCAAATCGGGATTGTTAGCAAAGGCCGATTCCAGTGCCTGATCCATGGTCAGCGTCTGAGAAGACGAAACTGCGGCAAAACTGGTGTCTGCCATTAAGAACATACAACTCAAGCCTACAACTAGTAAGGACTTTTGTATGTTCAAGGGTGCAGTTAACTTTCTATGCGGACGCAATTTCATAGTTCCTTCAACGCCTATTCTCTATACGTAAATGTAAAGTTTTGCACTTATCAGCAAGGTGACTGAAAAATTACAAATACGTTATCCAACGATGCAGCTATTTTTTTTGCACTAGCATAGGAGGAATGAAAGATTCGAACGTGGGGGCAGCAATATGCCGAAACAAATACCAACCTGGTATCTGCCGAACAGCACTTGTCGATTTTGGTTAACCATGTGTGGCGCTTGCCCAGTGTTCGATTCAACGGTCAAAGTGCGACACGTTGTCGCAAGGAGTCGCTGTGATGGCTCAAGACCGGGGGTTTAAGCTTGACCCTGTAGCGGCTACAGGCTTTAAGATCATTATTTAATATCTAATGCCGGATATCGGTAAGCGCAAAAAATTAAATGGTTTCGAATTATATAATTCTTCTCAGAAAATAAAACAATAACACTTCTGACCCAACTGACTTCCTATTGAAGAGGGCGAAATATCATGCGAATCCTTGTAATTGAGGACGAGCCTAAAACTGCCGAATACTTGCATCAAGGGCTGACAGAAAGTGGCTATATAGTCGACCGTGCGGTAACCGGAGCAGATGGACTTCATCTTGCACGTCAACATGTCTATGATTTGGTGATACTCGACGTTAATCTTCCAGAACTTGATGGCTGGGGTGTTCTTGAACATCTGCGCCAAAGCAGCAATACCAGGGTGATGATGTTGACGGCCCGGGGACGGCTTGCGGACAAAATTCGCGGGCTCGATCTGGGTGCTGATGACTATCTGGTTAAACCGTTTGAGTTCCCAGAGCTGCTTGCCCGAGTACGAACCCTTATGCGTCGAAGTGAACACATTCCTGTACCGCAGGTACTCAAAGTAGCCGATCTGGAGCTCGATCAAGGGCGCCACCGTGCCTTTCGTGGCGCGCAGCGTATAGATTTGACGACCAAGGAGTTCGCGCTTCTGCATCTACTGATGCGTCAGACTGGAGAGGTACTCTCACGAACCCAAATCATCTCCTTAGTGTGGGATATGAATTTTGACTGCGACACCAACGTTGTAGAGGTTTCAATCCGTAGATTGAGGGCCAAAATTGACGATCCCTTTGATAACAAATTGATCCACACCCTTCGCGGGGTTGGTTATGTATTGGAGGCACGCGAATGAAGCCGGCGAGCCTGTCAATGCGACTAGGTTTGACGGTGAGTATCTTGGGGGCCTTGGTAGTGGTGTTTCTGGCTATATTGGCCTTTTTCGCGCTTACGCATGAGCTGGATAAATTGGCGAAACATAGTCTGGAAAAGAAAATGGAGCAGGTGGAACACAGCCTCTCATTTTACGAGGATATGGCGGAGGTGAACTCGAAACCGCACTCCTTGCTGGATCAAGTCATGGGGCACGACAATCTAAATTTGTCCATTTATGACCTGACAAACCTCAGGACGCCAGTACTAAAATTCGGAACTGGTTTATCGGATCCACGAATCGAATTGAAAGCTGCTAATGCCGCCATCGACAATCTCTCATATTCTTCAAATTCCGATAGTGAGGGTCGACACTTCCTCACCGCATACAAACTCATCCGATTGAAGAATGGTAAAAATGTCGCCGTTTTGCTGTCCATGGATAGTGCGAACGATGAAGCATTGCTCAGCGCGTATCTTCGATCGACGATCATTGCTCTACCGCTTTTACTGATACTCATTGGAATTAGCGCTTGGGCTGTGGTGCAACGAGGGCTCTCTCCCCTCAGAGAATTTCGAAAGGTCGCCGCCATGATCTCGGCCCAAGATCTCAGTCATCGTCTTTCAGTGGTCAAAATGCCTCAGGAACTGAGTGAACTGGCCCATGGTATCAATTTCATGCTCCACCGACTCGACAGTGGTATTCAGCAGCTGTCGCAGTTTTCCGATGACTTGGCCCACGAATTACGTTCCCCAATCACCAATTTGATGGGGAAGGCACAAGTGACACTATCTCGGGAGCGACCTGCAGAAGAGTACAAAGCGGTGTTGGAGTCTTGCACCGAAGAGTTGGGCCGAGTCACCCGGATCGTCTCGGATATGCTCTTCCTCGCTCAAGTCAGTCATCCAGCGGCGCTCGTCCCGTTCGAGACAATTACGTTAGAAGATGAAGCATTGAAGGTCGTCGATCTGTTTTCGCTGTCGGCGGAAGAAAAGCGCATCAGCCTAAGCGTCGCCGGAAACGGCAAGACCATTGGCGACAGGCTGATGATTCAGCGAGCAATATCGAATCTGCTGTCGAACGCTATACGCCACTGCCCGGCCGGCCAATCTATTTCAATTGTTATCGAAAGCCATGCCGAACGAGTCTCGCTACTTGTAGGCAATCCAGGCGCAGGAATCGAACCTCAGCATCTGACGCACTTGTTCGACCGTTTTTATAGAGTCGACACCAGTCGCTCCCGTGCGGAAGGTGGGACTGGTCTTGGCTTGGCGATTGTCAGATCGATCATGAGTCTTCATCAGGGAACAGCGGAGGTTCAGAGCATGCCTGGTAGCATTACTGTTTTCAGGCTGAACTTTCCAAACCTCGAGGGACAAACTTCCTGGCAGCAGGCAAGACGGGTTCAGGGGTGAGTTTCAATATCAAGCTTGCATAATCCGCACTCAAATCCCCCCATACCTCTAGAAATACTCTGGTGGTGTAGGGGGCTTCCCCTTACGTGCCCTACCATTGACATGGGCTGTTCGCGACGTATCTTACTAGTGCTGCATACCTTCGCTTTCTTCGAGCCCTTCATGAAATCGCGAATCCTCTAATTGAAGCGTCGTATGGCTAATATGGAACGCTTCGCTCATAAGGTGCGTTACTTCAGCTAATATTTCCTGCTCGGTGCGGGAGAAACGTTGGACGACAAGGTGTGCACTCATGACATTCTTGCCGCTGGTCAAAGCCCAGATATGCAAATCATGAATATCTTCAACGCCTTCAACCGCCCTTATTCTTAGCTCCACTTCAGCGATATCGATGCCCTCTGGAACCCCTTGCAACAGGATATTCATGCTTTCTTTAAGCAAGATCCAAGTTCTGGGAAGGACCCATAACCCAATAGCTGCGGCAACGATCGCGTCAACCCAAATCCATCCGGTAAAGCGAATGATCAATGCGGCTCCTATCACGCCTATGGAGCCTAGCATGTCACTCCAAACCTCCAGATAAGCACCTTTGACGTTAAGACTTTCGTCACTGGCAGACATCAGCAAGCGCATTGAGACAAGGTTCACAACTAGCCCAATCACTGCCACGATCAGCATGCCTATCGATTCTATTTCTGTCGGAGTTTTAAACCGCTGGTAGGCCTCGTATAGGATGTACACCGCCACCATGAACAACAGAATCGCGTTGAAAGCAGCTGCGAGAATCTCAAATCGTGCATATCCGAATGTCCTTTTTTTATCCGCAGCGCGCTTGGCGATCTGAATAGCGACCAATGAAATAGCTAATGCAGTGGAATCGGTCAGCATATGAGCTGCGTCCGATAACAACGCCAAGCTGCCGGTAATGAAAGCCCCAATGACCTCTGAAATCATAAAACTCGTCGTTAACGCTAGAGCGATCCACAGTTTTTTCTCATGTCCTGCACGTGCTTGACCGTGACTATGACCAGCGCTCATATGTCTCTCCATGGGTGTAAGCGGATGCGACAACGACTCAGACCGCGCATGAGGATCAATCTTCATTCAGAAGAGTTTCCAGCTCTTGAGAAAGAGGCATCACCTGAAAAGAACTGACCCGGGCACGACCAGCATTCCCCGAAGGCACTCATACTTTAGAAAATAGCAGTGCAGCGATAACTCGTGTTATTTGTCCCAGGATCTCCCGAGGATCATGTGTCTTGACGCCCACGTACAGCATCAAGACGTGTGACTTTGCACGTAGCAAAGTGCGGCGTTGTGAGAGGATGTGGGTACGTTCAAGCCAATAGTAAGCGCGCCCATAATCTCGGGACAGAATCGCCACCCGAGCTTCGTCGAAGCCCTCAAGAATTGCCCTATGCAAAATCTCTTTCAGCTTGGGCTCCAACTATTTTCAGGGTAACCATCTGCGTCACGATCAATTCTGTCATGACAGCCTGGGCAGAGGAGCATCAGGTTGGCAGTATCGTTTGTGTGCGCCTCAGCATCATGATCCGCACGTCCCCGAGGCCCCTTGGGACTGGCGGGTAGGATATGCGCCACTTCGCCCCATTTCATTGGCTTGCCGGCACGATAGTCGAACGTTAGATCTGCGCCGCACAGTTCACAATGACCAGCGGTCTGTGTCCATACGATCCGCTTCGTCTCATCATTCGTATTAAAGCGCCCACTCGCAGGCTTTGCGTCTTCTTGTTCTGCCATTCCGACCTACCCCCCGAGAAACATCCATGATCGAAAACGATGACGGCAAGATAAGATCATATTAAGGTCATTTGCCTCAATTTCAAGAGAGATATCAGGGTGACGAATGCTAAGTCGGCTTTGAGCAGGGTGCTTTTTTTGGCTCATCGAAACGCAGTGATGGAAGCGGGCGTTTTTCTAGCAAGTGCTGGTGGGGAATGGCACTGACCACAGCGTATGTATCGAAATTAGCGAGTTTATGCAAAATACATAAACTCGCTAATTTCGATACATACCGCGCGTAGAACTGATGACAACGAGATGTGCAACTCAAACGAGGCTGCAAGCGCAGCCCCTTTTGCACATTTTTTCCGCGTTAGTGCCTGCCAGGCTCAGCGGATAGGCGTCGACGGCGCATGAGGTGATAGGCCGCCGGAATGACGAACAGCGACAGCAACGGCGCCGTGACCATACCGCCAATCATCGGGGCGGCAATGCGGCTCATCACCTCGCTGCCGGCACCACCTCCTAAAAGTATTGGTAACAAACCAGCGATAACCACCGCAACGGTCATGGCCTTGGGGCGAACGCGCTGCACAGCGCCTTCACGAATCGCGGCCATCAACCCGCGTTCTGTGTTGTCACCGAGCTCTTGACGCTCGGCCCAGGCATTTTTCAGGTAGAGCAGCATGATCACGCCAAATTCGGCAGAAACTCCAGCCAGGGCGATAAAGCCGACCCCGGTGGCAACCGACAGGTTGAATCCCAACAGATAGAGAAACCATGCTCCGCCCGTGAGAGCGAATGGCAGCGTGGCCATAATCAGCAAAGCCTCATCAAAGCGTGCAAATGTCAGGTAAAGCAGGACGAAGATGATCAGCAGCGTGGCGGGGACCACCAGTTTTAGTCGTGCATTTGCCCTCTCAAGAAACTCGAACTGACCTGAGTAGCTCAGGCTCATGCCGGGCTGCAACTTGACCTGCTCGCTGACGAGCCGACGTAGATCGGCGACTACCGATGCAATGTCCCGGCCACGCACGTCGATGTACACCCAGCCTGAAGGCCGTGCGTTTTCACTTTTGAGCATCGGCGGCCCGTCGTTGACCTTGATCTTCGCCACTGTGCCAAGGGTGATCTGGCTGCCTAGCGGGGTGTAGATTGGCAACTGCTCCAAAGCGCTAAGCGAATCCCGCCACTCCCGAGGGTAACGGACGTTGATTGGGAAGCGTGCAAGCCCTTCAATGGTTTCACCGACATTTTCCCCGCCGATAGCGCCGGCCACGATCGACTGCACATCGGCGATATTCAGTCCGTATCGGGCGGCGGCTTGTCGGTCGATATCCACGTCGATGTAACGTCCACCGGTTAATCGCTCGGCCAGAGCCGAACTGACACCGGCTACGCCCTTGGCCACTCGCTCGACCGCCTGAGTCGCCGAATCGATTTCCGTCAGGTTGGTGCCGGCAATCTTTACACCAATAGGACTTTTGATCCCCGTAGCCAGCATGTCTATTCGGTTGCGAATCGGTGGTATCCAGATATTCGTCAGCCCAGGAACTCGCACCACTCGGTCCAGCTCCTCCACCAGTTTTTCCGGAGTCATGCCTGGTCGCCATTGCTCCTGTGGCTTGAACTGGATGGTGGTTTCGAACATCTCCAGCGGCGCCGGGTCGGTGGCAGTTTCGGCACGTCCCGCTTTACCGAAGACATGTTCGACCTCTGGCACGGTCTTGATCAGGCGGTCGGTCTGTTGCAGCAGTTGCGCCGCTTTCTGTGCGGACAATCCGGGCAGCGCCGAAGGCATATAGAGCAGGTCGCCCTCATTCAAAGGCGGAAGAAACTCGCCCCCCAAGCGCGACATTGGCCATAGCGCACTAAAAAACACCAACGCCGCCACAAGCAGCGTGATCCTCGGTCGCCGCAGCACTGCATCCAGAGCCGGCTGGTAGATCCGGATGAGCCAGCGGCTCAGCGGGTTGTTTTTTTCATTAGGAATCCGTCCCCGAATCCAGTAGCCCATCAAAACCGGCACCAAGGTCACTGACAATCCCGCTGCTGCAGCCATGGCGTAGGTCTTGGTGAAAGCCAGCGGGCCGAACAGCCGACCCTCTTGCGCTTGCAGGGTGAACACCGGAATGAACGAAAGAGTGATGATCAACAAACAGAAGAATAGGGCTGGTCCAACTTCAGTCGCCGCTTCGGTCATTACCTGCCAATGACGTTCACCATTCAGTTCCTCACCTGGATTGGCCACGTGCCATGCCTCAACTTTCTTGTGTGCGTTTTCGATCATCACCACAGCAGCATCGACCATGGCGCCGATGGCGATGGCTATCCCACCCAGGGACATGATGTTGGCGTTGAGCCCTTGGTAGCGCATGACAATAAAGGCCATCAGTACACCGACCGGCAGGGAAATAATAGCCACCAGAGAGGAGCGCAGGTGCCAAAGAAAGATCCCGCAAACCAATGCGACAACGATGAACTCTTCGATGAGCTTGTGGCTGAGGTTTTCAACAGCGCGGTCAATCAGTTTCCCACGGTCGTAGGTGGTGACAATTTCCACTCCGGCCGGAAGGCTGCTTTTCAACTCGTCGAGTTTGGTCTTGACCGCCGCAATGGTCTCGCGAGCATTCTTACCGCTGCGCAAAATCACCACGCCGCCAACCGTCTCGCCTTCGCCGTCGAGTTCGGTGATGCCACGGCGCATCTCCGGCCCCAACTGGATCGTGGCGACATCGCCCAAGTTCACCGGCACACCGCCCGATCCCAGCTTGAGGGGGATCGCCCGAAAATCATTGAGCGTCTTCAGGTAGCCGGATGCACGCACGATGAACTCGGTCTCTGCCATCTCCAGCACCGCGCCACCCGTTTCCTGATTGGCCTTGCCGATCGCTTCGGTCACCTCGGCCTGCGTAATACCAAGACTGGCCAGTTTGAGCGGATCAAGCTGCACTTGGTACTGCTTGACCATGCCGCCCACAGTGGCCACTTCCGCCACATTGGGCAGGGTCTTGAGTTCAAACTTGAGGAACCAGTCCTGAAGTGCGCGTAGCTGCGCCAGATCATGCCCGCCAGTGCGATCCACCAGCGCGTACTGGAAGATCCATCCTACGCCTGTCGCATCTGGCCCCAACGCTGGCTTGGCGCTGGCCGGCAAGCGGCTTTGTACTTGGCTCAAGTACTCCAACACCCGCGAGCGAGCCCAGTACAAGTCAGTGCCGTCTTCGAACAGCACATAGACAAAGCTGTCACCGAAAAAGGAATAACCACGCACCGTCTTGGCACCTGGTACTGAGAGCATGGTGGTGGCCAACGGATAGGTGACCTGGTTCTCGACAATCTGGGGTGCTTGTCCAGGATACGGGGTGCGGATGATCACCTGCACATCGGACAAGTCTGGTAGCGCATCAATGGGCGTGCTCTGCACCGACCAAATGCCCCACGCCGTGATAAACAGCGTCGCCAGTAGCACCAGGAATCGGTTGGTTACGGACCAACGAATCAGGGCTGCAATCATGGCTGGCCCCCTGATTTGTCCAGACGCTCAACACGCAAGCCGTCGTCGGTCTGATTCACACCTATCCGGACCTTGTCGCCCGTTTTAAGACCCTGCATCAGAGCGGGATTGGCGAGCGGGAACGTCATCGTCATGCCAGGCATGCCCAGCGTCTTAAAAGGGCCGTGAGCGAGAGTGACTTCTTTATCGTTGATCTCAACGATTTGCCCATCCGCTTCATGCAAACCGGCGGCGGCTGCACTGGTGGGTGAAGGTTCCTCTGATTTGGCAACGATGCCTTTAAGACTGGCCTCTGAGTCGAGCAGGAACTGGCCAGAGCTAACCACTTTTTGGCCCTCTTCCAAGCCTTTCAATATCGCCGTCTTGCCATCGCTTTCCTGCCCAAGTTGCACCTCCACGGGACGATAGCGACCGGCGTCTTCAGCGAGCATCACCAGAGCACGTCGACCGGTGCGAATGACCGCCTCGCTCGGCACCCACAGCACACTTTGCTCCGTCGCGCGATTAAGGCTCACGCGTGCGGTCATGCCCGGCCTGAGACGGCCTTGCGGATTAGGCAATTCGACGCGCACGCGAAGGGTGCGACTATCGGGATTGGTTTCTGGAAGAATCGCGCTTACCACGCCGTTGAGCACGACGCCTGGGAACGCGGCCAAACGCGCCTCAGCCACTTGGCCCAGCTGGATCGACCCGGATTCAGTCTCCGGGACCGCCAGAGCCAGCCAGACGTTACTCAACCCATTCACGCGTGCCAGCGTTTGGCCGGCAGCCACTGTCATACCTTCGCGCACATCGAGTTCTTGCAACACCCCACTGATAGGGCTGGTGAGGGTCAGGTTCGGTTGGACTTTGCCACTGCGCTCTACTTGAGTAATCGATGCCGCCGGCATCCCGGTAAGCCGCAAACGCTGGCGAGCCGCTGCCAGCAAGCCCGCATCGCCGCTACGCTTGAGTGCGAGAAACTCCTCCTGAGCCGCAGCCCACTCCGGGACAAGAATATCCGCCAAGGCGGCGTTGGCTTTGATCACATCGCCAGGAGCATGGGCATACACGCGCTCGACGAAACCCGCCGTACGGGCCTGGATGACGGCGACGTCACGCTCGTTGAAGGTCAATACACCGACAACGTCCAGACTCGAAGCAAACACACCTCGATTGACCGTAGCCAGTCGCACACCAAGATTCTGGGTCAGGCTTGGATCAATGCGAACAGTGGCGCTGTCCCCCTTGCTATCCGCGTACTGAGGGACCATCTCCATGTCCATGAAGGGCGACTTACCCGGCTTATCGAATTTCTGTTGTGGGTACATGGGGTCGTACCAATACAGAACCTTGCGATCGACTGATGGCTCCGGCTTCGGCTCCGATGCTGCATCCGGTACTGCGCTCACCCTCGGTTGGGCCAACCAGTAACCACCGGCAACGCCCAAGGCAATTGAGATGCTGACAACAAAAACCCCTTTCCATGTTCGAGAGATCATTGAGCGGACTCCCCATAGGCGAAATACAGGCGAGCGCTGGTGAGAGCACGCTGCTCTTCAACATCAATCTGCTTGAGACGGGCTTCGATAAGCTCGCGCCGAGCGGCCACGACGGAGTTCAGATCGCCTTTGCCGGCGCGATAGCTGGCCATAGTGAGCTCGACCTTTTCTTTAGCCAAAGGGAGCAGGCTGGTCTTGGCTCGATGAACGGCGCGGTTCAGGCGCTCATAGTCCGCTAACTCATCCTCCAATTGCTGGGTGTGCTCGCGTGAAAGGACTTCACGCTCAGCCTCAAGCTGATTGAGTTCCGCATGCTTGGCTGCGATTTTTGGGTTTTGTCGCGAGTCAGGAAACAGTGGTAGATCCCATGAAAACTGCACGCTGACCATGTCGCCGAACTCTCGGCCGCGATGCTGATAGTCGACTTCCCAGCTCCAATCAGACCGCTTTTCCGCTTCGGCCTCGCGGACCCTGGCCTGCGCTTCGCGGGTCATTGGGGCAAACGCAGCCAATTCTGGGTGATGTTGAACCTTATGAGAGTAACCAGAGGCTTCTACAGGCCATTCAGGCAAGCTGCCCACGGGTTTATCGTTTGCGGCTGGTCCAATCCAGCGCTTCAAAGCTGATCGGGCTTGCGATCGCTGGCGAATCAGATCGTCCTGCTGCTCTTCCAGTTGTGCCGCCTCCTGTTTGGGCGTGACGGCATCAGCAGGTTGAGCGCGGCCACCGGCAATCTGCGCGCGGACGGTATCGGCCAGCAGGCGGTTTTCCCTATAGAAGTCCTGGAACAGCGCGTCTTTACGCTCAACGGAATAGCTGCTGATCCAGGCCAGCGCCGTGGCCTGACGAACCTTTAGACGTTCGACCTGACGCTCAGCGGCAGCGCGCTCAATGGCTGCATCAGCAACCTCAATTCGGGCTTTTCGTTTGGCGCTGTTGGGCATTTCCTGACTGACACCGACCATTTGCATGGTCATGAAGTCCTGATCGATGCTCCAGCGATCCGGCCCCCCAATGGGATAGTTCTGTATACCTACCAGCAACTTGGGATCGGGTAGTTCCCCGGCTGGGATGGCTGCGCTAGTGGCGGCACGAATTTTTGCATCTTGTGCAGTCAGCGACGGCGCATTGGTTTCAGCCAGTTGCAAAGCATCATCGAGTGTCAACGCAGCAGCGAAACTCGGCGTGGCCAATACGCTTGCCGCCAAGATGGCCACGAGGGGCCGCCCTGTGCAATAGCACTTGGATTTCATGTTCACGATTCCTGTGATGATCCACTGCGTGCTTCATGAGAGATGCACGCAGATATCCCATACCGCCTGACGCGGAATGAGGCTCAGTGTGGTACAGGAATCAAATGCGGGGAGGTCGCCATACCCCTGATGGGGTTTGCACAGGATGGGAATCTATGGAGATGGACGCTGCGAGGGGGCTCGACAGGGTCACCGGAGGCTTGATGATGGAGACTTGCAGCATGCCGCCGGTCTTGCACTCCTGGCCCGGCTTACAGGGTTTACCGTGCTCGGTTGGGCTTTTCATGTCATGGCAGCAGTCTTGGCCCATGCCGTCCATCATCGCCATGCCCATGGTTTGCATGGGGCACGGCTCTGTCGGCGCCTGAACACCCGCCATCCCGCTGAAGGGAAGCGCCAGGCTAATCAGGAAAATCAGGCAAAGCCGTAGATAGCGTGTCATGGGCTGAAGTGTAGCCAGTAGAAATGGTGCTAACAATCACGTTCTAGGCTTCTTGGTTAGCTGCCAGAAACCTCTATTGCGCGCTCATTTCCATTTCAGGACTTAGCGTGCCTAACCATGCGACAAGACAGATGATGAGGATTGCCATCAGGAATTCGAATTTCATGCTGCGGCGCAAGGCATTGACCGCTACAGAGTATTGACCATTGCGAACCGAGCGCTCCAATAGCGGGCTTAAGTGAAAGCGGTTCAGCGTCGCTAAAACGATCATCCCGGCAAAGAGCAGGATCTTCAAAAACAGCAACTGACCATAGGTACTGAGCATGACCTCATCAAGGTTGGGACCGACGATGAAAAGATAATTTACAACTCCCGTAACGCTTATGATCGCAACAATCACACCGCCGGCCGACTCAAAGCCAGTCAGCACGCGGGCAAGAATACGTGCTTCCTCCTCACCCTTCAGCGATTTCAACCGCAGCAGTAGAGCGAAGGCCGCTAGAGCACCCAACCAGCCACCTGCCGCTAATAAATGGAAAATGTCGCTGAGAAAATGCCAGTAGCGGCGGCTGCCTTCGTCCATGGCACCATGCCCTGTCCAGGCTAGCGTGGCCAACGCGATTGCTCCACAGGCGGTGACGATCCAGAGGCTGGGTGTCGGATATCGTTTATTCAACGCGACGCCCAGAATTGCCCCCACCAAGGCGGCTATCCGAACCATCCAGGTCAACCCAACATCGGTGCCCATGATGACCATTTCAAAAATGTGGTGATGTAGCTCCATAAGCTCCGATACACCGCTCATTGCTTTTGCAAGCAACAACATCGCAGCAAGGGACAGAGCTACACCTGCAATAGAAGTACCGTAAAGAAGCGACTCAAAGTTCAAGACCGTGCCCGATACCCTTTCCTTTCCCCTGAGACTGTACAAGCCGAATATGGCCAGTCCAAATAACAACATCAGGTCAAAATAGAGAGCAAAGCGAACCACGATATTTAATGAGTCGCTCATGGATCATTTCACTTTGAATGAAAAGTTGCCGGTGATCGGGTGGGTGTCCGAAGACACTGCACGCCATTCAACTTTGTAGGTACCGGTGGTCAGCGGTGCAGCCGGCGTAATCACCATCGTTTTCGGATCACCACCAGCAGCGACAGCGGCCTTTACACCCATGGGGGAGTTAGGCATGCCAGGCATGTCGGTCATGATCAGCTTTGCACCGGAAAACTGAGTGGTGAGATTCTCAGAAAAATGCAGTTCGATTTTCGACGGAGCCGCCGCATCCGAGCCTTCTGCCGGAGTGGAAGAAAGTAGTTTCGGATGTGCCTGGGCCACTGCACTCAGAAGCAAACCAGCAGTGATTGCAACGGCCACGGACGTAGTTTTAAGGAATGACATGCAAGACTCCTCACAGCAAGCGCTGTTGATTCGAGGTTTTTTGGGAGGAACTAGTTTTTAATTTCTTTAAAAACCACTGTTGATTAACTCGGAGCCCCCGTCCTCTTCGCCAGGTTGAACAGGAGAAACTCGCTAGCCCTAACGTTACAGTGCGAGAACACGATGCCACACGATCACAAACTGTTCGATTACATTTCAGTCAGCTTGATCCGATGTTTGGCATCTAGTCGTTGAGCGTAGCAAGGCCTGGAAAAGAGACGGCATACCGCAGGACCGGGGAGTTAAATCGATCTACAAAATCCGCAGAGGCGTAGCTAAGCGCAGAACGCCAACCCGCCGATGATCACAAATGTTCGTCGCTCAGCTAACCGTTGAATCGACGGCCGGAAACTCAAGATGAAAAGCCGTTTTCCCGTCGCCTGACGTACACCAGATCTTGCCATTGTGCGCTTCGACAATTGATCGGGTAATTGACAGACCTAGCCCTGCGTTGCTCGGACTTCCTTCTCGCCGCGCTGGGTCCACGCGATAAAAACGATCAAACAGCTTTTCAAGGTGTTCGGGGGCAATGGGCTCACCATAGTTTTCCACGACAACCGTTACCGACGCATCCTTGTGCTGAATATCGACACTGATTGACGTCCCTTCATAGGTGTAGCGCAGCGCATTTGAGAGCAGATTGGAAATCGCTCGGTGGAGCATAAGAACATCACCTCGCACGCTCCCCCGTCCTGAAACCTTGAGCTCGATCCCTCGTTCATCAGCCAACAGGCGGTAGTACTCAAGCAATTTTTCCACGACAGCCACCAGGTCTATTGGCTTGCTCTCGTGCGTAATTAGACCATTGTCAGATTTCGCCAGAAAAAGCATGTCATCAATCATCCGGCTCATGCGCTTCAAGTCATCAAGATTGGAGTACAAATTGTCTTCGTAGTCCTCGATGTTTCTTTTTCTCGAAAGCACCACTTCAGTGTGGGTCATCAAGTTGCTCACGGGGGTCCGTAGTTCGTGGGCAATGTCTGCCGAAAAGTTGGATAACCGGACAAATGCATCGTCGAGCCTGGATAACATGGCGTTGAACGACAACACCATCTGTTGAAGCTCTTTCGGAACGGGTGCCAGGGGAATACGCTCCTTGAGTGATTTTGCTGACATGGAGGCAGCAACCCGTGTGACCTGGCGGATAGGCCGCATGCCACTGCTAGCTACCATCCAGCCGAGTGCAGCACTGACCAATGCGCTGATCACCAACCCTATCCAAAACCATCGTTCGAGCGTCTCGAAAAAGGACATATGCTGCGTAACGTCAAAAATCAACATGACAGTTAATGGCCTTTCTTGTCCCGTCACTACGGATTGCGCAGTCACACCACGGAACATCTGCTCTTGCTCCCGCCATTCCCAGACGGTTGTGTTTGTGGTTGTTCGAAACGCCTTCGGAACGTCGACCGGGCCGGGATCCGCAAACAGCACCTTGCCGTCGCCATCGATGATAAGCGCAGTCAAATCACGGTGTGCGCCCAGCAGCGCTTCTAACTCCGGTTTAGCCTCGCTGAATTGATCGATGTTGCTCAGCCCGGACAAGATCCGCTGGGTCGAGTGGAGTTTTTCGTACAATGCCTGCTGATCCAGCATCTTGAAATGATGCCGGCTGAGGTTATTGAAACTGAGTCCGGCGACCGTGAGCACGGCCGTTACCGCGAGCATAAACATCAGACTCATACGAGTCGTCAGGGACATCCGGTTCATCACGACTCCGAATCTGGTGCATCGAGCATGTAACCCATTCCCCTTGAGGTATGAATCAACTTGACCTCAAAATCGTCGTCTATCTTGGCCCTGAGCCGTCTCACTGCAACCTCGATAACGTTGGTATCGCTGTCGAAGTTCATATCCCAAACCTGGGAGGCGATAAGAGACTTTGGCAGCACCTCCCCTCGACGACGCAGCAGAAGCTCAAGCAACGCGAACTCTTTGGCCGTAAGGTCTATGCGTTTGCCTCCTCGGATGGCTCGACGCTTGAGCAGGTCCACTTCAAGGTCAGCCAGTTTCATAAAGGTTTGCGAAGGTGCGCTGCTACCGCGACGCAGCAGCGTTCTGACTCGAGCAAGCAATTCAGAAAACGCGAAGGGTTTGATCAGATAGTCATCCGCACCGAGTTCAAGTCCCTTCACTCGGTCTTCAACGCGGTCTCTGGCGGTGAGAAAAAGCACCGGGACGTCTTTCCCGGAAGCGCGCACCTTCTGCAGGACTTCCCAGCCATCCAAACCCGGCATCATGACGTCGAGAATCAGCAGATCATAGGCTTCGCTCAAAGCGTGCTGAAGCGCCTCTTTTCCATTCGTGAAACGGTCGACATTGAACCCGGCCTCGTTGAGCCCTTGCTGCAAATAGATACCTATTTTTGGTTCGTCTTCAGCGACAAGAAGTCTCATGAGGTCGTTCTCAGATAAAGGTTAAGCGGAGTCTGCAACGAAAACTGGCAGCCAACCAGCAACTGACAGAAAAGTAATCTTGGCTTCAGGTAGATGTCAGCGAGTGCTGGCTAGGGTTCAGACATGAGCACTTCATTGGTGCTCGACCGACCTCTGAGCGATGAATCGTATGGAAGTCGGATTCCCTCATGAGGAGCTACCCCGATGAACCACCTGAAAATGCTGTTTTTTGTAAGCTCGATACTGGTCTCGGCTTCTGTGTGGGCTGAAAGCGGCGGAGATCGTGTGATTGAGCGTATGGAAGGTTTGCGCGACAAGGCCGAGGCCACGTTGATGAAAGCTGAACAAGCCCCTGAAGGAGAGCGTCACGTCCACATGGCAGAACACATGAAGATGCTTGGCGACATCATGAGCCAGCTCCACAACGATCACCCAGATGCCTCAATGTCACCCCAACAGCATCTAGCCTGGATGGAGAAGCACGACAAAATTGTTGACGACGTTTTGCGCCAGATGCAGCGCGAGCACAAATTGATGCTTTCAGAAAACCATCAATAAACGCCCCCAGGATAAGTACTTGTCAGCATCTTGTTGCGGCGTCAATTGGACGCCGTATCTATTTAGAAAACTGACAAAGAAGTAATGCCCAAGTCAGTTAGCTGGCAGCTGAGCATCATTAGCATAGCCAATGTTCCCACGTATTCCTGAGGTCACCATGAAAACTACGCTCGCTACCCCGTTCATCGCAGCAATGACCCTTTTTTTCGCTGCTACGGCTATGGCTAATGCTGGGCATGGACAAGACGACATAGGCCAGCCTGGTGTGGCCTCTGACGTTACCCGCACTGTAGAGGTCGAGATGGGCGACATTTTTTTCAAGCCTAAAAGCATCGACGTAAAACCTGGTGAAACAATCCGCTTTGTCCTTCGCAACGAGGGTTCGCTGCTGCATGAGTTCAACATCGGCAAAGCCGCTGCTCATGCAGCACACCAGAAAGAAATGGCAAGCATGTTCAAGAACGGAACATTAAGCCCTACCGGTACCGGGAAGATGAGCGGCATGAGCCACGGCATGGGCGGAATGAAGATGGTCGCAATGGAGCATGACGACCCTAACAGTGTCCTGATTGAGCCTGGCTCAACCCAAGAGCTGATCTGGACCTTCAACGACAGTGCAGGGCTTCAGTTTGCCTGCAACGTGCCGGGGCATTACCAATCGGGAATGGTCGGCGAATTTGATCTGAAATAAACCGGAGTCGGCTGTTTCTGCCGGCCCGACGCAAGAGTTGGCTACGCTAAGTCGCAAGTAACATAGCAACGCTTCTCAGCCGGGGTCCGTGCGGAAACATCACCGCACCACTGTGGAGCCGCAAATCAGCGTTGTACTGAATATGCTCATTTCTAGTAGCACCTTACAAGGGGAATAGACATGCCTACCACCTCTGGCCATCACGACCATAATCACACCCATGCTGCTTCCCGGGATGATGCTGATCTACATGACCCGGTGTGTGGAATGGCAGTCACTTCGTCGAGTAAATTTGCTGAGACTTACCAAGGACAGACGTATCGGTTCTGTAGCCTGAAATGTCAGGAGAAGTTTCGAGCGGACCCTGAGCGCTACAGTGGCCACGTGGTGCGCAACGAGTCAGGCAGCACAACGCCGGAGTCTGCGGTACAAACGGGCACTGAATTTACGTGCCCGATGCATCCTGAAATACGGCAGACCGGCCCCGGTAACTGTCCTAAATGTGGCATGGCACTAGAGCCTGTCATGCCGGCGCTTGATGAAGAAGAAAATCCTGAACTCCGGGATTTCAATCGCCGCTTCTGGTGGTCGCTGCCCTTAACCGTGGTCGTAACCGTGCTCGCGATGGCGGGTCACTCGTTACAACTTCTTCATGGTTCGGCTCAAAACTGGATCGAGTTCGCTCTGGCGACACCCGTGACCTTATGGGCAGGATGGCCTTTTTTTGTAAGGGGACTGGCCTCGGTTAAAAATCGCAGTCCCAACATGTGGACTCTGATTGGGTTGGGCACCGCCGCAGCTTATCTGTACAGCGTCATAGCAACGCTCTTCCCCCAAAGTTTTCCCTCCAATTTCATGCAAGATGGACGTATCGGCGTTTACTTCGAAGCGGCAGCGGTCATCATCTCGCTCACGTTGCTTGGCCAGATCCTTGAGCTCAAAGCCCGATCACAAACTTCCGCCGCCATTAAGTCTCTTCTCGGCCTTTCGCCCAAAACTGCACGCCGGATCAATGCCGATGGCCAGGAGGAAGACATTCCTCTCACACATGTGCACCTGGGAGACCACTTACGGGTCAGACCGGGTGAAAAGGTGCCAGTTGATGGTTCGGTACTTGAGGGTGAAAGTGCGGTGGATGAGTCGATGCTCACTGGCGAGCCAGTCCCGGTAATGAAGAAAGCTGGAGATAGCCTGATCGGCGCCACGCTGAATACGCATGGGAGCCTGGTGATGGAGGCCCAGAAGGTCGGTGCCGAAACCATGCTGTCCCAGATCGTACAGATGGTCGCGAGAGCTCAGCGTTCCAAGGCGCCGATGCAACGAATGGCCGACTCGATTGCCGGCTACTTCGTGATGGGTGTTATCGCGATTGCGATAATGACATTTATCGGTTGGGGGCTTTTCGGCCCTGAGCCCAGTTGGGTGTTTGGTCTAATCAACGCTGTCGCCGTGCTGATCATCGCTTGTCCCTGTGCGTTGGGACTTGCTACGCCTATGTCGATCATGGTGTCGACAGGTAAAGCAGCCAGCATGGGTGTTTTGTTCAGAGATGCCAGTGCAATTGAAAGCCTTTGCAGAATCGACACGCTGATTGTCGACAAGACAGGCACCCTGACAGAGGGACGGCCCGTGTTTCACAGCGTGGAGGCCACTCCCACCTTCAATCCCGACGACGTCCTTCACCTGGCTGCCAGCCTTGATCAGGGCAGCGAGCATCCTTTAGCACATGCGATCGTCGATCACGCCCGAGCCGAGAACATAAAGCTCACCAAGCCCGAATCCTTTGAGTCGGATTCGGGTATCGGCGTCAGTGGCGTTGTCGATGGCAAGAAGCTCCAGCTGGGGAACACAGCGTTGATGGAAGCCGCAGGCGTGAGCACCAACTCCCTACAAGAGCGCGCTGAGGTGTTGCGACTTGACGGCATCAGTATTATCTACCTCGCCGTCGACGGCGCATTGGCAGGTTTGTTGGCCGTATCAGATCCGATCAAGCCGACCTCAAAAGAGGCCGTCACCAAGCTTAAGGCTCACAACGTGAAAATCATCATGGCTACTGGGGACGGGCTTACTACCGCTCGGGCTGTCGCCAGGGAGATGGGGATTGAAGAGGTCCACGGTGAAGTCAAACCCCAAGACAAGGAACGTCTGGTGGCAGACCTACAGCAACACGGGCGAAAAGTGGCCATGGCAGGTGACGGTATCAACGATGCTCCGGCCCTGGCGCGAGCAGATGTGGGGATAGCCATGGGAACGGGGACTGACGTGGCGATGAATAGCGCGCAACTCACGCTGGTCAAAGGTGACCTGATGGGGATCTTACGAGCACGAGCTCTTTCGGTCGCCACAGTTAAAAACATGCGCCAGAATTTGGGCTTTGCTTTTCTCTACAACTCAATGGGTATACCTCTTGCCGCTGGTTTGCTCTATCCATTGACGGGGCACCTCCTGTCGCCAATGATCGCTGCCATAGCCATGAGCGTCAGTTCTGCATCTGTAGTTTTCAATGCATTGAGGCTGAGGAATACCCGAGTTGACTGACCTTCAAAATTGCAGCGGTTTTAACTCGGGGGAATGGCTATCCATGTGCTTTCTTCAGTCCCTTTAAGCGCGCATTCGCCCGTTGCACAGCGGCCATTTTTTCAGGCCGCTTCATGCGCTTCCACTTTCTGATGTCTTCCTTGCTTCGCCCGCAGCTCACACACAGATCACCACTGAGTTGGCAAACCGAGATACAAGGATTCTCGATTTCTTTTGCCATGGTCAGTCCCCCTTAGCTTTATGTAGTTGAGCCATGCGACGTTTCCAGTCGCCTATGTGCGTGCGTTGGCACTCTTGCTCCGAGTCAAAGCGGACATTGCGGTCTGAAACAGGCAGGTCAAGATTGGCCTCTTTCAAGGCGATCGCCGTCAACTCAAAGATGCGGGCCTTCGCATCAATCTCGGCCCGCTTCCTGTCAGCCAGGGTTTCGAACACCCAGATGACCTTTAGGGTTTCAGCCAACGCACTTAGGTCAGCGGTGTGAGTGAGCCAAATAAAGCCCTTTATCTCGTCCTTTGCTGTTTCGCACGCGTCGGTGAGCGTGACGATCAACTGGCGCTCGATTCGAGCCAGCTCACGTTTACCGGGCGGCATCGGTGTTTCCTATAGAGGCTGTGCTGGACAGGCGCTGAGTCATGTTTGTCGGAACTCGACGGTCAGGTGGCTGACTTCGTGAACCGGTTTGAGACGTTCACGAATGCTGTCGGCGTTCACAGTGGCTTCACCTAGAACGCTGACGATCGCCGCGCGCGCTTGAGGACCCACCCTCCAAACGTGCAAGTCTGTAATGGTAGCGCCACCCGGTTTCTCAACGAGTTCGCGGATTTCCTCGGCAACGTGGGCGTCGGTCTGATCGAGCAACACGCCCGCAGTTACCCCCATCAAGGTCCAGGCCCAACGCGCGATAACGAAAGCGCCGACGATACCCATGACCGGGTCGAGCCACACCCAGCCCAGATACCGACCGGCAAGCAATGCAGCGATGGCCAGAATCGACGTCAACGCGTCTGCAATGACATGGACATAGGCCGACCTCAAGTTGTTGTCGTTTCCGTTGTGGGCATGAGGGTGATCGTGGTCGTGGTCGTGGTCGTGCCCATGCCCCAGCAGCAGGGCACTGACAATGTTGACGAGCAAACCGACAACGGCGATGAGGGTCGCGGTGCCAAATTGAACCGGTGTTGGCTGCAACAAACGCATGACCGATTCAACGCCAATGCCCAACGCAACAATGCCGAGAATCAGCGCCGAGGCGAACCCGCCCAAGTCTCCAACCTTTCCTGTACCGAAACTGTAGCGCTGGCTGGTAGCGTGGCGTTTTGCGTATCCGTAAGCGGCCGCCGCGATGCCCAATGCGCCGGCATGGGTTGCCATGTGGAAGCCATCGGCCAGTAACGCCATCGAACCCGTGATATAGCCGGCGGTGATCTCCCCGATCATCATTACCACCGTGAGTGCTACAACCCAAAGCGTACGCTTGGCATTCTCGTCGTGCGCTGAGCCTAGAAACACGTGGTCGTGTGTGTAATCGATGTCTGTCCTGCTCATACGTGTTTACCTGGATGCATTCACTTGGAGTACCGGCGGATAGCTTCAAGAAGCTCTTCGACGCCCTTGTTACGCTCTTCTTCGCTGAGCGCAGGGTTCGCGACATGCTCTCGTGCGTGATCCTCGATGATCTCTTCCATCAGCCCGTTGATGGCACCCCGAGTGGCCGCAACAAGATGGAGTGTCTTGGCGCAGTCGAGATCCGATTCCAATGCTCGTTCAACAGCTTGAATCTGTCCGGCAATACGTTTTACGCGTTTAAGAAGATCGTCTTTGTGTGATGCGATGTGGCCCACGTGATACCCCCCTGGCTATATTAGCTCGCATGATAGGCGTACCCCCTATACCTATGCAAGGTTCGCGGGAGGACAGATCAAAGCTTTTTGACGGAACGAGAGGCTTACAAAATCGAGGGATCAAGCAAGAGAGCCGCAATGTGCCGTTAGGCGACCTCAACCGACCAGGGCCATAGGGCGCACTGGTCGAATCCGTTCAAACGGTAGTGAGCTGATTAACAACCGGGTGGTCAAGTTTGTGAAATTTCTCGAAATGACGCTCACGGCCTTGATTAGATAATTGTTGACCTTGCCACGGTGTCAACGTCGATGCTTTAGCTGCGGGGAAAAGACACCGCTCAGCACGAGGATAATTAACATGGTCGTCTTAGATGTATCAGGCATTGGTTGCGGCAGCTGCGTCGGCAAAATCACCAGAGCGATCCAGGCACTGGACGGCAACGCTACGGTCTCAGTCGATCGATCAACCGGTAAGGTGAGTGTTGAAAGTAGCGAAAACGCGGAACAGCTTCGTAAAGCTGTGGAGGCTGTTGGTTTTCCTTCCAAGATCAGCCATTGAATGGAGACGCCTGCTCCTGAGTAGAGCGTCGTCTGATGGTGAATACCTTTGAATCCGAAAGTACCTGAGCCGCTGTATCGGCCAAAGTTGGCTCGCATGCGCCTATGCTGCTAGTCACCGCGCAGAGCTTTGAGCAAACCCTTGAATGCTCCATTTAGCCGAGTAAAAGCGGCATCGAAACGTATCGCGTTTTCCGTGTATTTCGCGACCTCGACCTGCTGATCGACAGTATTTTGGTCCAAGGCAGGCTGAGCCGGCGTGCTGTAAAGCAAGTCGCGCCCGTATATAGCCACCGCCGATTCTTTCTTAAGAAAATGCTTTGCGTTTGTTGTTTTCAAAGAAAACGCAGTGGTAGCAGGTTCTTTGGTTTGGCTGGCGAGCACAGTAGAAAAATCCAAGTCTTGGGCTTTGAAGTTCGGAGTGTCAGCGTTCGCGATATTGTTACTTAAGATCTCAGCTCTTTGGCCACGATAAACTAACGCTCTTTCTGCGGAGCCTAATGCTTTCTCAAAATTAATACTCACAATCAATCACCCTCGGTGGCATTACTATCTTCTTTGATCATTGAACACCCAGCTGTTGCAGCAGAGCATTCAAGTCTCCTATTAATTTTAATGCAGAGACCTAGAACATCGCCTCCGTGAGAATTAATGGAACCCAAAGCAATGATTACACTTCAATCTTATATTCAATAAAAGTCGCGCAATGCGAAAAGATGGAGACCATACGTATTAAATAGCGTGTACTTCAAGAAAAATATTCCAAACTGACACAACTGTAATATTGGCCTAAGCTTCCTGACAGGGGGTGTCTCTTATAGTCCAACTGAGTCTTTTGCTCACCCCCAAAGAGTCCAATCCATGATGTGATTCAGAGGGGATATTTTCACACATCTGAGGTAGCCCATATGAACACCATCAAAACCTTGTTCGTCGTCGCAGCGCTGACTGTTTCCACTCTGGCCATGGCTGAAGGCGGTGGTGACCGGACTTTCGCACGTATGGAAGTGGCCAGGACGAATTCGATGGAATCGTACCAGGTAGCTCAAACGCAGAGCGCTCAACCGCCTGTCGCTGAAAGCAAAGCCAAAGCGATGGACCATAAAAACTGCTGAACGATCAGGCACGCGGCCAAGCTGACAGAAATGTAATCACGAAGGTGGTTTAGATGTGGCAATTTCTGAGCTCGCTTGCAATGAAAAATTCGTCTTTTTTTCGGTACGCGAAGCTCATCTTGCCAACTCACGGGTTGATTTGAACGGCTCCCTTTTGACTGATTGGAAATAAACGGCATGCATTCCAAAACCTCTAGACGGACATTCGTTAAAGGCCTGGCCGCCGGCGGCATCCTTGGTGGCCTTGGTCTGTGGCGCACTCCTGTATGGGCAGTGACCAGTCCCGGCCTGCCGAGCGTCCTCACCGGCAACGAATTTGATCTGTTTATTGGTGAAACGCCGGTAAACATCACTGGCTCGCCGCGCACAGCCATGACCATCAATGGCTCGTTGCCGGGGCCTTTGCTGCGTTGGCGCGAAGGCGAGACGGTCACTCTGCGCGTGAAAAACCGTCTGGAGCAAGATACCTCCATTCACTGGCACGGCATCATTTTGCCTGCCAACATGGACGGTGTACCGGGTTTGAGCTTCCATGGCATCGCGCCCGACGGCATGTACGAGTACAAGTTCAAGGTGCATCAAAACGGCACGTACTGGTACCACAGCCATTCTGGGTTGCAAGAGCAGGCCGGTGTTTACGGGCCAATAGTCATCGATTCGAAAGAGCCTGAGCCGTTTCAATACAATCGCGACTATGTGGTGATGCTGACTGACTGGACCGATGAGGATCCTGGTCGCGTCATGGCCAAACTCAAGAAACAATCGGACTACTACAACCACCACAAACGTACCGTGGGCGACTTCATCGACGACGTCAGCAAGCAAGGTTGGTCTGCTGCCGTCGCCGACCGGAAAATGTGGGCCGAAATGAAAATGAACCCCACTGATCTGGCAGACGTCAGCGGGGATACCTACACCTACCTCATGAATGGCCAAGCGCCGAACGGCAACTGGACCGGTATTTTTAAGCCTGGCGAGAAGCTGCGCCTGCGCTTTATCAATGGCTCAGCGATGAGCTATTTCGATGTTCGCATTCCTGGTTTGAAAATGACCGTGGTGGCGGCCGACGGCCAATATGTCCAACCAGTCAGTGTCGATGAATTCCGCATCGCCGTGGCAGAAACCTATGATGTGATTGTTGAGCCTGCCACCGAGGAGGCTTACACAATCTTCGCCCAGTCCATGGATAGAACCGGCTATGCGCGGGGGACCTTGGCAGTTCGTGAAGGACTGAAAGCACCGGTACCGGCGATCGATCCGCGTCCGCTGTTGACCATGGATGACATGGGCATGGGCGGTATGGCTGGCATGGACCATGGCAGCATGGCTGGCATGGGCGGCGGCGATATGAAACCGGGTGACATGTCAGGTATGGCTGGCATGGATCACAGCAAGATGCAGGGAATGGACGAAGGTGGCATGACCGGGATGACCGGCATGGACAGTGGTGACATGACTAATATGGCCGGCATGGACCATAGCAAGATGGCAGGTATGGACAAAGGTGACATGTCCAACATGGCCGGCATGGACCACAGCAAGATGGCGGGGATGGACAAAGGTGACATGCCCAACATGGCCGGCATGGATCACAGCCAGATGGGAGGCATGGGGGGCATGGGAGGCGAGATGCAATCTCACCCAGCGTCCGAAACCAACAACCCGTTGGTTGACATGCAGGCCATGAACCCAACGCCAAAACTGAACGATCCAGGTATCGGTTTGCGGAACAACGGTCGACGCGTGCTCACTTACTCAGATCTGAAGAGCACTTTCCAGGACCCTGATGGCCGAGAGCCCAATCGCACCATTGAGCTGCATCTGACCGGTCACATGGAAAAGTTTTCCTGGTCCTTCAACGGCATCAAATTTTCTGATGCTGAGCCCCTTCGCCTCAAGTACGGGGAGCGTCTTCGCATCACCTTGGTAAACGACACCATGATGACGCACCCCATCCACCTTCATGGAATGTGGAGCGACCTTGAAGATGAAAACGGCAAGTTCATGGTACGTAAGCACACAATCGACATGCCACCGGGTACCAAGCGCAGCTATCGAGTCACCGCCGATGCTTTAGGTCGCTGGGCCTATCACTGCCACCTGCTTTTCCATATGGAAATGGGCATGTTCCGTGAAGTACGGGTTGATGAGTAAAGGAGACGATCTGTGAGCACACACCTAAATCGTAAATCGCTGGTCGGTTGCCTCTTTGCCTTTGGCCTGATGGGTGGATTCTCCTGCGTAGCATTGGCAGTCGAAGAACGTGCTGATCCTTCACCTGCTACTTCTGCGGATGCGCCGAACAAGACTGCGACCACGTCAAACGAGGCAACGCCGAATCACGCGACGATGCCTCATACCAAGATGCGCCATGAGTCGATGGATCATGACCAAGAAAACAAGAAGGCGGATTGAGATCATGACCAGGAATTTTTTACGCCCAACGTTGATGGTATTGGCAGTTTCTACGAGTCCTGTCTTCTTTGCCGTGGCTCACGCCGCTGAAGAGATGGATCACTCCAAGATGAACCATGGCTCCATGGGAGCGATGGACCATAGCAACATGGGGGCTATGGAGCACAGCAAGATGAAAATGGACGACGGTCAAATGACCGGCATGGAAAGTATGGATGAAGGGACGACGACAACCAGTCGAACCCCTATCCCCGTTCTTACCGATGCTGACCGTGCAGCCGCCTTCCCAGATGTCGCTGGTCATGGTGTCCACGACAAAACAATCAACTCTTTCATGCTGCTGGATAAGTTTGAATACCAGGATGCTGACAACGGTAGTGCGTTGGCCTGGGATGCGAAAGGATGGATCGGCGGTGACATTGATCGACTGTGGTTGCGCTCGGAAGGCGAACGTACCAATGGCGTGACGGAAAGCGCTGAATTATCCGCGCTCTGGGGGCACTCCATCGGACCGTGGTGGGACGTCGTCACCGGTGTACGACAGGATTTCAAACCAGGGTCCCCTCAAACCTGGGCCGCACTCGGCATTCAGGGCATGGCCCTCTACAACTTCGAGGCCGAAGCAACTGCCTACATCGGTGAGAACGGTCAATCGGCTGCTCGACTGGAAGGCGATTACGACATTCTGCTGACGAATCGATTGATCTTGCAGCCGACGGCCGAGGTCAATTTTTATGGGAAGAATGACCCTCAGCGCGGCATCGGGTCCGGATTAGCCAACACCGAAGTGGGGCTCCGATTGCGTTATGAGATTGTCCGCCAATTTGCCCCTTATATCGGGGTGAGTTGGAGCCGTTCCTATGGCAATACGGCAGACTTTGCACGTGAGGAAGGTGAAGATGCCAGCGAGGCACGCTTTGTCGCCGGTATACGGATGTGGTTCTGAGAACCGGGCATGAAGATTACACTGAAGGCACTAATAGCTGCTGGTCTGGCCACCGTAGCAGCGGCTGCCGGCGTGGTGTATTTCGGCGTGATCAATGTCGGGGCGGATGATCCCCACTCTGCCCCCGTCTACGCGCTACTTTCTATTGCTCGGGATCGCTCGATACACGTGCGCTCGCGCGACATTCAGGTCCCCGACCTGAGCCAAGAAGCTCTCATCCGTGAAGGTGCTGGCAACTACAACTCGATGTGTGTCGGTTGCCATTTGGCTCCGGGGCTTGCAGGCACCGAACTGAGTAACAGCCTTTACCCTGCACCTCCGAATCTTTCGAAACTGGGCGTCGACGGGCACCCAGCTGCAGCTTTTTGGATCATCAAACACGGAATCAAATCCACCGGCATGCCCGCGTGGGGCAAAAGCATGGCCGATCCCTACGTATGGGGGATGGTTGCATTTCTCCAGCAGCTTCCGTCACTGGATGCAGAGCAATACAAAGCTCTGATCACGAGTAGCAGTGGCCATCAACACGGTGGTGGCGAAAGCGTGATGCACAACCATGAGGGTCAGCATGGAACGATCCAGGGGCAAAGTGGCGCAGGTGCTGCCGACCAAAGGGCGGAAGTCCGCGCTCATGATGACGAGAAAAACACGGCACATGCCCATGGCCCCTCCGCAGCGCCATCTGCAAAGGAGCCTGCTGACCACGCCGATCATAAGGGTAGGGAAGCTTCAGATGACGCGGCCCCGACTCCAACCGTACAGCCCAAATCACATACACATACTGATGGGAAGGAACATACCCATGCGAAATAATTCTCTTCGTCGCAGACGGGCACTTCGTCTCGCTGCTTTCGTGGCTCTGTTCATCAGTTCAGCCAGTCACGCAGCAGAGCCATTGACGATCGATGTACATCGCGACGCTAATTGCGGGTGCTGCAAGAAATGGGTCCAGCACCTTGAAGCCAGCGGCTTTACCGTCGTTGATCACGTGGAAACCAACATGAGCGCGATCAAGCGCGGTTTCGGAATTTCTCCTGAGCTCTCGTCCTGTCACACAGCAACCATCAACGGAAAGTTTGTTGAAGGTCACGTGCCCGCCGAGCAAATCATTGCGATGAGCAAACGTGATGACCTGCTCGGGATTGCCGTTCCAGGCATGCCGGCCGGCTCCCCAGGAATGGAAGTGGACGGGAAACATGACGCGTATAAGGTAATCGGCTTGTCAAAGGCAGGCACAGACCACGTCGTCGCTGAATACCCCGAAAACTGATCTTCTAATCTCGCTCCTGCATGGTGAAGGTCATGGCCGTGCAGAGGACATAGCTCATTTCGAACGTAAAAAAGGCGCCACTAGGGCGCCTAAGCCACCTCCCAAACCAAAGGAAAAACAAGGAGGCGGGATGTATCAGGTGGTCGAGCAATTGTTTACTGCACGTTAGAAACCCCTCGACTGACGGACATGATTTCATAAAGTGGATAACTTCAGGCTTTCCTGAAAATTACTTCTACGTCAGCGAGCAGTAAGCTAGTTTCGGACAAAGGAAAATTATGCAGTTCTTAAATAATTTTCATTGTCTAGCTTCCATGGGGGCAGTTGTCGGCCATGACCTTATATTCCACGGTGTTAAGCTTGCCCGTAGAGTCTTCATAGGTCATGCGTGAAGGAGCAACCCCACAGGTTTTATTGGCTTGCGTGACACTGACGACCTTCTGGATATCGAGGTTCATACCATATTCATAATGAACAACTTCAGGAGGAGTCTTGCCGTTCCTTGAGGCATATTGCTCCATTGCTTGTTGGTTCTCTTGCATCATTCGACCATACACGCGGTCACCGCCTCCTTCAGCCATGGCTAATGAAGATAAGGTCAAAATCGAAGCGGCGCAAAACGCTTTCACTGCTGTCATTGCTTTCATGATTTTCTCCTAAAGCTCAATTTACTGAGTTAAAGAGTAACAAGTGAAAGCTTTCAGAAAGCTGCCGCGAAGGTTACTAATGTGAAAGGTGGACGCTACCCCGCATTTACGCTTTCAAGCCAGATAGGATTTTTGTTAACACCCAAGGTTGGCAGACGGTGACGGAACAAAGATGCCCTCAAAAGCTTATTTGAACCGGTGGTCCCTCCCAATTCCTCGATACGCCGGTAGACCTGAGCAGGACCTCCGCGTCGACCCCGGTTCTTGCCAGGCTTTCCAGATCCCACTCGAAGAAACTGCAAAAAGCCAGGAAAACCTTGCTTGATACCGCTGAGGTCAATCTTACCGTCGAGTAATTCACGGGGAGCTTCATCCTGATGAGTTCAGAGACAGTCCACACTAAAGTTCTTAGACGGAAATGCCATACTGACTCCTGATGAATCTTGATCTGTTGATAAGTAAGAGGGAACCTCTGCTTGCGTAGATCCAGCTCATGAGGTAACGAACCTGGGAGCAGCGATTGTAAATTCCGAATGTTCACTCTCTTCGGATCTTTCGTAACTTTATACAGCTCATCTACGCCCGCTTCGATAAGGGCTGCATAGGCGTCGTCTCTTGAGTCGATGGACTTTTCGACCTTAACTGTAGCTTTTTTAGGTGCATGGAGTTTTGCCATTAACCATGCGTTATCATTTTCTAGAATCCATTGCGTAGGTTTGTACGCCTTCTTCCAGAGGTACTCGATATCGGCATCGGTACGTAGCGCTAAAAGCAACTCGATTTTTTGGCGATATCTAGTTTTTTGGCTTAGACGCGATTCTTCGACTTTGGGCGCTCGCGGAGAAACAGCGGCACTCAGCAGGATAGACTCATTTTTCAGAGCCTCTTCAAAGCCATCTGCACTTGAAAACAAGTGAAGAGCAATGATCAAATGCCGCGCGAGCGGCATATTTAGCTGACCTTTGTCTGATTTGAGCCGGATCCATTGCTCATGCTTCCCGGTGTTATAGGCCGGATCAATTTGCGCCAAAAGCTCGTCGCCGTAAGCGCTTTGGATGCTGTCGAACAGTTTTGCAATACCCGCATTTTTTCCGAAAATGAATCCGCGCTTCTTGCATTGGCGGACGTAGCACGAACTCAATACCGTACTGCCTATCGGAGGGATATTGCGTTGCAGGATATCGTGTGCGAACAGAGCGACTTTCTGTTCCATCTTTGACCCCTTGTGTATTGCTGCGCTGTTTAACGGGCTCCAGCCGCATGCACATGGCTCAGTCAGATTGGGAAGCAGCTTCAATTTACGGTAGAACGGGCGAGAGCACTCGGGGCAGGCATGGATCAATGCGTCGCCATGACGCCAACAGACGGCAACACCGGGTATCTGGTGAGATCGATGCCAGTAGGCAGAACCCCGCTCAATCAGATCTTCCTGAACGCAGGTAGGACAAAGCTTAGCCTTGCCATGGGTGGACTCTTCTCTGCGGGGCACCCGTACCACCCCGTCATAACCCAGTGGCCCTACGTCGTTCTCCGGCCCCTGCTTAACGCCAAGAAACGGCCGGTAAGCAGGAAAAGTAGTATTGCTACTGATCAACTCTGCGAGATTGCTCTCCGATTGCCCCGGCAGCCTGTGCGCGAGCCTCTCGATCTGCTTGGGTACGATGCCACCGATGCAAAAGGGTTTCGATGCGAACAAATCGCGATAGGTTTCCGTCGCGGTTCTGTTACCTGACAGATAGTGATATCGGGTGACACGAGAGTAAAGCATTTCATCCGGCATCGAAACGGGGAAAAATAATAGATCAGACATCATTTACCGATTAAAGGTAGGGCTCGAAGAGAATGTGCATCCGGGGGCAGTATATATGCAACCCCTAAAATTCTGTATCCGGTCTGGATTTGAAAATGACACAGCCGCTCAACTTTGAATCGTAGTGAATTCATCTAAATCCTGCCGCGCCCGTATTCCTCGAATACAAAACACGTATCGATAAACCCGCGTAGGTCAGCCCATGCCGGTTGCAAAACTATTTCGGTTGATCGCGGGTTAGTACGTTTACATGCTGATCGTGATGGTATGCCGGACCTTTTCTGGAGGTGAATTTTTTCATTAACAGCAAAATAATGGGTTTATGGTGAATTGATTTAGAACTTTTTTAGATGGAGGAGGAATGTCCAGCTGGATTACAGCATGGGTCGAATGCTCGCGACCCGGTAGAGCGAAGAACGTGATACAGGCTTGCCCTCCGAGAGCAATTGGCATCTAGCCCATCGCAGACGCCTATCGTGAAAGCCTTCGATTGGTTCACATACTTTGTCGAGCATCGCTGCACAGAGAGGAAGCTTGCAGAGCTGTTTTTCGA
The DNA here is from genome assembly GCF_050496565.1 of Pseudomonas shirazensis. GTDB lineage: Bacteria > Pseudomonadota > Gammaproteobacteria > Pseudomonadales > Pseudomonadaceae > Aquipseudomonas > Aquipseudomonas shirazensis_A. The sequence goes on from NZ_JBNWAE010000001.1 coordinate 663,131, forward strand.
AGCGGGATAGGACATGAAGCTCACGACCAATCCTCGTACGCGAAATGCGGACAGGCTTACCCGCAAGAGCATAAAGCGCGTCAGCACACTGACGGACTTCGCCGGCCAGTCTCGCATCGAGGGCAGCGAACATTTCGGTGCTATTTAGACGAGGCGTACGATGTGGGCTTGGGTTTGCAGTAGACTCCGAAAGCCACTGCCTATCGTGGCGATACAGCCACGCATACCCCCTGCATGCATGTGCTTTGTAAAATCGATAATCAGCCTCGAAAGCCGCGCGTCTTGCGCATAGCTCAATGTGAAATCGTGCCTCCCTCCAATCATCTTGCCCGCCAGGTACATTTCGGATGTGACGATAGACATACGCCAATGAAACGCTTAGAACCGCAGCGATCTTTTTGGCATCAGCTCCTTCAAGAGCATGTCTCCACACAGCGGCTGACGAACAGTCCAGGCCTTGACCAGGCATCACCGCAGAAGGACGCGTGGGAAGTCTAATGTGAGCTTCCGGGCCACATGCCACCGCCTGTTTCACAGGGCATTGGCCATGCAGCAAGCTCACCATGTCAATGCCCAGAGCACCAGCCAATAAAATGTATTTGAGCGGATGGTGGGAGGTTATAGGCGTACGAAGCAGCTTGGTGACCCATGAGGCGGGTGTACCTGCACGAACTTCCCCGAGTATAGAAAATTCCCATTCTTGCGGGAGTGCGGCAAAAAAATCGGTCATGTGCTCCGCCAGCATGTGCAGGTGCAAGCGATGGTTATCAGAAGCAAGGTTGAGCTGCGTTGCCCTGTGTAAAAGCGTGCAGCGCACCGCCTCCGCCGACAAAGCAGTGACTTCAGACTCAAGGACCTGAAGTGAGCGCAAAGCTATTTCGTGAAGCGGCGGCATGCACCGCAACGGGGTGTCGAGGAGTACTGTGTGTGCTTGCACATTCCCATCATTGGGCAGATTGAGTTGTCGAGAGCTGCGGCTGGACCAGCGAGGATCAAGGATCCTGAGTGACGTGCCGTGATGCGGACATACCAGCACGCCTGGAAGCATGTGGACCCTGTGCCAGTAAGCGACTCCCCGTTGAGCCTGATCTTGGGCGATACATTCTGGGCATAACCGCACTCGGGAGGCGAATCCAATACGGCTCGCGTTGACGCCCAGCTTTAACATCAAGCCTTTCCCATCAGCGGTCATCAGCGTCCGAGCGTGTTCAACCTGGCTCATCCTCAAAAACGGCGCATAGTAGGGTAATAATGTGTGGCGCATGAGGACCTCGGCTACCGATAGCTCGGTACCGCTGGGTAGCGCGTCGACAAAATCCCCTAGATGGCTCGGGAATGCCACATTTTGTGAAAATGCTGCCGCCGATTTCAGTCCGGCAAATGCTGCTTGGCAATTACGAACACCACAAAGACGGGTGTAGCGAGAAATCACGCTGTGCAGCGTCTCGTCGGGAAACGCGGCGGGGAAGAAATGGAGTTTAAGGTGCACTTCACCACCCTCTGACTCACGCTTTGTGATACATCGGTGAGAACTCAAACAGGTCCTCGTTGAGCCAGCCCGCAGCGCGCAGAGCGTCGAGGGGAGCGTCATGTTCGCTAAGCGCTTTAGCCTCTGAGCTTTCCACAGCAGTAGCAATCGGCGATGGGTGGTCTTTCGCAAGGATGCTTGGAGATGGGTCTGCCGGCTTCTCACGGGATACAACGCTTCGAAGCAAGGCAAGGCGATCCTCTCGTGCCAAACCATCGAAGACCATCATTTCGCTCAGCTGATCCTCAATCGGCAGCAAATCGTCGAACTGCCGCATCCGCTTCGGATCTCGGCTACGCAGAGCTGAAAGGGCTGGCTTTAGAATCTGCATTTTTGAGTTGCTTACCTTCACCAGGATCTCAGCAGTCAAACACTCCGAGCCACTCTGGACCGCATAACGCTGACTCAATACCAGCAGCTTGACCAGGAAATCTGTGACGCCTTGAGTGTGCTCATACAGCATGTCAAAAATCTCGTCGGTCAGCTCAGCAGTCTGTTTGCACCACTGATAGCTCCAAAGATTTTCGACCAACAACCGCCACTCCTCATCATCCTTTTCGAAGCGTTTGAATTCGAGCGTACCGGCACCACAGACTCGGCGGGCAGTCCGCATGGCTTCAGAGAACAAGCTAATCGTCGAATTCGTGCCACTGAAAACGACCGGGATACCAATGTTGTTTACCAAATGCAGAAAAAAATTCAGCATGCTCTCCTTACCACCGGTTTTCGCCAGGTGGAGGTTTTGCAGCTCGTCGATCAATAAGGCGCCGATGAAAAATGTGCTGGCCACCTGCTCCATCTGTTGCAGCGCATCATTGATGTTTCGATGCCTGTAGCGCTTGTGGTAGTCCTTGTCTCCTAGAGCGTCACCCACCGCATAAAAAAACTGCTGACAAAATCCAGCCAGCGATCCATCCCGAGGGCAGTCAAGCTTCAGCCATGTGATTTGGGTATGAACAAACTGCTTTCCCTCATAGCGCTCATGACGGATTGTCTGTGGATAAAGGCTCAAAATGGCGTGGAGTGCCGTTGACTTGCCAATGCCGCTCAGGCCAACGACGGTAAACGTTTCTGCAGTGGACTTGAACGCATCGTGGTAACGCTGAGCCCCAGATAAAGAATGCAAATGCCGGACGGTAGCGGGCGACATCGGGTTACGCCCAACATACCCTCGACGAATGAGCAGTGAGAACAGGGCCTCCAATTCCAGATGTAGCAAGAACGGCTGTACCACGGTTCTTAGCCGGTCGATACAGTGAATTCGAGTGGCTCCTTCGAGAGTCAGCTCTTTCGGATCCACCGGCTGAGGAAAATTCGAGATCAGCTCAACAGCCGCCGCCTCTGACAATATCGGAGGCAAAGCTTCGATAAGCGGGTTACCCGCATACTCACTAATGTCCTGTCTGACGTAATTGGCAAACGTCTGTGCACCTTTCATTTTGCCTGTCCTGGCCGAATTCTTTTGAGCAAATCGATAACCTGCGCAGTGCGCTCGCCGGCATATGAATCATGCGCTTTCGGTGTCAATTCAGATTGAAGTGAAGCTGGCTCCGCCCTGACGCCTTCAGGAACAACCGCATTTTCACGCTCACGGAGACGTTCTTCTGCGCGGTTCTCGCGGATGTTTCCAGTGGCCTCTGCCTTGGTGGGCGGAGCAGGTTCCAGTTTTCGTTCTGCGAGTGCATGACTGATGATCTGGTGGACCTGATCGCTAAGCTGCACACGGCTTTCCAGCTCGGCTCGCCGGCGAGTAGGCGGTTTTTGGCGATAGGCTTCGAGCAGATCAAAAATCTCGTCCGAGCGGTAATTCGCGTAACCGGCATCCGATCGTCGAAGATCACAACGGATAAACTGCTTGGCCTCTCCCTGAATCCAAATGTGTGCCGCAGAGTTCGGATCGAACCAACACTCTATTGACCAAACGCCCCCTTTGCGAGCCTTGGCAAACCAATCTTTCTCTATGGCCATATCACACACGTAGTGCATGCCGCGAAACATCACTCCGCCCTTTTGAACGGTCGCGCGCTCACGGGGTAAAAGGTGGAGATAAACCAGCTCGTCGGGACGTTTGTTGGATTCCATCAGGTCGTTGTCGCAGGCCCAATTCCATATCCCGTTGGGCGTAGGTTCAACGCCGTCATTCATCATCGCTTGAGTCAGTCGGTCAGGCTGTCGATGGTGCCGGTTATAGTGGAGCACGCAATTAATGAGGATTTGGGTGAACTCTTTGAGATTCAGCGTGGCATCGAGCCGGTAATCTCGCTCGCCGCGCTCTTTGTCCCGCGCAGCCACCCCGCCAGGTAGCCATCTGATACCCGTCAAATCATTCAAAATGCCAAACCGACTTTCTACCATAGGCTTCCAATCAGGCCGATAAGGTGGAGCAGTGCCCATCTCAATTCCCAATCCTGAGGATAACCCCTCTGCTGCGAGTGACAGCATCTCTCCCCGGTCGGCGTAAATCTGGTGGGGCAGGTGGTGACAATTCCAATCATCTGCATTGATTTCAACGCCGTTCTGAGCGCAGAACTCAACTTTGGAGGTAAACGCGTTGAACAGCGCTTGTCTCGCCCCATTCCAACTAGGGCCCTCCAATCCTACATAGAGACCAGCAATCATTCCGGAGAAACTATCCACTACGATATAAACGACGGGCCGACCAATGAGCATCCGTCTAGAGTAGCTGTTGACCAAATAAATATCGGCAATCGTTGCGTCGATTTCGAACTGATGACAGGGTCCACGCAGCCAATCGCGAACGGTACCTGAAAGCGGACGGCAATCCTTTAACCACCTTCTCAACCCTTTACGGCCACGCTCGGTTGCAATCTCGTCGAAAAAAATCTGTCCCCAATATTGGAACTGCCTCAAGCTGGGGAGTTCTGAACTAGGCAACAAACGAAGCTCTTCTTCACTGTTTTTGGAGATGTCTCGAACAGAGTAGAATCGTCTCAACATTTCGTCATATGCGCTCGAAATAGAAGATTTCTTATCTCTTACATAAAGAGCATATCCAACACGGATGCATCGTTTATCAACGGCACTGAGCATCTTGGAAGGCGAAGTAAGAACGCCTTGAAATTTAGGCTTTCGCCCTGGCGGCCTGCTCGGATCATATTTTCTATCGGCAATACCTACTGCCGTATAATTGTTAAGCAATGAGTTGCGAACTTGACCATAAGACCAATAGCGGTAAAGAAGCCGATAGATGGTTTTCCGCTGGATTCCGAGCTCTGACGCCCGTTTGCTAACAAGTCGGCCTAACTCACCTCGTACAAATATTTGTCCTGGGTATTCAGGATCTAGCAGAGGGGCGATGACGGCCCACTTTTCGTCCCGGCCTTGCTTGGCTCTCTCATCCAACTGTTCCTCAAGCACAAGCATAAACTCTGGCGTGGTAATGGCTGCTGGTTTGGTGTGACCAGACGCTATCGAGCGACGCAGCTCCTCCAGACCAACCGCGTACGGCTGTCGGGGTGGGTCAGCTAGATCTATCACAACTGCTAAGTCTTGCGTTTCATCGTGGTAAAGGAGCCTGGCTATCGTAGCGATGACCGACAGATCGGTTACAGGCTCGAAGACGTCATTAACGAGAACAGTCATGACATTTTCTCCTTCAACGATACTTGGACAGGGCTCGGGGAAACTTCGAAGTCAGGGACTAGACCAGTAAGGTGGAGAGGAGTGTTAACCAAATCTATTTTCAGTATTTTGTTCCAAACCAGATGGAAGAAAATTGCTTGAGCGTCTATGTAGGAAATGGAAAGAAGGGACGCTATTTTTCTTAGACAGGTGGCCAAGGTCCACGAATATTCCCGGGAGTTTGCTAGGCACTCGATAAAATTCGAATGCAACGGGGCTTTCATTAAATCACGAGAGAGCTTCGAGTATTTTCTGATAAGTCCAAGATTTTTGATCAAATCCCGTGTCACAAATTCGTCTGTGACGATTTTCCAATCAACACCTTGGCTTTCCCAAAAGCGCTTTTCAATCTCAAGTTTTTCAAGCGTTCTTTTACTGCCGCTGCCAACTAAATCGGAACGATACTTCACCGTCCTCGCTACCGATTTGAAGTTTCCGCTCGGGTCCTTAACAGTTAACAGGAAATCTGTTGTCATCACATAAGGCAGTGTTGTTCTAGGGTATCTTGGATAACGTACATCGATCGCCGACGCTATCGCCTGCGCACGCTCTGTGGGTAGTAACGGGTATTGCTCCCGGATATCCACGACGTCTTCAGAAAATTCACACACAAGAAAGTAAGAACGCTCGAGATCTGACAGGAGGTGATGAATCCTCTCGATCCTCACACCTTGGATCTTGTGCGAACGACCAATCGACGGGACATCTTGTACCCGCAGCCAAGGCACGTAGCTTGCCCCGGCGCCTTCGCCAAATCCATTTGCAATGTGCCGTTCAATGTCCTGCTGTGATGCAAATTTACGACCTCGCAACCCACGCCTCCTCAGTCGATGCGGACCGCTTCACCTCGCGTCGAGAAAAAGTCGTAGAAGGACACGACTGCCAAAGCGGCCGTATTCAAAACATTTTCCAGACTACACCCGGTAAAAGTTGAAGCGATGAATCCAGACCAAAGGAAAAGCCTGGACAGGAAAACCCCCGTAGATACGGGGGTTTGAGCCTTGTGTCAATCTATGTTCTTAAGTGTCAAACTTTATTGTTTTGTGTCAATCCTTGTTGTTCAAAACCAAACAAACCGCCCTCCCAACCTCACATCACTCCACCGTAACCGACTTGGCCAAGTTCCGCGGCTGGTCGACATCAGTCCCTTTCAACACTGCCACATAATACGAAAGCAACTGCAGTGGGATGGTGTAGAGGATCGGCGCCAGCGCATCGGCGATGTGCGGTACGTTGATCACGTGAATGCCTTCGGCGTTGCTCATGCCGGCGTGCTCATCAGCAAACACCACCAGCTCACCGCCGCGGGCGCGGACTTCCTGCAGGTTGGACTTGAGCTTCTCCAGCAGTTCGTTGTTCGGTGCGACGGTGACCACCGGCATGTCGGCGTCTACCAGCGCCAGCGGGCCGTGCTTGAGCTCGCCCGCTGGGTAGGCTTCAGCGTGGATGTAGGAGATTTCCTTGAGCTTGAGCGCACCTTCCATGGCCACCGGGTACTGCGCGCCGCGGCCAAGGAACAGGGTGTGGTGCTTGTCTGCGAACAGCTCGGCGATCTTCTCGACTACGCCGTCCATGGCCAGTGCTTCGCCCAGGCGAGTCGGCAGGCGGCGCAGCTCTTCGACCAGCTCTGCCTCTACACCGGCTTCAAGGGTGCCGCGCACGCGGCCAAGGGCCAGGGTCAGCAGCATCAGCGAGACCAGTTGGGTGGTGAAGGCCTTGGTCGAGGCGACGCCGATTTCCGGGCCGGCCAGGGTCAGCAGGGTCAGGTCGGACTCGCGCACCAGCGAGCTGATGCCGACGTTGCAGATGGCCAGGCTACCGAGGAAGCCGAGTTCTTTGGCATTGCGCAGGGCGGCCAGGGTGTCGGCGGTTTCGCCCGACTGGGAAATCGACACGAACAGGGTGTCTGGCTGCACCACGACCTTGCGGTAGCGGAACTCGCTGGCGACTTCGACCTGGCAAGGGATGCCGGCCAGGCTTTCCAGCCAGTAACGAGCAACCATACCGGCGTGATAGCTGGTGCCGCAGGCAACGATCTGCACATTGCGCACTTTTGCGAACAGCTCGGCGGCTTGTGGGCCGAAGGCTTGCACCAGCACATGGTCACCGCCCAGGCGGCCTTCGAGGGTGCGCTGCACCACCGCTGGCTGCTCGTGGATTTCCTTGAGCATGAAGTGGCGATAAGTGCCTTTGTCGGCCGCTTCGGCGCCTTCGTGGTACTGCACGGTTTCGCGTTGCACCTGTGCGCTGGCCTGGTCCCAGATGGTGATCTGGTCACGGCGGATTTCGGCGATGTCGCCCTCCTCCAGGTACATGAAGCGGTCGGTAACCTGGCGCAGGGCCAACTGGTCGGAGGCGAGGAAGTTTTCGCCGTGGCCGAGGCCGATCACCAGCGGGCTGCCGCTGCGGGCGGCGACCAGGCGGTCCGGCTGCTTGATGCTGATCAGCGCCAGGCCGTAGGCACCATGCAGGCGTTTGACCGCAGCCTTGAGGGCGTCGGCCAGGTCTGGCGTGCTTTTCAGGGTGTGGTGAATCAGGTGGACGATGACTTCGGTGTCGGTTTGCGAGGCAAACACGTAGCCCAGGCCTTTGAGCTCTTCGCGCAGCTCTTCGTGGTTTTCGATGATGCCGTTGTGCACCACCGCCAGTTCATCGCTGGAGAAGTGCGGGTGGGCGTTCTGCTCGGTCGGTGCGCCGTGGGTTGCCCAGCGGGTGTGGGCGATGCCCAGCTTGCCTGCGAGGGGCTCGGCGGCGACGGCGGCATCCAGCTCGCTGACCTTGCCGATACGGCGGCGGCGTTGCAGCGTGCCGTCCTCAGTCAGCACAGCCAGGCCAGCGCTGTCGTAGCCACGGTACTCGAGGCGCTTGAGGCCTTCGATCAGAATGGTCGTGATATTACGTTCAGCAACGGCACCAACGATTCCACACATATTATTGCTCCTGGCTGATCGCGGCGCAGATCAGGTTAATGCCGCGGGCTTTGAATGCTTCGCGCGCCGCCATGGGCAGGCGCTCGTCTGTAATAAGGGTACTGATGCTGCTCCACGGCAGCTCCAGGTTGGGGATCTTGCGCCCGACCTTGTCCGACTCGACCATCACGATCACTTCGCGGGCAACTTCGGCCATCACGCGGCTCAAACCGAGCAGTTCGTTGAAGGTGGTGGTGCCGCGCTGCAGGTCGATGCCATCGGCGCCGATGAACAACTGGTCGAAATCGTACGAGCGTAGTACCTGCTCGGCGACCTGGCCCTGGAACGACTCCGAATGCGGGTCCCAGGTGCCGCCGGTCATCAACAGCACCGGCTCGTGTTCAAGGTCACTGATGGCGCGGGCTACGTTGAGCGAGTTGGTCATCACCACCAGGCCGGGCTGGCGACCCAGCTCGGGGATCATGGCGGCAGTGGTGCTGCCGCTGTCTATGATGATCCGGGCGTGCTCGCGAATCCGCTCCACGGCGGCGCGAGCGATAGCCTGCTTGTACAGCGATACCGGCTGCACCGCTTCGGCCAGCAGCTCCTGCGGCACCGGTACCGCGCCGCCGTAGCGACGCAGCAGCAGGCCATTGCTCTCGAGCGCGGCCAGATCCTTGCGGATGGTCACCTCGGAGGTCTCGAAACGCTTGGCCAGGTTATCCACACTCACCTCGCCTTGCTCGCTGAGCAGGGCGAGGATGTTATGACGGCGCTGGGGAGTGTTTCGTTTCGACATGACAGGTTAAGTTTCGATTCGAAAGATAAGTAGCGCAATCAAAACCTAACTCGTCATTTTCGTCAAGTGCTGTTGCACCTGTGGGTAACTCTCGAAGCGGATGTCACCGCTGAAAACCAAAAAGCCGACTTACTCACATAAGTCGGCTTTATGATTACCGGCTGTGGATAAATCAGCTCTTGGTGATTTTCACAGGCCGTTTCCAGCCGTCAATATTCCGCTGACGGCTACGCGCGACCGCCAGCTGACCGGCCTCGACATTTTGATTGATGGTCGAACCGGCCGCGGTAGTGGCGCCGTCCAGGATATCCACAGGCGCTACCAGCGAGTTGTTCGAGCCGATGAAGACGTCTGCGCCCAGCACTGTCTTGAATTTGTTGGCGCCGTCGTAGTTGCAAGTGATGGTACCTGCGCCGATATTGGTGCGCGCACCGACCTCGGCATCGCCCAGATAGGTCAGGTGACCGACTTTGGCACCCTCACCCAGGTGAGCGTTCTTCAGTTCAACAAAGTTACCCACATGGGCCTTGGCGTCCAGCACGCTGCCCGGGCGCAACCGTGCGAACGGGCCAGCATCGCTGCCCTCGCCCAGCACTGCACCTTCGATATGGCTGTTGGCCTTGACCACAGCACCTTTGCGCAAGGTGCTGTTCTTGATCACGCAGTTGGGGCCGATCTGCACGTCATCCTCGATCACTACCTTGCCTTCGAGAATCACGTTGACGTCGATCAGCACATCACGGCCGACCGTCACCTCACCGCGTACATCGAAGCGAGCCGGATCACGCAGGGTCACGCCCAGCGCCATCAGGCGGCGACCTTCGCGCAGCTGGTAATGGCGCTCGAGCTCGGACAGCTGGCGGCGGTCGTTGGCGCCCTGCACTTCCATCGCATCGTGCGGCTGCTCGGTGGCGACCACCAGACCATCAGCCACAGCCATGGCAATGACGTCGGTGAGGTAGTACTCGCCCTGGGCATTGTTGTTGGACAAACGGCTCATCCAGTCGCTCAGGCGCGCGGCCGGCATGGCGAGGATACCGGTGTTGCCCTCGGTGATCGCCTTTTGTGCCTCGCTGGCATCCTTGTGCTCAACGATCGCGGCAACCTGGCCCTGAGCATCGCGAACGATGCGGCCATAGCCGGTCGGGTCATCCAGATTGACGGTGAGCAGGCCCAGTTGCTGCGGGCTGACCTGGGCCAGCAGGCGCTGCAGGGTTTCCACTTCAATCAGCGGCACATCACCGTACAGCACCAGCACGGTGTCGGCGGTCAGCGCCGGGATGGCCTGAGCGACGGCGTGGCCGGTGCCCAGTTGCTTGTCTTGCAGGACGAAGTTGAGGTCATCTGCTGCCAGGCGTTCACGAACCAGCTCGGCACCGTGGCCGATGACCACATGAACGCCTTGCGGCTTGAGCTGGCGCGCGCTGTGGATAACATGGCCGAGCATGGAATTGCCGGCAACCGGGTGCAGCACTTTAGGCAGTGCCGAACGCATGCGGGTGCCCTGGCCTGCGGCGAGAATAACGATATCGAGTGACATTGACTGGCTACCAATCCAAGGCGGTCAGCGCTGTGACCGAAGAGAAATTTCGGAAAAAGAAAAAGGGTAGCCGAGGCTACCCTTTTACTCAATCGCAACGGAAGCGTCGGCCTGGGCCGATTACTTCCCTTTGCGCATCTGCTGGACGGTACGCAGCTGAGCTGCGGCCTCGGCCAGACGCGCGGCAGCAGCGCCGTAGTCGAAATCAGCGCTTTTGCTGTTCAGGGCGTTCTCGGCAGCCTTGAGGGCTGCTTGGGCCTGAGCTTCGTCCAGGTCGCCAGCACGTTGCACGGTATCGGCAAGCACCTTGACCATGTTCGGCTGGACCTCGAGGAAACCACCAGAGATGTAAAACACCTCTTGGGTGCCACCCTGCTTGGTCAGCGTGATCGGGCCTGGCTTGAGATTGGTGATCAGCGGCGCGTGGCCCGGAGCGATACCAAGATCGCCCAGGTTACCGTGCGCAACTACCATCTCGACCAGACCGGAGAAAATCTCTCCTTCTGCGCTGACGATATCGCAATGGACTGTCATAGCCATCTGCTTGCCTCAACCTGATTGGCGCCCCTTGCGGGGCACCGGGATTACAGTTTCTTGGCTTTCTCAACAGCTTCTTCGATGCTGCCGACCATGTAGAACGCTTGTTCTGGCAGGTGGTCGTAGTCACCTTTGAGGATGCCGCTGAAGCCTGCGATGGTGTCTTTCAGGGAAACGTATTTGCCTGGAGAACCGGTGAAGACTTCGGCCACGAAGAACGGCTGGGACAAGAAGCGCTGGATCTTACGAGCGCGGGATACCAGTTGCTTGTCTGTTTCGGACAGTTCGTCCATACCCAGAATCGCAATGATGTCCTTCAGCTCTTTGTAGCGCTGCAGCACGTACTGAACGCCGCGAGCGGTATCGTAGTGCTCGTTGCCGATCACGTTCGGGTCCAGCTGGCGCGAAGTCGAGTCGAGTGGATCGACCGCTGGGTAGATACCCAGGGAGGCGATGTCACGGGACAGAACGACGGTGGCGTCCAAGTGGGCGAAGGTGGTCGCTGGCGACGGGTCGGTCAAGTCGTCCGCAGGCACGTATACGGCCTGGATCGAGGTGATCGAACCTTCCTTGGTCGAAGTGATGCGCTCTTGCAGCACGCCCATCTCTTCAGCCAGGGTCGGCTGGTAACCTACTGCAGAAGGCATACGGCCCAGCAGTGCGGATACTTCAGTACCGGCCAAGGTGTAACGATAGATGTTGTCGACGAACAGCAGAACGTCGTTACCTTCGTCACGGAACTTCTCGGCCATGGTCAGGCCGGTCAGCGCTACGCGCAGACGGTTGCCTGGTGGCTCGTTCATCTGACCGTAGACCAAGGCTACTTTGTCGAGAACGTTGGAGTCCTTCATCTCGTGGTAGAAGTCGTTACCCTCACGAGTACGCTCACCCACACCGGCGAACACGGAATAACCGCTGTGCTCGATGGCGATGTTACGGATCAGTTCCATCATGTTTACGGTCTTGCCGACACCGGCACCACCGAACAGACCAACCTTACCACCCTTGGCGAACGGGCAAACCAGGTCGATAACCTTGATGCCGGTTTCGAGCAGGTCGTTGCCGCCTGCCTGGTCAGCGAAGGAAGGTGCGTCGCGGTGAATACCCCAACGCTCTTCTTCGCCGATCGGGCCAGCTTCGTCGATCGGGTTGCCGAGCACGTCCATGATCCGGCCCAGAGTCGCTTTACCGACCGGGACAGAGATGGCAGCGCCGCTGTCGACTACAGCCAGACCGCGCTTCAAGCCTTCGGTCGAGCCCATCGCAATAGTACGAACCACGCCGTCGCCCAGCTGCTGCTGAACTTCCAGGGTGGTTTCCGCGCCTTGAACTTTCAGCGCGTTGTAAACACTCGGTACGCCGTCACGTGGGAATTCCACGTCGATGACGGCGCCGATGATCTGAACGATACGTCCGCTACTCATAGCTGGATCCTCTGAATTTTTGAACCGTTAAACCGCGGCAGCGCCGCCGACGATTTCCGAGATCTCCTGGGTGATCGCAGCCTGACGCGCCTTGTTGTAGATCAGCTGGAGGTCGCTGATCAGGTCACCGGCGTTGTCTGTGGCGTTTTTCATGGCGATCATCCGGGCAGCCTGTTCGGCCGCGTTGTTCTCGACCACCGCCTGGTAGACCTGCGACTCCACGTAACGCACCATCAAGCCGTCCAGCAGCTCTTTGGCATCGGGTTCGTAGAGGTAGTCCCAGTGGTGCTTGAGTTCTTGATCCGGGGTTGCCACCAACGGTACCAACTGCTCGACCGTCGGACTTTGCGTCATGGTATTGATGAACTTGTTCGATACCACCGAAAGGCGGTCGATACGGCCATCCAGGTAGGCGTCCAGCATGACCTTGACGGAACCGATCAGATCATTGATCGACGGTTCTTCGCCCAGATGGCTGATTGCAGCTACCACGTTGCCGCCAAAGATGCGGAAGAAAGTCGCACCCTTGCTACCGATCACGCACAGGTCGATTTCAACACCCTGTTCGCGATTGGCGTTCATGTCCTTGACCAGGGCCTTGAACAGGTTGGTATTCAAGCCACCGCACAGACCACGGTCACTGCTCACCACGATATAACCGACGCGCTTTACAGCACGCTCGATCATGAACGGGTGGCGGTATTCCGGGTTGGCGTTGGCCAGATGACCGATCACCTGGCGGATACGCTCCGCATAGGGACGGCTAGCAGCCATGCGCATTTGAGCCCTGCGCATTTTGCTGACCGCCACTTTTTCCATGGCGCTGGTAATCTTTTGCGTGCTTTTGATGCTCGCAATCTTACTGCGAATCTCTTTTGCGCCTGCCATGTATCACCTATCAGGTTAGCAAGCGGGGGCCGAAGCCCCCGCCGCGGCTTACCAGGTTTGGGTGGCCTTGAACTTCTCGATACCGGCTTTGATGCCCGAATCGATTTCGTCGTTGAAGTCACCCTTCACGTTGATCTTGGCCATCAAATCGGCGTGATCACGGTTGAAGTAGGCGATCAGCGCTTGTTCGAAGCTGCCAACCTTGGCGATTTCAACGTCGGTCAGGAACCCACGCTCAGCGGCATACAGCGACAGCGCCATGTCCGCGATGGACATTGGAGCGTATTGCTTCTGCTTCATCAGCTCGGTTACACGTTGACCGTGCTCGAGCTGCTTGCGGGTGGCTTCGTCCAGGTCAGATGCAAACTGGGCGAATGCCGCCAGTTCACGGTACTGAGCCAGGGCGGTACGGATGCCACCGGAGAGCTTCTTGATGATCTTGGTCTGAGCGGCACCACCTACGCGGGATACCGAAACACCGGCGTTCACTGCTGGGCGGATGCCCGAGTTGAACATGGCCGATTCCAGGAAGATCTGACCGTCGGTGATCGAGATCACGTTGGTCGGAACGAACGCGGAAACGTCGCCAGCCTGGGTTTCGATGATCGGCAGCGCGGTCAGGGAGCCGGTTTTGCCGGTCACTGCGCCGTTGGTGAACTTCTCTACGTACTCTTCGGAAACGCGCGATGCACGCTCCAGCAGACGGGAGTGGAGATAGAACACGTCGCCTGGGTATGCTTCGCGACCTGGTGGACGGCGCAGCAACAGGGAGATCTGACGGTAGGCAACAGCCTGCTTGGACAGGTCATCGTAGACGATCAGTGCGTCTTCGCCGCGGTCACGGAAGAACTCGCCCATGGTGCAGCCGGCGTAAGGTGCCAGGAACTGCAGTGCGGCGGATTCCGAAGCACTGGCAACCACCACGATGGTGTTGGCCAGGGCGCCGTTTTCTTCCAGCTTGCGAACGATGTTGGCAACGGTCGAACGCTTCTGGCCGACAGCAACATAAACACAGAAAATACCGGAGTCTTTCTGGTTGATGATGGCGTCGATGGCCATTGCGGTTTTACCGATCTGACGGTCACCGATGATCAGCTCACGCTGGCCACGGCCGACAGGGATCATGGCGTCGACGGATTTGTAGCCAGTCTGTACAGGCTGGTCTACCGACTTACGCCAGATTACGCCCGGAGCAACTTTCTCGACCGCATCGGTCTCGGTGTTGCCCAGCGGGCCCTTGCCATCAATTGGGTTGCCCAGTGCGTCGACAACGCGACCCAGCAGTTCCTTACCAACCGGAACTTCGAGGATGCGGCCGGTGCACTTGGCGCTCATGCCTTCGGCGAGGGTGTCATAGGCACCCAGGACCACTGCACCTACGGAGTCTTGCTCCAGGTTCAGGGCCATGCCGTACACGCCACCCGGAAACTCGATCATTTCGCCGTACATAACGTCGGCCAGACCGTGAATCCGCACGATACCGTCAGAAACGCTGACGACGGTACCTTCGTTGCGGGCTTGAGAGGCTACATCGAGGTTATCGATGCGGCCCTTGATGATTTCACTTATTTCGGAAGGATTGAGTTGCTGCATTGCTCTGCTGCCCCTTCAAACTCAAGATTTCAATGCTTCGGCCAGTTTCGCGATTTTGCCGCGAACAGAGCCATCGATTACCAGGTCGCCGGCGCGGATGAGGACGCCGCCGATCAGGCTGGCATCCTCCGACGCGTGCAGGCGAACTTCCTGGCCGAGCCGTGCACTGAGAACCTTGGCGAGTTTGTCTTGCTGTTCTTGGTTCAACGCAAAAGCACTGGTGACTTCCACGTCCACGGATTTTTCCAGTTCGGCCTTGTACAGCTCGAACAGGTCGGCAATTTCCGGCAGGAGCAGGAGACGGCCATTTTCCGCGGCAACATGAATGAAATTCTGTGCCTGTGCATCAAACTTGTCACCGCACACGTCAATGAACGTGGCGGCCTTTTGTGCGCTCGTCAGTCGCGGGGCCTTGAGCAGGCGCTGCATGGTGTCGTCTTGCGACACAGCAGCAGCCAGGCCGAGCATGGCTGACCAATTGGCCAGTTGCTGATGGGCCTGGGCATGCTCAAAGGCAGCCTTAGCGTAAGGTCGGGCCAACGTGGTCAGTTCTGCCATGATCGCCCTCGCTTAAATTTCAGCGGCCAGTTTGTTAACCAGCTCCGCATGCGCGTTTTGATCGATTGTGGCCCCAAGGATCTTCTCAGCACCGCCAACAGCCAGGGCACCCACTTGGGCACGCAGGGCGTCTTTGACGCTGTTCAGTTCCTGTTCGATCTCGGCCTGAGCCTGAGCCTTCACACGGTCAGCTTCGACGCGGGCCTGGTCACGGGCTTCCTCGACAAGCTGAGCAGCGCGTTTCTTGGCCTGCTCAATGATTTCAGCTGCCTGTGCTTTAGCTTCACGCAGTTGCTGACCCGCTTTCTCTTGGGCCAGCTCCAGGTCGCGAGCTGCGCGGTTGGCAGCGTCCAAACCATCGGCAATCTTCTTTTGACGTTCTTGCAGAGCAGCGATGACCGGAGGCCAAACGTACTTCATGCAGAAAACAACAAAAATCAAGAAGGCAACGGATTGGCCAATCAGGGTTGCATTAATGTTCACGCCAACACCTCGCTCGGTCTTTGTTCATCACCAGCCATCAACTCGTAGGACGAGATGATTAGCCAGCGAGTTGACCAACGAACGGGTTTGCGAAGGTGAAGAACAGAGCAATACCAACACCGATCATGGTTACGGCGTCGAGCAGACCGGCAACGATGAACATTTTGACCTGCAGCATTGGAACCATCTCAGGCTGACGAGCAGCACCTTCGAGGAACTTGCCGCCCAGCAGGCCGAAACCAATGGCGGTGCCCAGTGCGCCCAGACCGATCAGCAGAGCAACAGCAATAGCGGTAAGACCAACTACAGTTTCCATCTTTCCTCCCGACTTTTACGTCGTATTGGTTAGGTTTTTTAGTTTGAAGCGGTAAAACGAATCGTTTGGTACAGCTGCCCTTGCGGACTTTTTCAGCCCTCCCCCCAGCCAGGCGGGGAAGGCTATCAGACACGCCAGGCGGTCTTAATGGTTATCTTCGTGCGCCATCGACAGGTAGACGATGGTCAGCATCATGAAGATGAATGCTTGCAGGGTGATGATCAGGATGTGGAACACAGCCCACGCCCATTGCAGCACCACGCCCAGGCCGCTGAGCCAGAGCAGGCCGCTGCCGAACATCACCGCGATCAGGATGAACACCAGCTCGCCGGCATACATGTTGCCGAACAGTCGCAGGGCCAGCGAGATCGGCTTGGCGATCAGGGTAACGAATTCCAGCAGGAAGTTGACCGGGATCAGCAGCGCCTGAACGAAGACGTTCTTGCTGCCGAACGGGTGCAGGGTCAGTTCGCCGATGAAGCCGCCGATGCCCTTGACCTTGATGCTGTAGAAGATGATCAGCGCGAACACGCTCAGGGCCATGCCCAGTGTAGCGTTAGGGTCGGTAGTCGACACAGCGCGGAACGGGATGTGCGGGTCGCCCGAGATCAGGATCGCCAGTTGCGGGATCCAGTCGACCGGTACCAGGTCGATGGCGTTCATCAGGAACACCCAGACGAAGATGGTCAGCGCCAGCGGTGCAATCACCGGGCTACGACCGTGGAACGAGTCCTTCACGCTGCCGTGAACGAAATCGACCATCACTTCGACGAAGTTCTGCAGACCGCCAGGTTGGCCGGAAGTGGCCTTCTTGGCTGCCATGCGGAAGATGAACAGGAAGATCAGACCCAGCGCAACCGACCAGCCCAGGGTGTCCAGGTGGAATGCCCAGAAACCCATAGCCTTGGCTTCTGCAGCCGAATGGGCCAAGCCCCAGCTGCCGTCTGGTAGTTGACCGTAGGTCAGGTTCTGCAAGTGGTGCTGGATATAGCCCGAAGCGGTTTCTGCTGCCATGGTTGCCTCAAACGCCCTTAGGTCTCGAAAGTCTTTTATTCATTAGCAGGGGCGCGAACCAGCTGACCAGTTGGGTCAGCATGAAGACGCCGAAGACTGCTAACGGCGCCAATGGCTTCACTCCTGCGAAGGTCAGTGCAAACAGCACTGCCGTCAAAATCAATTTGCCTGCCTCGCCTGCGTAGAACGACTTGACGATGGCCTGCGCTGCCCGGGCTCCGCTAAAGCGAAAAGCCTTCCAGGCAAAATACACATTGGGCAACCAGGCAATCAGCCCTCCACAGAGGCCTGAATATCCACTGACTGCACCCTTCCACTGCCACAACACCAAAGTTGCCAGCAGGACAACGACACATTGCGTCAGCAGCACCGGGAAAACCGCCCAGCGATGGAAAGGCAAGCGGTTTGGCGTGCGGGTTTCCATCACCACTACTCCTCGAATGTCGACCCTCAAGTCAGCATCGACTTGGCATAATTTGTGCCGACAAAATGCGCGCAGAGTATAGGGGTGGTTTAACCCCTATTCAACTCTTGGGTAGTGATTTCCGACTACGCGCTACAACAGGAATTGTTTCAGCGGATGTGAGCGAGCACGCCCTGCAACTCATCTAGCGAGTTATAACGGATTACCAGCTGGCCTTTGCCCTTGTTGCCATGGCGAATTTGCACTGCAGAGCCCAGCCGCTCTGCCAGACGCTGTTCGAGGCGCGCGATGTCCGGATCAGATTTGTTCGGTTCTACCGGATCAGGTTTACCGCTCAACCACTGGCGCACAAGTGCCTCGGTTTGGCGCACGGTCAGGCCACGTGCGACAACATGACGCGCCCCCTCTTCCTGCCGATTCTCTTCCAGACCGAGCAAAGCACGCGCATGGCCCATCTCCAGATCACCATGGGCAAGCATGGTCTTGATCGCCTCCGGCAACGAGATCAGCCGCAGCAGGTTGGCCACGGTCACCCGCGACTTGCCGACCGCATCGGCGACCTGCTGCTGAGTCAGTTCAAACTCCTGCTGCAGGCGTTGCAACGCGATCGCCTCTTCCAGCGGGTTGAGGTCTTCACGCTGGATGTTCTCGATCAGCGCCATGGCAATGGCGGTCTCATCGGGCACATCCCGCACCATCGCCGGGATGGTGTCGAGGCCAGCCAGCTGAGTCGCCCGCCAGCGGCGTTCACCGGCAATGATCTCGAAGCGGTCATCAGCGATCGGACGAACCACGATCGGCTGCATCACGCCCTGGATACGGATCGAGGCGGCCAGCTCTTCCAGCGCCTCCGGGTCCATATCACGGCGTGGCTGGTACTTGCCACGCTGGATCAGCTCGACCGGCAGGTGTTGCAGTTCTTTCTGGTCGATCTTGACAGCCTGCTCCTCGAGCGAGCTGACGGAAGGACCACTGAGCAGTGCATCCAACCCACGTCCGAGACCTCGTTTCTTAACGGCCATGCGGATTCCTTAAGTTGTTTGTGCAGTGCGTGATGGCCGGCGTTGGCGGCGGACCAGTTCGCCGGCCAGGGCCAGATAGGCCTGCGCGCCACGCGATTGCTTGTCGTAGGCCAGCGCCGGCATGCCGAAGCTTGGCGCTTCGGCCAGGCGAATGTTGCGCGGGATCACGGTGTCGTAGAGCTGCTCGCCGAAGTGCTGCTTGAGCTGCGCCGAGACGTCGTTGTTCAGGCTCAGGCGCGGATCGAACATGGTCCGCAGCAGGCCTTCGATCCTCAGCTGCGGGTTCAGCTTGGCGGCGATGCGCTTGATGTTATCCACAAGGTCGCTGAGACCTTCCAGTGCGTAGTACTCGCACTGCATCGGGATGATCACGCCATCGGAGGCTACCAGCGCATTGAGCGTCAGCATCGACAACGACGGCGGGCAGTCGATCAGGATGAAATCGTAGTTGTCGCGGATCGGCGCCAGCGCATTGAGCAGGCGGCTCTCCTTGACCTGCATTTCCAGCAGGACGACTTCCGCGGCGGTCAGGTCGCGGTTGGCCGGCAGCAGCTGATAGCCACCGTGCTCGGAGTAGTGCATCGCCTGGGCCAGGTCGCATTCGCCGATCAGCAGGTCATAGACCGAATGCTCGAGCTCATGCTTGTCGACCCCGCTACCCATTGTCGCGTTGCCCTGCGGATCGAGGTCGATCAGCAGCACACGACGCTTGGTCGCAGCCAGCGATGCGGCGAGATTGATGCAGGTGGTGGTTTTACCCACACCACCCTTCTGGTTCGCGATTGCGAATACCTTAGCCATTGTTGCGTGTGTTCCCAGTCATGCCTTGCGGCGCAGTATCAGCAGATGACGCTGGCCCTGACAACCCGGAACGGTCAGGGCCTGCTCGCTTTCGACTGTGAAGTCTGCGGGCAATGCTACCAGTTCGTCGGCAGGATGCAGCCCTTTCATTGCAAGCCAGTGCGTCTGCGTGTCACCGAGGTGGCGGGTCCAGCCGGTGAAGTTCTCCATGCTGCTGAATGCTCGGGAGATGATCCCGGCAAACGGCTGCGCCGGTTGGTACTCCTCGACCCGGCTGTGGATAACCTGCAGGTTGTCGAGCTTGAGCTCCAGCTTCACCTGGGTCAGGAAGCGGGTTTTCTTGCCGTTGCTGTCGAGCAGGGTCACTTGCTTGTGCGGATGCAGAATCGCCAGCGGGATACCGGGCATGCCACCACCGCTGCCAACATCGAGCCAGCTCTGCGCGTCGCTGTGGATAAACGGCATCACGCTGAGGCTGTCGAGCAAATGCCGCGAAACCATTTCATCAGGATCGCGCACTGCGGTGAGGTTGTAGGCCTTGTTCCATTTTATCAACAGGGCCAGATAACCCAGCAACTGCTGGTGCTGCTGCTCGCTCAGGGCGACGCCAAGCTGGCGCGCGCCTGTGGACAACTCTTCTGCGTGCTGCGGGGTGACCGAAGAACTCAAGCGCTTTGCTCCAATTCGCGGCCAGCGCCGCGTTTTTTCAGGTGGATCAACAACAGCGAAATCGCCGCCGGCGTGACGCCGGGGATGCGCGAAGCCTGGCCGAGCGTCTCTGGACGGGTCTGGCCAAGCTTGCTCTGGATCTCTTTGGACAGCCCGGAAATCGTCGTGTAGTCGATATCCACAGGCAGCTGGGTGTCCTCACTGGCGCGCAGGCGGGCGATTTCTTCCTGCTGACGATCGATGTAGCCGGCGTACTTGGTCTTGATTTCGACCTGCTCGGCAACCTGTGCATCGAGGATCTCGCCCCCGGTCGCCTCGATCAGGCCGACATAGTCGATCTCTGGGCGGGCCAGCAGGTTGAGCAAGCTGTACTCGTGACTGAGCGGTGTGCCGAACTTATCCACAATGGCTTGCCCTTGCGGAGTATTTGGGCGAACCCAGGTCGACTTCAGGCGCTGTTCTTCACGCTCGATGCCTTCGCGCTTGGTGCAGAACGCGGCCCAACGTTGGTCGTCGATCAAGCCGAGCTCACGGCCCTTCTCGGTCAGGCGCAGGTCGGCGTTGTCTTCACGCAGGATCAGGCGGTATTCCGCCCGCGAGGTGAACATGCGGTACGGCTCCTGGGTGCCGAGGGTGATCAGGTCATCGACCAGCACCCCGAGGTAGGCATCGTCGCGGCGCGGGCACCAGCTGTCGCGACCCTGTGCACGCAGCGCAGCGTTGGTCCCGGCGAGCAAACCTTGGGCACCGGCTTCTTCGTAACCGGTAGTGCCGTTGATCTGACCGGCGAAGAACAAGCCGCCGATGACCTTGGTCTCGAGGCTGTATTTGAGATCACGCGGGTCGAAGTAGTCGTACTCGATGGCATAGCCCGGGCGCACGATGTGGGCGTTTTCCATACCGCGGATCGAGCGCACCAGCTCCAGTTGCACGTCGAACGGCAACGAAGTGGAAATGCCGTTGGGGTACAGCTCGTGGGTAGTCAGGCCTTCCGGCTCGATGAATACCTGGTGGCTGTCCTTGTCGGCAAAGCGGTGGATCTTGTCTTCGATCGACGGGCAATAACGCGGGCCGACGCCTTCGATCACGCCCGAATACATCGGCGAGCGATCCAGGTTCGAGGCAATGATCTCGTGGGTGCGGGCGTTGGTATGGGTAATCCAGCAGCTGACCTGACGCGGATGCATCTGCGCGTTGCCCATGAACGACATCACCGGAGTCGGCGTATCCCCCGCCTGCTCGGTCATTACCGAGAAATCTACCGAACGGCCGTCGATGCGGGGCGGTGTACCGGTTTTCAGGCGGCCGACACGCAGCGGCAGTTCACGCATGCGTTGGGCCAGGGCATTGGCAGGCGGATCACCGGCGCGACCACCGCTGTAGTTTTGCATGCCGATGTGGATAAGCCCGCCGAGGAAGGTGCCACTGGTCAACACCACCGAGTCTGCGAAAAAGCGCAGGCCCATTTGCGTGACCACACCCTTGACCTGGTCCTGCTCGACGATCAGATCGTCACAGGACTGCTGGAATATCCACAGGTTGGGCTGGTTCTCGAGAATCTCGCGCACCACTGCCTTGTAGATGGCGCGGTCGGCCTGAGCACGGGTTGCCCGTACGGCCGGGCCTTTGCGGTTGTTCAGGACACGGAACTGGATACCACTTTTGTCGGTGGCCAGCGCCATGGCGCCGCCGAGCGCATCGATCTCTTTGACCAGATGGCTCTTGCCGATGCCACCGATGGCTGGGTTGCAGCTCATGTGACCGAGGGTTTCCACGTTGTGGGTCAGCAACAGGGTTTTCACACCCATGCGTGCAGACGCAAGCGCAGCCTCGGTACC
This sequence comes from Pseudomonas shirazensis, assembly GCF_050496565.1. Taxonomy (GTDB): domain Bacteria; phylum Pseudomonadota; class Gammaproteobacteria; order Pseudomonadales; family Pseudomonadaceae; genus Aquipseudomonas; species Aquipseudomonas shirazensis_A. Next base: position 685,116 of record NZ_JBNWAE010000001.1, read on the forward strand.
GGCATGGCCGCCGCCGATGACGATCACTTCAAAACGGGAAGGGAAATCCACCACGCACCTCGTGCCTGTTTCGCGAATAGAAAAATTAAGCGGACAAGTATGCGACTTCCTGCCTTCTAAAGAAACCGTCTGCGCAAATTTTGACCAGCCTGTGGATGAACGGGATAACAGAAATTAAAAAGGAAAATATTTAAAAGCTTTGTTTTTATGTTTATTTCTATGCAGGCCACTATCTGTGGATAGAACGCTACAGGCCATAATTCATGGTATGTACAGAGGAATTAAACCCTGTGTCCATGTACCTATGAGGGCTCTGGATAAGCCATTTGAGCCTGTGGATAGAATGCCATGTTACCCACAGGTGGATTTATCCTCAGAAAAAAAGCATGCTTATCAACTGAGCTAAGGGATGCTTATCCACAGAGCTTAGACGCGGAGAAGCAGGCCTGTTGATCAAAATCAGCAGCCATGGATCAGGGATTTTTTTGGAAAGGAGGGATAAAACCGGACATTGCGCCCAGTGTGCTGCTGCTGCCATAGGCCTACCGGCCTGCGTTTCAGGCCAGTAGGCGACAGATCTGTGGATTATTTACCGATACAGAAGCTGGAGAAGATGCGCCCGAGCAGGTCGTCCGAGCTGAACGCCCCGGTAATTTCGCCGAGCGCCTGCTGCGCCATGCGCAGATCCTCGGCCAGCAGCTCTCCAGCGCCTGCCAGCGTGAGCTGGGCACGACCGTGCTCCAGATGCGTACTGGCGATGTTCAGCGCCTCCAGGTGGCGCCGGCGCGCGCTGAAGCTGCTTTCGGAGGTCTGTTGATAACCCATGCAGGCTTTCAGGTGTTCGCGCAGCAGCTCCAGGCCAGTGTCATCGCCCTTGGCGCTCAGGGTGATGGTTACGTGGCCATCGGCGCATTGTTCGACCGCAACGGCTTCGCCGCTGAGGTCGGCCTTGTTGCGAATCAGAGTGACTTTGCCTGGATCTGGCCGTTGATCGAGAAATTCAGGCCACAGTGCAAAGGGATCTGCCGCTTCCGGCGCGGTGCTGTCGACCACCAGCAACACACGGTCGGCTTCGCTGATTGCTTTCAAGGCCCGCTCAACCCCGATCTTTTCCACATGATCATCGGTATCGCGCAGGCCTGCCGTGTCCACGACATGCAGCGGCATGCCATCGATGTGGATATGTTCACGCAGGATGTCCCGAGTGGTGCCGGCGATTTCAGTAACGATCGCCGCTTCGCGCCCGGCCAGGCGGTTGAGCAGGCTCGACTTGCCGGCATTGGGCCGACCGGCGATCACCACATTCATGCCGTCACGCAGTAATGCGCCCTGGCCTGCTTCCTTCTGCACTGTGGATAACGCGGTGCGAACCTCGTCGAGCATGCCCAGCACGTGGCCATCGGCGAGGAAATCGATCTCCTCTTCAGGAAAATCGATCGCCGCCTCGACGTAGATGCGCAAGGCAATCAGCGCTTCGGTCAGGCCATGCACACGTTTGGAAAACTCGCCCTGCAGCGAGCGCAGTGCATTTCGCGCAGCCTGAGTCGAGCTGGCCTCGATCAGGTCGGCGATGGCTTCAGCCTGGGCCAGGTCGAGTTTGTCGTTGAGAAACGCCCGCTCGCTGAACTCACCCGGACGCGCCAGGCGGCTGCCCAACTGCAGGCAACGCTGCAAGAGCATGTCCAATACCACCGGGCCGCCGTGGCCCTGCAGCTCGAGCACGTCTTCACCGGTGAACGAGTTCGGCCCGGGGAAGAACAAGGCGATGCCCTCGTCGAGCACCAGGCCGTCCTGGTCGCGGAACGGGCCGTAGTGTGCATAACGTGGTTTCAGGCTGCGGCCGGTAATGGCCAGCCCGGCCTCGCTGGCCAATGGGCCGGACAGCCGGACGATGCCGACCCCACCGCGGCCTTGGGCGGTGGCAATCGCGGCGATGGTTTCACGCACAGGGTTCATGCTCGCAAGCCTCTCCACAAATTCAATACACAGATAGCAAAAACGCCCCACGAGGGGGCGTTTTTATTCACAGGCTAGCGTATCAGCCTGTTAGGCAGCAGCACTTTTGGAGGCTGCTTCGATACGGCGAGTGATGTACCACTGCTGCGAAATCGACAGGCAGTTGTTCACAACCCAGTACAGCACCAGACCCGCTGGGAACCACAGGAAGAAGAAGGTGAAGATGATTGGCATCATTTTCATGACCTTCGCCTGCATCGGATCCGGCGGGGTTGGGTTCAGGCGCTGCTGGATGAACATGGTCGCGCCCATGATGATCGGCAGGATGAAGAACGGATCCTTGATCGACAGGTCGGTAATCCACAGCATCCATGGCGCCTGGCGCATCTCGACGCTTTCCAGCAGAACCCAGTACAGGGCCAGGAACACCGGCATCTGCACCAGGATCGGCAAGCAGCCACCGAGCGGGTTGATCTTCTCTTTCTTGTACAGCTCCATCATCGCCTGGGACATCTTCTGGCGATCGTCACCGAAGCGTTCCTTCAGCGCGGCCAGTTTCGGCGATACGGCACGCATGCGCGCCATCGAACGGTAGCTGGCAGCCGACAGCGGGAAGAACAGACCTTTGATGAGCATGGTCAGGACGATGATCGACCAGCCCCAGTTACCCAGCAGGCTGTGGATATGTTGCAGCAGCCAGAAGATCGGCTGGGCAATGAACCACAGGAAGCCGTAGTCGACGGTCAGTTCCAGGCCTGGGGACAACTCCTTGAGCTTGGACTGAATCTTCGGACCGGCATACAGCATGGCGCTGGTTTCGACCTTGCCACCGGCAGGCACGCTGAGCGCCGGGCCGGTGTAGCCGATGATGTAGTTGCCTTGGCTGTCTTTGCGGGTCTGCAGGACGTTGTTGTCCGACTTGGCCGGAATCCAGGCAGTCACGAAGTAGTGCTGCAGCCAGGCAACCCAGCCACCGGATACGGTTTCTTTCAGGCTGCCCTTGTCGATGTCTTTCATCGACACTTTCTTGTACGGCTCGGACGGCGTCCACAGGGCAGCGCCCAGGTAGGTCGCGGTACCGGTCGCGGTGCTCGAGGATGGATCGGAGCTGGCATCACGCTTGAGCTGAGCAAACATGTTGCCCGACCAGGGTTGGCCGCTCTGGTTGTCGATCAGGTAGCTGACGGTCAGGTCGTACTCGCCGCGCTTGAAGCTGAAGCGCTTGATGTAGTTGACGCCGTTCTCGCTGAACTTCAGGTCGACGACCAGTTGTTCCTGGCCATCGGCCAGCTGGAAGCTCTTCTGCTCGGCGGCATACACAGGGCGACCGGTGGCGCGGGCGTCCGGGCCATTGGCGCCGGTCAGGCCGCTTTGAGCCAGGTAGGTGCGCTCATTGCCGTTGTCGAACAGCTGGAACGGGATATCCGGATGATCCTGACGACGCGGGAATTGCGGCAGGTTCAGCTGGACGATGTCACCACCGACCGGGTCGATAGCCAGATCAAGGACGTCGGTCTTGACGCGGATCAGGTCCTTGCTGACGGCCACTGGAGCCAGTTCGGCCGGGTTGGCATCAGCATTGGCGCTCGGCACGTCGGCGCTGGCGCCGTCGTTGTTACCAGCCGGTACGGTGTCCGGCAAAGCCGGTGCAGCGTTGCTGGCAGCAGTGTGCTGAGTCGGCAGAGCAGCCTGACCGTAGTCCTGGTTCCATTTAAGGACCAGCACGTAGGCCACGATTGCCAGGGCGACGATCAGGATCGTGCGTTTAATATCCATGATTACTCGGCTATCGAAGAAGTTCGGGAGGAGGGAGCGGGTGGGACGGGATCGAAACCGCCGTCGTTCCACGGATTACAACGCCCCAGGCGACGAACGGCTAGCCACCCGCCACGCAAGAGGCCATGGTTTTCAATGGCTTCATAGGCGTAACAGGAGCAGCTGGGGTAGAAACGACAGTGGCTGGCCATCAGAGGACTAATGGCGTAACGGTAAAACTGGATCGGAACGAGGGCCAGTTTACGCATCTGGACTGTCTACCCCTGCAGGATCGGCAGTTACCGCTGGAGAGGGCCGACTGCGAGCCAGGCGCTTCCAGAGTTTGCCAAAGTGTTGGTGCAATTCTGGGTTTTCTACCTCGCCCAAGCCTTTGCGCGCGACGATCACAATGTCCAGCCCAGCAAGACTCTGCTGATTCAGACGAAAGGAATCACGCATCAAACGTTTGAGGCGATTGCGTTGAACGGCAAGCTTGACGCTCTTCTTGCCGATCACCAAGCCGAGGCGCGGGTGATCGAGGCCGTTCTCGCGGGCAAGGATAAGCAGGCTTTTGCCTGGAACCTTGCCAGTTGGCGAGTCGAAGACCGCTTTGAAGTGCCGGGCTGTAAGCAGTCGCTTATCCCGACTGAAGTCCTGACTCACCACCTGTGCCGAAAAATCAAACGGCCAGACGCTTACGGCCTTTGGCGCGACGACGCGACAGTACTGCACGACCGTTCTTGGTGGCCATACGGGCACGGAAGCCGTGGGTGCGCGCGCGCTTGATGGTGCTTGGTTGGAAAGTACGTTTCATGGCGTGTTACCTGGGTTCGACGACACGGGCCGGAATGGCCCCCGTTTTAAGAGATCGGCGATTCTAGAGAAAGCAAGCCAATAGGTCAATTTCCAACCAGCCTTTCCTTATGGATGGCAGCACTTTTTTCATCGGCGAGGTGGATGAGGTGGCGCTGAACCGAGTGCGTGATCGGCCTGAGCGCTTTTCACAGACACGCTCAATATGAAAATATAAAAGAGGCATATATAAAGCTTTTCTGAATAACTTATAGATCTTATACACAGCCTTTTCTGTGGATAACATTACGTAGCCCTTTGTCCATGCTATGTACAGAGATCGTAGACTCTGTCAGAAACAGGTGCTGCGCTTGTGCTGCGCATGGTCGAAACCTGTGGATCGAATGGCTGTTTATCCACAGGGGTTTTATCCACAGGGTTCAGCCCAGGGTTGTGCATAGCCCTTATGTGGGGTTATCCACAGAGCTTATTCAGGGCTTAAGGTGGCTTTTCGGACATCAATTGGCTGCTTTGGCACGCCATCCATGCCGCTCTTATGTGGATAAGTACTCACCCGCCCGGTACAATGGCGGTTTGCTTTTTGCCTCATCCGGCTTTCAACTCAGGGGATATCCGTGTCAGTGGAACTTTGGCAGCAGTGCGTGGAGCTTCTGCGCGACGAACTGCCTGCCCAGCAATTCAACACCTGGATCCGTCCACTACAGGTCGAAGCCGAAGGCGACGAGCTGCGCGTATACGCGCCTAATCGCTTCGTCCTTGACTGGGTCAATGAAAAGTACCTGGGCCGGCTGCTTGAGCTGCTGGGTGAGCACGGCAGCGGCATTGCACCGGCGCTGTCCTTGTTGATAGGCAGCCGCCGCAGTTCTGCAGCGCGCGCAGCTCCCAACGCCCCGGTCAGTGCTGCTGCCGCGGCGATTGCACAGTCTCAGCAACCTGCACCTGCGGCTCCGTCCGAAGAGCGCACTGCGGCCAAATCGATCGAGCCGGTAATGGTCAACGAAGTCGAAGAACCGACTTCGCGGCACAGCTTTGACTCGATGGGCGGCGATACCCCCGTGCAGCCAACTGCACCTGGGCGTACCGAACAGCGCACTGTGCAGGTAGAGGGTGCGCTCAAGCACACCAGCTATCTGAACCGCACGTTCACCTTCGATACCTTTGTTGAAGGTAAATCCAACCAACTGGCCCGTGCGGCTGCGTGGCAGGTGGCGGATAACCCCAAGCACGGTTACAACCCGTTGTTTCTGTATGGCGGCGTAGGCCTGGGGAAAACTCACTTGATGCACGCTGTGGGTAACCATCTGTTGAAGAAGAACCCGAATGCCAAGGTGGTGTACCTGCATTCCGAGCGCTTCGTGGCAGACATGGTCAAGGCGCTGCAGCTCAATGCCATCAACGAGTTCAAGCGCTTCTACCGCTCAGTCGATGCGCTACTGATCGATGACATTCAGTTCTTCGCACGCAAGGAGCGTTCGCAGGAAGAGTTTTTCCACACCTTCAATGCTTTGCTTGAAGGCGGTCAGCAAGTAATTCTGACCAGCGACCGTTACCCGAAAGAAATCGAAGGCCTTGAAGAGCGTCTCAAGTCGCGCTTCGGCTGGGGTTTGACTGTTGCAGTAGAGCCGCCAGAACTCGAGACCCGCGTTGCGATCCTGATGAAGAAGGCCGACCAGGCCAAGGTCGATCTGCCGCATGACGCAGCGTTCTTCATTGCCCAGCGAATTCGCTCCAACGTGCGTGAGCTGGAGGGCGCGCTGAAGCGGGTCATCGCTCACTCGCACTTCATGGGTCGCGATATCACCATCGAGCTGATTCGCGAGTCGCTCAAGGACTTGCTGGCGCTGCAGGATAAGTTGGTCAGTGTGGATAACATTCAGCGTACCGTTGCTGAGTACTACAAGATCAAGATCTCCGATCTGCTGTCCAAGCGTCGCTCGCGCTCGGTAGCGCGTCCGCGTCAGGTGGCCATGGCGTTGTCCAAAGAGCTGACCAACCACAGTTTGCCAGAGATTGGCGATATGTTTGGCGGCCGCGACCACACTACCGTGCTGCACGCCTGCCGCAAGATCAACGAACTGAAAGAATCCGATGCGGACATCCGCGAGGACTACAAGAACCTGCTGCGGACGCTGACGACATGATGATCGCCGGCGCAGCCATTTTGAAGGCAAGGGACTAGACCATGCATTTCACCATTCAACGCGAAGCCCTGTTGAAACCCCTGCAACTGGTCGCAGGTGTCGTCGAGCGTCGCCAGACCTTGCCGGTCCTGTCCAACGTCCTGTTGGTCGTACAAGGCCAGCAGCTGTCGTTGACCGGTACCGACCTGGAAGTCGAACTGGTTGGTCGCGTGCAGCTGGAAGAACCAGCCGAGCCAGGCGAAATCACTGTCCCGGCACGCAAGCTGATGGACATCTGCAAGAGCCTGCCAAGTGACGCGCTGATCGACATCAAGGTTGATGAGCAGAAGCTGCTGGTTAAAGCCGGTCGCAGCCGCTTCAGCCTGTCGACACTGCCCGCCAATGACTTCCCGACTGTTGAAGAAGGCCCAGGCTCGCTGACCTACGACCTGGAGCAAAGCCGCCTGCGCCGTCTGATCGAGCGCACCAGCTTCGCCATGGCTCAGCAGGATGTTCGCTACTACCTCAACGGTATGCTGCTTGAAGTGTCCCCGGGCACCCTTCGCGCCGTTGCTACCGACGGCCATCGCTTGGCAATGTGCTCGATGAGCGCTGGTATCGAGCAAGCTGACCGTCACCAGGTGATCGTGCCGCGTAAGGGTATCCTGGAGCTGGCGCGTTTGCTGACCGATCCAGAAGGCATGGTCAGCATCGTGCTCGGCCAGCACCATATCCGCGCCACCACCGGTGAATTCACCTTTACCTCCAAGCTGGTAGACGGCAAGTTCCCTGACTACGAGCGCGTGCTGCCTAAGGGCGGTGACAAGCTGGTGGTGGGTGATCGTCAGGCATTGCGTGAAGCGTTCAGCCGTACGGCGATTCTGTCCAACGAGAAGTACCGCGGTATTCGCCTGCAGCTGGCCGCTGGCCAACTGAAAATCCAGGCCAATAACCCTGAGCAGGAAGAAGCTGAAGAAGAAATCAGCGTCGACTATAACGGCAGCGCGCTGGAGATCGGCTTCAACGTCAGCTACTTGCTGGATGTGTTGGGCGTGATGACCACAGAGCAGGTTCGTCTGATTCTGTCCGACTCCAACAGCAGTGCTCTGCTGCAGGAAGCAGGCAACGACGACTCGTCTTACGTCGTCATGCCGATGCGCCTGTAATCTGTAGCTGAGCGAATGTCCCTACGACGTATCATGGTCACTGCGGTGCGCAACCTGCACCCAGTGACCCTCACGCCTTCCCCTCGCATCAACATCCTTTACGGCGCTAACGGCAGCGGCAAGACCAGCGTGCTTGAAGCCGTGTACCTTCTGGGCCTGGCCCGATCATTTCGCAGTACCCGGCTGACGCCGGTTATCCAGTACGAGCAGCCGACCTGTACCGTCTTTGGTGAAGTGCAACTGGCCGAAGGTGGCACCAGCAACCTGGGTGTATCACGCGAGCGCCAGGGCGATTTCACCATTCGCATCGATGGGCAGAACGCACGCAGTGCCGCGCAGTTGGCCGAGCTACTGCCACTGCAATTGATCAACCCAGACAGCTTTCGCCTGCTCGAAGGCGCTCCGAAAATACGCCGGCAGTTCCTCGATTGGGGAGTGTTCCACGTGGAACCTCGTTTTCTCGGTGCCTGGCAGCGCTTGCAGAAGGCGCTGCGGCAGCGGAACTCATGGTTGCGGCATGGTACACTTGACGCTGCTTCGCAAGCAGCCTGGGACCGAGAACTGTGTCTGGCGAGCGCGGAGATAGATGAATACCGTCGCAACTACATCAAGGCCTTGAAGCCTGTCTTCGAGCGTACCCTGAGCGAACTGGTCGAGCTGGACGGATTGACCCTGAGCTACTATCGCGGCTGGGACAAGGACCGGGAACTTAACGAGGTCCTCGCCACTTCTCTTCAACGCGATCAGCAGATTGGCCATACCCAGGCCGGTCCGCAACGTGCAGATTTGCGCCTGCGTATTGGTGCAAACAACGCTGCGGATATCTTGTCCCGTGGGCAACAGAAACTTGTGGTGTGCGCATTGCGCATCGCCCAAGGTCATCTGGTTAGCCAGGCTCGCCGCGGTCTTTGTATCTATCTCGTGGATGACCTGCCGTCTGAGCTGGACGAGCAGCATCGCCGCGCACTGTGCCGCTTGCTTGAAGAATTACGCTGCCAGGTGTTCATCACCTGTGTAGATCACGAATTACTGAGGGAAGGCTGGCAGACGGAAACGCCAGTTGCTTTGTTCCACGTGGAACAGGGCCGTATCACCCAGACCCACGACCATCGGGAGTGAAGGCATGAGCGAAAATCAAACGTACGACTCGTCCAGCATTAAAGTGCTGAAAGGGCTTGATGCCGTACGCAAACGTCCCGGCATGTATATCGGCGACACCGATGATGGTAGCGGCCTGCACCACATGGTCTTCGAGGTGGTCGACAACTCGATCGACGAAGCCCTCGCCGGTCACTGCGATGACATCACCGTCATCATCCACCCGGACGAATCCATCAGCGTGCGCGACAACGGCCGTGGTATTCCGGTCGACGTCCATAAAGAAGAAGGCGTTTCAGCTGCTGAAGTCATCATGACTGTGCTGCACGCCGGCGGTAAGTTCGACGACAACTCGTACAAAGTATCCGGCGGTCTGCACGGTGTTGGCGTCTCGGTAGTGAACGCCCTCTCCGAGCAACTGATCCTGACTGTGCGTCGTAGTGGCAAGGTCTGGGAGCAGACTTACGTCCACGGCGTACCGCAAGCGCCTATGGCGGTTGTTGGCGAGAGTGACAGCACCGGTACCCATATCCACTTCAAGCCGTCTGCTGACACCTTCAAAAACATCCACTTCAGCTGGGATATTCTGGCCAAGCGTATTCGCGAACTGTCGTTCCTGAACTCGGGTGTAGGCATTCACTTGAAGGATGAGCGCAGTGGCAAAGAAGAGCTCTTCAAATATGAAGGCGGCCTGCGTGCATTTGTCGAGTATCTGAACACCAACAAGACCCCGGTCAACAGCCAGGTCTTCCACTTCAGCACCCAGCGTGAAGATGGCGTAGGTGTCGAAGTTGCCCTGCAGTGGAACGACAGCTTCAACGAAAACCTGCTGTGCTTCACCAACAACATTCCGCAGCGCGACGGTGGTACTCACCTGGTCGGCTTCCGTTCTTCGTTGACCCGCAGCCTGAATGCTTACATCGAGCAAGAAGGCCTGGCCAAGAAGAACAAGGTCGCAACCACCGGTGACGACGCCCGTGAAGGCCTGACCGCGATCATTTCGGTGAAGGTGCCGGATCCGAAGTTCAGCTCGCAGACCAAAGACAAGCTGGTTTCGTCGGAGGTGAAAACCGCCGTCGAACAAGAGATGAACAAGTTCTTCTCTGACTTCCTGTTGGAAAACCCCAACGAAGCCAAGGCTGTGGTCGGCAAGATGATCGACGCTGCCCGTGCTCGTGAAGCTGCGCGTAAAGCGCGCGAGATGACTCGCCGTAAAGGTGCACTGGACATCGCTGGCCTGCCGGGCAAACTGGCTGACTGCCAGGAGAAGGACCCTGCCCTGTCTGAACTGTACCTGGTGGAGGGTGACTCCGCAGGTGGTTCGGCCAAGCAAGGCCGTAACCGTCGTACTCAGGCGATCCTGCCGTTGAAGGGCAAGATCCTCAACGTCGAGAAAGCTCGCTTCGACAAGATGATCTCGTCCCAGGAAGTCGGCACGCTGATCACCGCGCTGGGTTGTGGTATCGGCCGCGACGAGTACAACATCGCCAAGCTGCGTTACCACAACATCATCATCATGACCGATGCCGACGTCGACGGTTCGCACATCCGTACCCTGCTGCTGACCTTCTTCTTCCGTCAGCTGCCGGAGCTGGTCGAGCGCGGCTACATCTACATCGCTCAGCCACCGCTGTACAAGGTCAAGCGCGGCAAGCAGGAGCAGTACATCAAAGACGACGAGGCCATGGAAGAGTACATGACCCAGTCGGCGCTGGATGATGCCAGCCTGCACCTGGACGAATCGGCTCCAGCAGTTTCCGGCGTACAGCTGGAAAGTCTGGTCCAAGAATTCCGCAGTGTGATGAAGACCCTCAAGCGTCTGTCGCGCCTGTATCCACAGGAGTTGACCGAGCACTTCATCTACATGGATGAAATCACCCTGGAGCAGTTGGGCGACCACGCTCACATGCAGGCTTGGTTGAAGACCTTCCAGGCTCGCCTGCACAGCAACCAGAAGTCGGGCCTGGCCTACAACGCCAGCCTGCGTGAAGACAAAGAGCGCAACGTTTGGCTGCCAGAAGTGGAAATCACCTCCCACGGCCTGGCGAGCTACATCACCTTCAACCGTGACTTCTTCGGCAGCAACGATTACCGCACCGTGGTTAACCTGGGTGGCAAGATCAGCACCCTGTTTGGTGAAGGCGCTTACGTGCAACGTGGCGAACGTCGCAAGGCTGTCAGCGAGTTCAAGGAAGCCCTCGACTGGCTGATGAACGAAACCGCCAAGCGTCATACCATCCAGCGCTATAAAGGTCTGGGCGAGATGAACCCGGATCAGCTCTGGGAGACCACCATGGATCCAGCGGTTCGCCGCATGCTCAAGGTCACCATCGAAGATGCGATCGCTGCTGATCAGATCTTCAACACCTTGATGGGGGACGCGGTGGAACCTCGTCGTGAGTTCATCGAGAACAACGCGCTGTCGGTGTCCAACCTGGACTTCTGATCTGTTGTAGGTTCACAGAAAAGCTGCACGCTTTCACAAATAGATGACCGGCCGGGCTTCAACCATGGCCCCTGTCGGTCACCATCAAGCCCGCCTTCGCGGGCTTTTTTTTGCCTGGAATTCCTGCCGGGGCGCCCTACTCCGCTCATTGGAAAATGATGCAGATGGGGGGATTTGAGGAAGTGATTTGATGGGGCGCTGGAAGTGCTGAGAGGGTCGGCGGGCGGATCTGAGCAGCAGAGAGATTGAGAGGACTTTAAAACTAATATTTGAACACCTTAATAGTTAATTAAGCGTACGTGTTAAGTATTAATTTGAACAATTTAGTATGGAAATGGAATTTGGTGGAAGTTGCCATTTTGGATTTTTTGTAGATTTCGAAGGGATGTTGGAATAAGATCTATGACCAACTTTTCCGCTTTGCACTGAAGATTTTCAGCCAAATCAGCTGTTTGAAGCGAGAGCTTCAGACCTGATCCAAATTGCTCCAGCGATCACGAAGTGGCCGTTTAGAAATAAAGAGAGCAAGCCGATTGCTTTAGATTCTGATCAGTCATGAGAGTCATGACCAATGAGAGAAAAGGAGACCTGAAAATGTAGAAAAACGCGATCAATCCCGAGAGGACTGACCGCGCTTAGCGAAGCAGACTTGCGTCCTCAGAACCCGCAATGTCTGCTTTTTCGAAGCGACTGTCAATCCTCTCCCATTTTTTCGACCTTAGCGAGGTTACTCGACGGCACAGTGTTGCCTGTCGAAAGGCCTCACTTCGCCCGCCCTGCGCCTTGATTTTTTGGCGCAGCGTCGGCGCTCGTTTCGAGATTTTCGGAGGTGTTTCATGACAGTACGAAAGGTGGTCACGCGGCGGTCCAACCATTACCGCGGCTACTTCCCATCGCTCAAAAATAAAAAGCCTGTGCCCTGGGAGTCCCAGCTCGAAGGCGCTCTTTTTCGGCTTCTTGAGCTGTCTCCTGCGGTCATCGGCTACGTCCCGCAGCCCAGTGAGGAACGTGTTCCATCGCTCCAGGGCTACTTCAAATATTACCCAGACGTACAGGTTTTCCTCGCGGATGGGCGCGAGTGGTGGTTTGAAGTGAAGCCTCACGACCGACTGAAGATTGCCAGCGTCAGGCAGCGACTGGATGCCGCTGAGCGCTACTTCAACGCCACTGCCCGTAACTTTTCGGTGATCACTGAAAAGTTAATTGAAGCTGAACCCCTGGCTACCAATCTTAGAAGGCTGATGTATCACCGGCGCGGTCCAGAGCTTTCGCATCAGGCGTTGGAGGAGGTAATGGCGACCTTCAACGAATGGCCGCCTATGACCGTTGCAGATCTGCTCTACGTGGTTGGTGAGGGGAAAGCCTGGCGCTTGTTAGGCCTTGGGGTGGTGGGCATTGACCTTGATAGGTCAATTGACACTGACTCCCCGGTCTTCCTGCAAGGGGGGCACCGTCATGCAAACCTTTTCCCTTAGGGTGAAATTGGTCGTCATCGTTCGTGGCGTACTGATGGTGCTTGAGAAGAGGCTTATTGACCGGAAGCTGCTTTTTTTCGATGAGCTTGGTGAGCCCACGAAGCTATCCGAGAAGGAGTTCTATGAGGCCTACGAGAAGCGCGAGATCGAGATCTCCGCTGATCAGCCATACCTTGGGAGGGTTCCGTATGTGCGGAACGTCCCTCCAGATATTTCATGCTTCCCCAAAAAACATGGAGATGAGGCATTGCGTCGACGCAAGTATCTGGACGACCTAACTAAGCGCGGTAAATACAAGCTACCGGGTGACGAAGACATGATCAAGAAGCTTAGAGATATCGCCAAAAAGATTGGGGATGCGTGCGCACCCTCGGTTTCCACTATTCGACGTTGGGCAGCCAAATACATTGGCCAGAACGTAGTAAAGCTTATCCCTCAGCATGCCAAAAAGGGTCGGGCTGCCGCGATACAGGGAGAGCTCGAAGTTATTCTTGAAGGGGTGATTAATAAAACCTACCTGCAGGATACGATTCCAGCGGTCAGCGTGGTCGTTTCAGAATTCGAGGATCAGATAAAAGAGAGGAACAAAAGTCGTTTGCCTTCGGATCAGCTCAAGATCCCAAGCGGAATGACTGTCCGAAGGTACATCGCCAAGCTGGATCCGTACCTTGTGGATAAGGAGAGGCTCGGAAAACACGCAGCAGACAAGAAGCACCGTGTTGCGGCGGGTGTCCTACGTGTCCATGAGATTTTGGAACGTTGGGAAATTGATCACACCTTGTTGGACGTCCAGCTTGTGGATGAAACCTCGGGGCTGTGCATTGGGCGCCCCTATCTGACGATCGTCCTCGACCGCTTCTCTCGAATGGTGATGGGATATTTGCTCCACCTGTCGGCGCCAAATACGGAAACCGTGCTTCGTGTGATCGAACGCTCAATCCGTCCAAAAGCCGAATTGCTGAAGCGCTTTCCGAAAGTGAGAAATGAATGGTGGGCACGTGGGCTGCCGGCTCGAATAGTCCCAGACAACGCAGCGGAATTTCACGCGGGCGATCTCATCATGGGATTCAACGAGTTGGGTATCGAGATCATGTATCCCGCTTCAAGGGCCCCTCAAAGGAAAGGTGCCGTCGAACGCTTTTTCAGCACACAGAACCTGGGGCTTATCCACAACCTCCCGGGTACCACCTTCTCGAATATCCAGCAGCGTGGCGATTACGACTCGGAGAAGAATGCATGTTTCACGCTCCCTCAATTGGAGGCGGTGGTAGTGAAATGGATCGTCGATGGTTACCACCAGACTCCTCATCGGGGGCTGGACAACAGAACACCGGCTCAAGTCTGGGGGACTAGCGAGGCGAACCATGTCATCAGCCTTCCCGTCGACCTGGACTCGTTGGAGTGCATTCTGGCCAAGCGGGCCTCGGTGAAGGTTCACCATTACGGCATCGAGGTTGCCAAAGTGGGCTACCACTCTACGGAACTTGCTGAGCTCCGTATGCGTTTGGCAGACGGAGAAAAGGTAAACGTCCGCTATCGAGACGAAGCCGGGCACGTTTGGGTTCACGACCGCTTCAGAAACTTGTTCTTCAAAGTGCCCGCCAAAGATGAGCGAATGGCCGGTAAGAGCAGGGAGGTGTGGAAGGCTGCCGAGAAAGCGCTGCGAGAAAAATATAATGAGCAGCCTAGCTTCGAGGCTACGCACAGGTGCTACCAGGAAATTATGGAAGATGCAGACGAGGCCCGCCGTTCGCAGACGCTCAGAAAACGACGCGCAGCTGCCATAGCGAAAATCGACAAGGAGGGTCGAGTGACCGAAAGCACGCCTCCACCCAAGGTACTCGCTGAAGTGGAATGGACCGGTGACTCTATTCCTAACATTCCGCCAGCAGCCTTCAAGGTCTCGGTTCGTCGCCCTGCTGGGAGTTCTAAGCCATGAACGCCATCAATCTGTACGAATGCTACGAGCATGGTGAATACAGCTTTACGCTCCGCGATCGTTTTATTCACAGCCCTCAAGTCGAGCGAGCGTTGACGCGACTAGGCGATATCCACGGCGATAGTCGGCGTACCAGAGCAAGTAAAGGGTTGCTGATCCAAGGTCCAAGCGGAGTGGGCAAGAGCACATTGGTCAAGGAGTACATTCGGTCATTGGAGGAATTGGAGAGCCATGACCCACAGAAGCGGACAGTTCTGTTCGTCGAGATGCCTTCGTCTCCAACCAAAAAGAACCTGGCAGCAGCCATTTTGGCAGAGCTGAAGGATCCCTTCGCAGAGGCACGAGGACATTCGGCAGAGGTTAAATTTGCGCGAGTAGTCCTGCTGCTGAAGAACCTTGGCGTGGAGATGTTGGTCCTCGATGAGGCGCAGCACCTGGTCGATTATCGTCGTAATGGTGCGTATGAGGCAGCAGACTGGATCAAGAGTCTGATGAATGAAACCAGTATCGCGTTTGTTCTGATTGGGCTGAAGCGCACCGAAAATCTCCTGCTAGCAAACGAGCAACTGCGACGCAGGTTTTCGGCCACGGTGGCATACGATCGCTTCACCTTCTCCGCTAATACGTCTCTTCATTTCGTGATGTTGTTGCAGGCAATCGAGGGCGAACTGCCTGTTCAAACCATCAGTTTTGTAGAGCCAGCGATGATTAAACGCTTCTACCTGGCTTCCTATGGATTGATCGACTACCTCATCAAGATTGTGGACAGGGCTGTTTGGCTGGTTCAAGTCCAGGACCTTGTCGGGATTGAACTTCCTGTGCTGGCCCAGGCTTTTGAAGACGAGGTTTGGAGCTACGCCACCGAGGATCGAAACCCCTTCAGTGCGAGCTTCAATTTCCAGCCTCTGTTCGGGAAGCGGGAGCCGTTTGAGACGTTCGAAGAGAGCAGTACCTGACGGCCAAGGGCCGGGCTTATCGGCCCGGCTCTACTCCCCTGATTTTTATGTCTTCGATTTCATGGATGTGTAGGAATGTTTGGTCTTTTAATCAACCCACGACCACACCAAGACGAAAGTCTTTTGGGGTACCTGCAGCGCCTGGCGAAAGCCAACGGATTACCCAGAAAGGAACTGCTCACCGCCTTTGCACGAGCCGACGAGACCGATGTTGCGGACTGGCTGCAGATGATGGAAGGACCACTGAGCTGGCCTGCGGTATCTGCTGAGTTTCGTGATCCAAGGCCCAAGGGGGTCAAGTTATGGACGACTCATCACGCTCGTTACTGTCCGATCTGTTTGGGCGAAGCCGGTTATTGGAGAGAAAGCTGGGGCTTGACCCTGGTTACGACGTGTTCTGTCCACGGCACTGAACTCCACGGGCGGTGCCCCAACTGTCTGAAGGAAACCGATCCAAGCGCAATGAGTGCGAATAGTTGCCAAGCGTGTGGCACCTCATTGAGTGGGACCAATTTTGAGATCGCGCCGGCGAGTGATACGGCCGCCTGGCTCACCTCTGGCTTTGAAGATAGGTTTTACGCCGACTCGTTGCCAGCTGACGCGGGATTGGCGGCCCTCACCTACGAACAGTTTCACGAGTTGTCATCGCGTCTCGCTGTCAGAAGTTTGCCTACGGAAAGAACCCAGCCGCTGAAGGTTGCTGATTCGGGTTCGCTAGAGATATCGCGGCTTATGGCAAACGCGGCGGGCGTGGTTCTCATGAACTGGCCTCTCGCATTCAGAGAACTGCTGAGTGGCCTCAAGGCAGTCCATTCCGATAACGAACATTGGACGCTCAGCAGATCGTTCGGCCCGATATACCACGACATCCACCGTGATCTGGATGACTCTTGTTTTGACTTTCTTCGTCGAGAGTTCGAATCATTTCTGCAGCATGCGTGGGAAGCACCGTTAGCGAAGCGAAATCGCAATTTGAGTGAGGAGACGATTGAGAGACATCGTTGGGTGTCGTTCGATTCTGCTGCTGAAGCTTGTGGTCTCGGGGTATCAGTCATAAAACGCCTTCATCAGGAGGGACAAATCGCCTATCGGGAGAAGGTCCATGAAGATCGAGTCTTTACGGTCGTGGACCTGGATCATTTGAAGGCAATCTCGCAGCATCTCCAGGGCGTGGCTGATATGAAAGAAACCTCGACTTTGCTAAGCCTCTGTCGCAATCGGGTTAGGCAGCTGCTAGCTGGTGGTACCCTCCAGTTCTTTGGTGGAGAACCGCGCCCAGGCGAAAGGTGGCTGATTGACTGCCGCTCGATCAACGAATTGATTGATGAGAAGCTGCCTACCAGCTCTGACCAGAGCCTGGTGTCGATCAACTACTTGGCCAAGCATTCTCTGCCCAAGGGGGGTGGGTTGGTCGAGTTGGTTCAGGCAATACGTGCAGGTGAACTTCGCGCTTACGGCCCAGCTGAGAATGGCTCGGTTGCGGTAGGGGCGTGGTTACTCAAGCCGCAAGATTTTGCAGCGTGGCAACAAGCCCGAGCTGAGAACAAGAGTCCGGTCTTTCCCGGCCTGTCGGTAGTCAAGGCTGCTGCGCTGTTAGGCGTCAAAGAACAATGCGCATACGCGTTCGTTCGACTGGGTCTGCTATGGAGCACTGCTGTCGAACGAGGCCGGCGTACGCAATTGATGGTTAAGCCTCAAGCCATCGACAGATTCAGGCGTGGCTATATCTTGGGACCGGAGATTGCGGTGTATTTGGGGAAGTCGACCAGGGAGGCGTTCAAGCACCTTTGGGAGGCCAGGTTTCGCCCCGTTGCGGGGCCATCCATTCCAAACGCGGCTTGCCGGCAGTACGTTTGGGTAAGAAGCAAAAAGCTGATCGATTACCTCGCAAGTGAAGCCGCCCAGATCGACGATCCTGAAGCCATCACGTTTTTATCCACACCGATCGCTCAGCCTCGTGATTGCCGATTCAGGCATGTGGGATCAAGATAGTTAGCACGCTTTCTTTCTTGATTGCTAAAATCATCGAACCCATTTTGGAGAATCTTATGTCCCGTCTCGCTGAATTCCGCCTGCTCGAACAACAGCTCGCAGCCCAACTGGCGGAGCTGGAAGCGCTGAAAAATGACTCTGCCCTGAAGCAGGAAATGGAATTTGAAACGAAGCTGCGCAGTTTGCTCAACGAGTATGGCTACGGCCTGCGCCAAGTGGTGCTGATCCTCGATCCGCAAGCGGTGGCTTCCACTGATATGGCCCCAAAAACCTCTCGGAAACCACGCGAAGTGAAGGTCTACAAGAATCCACACAGCGGAGAGGTTGTTGAGACCAAGGGTGGTAATCAGCGTACGCTTAAGGCCTGGAAAAACGAGTATGGCGCTGAGGTAGTCGAGTCTTGGCTCGCCAATTGATTGCACTGCAGGCGGCTTCTGGCACGAGATGAATCGTGGTGCGCCCCGAATGCAAATTCCCATTCTGGGGCGTGACGAAATTTTCTGCGGGTGGTGGTGACACACAGTTTATGCGCATTAAATAGAGGTCCACTTCAAAAAATGGACTCTCCAAAATGCGGAATGCTCTCGTCTCAATCTCAGTGAACACCATCGCAAGCCTCCTGACTGCGCTTGTGCTTCACTGGATCACCCCTCCTCTTTCCGACCTCTCCATTCAGCCAATCACGGCCTCAAACTCTGGATCCAAGAGCTCTTCGTGCTCTTCGTAGATGAGAAATCTGGACCAGACAGCACGTTTCTGAACCACCCCATCAGAGCAAGCGTTCCCCTGGATTGAGCTATCTGGTGACGATTCGTTGAGTTTCTTCTCACTGCTAGGAAGAGCTCTGATTAAAAATTCGTGCTTCCTCAGAGGCTTAGCGATGGTGTCTGTAGAGGCTTTTCTGGAATGACGAGTAAGCTCCTGATGGAGGCGTTTTCTGCACTCCATTCCTCACGGGGACCGCTTGTCAAATCGAAAGGCCCTGCTATACAGTTCTTGTCAAAGGATTTGTCAAATGATGTAGAATCCGGTCCCTCGTTGGGGAGCGGTGGAGGAGTTAACATGTCAGAACGCGAAGGGGTCTTAGCAAGGGCGCCGCTTATCTATGCGTTGAGCGTAATCAGATTTGCCCCGATTCTTAAGCTGCCAAAGCTGATCCCAGACATTCAGCACACGATCCGTCAGAGCCTCCCGGGCTTCTTCCAGATGGTCAAGGGCGTGCCGCCTGGAGTGATGCACAGCGGAGAACCGAATTCTTGGGCGTTCCTTAATCGGGATGCTGACTACGCGTGCGTGCTGGCCATGGATCACATGATCCTGCAAAGCACAAATTATCTTCATTTTGATAACCACTTAGCGCTTTTCCGTGAGTGCATTGAGGCGCTGGTAGGGCAAGCAGGTGCATTGGATATCACCGCTATCGGGATGCGGTACGTCGATAAAATTGAACCAGCTGAAGGTGAGACCCTAGCCGACTACCTTCCGGAAGCCATGCTCCCACTTAAATGCGATGAGCTAGCGGCGCATGGGAAAGTCCCCAAGGAGCAGCTTGGAATCTCTACTACCACCTACCATCTAGATCCGGAGTATCTGCACATCAGATGCTGGCGGCAGACTGGTATGTGGATACCGGAAGATTTGGTCGAGCCGGCCATGGTTTTCGAAATTGCTAAGCAATCGAGGAATTCATCCAAGCATGGTGCTCCTCTGCAAGGTGCATTTGTGCCTGTTAGCGAAAATGGTGCTCTTCTCGATACGGATGCGCATTGGCCGCTGCAGTTAGCCGAACGACTGGGAACCGAGGAGATCTGCACGAGACTCGACGGTTTGCATAAGACTGCTAACTTTGCTTTTAGGACAGTCGCGAAAGATCATGCCTTTGAGGTTTGGGGGAAGGCGAAATGACTACAGCAATGAATGGGCAATGGATTGATCCTACCGGGGCTGCTGTAAGCAGATCTTCTACTTGGGAAAACCCTGAAATTGCTCCGCGTGTAGGTAGCACGACAGCAAACCCTGTATTGGCGATTGCTTTCACAGCGATGCTGGCCGTTTCGGTAGTAGTCGCTCCTGGGACTGCCTCCCTGCCCTATCCACAACTTATCGGCTCAGCAGGCATGAGCTTTCATGGCGTGCATGCTGGTGCCTGGACCGAGGTGGACACCAGCCAGGATGCCAATGTTACCGAAGACGTAGCGCCGGCCTTAATCGAGGAGCTTAGGAGCGACTTCAAGTTGTCAGATAGCTCCATCGCGCAGATCTTCAACGTGTCTCGTCAGACCGTGTACAATTGGCGGACTGGAAAAACCGCCACTGGTTTTCCCGAGAGGCTTGCGGCTTTAACTGAGGCGTTGCGCCAAGTTAACGCCGAAGAAGCGCAGTATCTGCATCGGGTGCTTTTCTATCCAACCGCCGATGGCCGCCTGATTCAGGATGCGCTTTCGGATGAAGCGTGGAATCGAAATGGCGCTAAAGGTGTGTACGGAATGGTTGCGGAGTTGGCTGGCAAGGCGCAGCAGCTACGTGATAGGGACCTCAAAACCATCGCCAGGTTAGAAAAATCGGGCGGTTCGAATTTGGTTTGATTATGGCTGATACACCTGAGCAAGAGATCGTAAGTGCCATTAGCGCTGCTGGTTGGCTGCAAGGAGATACCGTCTCAGGTGACGCCTTGATTGAACACATATCCGAGGAGGTCCTGAAAGGCCAATTCGAGGGGGTGGCTCCAGCTTATTGGATGTTGGCCTCCCATTCCTGCACGGTGCATGCACGCAACCTTTGTGATGCGCCGTGGATAGAGTGGATTGCCGTTAAGGTAAAGAAAAAGGCCTTCGATAAGCAGCTGCACGCCCTCAATCCACGTACGCTGCACCTGCAGCACGCGGAAAAGCAGGTTATGGAGCTCAAGATTCACAAGCGTGTGTGGACCAAGAGAGCCGTGCTTCCGACGCTCCACCGAAATCCGGTAATCACGCTGAGCGAAGAAAACGGTCAGTATTTCTCATACTGGATGTCCCACCATTACAACCGTATTGCGATGCCGGACGAGTTGGTCAACCGCCTGAAGGCAGACCAAGGTGACGACGGCATGAAGGGCATCGCCGTGCTTGTCGACGATTTCCTCCATCAGAACAACCAATTTTTCGCTAGTGCTTGGGTTTCCTTCAACCCCAAGGGCGAGATTCGCGACCCGGCTGAGCCCTACGAGGTGGTGTTCCGGTTTTTGACCAAACGAGAGCACGCCAGGCGCGCAAATGAGCTGCACGACCAGCTGAATGAAGTGCTCGGGGTGGCCAGAAATCTCAACGATGGGCTGTACTTCGGTGGAGCAGACGTCACGGTGCTACAAGACTTTACCATGCTCGATGCGGAAGACTTCGTGCGGTACAACCTTCACGACTGGCTCAGTGTTGGGGATACCGATGAAGATGAAGAAGGTGCCGATGATGCTGACTGAGCTGCTATCGGCCTCCCCTTTAGGATCTGGGTTTGACCTTAGCTGACCGGCTGCTCTACAAACCAATTGATTTTCTCCGGAGCCGGTGTCACTGTCGCTCCAAGAATAGCCCCCACGCCTCGGGCAGGTCCCAGACCTGTACTGCGCATCAGGGGGTTAGTTGTTTCTAGGGCCCGCCCAGGTCGATCAGGCATGCTTTGGGCTGGCCTCAAACCAGTGGGTGACCACCAAAAGGGTCAGTTAGGCCTACTGCTGCCTATCCTCGCTCGTTACCATCCAGAAACCCTCTATTGATACGGTTTCAGCAAAGATGGATGTCTATAAGCTCCGCATCGAAGACACAGAAAGCAAGATCATCGACAAGGAAGGTTTCGAGGCCGAGACCTTCCGCAGAGATCCGTGGTACCAGCCTGGAAGTGCGGGCAAGCTAGCTCAGTTTGCTGTATGCCCGGCATGCGACAACCCTGTCCAGCTGGTTGGGCTGTATGAGCTACCGCCTAACGTGAAGAACCCATTCGGGAAACATGCTACTAAGAGCATTCGCGGCATCGCTCCATTTGATAGTGAGGCCCGTAACGATTGCCCGTACTTCAAGCCTCGCCAGCATAAGAAAACAGAACGAAAAACCAGGTTTGACGGCGTCCCGCGGAAGATTCTCAAGCTATTGATCGAACAGTTCGATCGCGTGGTTTACATCCTGGAGAAAGAGACCCAACTGGTCCTTTCCGAGAACGCGTTGAGAGGTATGCTGCAGCGTTACAAGGGAGAGCGTGGCTACCTCTATACCGGCGCGACGCTTCGCAATGTGCCATGGATCTTTGCTTACATGTCGGACGCCACCCGCCTGTTTGGCCAGAAGGTCAGTGGAAATGCTGAGCTGGTGAAAGCTATTGCCGCTGAGGTGCCGGGGGCGGAAATCAGCAGCACTGGTCGGCTGGAATCGAAGAAGGTGCCTGGTTCGAAGGCGGCATATTTTGATCTCAAAATGAGTTTCATCCGCCATCGAATCGTCAAAGACAGTGAAGCGTCTGGCTTGGTTGAAAGCATGGAGTTTGTAGTGTCACAGCCTCGCGGAGGTGAGCTTGAGCACATTCACAAGGAAGTCATCAAATTCGATTCGGCTTGGTTCGAATCTCTTATCCGGATGCCGGTTGATCATCCTTATCGCAGAATGGATAGAGTGAAGATGGCCCGGGAGGAACTGGGCGATCTGCTGGAGCTGACTCAGGCCTGAGGAGGCCTGCTGTAAACCACTTTTTTTCACTGTAAACCACAGTGGTTTACAGTGAAAAAAGTGGTTTACAACGTAGCTATGACACGCGCCCTGGCCACTCCCCAGGCCAGCGCGCTCCTCATTGGTTCGTTCAGCCGGACGTCGAACACCTGTGCTGCTCGGGGCCTTGCCACGCCGCGGTGTCCTATAATTCATCTTCAGCTGAATGGAGCAAAATGTTGTGAAGCGCACATTCATTGGAATGGTCGAGGCTGGTGAGCCACTGATGAGGCAAGCGCTTGAAGCTATCCGACAGGCCCACGAAGCGGAGGCTGCTGGATTGCCAGACCTTGAGGTACAGCGTCTTCACCTATTGGCAGATTCGCTCTATCAGGCGGTCATTGATTTTCAGCTCCTCAAAGCAGGTAAACCACCGTCGACTATCCAGTGAGGACCTGCCGCTACATGACGAAAAAGATACCAGCTCTTCTCCCCGACCACCCCATGTATACCGACGCAGTGGATGCGATGAAGCAATACCACGAGGCGCAGGCTTCTGGCTCATCTGCCGAAGAGGTTGAGCGCCTGCGTCAAATCGCAGAATCACAATTTCGGGCTGTCAGCGAGTATCAGCTCAACGCTCTGGGATATCAGTCTCGTCGTCCGCACTGAAGGGATAACCGATCCGGAGGTAGCTTCAGAATCCATCAAGCCAAGCGGAAGACTCACGACTGGGTCCGATTGATCAGCGAGACAGTCGGGAAGGTTTGCACACAGCCCAAACAAAAAAGCAGCTCCCGAGAGCTGCTTTTTTCTTACTCGCCCTTTTTGTGCTTGTGGGGTTTCAGGTCCGGATGGTCCTTCTGCTTTTCAGGGGTGACTCGCTGCCTTTTGTCCGGAGTGCCATCTTCATTGGTGCGCTTTGGGCCTGGCTTGATGCTCATGCAAAACTTCCTTTTCCGCTTGGGTTGTTGAATGCAGCTATGTAATTAGTCCAGCTTCTCTCAGCTGTCAAAGCAGGCTGGTGCAGAACCGCCTGGCCGATGATCCGGTCCACATCGAACATTCAGAGGCCAGAATAAAAGCCTCCGGCCAAGGGCTTGCAAGGGGCTGTAAAATCCAGCGCTGAGCGATACGAAGACGTCTGGACGTTCATCATGCCGAGCACGGTGTGGAACAGGTTGTCGTGGCTCAGCGATGACGTGGTTTGAGCTTTCAAACAACCCACGTTGACCTTTTCACTCTTCGCGAGCGAGTCAGACATCCAAAGTACCAACGGCACCTTTGTTTGCTCGTCAGGAGCCATCGCGTAAGGCAGCCCATGCAGATAGAGCCCACCCTCCCCCAGCGATTCGCCGTGGTCCGAAACGTACATCAGCGCAGTGTCGAACTTGGTGTTGGCCGCCAAGATATCGATGAGATTTGCAGTCACATAATCGGTATAGAGGATTGAGTTGTCGTAGGCATTGACCACCTCCTCCTGCTTACATTTGTCGAGCTCGTTGGTCTCGCACACCGGTGCGAATTTCTTGAATTGCGAGGGGTAGCGCTTGTAGTAGGCCGGGCCGTGACTGCCTTTGTAGTGGAGCACCAGGACAGCATCGCCTTCCTGGCGCTTGATGAAGTCTTGCATCTCCGTGAGCAGCACCCCGTCCTTACACTCCTCGCTGGTGCACAGTTGGGAATCCGCGTGAGAGGCAGCCTTGTGGTTGGGAACCCTGTCGCAGACCCCTTTGCACCCCGAGTTGTTGTCAGTCCACATGACACTGATGCCAGCGCGTTGAAGCACGTCGAGCAGCCCTTCTCGGCTCTTGGCCAAGCCATCTTTGTACTGGGCCTTACCCACGTCCAGGAACATGCATGGCAGCGAGACCGCGGTAGCGGTGCCGCAGGAGCTCACGTTCGTGAAGCTAATGACATTTCGCTTTTCTAGTTCCGGATTCGTTTCACGGGAGTAGCCGTTGAGGGAGAAGTTGGCGGAGCGAGCGGTCTCTCCTACTGCCAGTACCAGCAGCCTGGGTTTACGAGCCGCACCCTGTCGATTAACTACCGCATCAGTACCAATGGCCGTCAGCGTTTTAGGTGAGGCCAGCTGACGCTTCAGGCACCCATGCGAATACTATGACTGGGAGGCTGGCCGCTAGCAGCCAGTTCACTTCATCGGTTTTGAATACCAGCTTCCAGAGCACGTTCCGGAGCTCTGCGTTCGCGAATAGCAGCAACCAAAAAGTCACCAGGCCGATTAGCAAATTAGTACTGATGCCTTTCTGCCGCGCATTGCGAATAGCAAAGATCCATTTGCTTAACAGGGTGTGAACAATGGATTTGGAAGGTGTCATTATCAAACTCTGGAAGCTGCTTATCCATGGCGGTAGCTATGGAGTTAGCGGGAGCTACAAGGCAAGCCGTCGACAGATGCTAAGCGATTGCGCAATGTGCGGAGCGCCAGAGGCCTTAGGCCCCTAGGCGTTGGAGACGCTTAGTATGTGTGAGGCATAGGGATAAAAAGAGAAATGAATCTCGCTGAGCGCATTATTTCCGGGACCTGATAACGACACGATGACCTCGGGATTACAATGCTGACAGAAATCCAATAACAGCTGTTTTGATTGTCATTGATCACGCTATGATCAAAATTAGGGGGATACCACCCACTAAAAGCAATACGCCGCTCAGCTAGATAAATTTAATTTCACAAACAAAACGGTTTCGTTTTGTCGTAGGCTAATTTTGAACTTCCAATTAAACTTACAAGTCTTTTTCGCGAGCAGAACATTATTTTCAACTTTTGCTCGTTAATATGTCACCCATCAATGAGGGGCGAATACCATGAGCTTTTTCAAAAACATCCTGGGCGAGCACCATGGCCGTGGAAACCACGGTGGAGGCAAGCACCACAGCGGGGGACATGGGGCCGAGCAGTATGATCGCCATGGCCGGCAGCAGGGCTGCGACGGCGGTAATCAGGTGTATGACGGCGGGCGCCCTGCCACTCCTGCCCCCATCAAAGATCTGCAGGGCTGCAGGCAGTGCCGGACGGCCAACGATCCGTCAGCACGCTTTTGTCTAAACTGCGGAACACCGCTATCGAGTGGTTGCACCGCCTGCGGCTCGCTGCTGAGTGCAGGGGCAAGATTTTGCAGTCAGTGTGGCCAAGCGACGCTCTAAGGCTAGGTAGACAGGAAGGCCAACGAGACCACAACCCTGCGCAAGGAGAAATACGTGGGTTCAAATCATGACCATGGCAGCGCCGCAGTACGCGAGGGGCATCAGAAGAAGCTAATCATGGCGCTCGCCTTGACTGGCAGCTTCATGATTGCAGAAGTGATCGGTGCGTGGATTACCGGCAGCCTGGCGCTGCTGTCGGACGCATCTCACATGTTTACAGATACTGCCGCCTTGGCGATCTCACTGATTGCACTTCAGATAGCCAAGCGGCCGGCGGATCAAAAAAGAACCTTCGGCTATGCGCGTCTGGAGATTCTGGCTTCGACGTTCAACGCCGTGCTGCTCTTTCTCGTGGCAATGTACATCTTGTACGAGGCCTACCAGCGCTTCTTCATGCCGGCGGAGATCGCTACGGGAGCGATGATGTGGATCGCAATCGCCGGCCTGATCATCAACCTAATCTCGATGCGCCTTCTGGCATCAGCGAGCAACGAAAGCCTCAACGTCAAAGGAGCCTACCTCGAAGTTTGGAGCGACATGCTCGGCTCGCTAGGCGTAATCATCGCGGCGCTCATCATCCGCTTCACCGGCTGGACCTGGGTCGACACGATTGTCGCTGTGGCAATCGGCCTTTGGGTACTTCCGCGGACGTGGCAACTGCTTCGCGAAAGCCTGGGAATCCTCATGGAGGGTGTGCCGAGGGGGCTCGACGTTACGGCAATCGAGGCCACGATCCTCGGGGTAGATGGCGTCACGGACGTACATGACTTGCACGTCTGGGCCGTCAGCAGTGGCAGCAACGTGATGACGTCGCACGTAGTAATACGGGATTCTGCAGATGGGGATGCTGTGCTGGCGGCCGTCGTGGAAGCTGTCAGCGATGC
The DNA here is from genome assembly GCF_050496565.1 of Pseudomonas shirazensis. Taxonomy (GTDB): domain Bacteria; phylum Pseudomonadota; class Gammaproteobacteria; order Pseudomonadales; family Pseudomonadaceae; genus Aquipseudomonas; species Aquipseudomonas shirazensis_A. Next base: position 711,554 of record NZ_JBNWAE010000001.1, read on the forward strand.
ATTCGAAATCCATCACTGCACCATCCAGATCGAGCGGGCAGCTTTCCACGAGAGCGTTCCCTCGCCTTCGCACTGATCGATCGGTAACACCATGCAAACACATCACCTTCCTGGCTGAGGGTGATGCTGCAATAGAAATGCGGTGAGGGATGGCGTAAACGGCAGGAGCGCTTCGAGAGGGGTTGGTGAATGGCTTCGCCTGCCCCCGTCCACAACCTCCAGAAGGCTCAGCGATGGCTTGGATCATCACGAAGTACCTACTCACTGCCGGTATAGTGATTCTCGTATCAGAGCTGGCGAAACGCAGTGACAAGCTGGGCGGCCTGGTCGCCGCCCTACCCTTGGTCACGGTGTTGACGCTGGTCTGGCTCTACTTGGAGAACCAGAGCATGGAGAAGATCGCCAACCATGCCTGGTACACGTTCTGGTACGTGCTTCCGACCCTGCCGATGTTTATCGCTTTTCCGTTGCTGCTACCTAAGCTCGGCTTTTGGCCGACACTGATCTGCAGCATCCTCATCACAATGGCCAGCTTCGGGGGCTTCGTGATACTGCTGCGCCGGTTCGGCATTGAGCTTCTGTGATCCGGTGGCCGTAGGGATCATCTTGATGAGTCTTAACGGCTATTAACGCACTCGCCCTTCACTAGGTAGCGAACCATGTGCAGTTCGCCTTTCGAGTCTTCGTAGGTCATCATGCTTCTTACATCCCCGCAGTACCGCACGCTGGGTGATACATACACCAACTTACCAACGTCCAGGTCCATGCCGTAGGCGTAGTCTTCTAGTTGAGGCATGGGCTTTTTTACGCGTTGAGCATAATCCGCAGTAGCCTCTCTAGCAGAACGCTCGATGCGTTGATTAATCTCCATACCGCTTTGGGCATTGGCTGTTAGTGATGTAAAGAGCATAAACACGGCGATCGCTGATACTGTAGTGTTCATAAGAAGTCCCTTAATAAAAAAGCGCCCGTAGGGGGCGCTAAAATTCACCTACCAAAGGAGCGTATGGTTTACAGGTGAATGCACTGGCGCGAACAACTGCTCGATGCTCTTGCCAAGCTGCTTTGAAATGAGACAATTTCCAAAGCAGCGATGCCTCTTCCGCTGCCCTTAAACTAGCAAAGGAGGCTAACACCAAGATGATCGCGCAATTACAATTTGGACATGTAATAGATTGTAAGATAAATATTCGAGAGAATATCGAGCCGCCACGTGAACTAATTTGCAGAAAGGCGCTGCAGTTTACGGCCGTGCATGGGGACTGCCTGCGTGGCGCCCTCGATCCAAGGCCATTACCAGTCCTTGCAAGCTAGCGACCGAAATGCTGCCTGTCCTGGCCGATTCCACCTATCAGGCGAAGCTGTCGTACTCCGTCGCAGGCCCCAGAATCCGCTAAGCTAAGAGATGGAGCCTGCATGACTGTCAGAAATCTTGCGGCTACATTACAAATTTGTAGGATTTCGCCGCGGCCAGCTTCTTCGCGTTAAGATTCAAGCGTCCTCAGGTGACCCGGCGTATGGACAGAGGTAGCGACTACCACATGCCATACCCCCAGCCAAACTTTCCAACAGCCTGCAACCATAATCTTGGCGGATTAGGCCAACTCCTTCCTCATACCTTGAGATAAGTTATGCGCGTTCTAGTTGTGGAAGACGAAATTAAAACTGCCGAATATCTTCAGCAGGGCCTATCCGAAAGCGGGTATGTTGTAGATATCGTGCACAACGGTGTAGATGCCCTGCACTTGTTCAACACTAATGTCTATTCGTTGGTCCTGCTGGACGTGAACCTCCCAGGTATCGACGGCTGGGACCTGCTGGAAACCATCCGTAAAACCAGCCGGGTCCGTATCATCATGCTGACCGCCCGCGGACGCATCAATGACAAGCTCAAGGGCTTGGACGGCGGCGCGGATGACTACCTTGTGAAACCATTCGAATTTCCTGAACTGCTTGCTCGCATCCGTTCGCTACAGCGCCGTGGTGATGAGTTAGTCGAGAAGAGCTCACTGAAAATTGCCGACCTGGAACTCGACTCCGTCCGCCATCGCGTTTTCCGCAGTGGCACACGCATCGATCTCACCACCAAGGAGTTTGCGCTCCTGCACCTGCTTATGAGCCGAACGGGCGAAGCGCTGACTCGCTCTCAGATCATCTCGTTGGTCTGGGATATGAATTTCGACTGCGACACCAATGTCATCGATGTCGCCATCCGGCGCCTGCGCTCTAAGATCGATGACCCGTTTGAAACCAAGCTCATTCACACGCTCCGTGGCGTTGGGTACGTTTTTGAGGAACGCGCATGAGGCCATTCAGCCTGGCTGCAAAGCTGGGATTAAAAGTTGGATTGATGAGCGCAGCGCTGCTGCTGATGTTCGCTACCTTCGGTTACATGATGGTTGGGCAAGCACTGGATAGAAATGCTCGCATCGATCTCGGCGTCAAAATGGAGGCAATGGCGCACAGCCTTTCCGAAATTACTGATATTGCCGATGTCAGTTCAGATTCGCACAAGCTGGTGGATTTGGTCACAGGCCAGAACAACCTCTACGTAAGCATCTACAGGTCCGCAGAGAGTGAAGATCCTTTACTCACCATCGGTTCCAAACAGATCAATCGAGAGGTTCATAGGTTCCAAGCTGCGGCGCAGACCACGGAATACGAGTGGAGCGACTATAATGGACGGCCCCTGCTCAGTGCTTCTCAGGCCATGACTCTGGGCGATGGTACGGAGGTCGGCGTCTACATGACTGCTGATCAGTCATCCAATGAAGCACTACTCGATGCTTTGCTAACCTGGGGGCTGATGATGTCCCCTGTCATCCTCGCGTTGATCCTGGCCATTGGCTGGTGGACTGTGCGCAGAGGCCTGCTGCCTCTGACCAAATTCCTCAAGGTAGCGTCAAAGATCTCAACCGAGAGCCTCGACCATCGCCTTCCAACTGATGGGATGCCAGCAGAACTCAAGAAGCTCGCCGACGGTATCAACATCATGCTGGCTCGCCTGGATGATGGGGTTCAGCAGCTTTCGCAGTTCTCTGACGATCTCGCTCATGAACTTCGAGCACCGCTTTCCAACCTTATGGGTAAGGCTCAGGTAGCCTTGACCAGAGAACGATCACTTTCCGAATACCGGGAGGTTCTGGAGTCGTGCACAGAAGAGCTGGACCGCATGAGCCGCATGGTTTCGGACATGCTGTTCTTGGCCCAGGTCAGTCATCCAGCATCAATGGTGGAGTTCGAACCCGTCTCCTTGGTCGACGAGGTTCAGCGAGTGTGCGATCTCTTCAGCATTTCGGCAGAAGAAGGCGAGATCCAGCTGCAGATCTCTGGCAGTGATGACGTGGTGCGCGGGAACCGCCTGATGGTTCAACGTGCCGTCTCGAATTTGGTCTCGAACGCGATCCGTTACTGCCCTCGTGGCCGCACGGTCTACGTGAAGGTGCAGCATAGTGCGAGCGGTACGACGTTGAGTGTCGGCAACCCCGGCCGCGGTATCGCCAAGGAACACCACGCGCACTTGTTTGAGCGGTTCTACCGTGTGGACAAGAGCCGAGCACGGAGCGAAGGCGGTACCGGTCTTGGCTTGGCCATCGTTCAGTCGATCATGAGCCTGCACCAGGGATCGGCGAGCGTGGAGGTGACCGAAGAAAACTTCACTTGGTTCCACCTTCACTTTCCTGCAGCCCAGCAACTGCAGCCGGCAATGACCGCCGCTTAAACCGCGCAGACATGATTAGGCCCGTCAATCGACGGGCCTTTTTGTCTGCCTCACTGCATCAGTGCCGGAGGACCACAGGGTCCATGGGCGACCGCAGAATCACCGACTTAATAATCTTCTGTTCGTCAGGATTGGCGTTCTTTCACAGGTGGGAGAAATACTGAGCATTCACTTTCTCTTGAGCACTTACGCTGCCGGCGGCATCGATCAGGCGCATGGTCGAGTAGACACAGATCAGCGCCAAGATGAAGAATGCCGTGGCGACCACCATCACATAACGCTTGGCCAGCACCGGTGCCCGCTTGAGCTCCTGGATAGAGGCGTCCGCTACCTTTGCCGCTGCTGTTAGCTCTGAGATCAGTGGCTGGATGGCGGTGTCGACTCCGCGGCATGCAGCTGAATACGCTGCTGCAGCGGCGCGCAAGGCAACCTCTTCCGCATTCGACCAAGCCTTCTCTGCCTTTCGCACCTCCTCCTGAATCTGCCGGCCGACAGCGTCCACCTGCTCCACCAGTTCGTTCGACCTCTCCAGAACAGCGCTGGAGGTGCGCGTCTGCGAGGTCAGCTCATCGAGCTGGACAGTGAGTTTTTCAGTGCAGCGGCGAAAGTCACCGATAGCAACTGCCCAGGGCTCTATGTAATTCATGGCTATCTCCTAGGGCGGCCAACAACGCCGCGCTGAATTAACGCGCTAGATATCAAAATTGTAATTTGAGAGAAAATTCTTAATCCACCTCGACAATGCCGAGATAGACATGATCCTTCCAGATTTGACGATTTAACACATCCTATCTGCAGCCTAAATTACGGAATTGTAATTATTGACTCACCTTGTCGTTAGCTTCGTGTTCCTAAACTACAAACCAACAAAGGCCGCTAATCAGGTAGGCCTAGTATGAACCGAGGTTCACAATGAAATTTGTCAAATCTATCGCTATTGGCAGCCTGCTGCTGGGTCTCATGGGTACCGCTTACGCTGAAGGCGGCTTCGAGCGAGCGAAACAGTTCAACGAGAACTTCCGAACCGAACAGGCTCGCCTATGGAGCGATGACGCTTCGGACCAGAACAAACAACAAGTCGCTCAAGAGCAAAAGAAAGAAAGCAAGGATGGTAGGGAACAAGCCGACAATTAATCGGCGGTTAAATAGGACTTCAAATGACAAAAGTAATTGACAAAAAAGCCAGGGTAAAACCTGGCTTTTTTGTGCTTGGAATTTAGCCTTCGTTCTCGCGTGGCGTTTCCGCATTGCTTTCTCCGGTCAGACCCAGTGAGCGGCAAACTCGGCCACCATCACGTGGGCCAGCAGGCCTGCGGTTGGAATACCTTTGTCGATGACCTGGGCCGGAACAGGCGCCTGAATCAGGGTTTCGCACTGACGGCAGGCCCATTTACCACGTACATGCTGCTCGACGGTAAACACGCCCGGCGTGTAATCCAGCTACTCGCTAACGTCTTCGCCGATGCGTTGAAGTTGGCAGCCTCAAGCGCACTGAGTGTTTTCCGGTTCGTGACGGATCACCGTGCGTGGAAACTGCGGCGGCAATGGTGCACGTTTCGGCGATTGCCGTGGCTCGACCTGTGACGAAGCTGGGAGGAGCTGTTTCAGCTCTGCTTCGATAGCTTCAAGATCTGTGTCGAGCAGATCATCCAGCAAGCTGCCTTGTGCTTGGCTGATCTGCTCGCTGCGCTTGGCAAATTTGTGGCGCTTGAGCAGGGCGATCTCGAACTTGAACTGTTCGATGAGAATTTCATCATTTTGGATCTTCCTGCTCATCGCCTCGACTTGGGACTGCAACTGCGACGCCTGTGCCGCCAAGGCACGAAGCTGTTCCGGGGTCATATGGTCGAGGTTGGGCGAGGAAGTCATGCCGCTGATTGTGCCAGAGCAGGCCCGAAACGACGACGAGCAGACCCGCTGCCACGGCAGGCCCAGCACCAACGCCTGGAGTTGCTCGCTGTCGAGTTCGACCTCACAGCCATGGCGAATGCCGGGCCAGTGAAACTTCCCTTGATTCAGGCGCCGCGCGGCAAGCCAGACGCCCACGCCATCATGCACCAGCACTTTCATCCGGTTAGCGCGGCGAATGGCGAACAGATAAGCGCAATGCGGCTTCGCCGCACCGAACACCGCGATCACTCGGGCCAATGCCGTTTCGGTTCCGGCGCGCATGTCCATCGGCTCGGTGGACAGCCAGATCGCATCGATGCGGATCATTGGGCCACAGCCCGGATAAATTGCGCGCAGCCCTCGGGATCCGAGGCTGGCCATTTCAATGTGATTACTTGCCCGGCCATGGGCAACTCGATGACCACTGACGCTTCGGCTGGCCGTTTACGTTCCAGTGCAGGAACCGGCAATCCTTGTGCTTATCAAGCCACTGGAAAAAGCCTTTCAGCATCGACTTTTCGAATTTATTGAGCTCTGCTTGCATGCTAGAGAGCTGTTTACTGAGCTCTGCTTCTTTATGGATGGACCATGACTTGGTCTGGCCGGTTTTTAGGTTTCGTGTGGCGATGGATGTCACACGTTTCGACTCCCCGGTATCGTTCTGATAAAACGATTCGCAGGAGTAGTGGATTACGTAAACTCGGTTCGCGTCGAGGTAGAGGTCTTCGATTAAAGCTCTGCTCCTCTTGCGATCCTTTACCCGATCTAGCTCTGCTCCCACACCTTTCCCCTCAACCCAGTGCAATGTAGGCGAGCTAGCGATTCTGCCCTCAAATGTAGGTGCCCGCTAGATTCACCTCTAGCTCTGTCTATGACTCTGGCGAAGGGTACACCGCCTGGGGACAATCGGCCTGCTATGTCTTGGCGGACTGCCCTACCAATTGGCGGGGCCTACAACGGCCGCTTTTTAAGGTCGATGGAAAGCAGGACCATACGCTCCTGCCGAAGCTAGCTGGCAGGCGTCAGCCAAGAGGCGTATCCTACAACTGCTTGCTCCGAGACTTGTTGGCCTACAGCCTCCCCTTGGAGACATCTGATAGCCCGCCGCCGAGGCGGGCTTCTTGCTACCAGATCCGTAGGCAGCGGTGGCTAGGTGCCCAAGCTAGGCTCCGCCAGAGCGCATACTCAACATCAGCGATCTACCCGTCTCCCTAGTCCGACGGTTATCGACGTATCCAAGTCCTTTATCAGGCGCATGGAAAGCCGGCGAAGACTGGGCTAGATGCGCTACGCAGCCATTGCTTCGCAGGATTCTGCGCAGGCCATACAGGCCTGTGCGCAATGCTGACAGTGGTCTGCCTTATGCTGACCGCACTCCTCCCCGCAGGCCCGGCAAATTTTGGCGCATAGGGCACATAGCTCTCTGGCAAGCATGCTTTCTCGTGCCATCAAGGTAGCCGCAAGCTTGCACATATCTGCGCAATCCCTGTCCAGCTTGATGCAGTCAGCCATCATTTTTACATCCTGTTCTTGAAGGCAGGCTGTCGCACAGCCTTCACAGGCCAGCGCACAGCGCAGGCATTCCGAGATGCATTCTTCAAAGCGACTGTTCATGGTCATATCTCCGGTATCGGGTCGATGTGATGCCAGTAAACCGTTTCAAAACGGTATGTAGCGTTCGACCTGACGGGGTCCTGAAGATTGATTACATTTCTGTAAGCTTGTCCGAAGCATCTCGGTGTGAAGGCCTGCCGGATCATTTAAGGCTGGAAAATCACTGCTTCTGAATGCTCACGATTTTCGCGACGCTTCCCTCCATACGGAATGCAAATTCCACCTTGTCTCCTACGTTCAAGCCGTTCAGCCGTGCAGGTTCCGCTTGGAAACCCATGGTCATCGCCGGCCATTTGAGCTCTGCTACTGGGCCGTGGGCCAAGGTGATTTTTCCGCTTTGCGGATCCAGCGCCTTAATTGTCCCTTCAGCATGCGCAGTGGATGCCGCCTGGGTGCCTTGGCCACCCTCGGCGGAAGCTGGCATGTTCTTCATGTCCATACCATCCATGTCCTGGGCATGCACACTGGCGGCGAAAACTGTGACCAGGCCTGCGATGACGAATAGCTTTTTCATTGGATTACTCCTGAAAAGTGAGGGGTTGTTACAGCGAGTTCGCGGCGACGGACCAGCCAGTACGCCGCAGGTATTACAAACAGGGAGAGCAATGGAGCGGTCAGCATCCCGCCCACCATGGGCACCGCGATGCGACTCATGACCTCGCTGCCGGTACCGCTGCTCCAGAGGATGGGCAGCAGGCCTGCAACGATGACCGCCACAGTCATTGCCTTGGGTCTGATGCGCTGCACCGCGCCCTCACGGATTGCATCGAGCAGCGCTGCGCGTGTGGTTTCGCATTCGGCCTGACGCTCAGCCCAAGCGTTATTCAGGTAAATGAGCATGATCACCCCGAACTCCGCCGCTACGCCGGCCAGGGCAATGAAACCTACGCCTGTGGCCACCGACAGGTTGTAGCCCAGCAGATACAGCAGCCAAACGCCTCCGGTTAGGGCAAAAGGTAAGGTGCCCATGATGAGCATTGCTTCACCGAAGCGCCCAAATGTCAGGTAAAGCAGCACGAAGATAATGGCCAAGGTGGCCGGCACCACCCAGGCCAGGCGGGCGTTCGCCCGCTCCAGGTATTCGAACTGACCGGAGTAGCTCAAGCTCATGCCCGGATCGAGCTTTACCTCGCTGTCGATAGATTGACGTAGGTCTGCGACAACAGACGATAGGTCTCGGCCGCGCACATCGATGTACACCCAACCTGAGGGGCGAGCATTCTCGCTCTTGAGCATTGGCGGGCCATCGGCAATACGTATGCGGGCCACGGTGCCGAGCGTGAGCTGGCCGCCCTGCGAGGTGTAGATCGGAAGCTGACGCAACGCCTCCACGGAATCACGCCATTCGCGTGGATAGCGCACGCTGATGGGATAACGAGCTAACCCTTCAACCGTTTCCCCAATGGTTTCGCCACCTATTGCACCGGCAACAATAGCCTGAACGTCGGTGATGTTCAGGCCATAACGGGCAGCGGCATGGCGGTCGATGTCCAGATCTATGTAGCGGCCGCCAGTCAAACGCTCTGCCAGGGCCGAAGTCACTCCAGGCACCTTTTTCGCTGCCCGCTCCACAGCAAGGGTAGCCCGGTCTATCTGGTTCAGATCGCTGCCGGCAACCTTGACGCCGATTGGACTCTTGATGCCGGTGGCCAGCATGTCAATCCGGTTGCGGATAGGCGGAATCCAGATGTTGGTGAGCCCGGGCACACGCACGATACGGTCAAGCTCTTCGATGAGCTTCTCCGTGGTCATACCGGTACGCCATTCACTCTTGGGCTTGAGCCGCACGGTGGTCTCGAACATCTCCAGAGGTGCAGGGTCGGTGGCCGACTCGGCGCGGCCGGCCTTACCAAAAACACTGGCTACCTCGGGGACGGTACGAATCAAGCGATCCGTTCGCTGCAACAGCTCTGAAGCTTTCTGCGCCGAGAGCCCAGGCAAGGCTGAAGGCATGTAGAGCAGATCACCTTCATCAAGGGGGGGAAGAAACTCGCCGCCGAGATGGTTCAAGGGCCACAGACTGCTGAGCAGGATAAGCGCTGCTCCAGCGAGGGTCACCAGAGGCCGGCGCAGGACGACCTCCAATGCCGGACGGTATAGCCGGATGAGCACCCTGTTGAGCGGGTTGCGCTGTTCCGCTGGCAGTGGCCCTCTGATCCAGTACCCCATCAGCACCGGTATCAGGGTCACCGATAACGCAGCCGCCGCTGCCATTGCGTATGTCTTGGTAAAGGCCAGGGGGGCAAAGAGGCGGCCCTCTTGGGCTTGCAGTGTGAACACCGGGATGAACGAGAGCGTGATGATCATGAGGCTGAAGAACAGCGCAGGACCAACCTCCACGGCTGCCTCCGTCATAACCTTCCAATGCGCTTCGCCCCGCAAAAGTTGACTAGGGTGCCGGGAATTCCAGGCCTCAACTCGTTTGTGGGCGTTCTCGATCATGACCACGGCAGCGTCCACCATTGCACCGATGGCTATAGCGATTCCGCCAAGGGACATGATGTTGGCGTTGATGCCCTGATGACGCATGACGATCAGCGCAATCAGAATTCCCACGGGCAGCGACACGATGGCAACCAGCGACGAGCGCAGGTGCCAGAGAAACGCTGCGCATACCAACGCCACTACCACAAACTCCTCGACAAGTTTGTGACTGAGATTCTCCACAGCACGGTCGATCAGCTGGCTGCGGTCGTAGACGGTGACAAGCTCCACCCCGGTAGGTAGGCCTTTCTTCAAGGTTTCGAGCTTGGCCTTAACGTGCGCGATGGCCTCACGAGCATTCTTGCCGCTGCGCAGGATAACCACTCCACCTACGGCCTCACCGAGGCCGTCCAGCTCGCCTATGCCTCTGCGGGCTTCCGGACCTATCTGCACCGTAGCGACATCGCCTAACTTCACCGGCACGCCCTTGGCAGCCAGTCGCAGTGGGATCGCTCTGAAATCGTCCAACGATGTTAAGTAGCCCGCCGCACGAACCATGAATTCTGCTTCGCCTTGCTCCAGCACACCGCCACCGGTCTCCTGGTTGGCCTTGCCTATAGCCTCCACCACTTCAGCTTGGGTGATACCGAGGCTGGCCATGCGAAGCGGATCGAGGACGACTTGGTACTGCTTGATCATACCGCCGATGGTGGCCACCTCAGCGACATCCGGCAGGGTCTTGAGCTCATAGCGCAGGAACCAGTCCTGCAGGCTGCGCAGTTGCGACAGGTCATGGCCGCCATTGCGATCAACCAGCGCATACTGATAAATCCAGCCCACTCCGGTGGCGTCCGGTCCCAATACCGGCTTGGCTGCCGCAGGTAATCGCGATTGCGCCTGGCTCAGATACTCAAGAACCCGAGAGCGCGCCCAATACAGATCGGTGCCATCCTCGAACAGCACGTAGACGAAGCTGTCACCGAATGCGGAGAAGCCACGTACTGTTTTGGCTCCCGGAACCGAAAGCATGGTGGTGGTCAGCGGATAGGTCACCTGATTCTCAACGATCTGAGGTGCCTGTCCTGGGTAGGACGTGCGGATGATCACCTGTACATCCGACAGGTCGGGCAAGGCGTCGATTGGCAGGCTCCTCACCGAGACGAATCCCCATGCCACCAGAAACAGCGTGGCGAGAAGCACCAGCACGCGGTTGCCTACCGACCAGCGAATCAGTTTGGCAATCATGGTTGGCCCTCCAACACTTTGATCTGCTCAACCACCATGCCCTCGTCTCGTTCGCGTATGCCAAAGCGAATCTGCGCACCGACCTTGAGGCCATCAAGGAGCGACTGATCAGCCACCGGAAAGGTCATGGTCATCCCAGGCATGCCCAGGGTGAGGAAGGGACCATGGGCAACGGTGAGCTGGGCTCCGTCTATCTGCACGATACGGCCGTTCGCTTCATGGAGGGCGGGCCCCGCTTTGGGCTGAGCATCCTGCGCCGTCGCCGCTTCGATGCCTTTCAAATTAGCTTCGGAGTCCAGCAGGAATTGCCCGGATGCGACGATGCGCTGACCTGCCTGAAGGCCCTGCAACACCGCAACTTGCCCCTTGCTCTCCTGACCCAACACGACTTCCACCGGTCGGAAGCGACCATCGTCTTCAGCCAGCATCACCAGATCCCGCTTGCCGGTGCGTATGACCGCCTCGGCAGGCACCAAGAGACTCTCCTCGGCGGACACGCTGGGATGGAGAGCCACCTGTGCGGTCATTCCAGGACGAAGCCGTCCATCCGGGTTGGGCAACTCGATACGCAGGCGCAAAGTACGGCTTTGCAAGTCGGCATCGGCCAACAGCGCAGTCAGCTTGCCCGGTACGGGATCACCTGGAAACGCTGGCAATTGCGCCTGTACAGGCTGGCCTTCGTGGAGACCTTGAGCCTGGGCTTCTGGCACGGCGGCTTCCAGCCAGACGTTGGCCACTCCGTTGATCCTTGCCAAGGTAGCCCCCGGCGTCAGCGTCATGCCGGGTCGTAGATCGAGAACCTGGATTACACCGGCAGTAGGCGCAGAAAGTGTGACCGAGAGCTGCACCTTCCCAGTACTCGCGACCCGGTTGATCAGGTCGACCGGCATGCCGGAGAGCACGAGCCGCTGTCGCGCCGCCGCCGTCAGCTGAGCGTCGCCGGAATGTCGCAACGCCAGATATTCTTCCTGCAAACCAGCCCACTCCGGGGTCAGCACATCGGCTAGAGGAGCCCCTTTGACAACTATGTCCCCCGTCGCTCGGCCATATGCGCGTTCGACGTAACCGCCAGTACGGGCCTGCAATACGCTGAAGTCGCGTTCGTCGAACGCCAGAACGCCGCTCACGCTCAGGGATCGTTCAAGCCGGCCAGCCGTCACCGTTGCCAATCGAATCCCGAGATTTTGCTGGAGCCCAGCCGAGACCTGAACCGCGAGCTGCCCCTTGTCATTCGCGTCGTCTGAATACTTGGGCACGAGCGGCATATCCATGAATGGCGATTTACCGGGTGCCGGGAAATGCTGCTGGGGATACATCGGGTCGTACCAGTACAGCGCTTTTTGCTCACCATCTGGCTGAGATGGGGTAACCGTGCCACGTCCACCCAGCCAGAAGCCCGCACCTATCCCAATAGCAAGGGCAGCAGCCACAACCAAACCAATCGACCTACCCCTCATGCCTGCACCTCTCCATATACGAAATGCAGACGCGCTGCTGTTGCCGCCAACTGTCCTTGCAGGTCCACATCCTGTAACAGCGCTTCCACGCGTTGCCGACGTGCCGACAGCACTTCACTTAACGACGACTTACCGGCGCGGTAGTCCGCAAGAGCGAGGCGTACCCGGTCCTCGGCCAGAGGTAGAAGCGTTTCGCGACTGCGCCGCACCGCCCGTTGCAAGCGTTGGTACTCGGCAAGGTCTGTTTCTAGCTGGGCTTGATGCTCGCGCAGGGCAGCGTCCTGCTCGTCCTCCAACTGGCGAACTTGTGCGCGTCGTGCCGCAATCATCGGGTCTTGCCGTGAGCCAGTGAACAACGGCAACTGGAAGCTAACTTGCAGGCTGACCATGTTGCTGAAGTCCGGGCCACGACGCTGATAATCCACCCCCCAAGACCAATCTGACTTCTTTTCTGCCTGGGCCTGGTGTACCTGGGCTTGCGCCTCGCGTGTCATGGCGTTGTAGGTATTGAGCTCCGGATGGGCATGAACGGAGTGCAGGTATTCAGCTGCGTCTACTGGCCAGACAGGGAAAGTCGGCGCGCCTACTTCGGCGTCCTGCCCAATCCAGCGCTTCAGCGCGGATCGCGCTTGAGCTGCCTGACTCAACAAAACATCTTTCTGCTCGTCCAGCTGTGCCAATTCCTGTTTGGGAGCCAGCGTATCGGCCGTTGAGCCTGCGCCTCCGGCCAGGCGCGCCCGCACCGTAGATGCCAGCAGCTGGTTTTCTTTGTAGAAAGCGTCGAAGTGTTCAAGTTTTCGCTGCACGGTGTACGCCGTAACCCAAGCCTGTGCGGTTGCCGCCCGAATCTTCAGGCGCTCGAAGACTGCCTCGGCATCGGCTCGCTCGACCGTGGCCTGAGCTGTCTCTACACGAGCTTTGCGTTTTTCCCGATTCGGTACGTCTTGGGACAGGCCAACCACCTGCATGGTCATGAAGTCTCTGTTCATGCTCCAGCGATCAGCGCCTTCAATCGGCAGGTTTTGTACCCCAAGATTGAGGCGCGGATCGGGTAGTTCGCCCGCTGGGATGACCGAGCTGCGAGCAGCTGATGCCTGCTCCAGGCGGGCCTGTAGAGAGGGAGCGTTGCGTTCAGCCAATTGCAGCGCCTCATCCAGCGACAGCGTTACAGCCTGTGCCGAGACAGCCGGCAGCAGTATGAAAAGGACGGCCGTGGTGATCCGTCCCTGAAAACGTTGGGGAGTCATGAAAATGATTCCTCGAAAGATCAGCGCCCAGGCGCGTGCCATCGCCCCGCTTCTAAGCAGAACGATGGTGTGAAATTAAGAGGGAGTCAGACGCGGGGAGGACGCCATGGATCGGGGGGAGAACCTGTCGCTATGCCTACAGCGTAGGTATCGGCAGGCCGTGGCTTTGCATAGGTCAGTCCAGGCGTCAGGAAGCTGAGCTGCACTGTGCTGGCAGTCCTGCACTCCTGACCCACCTTGCAGGATTTGGCATGGTCACCAGTCTTGCCCGGGTCTTGGTCCTGGCAGCAGTCATGGTCCATGCCCGCCATCATTTCCATGCCCATGGTCTGCATTGGGCAAGGTTCAGTCGCCGAATCGATGCCCGCCATCCCGTTAAGCGGAAGCGCCACGATAATCATCAGGATGGTGAGCAGTCGAATGAACCGATTCATGATGGGCGAGTATAGGTTACCGGGATGAATTCAGCATTAAGGGGTTGGGGCTGCACCAACCAACCGCTTGGAGGCAGGAAGGCTGATGAAGAAGGTTGTGACACCCTCCTCTGAAGTACACCAAATTCGTCCGCTGTGAGTCTCAATAATGGAACGTGTGATCGACAGCCCCAGGCCCGCATTACTTGGACCACCTTCGCGTCTGGCTGGATCGGCCCGATAGAACCGGTCGAAGATCTTGCCAATGTGCTGAGGATCGATGGTTACTCCGCTGTTACGTACGGATAGCGTCACGGTTTCACGTGTTTGCTCGATCTGCACTGCTATCTCATTGCCTTCCGGGGTGTAGCGCAACGCGTTAGATAATAGGTTGGAAAGGGCTCGGTCAATCATCAGGCGATCACCACGAACCTTGCCACGACCTTGGAGGGTCAGCTGAATGCCCCGGTCCTCAGCCAGAAACTGGTAGTACTCGAACAGCTTGGATACGAGTTCGGAGAGGTCCACATCGATCTGCTCGGGCACGATCAGACCATTATCCGCCTTGGCTAGGAAAAGCATGTCGTCGATCATGCGCGACATGCGCTTGAGGTCTTCCAGGTTCGAATAGAGGTTTTCCTCATAGGCATCCAGGTCACGCTTCTTGGTGAGCACCACTTCGGTATGAGTCAGCAGGTTGCTGACCGGCGTTCTCAACTCGTGAGCGATATCGGCAGAGAAGTTGGACAACCGAACGAATGTATCCTCCAACCGTCCCAGCATCCCGTTGAAAGACAGGATGAGTTCCTGAAGCTCAAGCGGTACGGGCTCCAGTGGAATGCGCTCGCGGAGAGATTTTGCCGACATCCCGGTGGCCACTTTGGTGATTTGCCTGACAGGCCGGAGTCCGCTTTTGGCCACGACCCAGCCCAAGCCTGCGCTCACAATCGCGCTGATCACCAAGCCGATGCCGAACCACCATTGCAGGGTGACAAAGAAATGCGCGTGAGTGGTGACATCGAGCATCAGCACGGCCGTTACCGGTTCCGGCTCGCCCGCGATAGTCAACTGGGCGGTGATACCGCGGAAGTTCTGCGCTTCATCCTGCCATTCCCAAACCGCACCCTGGCGCGCCTGCTCGAACCGCTGAGGGATTTGGGAGGCTTTGGAGTCTGAAAAAAGGACCGTGCCGTCAGCCTTGGTGATTTTCGCCGAAAGATCCTGATGTGCGCCGAGCAATGCCCGCAGTTGCTGCTCCTGATCGTCGAGCTCGCCTCGCGCTGCTGAAATGGAAAGGATATGACGCGTTGACTCCAGCTTTTCGGCAAGCGCCTGCTCATCCAGCATCCGGAAATGGTGCTGGCTGAGCCCGTAGAAAGCCACGCCGGCAACGACCAAGACAGCAGTCACCGCGAACATGAACATTAGTGTCAGTCGCTTGACGAGGGATGATTGCGGGCGCATCACTCGGGCACATCCATCATGTAGCCCATGCCTCGGGCGGTGTGGATGAGCTTTGGCGCGAAGTCGTCATCAATCTTGGCCCGCAGTCGGCGAATCGCGACCTCGATCACGTTGGTGTCACTGTCGAAGTTCATGTCCCAGACCTGAGAAGCGATCAGCGACTTGGGGAGCACCTCGCCGCGTCGGCGCATGAGCAGCTCCAACAGGGAAAACTCCTTGGCAGTAAGGTCGATACGCTTACCGTTTCGCGTAGCCCGGCGCTTGAGCAGGTCCACTTCAAGGTCTGCCATTTTCATGGTGGTTTGAGCAGAACCACCGTTGCCTCTGCGCAGCAACGTGCGAACCCGAGCCAGCAGCTCCGAGAATGCAAAGGGCTTCACTAGGTAATCATCAGCGCCCAGCTCCAAACCTTTCACGCGATCGTCTACGCCATCACGGGCCGTCAAGAAAAGGACCGGCACATCCTTACCCGCTGCGCGTATCTTGCGCAGAACCTCCCAGCCATCGAGCCCCGGCATCATCACATCGAGAATCAGCAAGTCATAGGCTTCGCTCTGCGCGTGTTGCAGGGCATCAGTGCCTGTCATCACCCGGTCAACGGTGAAGCCAGCTTCTGTCAGGCCTTGCTGGAGGTAGACACCGGTTTTCGGCTCATCTTCGGCTACGAGTAATTTCATCTGCTCTCATCCACGCGGGGTGCATCTCCAGTTTGCAGGAAAAAAGACGCCCAACCAGAAGCTGACGGAAAAGTAATGTCGAGATCAGTTTTCTGACAGCACCGCGAGGCTAACTTGACCACGTACCTGACGCCATGAGGCGCAGAACCATTGAGGATCTCCAGATGAACATGGTCAAAGCAATTGTGTTGGTCGTTACCTTCGGCACGGCAGGCATTGCCCTGGCAGAGGGCGGCGCGGACCGGACCTTTGCGCGGATGGAAGCGGCTCGCCAAAGTTCCATGCAGGGCTACCAGGTTGCGCAGGAGAAGAGAGAGCAGGCGCCAGTCGCCGCCCAGTCCAGCAAGCACGCGGGCCACGAAAGCTGCTGATCCGAGCTTACAGAAATGTAATCACCCCGGAATCTGAACTATGGCAGTTTCAGACTACGGCCTCTCATCAGCCTCGCGCAGTGGCGAAAGTCTACGAGACTGGTGAGAGCACCAATGAACCCAAGGGCTGCGCCATCGAGCAGCCTGGATATCAGCGATCTACCTGACTGGACGCAACGGCATGCAAAGCAAAACCACGAGACGATCTTTCGTCAAAGGCCTGGCCGCTACCGGACTTCTGGGTGGGCTCGGCATGTGGCGCGCGCCGGTCTGGGCCGTGACCAGCCCTGGCCAACCGAACGTGCT
Organism: Pseudomonas shirazensis; assembly: GCF_050496565.1. Classification (GTDB taxonomy): domain Bacteria; phylum Pseudomonadota; class Gammaproteobacteria; order Pseudomonadales; family Pseudomonadaceae; genus Aquipseudomonas; species Aquipseudomonas shirazensis_A. Next base: position 728,383 of record NZ_JBNWAE010000001.1, read on the forward strand.
CAGCGGCACGGACTTCGATCTGTATATCGGTGAACTGCCCGTCAACATCACGGGTGCAGCTCGTACGGCCATGGCCATCAACGGCTCCGTGCCAGGGCCAATCCTGCGATGGCGCGAAGGCGACACCGTGACGCTGCGCGTACGCAACCGGCTGAAACAGGACACCTCCATTCACTGGCACGGCATCATCCTGCCCGCCAACATGGACGGTGTGCCGGGCTTGAGCTTCCACGGCATCGCTCCCGATGGCATGTACGAATACAAGTTCAAGGTCCACCAGAACGGCACTTACTGGTATCACAGTCACTCAGGCTTCCAAGAACAGTCCGGGGTCTATGGGGCTTTGGTGATCGATGCCAAAGATCCGGAGCCGTTTGTATATGACCGTGATTACGTCGTCATGCTCAGCGATTGGACGGATGAAGACCCGGCGCAGGTGCTCTCCAAACTCAAGAAGCAATCTGACTACTACAACTTCCACAAGCGCACAATTGGCGACTTCGTTGACGATGTGAGCGAGAAAGGCTGGTCGGCCGCTGTAGCGGATCGGAAGATGTGGGCTGAAATGAAGATGAGCCCCACCGACCTCGCTGATGTGAGCGGGTATACCTACACCTACCTCATGAACGGCCAGGCTCCGAACGGCAACTGGACGGGAATCTTCAAGCCCGGCGAGAAAATCCGCCTGCGCTTTATCAACGGCTCGGCCATGACCTATTTCGATGTCCGGATTCCTGGGCTCAAGATGACGGTTGTGGCTGCCGACGGCCAGTACGTCAAACCCGTATCGGTCGATGAGTTCCGGATCGCCGTTGCGGAAACCTACGATGTCATCGTCGAACCTGAAAACGAGCAGGCCTATACGATCTTCGCGCAGTCCATGGACCGTACCGGGTACTCCCGAGGCACCCTGGCAGTTCGTGAAGGCTTGCAAGCGCCCGTGCCGGAGGTAGATCCGCGCCCGATCATCGCCATGAGCGACATGGGCATGGACCACGGCAGCATGGGCGGAATGGATCACGGCAGCATGGCTGGCATGGACCAAGGCAACATGGCCGGCATGGACCACAGCAAGATGGCTGGGATGGACCACGGCAGCATGGCCGGCATGGACCACAGCAAGATGGCTGGAATGGACCATGGCAGCATGGCCGGCATGGACCACAGCAAGATGGCTGGGATGGACCACGGCAATATGGCCGGCATGGATCACAGCAAGATGGCTGGGATGGGTCATGAGGGCATGGCCGGCATGAGCGGGGCAATGCAGAGCCATCCGGCTTCCGAGACCAACAACCCGTTGGTCGATATGCAGACCATGTCGCCGACCCCGAAGCTGAACGATCCGGGAATTGGCCTGCGCAACAACGGGCGCCGAGTGCTGACCTACGCCGATTTGCGGAGCACCTTCATCGATCCCGATGGTCGAGAGCCTGGACGCACAATCGAACTGCACCTTACCGGCCACATGGAGAAGTTCGCGTGGTCGTTCGACGGTATCAAATTCTCCGACGCTGAACCGCTGCGGTTGAAATATGGCGAGCGTCTTCGCATCACCTTGGTCAACGACACCATGATGACTCACCCCATCCACCTCCACGGTATGTGGAGTGATCTGGAGGACGAGAATGGCAACTTCATGGTTCGCAAGCACACCATCGACATGCCACCTGGCTCAAAACGAAGCTATCGCGTCACCGCAGACGCCTTGGGACGTTGGGCCTATCACTGTCACCTACTGTTCCACATGGAAATGGGCATGTTCCGAGAAGTCCGTGTGGACGAATGAACCGGAGATCTGAGATGAGCAAACCAATGAAACGAAGCGCCTTTTTCCTTTCTGCTGCGATGGTAGGCATGCTGGCTGTTTATGCCCCGTCGTCGTGGTCCAGCGACAACCATGATCAGCACTCACAGAAATCCACCGAGGCAGGCAAAGCCAAAGGCTCGCAGGACAAGCAGGGCCAGGGGATGAACCATGAAGGCATGGAGCATGGTTCCATGGAAGGTATGGACCACGGCTCGATGAAGGGGATGGACCATGGCTCGATGGAAGGCATGGACCACGACAAAATGATGGAATCGCATGGCAGCGACAAAGCTAAGGCAGGGAAAGATGGCCAATAGCTTTGGGCGGCCTTCGCTGCTGGCCCTGACTGTTTCAATCGGCATGCTGGGCGTAACGCCCAGCTTCGCCGCTGAAGAAATGGATCACTCGGGCATGGATCATTCGAAAATGGGGCACGGTTCCATGCAAATGGATGCTGCTCCGTCCGAATCGATGCCGGCGATGGATCACAGCAAGATGGGGGTTAGCAAACATCAGAAACAGACTGCCCCTGTTGATCACAGCCAGATGGGGCATGCTCAAAGCCAGAGCAAATCCAGCCCGGTGGACCATAGCAAGATGGACCATGGAACCATGAAGGGCATGGATCACGGTTCGATGAAGGGCATGGACCATTCCCAGATGAATCATGGTTCAGCGACTTCTCCAACCACAACTAGCCGCACGCCGATTCCAGTGCTCACTGATGCCGACCGTGAGGCAGCCTTTCCGCCTTTGGGTGGCCACCAGGTGCACGACAGCGGAATCAACAGTTTCTTCCTGTTGGACCAGCTCGAATACCAGGACGCCGATGAGGGCAGCACCCTGGCCTGGGACGCTTCAGGCTGGGTAGGCGGTGACATTAATCGACTCTGGGTTCGTTCGGAAGGCGAGCGCACCAATGGGGTAACCGAAGACGCCGAGCTGCAATTGCTTTACGGCCGCTCGGTCAGTCCATGGTGGGATGTGGTCGCCGGGGTCCGTCAGGATTTCAAACCGGAATCCCCACAGACCTGGGCAGCCTTTGGTATTCAGGGCATGGCCTTGTATGACTTCGAGGCCGAAGCCACGGCGTTCATAGGCGAGAACGGCCAGACTGCTGCGCGTCTTGAGGGCGAATACGACATCCTGCTGACCAATCGCTTGATTTTGCAGCCCACGGCCGAGGCGAACTTCTATGGCAAGAACGATCCTGAGCGCGGTGTTGGCTCGGGTCTGGCCAATACCGAAGTCGGCCTGCGTCTACGGTATGAAATTGTCCGCCAGTTTGCTCCATACATAGGCGTTACCTGGAGCCGCTCCTACGGCAACACCGCTGACTTCATCCGAGACGAGGGTGGAGATGTTAATGAGGCACGCTTCGTTGCCGGTATCAGGATGTGGTTCTGAGAATTTCAACATGAAAAGAACAATTACAACGCTGCTCGTGGCCGGTACTTTCGGAAGTGCTGCTGTATTGGGCACGGCGTATTTCGGCTTGGTGAATGTCGGCGCCGATGATCCTCACTTTCCGGCTGTCCATTCGTTTCTCGCCATGGCTCGCGACCGGTCGATTGAGGTTCGAGCGCGAGACATTGAAGTGCCTGACCTAAAGAATGCCGCGTTGATCAAGGCAGGAGCAGGCAACTACAACGCCATGTGCATTGGGTGCCACCTCGCCCCAGGCGTTGGGCAGACTGAACTAAGCCAAGCGCTATACCCGTCGCCACCTGACCTCACCAAGGTCGGTGTCGGAGGCGATCCGGCCGCCGCATTCTGGACGATCAAACACGGTATCAAAGCCACCGGCATGCCCGCTTGGGGCAAGAGCATGGGTGATGAGTACATCTGGGGAATCGTCGCGTTCCTGAACCAACTGCCCCAAATCAATCCTGAGCAGTACAAGGCTCTAGTGGCCACGAGCGGTGGCCACAAGCACGGCGGCGGTGAAAGCGATATGCACAACCATGAGGGCCAGCACGGCGTAAGCAGTCGTGCCGAGCATGGTGATCACGACGAAGCGGCAGACGACGATCATGCCCAGGCAGCTCACGACCACGGAACTGCACCCGCAGGCTCCGCCCAAGCGGCAGATCATCACGGTGACCACAATGCGGCCGAGGCCCATTCGGATCCCCACCCGGCATCGTCGCCTAAGACGCATGTTCACAAAGACGGTAAGGAGCACACTCATGCCAACTAACCGGGTCTTCGTTCGGCTAGCTGCTATCGCTGGGCTTCTGGTGACCTCGGCGGCCTACGCTGCCGAGCCATTGTCCATCAACGTTCACCGAGACGCGAACTGCGGTTGCTGCAAGAAGTGGATCGCGCACCTGGAAGCTAATGGTTTCAAAGTGATCGACCATGTTGAGACGGACATGAGCGCAGTGAAACAGAAGGTGGGCGTAGCGCCACGGTTAGCGTCCTGCCACACAGCAGTGATCGACGGAAAGTTTGTCGAAGGTCACGTGCCAGCTGAGCAGATTCGAGAGCTCAGGGGGCGGAACGATCTGGCCGGGATCGCCGTACCAGGAATGCCAGCTGGATCCCCAGGCATGGAGGTTGATGGCGTAAGCCATACCTACCAAGTCATTGGTTTAACCAAAAGCGGCGAGGACCAAGTAGTCGCCAACTATCCGGCCAAATAACACATCGACCAGAAGGACGGCAGTAGGCTGACTGCCGTCCCATGTGCTCCGGCTAGAAAGCTTCATCTGCTCAACACGACGATACAGTGGGCCTGTAAAAGATAGCTAATCAGATTCACGGCGCTCGCGTACTGGTTTGAGTACGATATCGCCGTTGATGAGCTCCATGGAGAGTATGTAGCCCGTCGTAAGCCCGAGCTCGCGCAGAATATTGTCGGGTAATTCCACAATCACATCGCCGGAGCCGTCGCCGGGATCAGGCACTTTACCGTGGTGCGCACTGATTCAGTCATTAGGCTCTCCTGTCTGAGCTACCAATCCTCATCGTACTCCACGAGTCATGTAAGCCGGTCACCAGGCGATCAATCGCCGGAATTGACGCTTCAACCCGGCTTTTTATCAGCGTAAGTCCTGTCCGCTCGCTCAGTGCTCAGTTCTGGCCCCGGCAACCGACTCCAGCGGTCCGGTATTCAAGGATTTTCACGTCTCCGTTGGAATCCTCGTAGTTCATCTGTGCCGGCATCACGTCACAGCTCGCCGTGGTCGATGTCATGCTGATTACCCTCGCCACGTCGGGCCGCATCCCGTAGCGATAATGGATCACCTCCGGTGGCTTCTTACCATTGGCGGCTGCATAAGCTCGCATAGCTTGCTCATTGGCCTGAATCATTTTCCCGTATAGACGGTCGGATCCTCCTTCGGCGAGTGCGGCTGAGGAGGCCACTATGGCCAGGATGGCGGTGATACTTTTGATGACTTTCATTTCAATCACTCCACTAGACGTGACTGAAGATTAAGGTTTGGTCGCTGTCAATTGAGTGATACGGGGATTACAAGGTTGTAAGTCCCGCTTGCAGAAGAAGGTAGCGTTGCGGCTTCACCGCATACCCGTTCCCCCTCAGGCAAACTATTGGTAGACACCCAAGAGTAGACGCTCAAGATAGTCCACTACTAGGCTGAACCCGAGCGACGTGTCGAGCATCTCGAATGGAACAAAACCCATCAAATGACCGCACGGCCGACAAAGCCACTGCTCCGCGAGCATCTGAGAGCCTAATACCTTCGATGCTATCTCCGGTCCTTTCGCATATTGGAACGCCACCGCGCTCTGCTGGGCATCCAGGCGATGGGCCTGAACGGGTTGGCTCAGAGCCGTCTCTGTTGGTTGGCTGAGATCTATTGCACGGTTTGCCCGGGCCCAGGCGCAAAAATTTCGAACCTATGGAGGCAACGGGCGTAATAAAAAATGCCAGGCACTGCCTGGCATTTACGAAATCTCTAATTGTACTGTTCAAATCATTTACTACTTGTTGTTGATGCATTGCGAATACATCGAGTAACGAACAGTCTTCAGCGTGCCCTGGGAGTCCTCGAAGGTCATCAACCGTGGGTAGACCTGGCAGGTACGGGGGTCCTGCGACTGACGTACGAACTTAGCAACGTCGATCTTCATGCCATATTTGTAATCCTGAATCTCTGGCATTGGCTTGCCATTTTTCTCCGCGTACTTGGCCACTGCGGTCTGGTGTTCCTTGGTGTATTGCAGCTGCTTGCTCTCGGAGAAAGTGTTGGCCTGCGAAGCCACCGAGAAAACAACAAGTGCAGCAGCGATAATTAGCTTTTTCATAAAACCCTCTAAATTTCAAAACTTCTCGGGCATAACCTTAGCAATGCATAGGCATCACCGGCATGACGAGAAACTTACAATTTTGAAAGGTAAGTGCATCTACTTCACTTTAATCGAGTAGGAGGCGGGTTCACGCCCGCCGTCCTCTCACACCACCGTGCGTACGCTTCCGTACACGGCGGTTCAGGTTATGCGACTAAGCCGGTTGATCGTATCCAGTATCGAGACAAGCCCAAGGCGTCCCATAGTTTCTTCGGCAGCGCCTGATTCATATGTGGTGCACCCGAGTTCCACCATGGCCGCCTTCCATTGGAGGTCGATTTACAGGCACGCTCTGCACCCAGCCCCAGCCGTATCAGGTTGCGAGCCCTCGTCGAAGGCTGCTTCCATTGTCGCCAGATGACACAGCGCAGTTTGTGCCTGAGCCACGTGTTGTGGGCTTCTCTTTAGCGGAGGCTGTTAGCTAACCACTTCGGCCTCGTCGCCGTCTTCATCCTTGCGGTGTGCCCAGTGATACAGGGCAGGCAATACCAGCAAGGTCAGTGCGGTGGAGGACAGGATCCCGCCAATTACCACCGTTGCCAATGGACGCTGAACTTCTGCACCGGTACCGGTGGCCAAGGCCATCGGGATGAAGCCCAGGGACGCTACCAAAGCTGTCATCAAAACAGGTCGCAGACGGGTCAATGCGCCTTCATCGACTGCCTGCCTGAGCGTCCGCCCCTCCTCTCTTAGCCCGCGGATGAAGGCAATCATCACCAGGCCGTTCAGGACTGCAACGCCGGACAGTGCAATGAAGCCGACACCTGCCGAGATCGACAGTGGGATGTCCCGTAGCCACAGCGCCACAACACCACCGGTAAGTGCGAATGGAATACCAGTGAAGACCAGCATGCCGTCTTTCAGGTTGTTGAACATCAGGAACAACAAGGTCATGACCAGTAGCAAGGCGACTGGAACAACGATCTGCAGGCGTTTGGCTGCCGACTGCAGCTGCTCGAACTGGCCACCCCAAGTCGTCCAGTAGCCTGCAGGAACTTGCACTTTCTTATCCAGCGAAGCGGTCGCCTCCTCAACGAAGGAGCCCAGGTCACGGCCTCGAACGTTGGCGCTGACGATTACCAGGCGTTTGCCGTTCTCGCGGCTGATTTGGTTCGGGCCCAGTTGCAGGTCCAGATTAGCGACCTGCGACAGCGGGATGAAGCCGATTTGATTGGCACCCTGAGCCGCATTAGCGGGTACCGGGATCAGCAAACTGGACATACCCGCTACGTCGGTACGAACGGTCTCAGGCAGGCGCACTACCATGTCGAACCGGCGGTCGCCCTCATACAGCGTGCCGGCCTGGCGGCCACCCACGGCGATAGCGATCGAATTCTGAACATCCGCGATATTCAGACCGTAGCGTGCTGCTTTTTCGCGATCGATGTTGATAGTCAGCACCGGCAGACCGGATGTCTGTTCAACTTTCACTTCCGACGAGCCCGGTACCGCTCGTAGAGCTGCCGCGATCTTGTTGGCGGTGTTGTTAAGCACGTCCATGTCATCGCCGAAGACCTTCACCGCGACGTCACTACGTACGCCCGAAATCAGCTCGTTGAAACGCAACTGGATTGGCTGTGACAACTCATAGTTGCTTCCTGGAACACCTGCCGCGGCCTTCTGCACCTCAGCAATCAGCTCATCGCGTGGCTTCTTGGGGTTAGGCCACTGATCCTGAGGCTTGAGCATGATGTAGGCGTCAGAGGCGTTTGGCGGCATCGGGTCAGATGCAATTTCTGCGGTACCCGAGCGTGCGAACATCCGCTCAACTTCAGGCACCTCCGCTATCACCGCTTTCTCCAGACGCTGCTGCATCTCGACGGACTGAGTGAGGCTCGTTCCAGGCACACGCATGGCCTGAAGCGCAAAGTCGCCCTCACTGAGGCTTGGGATGAACTCGCTACCCATACGACTTGCCAGTACGCCGCTGAGCACGACCAAAGCTACTGCGGCCGAGAAAGCGATGTTCCGGTGTCCCAGCACCCATTGCAGAACCGGCTCATAGCGCAGTCGAGCTGTGCGCATGACCACGCCTTCCTCTTCCTTCACCTTGCCAGTGACGAACATGGCAATAGCTGCAGGAACAAAAGTAACGGACAGGATCATTGCACCCAGCAGCGCCATCACAACGGTGAAGGCCATCGGGTGGAACATTTTGCCTTCGACGCCGGTGAGGGCGAAGATCGGCAGGTACACCACCATGATGATCAGCTGGCCGAAGATCAGCGGCCGACGAGCTTCTCGCGCCGCGGCAAAGACCTCGTGGAAGCGTTCGGTTTTGGTAAGCATGCGGCCATGCTTATGTTGCGCATGAGCCAGTCGACGGATCGCGTTTTCTACAATAACCACGGCACCGTCGACGATGATGCCGAAGTCGAGTGCCCCCAAACTCATTAAGTTGGCACTGACCTTGTTGTTGAACATGCCTGTGAAGGTGAACAGCATGGACAGCGGAATCACCATCGCGGTGATCAAAGCCGCACGGATGTTGCCGAGGAACAGGAACAGAATGGCGATAACCAGGATCGCGCCTTCCACCAGGTTCTTTTTCACCGTCGCGATGGCTTTTTCAACCAGGTTGGTACGGTCGTAAACAGTCACAGCCACCACGCCCTTTGGCAGGGTGCGGTTGATGTCCGCCAATTTGGCGGCGACAGCTTGAGATACGGTGCGGCTGTTTTCACCAATCAGCATGAACACGGTACCGAGCACGACTTCGCGGCCGTTCTCAGTAGCAGCACCTGTACGGAGCTCTTTACCGATGCTGACGTCAGCTACGCTGCTGATGCGAATCGGTGCACCATCCACACTGGTGATCACGATGTTGGCGATGTCTTCGATATTGCCTACCTGACCCGGTGCACGGATGAGCAACTGTTCACCATTACGCTCGATGTAGCCGGCGCCGACGTTGGCGTTGTTACTTTCCAACGCAGCAACCAGGTCATTGAGTGTCAGCTTGTAGGTAGCCAGGCGCTTTGGATCCGGCGCAACCAGGAACTGCTTGGCATAACCGCCGATGGTATTGATCTCGGCCACACCCGGGACGTTACGCAGCTGAGGCTTGATGATCCAGTCCTGGATCACGCGCAGGTCGGTCGGGGTGTACGGCGTACCGTCCTCTTTGACCGCGCCATCTTCGGCTTCAACAGTCCATAGGAAGATCTCGCCGAGGCCGGTAGATACCGGACCCATGACGGCCTCTACACCTTCTGGCAGCTGTTCCTTCGCAACCTGCAGCCGCTCGTTGATCAACTGGCGGGCAAAGAAGATGTCAGTGCCATCCTTGAAGATCACGGTGACCTGAGACAGGCCAGAGCGAGACAGGGAACGGGTCTGCTGAAGGCCCGGGAGACCGGCCATTGCCGTTTCAACTGGAAACGTGATCCGTTGTTCGGTTTCCAAGGGCGAGTAACCAGGCGCTGCAGTGTTGATCTGCACCTGAACGTTGGTGATATCGGGTACCGCATCGATGGGCAGCTTTTGATAGCTGTAGATACCGATACCCGCCATGATCAGAACAGCGATCATTACTACGATGCGCTGCTCGATGGCGAATCTGATGATACGTTCAAACATGAGAAATCATCCTGTCAGTTCGCATCAGTGACCGTGTTCGGCAGAAGCTTTGCCGAGCTCGGACTTGAGTGTGAAGCTGCCACTGGTTGCTACCTGGGCGCCGGCTTCAATACCGTCGATGATTTCCACGTACCCACTGTCGCGGCGACCCAGTTTTACCGGGCGGGTGTCAAAGCCATCTGGGGTGCGTACGAATACCGAAGGTTTGTCTTCAACGGTCTGCACTGCGTGCTCGGGGACCGCTACGGCAACTCGATCGGTCTGGGAAGTGACCGCAATGTTCACGAACAGGCCTGGACGCCAGGCGCCGTTGGGGTTGGTCAAGGTGACGCGGACAGTAGCTGCACGGTTTTGCTCGCCCAGCAGGCTGCCGACATAACCCACCTTCCCTTCGACCTCGACGTTCATGTCAGGCGAAGAGACTTTCACCGCACGACCAGTCGTGACCTTGCCCAGATCTGTAGGCGGGACGGCGAAGGTTGCCCAAACCTGGTTCAGGTCGGAAAGGATGAAGGCGTTGGTCGCCTCGCTTACGACTTCGCCAACGGTCAGATGTTTCTCCACTACCACGGCGTCGAAGGGAGCTCGAAGCTCGTATCGATTACCGCCAACGGAGTTAACCGAGGCACCGATAGCGCCGACCTTCTGCTTGGCGTTGGCCAAGGAGATCTCCGCTTCTTGCAACGCTTGGCGTGCTTGGAGGTAGTCTTGCTCTGCAGAGATTTTGTCCTGCCACAGCTCTTTCTCACGCTGGAAGGTCACACGCGCCAGTTCGACGCGACGCTGTGCGGCCTGTTGTTCGCTGCGCAGGTCAGAGATCTGCTGGCTGGCGATTACAGCGAGGACCTGACCCTTTTTGACCGTCTCACCCAGGTCGGCCTGGACAGCTTCAACAACGCCAGGAACACGAGGAACCACGTGGGCAGTACGGTCTTCATCGAAGCGAATTTCGCCCGGGAAGCTCACGACTGTACCCAAGTCACGCGGCGCTGCAGCTTCCAGGGCAACGCCGGCTGCCTTGATCTGTTCATCGCTGAGCGTCAGTTTGCCCTCTTCTTCACCGCCCTCTTCGCTGTGGCCTTCTTCGCCATGGCCCTCATCACCTTCCTCTTGGGCGGCAGATGAGGCTTTCTTTTCGTCGCCATGGCCATCGTTAGCGCCATGTTCGGCGGTACTGGCGGCCTGCTGTCCGGAACTATTGTTCCAGGCAAGGCTGCCAAATCCGAGGGCTGCCACAGCGGCTACCGCGAGGGCGATCTTGCGTTTGTTATCCATTGCTACTCCTGCTGATCGTAGGCACCGGCTTGTTCAAGGCTGGGTGCCGAAGAAAATGTTTGGCCCGCTCAGCGAGCGCCGGCAGTTGAGCCGACTTCGCCATAAACCCTTTCCACCTGCGCACGCGCATTGGTCGCCGCTGCCAACGATTCGAGGTATTGGCCACGAGCGACGATCAAGGTGCGCTGGGCATCCAGCACTTCGATGAAGCCGAATTTGCCCATCTCGAAGCCGCGGGTTGCGGTCTCTACGGCTTGTTGGGCTGACGGCAGAATGGTCTTGTCGTAGGACTCGACCTCCTGCATTGCGGTGGACCACTGGTTCAACGCGGTTTGGGTTTCGGTGCGCAGGCGCAGCTCCACAGCATTGCGCTGGTCTCGGGCCTGATCGGCACGTCGAGAAGCGGAAAGAATGTTGCCTTGGTTACGATCGAACAGCGGCAGAGGCATAGACAGGCCCACAGTGTTGACCCGCTCGCGCACAGAGCGGTCGTACTGGCTGCCTACGCTGACAGTAAGATTCGGGATACGCTGAGCTTTCTCTGAACCGAGCGAGGCATCGCTCTTGTCGATCTGCACCACGGCCTGGCGCATTTCTGCGGTCTGATCGAGCTTTGCCAGCAGCTCTTCAGTCTGCGGTGGCAGCCCCGGGGAGAGGGTTGGCGATTCGAGTTGATCAAATACCGTGACTGAGCTCCCGGTAATTTGCGCGAGCTGCTGGTAAGCGGTCGCCTTTTCCGTTTCGGCACGTCGAACTTGAAGCTTGGCTTCGGCCAGTTGCACCTGGGCGCGGGTGGCCTCTACTGGGGACGATTTACCTGCGCGAACACGGCCATCGACGATGCGGAGACCGCGCTCAGTCAGTTCGAGAGATTGCTTGGCCAGATCAAGGCCTGTCTGGGCCCGCAACGCGGCGTAGAAGGCTTGCACGACGTCTGCACGCAGTCCGTTCACGCGACGGTCTAACTCCAGCTGTGCGGCGGTCTGCCCGAATGTGGCGACGTCAACCCGAGCCCCCCGCTTACCGCCCAGCTCAAGGGTTTGGCTGAGCGAAACAGTTGTCTGGCTGGTGTTACGACGGGTGTCTTCCACGTCGTACGAGATTGTGGGGTTGGGGATAAGTCCGGCCTGCTTGCGAGCGCCGTCAGCGATCCCAATCTCTTGCCTGGCTGCAGCTAGATCAGGGTTGGCATCCATGGCCGTCGAAAGCGCCTGGGGCAAGCTGATGCTTTGGGCAAGGGCTGCAGGTGCCATCAATCCAGAGATGACTGCACAGAGTGCAGCGATCTTCCAGGGCGAGACGGAGGTCTTGGATAAGACATTGCGGTTATACCGGGGCACTTTGATGGTCCTCGTGCACAAACTTCGATAAAGCTTGGCGAGAACGCCGAAACAGCTGCCAAGCCCCACTTGATTAGGTGATGGCACTCTAATGAGCGGTAGCTATCAGAGGGGTGGCTGGAAAATTACAATTTCGTAATAAATCCCTGTAATGCCCGTAAATACTGCGATTCCCAACCCGGCTCTATGATTTCGTTACAAGCAACGGAGATGGCAACCACGCGGTGCGAAGGCGCCAAATAACGGGCAGATGACGAAATTGTAATTTTCCTATCACCCTCCCGTTATCTTCGGCCTGCAAATATGAGCTCGCGCTACGCTAGGCGCGCCGCCGGGTCAGAACAATTAACGACACCCGCGCAGGTAAACATAATAAAAACTGCCGTGAATCAAAGGAGCATCGGATGAAAATCAAAGTACCACTGTATTTGGCGGCAGTTTCTGCGCTGTCTGGAAGCTATGCTATTTCGGCACAAGCTGAAGACAAGCCAGAGGGCTTCATTGAAGGCAGCAGCCTTACAGTGCTGAACCGTAACTTCTATTTCAATCGTGATAACCGCGACAGCACTGCCCCTACTTACAACAGTGGCAAAGGCAATACCAATGGCTACTCCGAAGCCTGGGCGCACGCAATCATCAGCAAATTCAACTCTGGGTTTACCCAGGGTACAGTGGGCTTTGGCGTTGATGCCTTCGCCATGATCGGCCTTAAGCTCGACACCGGTGATGGGCGCAACGGCGGCCGTAGCTCCTTCGACGTGCTGCCTGTTGATAACAAGGGCGAAGCTCGCGACGAATACACCAAGGTCGGCGGCGCAGCCAAAGTTCGCTTGTTCGATACCATCGTGAAAGTGGGTGATGTCTTCCCATCGACCCCGGTCGTTGCATCGGGTGACTCGCGACTGTTGCCGGAAAGCTTTCGCGGCGTGACCGTTGAGAACACCAGCATCCAAGGCCTCACCCTGCAGGGTGGTCGTCTGCATGCGATGAGCCAACCGGTCTCTAGCAACCTTAACGACAACTTCGTGACCTTCTACGGCGGCCCAGTCAACTCGCCATGGATCGGCTACGGTGGCGGTGATTACTCGATCAACGACAACTGGACCGTGAGTGCCTATGCAAGCCAGTTGAAAGACGTCTGGAACCAGTACTACGCCGGTACCAGCTTCGCCTACCCCTTGAACGACGATCTGGCGCTGATCGGCGGCTTCAATTACTACAAAGCCGTGGATGAAGGTAAGCGACGCCTGGGCGAATTTGACAACAACATCTGGAGTGCCAAGGTCGGCGTACGTTACGGTGCTCACACCCTGGCCCTCTCGCATCAGCGCAACAACGGCGACGACGACTTCGACTACCTGCGTCAGTCGGACTCGATCTTCGTCGACAACTCCATCCAATACAGCGACTTCAACTCGCCGAAAGAGCGTTCATGGATGCTGCGCTACGACCTGAACTTCACCAGCTACGGCATTCCAGGCCTGACGTTCATGACCCGCTACGCCAGAGGCTCGGGCGCGGATTACTCGAACGCTAACCAGTTCTACATGCGCACTGACGACAACGGCAACCCGCTCGACAATCAGAAGCGCTGGGAGCGTGACGTCGAAGTCAAATACGTTGTCCAAACCGGCCCGGCAAAAGATCTGTCCTTCCGGTTGCGCCAGGCAACCACGCGTGCCACTGCTTTCGAATCGGATTTGGATGAAACTCGTGTAATCATCGAGTACCCGCTTTCGATTCTTTAATTCGCTAACGGACCAGTTATTCATTAGCTGATCCTGTTAGTAAAACGAGCATTACGAATTCACCTTGAGTGGCTTAAGTGCTCCTTTGGTAAAAGGTGGATATTTGGCGCCCTTTGGGCGCCTTTTTTTTGCCTAAAATTCAAGTAAGCGTTCGATTGTACGCATCGCATGCCGGTGAAGTTCATGGCTACACCAATGACCAGTCTCCTCGATGTGAGCAACCTCGCCGTCATCTGAGCGGAACGAAGCCAGTACAAAGAAGAAAATAACCCAATACTTCATAAGGTCAAGTCACCTGCTGGAGAGAGGGTCCGCAACTGTCAAACCCAAACCGCGACAAGATATACCGCCAGACTATCAACTGTATTACCTAGAAATTACAAATCCGTCATTTGAGCCCCGGCACGCTCATTTTGATTTACCATCCCTTTCAATAATGCCGGCGCGCGTGCGCGGTTAATTGCTCAGTGATATCGAGACAAAATCCCATGCGAATTCTGGTAATTGAGGATGAAGTAAAAACTGCGGAGTATGTGCGTCAAGGTCTGACGGAGTGTGGCTATGTCGTAGATTGCGTCCACACCGGATCAGATGGATTATTCTTGGCCAAGCAGCACGAATACGAGCTGATTATTCTCGATATAAACCTCCCAGAGATGGATGGTTGGCAGGTTCTTGAGTTGTTGCGCCGTAAAAATTGCCCTTCCCGCATCATGATGCTGACGGCGAGAAGCCGGCTGGCGGATAAGGTCCGGGGGCTAGAGAACGGCGCAGATGACTACCTGATCAAGCCATTTGAGTTCCCTGAGCTGTTGGCCCGGGTTCGCGCCTTGATGCGCAGGTCGGATCACCCCGCATCCGTAGAGGTCATTCGCGTCGCTGACCTGGAGCTTGATCAGAGCCGGCACAGGGCGTTCAGGGACGGTCAGCGAATTGATTTGACCACAAAAGAATTCGCGTTATTGCACTACTTGATGCGTAACACCGGGGTGGTACTGAGCCGTACGCAGATTATTTCTCAGGTTTGGGATATGAATTTTGACTGCGACACGAACGTTGTAGAAGTGTCGATTCGAAGACTCAGAGCCAAGATAGATGACCCATTCGAGACCAAGCTGATACATACGCTTCGGGGCGTAGGGTATGTGCTTGAAAAGCGATAATTGCCAAGCTCTCTAGGTACCGAAAATTGGCTGTACACTCCCGTCGCTTGCGAGCTTGAGGTTTCTGTTTACGATCCGCGGCGCTGATTCCTCACCCAACAAATGAGGTAGGCTGTACATGAGGTATAGCATTGATTATCAGCAGGTTTCGCAAGGTCAATCGCATGCCAGGATTGATGCCTGTCCAGCTGACATTATCTTCAACAGCGACCATGGCTTAGCACTTATTCCGTGCGTCGGCGATGTTATCAACCTTCCCTCTACGGCGGTCAAAGAAGGGGTTTGTGGCATCGTCAGATCAAGGATTTTCAATTATCTAGGAGGTCCTGAAGATCTGTACTGCCACGTCAACATTCTCGTTGAAGAAGCTGACATCAATTTCGGAAATCTCATCTCGGAATACATGCGCAATCAGGCACGCGCACGCTCGCCTTCTTCATAAAGTCGAAGGCGGGCCTGGCCATTAATGGTTATTTATGACTGAGGATTCAACAGAGCGGGCGTCTACTGAGCACCAGAGGTGGATAGTCACAGCCTAGTGGCTGAACGAGGTACTGCTGGTGTGCGCAGAGCTGGACTCATTGTTTTTTGAATGGCGCATTGCAGTATAAAGAAGTACATAATCCCTGAGGCAAATACGATAGCAGACAGAGAAACCATTTCTAAATCTAAGACCCCAGAAATCATATACTGCTTAATCGTGATAGATCCCAGGATGATTCCGGTGCAGTACATGACACCCGTGAATTGGTTTCCCATAAAACTCAGTATGCCGCTGAAGGCATTGTTTGCGCTGAGTAGCACTGCCTTTAAAATGGTCCATCCGAGAAGTGGTAAAAATGCCTTAATCATGAAGGCAAATAGCATCGACGATGCAAATAGCTTTATCGGCGTTTCTGCCCACGGCTTGATGGTACCGTCTATTTCAACGCCGGTATACAAGATGACATTCAGAACAATTGCCATGACGGTGCATATGCCGAGGCGTATCATTTCCCGCTTAAGAGGGGCCATCATTATCACTGCGTGAATCTTGCGTCCGATGAATCGATTTAGTCCTTGGGTCGACATTTCTCTTCCTATGCTCTCGGGGATGACGCTATTTTAACGTTGTAAGAATGTCATGCTTTTACCCGATGAGAGGTGACGCTTCAACAGTTCTGAATTGCGCAGGGGGTCTCATGTCTTTCCCAGGTCGGATATCTTGCTGAAAAATCCTCATCTATCTGCGGGGCAAAGATGCGGCCACCCCGCCGCCGTCAGAGCTCTGGAGGACTGGTTGCTGTCAGCAACTCATCGAGTGACGGAACCTTAGCGTTTGCACTGAGGACGAGTGTCCTGGATCGGAGTATGGATACTTCATAGAAGGATTCGCACTCGACTCGTCCATTCACTTCTCTCCAGTGGGTGACTTCTGGTATCAGTTCGTTAGGCACCGGATGTAATGCCATAGGATTATGGAAGACCTCCACTTCAGCAGACCACGGCTCGTAGCCATACTGCGGCCAGAGCTGACCGTAATCGCTGGACGCTACATCCAACAAAAATGGGATACCTCGTGATGCACCTGGAGAACGGTCGAAAAACTCACCAAACCGCAAGTATCGGTACCCGTCTAGATGAGCTCCACCTGAAATCGGCACTCGGCTGAGCTTTGAGACTGTGCAGGCATTGGTGAAAATGACCGCTGAAAGATGGGCATTTTCCCTTAGCGTAAATAGGCCGTTGGGGCGCCCTGATAGCAGAGATGTCTCTTCCTCCACAGTTATCAGCTGCATTCCACGATGCGCAGATGAGTGAACTGAAAAGCCATAGAGATAGCTGATGAGCGACTCCCTGCTCCACAGCATTGAACTGGGCGCATGGAAATCGGCTAAGGCCAGAATGAGCGGCTTACCCTCCACGTGCGGTAGGGATTCGTAACGCTTGTCCAATTTGTTTTGGATGGTCCTCGCAAACCTTTCTGCAGCCGCTCCAAAGAAGCGCTCATGTCGGTCAGCTGGTGGGGGGACCGGCGAGGCGCCAAAATGCTCATACCGCTCTTCCGGGTTGGCTGTCACTGCTTCAACCCAGGCCTCACCTCCCAGCCTATTCTCGATATGAAAATCGGGTGATTCTTTAGGCTGGGTGACAAAGAGTCCCTGCTCACGAAAAATCGCTAATAGGTGGGCCTCCCAAAGGCGGGTGTGAAAATTCTCAGTCTGGCAATCGGGAACCCAATTTCTGTCTGGGGATGGCAGTGCGAGATACAGTTGATTGAGCGCCCACGCCCCAATACGGCGGCTTGGATCAAATAGTGATTTGAACACCACGCTTGGTGTGCGCTTACCCATTCTGCTTAGAGGAGCACGTCGTCGTTCGCCTGAGGGGAGTGGAAGCGGATGGGCTTGGGTACTGAGAAAATGGCTGATTGAGGCGCGGGCTTCGGACTCGCCAGTGGTGCACTCACTATGACTGAGGAGCACCCACACGCTATCGACACGACGCCGCAAGGTGACAATTCCGAAACTGCCGGAATGGATATTTCGGGTTAGAGCGGCACAAGAAATTCCGTCCTCACTAAGCCATGCCCCTACTGGCGGGCTGTCCCCAAACCCCAACCCTCGTGGAAGCGACAAAGCGATTAGATCGAACATCGGCGCAGCAATTTCTTTCATTCGCTGATCTCGGCAGCCGTCAAAATGCATTCCATCAATGCCTCGGAGCGTGCCCGCCGGCGATGGCATCGGTGGAGGTACCTATTGAAGAAGGGGGCCTTGTTCCACCAGGACATCTCGGTTGGTGAAGATGGTCTCAATGGTTGCAGCCTCGGCAGCCACATGAGTCTTTCGCGTGATCTCTTCAAGGGCCAGTTCGAGCCGGTAGTCTTGGAAATACTCGTACAGCTTTTCAGAGCTCTCGGATATCTCCTCCCCACCATTCTTTGCGAACAAGATGTGGATGATCGCTGCGAGTGGAAGGGAGATGTCGAGATCCTTCTCTTCTGCATCTGACTCCGAGTTCAAACCGTCGAAATACCTCTCCAGATGATTCTGGAGCTCCTCAAGCCAGAACTGAGATAGGTTGCTAGGTAGGGAGCTTTCAGGCCCGGCCAGAAGGACTTCATCTCTGAATCGGGCCAGCAGATTGGGGGTTGCCATGGAGGACCTCACGATTAGATTTGAGAGCAACTGGTCAGCATAGTCCACCTCAAGATGACCACCTCCTTGACGCCCATCCTGGTGCTCCTGAGCCTCAGACGAGTGAATCGCCCCGAAAACTGTAGATAGATGCCGTTAGCTACCTTTCTTCAAGGACAGCTTTGGATCGATAGCGGCCTTCGTGGAGGTTGGTGTCTACGGGGCCGGTTTAGTCATTCTGAATCTCCGGTTTCACCTCCGTGAGGCCGGCCATCGTCATGCATCAGATCTTGATTGACACGCGTGCCGCCTTGGATAGCCTTGCAATTGAGGGCTGCAACTGCGCATTTGTCGGGCCTGGGTACCAGCATGAGCCCCCCCGCAATTCTGGCAGCAGAGGAAGCTGGTTCCTCTGAAGTAGTGACGACGGGCATTGCCAGTCGGATTCTGAACCCAAGGTCGCCAGACTGGGAGCTAAAGGATCGCTGCGACTACTCCTCATCCCTTACCGAAAAGTCACGCGTCGGTCGTAAAGGGAGAACACACTGGCCCTTTCCAGGCCAATCAACTTTTGTGATTGGTGAGTAGGGCTTTCTCGGCTTTTCTGTGAAAAGCACCCCTTCATTTCACAAAAAAAATGGCCAAGCTTCCAATTTCACGGGGTCTGGCCTATCACCTATTTTGTGAACCTACATCTGTTGTAGATGACCGGCCGTGCTTAAGCCTGGCCCATCAACAAAAAGCCCGCGAAAGCGGGCTTTTTGTTGATGGGCATTCGGACTGCTCTTTATTGAATGTCGTCCGGCTTCACGATCACCCAGTTCTTGTCGGCCGTCACCGGTAAGCCTTGCTTGGCCTGGGCCTCAGCGTTTGCTTTTATCATGCCGTTGAGCTGAGTCATGTATTTGTCCTTACGGTTTATCCACAGGTGAATGCCACCTTTGCTCACATCAACTCCGTGGAACAGCATGTAGCCGTCACTGGTGGGCGTGTCGCCACCGGCCAGTACCGGTTTTTTCCATTGGTCGATGTACGTCAGAATCGCAGCATGCTTACCCGCCATCCAGGTAGCCGGCGTCCAGAGGTAAGGTGTCAGTTCAAGGCCAAGGTTAGCTTTCTCGTCGTATTTACCGGCGGTGATCTGCTTGCGCGCCGTTGTCAGCGCACCGGTTTGGCGATCCTTCAGCAGCGTGCTGACGCCGATCACATTTTCCGGTTTGACGTTGTAGCCGTACTTGGGATCAGACGCGACCATGCGTACCAGCTCTTCGGACGCGGCGGTAATCACGTACACCTCAATGCCATTTTCCATGAGCTTGTTATATAGCTCAGTCTGTCCAGTGAAGACTTTAGGCGGTTGGACTTCGGTGGTTTTTACCGTGTCGCCATCGTAGTAAGTGGCTGGGACTGGCTTCTTGGAAGCCATCAGCTCATCTACGTAACCCTTCAGCTCTTTGAGGGTGAAGCCCGAGAACACCTGCGCTACCCATGGATAACAGACCATGTCATCCAGTTCGCAAAGACGGTAGTAATAGCTGAACAGACTTTCTTTATGATCCGCTGTGTCTTTGAAAGGGATCAGCTTTAGAGAAGGGTCCAGGGTGTCGCGGGTGATCAGCCCTTTGTTTTCCATAAACGGCAACAGCGCTTCTTCGAGGTCGAAGCGGTAGCTGGTGTTATCCATGTCAAAAACCGCGTAGTTACCCTTGTTGGCGTTCGCGGCAATCATGGCGTCGAGTTGTTTGGCAGCAGGCTCGGGCCAGTGCTTGAGGTCAGTCGCAAACACCTGACTTGCGAGGCCAAAGCAGATCGCGGCGGCCAACATCTTTGATAAGAGCTTCATTACGTAACGCCCTCTTGCAATGGGAACTGAGACCCTAGCAAAGATGAGCTACAGCGCTGACACGTCCGCGACTGCGAGTGGTCTCTGGGCGCCTTATGCGCGGCTAATCCCGACATGATGTGCAAAAAGAAGACGCCTCTGCGTGGGTATGTTCCACGTGGAACAGAAGCGCATCCGAACTTTTTAAAGCCCGAGTTCACGCAGCCGGCGATACAGCGTGCGTTCACTGATGCCAAGTGCCTGCGCCAGCTCGCTGCGCGGCCCTTGGAACTGCTCCACCAACTGCGCGAGGTCGGTCAGCGGATTACGCGAGCCGCGTGTTGATACAGCCGGGCTGGCGGGAGCTAGATCCTCAGGCAGATGCTCTGGCCGGATCAGCCCGTCATCGGCAAACAATCGGGCTCGTTCAAGGATATTGCGCAGCTCGCGGATATTGCCCGGGAATGTGTGCAGGCTCAGACGAGCCTGAGCTTCAGGCGTCAGCGTGACGGCATGGGTACCAGCCATGCGCTGCAACAAGCTCTGCGCCAGCATCGGCAGGTCCTCTACCCGTTCGCGTAGCGCTGGCAAGCGGATCGGAAAACCGCTGATTCGGTAATACAGGTCCTCGCGGAAGGTACCTGCTGCCACCATCTCTTTGAGCGGCTTATGCGTAGCCGAGATCAGGCGAAAGTCCGAATGCACGGTGCGTAGGCTGCCCACTGGACGGAAGCTGCCCGACTCGATCAGGCGCAACAATTTGACCTGCATGGTCAGCGGCACTTCACCTATTTCGTCGAGGAACAGCGTGCCGCCATGGGCCGCTTCGGCAAGGCCGATCTTGCGTTGGGTCGCGCCAGTAAAGGCGCCCTTCTCGTAGCCGAACAGCTCACTCTCGAACAGGCTGTCATTGAGCCCGGTGCAGTCGACCACCACCAACGGCCCGGTCGCGCGCGGGCTGCCCAGGTGCAGGGCGCGGGCAAACAACTCCTTGCCAGTGCCGGACTCGCCTTGCAGCAACACCGGTATCTGCGCCGGCGCGGCGCGTTGCAAGCTCGCCAGCGCCGTCTGGAACGCCGGCGCGCGGCCAACCAGCCCTTGCTGTTGCGGCTGGGCGGCAGCCAGGGTCACGGTGTTGAGGCGCTCGACGAAGGCAACCACCCTGCCCTGCTCATTGAGGATTGGCCGCAACTCGACGTCGACATGCTCGGGCCCGCGTGGGGTGTGATGAATGTGCAGGACCCGCTCCGGCACTTTGCTGTCCCAGGCTTTGCGCATCGGGCAATGCTCGCCGGCCTGATCGCAGGGCACCGCATAGTGATGAGAAACGCGATGACACTTCTCGCCCAGCGGCGCACTGTCATTGATGCCGAACTGACGACGGTAGGCAGCATTGGCCGCAAGGATGTTGTAGTCGGTGTCGAGCACGATCGACGGGTGCACATCGTGCTCAAGGTAGGACACCAGGCCGAGGATGGCAGGATGAGAAGCGGAAAGCGCGGACATGAGCAGGACCGGTTGCGGGTACCTGGCCAGCGTAGCAAGGACTGCCAGTGACTGCCATTGACTGACAGTCGACTGCCAATAACTGGCAGTGCTGGCAGCGATTTGTGAGCAAGACAACGCTGCGGTAGCCGTGGGACCGCTGACAGGCGGGCCATAACGCCTCATAGAAACCCTGGCATGCATCTTGATAAACCCTGGGTTACTGCCTACGCCTAACAAGGCGCTGCAGATATCTGGAGAGTGTGATGATCATCGGCAACAACATCCATTTAGAGGGCCTGTTCGACGAGGCCACTTCGACCATCAGCTACCTGGTGATGGACCGCCAGACCCTCAAGTGCGCGTTGATCGACAGCGTGCTCGACTACGATCCCAAGTCGGGACGCACCAGCTACACCTCGGCGGACAAGCTGATCGCCCGGGTTGAGGCACTCGGCGCCAGCGTGCAGTGGATTCTGGAAACCCATGTGCACGCCGATCACTTGTCGGCTGCGGCTTATCTGAAAGCCAAACTTGGCGGCCAGATTGCCATTGGTTCGCATATCACTCAGGTACAGAAGACCTTCGGCGCGCTGTTCAACGCCGAGCCAGGTTTCGCCCGCGACGGCAGTCAGTTCGATGTGCTGCTTGAAGACGACCACGTGCTGATGATCGGCAATCTAAAAGCCCATGCATTGCACACTCCAGGGCACACCCCAGCGTGCATGAGCTACGTGGTCGAGGATGCTGGCGAGAAGGCGGTGTTCGTCGGCGATACCTTGTTCATGCCTGACTATGGCACTGCCCGCTGCGATTTCCCTGGTGCAGACGCACGCACGCTGTATCGCTCGATCCGGCGCCTGCTCGCCTACCCCGACCAGACCCAGCTGTTCATGTGCCACGACTACCTGCCCGAGGGCCGTGCCCTGCGCTTTGTCACCACAGTGGCCGAGCAGCGCGCCAGCAATATTCATATCCATCAGGGTATCAGCGAAGACGAATTCGTCGCCATGCGCGAAGCGCGTGACGCCACCCTGGATATGCCGGTACTGATCCTGCCCGCCGTCCAGGTCAACATGCGCAGCGGGCAGTTGCCTGAGCCGGAGAGCAACGGCGTGCGCTACCTGAAAATTCCGCTGAACCAGCTCTGAACGTCGCCGGCCAGTATCCATACCAAGATCGAAAAGGAATACCCGCATGCCTGCCTTGCCATCCACAGCCCCTAGCACCCGCATCGACCATCACAAGGTGGTGATCGTCGGCGCTGGTGCTGCGGGGATTGCCACCGCCGCCAGCTTGATCAAGCGTGATCCGACACTTGATATCGCGCTGATCGACCCGGCTGAGGTGCACTACTACCAACCCGGCTGGACCATGGTCGGCGCGGGTGTATTCAGCGCTGCCAGCACTGCGCGCAGCATGATCAGCGCTATCCCCAAAGGCGTGCGACTTATAAAGGCGCGGGTAGACAGTTTTGATCCCGCAGCGCAAAGCGTGGCTGTGGAGGACGGCCGCATCATCAGTTACGAACAACTGGTGGTCTGCCCCGGCCTGACTCTCGACTGGCAGGCAATCGAGGGCCTCACGCAAACCCTCGGGCGCAACGGTGTGACCTCCAACTACCGTTATGACCTGGCACCTTACACCTGGCAATTGGTCCAGAACCTCAAGCAAGGCCGCGCCCTCTTCACCCAGCCGCCGATGCCGATCAAGTGTGCGGGCGCCCCGCAGAAGGCGTTGTACCTTTCGTGTGATCACTGGCTGCGGCGTGGGCGCCTGGGTGCCATCAAGGCCAGCTTCTACAACTCCGGGCCTGTGCTGTTTGGCGTCGCTGACTACGTGCCTGCATTGATGGCCTACATCGACAAGTACGCGGTGGACCTCAACTACTCACACCGCCTGGTGGCAGTAGATGGTCCGGGCAAGCGCGCGACGTTTATCCACAGCCTGGCCGATGGCAGCACGCAAACACGAGTCGAGCCCTTCGACATGTTGCACGTGGTGCCGCCGCAAATGGCGCCCGAGTTCATCCGCAGCAGCCCGCTTGCAGATGGCCCGGGCTGGCTGGATGTCGATCCGTTCACTCTGCGCCATAGGCAGTTCGCCAACGTGCACGGCCTGGGTGATGTGATCAATACCAGTAACGCCAAGACTGCCGCAGCTGCGCGCAAGCAGGCGCCGGTGGTAGCCAACAACGTGCTGGTAGCGCTCCGTCGGTCGCCCACCCTCGCCCACTATGACGGTTACGGTTCATGCCCGTTGACCGTGGAGCGCGGCAAGATCGTCCTGGCTGAATTCAAATACGGCGGCACGCTGGCACCCAGTTTTCCGCAGTGGTTGCTCAACGGCCAGCAGCCTACTCGGCTGGCCTGGTTACTCAAGGCGAAGCTGCTGCCTGCGCTGTACTGGCATGGGATGCTCAAAGGCCGTGAATGGCTGGCGCGGCCGCAACCTGCCGGCACCGAGAAGCAATCGTGATCGAACTGCTGGGTGCAGCGCTGGGCGCGATCATCGGTGCGGTACTGGCGTTGACCGGTGCTGGTGGAGGCATTCTGGCAGTGCCGTTATTGGTATTCGGGCTGGGTTTGAATATGGTCGAGGCGGCGCCAGTTGGCCTGTTGGCAGTCGGCCTGGCGGCTTCAGTCGGTGCGCTGCTCGGGCTGCGCCAGGGCCTGGTGCGTTATCGCGCAGCGTTGTTCATCGCGCTGATCGGCATCTGCGCAACACCTTTCGGTCTGATGCTCGCTCATCGGTTGCCCAATGCACCGCTGGCGTTGGTATTCGCCGCGGTGCTGATTTATGCCTGCCTGCGCATCTGGCGCAAGGCGGCGCGCGAGTTGCGTGGTGAGCCGCCGTGTGGCGAGCGTCAGATCATGCCGTGCGTACTCAACCCTGCGCGGGGGCGGCTGCGCTGGACCCTACCCTGCGCCCGCGCCCTGGCTGTGACTGGCGGCGTAGCAGGATTGCTGTCGGGACTGCTGGGCGTCGGTGGCGGCTTCGTCATCATTCCGGCACTCAGCCGTTATACCAACCTGGAGATGAAAAGCATCGTCGCCACCTCGTTGGCGGTGATCGCGTTGGTTGCCTGCGGCAGCGTAGTCAGCGCCAGCGTCGCTGGGGTGATGCACTGGCAGGTAGGTGCACCCTTTGCAGTAGGTGCGGTGATCGGCCTGCTGCTGGCGCGCCCACTGGCCGGCAAGCTGGCCGGGCCGCGCTTGCAGCAGGTGTTTGCCGTGGTCGGCATCGGCGCAGCGCTACTGCTGGCGAGCAAGGCCCTACTCGGCTAGCAGTTCGGCCTGCTCTGCTGCACACAGCGCCAGCAGGTAATCCCAGACTACCCGCAGGCGCACTGACTTGTGCAACTCGCGGCGGGTGCAGATCCAGTAGCTGCGCTGGATGGTTTCGCTGGGCAGCACCCGGCGCAGCTGTGGGTCATGCCTGGCCATGTAATTGGGCAGCACAGCGATGCCCAGCCCGGCGCGTGCGGCCTGCTGCTGAGCGATGACGCTGGTGCTGCGGAAGATCACGTTAGGTGCCCTGCAGAAGCTGTTGAGAAACAGCAGCTCCTGGCTGAACAGCAGATCGTCGACGTAACCAATCCAGCTGTGACGGGCCAGATCTTCGCGACTGTTCAGCGGCGGTGAGCGTTCGAGGTACTCGGGGCTGGCGTACAGCGCCAGCCGATAGTCAGTGAGCTTGCGAGTTATCAACAGGTCGGCATTGGGCCGTTCCAGGTGGATGCTGATTTCTGCCTCGCGGTTGAGGATGCTGACGAAGCGCGGTACCGCCACCAGCTCGACTTCCAGGCCGGGATAGCGCTCGAACAACGCCCGCATGCGTGGAGTGAAGAACATGATGCCGATGCCTTCGGTGACGCCCAGGCGGATCTTGCCCAGCGGCGTTATCGCTTGGGTGATCTCCTCCTGCGCCAGTAACGCGACGTTCTCCATCGCTTCGGCGTGCTTGAGCAGTGCCTGACCAGACGGCGTCAGTTCATAACCCTGGGCATGTTGAACGAACAGCGCCGTGCCCAGGCTCTTTTCGATGCCCTCGATATGCCGCGCCACCGTGCTGTGGGTGGTGTTCAGGCGCTTGGCGGCAGTCAGCAGGCGGCCGCTGCGCTGCAACTCGAGAAAGAACCTCAGATCATTCCAGTCGAACATGCTTATCCCTGTGCATAACTGTGAGCGGCTTTCAGTCAGGTTACTTAGGAAACGGCTGATACTGGCTGTGCTAAAACGCACAGCGGTTGAGCGAAAACTCGTGTTTCATTAGCGAAATTACGCACTAAGATCAAAAGCGACAAGAATAATAATCAGGCCCGAGGTCGCTCATGCCATCAGCCGATTCTGCCTACGACTATGTCGTTGTAGGCGCTGGCCCAGCCGGATGTTTGCTGGCCAACCGTTTGTCCGCCGATCCATCCTGCCGGGTGCTGCTGCTCGAAGCGGGTGGGCGCGACAACTACCCATGGATTCACATCCCGGTCGGTTACCTCTACTGCATCGGTAACCCGCGCACTGACTGGTGCTTCAAGACCGAGGCGCAAGCGGGCCTCGGCGGTCGCAGCCTGGGTTATCCGCGCGGCAAGGTGCTCGGCGGCTGCTCGTCGATCAACGGCATGATCTACATGCGCGGCCAGGCCAGCGACTATGACCGCTGGGCTGAACAAGGCAACCACGGCTGGGCCTGGAAAGACGTGCTGCCGCTGTTCAAGGCCAGCGAGAATCACTATGCCGGCAGTAGCGACAGCCACGGCGCCGACGGCGAGTGGCGGGTCGAACAGCAGCGTTACAGTTGGCCGATCCTCGACGCTTTCCGCGATGCCGCCGAGCAGAGCGGGATTGGCAAGGTCGACGACTTCAATACCGGCGACAATCAAGGCTGTGGATACTTTCAGGTCAACCAGCGCAGTGGCGTACGCTGGAATGCGGCCAAGGCCTTTCTGCGGCCAATCCTCAAGCGCCACAACCTGACCCTGCTCACTGGCGTCGAAGTCGACCAGGTGCTGCTCGACAATACCCGCGCTACCGCGGTCAAAGCCCGCTGGCAGGGTGAGTGGCATGAGTTTCAGGCGCGGCGCGAGATCATCCTCTGCGCAGGCTCGGTCGGGTCACCGGGTATCCTGCAACGTTCCGGCATCGGTCCGCGCAAGCTGCTGGAAGATCTCGGCATTGGCGTCCGCCATGACATGCCTGGTGTAGGCGGCAACCTGCAAGATCACCTGCAGCTGCGCCTGATCTATCAGATCCGCAACACCCGTACCTTGAACCAGATGGCCAACAGCCTATGGGGCAAGATGGGCATGGGCCTGCGCTATCTATACGACCGCAGCGGCCCGCTGGCGATGGCGCCCAGTCAGCTCGGCG
Source organism: Pseudomonas shirazensis (assembly GCF_050496565.1). Classification (GTDB taxonomy): domain Bacteria; phylum Pseudomonadota; class Gammaproteobacteria; order Pseudomonadales; family Pseudomonadaceae; genus Aquipseudomonas; species Aquipseudomonas shirazensis_A. The sequence continues at coordinate 755,407 of NZ_JBNWAE010000001.1, forward strand.
CCTTCGTTCGCTCCAGCCCCGATCAAGCCAGCGCCAACCTGCAGTATCACGTCCAGCCGTTGTCACTGGAGCGCTTCGGCGAGCCGCTGCATCGCTTCCCGGCGTTCACGGCGTCGGTGTGCAACCTGCGCCCCGCCAGCCGCGGGCGCATTGACATCCGCTCGGCCGATCTGCACGCCGAGCCCGTGATCAACCCCAACTACCTCAGCGACCCGCAAGACCTGCGTGTTGCCGCCGATGCCATTCGCATGACTCGACGCATCGTCCAGGCCCCTGCCCTCGCCGCCTTCGACCCGGTCGAGTATCTGCCCGGCGCCGCGCTCAACACCGAGGAAGAGCTGTTTGAGGCCGCGAGCAAGATCGGCACCACCATCTTCCACCCGGTCGGCACCTGCCGCATGGGTAGCGGGCCGCTCGATGTGGTCGACCACCAGCTGCGTGTACACGGCATCCCGGGCCTGCGCGTGGCCGACGCCTCGATCATGCCGCAGATTGTTTCCGGCAATACCTGTTCACCGACACTGATGATCGCCGAGAAAGCGGCGCAACTGATTCTCAAAGGAGCTGCAACCCAAACCTACCTCAGCGACGCAAGTGCAGTACCGACGCCCTGACCAGGTGCGTGCAACAAGCGGCGGCTGGTGATCAGGGCCTGCCGGCAGTGGAACAACAAGAATAATCACTGTGGCCTGCGGGCCGAGGACAGCAACGATGTCTGATTACATTCAAGAGCAGGGAGCAGCGGCGAGCCCCACTAGCCGTCGCGAAGAAAGAAAGATCATTTTCGCGTCATCCCTCGGGACGGTTTTCGAGTGGTATGACTTTTTTCTGTACGGCGCTCTGGCGGCGGTGATCAGCAAGCAGTTCTTTGCAGGGGTCAACGACACCACGGCGTTCATCTTCGCCCTGATGGCATTCGCTGCGGGCTTCTTGGTCAGGCCGTTCGGGGCACTGGTGTTCGGCCGCCTGGGCGACATGATCGGGCGTAAATACACCTTTCTGGTCACCATCGTGTTGATGGGGGTATCGACATTCGCGGTAGGGCTGTTGCCCACCTACGCCAGCATTGGTATCGCAGCGCCGATCATTTTGGTGATTCTGCGCATGCTCCAGGGCCTGGCGTTGGGCGGCGAGTACGGTGGCGCGGCAACCTACGTGGCCGAGCATGCACCGCCCGGCAAGCGTGGCTTCCATACCGGCTTCATCCAGTCGACCGCGACCCTGGGCTTGCTGCTCTCATTGCTAGTGGTGCTGGGTAGCCGCTACATCAGCGGTGACGAGTTCGAAACCTGGGGCTGGCGCCTGCCGTTCCTGCTGTCGATTGTGCTGCTGGGGATCTCCACCTGGATCCGCATGAGCATGCACGAGTCGCCTGCGTTCGTGAAAATGAAGGCCCAGGGCAAGCTGAGCAAGTCGCCGATCCGTGAGTCGTTCACCAATTGGAGCAACCTCAAGATCGTTCTGACGGCACTGTTCAGCATCAACGCCGGTCAGGCGGTAACGTTCTACACGGCGCAATTCTATGTGCTGTTCTTCATGACCCAGATGCTCAAGATGGACCCGGCCCAGGCCAACACTCTGCTGATCATCAGCGTGGTGATCGGCGCGCCGTTCTTCGTGTTCTTCGGTTGGCTGTCGGACCGCATTGGTCGCAAGCCGATCCTGATGGTTGGCCTGCTGCTGGCAACCGTCCTCTACTTCCCGCTGTTCAAGGCCCTGAGCCATTACGCCAACCCGCAGATTGATATGGCCAGCCGTCAGTCGCCCATCGTGGTGATGGCTGACCCAGCCAGCTGCACCTTCCAGTTCGACCCGGTCGGCAAAGCGCGTTTCGACAGCCCGTGCGACAAGGTCAAGACCTTCCTGGTCAAGCAGGGCTTGCCGTACAGCTCGGCTGCTGCGACTGGCAGTGATGTCGTGGTAAACATCGGCGACACGGCCATCACCGGCTTTGACGAAGCGGCCATGCGTGCGGCGATTACCCAGGCGGGGTACCCGGCCAAGGCAGATCCGGCGCAGGTCAACGAGTTCATGGTGGTGGCGCTGATTGTGGCGATGATCCTGATCGCGACCATGACCTATGGCCCGCTGGCGGCGGTGATGGTCGAGCTGTTCCCGACGCGGATCCGCTATACCTCGATGTCCCTGCCCTATCACATTGGTAATGGGTGGTTTGGTGGGTTCCTGCCGACTGTGTCGTTCGCGCTGGTGGTGTATACCGGGGATATCTTCTATGGGCTGTGGTACCCGGTGTTGATTACCGGGGTGAGCCTGGTGGTGGGGATATTCTGTTTGAAAGAGACCAAGGATGTGGACTTGGACAAGGTTTGATCTGAAATAGCTGGGGGCCGCTTTGCGGCCCTTTCGCGACACAAGGCCGCTCCTACACTGACCGCGCACTACCTTCTTGCGCGTACCCCTGTAGGAGCGGCCTTGTGTCGCGATAGGGCTGCAAAGCAGCCCCAGATTTCAACACCGCAAAAAACTTATGCACGGTTTCCGAAAAACTGTCACATAGAAAAATAAGTAACTATTTCAATTACTTAGAGCCAATCTCTAAGCATCATTTGAAAAGTTGCTCACAAGTTATCCACAATTTTCCAAGCTGTCTGCGGCGCTGCTTTCAGCCACTGGGGGCAGCGCACCCAGCGCCCGCTGGGTCTCCTGATTCCACGCCTCAGCGCGGTTATTCAGGTCAGCAATAGCCCGCGGCCCGCTACCTTCGGCATACATCGGCTCGCCGATCACCACTTCGATCACACCCGCCTGCTTGCCCCAGCCAGACTTAGGCCAGTAACGGCCAGCGTTATGCGCAATTGGCAGCACCGGCAGGCCTGCGTTCACCGCCAGGGCAGTGCCGCCACGGGAGAACTTGCCGATTTGCCCATACGGCACACGGGTGCCCTCAGGGAAGATCAACACCCACACGCCTTGCTTGAGCAGCTCATCGCCCTTCTTGGCAACGTGGCGCAAGGCTTCCTTGGGGTTATCGCGGTCGATCGCGATCGGCCGCAGCATGGCCATGGCCCAACCAAAGAACGGCACATACAGCAGCTCACGCTTGAGCACCTGGCTCAGCGGCTGGAAGTATGCCGACAGGAAGAACGTTTCCCAAGTGCTCTGGTGATTGGACAGAATCACGCACGGGGTCGCCGGCACGTTTTCGGCGCCGGTGATCTTGTAGCGGATACCCAGCATCACCTCGGTCAGGCGCACGGCAAAGCGGCACCAGTAGACGTTGATGAAGCGGTAGCGCTTTTGAAACGGCAGAAACGGCGCGATGAAGAAGCTCAAGGTGCACCAGAGCAACGAACTGGTGCCCAGCAGCAGGTAAAAAAGAAAGATTCTGATCGCCTGCAGGATCGACATAGTGGCATGTACCGTTGCGGGTCGTGCCCGCCTAATGAACTGTGCGCCAGGCGGCGGACAGTCTAGATAAGTGCTCTGGCGACAGCGGCCAGATCGTCAAAAATCAGCGTGCTTGCAGCGACGCCCTTGCTCAGGGTGCGCTCACCTTTGCCGGTTTTCACCAACACAGGTTGTGCTCCGACGGCCAGGGCGGCCTCCAGGTCACCTTTACTGTCGCCGACGAACCATACGCCAGGCAGCTCGGCCTGGTAATGGGCAGCGATTGCCTCGAGCATGCCCGGCTTCGGTTTGCGACAGGCGCAGCCCTCGTCCGGGCCATGCGGGCAGTACACGACAAGGCCCAGTTCGCCGCCCTGCTCGGCCACCAGCTCGCGCAAGCGCGCATGCATGGCCTCGAGGGTGTCCAGCGAATAGTAGCCACGGGCAATGCCGGACTGGTTGGTGGCCACTGCCACCGTCCAGCCCGCTTTGCTCAACTGCGCGATGGCCTCGATCGCGCCGGCAATGGGGATCCACTCCTCCAGCGACTTGATGTAGGCGTCGGAGTCGTGATTGATCACCCCGTCACGATCGAGAATCAGCAGTTTCAAGGCTTACCCCAGCAACGAGATGTCGGCCACACCCAGGAACAGACCGCGCAGGCGGCTGAGCAGGGCATAGCGGTTGGCGCGGACCTTGGCATCTTCGGCGTTGACCATCACCGCCTCGAAGAAGGCATCGACCGGGTCACGCAGCGCTGCCAGGCGGGCCAGCGACTCGCGGTACTGACGCGCCGCAGCCATCGGTTGCACAGCCTGGTCGGCCTGCTGGATCGCCGAGTACAGCGAGAACTCGTTGGCATTGTCGAAGTACTTCGGCTCGACCTGCTCGGAGATCGCACCTTCAGCCTTGCTCAGCAGGTTCGACACCCGCTTGTTGACCGCGGCCAGGGCCTCGGCTTCAGGCAGTTGGCGGAACGCCTGCACAGCCTGCACGCGTTGGTCGAAGTCCAGCGCCGAGCCTGGCTTGAGCGCACGTACCGACAGGTAGGTACCAACGTCGATGCCTTCGTCTTCATAACGCGCACGCAGGCGGTCGAAGATGAACTCCAGCACCTGCTCGGACAGCCCGGCTGGCTTGATCTTGCTGCCGAACTGGTTGACGGCGAAGCTCACGGCGTCGGTCAGGTCCAGGTCCAGCTGCTTGTCGATCAGAATACGCAGCACGCCGAGGGCGGCGCGACGCAGGGCGTACGGGTCTTTGCTGCCGGTTGGAAGCATGCCGATACCAAAGATACCGACCAGGGTATCGAGCTTGTCGGCGATGGCCACGGCAGCACCGGTCAGGGTCTGCGGCAGTTCAGCGCCAGCACCGCGCGGCATGTACTGCTCGTTCAGGGCCAGGGCGACGTCTTCCGGCTCGCCGTCGTTCATGGCGTAGTAGTAGCCGGCAACGCCCTGCATTTCCGGGAACTCGCCGACCATTTCGGTGGCCAGGTCACATTTGGACAGCAAGCCGGCACGCGCCGCACGCTGGGCGTCGCCGCCGATGCGTGGGGCGATGTAGGCGGCCAGCTTGGAAACACGCTCGGCTTTGTCGTAGACGCTGCCCAGCTGGGCCTGGAACACCACGTTCTTCAAGCGCTCGTTGAAGGTCGCCAGCGGCTGCTTCTTGTCCTGTTTGAAGAAGAACTCGGCGTCGGTCAGGCGTGGACGCACGACCTTCTCGTTACCGAGCACGATCTGCTGCGGGTCACGGCTCTCGACGTTGGCCACGGTGATGAAGCGCGGCAGCAACTTGCCGTCGCTGTCGAGCAGGCAGAAGTACTTCTGGTTGTCCTGCATGGTGGTGATCAACGCTTCTTGTGGCACCTCGAGGAACCGCTCCTCGAACGAGCACACCAGCGGCACCGGCCACTCAACCAGCGCAGTCACTTCATCGAGCAGCGCCGGCGGCACGATGGCGGTGCCTTCCTGCTGCAGGGCAAGCTCGGCGGTGCGCTTGGCGATCAGGTCGCGGCGCTCGGCGAAATCGGCCAGTACGTAGGCTTTGCGCAGGTCTTCGGCGTAGTTGGCAGGCGCGCTGATAACCACGTTTTCCGGGTGGTGGAAACGGTGCCCGCGCGACTCGCGACCGGCTTGCTGCTTGAGGATGGTGCAATCGACCACCTGCTCACCGAGCAGCATCACCAGCCATTGGGTTGGCCGCACGAATTCTTCACGGCTGGCCGCCCAGCGCATGCGCTTGGGGATCGGCAGGTCGTTGAGCGAATCTTCGACGATGGTCGGCAGCAGGCTGGCCGTAGCCTTGCCCGGGATGTGCTGCGAGAAGCGCAGTTTGGCGCCGCTCTGGTCGATCTCGCTGAGGTCGACGCCGCACTTCTTGGCAAAGCCCAGTGCTGCTTGAGTTGGCTGACCTTCGGCATTGAACGCGGCCTGCATGGGCGGGCCGTCAACGTTGATGGAGCGGTCAGGCTGCTGCACGTCGAGCTGACGAATCAGCACTGCCAGGCGGCGCGGCGCGGCATACACGCTCTTGCCGGCGTAGTTCAGGCCAGCGGCCTGCAGGCCTTTTTCGATACCGGCCAGGAACGCATCGCCGAGGCTGGCGAGGGCTTTGGGTGGCAGCTCTTCGGTGCCCAGTTCAACCAGAAAATCTTGAGCACTCATTGTGCAGCCTCCAGCTTAGCCAACACTTCGTCACGCAGTTCAGGGGTCGCCATCGGGAAGCCCATGCGGGCACGGGCTTGCAGGTAGCTTTGCGCCACGTCGCGGGCCAGCGTACGTACGCGCAGGATGTAGCGCTGGCGCTCGGTCACCGAGATGGCGCGGCGGGCGTCGAGCAGGTTGAAGGTGTGCGATGCCTTCAGAACCATTTCATAGGTCGGCAGCGGCAGGTCGAGCTTGATCAGGCGGTTGGCTTCGCTTTCGTAGAAGTCGAACAGCTCGAACAGTTTGTCGACATTGGCGTGCTCGAAGTTGTAGGTCGATTGCTCCACCTCGTTCTGGTGGAACACATCGCCATAGGTGACCACACCGAACGGGCCGTCAGCCCAGACCAGGTCGTACACCGAATCAACGCCCTGCAGGTACATCGCCAGGCGCTCGAGGCCGTAGGTGATTTCGCCGGTGACCGGGTAGCACTCCAGGCCGCCGACTTGCTGGAAGTAGGTGAACTGAGTCACTTCCATGCCGTTCAGCCAGATTTCCCAACCCAGACCCCAGGCGCCGAGGGTCGGCGATTCCCAGTTGTCTTCGACGAAGCGCACATCGTGCACCAGCGGATCGAGGCCGATCGCTTTCAGCGAGCCCAGGTACAGTTCCTGGAAGTTGGCCGGGTTAGGCTTGAGGACCACCTGGAACTGATAGTAATGCTGCAGGCGGTTAGGGTTTTCACCATACCGTCCGTCGGCAGGACGACGGCTTGGCTGCACGTAGGCGGCGTTCCAGGTTTCTGGGCCGACGGCGCGCAAAAAGGTCGCGGTGTGGAAAGTGCCGGCGCCTACTTCCATATCGTAGGGCTGAAGTACCACACAACCTTGCTCAGCCCAGTACTTCTGCAGGGCGAGGATGAGGTCTTGGAAGGTACGCACGGCTGGCGTAGGCTGGCTCACGAAATTCACCTGTATCTGGGGATGCGGATGTAAAGAGCGGGAGTATAACCCGATTCGCCTCGCCCTCTACTGATTGGAGCCTTATGCCACGCTGCTTTTGGTGTACCGACGATCCGTTGTACCAGGCCTACCACGACCAGGAGTGGGGAACGCCGCAGCGCGATCCGGCGTTGCTGTTCGAGATGCTTTTGCTCGAAGGGTTCCAGGCCGGGCTGTCCTGGATCACCGTATTGCGCAAACGCGAGCGCTATCGTCAGGTCATGTATGACTTTGACCCTGTGCAGCTGGCGCAGATGAGCGATGAGCGCATCGAGGAATTGATGCTCGATGCCGGGATTATCCGCAACCGTCTCAAACTCAACGCGGCGCGGCGTAATGCCAAGGCCTGGCTGGCTGTGGATAACCCGGCCGAGTGGCTCTGGTCGTTTGTCGGCGGCACGCCGAAGATCAACCACTTCACCGACCGTAGCGAGATGCCGGCAGTCACCGACGAGGCCAAGGCAATGAGCAAGGCGCTGCAGAAAGCCGGCTTCACCTTTGTTGGGCCAACCATCTGCTATGCGTTCATGCAGGCCACCGGGATGGTCATGGACCACACCACCGACTGCGATCGCTACGCCGCCTTGGCGCGCTGAGCGGGTACAATGCGCGCTTGCTGAAATAAGGAATTCGCCTGTGGAAAAGTTCAAGGGCGCCCTGATGGTCGGGGTGCTGCGCCTGTTTGCCAAGCTGCCCTGGAGCGCGGTGCAACGGGTTGGCGCCGGCATTGGCTGGCTGATGTGGAAGGTACCCAACGGTTCGCGCAACGTGGTGCGGATCAACCTGGCCAAGTGCTTCCCGGAGATGGACCCGGCCGAGCGTGAGCAACTGGTCGGCCGCGCCCTGCGTGATATTGGCAAGTCGTTTGTCGAAAGCGCCTGCGCCTGGATCTGGCCGCCACAGCGTTCGCTGGACCTCGTCCACGAAGTGCAGGGCCTGGAAGTGCTCGAGGCCGCGCTGGCTTCGGGCAAGGGCGTGGTCGGCATCACCAGCCACCTGGGCAACTGGGAAGTGCTCAACCACTTCTATTGCAGCCAGTGCAAACCGATCATTTTCTACCGCCCGCCCAAGCTCAAGGCCGTCGATGACCTGCTTCGCGAGCAACGCGTGCAGATGGGTAACCGCGTGGCGCCATCGACCAAGGAAGGCATCCTCAGCGTGATCAAGGAAGTGCGCCGTGGTGGCCAGGTGGGGATTCCTGCAGACCCGGAGCCGGCCGAGTCGGCTGGGGTATTCGTGCCGTTCCTCGGTACCCAGGCGCTGACCAGCAAGTTTGTGCCGAACATGCTGGCTGGCGGCAAGGCGGTCGGGGTGTTCCTGCATGCGCTGCGGCTGCCGGATGGTTCTGGGTTCAGGGTGATTCTTGAGGCGGCGCCTGAAGAGATGTACAGCACCGATGTGACGGTGTCGGCGGCGGCCATGAGCAAGGTGGTCGAGCGTTATGTGCGCGAGTATCCGAGCCAGTACATGTGGAGCATGAAGCGCTTCAAGAAGCGTCCGGCTGGCGAACCGCGCTGGTATTGATATTTTTGGGGCCGCGTTGCGGCCCTTTCGCGACACAAGGCCGCTCCTACATCGACCGCGCAAGCAGGTAATGCGCGGTCTGTAGGAGCGGCCTTGTGTCGCGAAAGGGGTCGCAACGCGGCCCCCAGCAATCTCAGAGTTTATTCAACTTCTTCAAAAACACCGCCATCTCTTTCTCGGCCTGCTTGTCGCCATGCGCCTGCGCCGCCGCAGACCCCTGCTCCCAAGCCTGCCGCGCCGCAGCCAGATCACCGCTCAGCTGATAAGCCTTGCCCAGCAGCTTCCACGCCGCCGAATACTTCGGGTCCTGCTCAACGCAGCGGGCCAGATGCACCGCCGCCTCGGCGCCGTTACCCTCATCCAGCCAGGCCTTGCCCAGGCCAAAGCGCAACAGTGGGTTATCCACACCCTTGTCGAGCATCTTCTGCAGCGATTCGCGCATTGCCGCGCCTCCTTAGAAAAAGCTCAAGCCCACGTGGAACAGCTTCTCGACGTCGCGGATATGCTTTTTATCCACAACGAACAGAATCACGTGGTCGCCGGTTTCCAGCACCGTGTTGTCGTGGGCGATCAGCACCTGCTCGGCACGGATGATCGCGCCAATGGTGGTGCCCGGCGGCAGGTCGATGTCGGCGATGGCCTTGCCGATCACCTTGCTCGACTTGGCGTCACCATGCGCCACCGCCTCGATCGCTTCGGCTGCACCGCGGCGCAGCGAGTGCACGCTGACGATATCGCCACGGCGCACGTGGGCGAGCAAGGTGCCGATGGTCGCCAACTGCGGGCTGATGGCGATGTCGATATCGCCGCCCTGCACCAGGTCGACATAGGCCGGGTTGTTGATGATGGTCATCACCTTGCGCGCGCCGAGGCGCTTGGCCAGCAGCGACGACATGATGTTGGCTTCGTCGTCGTTGGTCAGGGCCAGGAAGATATCGGCGTCGGCGATGTTCTCTTCCAGCATCAGGTCCTTGTCCGAGGCGCTGCCCTGCAACACCACAGTGCTTTCCAGGTTGTCGGACAGATACCGGCAACGGGCCGCGTTCATCTCGATGATCTTGACCTGGTAGCGGCTCTCGATCGCCTCGGCCAGGCGCTCGCCGATCTGCCCGCCGCCGGCGATGACCACACGCTTGTTGGTCTCGTCGATGCGGCGCAGCTCGCCCATGACCGCGCGGATGTCCTTCTTCGCGGCGATGAAAAACACCTCGTCATCGGCTTCGATGACGGTATCGCCCTGCGGCTTGATCGGCCGATCACGGCGGAAGATCGCCGCCACGCGGGTTTCGACATTGGGCATATGCGCGCGGATCTGGCGCAACTGCTGGCCCACCAGCGGGCCGCCGTAGTAGGCCTTGACCGCTACCAGCTGGGCCTTGCCGTCGGCGAAGTCGATCACCTGCAACGCGCCCGGGTGCTCGATCAGGCGCTTGATGTAGTTGGTCACCACCTGCTCGGGGCTGATCAGCACGTCGACCGGGATATGGTCGTTGTGGAATAGCTCTTCACGGGTGAGGTACGCCGACTCGCGAACGCGGGCGATCTTGGTCGGGGTGTGGAACAGCGAGTAGGCGACCTGGCAGGCGACCATGTTGGTTTCGTCGCTGTTGGTCACCGCCACCAGCATGTCGGCGTCGTCGGCGCCGGCCTGGCGCAGCACCGTCGGCAGCGAGCCACGGCCCTGCACGGTACGGATATCGAGGCGATCGCCGAGGTCGCGCAAGCGGTCGCCATCGGTGTCGACCACGGTGATGTCATTGGCTTCGCTGGCCAAGTGTTCTGCCAGCGTGCCGCCTACCTGCCCTGCACCAAGGATGATGATCTTCATCCACTACTCCTAACCTGGTGTTTTATCCGCGCGAGGCGGCAATCTTGATCAGCTTGGCATAGTAGAAGCCGTCGTGGCCGCCTTCCTGCGCCAGCAGCTGGCGCCCGTGCGGCTGGCGCAGGCCGGCCTCGGTGGCCAGGTCCAGTTCACGGGCGCCCGGCGTGCGGACCAGAAACGCCTCGATCACTTCGGTGTTCTCGGTCGGCAGGCTCGAGCAGGTGGCGTACAGCAGCATGCCGCCGACTTCCAGGGTTGGCCACAGCGCATCGAGCAACTCGCCCTGCAAGGCGGCCAGGGCCGGGATATCGTCGGCCTGACGAGTCAACTTGATGTCCGGATGACGGCGGATCACCCCAGTCGCCGAGCACGGTGCGTCGAGCAGAATGCGCTGGAAGGTCTTGCCGTCCCACCAGTTGGCGGTGTCGCGGGCATCGCAGGCGATCAGCTTGGCGTCCAGTTGCAAGCGCGCCAGGTTCTCGCGCACGCGGACCAGGCGCTTTGCTTCCAGGTCGATCGCCACCACTTCAGCCAGGCCCTGCTCGGCTTCGAGCAGGTGGCAGGTCTTGCCGCCCGGTGCGCAGCAAGCGTCCAGCACGCGTTGGCCGGGAGCTAGTTCGAGCAGGTCGGCGGCCAGTTGCGCCGCTTCATCCTGCACGCTGATCCAGCCCTCGGCAAAGCCCGGCAGGCTACGCACGTCGCAGGCAGCTTCAAGCACGATGCCGTCGCGGCTGTACTGACAAGCAGCGGCAGCGATACCGGCTTCGCCAAGCAAGGCCAGGTAGGCGTCGCGGCTGTGATGGCGGCGGTTGACCCGCAGGATCATCGGCGGATGGGCGTTGTTGGCGGCGCAGATGGCTTCCCACTGCTCCGGCCAGAACGCCTTGAGCGACTTCTGTAGCCAGCGCGGGTGGGCCGTACGCACCACCGGGTCGCGTTCCATGCTGGCGAGCAGTTCCTCGCCCTCGCGCTGGGCGCGGCGCAGCACGGCATTGAGCAAGGCCTTGGCCCACGGCTTTTTCAGCTTGTCGGCGCAGCCTACTGTTTCGCCGATGGCGGCATGCGCCGGGATCCGCGTGTAGAACAGCTGGTACAAGCCCACCAGCAACAGCGCCTGCACATCACTGTCGGCCGCCTTGAACGGCTTTTGCAGCAACTGCGCGGCCAGCAGCTCCAGGCGTGGCTGCCAGCGGGCGGTGCCGAAGGCGAGGTCCTGGGTCAGGCCACGGTCGCGTTCCTCGACCTTGTCCAGTTGGGTTGGCAACGAACTGTTCAGCGAAGCCTTGCCGCTGAGCACAGCAGCGAGGGCACGGGCGGCAGCCAGACGCGGATTCATTGGCCAAGCACCTTGCCGTCAGCGAACTTCTCGCGGCGGCTGTTGAACAGGTCGCTGAAGTTCAGCGCCTTGCCGCCTGGCAGTTGCAGGCGGGTCAGGCTCAGTGCCTGCTCACCGCAGGCGACGACCAGGCCGTCTTTGCTGGCGCTGAGGATCTGGCCGGGTGCGCCGCTGCCTGTGGACAACTTCGCTTCGAGGACTTTGACGCTTTCGCCGTCCAGGCTGGTGTGGCACACCGGCCATGGGTTGAAGGCGCGCACCAGGCGCTCCAGCTCGACCGCCGGGCGGCTCCAGTCGATGCGCGCCTCTTCCTTGTTCAGCTTGTGTGCATAAGTCGCCAGGGCGTCATCCTGCACCTCGCCCTGCAAGGTGCCAGCGGCCAGCCCGGCAATCGCCTCGAGCACGGCCGGCGGGCCCATTTCGGCAAGGCGGTCATGCAGACTGCCGCCGGTGTCGCTGGCGCTGATCGGGGTGGTCACCTTGAGCAGCATCGGCCCGGTGTCCAGGCCCGCTTCCATACGCATCACGGTGACACCGCTCTCGGCATCGCCAGCTTCGACGGCGCGCTGAATCGGCGCCGCACCGCGCCAGCGTGGCAGCAGCGAGGCATGGCTGTTGATGCAGCCCAGGCGCGGGATATCCAGCACCGCCTGCGGCAGGATCAGACCGTAGGCGACCACCACCAGCAGGTCCGGCGCCAGCGCGGCCAGTTCGGCCTGGGCCTCGGCATTGCGCAGGGTCGGCGGCTGCAGCACAGGGATGTCATGGGCCACGGCTAACTGCTTGACCGGGCTCGGCATGAGCTTTTGCCCACGGCCGGCCGGGCGGTCGGGCTGGGTGTACACCGCAACCACCTGGTAAGGGCTGTCGAGCAGGGCTTTGAGGTGTTCGGCGGCAAACTCAGGGGTGCCCGCGAAGACGATGCGCATGGAGTTCTCGCTTGAAATAGAAAAAGGCTTGCCGGAGCAAGCCTTCTGCAAGGTGGGGGATCAGGCGTTCTGGCGGTGCTGCTTTTCCAGCTTCTTCTTGATCCGGTCACGTTTGAGCTGCGACAGGTAGTCGACAAACAGCTTGCCGTTGAGGTGGTCCAGCTCGTGCTGCACGCACACCGCGAGCAGGCCTTCGGCCTCCATCTCGTACGGCTTGCCATCGCGATCCTGGGCTTTGACCCGGATACGCAATGGGCGATCGACGTTTTCGTAGAAGCCCGGCACCGACAGGCAACCTTCCTGGTACTGGCCCATGTCGTCGGTCAGCTCTTCGAGCTCGGGGTTGATGAACACCCGTGGCTCGCTGCGATCTTCGCTCAGGTCCATCACTACCAAGCGCAGGTGGACGTTGACCTGCGTCGCGGCCAGGCCGATGCCAGGCGCTTCGTACATGGTTTCAAACATGTCGTCGATCAGCTGGCGCAGGGCGTCGTCAAACACCGTCACCGGTTTGGCAATGGTACGCAGGCGCGGGTCCGGGAATTCGAGAATGTTCAAAATGGCCATAGGGGTCAGGCAGTCACTGTGCGGTCGGTTGAAAACTGAACACACATAATAAAGGCAAACGCACGATTCAGCACGCGGCAAAGGTCAGCTAGGGTTTCAGAACGGCGCTTATAGCCGAATCTGCTGACAGGTTATAAAACTCTTATCAACACAGTTATCCACAGGTTGTGCCATCTGCATGACCCTCTGTCGATCAAGGATGATCAGCCATGCCCGTTCCCCTTTCGTCTGACTGTCCACCTGCTGAATTAGAGGCGCGGCTGCGCCTGCATCGCTTGCCTGACGTCGGTATGCGGCGTTTTCTTACACTGATTGAAGCGTTTGGCAGTGCGTCCTCGGCGCTCAGTGCACCGGCCACTGCCTGGCGCACGCTGGGCCTGACTGCCGCCGCCTGCGAGGCCCGGCGCAGCCCTGAAGTGCGCGATGGTGCCAGCGCTGCAATGGCCTGGCTAGAGCGTCCGGGCCAGCATTTGCTGATGTGGGACCAGCCTGGCTACCCGCCACTGCTGGGCGAAATTGACGATGCCCCGCCGCTGCTGTTTGTGGCCGGCAACGCTGAAATCCTCGAGCGTCCGCAGCTGGCAATCGTCGGCAGTAGGCGCGCTTCGCCCCCAGCGCTGGACAACGCCGCGGCTTTTTCGCGCTACCTCGCCCGCGCCGGTTTCACCATCACCAGCGGCCTGGCTTTGGGCGTGGACGGTGCCGCTCATCGGGCTGCGCTGGACGCTCAAGGCAGCACAATCGGGGTGCTTGGCACGGGTCTTGAAAAACTTTATCCACAGCGCCACAAAGCCCTCGCGCAGGAGATGATCGAGCGTGGTAGCGCGGTGGCTTCAGAGTTCCCGCTGGACGCCGGGCCACTGCCTGGCAACTTCCCCCGGCGCAACCGGATCATCAGTGGTTTGTCGCTCGGTGTGCTGGTGGTCGAGGCCGGTACCGCCAGCGGCTCGCTGATCAGCGCCCGCCTGGCGGCCGAACAAGGCCGCGAGGTGTATGCCATCCCCGGCTCGATCCATCACCCCGGCGCCAAGGGTTGCCATCAGTTGATTCGCGATGGCGCGCTGTTAGTGGAAAGCGTCGAGCAGATCCTCGACAGCCTGCGCGGCTGGCAAAACCTGCCGCCGGTGGCTGTGGATAAACCCACCCATCCCCTGCTCGCCTTGCTCCATGCTGCCCCGCAAACCAGCGAAGGCCTGGCCCGCAGCAGTGGGCAGGCGCTGGCGCAGGTGCTTGCCAGCCTGACCGAGCTGGAGCTGGAGGGCCGGGTCAGCAATCAAGCTGGGCGTTGGTTTGCGCGGTCTGGCTGAGTAAACTGCAGGTCAGCGTACTTCGGAGAAACAACAATGGTCAGCAGTTGGCGTGTGCAGCAAGCCGCACGGGAAATTCGCGCGGGCGCGGTGATTGCCTACCCGACCGAAGCAGTCTGGGGCCTGGGCTGCGACCCGTGGAACGAAGACGCGGTGTACCGCCTGCTCGCGCTCAAGTCGCGACCTGTGGATAAAGGCCTGATTCTGGTGGCAGACAGCATCGAGCAGTTCGACTTCCTGTTCGAAGACTTCCCCGAAGACTGGATCAAGCGCATGGCCGACACCTGGCCTGGCCCAAACACTTGGCTGGTACCGCATCAGGGCATGTTGCCGGAGTGGGTCACCGGCCAGCACGACACCGTCGCCCTGCGCGTCAGCGATCATCCACAGGTGCGCGAACTGTGCGCGCTGGTTGGGCCGCTGATTTCCACCTCGGCTAACCCCGGTGGACGGCCGGCAGCGAGGAGTCGCTTGCGGGTGGAGCAGTATTTCCGGGGGGATCTGGATCTGGTGTTGGGTGGGTTGCTGGGTGGGCGGAAGAATCCGAGCGTGATTCGCGATCTGGCCACTGGCGAGGTGGTGCGGGCGGGGTGATGGCAGAGGCTGTTACCAGCCTCTTGCTCGTAGCACGGTGCGTTAGCTGAATCTGGTATGAAGATCCGGAAATACCAGCTGCGCAAACCACACAGGCAGACCTGGATGGACCTCACGTGATTTTGACGATGAGGCTTCCACCAGTTCCAATTTGATCAGCAGCCTCAGTTGGTCTGTAGCCATTCGATCTGACATACCCAGATAGATTTTGAAGTCAGCCCTGGATACCACACCCTGAATCAACAGCAGGTGCAGTGCTCGGGCTGCTTCTGGCTTTACCCCTGCGTCGACGATTCGGGGCTCGAACTTCACGATACGTTCCAACCGGTCATGCAGTTTCTGCACACCCATGGCATCGATCGTGTAATTGATTTGGTCTTTGCAGACTTCGAGCATGAATCTCACAAACTCGATCAAGCCTGCTTGAGTCAACTGACCCCGGCCATCGAGGTCCCCGCGACGAGGTTGATCAGCAGCACGAAGCTTGGCGTAGTACTCACTTTGCCGGCGAGCCAGGCCGCGTGAGATGGACCACAGCGGCGAACCGAGGCCGATTTTCACGAGCTGCAGGTGAGTGACCAATCGGATCAAGCGACCGTTACCATCTTCGGCCGGATGGGTAAACGCCAGGCGATGGTGATAAGCCAGGGCGTGCAGCAGTCGAGCGCGTGGCTCTGCCGATTGGCCGTAGACCTCTTCCATCCGCGTAATCATCGACGCGACTGACTCCCAGCCGGGCGCGGCATGGTCGCCCACCAGAACATTGCGCTGGGACTCGTCTCTGAGCTGACCGGGGACCAGTAAGCGCCCGTCAGAGAGCTTCAATTCCTGCTCAGGCGCATCCTGGAACAGCCTGCGATGCAGGTTGCACAGCATGCGCCGCGAGAACATCTCTCTCCAGGTGATCGACTTGAACCGCTGAAGCGCTCGCTCCAGCGTTTCCTGTACAACGATATGAGTGACGGCCAGCTCTCTAAGCTCTTTGGGCGCTCGCACCTTCATCCTAGGCGCGAGGGACGCAGGCTCTGTGAACTGACCTTCGATCAAATTGCTGTAGTAACTGTTGGTAAGTCGCATTAAGCGGCCAACCCGTTTAGCGGTCTCAGGGGCAAGCGTCCCCTCAAGCTTCCCTGCGAGATAAGGCAACTCGTCTGCCAGCGCCAAGACATCGGCGGGATACCCTCCAGACGGTATCAAAGGCTCAAGCCAATGCTTGCCTTGCATAAACTCAATCGCCATCAAATTCACCTGATTTCGCGGATATTTTTGCGGATATTTAAAGCGCGTGCAGGCCTTTGAATACGGGGCTTTAGGCGGATTAGTTTACTTGATTAAGGGTGTTTTTCGCGGATATTTTAGCGGATATTTTTACAGCATTTTTTCGGCGTGGATTGAGCCTGTCGGGGCTGCTTTGCAGCCCTTTCGCGACGCAAGGCCGCTCCTACAGGGACCGCGTCAGACCTGCTTGCGCGGTCCCCGTAGGAGCGGCCTTGCGTCGCGAAAGGGGTGCGTAGCGCCCCCAGCATTTATGGCTGGTACCGAAGTGCTAAGCGCGGAGACTGTTGCCCAGCACTACCCAGTCAGGTGCAGGATATTTCTGATTTTTACCAAAAGGCTGTGCGGATCGCATTCAGCGAAATATCCTACGCACGCTGTCGGACGTCATCACCTTCTCAGTGGGAACTCGTGCCTCTAGGCTTCATTCCGTCACCGAATATCTCGGTGATGGGGTGTGGTAACCCGCAGTGTTGACGAATTCACAGCCTATGGCGGCTGTGCGTGGGAGGCTTATGCCTGCCGGGTTCGTCTTCCCCCGGTTTACCACCCTGCGTACAGCTGCCACCTATTGCCGTGTGGTAACGGTTGTTGGCAGCTCCATAGTCTGGGAGCGAATGATGAAAAAGCTAGTCCCTGATCCACCCATGCCCTCCACCACCGCCCACGCCTTCGGCCGCTGCGAAGCCGGCCATCCTCCGCTCTTCTCAGTAAACCCAAACATCCCCATCGAAGACGCTCTGGTCCACGTTGCACTGCACCTGCGC
Source organism: Pseudomonas shirazensis (assembly GCF_050496565.1). Classification (GTDB taxonomy): domain Bacteria; phylum Pseudomonadota; class Gammaproteobacteria; order Pseudomonadales; family Pseudomonadaceae; genus Aquipseudomonas; species Aquipseudomonas shirazensis_A. The sequence goes on from NZ_JBNWAE010000001.1 coordinate 772,531, forward strand.
TGTGCCTACGAAACCGGCATGCAAGCCATGGAGCACGTGCGCGAAGAAGGTCGTGGCCTGTACTGGGCCAACCTGCATGCGGTGGAAGCGGCTGAGGGTGTGGTCGAGTCGCTGCTCGACAATTTCGAGGCAGGCACGCTGGAGAAGCGTATGTCGCTCATCTGACAGCCGCTGTGTTGGATATTGGGGCCGTTAGCCGGCCCCAATCACTCAGGGCAGCAGTACAGTCGAACCAACGGTGCGCCGCGCCGACAGCTCGCTCTGCGCCTTGGCCGCTTCGCTGAGCGGGTAGCGCTGCTGGATATCCACCGTCAGCTGGCCGCTGGCGATCATGGCGAACAGGTCATCGGCCATGGCCTGGGTGTTCTCGGCGTTGTTGGCGTAAGTCGCCAGGGTCGGTCGGGTCACGTACAGCGAACCCTTCTGCGCCAGAATCCCGAGGTTGACGCCACTGACCGCGCCAGAGGCGTTGCCGAAGCTGACCATCAAGCCGCGTGGCTGCAGGCAGTCCAGCGAGGTCAGCCAGGTATCGGCGCCAACACCGTCGTACACCACCGCAACCTTTTTGCCGTCAGTCAGCTCAAGCACGTGCTTGGCGACGTCTTCGTGGCTGTAGTCGATAGTCGCCCAGGCGCCGAGTGCCTTGGCCCGCTCGGCTTTTTCCGCCGAGCTGACCGTGCCGATCAGCTTGGCGCCGAGCGCTTTCGCCCACTGGCACGCCAGTGAGCCAACCCCACCAGCTGCGGCGTGGAACAGGATCACTTCGCCCGGCTGCACGGCGTAGGTCTGTTTGAGCAGGTACTGCACGGTCAGGCCTTTGAGCATCACCGCGGCGGCCTGCTCGAAGCTGATGCTGTCGGGCAGTTTGACCAGGTTGGCCTCGGGCAGCGTGTGCACTTGGCTGTAGGCGCCCAGCGGGCCACCGACGTAGGCGACGCGGTCGCCGACCTTGAGCCGGGTGACACCTTCGCCGACTGCATCGACGATGCCGGCACCTTCGGTGCCCAGGCCCGAAGGCAGTGCTGGCGGTGGGTACAGGCCGCTGCGGAAATAGGTGTCGATGAAGTTCAGGCCGATTGCCTGGTTGCGTACACGAACCTGCTGCGGGCCGGGTGGGGCCGGGTCGAATTCGACCAGTTGCAGTACTTCGGGGCCGCCATGCTGGCTGAACTGGATACGCTGGGCCATCTCGCACTCCTGTTGTCGGATTGGATGCAGGCCTTCTATCGGACGCCTTTGCTTGACTGCCGTCAACTGCGACGCGCCGGTTGCCGGTGGTATGCTACGCGGCGAATTCTTCCCTGCTCCTCCCAGGTGACCCCGATGACCAGCCGCACCGAGGCCGTGAAGGCCTATCTGCTCGACCTGCAAGACCGCATCTGCTCTGCCCTCGAACGCGAAGACGGCGGCGCCCGCTTCGTCGAGGACGCATGGGTGCGCGAAGCCGGTGGTGGCGGGCGCACGCGGGTGATCGGGGATGGCGCGCTGATCGAAAAAGGCGGTGTCAACTTCTCCCACGTGTTCGGCAGCGGCCTGCCGCCGTCGGCCAGTGCTCACCGGCCAGAACTGGCCGGGCGCGGCTTCGAGGCGCTGGGGGTATCGCTGGTGATCCACCCGCACAACCCGCATGTGCCGACTTCGCACGCCAATGTGCGGTTTTTCATCGCCGAGAAAGAAGGCGAAGAGGCGGTGTGGTGGTTTGGCGGCGGCTTTGACCTCACGCCCTACTACGGCAACGAGGAAGACTGCGTGCACTGGCACCGCGTCGCCGAGCAGGCTTGCGCGCCGTTCGGCGCCGACGTCTACCCGCGTTACAAAGCCTGGTGCGACCGCTACTTCCACCTCAAGCACCGCGGCGAGCCGCGTGGCATTGGTGGGCTGTTCTTCGATGACCTCAACGAGTGGGACTTCGACACCTGCTTCGCCTTCATTCGGGCGATCGGCGATGCCTATATCGACGCCTACCTGCCGATCGTGCAGCGGCGCAAGGCCACGCCTTATACCGCCGAGCAGCGCGAATTCCAGGAATACCGCCGTGGGCGCTATGTCGAGTTCAACCTGGTCTACGACCGTGGCACCCTGTTCGGCCTGCAATCGGGTGGGCGTACCGAGTCGATCCTGATGTCGCTGCCGCCGCAAGTGCGCTGGGGCTATGACTGGAAGCCGCAGCCAGGCAGCGAAGAAGCGCGCCTGACCGACTACTACCTGCAAGACCGCGACTGGCTAGCCCAGTAAGCCCTGTGGATAACCGAGGAAGCGCCATGGACCAATACGTCGTTTTCGGCAACCCGATCGGCCACAGCAAGTCGCCGCTAATCCACCGCCTGTTTGCCGATCAGACAGGCCAGCACATTGAATACAACACCCTGCTGGCGCCGCTGGACGAGTTCAGCGACTGCGCTCGCGGCTTCTTCAAGCAAGGCCAGGGTGCCAACGTCACCGTGCCGTTCAAGGAAGAGGCCTACCGCCTGTGCGACAGCCTCACCGAGCGCGCCCAGCGCGCCGGCGCGGTCAATACCCTGACCAAACTGGCCGACGGCAGCCTGCAAGGTGACAACACCGACGGCGCCGGCCTGGTGCGCGACCTCACGCAAAACGCTGGGGTCGAGCTCAAGGGCAAGCGCATCCTCATCCTTGGTGCCGGCGGCGCGGTGCGCGGGGTGCTGGAGCCGATCCTGGCGCATAACCCGCTGGCGCTGGTGATCGCTAACCGCACGGAAGAAAAGGCCGAGCAGCTGGCGCATGAGTTCGATGCGCTGGGCCCGGTGGTGGCCAGTGGTTTTGCCTGGCTCAGTGAGCCGGTCGACGTGATCATCAACGCCACCTCAGCCAGCCTAGCCGGGCAGATGCCGCCGATTGCCAACAGCCTGGTCGAAGCTGGCCGCACCGTGTGCTACGACATGATGTACGGCAAGGAGCCGACTCCGTTCTGCCAGTGGGCAACTCGTTTGCAGGCAGCCCAGGTGCTCGATGGCCTGGGCATGCTCGCCGAGCAGGCGGCCGAGGCGTTCTTCATCTGGCGCGGGGTGCGGCCGGATACAGCGCCGGTGTTGGATGAGCTGCGGCGCCAGTTGGCGCGGGGCTGAGGATCGGGCGCGTCTCAGAAGTGTGTCTGATTTGAGAATGTTGGGGCTGCTTTGCAGCCCTTTCGCGACGCAAGGCCGCTCCTACAGGGGACCGCGTCAGCCTGGGTGGACGCGGTCGGCGTAGGAGCGGCCTTGTGTCGCGAAAGGGGCGCGAAGCGCCCCCAGCATTCTGAAAGGTGTACTCAGTCCTCAAAGCATATCGGGCACGCATGCGCCCCTTCCAGCTTCTGCAACTCTTCGATCACCTGCGGTCTGGCCCTTTGCAGCGTCAGGCTGCCGCCATTGCGCGCCAGCCGCCGCGCTTCGCGGTGGAGCATGTCGACGCCTGAATAGTCGATAAAGTTGACCTGCCGCGCATCGATCAGCACATGCGGTCCCTGGCAGCGTTGCAGGCGCACTTGCAGGTAGTGCGCTGCGCCAAAGAAGATCGACCCACCGACACGCAACACATCCGTCTCGCCTTCGCGGCTTTGCAGCACGCGGGGCTGTGAGGTGCGCTTGAGGTAGAAGAACAGCGACGCCAGCACGCCGGCATAGATCGCCGTCTGCAGCTCCAGTAACAGCGTCGCCAGCGCCGTCAGGGCCATTACCAGAAACTCCGCCCGGCTGACCCGAAACAGCGCGCGGATGCCGCGCACATCGATCAAGCCCCAGCAGATCAATAGAATGCTGCCAGCCATGGCCGGGATCGGCAGGTGCGCGATCAGCCCGGCGCCGGTCACTGCGAACAGCGCCACCCACAGCGCTGAGAACACCCCGGCCAGCGGCGAACGTGCGCCCGCATCGTAGCTCAAGCCCGAGCGGGTAAAGGAGCCGGATGAGAGGTAACCAGAGAACACGCTGCCGACCATATTCGACAGGCCCTGGGCGCGGATTTCCTGATTGGCATCGATCATCTGCTCGGAGCGCGACGCCAGCGAGCGGGCAATCGACAAGCTGGTCACCAAACCGAGCATGCCCACCGCCACGGCGCTTGGCAGGAGGCGCAGGATCAGCTCGAAATCCAGCAAGGGCAGCGGGCTCAAGGGCGGTAACTGGCCGCTGAACGCCGGCACCCGCGCCACCTGGCCAAACCACTGCGGCAGCAACCAGGCGATCAGGCTGACCAGCAGCAGACTTATCAACAGGCTCGGCCAGCGTGGTCGCCATAGCTTCAAGAGCAGGCCAAGCAGCAACGTCGCCAGGCCCAGCGTCAGCGCTGGCAGGTCAATTTCGCCAGCGTGGCTGAGCAGGTCCTGCAGGGTTTTCAGCGCCGTGGCCTGGCTGGCCAGCTCGATGCCCAGCAGGTTTGGCAGTTGCCCCAGGGCAATAACCACAGCAGCGCCAAGGGTGAAACCGAGCACCACCGAGTGCGAAACGAAATTGACCAGCGCGCCAAAGCGCACCAGCCCGAGCACCAGTTGGAAGGCGCCGGCTAGAAACGTCAGCAGCAGGATCAGGCTGATGTAATCGCTGCTGCCACTGACGGCCAGCGGGCTGACACTGGCATACAGCACGATCGAGATGGCCGCGGTCGGGCCGCAGATCAGGTGCCACGACGAGCCCCACAGGCAGGCGATGATCACCGGCACGATGGCCGCATACAGGCCGTACTCGGCCGGCAGGCCGGCGATCAGCGCGTAGGCGATGGATTGCGGCAGGGCGAGGATGGCACCGCTCAGGCCGACCAGCAGGTCCTGGCGCACGCTGCGTGGCGTTTGCCGCGGCAGCCACGTGAGGAATGGCAGCAGATGACTGAGGCGATGCATGAGTTATCCACAATCCTTAAGGTTTCGCCGAGATTGACCGCACCACCTGACCCCAGTTCTGCGGGGCTGTTCGCAAGGTCAGAGCTTGGCTTTGACTGCCTCCAGCCCATTGCTATCGGCTTTGGTAGTCACGCCGAGCAGCCATTCGTCCAGCAATTCAGGGTGCGCTTGCACCCATGCCTTAGCCGCTTCATCGAAGCTGATCTTCTTATCCACAACCTGGGCCATGATGCTGTTTTCCATGTCCAGTGTGAACTTAAGATTCCCCAGCAGCTTCGCCGCATTCGGGCACGCTTGTGGATAACCCTTGCGGGTTAGCGTGTATACCTCGCCTTTGCTGCCGAACCACTTCTCGCCGCCGGTCAGGTAATGCATCTTCAGCTTCACGTTCATCGGGTGCGGGGTCCAGCCAAGGAAGGTGATGAACTGCTGTTTCTTGATCGCCCGATCGACCTGGGCCAGCATCGCCTGCTCGCTGGATTCCACCAGCTTCCACTGGCCAAGGTTGAATTCATTGTTGTCGATGATTTCTTTCAACGAGAGGTTGGCCGGGGCGCCGGAGCCGATACCGTACAGCTTGTTGCCGAACTGAGCGGCGTGTTTCTGCAGGTCAGCGAAGCTCTTGACCCCGGCGTTCCACACGTAGTCGGGCACCGCCAGGGTGAACTCGGTTCCTTCCAGGTTGCGTGACAGCTGCTGGACATCGCCGTTGGCGACGAACTTGTCATGGAAGCTCTGGTGCGCCGGCATCCAGTTGCCAAGAAAGGCATCGACCCTCCCATCCTTGAGGCCGCCGTAGATGATCGGCACGGCCAAGCTGTCTATTTTGACCTGGTAGCCCAGGCTTTCCAGCAGCAGCCGGACGACTGCGTTGGTCGAGGCAATATCACTCCAGCCAGGGTCGGCCAGTTTTACGGTGCTGCATTGCGCGTCGCTGTCGGCTGCGTTCGCCGTAGCGATGCCCAGAGCCAAAGCAAGTACGGCGGTGGAGAACGTGTGCATGGCGGCCTCTCTTCTCAATCCAGGGGTGCGGGCTGTGGATAACGTGCCTTGCGCTCGAGGTCGTCGAGATCGATGTGGTTGCGCATGTACTGTTGGCTGGCATCTACCCAGGGTTGATGGTCCCAGCTGTTCAGCTTGCCGATGGCCAGCGCTTCGCCAACCAGGCGCCGGCGGCGCTGGCTGGCCAGCACCTGCTGGCGCAGGCTGGGGATATCCCAGCGCTGGTGTGCTTCATCGACAAATGCCTGCAGCAGCGCCTGGTGCTCCGGGCTGCCGGTGAGGTTCTCCCGCTCGTGCGGGTCGCGGCTCAGGTCATAGAGTAGACAGGGGTCGTCTTCGCTGTACACGAACTTGTAGGGCCCGCGGCGGATCATCATCAGTGGGCCGACCGTGCCCTCAGCCATGTATTCGCCGATGACTTCGTCGTGACCGCCCTGCCCTTGCAGATGGCCGAGCAGTGAGCGGCCGTCCAGGTGCAGGTGTTTATCCACAGCGCCACCGGCCAGCTCTACCAATGTCGGCAGCAGATCACAGGTTGATACCGAGGCGCTCACCCGGCTGGCGGCAAAGCGCTTGGGTGCATGAATCAGCAGCGGAACCCGCGCCGACATCTCGAACCAGTGCATCTTGTACCAGAGGCCGCGCTCGCCCAGCATGTCGCCGTGGTCGCCGGAGAACACGATCAAGGTGTCGTCGGCCAGCTTGCACTCCTCCAGGGTCTGCAGCAGCTGGCCGATGTTGTCGTCGATGTAGCTGCAGGCGCCGAAGTAGGCTCGGCGGGCATCGCGGATTTTGTCCACAGGCAGCGGCTTGTCCCACAGGTCGTAAACCTTCAGCAGGCGCTGTGAGTGGGGGTCCAGTTGTGCCTGACTGAGCGCGGTGGGCATCGGAATATCGACACCCTCGTAGCGATCCCAATATCGCTTGGGGATGGTGTAGGGGTCGTGCGGGTGGGTCATGGACACCGTGAGGCAGAAAGGTCGCCCGTGGTTCTCGCGCACATGGTCGTACAAGTACTGGCGCGCTTTGAACACCACCTCTTCGTCGAAATCCAGCTGGTTGGTGCGCACGCACGGCCCTGCCTGCAGCACCGAGGACATGTTGTGGAACCAGCTCGGGCGCACGTGCGGTTCGTCCCAGTTCACCGCCCAGCCATAGTCGGCTGGGTAGATGTCGCTGGTCAGCCGCTCTTCATAACCGTGCAGTTGGTCCGGGCCGCAGAAGTGCATTTTGCCGGACAGCGCAGTGCGATAACCCAAGCGGCGCAGGTAGTGCGCATAGGTCGGTACATCGGCGGGAAAATCGGCAGCATTGTCGTAGGCGCCGATGCGGCTCGGCAGTTGGCCACTGACCAGCGTGAAGCGGGAAGGCGCGCACAATGGGCTGTTGCAGTAGGCTGAATCAAACACTACCGCCTGTTCGGCCAGCCGGCTCAGATGCGGCATCTGCACGGGCGAAGTGGCATAGATTGGCAGCAGGGGTGCGGCCATTTGGTCGGCCATGATGAACAGGATATTCGGGCGCGTCATGTCGGCTTCCATTGTTGAAGGTTATGCGATCCGCGTGCCTTTCAAGATGCGACTTCCGCTAACATGGGTAAAGCCCATGGCGGGCAATGACTGGGATTAGCTGAGCTTATGTTTGAACACCTTGCCGGGCTGTCGCTGGATACCTTGCGCGTGTTCGAAGCGGCCGCGCGCCTGCGTGGCTTTACCCCTGCTGCGTTGGAGCTTGGCACCACCCAGCCGGCCGTGAGTCAGCAAGTGAAGCGCCTGGAAGCAAAGCTAGGCACGCGCCTGTTCGACCGTATTTATCGGGGCATTCAGCTCACCGAAGCCGGCCAGTTGTTATTCGAACAGGTGCATCAGGGCCTGCAGGCGATGGATGACGGCATCGCCCAGGCCAGCGGTCGCGGCCAACGCGAGGTGCTGCAGGTGGCTACCGACTTTGCTTTTGCAGCATTCTGGCTAATGCCGCGCCTGCAGCGCTTTCATGAGGCTTACCCACAAGTGGATGTAAGCCTGGTGACCGGTGAACGTAGTCAGGGCATGTTGCGCCCGGACATCGACGTGGCGGTGCTGTTTGGCGATGGGCGCTTCCATCAGGGGGAGAGCCGCTGGTTGTTCAATGAAGAGGTTTTCCCTGTGTGCAGTCCCCGGATGACTGACGGCAAAGCCTTGTCAGCCTCGGCTTTGCAACGCTTGCCGTTGCTGCATTTGAAGGGCGAGCAGGCCAGCCGCTGGTTTGACTGGGCGGGGGTATTTCGCGGCTTTGGCGTGTCCAGCCCACCGCCGGCGGGGCAATTGCGCTTCGATAACTACACGCTGCTGATTCAGGCGGCGATTGCCGGCCAAGGTGTGGCGATTGGCTGGGGGCACCTTGTGGACGGCCTGGTGGAACAAGGGTTGTTGTGCCGGCCATTGGCGGGAAGTTTGCGCTCGGACCGTGGCTATTACGTGGTATTACCGCCGCGCAAGCGCCGTGGGCCGTTGATCGAGCGGTTTGTAGATTGGCTGGAGCAAGAGCGCAACCGTTAAGAGGTTGGGCCGCTATGTGGTCTGGGCTATCTTTCATTACATCACTGCCTTGCCGGCGGTGATGGTTGCAGCGTAATCAGGAGCTATCGTGCAGAGAATCAAGGGTTACCACGCGCACGTCTATTACGACGCGCACAGCATGGAGCAGGCGCGGGAGCTGTGCGAGGAGGCAACACGGCTGTTTCCCGTGAGCATGGGGCGCATGCATCAGAAACCGGTCGGGCCGCATCCGGACTGGAGCTGCCAGCTGGCGTTTGCGCCGGAAGTGGTAGGCGTGGTGCTGCCGTGGTTAGCGTTGTATCGGCGTGGGCTGGTGGTGTTTCTGCACCCGCTGACTGGCGATGAGCTGGCCGATCACCGTGATCATGCGATCTGGATGGGCGCTTTACGACCGTTGGACCTGTCGATCTTCGAGGAGTGAAGCAGGGCCATCCGCGCTGCGGCTGCGCGAACGGCCCAAGGCAACTCAGCGACGTGCCGAGCGCACGCCTTCAGCCAGCGCCGAGCACAGGCTCAGCACATCGTTGACGGCCTGTTCGTTGCTGTTGGCGTTGGCGATCTTGTCGACCAGCGCCGAGCCGACCACCACACCTTCAGCCAGGCGCGCGATTGCCGCTGCTTGCTCAGGGGTGCGGATACCAAAGCCGACGCTGATCGGCAGGTCGGTATGGCGACGCAGACGCGCCAGCGCCTCGCTGACGTGCTCGCTGGTAGCGGAGCCGGCACCAGTCACGCCGGCCACCGAGACGTAGTAGACGAACCCCGAGCTGCGCTCGAGCACGCGCGGCAGGCGCGCATCGTCGGTGGTCGGTGTGGTCAGGCGAATGAAGTCGATGCCCGCGGCCTGCGCCGGGGTGGCCAGCTCGGCGTCATGCTCGGGTGGCAGGTCGACGATGATCAAACCGTCAACGCCAGCCTCGTTGGCCTCGGCGACGAACTTCTCAACGCCAAAACGGTGGATCGGGTTGTAGTAGCCCATCAGCACGATTGGCGTGGTCTGGTTGTCGACGCGGAACTCGCGGACCATCTGCAGGGTTTTCGCCAGGGTCTGGCCGGCATCCAGGGCGCGCAAGGTCGCCAGCTGGATCGCCACGCCGTCGGCCATCGGGTCGGTGAACGGCATGCCCAGCTCAATCACGTCGGCGCCGGCGGCTGGCAGGCCCTTGAGGATGGCCAGCGAGGTGTCGTAGCCAGGGTCGCCGGCAGTGATGAAGGTGACCAGCGCCGAGCGGCCTTCGGCCTTGAGGTCGGCAAAGCGTTGTTCGAGACGGCTCATGCCTGTTTCTCCTGGGCGGCCATGTGGTTCATCACGGTTTGCATGTCTTTGTCGCCACGGCCGGACAGGCACACCACCATCAAGTGATCGCTAGGCAGGGTTGGCGCGCGCTTGATGGCTTCAGCCAGGGCGTGGGCAGTTTCCAGCGCCGGGATGATGCCTTCCAGGCGGCAGGTGGCGTGGAACGCATCGATGGCTTCGTCGTCGGTGATGCTGACGTACTCGACCCGTTTCACTTCATGCAGGAAGGCGTGCTCCGGGCCAATGCCGGGGTAGTCCAGGCCTGCCGAAATCGAGTGGGCATCGGTGATCTGGCCGTCGCCGTCCTGCAGCAGGTAGGTACGGTTGCCGTGCAGCACGCCCGGTACGCCGCCGTTCAGGCTGGCGGCGTGCTTGTCGGTGTCGACGCCATGGCCGCCGGCTTCAACGCCGATGATCTGCACGCTGGCGTCATCGAGAAACTCGTGGAACAGGCCCATGGCGTTGGAGCCGCCACCGACGCAGGCCACCAGGCTGTCGGGCAGACGGCCTTGTTTTTCCTGCATCTGGGCGCGGGTTTCCTTGCCGATGATCGACTGGAAGTCGCGCACCATCGCAGGATATGGGTGCGGGCCAGCGACGGTGCCGATCAGGTAGAAGGTATCGTCGACGTTGGTGACCCAGTCACGCAGTGCTTCGTTCATGGCGTCTTTGAGGGTGCCGGTGCCGGAAGTAACCGGGACGATCTCGGCGCCCAGCAGCTTCATGCGGAACACGTTGGCTTGCTGGCGCTCGATGTCGGTGGCGCCCATGTAGATCACGCAGGGCAGGCCGAAACGGGCAGCCACGGTTGCGGTGGCGACACCATGCATGCCGGCGCCGGTTTCGGCGATCAGGCGTTTTTTGCCCATGCGCTTGGCCAGCAGGACCTGGCCGATGCAGTTGTTCACCTTGTGCGCGCCGGTGTGGTTGAGCTCTTCGCGTTTGAAGTAGATCTGCGCGCCGCCACAGTGCTCGGTCAGGCGCTCGGCGAAGTACAGCGGGTTGGGCCGGCCGATGTAATCGCGCTGGAAGTACGCCAGCTGCTCAACGAAGGTTGGGTCGGCCTTGGCCGCTTCGTACTCGCGGGCCAGGTCCAGCACCAGCGGCATCAGGGTTTCTGCCACGTAGCGGCCACCGAACGAGCCGAACAGGCCGTCGGCGTCGGGGCCAGCGCGGAATTGGGTCTGGGTCATGGAGCGCTCCAAGGCGATATGGATGACTGATGGGCTTTACTCTAACTTCACTGCGCCCGGCTGAAAACCGATAAGATTGCGCAAACATGTCAGGAAATCTCACAGGTTATGCGCCTCGACCTCCCTCCCCTGAATGCCCTGCGGGCATTTGAAGCGACCGCCCGGCTGAACAGTGTCAGCCAGGCCGCCGAGCAGCTGCACGTTACTCACGGCGCGGTCAGCAGGCAGATCAAGGTGCTTGAGGAGCATCTTGGCGTGGCGTTGTTCGTCAAGGATGGGCGTGGCGTCAAACTCACAGATGCCGGCGTGCGCCTGCGCGATGCCAGCATCGATGCCTTTGACCGCCTGCGCGGCGTGTGTGCCGAACTGAGCCGGGACGTCAGCGAGGCGCCGTTCGTGCTGGGCTGCTCGGGCAGCCTGCTGGCGCGCTGGTTTATCCCCAGGCTTGGGCGGCTGAATGCCGAGCTGCCGGAGCTGCGCCTGCACCTGTCGGCGGGAGAAGGCGACCTGGACCCGCGCCGGCCCGGGCTGGATGCCCTGCTGGTATACGCCGAGCCGCCGTGGCCGGCAGATATGCAGGTCCATGTCCTGGCCGCAGAGCGCATCGGCCCGGTGCTCAGCCCACACTTCGCCGGCTCGCAGAGCCTGCGCAACGCCCCCACCGCGGCGTTGCTGCAGCAAGCCTTGCTGCACACCACCTCGCGGCCACAAGCCTGGCCTACCTGGGCGGCGCAGCATGGCCTGAGCACGGGCGAGCTGCAGCTGGGGCAAGCGTTCGAGCATTTGTATTATTTGCTGGAGGCGGCCGTGGCAGGCCTGGGCGTGGCGATCGCACCGCAACCATTGGTGGCGGATGACTTGCGTGCCGGGCGTTTGATTGCGCCTTGGGGGTTCTCGCCGACCAACGCCGCGCTGGCGCTGTGGGTGCCGCGGCGCGCCGCAGATGGGCGCGCCGAGCAACTGGCGCAGTGGCTGCGCCGCGAGCTGGAGCAGATGGCTTAGTTGCGTTTGGTCAGCAGGTAAGCAGCCAGCAGGCCCAGTGCGCCAACGGCAACGCCGGCGGCAGTCCATGGGTGCTCTTGGGCGTAGTCGCGGGTAGCGATGCCGGTTTGACGGGTGCGGGTCTTGACCTCGTCATAGGCGTCGCTGATGACGCTGCGCGAGTGTTTCAGGGCGTTTTCGGCGTTGCCGCGAATGGCCTTGAGGGACTTTTGCGATTCTTCGGAGGCGTCGTTCTTGAGCGTCTCGAGGGTGTTGAGGAGGCTCTCGATTTCGGCTTCCATGCTTTGCAGCGATGTCTTACGCAGGGTGTTGCGGGCCATGTTGACTCTCCTTCGCAATGGTAAGTGGCAGTAACTAGTGCGACTGCGCCGCGCGGCAAAAGTGCGATCGAACTTTTTCTCGAATTGACCGCTCGCAGGTAAATCAAGCCTGCACTGCTAGGCTCATCTGCGGTAATCACTCGAGGAACGCGCTAATGTCTGAGCATCGTACGTACAAGAAAATCGAGCTGGTTGGATCTTCCACGACCAGTGTAGAAGACGCCATCAACAACGCTATTGCCGAGGCCGGCAAGAGCCTCAAGCATCTGGAATGGTTCGAAGTTACCGAAACCCGCGGCCATATCGAGAACGGCAAGGTCGCGCACTTCCAGGTCACCCTGAAGGTTGGTTTCCGTATTGCCGAGAGCTGAAACACTACCGGGCTAGAGTGTCCGTGCAGGATGGGGTAATACAGTTCAGGGGCGCGCGTTGCGCCCTGTTTGATTTGATCTGAACAAGGAGAGCGATCGATGAACAAGCTACTGATGGCGATGGGTTTGCTGATGCTGGCCGGTGGTGCCATGGCCGCAGGCAAACCGTGCGAGGAGCTCAAGGCAGAGATTGCGGCCAAGCTGGATGCCAAAGGGGTCAGTGGTTATACGCTGGAGATCTTTGACAAGGGTGATCCAGCGGGCAAAGTGGTGGGCTCTTGCGAGGGCGGCACCAAGGAAATCGTTTATTCGCGTAAGTAATGCTGCCTGCGATTGGGGCTGCTCTGCAGCCCTTCGCGGCGGTCCGGCGTTCCGGTAAACCCGCTCCCACAGGTTACGGCGGCGCTGCAAACCTTGTGGGAGCGGGTTCACCGGAACGCCGGACCGCCGCGAAGGGCCGCGAAGCGGCCCCAATTGCCTTTATTCGACCTTGAGCGCCTGCGCCAGCAGCTCGTACGACCTGATGCGGTCGGCATGCTCATACAGGTCACAGGTAAAGATCAGCTCATCGGCCCCGGTCTGCTCCAGCAAGACCTCGACCTTGGCCCGAACCTTCTGCGGGCTGCCGATCATCGCCAGACCGAGGAAACTCATCACCGCCTCGCGCTCATGGGGCAGCCACAGGCCGTCCATGGTGCTCACCGGTGGGCGCTGCATCAGGCTCTGGCCGCGCATCAGGGCAAGGATGCGCTGGTACACCGACGTTGCCAGATATTCTGCAGTTTCGTCCGTATCAGCGACCACCATCGGCACGCCGAGCATCACATAGGGCTTGTCGAGCACCGTCGACGGCTTGAAGTGATTACGGTAGGTGCGAATCGCCTCATGCATGTAGCGCGGCGCAAAGTGCGAGGCAAAGGCGTAGGGCAAGCCGCGCATGCCAGCCAGCTGGGCGCTGAACAGGCTGGAACCGAGCAGCCAGATCGGCACTTCGGTGTCATAGCCGGGTACGGCGATCACTTTTTGATCAGGTGTGCGTGGGCCGAGGTAGCGCACCAGCTCTTCGACATCATCGGGGAAGTCGTCGGCGCTGCCCGAGCGCTCGCGGCGCAGGGCGCGGGCGGTCATCTGGTCAGAGCCGGGCGCACGCCCCAGGCCCAGGTCGATGCGGCCGGGGTACAGGCTGGCGAGGGTGCCGAACTGCTCGGCGATCACCAGTGGCGCGTGGTTGGGCAGCATCACCCCACCGGCGCCGACGCGGATGGTCGAGGTGCCGCCGGCCAGGTAGCCGAGCAGTACCGAGGTGGCCGAGCTGGCGATGCCATCCATGTTGTGGTGTTCAGCCACCCAGAAGCGGTTGTAGCCAAAGCGCTCGACGTGGCGCGCCAGGTCCAGTGAATTGTGCAGGGATTGGGCTGGGCCGGCGTCGGCGCGTACCGGGACCAGGTCGAGGGTTGAAATCTTCAGATCACGCAACTGCGTCATCGCTGCCTCCGCAAAAAGTAAAGGGCGTTAGCCTTGTAGACTCTGTATGGGCAGATTCGATGGATTCAATGTTTGCCCGCGGATTGTTCTGAACTTGCCGTAGGTGGTGTCCTCTCAATCTTTACCTACACGCAAGCAACTATTCAGGGGACACCATGAAAAAGACAGCATCAGCGGTATGGCAAGGTGGTCTGAAGGATGGCAAAGGCATGCTCTCCACCGAGAGCGGCGCGCTCAAGCAGAACCCTTATGGCTTCAATACCCGCTTTGAAGGCACCCCCGGCACCAACCCTGAAGAACTGATCGGCGCTGCCCACGCCGGCTGCTTCTCGATGGCACTGTCGATGATGCTCGGTGAGGCTGGCCTGACCGCAGAGCGCATCGACACCACCGCCGAGGTCACCCTCGACAAACAGGACGACGGCTTCGCCATCACCGCCGTGCACCTGATCCTCAAGGCCAAGGTGCCGGGCGCCAGCCAAGAGCAGTTCACCGAGATCGCCAACAAGGCCAAGGCCGGTTGCCCGGTGTCGAAAGTGCTCAACGCGCAGATCAGCCTCGACGCCACGCTGGAGGGCTGAGGCGGCGCAACTGGGGCGGTTTGTTGTAGTCTAAGGACTGTCGGCAGTTGGCCTGCCGCTCCAGGAGCCGTCCCATGATTCGCGTCGCAATCGCTCTGCTGGCTTCGCTGCTCGCTACCTCTGCGTTAGCTGCAGTGAAGCCCTGCGAAGAGCTCAAATCTGAAATCGAAGCCAAGATCCAGGCGCAAGGCGTTGCTTCCTACACCCTGGAGATTGTTGCCAACAGTGAAGTCACCGACCCGAACATGGTGGTGGGCAGCTGTGAAGGTGGCAGCAAGAAGATCATTTATCAAAAGAATGATCAGTAACGGTTAATGCCATGGGGCTGCTCGGATTCGAGCAGCCCCATTTTCGTTACGGGATGCAAAACACGTCGCTGGGCTCATCTACCAACACCTTGCGACTGGTGTCGTACAGGTACACCTGCGGCTGCATGGCTGGCGCCCTGGCTTCCAGGCGATAACGCTGGCCGGCTTCGAAGTTGTCGAAACGTACGGTCAGGTAGCAGGTCCGCTCGGTGGGATCAGTGGTGAACAGTCCGCCACTGAGTTCGTAGTCAAAACGTACTCGCAGCTCGTGTTGGCCGGGGGGTACCTGGAAGTAGCGGCCGTCGTCGAGGCGCTTGCCATCCAGGCGATCAGCCATGATCACCTTGCCGGGGGTCATGGTGTAGAGGTCGACCCACGCCTGTTTCGGGTCAACGGGGGGCAAGGGGCTGGCGCAGGCCCCAAGTGTACTCAGGGCGATCAGCATCATGGGCTGGCGCATGGTGAAACTCCCACTTGCAGGTTACAAGCCTTGAGCATAGCGCCAATCGTCGTCATCAGCTGCGTTGGCAGCCGGCCGGTGCACCCTGGCCGACCAGTTTTTGTTGTTCATCGTAGAGTTTCAGCCACGGCCTGAAGCCGATGCTGCCTGCTTGCAGGCTGTAGCGCTGGCCAGCGTTGAAGTCCTTGAAGTCGACATTCAGCTGGCAGTCGCGCCATAGCGGCTCGGCCACCGGGCCAATGTTGCTCGGCGCTACCGGGAATTGATAGCGCACGGTGAGCTCATGCTTGCCGGGCTCAACCTCGAAGTAACGGTTGTCTTGCCAGTCGCGCTCGTCGACCTGCACGGCGTGCAGCGCCGTGTCATCGTTCGGCGCAAGATCGACCCAGGCCTTGCTCGGGTCGGCATCGGGCAGGGTGGAGCAACCCGACAACAGCAGTAAGGCGCCGATGGCTATCGGTGCACGCATGGCGATACTCCCCTTGGCGAGATAGTCTGTGGCTTTGCACAACCTTGAGCGAGATGAACAGCGGCGATGCTTTGCGATTTTTTTAGTCAGCGCTCAGGCCTTGGGGCACTCGACCGCGTTTTTTCACCTTTGGTTCCCGTACTGGCGCTCGTTCTGCTGAGCGGTTGCAGCAGCGTGAGCTACTACAGCCAGCTGGCCGAGGGCCAGTTGCAGTTGCTGCGTGCGCGTCAGCCGGTCGCGCAGGTGCTGCGCGACCCGGCGACAGATCCGGTATTGCGCGAGCGGCTTGAGCATGCCGAGCAGGCCCGAATGTTTGCCAGCGATGTGCTGAAGCTTCCGGATAACCGCAGCTACCGGGTGTATGCCGACCTGGGCCGGCCGTATGTGGTGTGGAATGTGTTTGCCACGCCCGAGCTGTCGCTGCAGCCAATCACCCACTGCTTCCCGATTGCCGGCTGCGTGGCCTATCGTGGCTACTACCGCCAGGGCGCAGCGCGCGGTGCAGCGGCGCTGATGCGTCAGCAAGGGCTGGACGTGTATGTCGGTGGCGTCGAAGCCTATTCAACCTTGGGCTGGTTCGATGATCCGCTGCTGTCGTCGATGCTTGGCTGGGGTGACGAGCGGCTGGCTTCTCTGATCTTTCACGAGCTGGCGCACCAGCGCTTCTACGTGAAGGACGACACCGAGTTCAACGAATCCTTTGCTACCTTCGTCGAGCAGCAAGGCACGCGGCAATGGCGCGCCGCCCGTGGCCTTGCAGCGATTGGCGAAGACGCCTCACGGCAACGCGAGCAGTTCATTCAGCTGGTGCTCGATAGCCGAGAGCGATTGCAGCAGCTTTACGCCGGACCGCTGTCCGATATCGCTAAGCGAGCGGCCAAGCACGCCGAGTTTGCCCGTCTACGCGATGAGTACCGGCAACTGCGCGATAGCCAATGGGCCGGCGACAAACGCTATGACGCCTGGATCTACGCGCCAATGAGCAATGCCAAGCTGTTGCCCTTCGGCCTTTATGACCAGTGGGTGCCGGCCTTTGCAGCGTTGTTCCAACAGGTCGGCGGGGATTGGCCGCGGTTCTATCAGGCGGTTGAACAGCTGGGCAAGCTGCCCCTGGCACAGCGTAAAGCTGAGCTGGGTAAGCTTGCACAGCCGTCGGCGAAGCCAATCAGGCCCTGATAAACGCCTGATGCAGTTCCGCCAGCGTTTCGAAATGGAAGGCTGGCGCTTCTGCCGTCAGCTCTTCGCGGCTGCCGAAGCCGTAGCCCACTGCAACGGCCTGCACGCCGTTGCTGCGCGCACCAATCAGGTCGTGCTTGCGGTCACCGATCATCAGGGTGTGCGCCGGGTCGAGGCCTTCCTGCTCGAGCAGGTGGGCGATCAGCTCGACCTTGTTGGTCCGGGTGCCATCCAGCTCGCTGCCGTAGATCACCTTGAAGTGATGATCGAAGGCGAAGTGGCGGGCGATCTCGCGGGCAAATTCCCACGGCTTCGAGGTGGCTACATAAAGCGTGCGGCCTTGCTCATTGAGCGCTGCGAGCAGCTCGGGCACGCCGGCATATACGCTGTTTTCGTACAGCCCGGTGACCTTGAAGCGCTCGCGGTAGAAGTTCACCGCCTGCCAGGCCTTGGCCTCGTCGAACTCGTAGAACTGCATGAAGGCCTGCAGCAAGGGCGGGCCGATGAAGTGCTCGAGGCGGGCCAGGTTCGGCTCGTCGATGCCCAGTTTGGCCAGGGCGTACTGGATCGAACGGGTAATGCCCAGACGCGGGTCGGTCAGGGTGCCGTCCAGGTCGAAAAGAATGGTCTGCTGGTGCATGGAGTCTCTCGGTTGTGCGGATGGGCGCCGCGAGGGCGTCATTCCGGGCGGTCGTAGCCTTCGGCCAGGTGCAGGTCTTTGAGCTTGACGTAGTTGGCGGCACTGTACGGGAAAAACGCCCGCTCCTTGTCAGTCAGTGCCCGCGCTTGTTTGACCGGGCTGCCGACATACAGGTAACCGCTTTGCAGGCGCTTGCCCGGCGGCACCAGGCTGCCGGCGCCGATGATCACCTCATCCTCGACCACCGCGCCATCCATGATGGTGCTGCCCATGCCGACCAGGATGCGATTGCCCAGGGTGCAGCCATGCAGCATGACTTTGTGACCGATGGTCACCTCGTCGCCGATGATCAGCGGGAAGCCGTCCGGGTTGAACGGGCCGGCGTGGGTGATGTGCAGCACGCTGCCGTCCTGCACGCTGGTGCGCGCGCCGATGCGGATGCGGTGCATGTCGCCGCGCACCACGGTCAGCGGCCATACCGAGCTGTCCTCGCCGATCTGCACGTCGCCCAGCACCACCGCCGAACGGTCGACAAAGGCCCGGGGTCCAACGATCGGAGTGTGTTGCTGAAAGCTACGAATGGCCATGATAGCGCCTCTCTTGAATGCCAATAGGCGGGCTGCCTGCTGCGGACGGCGTCGATTGTAATTAAGATGGTCCCATGTTTCTCCTGCCAAGGTATCCAAACCGTGAGTGCGAACAACCCGCTTCTGCAGTCCTACGATCTGCCGCCCTTCTCGGCAATCCGTGCCGAACACGTGTTGCCGGCGATCGAACAGATCCTGGCCGATAACCGTAAAGCCATTGCCGAAATTCTCAAAACCCAAGGCCAGACACCAAGCTGGGCCGGCCTGGTGCTGGCGATGGACGAACTCAACGACCGCCTCGGCGCCGCCTGGAGCCCGGTCAGCCACCTCAACGCGGTGTGCAACAGCGCCGAGCTGCGCGAGGCTTATGAGTCGTGCCTGCCAGCCTTGAGCGCCTACTCCACCGAGATGGGCCAGAACCGCGAGCTGTTCCAGGCTTATGAAGCTCTGGCCAACAGCCCCGAGTCGGCCAATTTCGATGTGGCTCAGAAAACCATCCTCGAACACGCTCTGCGTGACTTCCGCCTGTCGGGTATCGACCTGCCGGCGGACAAACAGCAGCGCTATGCCGAAGTGCAGAGCAAGCTCAGCGAGCTGGGCAGCCGCTTCTCCAACCAACTGCTCGACGCCACCCAGGCCTGGAGCAAGCACGTCAGCGACGAAGCCGCCCTCGCCGGCCTGACCGAATCGGCCAAGGCGCAGATGGCTGCCGCGGCGCAGGCCAAGGGCCTCGATGGCTGGCTGATCACCCTGGAATTCCCCAGCTACTACGCGGTGATGACCTACGCCAACGACCGCGCCCTGCGTGAAGAACTGTACGCCGCCTACTGCACCCGCGCCTCGGACCAAGGCCCAAACGCCGGCCAGTTCGACAACGGCCCGGTCATGAACGAGATCCTCGACCTGCGTCAGGAGCTAGCGCAGCTGCTCGGTTACCCGAACTTCGCCGAGCTGAGCCTGGCGACCAAGATGGCCGAATCGAGCGACCAGGTGCTGAGCTTCCTGCGGGACCTGGCCAAGCGCAGCAAGCCGTTTGCCGCCCAGGACCTGGCCCAGCTCAAGGCCTACGCGGCCGAGCAAGGCTGCCCTGAGCTGGCCAGCTGGGACGTCGGTTACTTCGGCGAGAAGCTGCGCGAGCAGCGCTACAGCGTTTCGCAAGAAACCCTGCGCGCCTACTTCCCGATCGACAAGGTGCTGTCTGGCCTGTTCGCCATCGTCCAGCGCCTGTACGGCATCGAAATCGCCGAACTCAAAGGCTTCGACAGCTGGCACCCGGACGTGCGCCTGTTCGAGATCAAGGAGAACGGCGAGCACGTCGGGCGCTTCTTCTTCGACCTCTATGCCCGCGCCAACAAGCGTGGCGGTGCCTGGATGGATGGCGCGCGCGACCGTCGCCGTACCGAGGCTGGCAGCCTGCAGAGCCCGGTGGCCAACCTGGTGTGCAACTTCACCCCGGCGGCGCCTGGCAAGCCGGCGCTGCTGACCCACGATGAAGTCACCACCCTGTTCCACGAATTCGGCCACGGCCTGCATCACCTGCTGACCCGCATCGAGCATGCCGGCGTCTCCGGCATCAACGGCGTGGCCTGGGATGCGGTAGAGCTGCCAAGCCAGTTCATGGAAAACTGGTGCTGGGAGCCTGAGGGCCTGGCGTTGATCTCGGGCCACTTCGAGAGCGCCGAGCCACTGCCGCAGGACCTGCTCGACAAGATGCTCGCGGCGAAGAACTTCCAGTCCGGCATGATGATGGTGCGCCAGCTCGAGTTCTCGCTGTTCGATTTCGAGCTGCACGCCACCCATGGCGACGGCCGTAGCGCGTTGGAGGTGCTGGAAGGCGTGCGTGATGAAGTCACGGTGATGCGTCCGCCGGCCTACAACCGCTTCCCGAACAGCTTCGCGCACATCTTTGCTGGCGGTTACGCAGCCGGTTACTACAGCTACAAATGGGCCGAGGTGCTGTCGGCTGATGCCTTCTCGCGCTTCGAAGAAGAAGGCGTGCTCAATGCCGAAACCGGCCGCGCCTTCCGTGAGGCGATTCTTGCCCGCGGTGGTTCGCGTGAGCCGATGGTACTGTTTGTCGACTTCCGTGGCCGCGAGCCGTCGATCGATGCCCTGCTGCGTCACTGCGGCTTGAGCGAGGATGCAGCGGCATGAGTGAGGTGCCTGTGAGCAAAACCAAAAAACGCTTTATCGCCGGGGCGGTGTGCCCGGCGTGCAGCGAGCCGGATCGCTTGACCATGTGGAGCGAAGACGGCGTGCCGCACCGAGAGTGTGTCGCCTGTGGGTTTACCGATACGCTCAACGAACAAGGCCTTTCGGTGCCCAAGGAGCTGGGCACGCGGGTCAATCAACAGGCGGTCAAGGCTGAGCCGATCAAAGTACAGACGGTGCAGTTCTTCCCTAACCCCAAGTTGAAAAAGCCCAGCGAGTAACTCAGCGCCGGGCGGTCATGGCATTGGTCGCGTAACCGGAGTACTGTATATAAAAACAGTGCTCCGGATATGCCCATGTCAGTCTCTCCTGTGCGCGGTCGTGGCACCGCCGACAATCCTCACAACCGCTTCGCGCCAAGCGTATCGGTGGCGGAGGATGACGGCTGGTATCAGGAGGTGCCGCTCACCCAAGGCACCGAGATCCGTAGCGAAACCGCCAAGACCATCATCACCCGCAACACTTCCCCCGACCTGCCCTTCGACCGTTCGATCAACCCCTATCGAGGTTGCGAGCACGGCTGTATCTACTGCTATGCCCGCCCGAGCCATGCCTATTGGGATTTGTCCCCTGGGCTGGACTTCGAAACCAAGCTGATCGCCAAGACCAACGCTGCCGAAGTGCTCGAGCAACAGCTGAGCAAGCCGGGCTATGTCTGTGCACCGATCAACCTCGGCTCCAACACCGACCCTTACCAGCCCATCGAGCGGGAGCAGTTGCTGACCCGGCGCTTGCTGGAGGTGCTGCTGCGCTTTCGCCATCCGGTCACCATCGTTACCAAGGGCTCGTTGATTCTGCGTGACCTCGACTTGCTCACCGAGCTGGCCCAGCAGCGTCTGGTGCGGGTGATGATCAGCCTGACCACCCTCGATGATGAGCTTAAACGTGTGCTCGAGCCGCGTGCGGCAGCGCCCAAGGCGCGCCTGCGGGCGATCCGGGTGATGCGTGCGGCGGGGATCCCGGTCGGCGTGCTGTGCTCGCCGATGATCCCGATGATCAACGACAGTGAGCTGGAGCATCTGCTTGAAGCGGCCAAGGAGGCCGGCGCGCAAAGTGCGGCGTACATGATGTTGCGTTTGCCGTTGGAGGTGGCGCCGTTGTTCGAGCAGTGGTTGCAGGATCATTACCCGCAACGCGCCGCGCACGTGCTCAGCCTGATCCGCCAGAGCCGCGGCGGCGAACTTTACGACAGCCGGTTCGGCAGCCGCATGCGCGGTGAAGGAGTGTTTGCCGAATTGTTGCAGCAGCGCTTCGCCCGCGCCATGCGCCGGCTGGATTTTGCCGGCCGCGAGGCGCAAACGCTGGACTGCTCGGCGTTTTGTAGACCCGGCGGGCAGATGGCACTGTTTTGAGGCATGCCAGTTACCCTTCAACCCAACTAATACTGCACAATATTTTTACTAATGACACTTGGCGTCTGATGTTTTTTTGCTATTATCAAAGTCCCGCCAAATGAAGCTGGAACGCCCGTTCTAGAGCCTTCAAATTAAGTTTCAGTTAAGTTTTCCCCGGTAGCGTAGGAAATCAGTCCACACCGACTGTGATTCATGGCCCGTGCGTGTCATCTAATTCCCCGCATAGCCAGAATCTTTAACCGGTAATATGGAACTTACCCACACCGTCTAGAGGATGAATCATGCCCATCAAGGACCCATCCAAAGCCGCCCCGGCTGCTGTCCCGGCCGAAAGCGCCGATGCCGCCCTTAAGCATATCGTCGACGGCTTCCTGAAGTTTCATCACGATGTGTTTCCCGAACAGCAAGAGCTGTTCAAGAAGCTCGCCACGGCGCAAACCCCACGCGCCATGTTCATTACCTGCGCCGACTCGCGGATTGTTCCCGAGCTGATCACCCAGAGCTCGCCAGGCGACCTGTTCGTGACCCGTAACGTCGGTAACGTGGTCCCGCCTTATGGCCAGATGAACGGTGGTGTTTCGACAGCTATCGAGTACGCCGTGCTGGCCCTCGGTGTGCACCACATCATCATCTGTGGTCACTCCGACTGCGGCGCCATGCGTGCGGTGCTCAACCCTGCTTCGCTGGAAAAGATGCCGACGGTAAAGGCCTGGCTGCGCCACGCCGAAGTGGCCCGCACCGTGGTTGAAGACAACTGCTCCTGCGGCAGCGAGCACGAAACCATGCAGGTCGTGACCAAAGAAAACGTCATCGCCCAGCTGCAGCACCTGCGCACGCACCCGTCGGTCGCTTCGCGCCTGGCCGCTGGCCAATTGCACATCCACGGTTGGATCTACGACATCGAGACCAGCCGGATCGAAGCCTATGACGCCGTCAGCGACAGCTTCCTGCCGTTGGAAGCTGGCCAGCCGATCCCTAGCGCCACGCCGAGAGGCCGCTACTAAGCGACCCTGACACCCGCAAAACCTTGATAGCCGACCGCGCACCCTGAGGGGCGCGGTGCGGCCTTCGGCTGCCTTGAATTTCCCTGACCGAGTTGCCGGCATCTGCGCTGGCGGCGGGCGCCTGCGCGTCTGTCAGGGGCCCATTGTGCCCATGGCCAGCGGACCGGCCATGTGTCTAGAAAGGAGAAATACGGTGAACAAAACACAGATCAAGGCGGCCCTGCCGCGAGAGTTACTGGCTTCAGTGGTGGTGTTTCTGGTGGCTCTGCCCCTTTGCATGGGCATCGCCATCGCATCCGGCATGCCGCCCGCCAAGGGGCTGATTACCGGCATTATCGGCGGCATAGTGGTTGGCTTCATTGCCGGTTCGCCGCTGCAGGTCAGTGGCCCGGCGGCAGGCCTGGCGGTGCTGGTGTTCGAGCTGGTACGCCAGCATGGCATGGCCATGCTGGGGCCGATTCTGCTGTTGGCGGGCTTGCTGCAGCTACTGGCCGGGCGTTTTCGCCTGGGCTGCTGGTTTCGGGTCACGGCACCGGCGGTGGTGTACGGCATGCTCGCCGGGATTGGCGTGTTGATTGTGCTGTCGCAGGTGCATGTGATGTTCGACACCGCGCCGCAGCCTTCGGGCCTGAACAACCTGCTGGCCTTCCCCGAAACATTACTGGCAGCGTTGCCGCTGGAAAGCGCCGGTAGTGGCTGGCAGGCCGGCGCGCTGGGTCTGGGTACCATCGCCATAATGTGGGCCTGGGAGCGCTTCCGGCCGCAGCGGCTGCGCTTTGTGCCGGGCGCGTTGCTCGGTGTAGCGAGCATGACCGCAATCGCCATGTGGCTGGCGCTGCCGGTCAATCGCGTGGTGGTGCCAGCGGACTTGTCCGAAGCGATCGACTGGCTGCGCCCGGATGACCTGCTGAAGCTGGCCGATCCGACCTTGCTGGTAGCCGCCTTTGCCCTGGCCTTCATCGCCAGTGCCGAAACGCTGCTGTCGGCTGCAGCGGTAGACCGCATGCACAGCGGGCAGCGCTCGGACTTCGACAAGGAGCTGTCGGCGCAAGGTATCGGCAACATGCTCTGCGGCGTGCTCGGTGCGCTGCCGATGACCGGGGTGATCGTGCGCAGCTCGGCCAACGTCCAGGCCGGCGCGCAGACCCGCGCTTCGGCGATCCTGCATGGCGTCTGGTTGCTGGGCTTTGTGGTTGTGCTGAGCAGCGTGCTGCAGCAGATTCCGGTAGCGAGCCTGGCCGGGGTGCTGGTGTATACCGGGATCAAGCTGGTTGATTTCAAGGCGTTTCGCAGCCTTGGCCGGTATGGCCGGATGCCGATGTTCACCTATGCCGCAACAGCGCTGGCGATCATCTTCACCGACCTGCTGACCGGGGTCTTGCTGGGCTTTGCCTTGACCCTGTTGAAGCTGGCGTTCAAGGCGGCGCGCCTGAAAATCAACCTGGTCGACCTGGCCAAGCCTGGGCATATGGAGTTGCGCCTGAGCGGCGCGGCCACCTTCCTCAAGGTGCCGGCCCTGACCCAGGTGCTTGAGCAGGTGCCTGCGGGCACGACCCTGCACGTGCCGCTGGGCAACCTGAGCTATATCGACCACTCGGTGCTGGAACTGCTCGAGGACTGGGGCCGGGCCAATCGAGCGACCGGCTCGCGCCTGCGGGTTGAGCAACGCGGGCTCAAACGCCGAGTCGAGGGGCGCTTGCGCCGTGCCGCGCTTACCTGAGATGGGTGATCAGGCGGATTTGGGTACCAGCTTGCGGCAGCCTTCCTTGCGGCTGGGGTATTGCTCGCACTTGCGCAGTACTTGCTGCACCTGGTCAGCGGACTTGAGCTGACGGTTGGCGAGGAGCTTTTCGGTGATGAACAGCTCCTCTGAACCCAGGTTGCGCTCTGCCTTGTCTATAAGCGCCAGCGCCGCCTGGGCCTCACCACGCTTGAGATGGTGGCCGATCATCAGGTCGTAGATCGACGGCCCCGCCAGTGACCAATCCTCAACCGCTTGCAGGTCGGCGATGGCAGCGCGCTGGTTGCCTTGGGCCAGATGCAGGCTGAGGGCGGCGCGACGGATGCCGGGTTGATTGGCGACGGGAGAGGCCAGCGCGCGGTCGATAAATGCGGAGGCGGCTTTGATCTGCTTCTGGTCCAGTGCTGCCAGCGCCGCATAGGCGTCACGATAGCCCTGGAGGGCCTGGCGTACAGCAATCTGGTCACGCACCTGCGGCCAACTCCGCCGATCCACACGTGCTCTGCTCTGCTGGCGATACTCTCGTTGCAGGTACTGACGCAACTCTTCATCGCGATCGGCGGGTGACATGTGTGAGCGTGAAAGATACTGGCTGGTGGACGTGATAGCGGTGCCGACCCCCTGGTTGACCAGCGTTTGCAGCTCCTGGTTGAACTGCTTGAGGTTAAATTGCTGCGCCGAGGCCTGCAGGGCGTCCTGGCGCTCCTTGAGGAAGCTGCTCAGCAGTGGCTTCTGCTTGCCCTGAAAATCGTTCAGCCGTTGCAGGCTGACGCTCGAAGCGCGCGGTGCATAGCCGGCACGGACCATCAGGTCGGTGCCCAGCAGGTCGGCCTGGTCTTCCTGAGTGCGGCCCCACGCAGTGCTCCAGACGTTATCCGAGAAGCTGTTGGTCAGGGCGGTGTAGAGCACGGTGTCGCCGATGACTTTCTGCGCGCGCAGTGGATCTTTGCTGATGAATTTCACTGTCCCGGCGCTGCGTTCGACGCCGGTATTCTGGATCACCGTGGCGACCATCACGGTGGTTGCCACGTTGGTGACCAGTTCTTTCTGCTTCTGGAATGCTGCCATTCGATCGTGATGACGCAGCAATACATGGCTCATTTCGTGGCCGAGCATGGCGGCGATTTCGTCCTCGCTTTCGACGTTGTCGAGCATGCCCAAGGGCACGAAGATCGTCCCGTAAGGATCGGCTGAAGGACCGAACGTATAGCTGTCGATGATGCGCACCTGGAGGGTGGGTAGCTCACCTGGCCAGCCTTTGGCGAGTCGCTTGACGATTCCTTGCAGGTAGGTTTCCAGCTGGGGAATGCGCACCAGGTTCTGTTGCCGGATCTCGTTTGCTGGAAGAGTCCGGCCATCGAAGCTCAGGCGTTGCTGGCTGGCGTGCTGAGGGTCGAGTCGGTAGTACTGGCGAACATCGCTGTGCTCAAGGTATGGCCCGGTCAGGCGCGATTGGGTAGAGGGGCCTACCAGGTTCATCAGCGCGTGATTGGCGCCGTTGAGGGTCTGGCAGCCGCTCAACAGGGCTGTTGTCATGATCGCCACCGAAGTGATGAGGCCTTTGAGGCTGACCGGGTTCATTCGCTGCACCCACCATAGCCCATGGTCGAGTTGTTCTTGTGATCGCTTGCAAGGGTTGTGGGCAATTTTTCGCAGGGCATCTTGACCATGTTCAGGGGAGGGTTGATACGCAGCTGCAGAGGGTCCAGCCAGACCTTCTGCCCAGCCAGCTCGACCTCGACCAGATCCAGATCCTTGTTGTACTGCAGCACCGGCAAGGGCTGTTTCCCCAGGCTGGCGCTGGCAACCTCGCGCTGTATGCCGCCCTGATCGTCCAACACGGTGATTTGCTCGCCTAGAAACGCCTCGACCATTGGCGCGGCGAGCAGACTCGGGCTGAACAGCACCGACAGAAGGAAAAGTGAAGTCTTGCGCATCTCTGGGTTCCTTTAGATGAATTGGCGACTTACCAGGTACTGCTCGCGGAGCGGGCCTGGATCCTTGTGCTGAACAATGTGAGTGAAAGCAGTAACAGGCCGAGAACGTTGGCCGGGGTGAAGTTTTTCAGCCACAGCACCGCGCTCAAGCCGAGAAGCAGCAGCAGCACCAGCGCCCACGCGGCGAGCGAGCGCAGCAGCGGGCGACGTTGCTGGTGCATCAGCGAGCGAGTCAGTATTGGCGCATCGAGACTGCCCCTGAGGTAGGCGATGAGAGCCAGCAGGGCCAGTTCGGCCAGGTCCAGGACATCAACCCCGCCCGCACGAGTGAAGCCGTAATCGGCCAGGCTTGGCGTATCGCGGTAGTAGTCCATGCCCCAGTTGATCAGGTTGTCCAGAGCCATTGCGTGCGAGTAGACCCCGGCAATCTTGCCGTGCAGGGGCGAAACGGTAATGTCGCCGGTACCGGTGATGCTCGCACCGACCAGTACCAGCTTGCCTTGCAGCAGGCGTTTGAGCAGCGCTTGCTCATCCGCGTCGGTGGTTTCCAGGTCGCTGGCGGACAGGGTCAGGCTGTAGACACAGTTCGACTGCGCGTTGCTGCCCAGTTTCCAGAACACCGCCTGCAGCAGTTGCTGGCTCAGGGTCGGCAAGTTGCAGTCGCCGACCTTGGCAACCTTGGCCTGTTCCGGGGACCGGTACAGGCCCCATTGCACGGCCATGTCCGGCAACTGCGAGGCCGCGCTGGCGTCGACCGGCAGCGCCGGGCAGGCCGTGCGCCGGCAGTACTCGCGGTATAGTTTCAGCGCCGGGGTTTCCATCAATCCCAGCCGGGTCTGTTCGGCCAATGGATAATGGTCGCCGTGACCGCTCCAGGTGACCAATGCCGGCGTGCTGACCTCGGTAAAGCGTTGCAGGGCATTGACTGCACCTTGCTCGCCGCGTGGCAGACCGGTGTTGGCCAGAAACAGTGGGATACCCTGCTGCTGATAGCGCGCAAACACGTTTGCCAGCAACTGGCTTTCCAGGCGTGGTGCCTGCCCAGGCAGGGTCCGGGAATGGTCATGGCTGTACAGCAGGTCGACGAACACGGCTGCCGGCTGATAGGCAAGCAGCCGCTTGAACACTTTGCTCTGCTCGCCATAGGGTAGTGGCCAGTAGGTCTGATTACGCTGCAGGTAGGCGTCGTCGATCATGACCACCACAACCTGGCGCTGGCCGTCATCCGCATACTGAGTGGCCAACAACCGGTTCAGCCAGTTTGCGGAGGCGTCATCGGTGGATGTGGCCAGGCCAAAAGGATCCAGCAGCGCGATCAGGATCACGACGAGGCCGAACAGAACCTGGCGCAGGGGCAAGCGCAAAAACGTGAGCATCCATGCCTCGAATAAGTAATTAAAGGCATTTTGACATCATCGCTTGCCAGTCTGAAAGTGCTATCGACGTCCAGCGCCGGGGCCGGTGATGCCGGGCCCCGGATTCAGAAGGGGATTATCCGTTCACGACTTGCCCACGACCGAGCTCGACACCCAGCTGGCGCGACAGGCACGGCCAGCGTTTCCAGGCTTCACCGGTCGCCGGACTGCTCAGCGTGGCGCGGTAGGCTTCGACCGATTCCAGGGCGAAGCTGTCGTCGTCGAGCATCTCGTCGACCGAGTGATGGATCACTTCATCCAGTTGGTTGGCAAACTCTTCGCCGATCAGTTGATGGGCGATCAGGTTGGCCACGGTGGTGTCCGCCGGAATCAGCGGCTGCCCGAAGTGCTTGATGTACAGATCGTTGACCTCTTCGACCAGACGATGGGCGAGGTAGGCTTCATCGAGCAGGCAATCGAGGCCGACATGCCCTTGCATAACGCTGGGCGGTTGCATGAAATAGGCTTCGGCGATCTTCAATACCGGTTTGATCTGCGACTCGATGCCAGCTTCGAGCGCGACCGCATGGGCAGCTTCGAGCAGCTCTGGAACCTCATCGATATAGGCGCCAACAAAGCGCGCCAGGGTGCCCTGAGCATCTTTCTCAGGGAGTTGGATGGACGGATGCAGGTGAGGCAGTTGCGCTTCGAGGCGCTGTTTCAATTGGCCGCTCTGGCTCTCATGTTGATGGGCTTGTTTAATCTGCTCGCGTACAGCGGCGATGTTCATGACAACTCCAGGGACATTGGGTGACAAACGGAAGACAGTACTTACGGAAGACTCTAAGTTAGCTCGGTATACCGGATGCCTAAGACGCATTTGTTATAAGCAGTGCAAACGTGTGCGAGCTCAAGAATATAGCGATGCCACTATTATGCCATGAGCCAGCAGCGGCGCGGGTTTGCTGGGTTTCGCAGGTTTTGTGACGATGTTTTCATGGGCCGCGTTGCGTGGCCTAGAGCGCTGTCTATACTCGGGTTGAACGTGATTGGTTGATGAGGCCCACCTGCAGTTTGCAGAGGAGCTCGGTCGTCGAAGCAGGCAGTCTTGACCGCCGCCCCCCCTTGCCCAAGGTCTATGCCTCCGGGATTACAAGAATGATAAGGGGAACCCGCAATGATGCGACATCCACATGTCTGGATGGGCCTTCTGTTGTGGTCGGTTATCGGTCAGGCGCATGGCGCATGGACCGTCAACATGGCGCCCGGGGCTACCGAAGTCTCCCACGCAGTGTTCGACCTGCACATGATCATCTTCTGGATCTGCGTCGTTATCGGCATCGTGGTGTTTGGCGCGATGTTCTGGTCGATGGTGATCCACCGCCGCTCCACCGGCCAGCAGGCCGCGCACTTCCACGAGCACACCTGGGTCGAGATCATGTGGACCGTGGTGCCGCTGCTGATCCTCATCGTCATGGCCATCCCTGCCACCAAGACCCTGATCGAAATCTACGACGCCAGTGAATCGGATATCGATATACAGGTCACCGGCTACCAGTGGAAGTGGCATTACAAATACCTGGGCCAGGATGTCGAGTTCTTCAGCAACCTCGCCACCCCCGCCGATCAGATCAACAACAAGGCGCCCAAGGACGAGCATTACCTGCTCGAGGTCGACCAGCCGCTGGTGATCCCGGTCGGCGCCAAGGTGCGTTTTCTGGTCACGGCGGCCGACGTCATCCACTCCTGGTGGGTACCGGCCTTTGCGGTCAAGCGTGACGCCATCCCAGGCTTCGTCAACGAAGCCTGGACCCGGGTCGAGAAACCCGGCATCTACCGTGGCCAGTGCACCGAGCTGTGCGGCAAGGACCACGGCTTCATGCCGGTGGTGGTCGAGGTCAAGTCGCAGGCCGATTACGACACCTGGCTGGGCGAGCGCAAGGCTGAGGCGGCTCAGATGAAAGAGCTGACCAGCAAGGAATGGACCCTGCAAGAGCTGGTCGAGCGTGGCGACAAGGTCTATCACACCACCTGCGTTGCCTGTCACCAGGCCGAGGGCCAGGGCCTGCCGCCGATGTTCCCGGCACTCAAGGGCTCGAAAATCGCTACCGGGCCGATTGAAGGCCACTTGGGCATTGTCTTCCACGGCAAGCCCGGCACGGCCATGGCCGCGTTTGGCAAACAGCTCTCGGAAGTCGATATCGCTGCCGTGGTCACCTATGAGCGCAACGCCTGGGGCAACAACAAAGGCGACATGGTCACGCCCAAAGACGTGCTCGCGCTCAAGCAGGCAGAAGCCAAATGAGCCGTAAATTGCGCCGCAGCCAGTGGCTGGCAGGAGACAGGACATGAGTGCAGTGATCGACGAGCATGGCCACGACCATGCCCACGGCCCGGCCAAGGGCTTGATGCGCTGGGTGTTGACCACCAACCACAAGGACATCGGCACGATGTACCTGTGGTTCAGCTTCTGCATGTTCCTGCTCGGCGGCTCGTTCGCCATGGTCATTCGCGCCGAGCTGTTCCAGCCGGGGCTGCAGATCGTCGAACCGGCGTTCTTCAACCAGATGACCACCATGCACGGCCTGATCATGGTGTTCGGCGCGGTGATGCCGGCGTTTGTGGGCCTGGCCAACTGGATGATCCCGTTGATGATCGGCGCGCCGGACATGGCCCTGCCGCGGATGAACAACTTCAGTTTCTGGCTGCTGCCGGCGGCGTTTCTGCTGCTGGTATCGACCCTGTTCAGCGCCGGTGGCGGGCCCAACTTCGGCTGGACCTTCTACGCGCCGCTATCCACCACCTATGCGCCGGCCAGCGTGACCTTCTTCATCTTTGCCATCCACCTGATGGGCGTCAGCTCGATCATGGGCGCGATCAACGTGATCGCGACCATCCTCAACCTGCGCGCACCGGGCATGACCTTGATGAAAATGCCGCTGTTCGTCTGGACCTGGTTGATCACCGCCT
This sequence comes from Pseudomonas shirazensis, assembly GCF_050496565.1. Lineage (GTDB taxonomy): Bacteria > Pseudomonadota > Gammaproteobacteria > Pseudomonadales > Pseudomonadaceae > Aquipseudomonas > Aquipseudomonas shirazensis_A. The sequence goes on from NZ_JBNWAE010000001.1 coordinate 803,366, forward strand.
TCCTGCTGATCGCCGTGATGCCGGTGCTGGCCGGGGTGGTGACGATGATGCTGATGGATATTCACTTCGGCACCAGCTTCTTCAGCGCGGCCGGCGGTGGTGATCCGGTGTTGTTCCAGCATGTGTTCTGGTTCTTCGGCCACCCCGAGGTGTACATCATGATCCTGCCGGCGTTCGGCGCGGTCAGCTCAATCATCCCGGCGTTTTCGCGCAAGCCGCTGTTTGGCTACACCTCGATGGTCTACGCCACCGGGGCGATCGCGTTTCTGTCGTTCATCGTCTGGGCCCACCACATGTTCGTGGTCGGCATCCCGGTGGTGGGCGAACTGTTCTTCATGTACGCGACGATGCTGATTGCGGTGCCGACCGGGGTCAAGGTGTTCAACTGGGTCAGCACCATGTGGGAAGGCTCGCTGACCTTCGAGACGCCGATGCTGTTCGCCATCGCCTTCGTCATCCTGTTCACCATTGGCGGCTTCTCCGGCTTGATGCTGGCGATTGCCCCGGCGGACTTCCAGTACCACGACACCTATTTCGTGGTGGCGCACTTCCACTACGTGCTGGTGCCTGGGGCGATCTTTGGCATCTTCGCGTCGGCCTACTACTGGCTGCCGAAATGGACTGGCCACATGTACGACGAAACCCTCGGCAAGCTGCATTTCTGGTTGTCGTTCATCGGCATGAACCTGGCGTTCTTCCCGATGCACTTCGTTGGCCTGGCCGGCATGCCCCGGCGCATCCCCGACTACAACCTGCAGTTCGCCGACTTCAACATGGTCTCGTCGATTGGTGCCTTCCTGTTTGGCGCTACGCAGATCTTCTTCCTGTTCATCGTCATCAAGACCATCCGCGGTGGCCCGCCAGCGCCGGCCAAACCGTGGGATGGCGCCGAAGGGCTGGAATGGTCGGTGCCGTCACCGGCGCCGTACCACACCTTCCAGACACCGCCGGAAGTGAAATAGGACCCTGCCATGACCAGCACGCCACTCAAAAGCCTGGTGCGCCGCCTGTTGCTGCTGACGGTGGTGATGTTTGCCTTCGGCTTTGCCCTGGTGCCGCTGTACGACGTGATGTGCAAGGCGTTCGGCATCAATGGCAAGACCGGCGGGCAATATGAAGGCAGCCAGGTCAGCGACCCTTCGCGCACGGTGCGGGTGCAGTTCATGTCGACCAATGCCGGCGACATGAGCTGGGACTTCTACTCGCGTGCCGACCAGGTCGAGGTCAACCCGGGCGCGGTCAACCAGATGATCTTTGTCGCGCACAACCCGACCGACAAGCCGATGAGCGCTCAGGCAGTACCGAGCATCACTCCGGCCGAGGCGGCGGCGTATTTCCACAAGACCGAATGCTTCTGCTTTACCCAGCAGGTGCTGCAGCCGGGTGAGCGCATCGAGATGCCCGTGCGGTTCATCGTCGACCGCGACCTGCCGGGCAACGTCAAGCACCTAACTCTGGCCTACACCTTGTTCGACATCACCGCTCGCCACCCGCCGGTTGCCCAGTTGAGCACCGAGGGCGTCCAGCGCGCCCGCTGAGGGAAGGAGAACAGCAATGGCACACCACGATCACTACTACGTCCCGGCGCAGAGCAAATGGCCGATCATCGCCACCATCGGCATGTTCGTCACGGTGTTCGGCCTGGGCACCTGGTTCAATGATCTGAAAGCCGGCCACCCGGATTCGCACGGGCCGCTGATTTTCTTCTTCGGTGCGCTGTGCCTGGCCTACATGCTGTTCGGCTGGTTTGGTGCGGTGATCAGGGAGAACAAGGCGGGGCTATACAGCGCACAGATGAATCGCTCGTTCCGCTGGGGCATGGGCTGGTTCATCTTCTCCGAGGTGATGTTCTTTCTGGCCTTCTTTGGCGCGCTGTTCTATGTGCGCGTGCTGGCCGGGCCGTGGTTGGGTGGGGATGGCGCGAAGGGGGTGGCGCATATGCTGTGGCCGAACTTCGAGTTTGCCTGGCCGCTGTTGCACACGCCGGACCCGAAGCTGTTTCCGCCGCCCAAGGATGTCATCGACCCGTGGCACCTGCCGTTGATCAACACCATTTTGCTGATCAGCTCGAGTGTGACCATCACCATCGCCCACCACGCGTTACGCAAGGGCCATCGCGGGGCGCTCAAGCTGTGGCTGGGACTGACCATTCTGCTGGGGCTGTCGTTTCTGGCGTTGCAGGCCTACGAATATTACGAAGCCTATGTGCATCTGGGGCTGACATTGGGCTCGGGGATCTATGGCGCGACGTTCTTCATGCTGACCGGGTTCCATGGTGCGCACGTGACGTTGGGGACGGTGATTTTGATCGTGATGTTCGTGCGCGTGCTGCGCGGGCATTTTGATGCCAACCAGCATTTCGGTTTCGAGGCGGCCAGTTGGTATTGGCATTTTGTCGACGTGGTTTGGGTTGGGTTGTTTGTCTTTGTATATGTGCTGTAACGGCCTGCGCGGCCCTGGGTAGGAGCGGCCTTGTGTCGCGATTGGGCCGCAAAGCGGCCCCTGTGTCAGTCGACACGGTTTGCCTGAAGGAACGCGGTGTCTTGTAGAGGGGGCCGCTCCGCGACCCTTTCGCGACACAAGGCCGCTCCTACAGGGGGCGCGTGGGTGATCTCAAAAAGGTGCGTGGGAGACCAGTTGGTATTGGCATTTTGTCGATGTGGTTTGGGTTGGTTGTCTTTGCTTATGTGCTGTAACGGCCTGCGCGGCCCTGGGTAGGAGCGGCCTTGTGTCGCGATTGGGCCGCAAAGCGGCCCCTGTATCAGCCGACACGGTTTGCCTGAAGGAACGCGGTGTCTTGTAGAGGGGCCGCTCCGCGACCCTTTCGCGACACAAGGCCGCTCCTACAGGGGGGGCGTGGGTGATCTTGAAAAGGTGCGTGGGAAACCAGTTGGTATTGGCATTTTGTCGATGTGGTTTGGGTTGGTTGTCTTTGTTTATGTGCTGTAACGGCCTGCGCGGCCCTGGGTAGGAGCGGCCTTGTGTCGCGATAGGGCCGCAAAGCGGCCCCTGTGTCAATCGACACGGTTTGCCTGAAGGAACGCGGTGTCTTGTAGAGGGGCCGCTCCGCGACCCTTTCGCGACACAAGGCCGCTCCTACAGGGGGGGCGTGGGTGATCTTAAAAAGGTGCGTGGGAGACCAGTTGCCCGCTCATGAAGCCCCAGGCAATCAGGCCGATGGTCAGCGCGGCGAGGCTGACGCGCACGGTCAGGGCTTTGAGCAGGCGGGTCGAGTCTTGATCGTCCTTGACCAGAAACACCAGGCCACTGAACAGGCTGGCAACAGTGGCCAACAACAGCAAAACAATGGCGGCCTTGAGCATGGCGGCACTCCCCGGGGGGCTTGGTGATGCAGGCAAGTATAGCGTTCGCACAGCGTGGCCCAAGGTGAAGCCGTTTCGCCCCGGGCTGGTGCCGACTCTGGTGGTGCTTGCACTGCTGCCGGGGTTGATCGCGCTGGGCTGCTGGCAACTGAGCCGCGCCGAGCAGAAGCGCGAACTGCTGGCGACCTATGCCGAGCGCCAGGTCGAAGCGCCGCTGGCACTGGCCGAGCTGCAGGCGCTGGCAGATCCGGCCTTTCATCGGGTGCAGCTGTTTGGCCACTTTGACGCCAATCACAGCCTGCTGCTGGACAACCGCTTGCGCGACGGCCAGGTCGGCGTCGAGCTGCTGCAACCGTTTCTCGATCAGGCCAGCGGCCACTGGCTGCTGATCAATCGCGGCTGGCTGCCCTGGCCCGATCGGCGTGTGCCGGTGCGCTTCGATACCCCTTCGCAAACGCTGGCGCTGCAGGCGTCGGTCTATATCGCCCCTGGCGCGGCCTTCCAACTGCACCCGGACCCGGTCGGCGGGCAGTGGCCGCACCTGCTCACTGCCGTCGACCCCGCCCCGCTCTGGCAGCAGTTGGGCCGCGAAGGTTACGCCCACGAACTGCGCCTGCTCGGCGGGCCAGCCAGCTACCGGCTGGACTGGCCGATAGTCGCCATGGGTCCGGAAAAGCACCTGGGCTACGCCGTGCAGTGGTTCGCCCTGGCGGCTGCGCTGGTACTGCTTTACCTGTACTTCGGCTGGCATAACAACAAGGAGCATCACCATGAGCGCCGCCACGAGTCCACTGGACGTGCCTGAAGGCCGCAAGCCCCGCAGCCGCGGGCGCTGGCAGCTGTTGCTGATCTTGCTGGTCACCCTTGGCCCGATGATCCTTGCCACCAGCATGTACAAGTTCAAGTTCTGGGTGCCGGATGGCCGCAGTTATCACGGTGCAATGATCGGCAACGGCCTGAGCCGGGCCGACATTGGTGTCCAGGCGCAGGAGCAGCGCTGGCAACTGCTGGTCAGCGCCCCGGCGGCGTGTGATCAGCCCTGCCAGAACCTTGTGTACCTGGCGCGGCAGATCCAGATCGGCCTGGGCCGCGATGCCAGCCGCGCCAGCCATGCGCTGGCGGCTGCGCAGCCACTGAGCAGCGATTACCAGCAGCGGCTCACCCGCGAGTACCCGCAGTTGCAGCATTATCCGCTGGACCTGCAGCGCTACGGCGAGCACGTCAGCGAGCCGGGGCCACAACTGTGGATCGTCGACCCGCACGGCAACCTGGTGTTGCGCTACGACGCCACGGTCAAGGGCAAGCACGTGCTCGACGACCTGCGTCATCTGCTCAAGCTGTCCAACATCGGATAGGAGCTCTGCCATGGCCAGACCCGGCTATCGCCTCGCTGTGTTCGCAACCCTGCTGGCGCTGGTGGTGGTACTGCTGGGCGCCTACACCCGGCTGACCCATGCCGGCCTTGGCTGCCCGGACTGGCCCGGTTGCTACGGCTTTATCAGCGTGCCGAAAAGCGACGCGCAGCTGGCTCATGCCGAGCTGCACTTCCCCGAACATCCGGTTGAAGCAGCCAAGGGCTGGGCCGAGATGGTCCACCGCTACTTTGCCGGTGGCTTGGCGCTGGTGATCGCCTGGCTGGCATTGCAGGCGTTGCGCCGGCACGCCCGCGACGGTCAGCCCTACCGTCTGCCACTGCTGTTGCTGGCAGTGGTGCTGGCGCAAGCGGCTTTCGGTATGTGGACGGTGACCTTGAAGTTGTGGCCGCAGGTGGTCACTGCGCACCTGCTCGGTGGCTTCACCACGTTGAGCCTGCTGTTACTGCTGTCACTGCGTCTATCCCGGACCTCTGCGCCATTGCCCAAGCTGCCGTTGAGCCTGCGTCGAGTCGCTGCGCTGGGGCTGCTGACCGTGATTGGCCAGATCGCGTTGGGCGGTTGGGTCAGTGCCAACTATGCCGCCGTCGCCTGCATCGACCTGCCGACTTGCCATGGCCAGTGGTGGCCTGCGGCTGACTTCAGCAATGGCTTTCACCTGACCCAACACGTTGGCCCCAATTACCTCGGTGGCCAGCTCGACAGTGACGCGCGCACGGCGATTCATATCAGCCATCGGTTAGGCGCGTTGCTGGTCACGGCCGTGCTGTTGCTGCTCAGCCACAAGCTCTACCGCAACGGTTTGCACGCACTGGCCGGGCTGGTCGTGCTGGCGCTGGCGGTGCAGATCAGCCTGGGCATCAGCAATGTTCTGCTGCACCTGCCGCTGGCGGTCGCGGTGGCGCACAACGCCGGTGGCGCCGCGCTGCTGCTGTGCATGGTGTTGGTGAATTACCGCATTCGCGTGGTCGACAAGGTCCGCGTCGGCCACGGCTGGCGCTTGACCCGCGTGGCCGGGGCACATGTACCAATGAGGAGCGACGCATGGCGACGGTTCTGAGCACGCGGCAGCAGGCCAGCTGGCGCGATTATGTCGAGCTGACCAAGCCCAAGGTGGTGCTGTTGATGCTGATCACCTCGCTGGTCGGCATGTTTCTCGCGACCCGTGCGGGCGTGCCGTGGGCGGTGTTGCTGTTCGGCAATCTGGGCATCGGCCTGTGCGCGGGAGCGGCGGCAGCTGTCAACCATGTGGTCGATCGGCGTATCGACGGGCTGATGGCGCGCACGCACAAGCGGCCGTTGGCCGATGGCAGAATCGCGCCCGCGTCGGCGCTGGCCTTTGCCTTGCTGCTGGCGGTGCTCGGTATGAGCGTGCTGCTGGTGTTCACCAACGCCCTGACGGCCTGGCTGACTCTGGCCTCACTGCTCGGCTATGCGGTGCTCTACACCGGCTTTCTCAAGCGTGCGACACCGCAGAATATCGTGATCGGTGGCCTGGCCGGAGCCGCGCCGCCGTTACTGGGTTGGGTTGCAGTGACCGGGCAGATCAGCGCCGAGCCGTTGCTGCTGGTGCTGATCATCTTCGCCTGGACCCCGCCGCACTTCTGGGCGCTGGCCATCCACCGCAAGGAGGAATACGCCAAGGCCGCGATCCCGATGCTGCCGGTGACCCATGGCGAGGCCTACACCAAGCTGCATATCCTGCTGTATACCTGGGTGCTGCTGGCGGCGAGCTTGCTGCCGTTCGCCATCCACATGAGCGGCTTGCTGTATCTGGCCTGTGCGCTGCTGCTGGGCCTGGGTTTTGTCCGCTGGGCCTGGGTGCTGTACCGTGGCACCCGGCCGCACGCGGCGATCAAGACCTTCAAGTACTCTATCGGGTACCTGTTCGCCCTGTTCATCGCCCTGCTCGTTGACCACTACTTGTTACTGAATCTATGACCCGAACCCAGAAAACCGTCTTCATTCTCGTTGCCGTGGTTGCCTTGATCCTCGGCCTGACCGTCAACAAGGTGCTCAATGGCCGCAGCGAGGCCAACCCAGCCGAACTGATCGATGCCGGCATCATCCTGCTTCCGCAGAGTCGCACCGTGCCAGCGGTGAGCATGACCGACCAGAACGGCCAGGCGGTCGAGCTCGATCAGCTCAAGGGCAAATGGTCGTTGCTGTTCTTCGGTTACACCTACTGCCCGGACATCTGCCCGACCACCCTGGCGCAGCTGCGCCAGGTCAAGAGCGAGCTGCCCAAGGAAGCCCTGGAGCGCTTGCAGGTGGTGCTGGTCAGCGTCGATCCGCACCGCGACACCGCCACCCAGCTGAAGCAGTACCTGGGCTACTTCGACAAGGATTTCGTCGGCCTGGCCGGCTCGATCGAGGACACCCAGAAGCTGGCCAATGCCTTGAGCATTCCGTTTATCCCAGCTGACACTAGCAAGCCTGGCTACACCGTCGATCACAGCGGCAACCTGGCTGTGGTCGGGCCTGATGGGCGCCAGCGTGGCTTTATCCGCGCGCCGTTCAACAACCAGAAGCTGGCGGCGCAACTGCCGGGGCTGGTCAAGCGCGACTGAGTTGGCCGCAAAAGCTTCGCGGCGGTCCGGCGTTCCGGCAAGCCCCACACAGGATGCTGAGCTGGACCGAAAAACTGGCAGTTTTAGCCAGCTCAAAAAGCTTCGCGGGCAAGCCCGCTCCCACAAGGATCACATCGAACCCTGTGGGAGCGGGCTTGCCCGCGAAAAGGACGCGTAGGTCTACAGCTTAGAACGCTGGCAGTACCGCGCCTTTGTACTTCTCGGTGATGAATGCTTTGACTTCAGGCGAATGCAGCGCTGCAACCAGCTTCTTCATTGCGTCCGAGTCCTTGTTGTCTGGGCGTGCCACCAGGATGTTGACGTAAGGCGAGTCGCTGCCTTCGATCACCAGGGCATCCTTGGACGGATCAAGCTTGGCTTCCAGCGCGTAGTTGGTGTTGATCAGGGCCAGATCGACCTGGGTCAGCACACGCGGAATGGTGGCCGCTTCCAGCTCGCGGAACTTGAGGTTTTTGCTGTTGGTGGTGATGTCTTTCACAGTCGACAGGATGTTGCCCTTGTCCTTCAGGCTGATCACACCGGCCTTGTCCAGCAGCAGCAGCGCGCGGCCGCCGTTGGTGGCATCGTTGGGGATGACCACGGTAGCGCCGGACGGCAGCTCGTCGAGCTTCTTCAGCTTGCTCGAGTAAGCGCCCAGCGGCTCTAGGTGCACGCCGGCAACGCTGACCAGGTTGGTGCCCTTGGCCTTGTTGAACTCATCCAGGTACGGCTGATGCTGGAAGAAGTTGGCATCCAGGCGCTTCTCGGCAACCTGCACGTTCGGCTGCACGTAGTCAGTGAAGACCTTGACCTTGAGGTCGACGCCCTCTTTGGCCAGCACCGGTTTGACGAACTCGAGGATCTCGGCGTGCGGCACCGGGCTGGCAGCGACGGTGATGGTCTCGGCGGCGTGGGCCGAAAAAGCCGCCACAGCGGCAACAACAGCAAGCAGTTTTTTCATCAAACACTCCTTGTGAGGGCCGCGACGGCCCCCGAACGGGTCGGCCTGGCCGACCCCATTGGGGTTACTTACGGGAAAAATGCACGACCAGTTTGTCGCCGACGCTTTGCAGAACTTGAACCAGGATCAGCAACATCACTACGGTGACCACCATTACGTCGGTCTGGAAACGCTGATAACCAAAGCGGATCGCCAGGTCGCCGAGGCCACCGGCACCGACCACACCAGCCATGGCGGTGTACGACACCAGGGTGATCGCGGTCACGGTAATCGCCGCGAAGATGCCCGGGCGCGCCTCGGGCAGCAGCGCGTTGGTGATGATCTGGCGGGTGGTTGCGCCCATCGACTGGGTCGCTTCGATGATGCCGCGGTCAACTTCACGCAGCGCGGTCTCGACCAGGCGGGCGAAGAACGGTGTGGCACCGACCACCAGTGGCGGGATGGCCCCGGCGACGCCCAGCGAGGTGCCGGTGATGAGTACGGTGAACGGGATCATCACGATCAGCAGGATGATGAACGGTAACGAGCGCAGGATGTTCACCACCAGCGACAGCAGCGCATACAGGCCCTTCTGTTCGAACATCTGCCGCGGCCCGCACAGGAACAGCAGCACGCCCAGCGGCAGGCCCAGCAGCACGGTGAAGAACAGCGAGCCGAACAGCATGATCATGGTGTCGATGGTGGCCAGCCAGATTTCGGCCCAGTCGACATTGGCGAAGAAATTCAAAGCGTCCATCAACGCAGTACCTCCATATGCACATCAGCTGCGCTGAAACGATCGAACGCGGCTTGCATGTCGCCGCCGGTAACGGCCAGGGTCAATTGCCCGTAAGGCACGTCCTTGATGCGGTCGATACGCCCGGCGAGGATGCTGTAGTCGACCCCGGTTTCGCGGGCGACAGTGCCGAGCAGCGGTGCGTAGGTGGCATCGCCCTGGAAGGTCAATCGCACGATGCGCCCTGGCACGTGGGCAAAGTCGTCGCGCTGTTCGCCTTCGTCGACCTGCTCGTCTTCCTGCACGAAGCGCTTGGTGGTCGGGTGCTGCGGGTGCAGGAACACCTCGGCAACCGTGCCTTGCTCGACGATCAGGCCGGCGTCCATTACCGCCACGCGGTCGCAGACCCGGCGGATCACGTCCATTTCGTGGGTGATCAGGACGATGGTCAGCTTCAGCTCGCGGTTGATCTCGGCCAGCAGTTGCAGGACCGAGGCGGTGGTCTGCGGGTCAAGGGCGCTGGTGGCCTCGTCGCACAGCAGAATCTTCGGCCGGGTCGACAGCGCGCGGGCGATGCCGACACGTTGCTTCTGCCCGCCGGACAGCTGCGCCGGATATTTTTTGGCGTGATCGGACAAACCGACCCGCGCCAGCAGCTCGGTGACGCGCTGGTCGATTTCGCTGCGCGACAGCTCACCGGCCAGGGTCAGCGGCAGCGCCACGTTGTCGGCCACGGTCTTGGAAGCCAGCAGGTTGAAGTGCTGGAAGATCATCCCGACCTGCTGGCGGAAGCGCCGCAGCTGATTGGCATCGAAGCCGGTGACGTCTTCGCCGTCGACGATGATCTTGCCACCGCTGGGCGCTTCAAGGCGGTTGATCAGGCGCAGCAAGGTGCTCTTGCCGGCGCCGGAATGGCCGATGAGGCCGAACACCTGGCCATTTTCTATGGTCAGGCTGGTCGGGTTCAGGGCGGGGATGTCCCTACCGGCGACGCGGTAGGTCTTGTGCACATGTTGAAACTCGATCACTGAGCGAACCTTGTGGGGCGCAATGGAAATAGGGTCTGGCGGTTAGCCGGGGCGCGCATTTTAGCCTTTTCCCCTAGGTCTTCTTAGCATTTATTTCGTATTGGTCCAATCCAACCGACATAACGCGACGGTCGGCAACTGGATTGAACGCATGCGCGTGGCCATCAGTCACTAGCTAACGAGCCCGAATGGGCCGCCCTGAAGACCGATGAGGAGAGCCGACATGTCGCGCAAGCACCCGGATACCCCGAAACAGAGTGAGATGGCCGGTACCGACACCCCGGACCGTGCCAACACCAACGCCAAACTGCAGAGTCTGGAAGCCTTCCGTAGCGACGCTACCGGCGAGGCGCTGCGGACCAATCAGGGCGTGAAGATCGCTGACAACCAGAACACCCTCAAGGCCGGTGCGCGCGGGCCGTCGTTGCTCGAAGACTTCATCATGCGCGAAAAGATCACTCACTTTGACCATGAGCGCATCCCTGAGCGCATCGTCCATGCCCGTGGCACTGGCGCCCATGGTTACTTCCAGAGCTACGGCAAGCATGCCGCTCTGACCAAGGCTGGGTTCCTCCAGGACCCGGAGAAGATCACTCCGGTGTTCGTGCGTTTCTCCACCGTGCAGGGCCCACGCGGCTCCGGTGATACGGTGCGCGACGTGCGCGGCTTCGCCGTGAAGTTCTACACCGACGAAGGCAACTTCGATCTGGTCGGCAACAACATGCCGGTGTTCTTCATTCAGGATGCGATCAAGTTCCCCGACTTCGTCCATGCGGTGAAACCTGAACCACACAATGAAATGCCTACCGGCGGTTCGGCCCATGACACCTTCTGGGACTTCGTCTCGCTGGTGCCGGAGTCGGCGCACATGGTCATCTGGGCGATGTCCGACCGGGCCATCCCGCGCAGCCTGCGGATGATGGAAGGCTTTGGCGTGCACACCTTCCGCCTGATCAACGCCGAAGGCGTGGCCAGCTTCGTCAAGTTCCACTGGAAGCCGAAACAGGGCGTGCACTCGGTGCTGTGGGACGAGGCGCAGAAACTGGCCGGCAAGGACACCGACTTCCATCGTCGCGACCTCTCCGAAGCGATTGAAACCGGCGACTACCCTGAGTGGGAACTGGGCGTGCAGATCGTGCCAGAGGCCGACGAGCACAAGTTCGACTTTGACCTGCTCGACCCGACCAAGATCATCCCAGAAGAGCTGGTGCCGGTAACGCCGCTGGGCAAGATGGTGCTTAACCGCAACCCCGACAACTTCTTTGCCGAGGTCGAGCAGATTGCCTTCTGCCCTGGCCACATCGTGCCGGGCATCGACTTCACCAACGACCCGCTGCTGCAGGGCCGTCTGTTCTCCTACACCGATACGCAGATCAGCCGCCTCGGTGGGCCTAACTTCCATGAAATTCCGATCAACCGCCCGATCGCGCACAACCACAACGGCCAGCGCGATGGCATGCACCGCATGGAAATCAACAAGGGTCGAGCATCCTACGAGCCGAACAGCATCGATGGCGGCTGGCCGAAGGAAACCCCGGCAGCGCCTGAAGACGGTGGCTTCGACAGCTATCAGGAGCGGATCGATGCACGCAAGGTTCGCGAGCGCAGCGAATCGTTCGGCGATCACTTCTCACAGGCTCGGTTGTTCTTCCACAGCATGAGCCCGAACGAGCAGCAGCACATCATCAAGGCCTACAGTTTCGAGCTGGGCAAGGTCGAGCGGGAATACATCCGTGCCCGTCAGGTCAACGAGATCCTCGCCAACATCGACCTGAAGCTGGCTGCGGCGGTAGCGGCCAACCTTGGCCTGCCGGCGCCGAGCAAAGGCACCGTGCAGGTCAAAGGTTCGAGCCTGGCCGAGTCGCCAGCACTGAGCCAGCTCAATCACCCGGGCAGCGTGGGTATCAAGGGCCGCAAGATTGCCCTGTTGCTGGCTGATGGTGTGGATGCGGCGGACGTCGATCGTCTGGTCAAGGCACTTGAGGCGCACAGCGCCAGGCCAATGCTGCTGGGCCCAACCTCGGCGCCAGTAAAAGCGGCCGATGGTTCCAGCCTGGCGGTGGATGCGTCGATGGAAGGCATGCCGTCGATCATGTTCGATGGCGTGCTGGTGCCGGCCGGCAAGGCTGCAATTGATGCGCTGGGGCAGAGCGGTCTGGCCAAGCACTTCCTGCTGGAAGCGTACAAGCACCTGAAGGCAATCGCCTTTGCCAAAGACGGCAAGGCGTTGGTCGACAAACTTGGCCTGGCCGAAGACAAGGGCTTGTTGCTTGGTAATGATCAGAAGGCGATCGATGCCTTCGTCAAAGCGGTCGAAGCGCATCGGGTGTGGGAGCGCGAAGCTGCTGCAGAAGCCATTCCGGCTTGATTGATCTCCCCGGCAGGCTCGCCTGCCGGGGTTTTATTTCAACGCTGATGCGGTACCAGCACGACCTGAGCAGGCAATGAGCGCTGGATTTCGTGGCGCTGGTTGAGCTCATAGCCACTGTCGAGCTTGTGTACGCGCTTGCCCAGCAGCGTTTTCAGCCACGGCGCGTCGTCTTTGCGTGGCACCTGGAACACCACTTCACACTGATAACTGACCACGTCTGCGGCGATGTCATCCAGCTGCCGGCGCAGGGCGCGGCTGTCTGTGGTTTTCAGGGCGATCACGGTGCTCGGTGCAGTGGGGTCGATCACGCGCGCCTTGGGCTTGGCTTCAGCGGCCTTCAAGGCAGCTTCGGCACGGTCCAGCTCGGCTTTGCGCGCATGGGCCACGGCATCCCCGGCGGCCAGCGCCGGCGCTTGTGGCATCAAGGCGCGGGCCCTCGCCAGCGCGGTTGCGGCGGCATTCACATCACCTTTTTGCAGAACGATCTGGCTGCGCTGCAGGTAGGCTTCGGCCAGCTGGCGCTGGTTTTGCTCCACGCGCGGGTCTTCCGGCGCCTGAGCTTGCAGGGCGGTCAGTTGATCTTCAGCAGTGGCCAGTTCGTTGCTGGCGATGTTCTGCTGCAGCTCGGCCCATGGGTCGGCCTGGGCAGGCACGCTCGGCTGTTCGACCGGGGCGCTGGTACACGCGGCCAGGCCCAGCGACAACACGGCAACAAGCAGATAACGGGAGGCGAACGGCTTCATTCCTGCGACTCTCTATTTGCGCAAAAAGCGAGCAAGTCTACACCCAGGTGCGCACGCTCGAAAACAAGTCTTACAGACCCTTTACCCGCGCATTGGTTGCGACATGCGCCAAAGTGCGACCCGTGTCTCAGCGTTTGGGCAGGGCCAGGCTCAGCAAGAATAGCACTGCTGCGCAGACCACGATCGATGGCCCGGCCGGCGTGTCCTTGAACCAGGACATTGCCAGCCCGCCACACACCGCCACCACACCGAGCAGGCTGGCACCCAGCGCCATCTGCTCGGGCGAGCGCGCGTGGCGCTGGGCGGCGGCGGCCGGGATGATCAGCAGCGAGGTGATCAGCAGCACGCCGACGATCTTCATCGCTACCGCAATCACCACGGCGATCAGCAGCATCAGGGTCAGGCGCAGCGCTGCTACCGGCAGGCCTTCGACGGTGGCCAGCTCTTCATGCACGGTCACCGCCAGCAGTGGCCGCCAGAGCGCGGCGAGCAACAGCAGCACGGCCGCACTGCCGCCGATGATCCAACCGAGGTCAGTCGGGCTGATCGCCAGCAAGTCGCCAAACAGATAGGCCATCAGGTCGATGCGCACGTCGTGCATGAAGCTCAGTACCACCAGGCCCAGCGACAAGGTACTTGGGGCAAGAATCCCCAGCAGCGTATCCGACGCCAGCGGCTGGCGCTGCTGCAGCGTCACCAGCAGGATCGCCAGCAGCAGGCAGCCGACGGTCACCGCCAACGCCGGGCTGACATCCAGCACGAAGCCCAGGGCAACGCCGAGCAAGGCTGCGTGCGACAACGTGTCGCCAAAATAGGCCATCCGCCGCCAGACCACGAATGAGCCCAGCGGACCTGCAACAACTGCCAGGGACAAACCGGCCAGCAGGGCGTAAAGAAGAAAATCAGCCATGCTTGCAGTGCTCTCCGTGAACATGGGCGCCAGGGGTGACAACTGCGCCGTGCAGGTCGTGGCTGTGGTCGTGGTGATGGTGATAGATGGCCAGGCTCGGGGCGTTCTGGCCGAACAGCTCAACAAAGGCCGGGTCGCCGCTGACTTGCTCGGGGTGGCCGGAGCAGCACACATGGCGGTTCAGGCAGACCACCTGATCGGTGGTGCTCATCACCAGGTGCAGGTCGTGGGAGACCATCAGCACGCCGCAGCCGTAACGGTCGCGCAGGCGTGTGATCAAGCTGTACAGCTCGGACTGCCCTGCCACATCGACGCCTTGTACCGGTTCATCGAGCACCAGCAGTTGCGGCTTGCGCAGCAGAGCCCGGGCCAGCAGCACGCGTTGCATCTCGCCACCGGAAACGGTCTGCAGCGGGCTGTCGATGACCTGCTCGGCGCCGACTTCCTGCAACGCCGCCAGAGCTGCGGCACGGTCTACTCCGGGCACCAGACGCAGGAAGCGAAGTACCGACAGTGGCAGGGTCGGGTCGACCTGGATCTTTTGCGGCATGTAGCCGATACGCAGCTTGGGCTTGCGCCAGACGCTGCCGCGATGCGGCTTGAGCAGGCCGAGCACGGCCCGCACCAAGGTGGTCTTGCCGGCACCGTTGGGGCCGATCAGCGTGACGATCTGGCCTGGCGCAACCGCCAGGTCGATGTTGTCCAGTACGGCTTCGCCGGCAAAGCTGACGCCGACTTGTTCAAGGCGGATCAGGGCGTCGCTCATGCCGCGCCTCGGCAGTTGCCGCACAGGCCGACTACTTCCACGGTTTGGGTTTCAACCTTGAAACCGACCGCATCGGCGCTGGCGATGATCGCGCCGCTGATGCTGTCCTGCTCAAGCTCGATGGCGATATGGCACTCGCGGCAGATCAGAAACTGGCCCTGATGGGCGTGCTCCGGGTGGCTGCAGCCGATGAAGGCGTTGAGCGAGGCGATGCGGTGCACCAGGCCGTTCTCGAGGAGGAAGTCCAGCGCCCGATAAACGGTCGGCGGCGCCGCGCGGCGGCCATCCTGCTCGCTCAGCACGGCAAGTATGTCGTAGGCGCCCAGCGGCTTGTGGCTCTGCCACACCAGCTCCAGCACCCGCTTGCGCAGGGCAGTCAAACGCAGGCCCTGACGCACGCAGATGGCGTCGGCTTCAGCCAGCGCACTGTGCACGCAATGGGAATGGTCATGTGGGCGGTGAGCCAGCGGGGTGATCGACATGGGCGGCGACGGTTCTTAATGGAGACGTTATTATGTTACCTGTTTCTGACACGACGAGTATTCACCGTGCCCCGTTTCCTTGTGCTTTTTGTCGCTTTGCTTGCCGGCTCTGCCCATGCCGAAGTCCGCGTACTGACCAGTATCAAGCCGCTGCAACAGATCGCTGCAGCCGTTCAGGACGGTGTCGGCAGCCCCGAAGTGCTGCTGCCGCCGGGCGCTTCGCCGCACCACTATGCGCTGCGTCCGTCCGACGTACGGCGCGTGGCCGATGCCGACCTGCTGTACTGGATCGGCCCGGACATGGAGAGCTTCTTGCCGCGGGTGCTCGGCAGCCGCAGCAAGCAGACCGTGGCGGTACAGTCGCTCAAAGGCATGCACCTGCGTCATTTTGGCGAAGACAGCCATTCCCATGATGAGGCCGGTCATGATGAAGCTGACCACGACGAGCATGATCATGACCACCGCCCCGGTAGCCTGGATGCGCACCTGTGGCTGTCGTCGGTCAATGCGCGGGTAATTGCCGGGCAGATGGCAGGCGACCTGAGCAAGCTCGACCCGGCCAACGCGGCGCGTTATCAGAGCAATCTCAAGGCCTTCGATACGCGCCTGGATGCACTTGATCAGCGGATCAAGACCCGTGTGGCGGGCATTGCCGACAAGCCGTACTTCGTCTTTCACGAGGCGTTCGATTACTTCGAATCGGCTTACGGCCTCAAGCACACCGGCGTGTTCAGCGTGGCTTCGGAGGTGCAGCCGGGGGCCCAGCATGTGGCCGCGATGCGCAAGCGCTTGCAGGAAGTGGGCAAGACCTGCGTCTTCAGCGAACCGCCGCTGCGCCCACGGCTGGCCGAAACCCTGACCGCAGGGCTGCCGGTGCGGCTGGCTGAGCTGGATGCGCTGGGCGGCACCGAGCCGGTTGACAGCAAAGGCTACGAGCGCTTGCTGGAAAACCTCGCGAACGGCCTGGCCGGCTGCCTGGAACAGCTCTAGCAGTTGCCTCCATCTATGCTGCCCGTAAAAATGCTGGGGCCGCTACGCGCCCCTTTCCGACCGGTCCGGCGCCCCGGCAAGGCCGCTCCTACAGACGGCGCGCGGCAGGGGGCATACGCGGACAAATGTAGGAGCGGCCTTGCGTCGCGAAAGGCCAGCGCAGCTGGCCCGGCGATGCTGGCGGCGGAGCTGAAAGTTTGGGGCCGCTTTGCGGCCCTATCCGACCGGTCCGGCGCCCCGGCAAGGCCGCTCCTACAGACGGCGCGCAGCAGGGGCATACGCGGACAAATGTAGGAGCGGGCTCAGCTGGCTCAGAGCGCGAACGGCAGCTTCAGGTCGATGTGCTGACGTTGGGCCAGGCGCACTTCGAACTCGCGTGGGTCGTGGATGGTGACGTCCATCCCGGCGAACTGCTCGGCGGCGATCAGCCGCGACAGCCAGAAGCGCACACAGGCCACACGCAGCATCAGCGGCCACAGCTCGGCTTCGGCCGCAGTGAACGGGCGCAGCGCGGCATAGGCACCAAGCAAGGCCTGTGCGCGCGGCAGGTTGATCCCTGCGGCTTCGTCCAGGCACCAGTCGTTCACGGTGATGGCGATGTCATACAGCATCGGCCCCGAGCATGCGTTGTAGAAGTCGATCAAGCCGGTCAGGTGGGTGCCTTCGAACATCACGTTGTCGCGGAACAAATCGGCGTGCAGGTTGGCCCGTGGCAGCGCCAGGATCTGCGCCTTGTGCGCGGCGATGTCAGCCAGGGTCGGCTGCAGCAGGGCCTGCTGCTGCTCGCTCAGGTGCGACAACAGCTCGGCACCCGACTCCAGCATCCAGTCCAGGCCACGGTCGGTCTTGCGCTCGAGGATCTGCTCGCGGGTCGCGAGATGGATATGCGCCTGCAGCTCGCCAACCTGGGCGCAGTGCTGGTTGTTCGGCGCCATCACATGCTTGCCGTTCAGCCGTGGTTGCAGCAGCGCGGGCTTGCCGCACAACTCACGCAGGCCATGGCCATCGCGGTCGCGCAGGGCGTAGGGCACTGGCATGTCGGCCTGGTGCAGCACATCCAGCAGGTCGATGAAAAACGGCATGTCTTCGGCCGGACCGCGTTCGATCAGGGTCAGGACAAACTCACCCTGCTCCATGCTGACGAAGAAGTTGCTGTTCTCGGTACCGGCGGCGATGCCCTGGAAGTCGAGCAGACGGCCCAGCTGATACGGCGCCAGAAAGGTTTCCAGCTCGGGCCGGGACACAGGGGTGAAAACTGACATGAAAAAGTTGCCCATGCGGGCACTTCCGCCGGGAAGTGCCAGGTTGATGTGACGGTACGCGTCAGATTACCACTCGAAGATCTTCCACGATGGAATCAGCATGTCCGGCTGGTCGGAGCGGATGAAATTGCCATCCGAACCGTCGGCGCGTACCAGAAAATAAGGCTTGCCGCCTTTCGGCGTGACTTTGATCGCATACAGGAAGCCGTTTTGCCGGTATTCCTGAATGGTTTTATCGCCTTCCGTGCGAATGGTCACATCGGGATCAGCCGATGGGGCGTCGTCCGCCGCCTGGGAGACGATCGGCATGGTTGCCAGAAGGCCGAGCAGTAACAGGCGATTGAGTGTCCGCATGATAACCTTGTCCCTTTGTCGTCATTGATCTGGCTATTCTAGCGCCGGACCCGTCGAAAAGGTTGATTCTGCTCATGAGCCTAGCTCCCCTCGTCCTGGTGGACGGTTCGTCCTACCTGTATCGCGCCTTTCACGCGCTGCCGCCGCTGACCACCTCCAAGGGTATGCCCACCGGTGCGGTCAAGGGCGTGCTGAACATGCTCAAGAGCCTGCGCCGGCAGTATCCGGACAGCCTGTTCGCGGTGGTCTTCGATGCCAAGGGCGGGACCTTCCGCGACGCCCTGTTCGCCGATTACAAGGCCAACCGGCCTAGCATGCCGAGCGACCTGCGGGTGCAGGTCGAGCCGTTGCATGCCAGCGTCAAGGCGCTGGGCTATCCGCTGTTGTGCGTGGAAGGGGTCGAAGCCGATGACGTCATCGGCACCCTGGCCCGCAGCAGTGCGGCGGCCGGGCGCCCGGTGATCATCTCGACCGGCGACAAGGACATGGCCCAGTTGGTCGACGGCCACATCACCCTGGTCAACACCATGACCGGCAGCGTCATGGACATTGCCGGTGTGCACGAGAAGTTCGGCGTCGGCCCTGAGCACATCATCGACTTCCTGGCGCTGATGGGCGACAAGGTCGACAACATCCCCGGTGTGCCCGGCGTTGGCGAAAAGACTGCGGTCGGCCTGCTGACCGGCATCGGCGGTGGCTTGAAAGACGTCTACGCCAACCTCGACAAGATCCCGGCACTACCGATTCGCGGCGCCAAGAGCCTGCCTGCCAAGCTCGAGGAGCACCGCGATGCGGCGTTCATGTCGTATGAGCTGGCTACCATCAAAATTGATGTGCCGCTGGATATCGAAGTCGATGCGCTGGTTTGCGCCGAGCCGGATCGCGACGCGCTGCTGGCGCTGTATGCCGAAATGGAGTTCAAGAGCTGGATTGCCGATGTGCAGCGTGACGCGGCAAAGGTTGGCGACGAGCTGGCGCCGGCGCCGGTAGCAGAAGCGCCGCAGGCCAAGGTCGAACCGCAGTACGAGACCATCCTCGATCAGGCCAGCTTCGATGCCTGGCTGGAAAAACTGCGCCAGGCGCCGCTGTTTGCCTTCGACACCGAGACCACCGGGCTGGACGCGCAAAAGGCGCAGCTGGTTGGCGTGTCGTTCGCAGTCGAACCGCATGTGGCCGCTTATGTGCCGCTGACCCATGATTACGAAGGCGCACCGGCCCAGCTCGACCGTGACCAGGTATTGCTGGCGCTCAAGCCGCTGCTGGAAGACCCGCACAAAGGCAAGATCGGCCAGAACGCCAAGTACGACATCAACATTCTGGCCAACTGCGCAATTGGCGGCGATCAGGCCAATGGCATCGACATGCGGGGTGTCGCCTACGACACCATGCTCGAATCCTACGTGCTCAACTCCAATGCTACCCGCCATGACATGGACAGCCTGGCGCAGAAGTACCTCGATCACACCACCATCACCTTCGAGCAGATCGCCGGCAAGGGCGCCAAGCAGCTGACCTTCAACCAGATCCCTCTGGACAAGGCCGGCCCTTACGCCGCGGAAGACGCCGACATCACCCTGCGCCTGCATCAGGCTTTGCAGGCGCACCTGGCGAAAACCCCAAGCGTGCAGCCGGTACTGATGGACATCGAGATGCCGCTGGTGCCGGTGCTGGCGCGGATCGAGCGCCAGGGCGCGCTGGTCGATGCCAACCTGCTGGCGATCCAGAGCGGCGAGCTCGGCCTGAAAATGGCTGAACTGGAGCGCGAGGCGTATGAATTGGCCGGGGAAGAGTTCAACCTCGGCTCGCCCAAGCAACTCGGCGTGATCCTCTACGACAAGCTGGGCATGCCGATCCTGAGCAAGACCAGCAAAGGCCAGGCGTCTACCGCCGAGGCGGTGCTGGCCGAGTTGGCCGAGCAGGACTATCCGCTGCCCAAGGTGCTGATGCAGTACCGCTCGCTGAGCAAGCTCAAGAGCACCTACACCGACAAGCTGCCGCATCAGATCAACCCGCGCACCGGCCGGATCCATACTTCGTATCAGCAGGCGGTGGCGGCCACCGGTCGCCTGTCGTCGAGTGATCCGAACCTGCAGAACATCCCGATCCGCACCGCAGAAGGCCGGCGGATTCGGCAGGCGTTCATCGCCAGCCCCGGTTACAAATTGCTTGCGGCCGACTACTCGCAAATCGAATTACGGATCATGGCCCACCTGGCCAAGGATGAAGGCCTGCTGCATGCTTTCCGCAACGACCTGGACGTGCACCGGGCGACTGCGGCCGAAGTATTCGGCGTCGACCTTGCTGCCGTCACCACCGACCAACGCCGCAGCGCCAAGGCGATCAACTTCGGCCTGATCTATGGCATGAGCGCCTTTGGCCTGGCCAAGCAGCTTGGCGTCGACCGTAAACAGTCGCAGGACTACATCGACCGCTACTTCACCCGCTACCCCGGCGTGCTCGCCTACATGGAGCGCACTAGGGCCCAAGCTGCCGAGCAAGGCTATGTCGAAACCTTCTTCGGTCGTCGCCTGTACCTGCCGGATATCAACGCGAAGAACCAGGCCCTGCGCAAAGGCGCCGAGCGCACCGCGATCAACGCCCCGATGCAAGGCACTGCCGCCGACATCATCAAGCGCGCCATGGTCGCTGTGGATAACTGGCTGAGCAGCAGCGGTCTGGATGCACGGGTGATCCTGCAGGTACACGATGAACTGGTGCTGGAAGTGCGTGAAGACCTGGTCGAGCAGATCAAGGCCGAGATCCGCCCGCACATGAGCGACGCGGCCCAGCTGGACGTGCCATTGCTGGTCGAGGTGGGGGTCGGAAATAACTGGGACGAGGCGCACTAAGGCGTCTGCGCGGGGTCTGCGGCTATCCGTGGACCCGCGTTGGCTTTGGCATTTTTGCGGGCTGGGCAGCCCCTCTTAGCGCCATCCCTTTCAAGGTCTTCGGAATTCGTCTCGACTTGAGCCTGCTGGGGCCGCTGCGCGGCCCTTTCGCGACACAAGGCCGCTCCTACACGGACGGTGCCGTGCAGAGGTTTTCGCGTATAGAGCAAAAATCACGGCGTACGCCGTCCTGTAGGAGCGGCCTTGTGTCGCGAAAGGGCTGCGAAGCGGCCCCAGCGATCTCAAGCCAGAGAAAAATGCAGAAACCTTGAAAGGGCTGCCTCTTAGCGCAAATTATTGCAAGCGCTGAGGAACTAAACCAGTGAAGCAGGACTCAGAGTATCTGAATGGCTGGTGAAGCCGTTCGATGCTCCTATGTTGTGTTAAGTGTTGGCAGAATATCTGGACCCCGCCCTAACGGTCCGGACTTGAACCCCGAACTTCCCCCTCCCCATACGAAGTCCGGGGTTTTTTTTGCCTGCGATTTGGCTGCAGCGGCAATTTGCCGCTAACAGCATCCTCGCGTCAGCGCTTACTCGACAGGCTTGTCTTCCAGTTCCATCCAGCCGGCCAGGACCACGTAGGCTTCTTCCAGGCCCTGGCGCTTGGGCGCCGAGAACAACTGGATAGAGGCGGTATCGCCCCAGCCCTTGCGGATTTCTGCCTGGATTTTCAGCAGGGTGTTCTTCGCTGCGCCGTAGGTGAGCTTGTCGGCCTTGGTCAGCAGGATGTGCATGGGCATGCCGCTGGCCTTGGCCCAGTCCAGCATCATCTTGTCGAAGTCGGTCATCGGATGGCGCACGTCCATCATCAAAATGATCCCGCGCAGGCACTCACGGCCGCCCAGGTAGGCTTCCAGGTGGCGCTGCCAGTGCTGCTTGAGCGGGATCGGCACCTTGGCATAACCGTAGCCCGGCAAGTCGACCAAACGCCGTTCATCGTCCAGACTGAAGAAGTTCAACAGCTGCGTGCGGCCTGGGGTTTTCGAGGTCCGCGCCAGGCTGGCATGGGTCAGGGTGTTGAGGGCGCTGGATTTACCGGCGTTGGAACGGCCGGCGAAAGCCACCTCGTAACCCTGGTCTTCCGGGCATTGATCGACCTTGGCGGCGCTAAGGGCGAAGGTGGCTTTCTGGCAGAGGCCGAGGATGGGGTTCTTGACTTGCATGGGATATCCGATGTGGGTGTTGCCTGAGCCAGGCTCGGCAAGCAGTGTCGTTTCCGTTTGGATCGCGGAAGTATATAATGCCCCAGTTTTTGTGTGTGCATTCTCCCAGCGAAGGAGGCGCACATGGGGTGTCGAACAATAGCTCGCGCATTAGAACGCAGCGCGGCCCCCAACCCTGAAAGGTCGTTACGCAAGGCGCAATGGCTAATGGCTGTTGGTATGTTCCTACCGTTTTTCAGTGCACAGGCTACACAGGATCCCGAGGCGTTGTACAACCGCAGCTGTGCTGCCTGTCACGCCGGACAACTGCCACAGGCCCCGATGAAGGGTGACGTGGCGGCCTGGGAGCCAAGGCTGGCGCAGGGTATGGAGGTACTGGTGGCGCATGTTAACAAGGGTTTCAAGGCTATGCCGCCGCGTGGATTGTGCATGGACTGCAGTACCGAGGACTACCGTTTGGTCATCCTTTGGATGAGCGGCAGTCCCGATACATAACATTTCACCCTTAGCCGTGTTGGATTAGCTGATGAACAAACTATTCGTGAGTCTGCTGTTGACCATGGGGGTTGCAGGTGCGGCAAGTGCTGCGGACCCTATCAAAGGCGATGCCGCCGCCGGCCAGGCGAAAACCGCCGTCTGTGGTGCCTGCCACAACCCCGACGGCAACAGCCTGGCGCCTAACTTCCCGAAACTCGCCGGCCAGGGCGAACGCTACCTGGAA
This sequence comes from Pseudomonas shirazensis, assembly GCF_050496565.1. Taxonomy (GTDB): domain Bacteria; phylum Pseudomonadota; class Gammaproteobacteria; order Pseudomonadales; family Pseudomonadaceae; genus Aquipseudomonas; species Aquipseudomonas shirazensis_A. The sequence goes on from NZ_JBNWAE010000001.1 coordinate 825,988, forward strand.
AAACAACTGCACGACATCAAGACCGGCAAGCGCGTGGTGCTGGAAATGACCGGCATGCTCGAACCGTTTAATGACCAGGACCTGGCCGACATCGCCAGCTACTTCGCTAGCCAAAAGGGCAGCGTCGGCGCAGCCGATCCGAAGCTGGTCGAGCGCGGGCGTGCGCTGTTCAATGGCGGCGACCTGAGCAAGGGCATGCCCGCCTGTACCGGCTGCCACTCGCCCGATGGCGCCGGCATCGCCCTGGCAGGTTTCCCGCATCTGAGTGGCCAGCATGCTCAGTACATCAGCAAGCAGCTGACCGACTTCCGTGAAGGCAATCGCACCAACGACGGTGATGCGATGACCATGCGCAGCATCGCCAGCAAGCTGAGCAACAAGGATGTCGAGGCATTGGCCAGTTATATTCAGGGGCTGCACTGAGGTTTTTAACCTTCAGTTAATGATTGATTGGTAAATGATGAAGGGTGGCTGGGTTGGTGCCAGTCGGTAGAGTTAGGGGCTGCTTTGCAGCCCATCGCGACACAAGGCCGCTCCTACACAGGGGGCGGCGGTGTTGGCGGGCTCGGCTGATGCATTACGCCTTGGCTGCCCTTTTTTTCGTCTGTTGCCGTTACACTATCGAACTCGCACCCTTCCCGGCCGGTCTTAGTTGAGGTCGCGTCGAGGTGACCTCTGAATGCTCAGGAGTAATGCATGCGTAAACTGATTCTCAGCGCTGCGCTGGTCGCCGCCAGCGTTTTCGGTATCACCGCCGTTCAGGCAGCCGACACGGCTACTGCGGGTAAAGAATATATCGAGCTGAGCAACCCGGTTGCAGTCTCCCAGCCAGGCAAGATCGAAGTCGTCGAGCTGTTCTGGTATGGCTGCCCGCACTGCTATCACTTCGAGCCGGTGATCAATCCGTGGGCTGAAAAGCTGCCTGCCGATGTCAATTTCAAACGTATTCCAGCCATGTTTGGCGGCCCGTGGGATGCACACGGCCAGATGTTCCTGACCCTCGAAGCCATGGGCGTAGAGCACAAGGTTCACGCCGCAGTGTTCGATGCGATCCAGAACCAGCACAAGCGCCTGACCGATCCTGAAGAGATGGCCGAGTTCCTCGCCACTCAGGGCGTCGACAAAGACAAGTTCCTTGCCACCTTCAACTCCTTCGCCATCAAAGGCCAGGTCAAACAGGCCAAAGAACTGGCGAAGAAGTACGAAATCACTGGTGTTCCAAGCATGATCGTCAACGGCAAATACCGCTTTGACCTCGGCACCGCCGGTGGGCCGGACGGCGTACTCAACGTCGCCGACCAGCTGATCGCCAAGGAGCGCGCCGCTAAGTAAGCGGCGAACCCATGGCTCGCGTGCGAACCACCCGAGGCGTTGGCCTGCATCAGCCGCAGGTCAACGAGCATCACCTGCAGGCACCCGGCCTGCCGGAAGATGGTCGCCTGCGCCTGCTCAGTTTCAATATCCAGGTTGGTATCAGTACCGAGCGCTACCGCCATTATCTGACCCGCAGCTGGCAGCACCTGCTGCCGCACACCGGGCGGGCCGGCAACCTGCAGAAGATCGGCGCGCTGATCAGCGACTTCGACCTGGTGGCCTTGCAGGAGGTCGATGGCGGCAGCATGCGCTCGGGCTACGTCAATCAGGTCGAGCATCTGGCGCAGTTGGGGGCGTTCCCTTACTGGTATCAGCAGCTCAATCGCAACCTGGGGCGTTTTGCCCAGCACAGCAATGGCGTCCTCAGTCGGCTCAAACCGACGCATCTGGAAGATCATCCGCTGCCCGGCCCCGCCGGTCGTGGTGCAATTCTGGTGCGCTTCGGCGAGGGTGAAGATGCGCTGATAGTGGTCATGATGCACCTGGCCCTCGGTGCCAAGACCCGTGCGATGCAGCTCAGCTACATCCGCGAGCTGATAGGCGGCTATCGTCACCAGGTGTTGATGGGTGACATGAACACCCACGCCAACGACCTGCTGCAAACCTCGCCACTGCGTGACCTGGGGCTGATTGCACCACAGGTCGAAGCGACCTTCCCCAGTTGGCGCCCGCAGCGCTGCCTTGATCATATTCTGCTCAGCCCGAGCCTGACGCTGGAGCGTGTCGAGGTATTGGCCCAGCCAATTTCCGATCACCTCCCAGTTGCGGTCGAGATTCGATTGCCTGACGCATTGACTGTGGATACCCTGCCCGTCTTGAGCTAATTGCCATCACCGCGCAGTGGATCCGGGCATGACAGACGACGCAGAGCGTTGGAAAGAAAAATACCTCAAAAGCATCGAACAGCAGGAAAAGCTCGAGCGTCGTTGGGACGCCCGCCTCGACCTGCTGCGTCGTGGCCTGGTGCGCAGCACCCTGGCGGCTGAGGGTAGCGACAAGGCGGTGGACCAGTGCATGAAGGAAATGCGCGAGGTCATCCGCAGCGACAACATGGACGCCGGCCTGGCCAACCTGATCCCACGCCTGGAAAAAACCGTACTCGACTCCGAGCAGCGGCGCGAAACCCGCATGAATCAGGTCAGCGACGCGCTGACAGCACTGGTTAGCCAGTTGCAGAGTCTGCCGCTGCCTGGCGAAGTTGCCCGGCCGCTGAAAAAACTGGCGAAAAAGCTCGACGGCGGCGTTGGCCAGTCACGCGAACTGCCGCCGTTGCTGGGTGAGCTCAGTGGCCTGCAGGGCAAAGCGCTGAGTTCGCTGCAAAATCAGGACGATGAGCATCGCCCGGGTTTTCTGCAACGCTTGTTCGGCAAGGGCGACAGCGAGCCGCGCGCGGATGCGCCGGAGCCGAGCAGCCCCGCGCCGAATGTGCCGGTTGCTGAAGTGCAGGCTCTGCCGGTCCTCGCCAGTGAGGCCCAGCCGCCCGTCGTGCCGGACCAAGTACAGGCTCCAGCAGCTCCTGAGCCGGTCATCCCGGTACGCGCAGCAGATGTCCTCCCGACAATCGTTGAGCAAGGTGTTCAGCCGGCACTCACTGAAATCGTGCAAGTACAACCCGTAGAGCCCGCGTCGCCAGGGCCTGCGCTGGTAGAGCCGCTGACATCGGTCGCCGAGAGTGACGAACAGCCCGGCGAACCGCAGCAGCCAGCATTGGCCGAGGTCGAGCCCGACGAGCTGGTGCCGAGCGAGGCGCCCGAGGTGGATGCCGAGCCAGTCGACGACGACGGCCCCTACGCTTTGCCTGACGCCGTCGAGCCGCCCTACAGCCAGGTAGCTTTGCACATCGAGCAGACCTTGATCGGCCTGCTCGATGACCTCAGCCTGCCCGAGCGGCACAAGGCGCAGGCGCTGGAAATGCGCGAGCGGGTTGCACGTGGCTTGAACTGGTACGAGTTGATCCCGGTGCTGGATGACCTGGCCGTATTGATGCTGGCCATCACCGACAGCGGTCAGCACGAGTTCGAAGCCTACCTGCAGCAGCTGAACGAGCGTCTGGAAACCTTCCAGAGCCATCTGCACGAAGCCAGTGCCGGGCATGCCGACAACTCCACGGCGGCCCGCGAACTCGACACCCAGCTGCGTGAGCAGGTCGATGGCCTGCAAAGCAGTGTTCAGGGCGCAGCTGACCTCAACAGCCTCAAGCATGTCCTCGACAATCGCCTTGAAGGCTTGCTGGTCACCATCGACGACCATCAGCAGGAACGTGACCGCCGCGAACAGGAGTTGGCTGGGCGCCTGCACGGCCTGGCTGAGCGTGTGGCGAACATGGAGCAGGAAGCGCTGGGCTATCGCGAGCACCTTGAAGAGCAACGCCAGAAAGCCCTGATCGACCCGTTGACCGGGCTGCCCAACCGCGCGGCCTGGTCCGAGCAGGTCGAGCGCGAAGTACTCGACTGGCAGGAAAATGGCGGTCACCTGCTGATGGCCATCCTCGACCTCGACCATTTCAAGCGGATCAACGATGGCTACGGCCACCTGGCCGGGGACAAGGTCCTTAAGATCGTCGCCGACCAGTTGCGCAAGCGCCTGCGCGGGCGCGACTTCATTGCCCGGTTTGGCGGCGAGGAATTCGTTGTATTGCTGCCGCAGACCTCGCCCGCAGCCGGCTTGCAGGTGGCTGAGGCCCTGCGCGCGGCCATCGAAGCCTGCCCGTTCCACTTCAAGGGCGAGCGGGTAGTGATCACTACCTCCATTGGTATCAGCGCCTTTCGCACGGGCGAGCGTGGCGACCAGGTGCTCAAGCGTGCCGACACGGCGTTGTACCGGGCCAAGGATCTGGGGCGAAATCGGGTGGAGCAGGGCTAAGCGGTTTCCTACAAACAGTGGGCAGGGAGCACGTTATACTGTAGCAACTTCGTAGCTGCTGATATGTGTTCCCTGCCGATGAAAACTCTCCTTACCGCCCTGCTCGTTCTGGCTCTGACCGGCTGTAGCTCGGGGCTGCGCATTGACCGCAGCCACACCTCCGCCAACCAGGACGAACGCATCCAGTTCGTCGTGCTGCATTACACCAATGCTTCGCTGGAGCGCTCGCTCGCACTGCTCACCAAGGGCGAAGTCAGCAGCCATTACCTGATTGGCGACGGCCCGGCCACGGTGTATCAGTTGGTCGACGAAAGCCGCCGCGCCTGGCATGCCGGCGACAGTCAGTGGGATGGACGAACCTGGCTCAACTCGACCTCGATCGGTATCGAAATCGTCAATCCCGGTTTCGATGACACGCCCAACGGCCGCGTCTGGTATCCCTACAGCGAGGCGCAGGTGCAGTCGTTGATCGCCTTGCTCAAGGACATCGTCAAACGTAACAACATCAAACCTCGTTACATCATTGGCCACAGTGACATCGCACCGCTGCGCAAGCTCGATCCAGGCCCGCTGTTCCCATGGAAGCGCCTGGCGGATGCAGGCATCGGCATCTGGCCTGATGCCAACGCAGTGGCGCGTCAGCAGGGCTTCTTTGCGGTCAATCCACCCAGCATCAACTGGTATCAGCAGCAGCTGGCACGGTTTGGCTATGCCATCGAGCAGACCGGCGAGCTGGATGTCGCTACCCGGCACGTGATCGCGGCGTTCCAGATGCGCTTCCGCCCGCAGCGCTTTGACGGGCAACCAGACGCGCAAACTGCGGCCATGCTGCAAGTACTCAATCAGATGCGCTGAAGCTGCTGCAGCGACTGCCGGAGCGTGCTCGCTGAGCAGTGCGTGGCTGGCAGCCGTGAGTAATACGCCAGACGGCCATGCTGATTAGCCGATCCGTTGCTATACCTTTGGTAATCAACTGGATGAGTGCGATGCCGACCTTTCTCGATGGGTTGCGCCAAATTTTCCACCGTCCCTGGCTGCTGGCCGCATTCGCGGCCCTGGCCAGCGCCGTCCTGTTGATTGCCGGCAGCGTTGGCGTTGCCCTGCAACAGATGAAAGAAAGCGAAAGCGCGCAGATGAACGCCCAGGGCGAGCGGTTTCTCGAGCGTCTGGAGCAGGTATTTGGGCAACTGCGCGAGGGCGTCGACCAGCTGCAGGCGCTGCCCTTGCGCGGCTGCGACGGGCGCATGCTGGCGGCGTTGCAGCAGGTCAGCCTGAGCTCGCGCTTCATCTACGAAACCGCTTACCTGGACGGCAACGTGCTCTGCTCCAGCCGTGGCAAGGAAAGCGCCATGCAGCCGCTGCGCCCACCGGATATCCGCGGGCCCACCTACAGCTACTGGCTCAACACCACCACCGAACCTGATGAAAACCTGGCCGCGTTGATGCTTGGCCGGGGTAAGTTTCTGGTGTCGACCTCGCGCGGGCATCTGACCGATGTGGTCGATCTGCCACCGGGTGGCAGCTTGTTGGTAGTGCTTGATCATGGCAGCCGGGCGATCCCCGTACTGGGCCCGGCCCAGCCCTGGCCACCGCTGGCCGAATGGCCGCCGCCTTCGGGCCAGTCATTGTTCGAGCAAAGCGACCGGCTGATCTACAGCATGCCGACCAAGTCGCCGGACTACCAACTGGTGCTGATCGCCCCGCGTGTGGGCCTGCCCCTGAAGATGAACGGCCTGCTCTGGTTGCTGTTTCCAGGCAGCTTGTTGTTGGCGTGCTGCATTGGCTGGCTGGTGCTGCAGCTGATTCGGCAGCGTCGTTCGATGAGCTCCGAGCTGCAGCACGCACTGCGCCGGGGTGAACTGCAGGTGCTCTATCAGCCTATCTTCGAGCTGGACAGCCGGCGCTGCGTCGGCGCCGAAGCGTTGGTGCGCTGGCGCCGCCCGGACGGCAGCCTGACCAGCCCCGACCTGTTCATTCCGTTGGCCGAGAACACCGGGCAGATCCGCGAAATCACCGACTTTGTGTTGCAGCGAGTGCTGGAGCAACTGGGCCAGTTGCTGCGCGCCAACCGCCAGCTGTACATCTCGGTCAACCTTGCCGCGTGCGATGTGATGGTGCCGCGCATCGGGCCGGTGGCGGCACGTTTACTGGCCTTGCACCGGGTCCCGGCCAGCCAGATCGCCTTTGAGGTCACCGAGCGCGGGCTGATCGACGTGGTGGTGGCGCGCGACAACCTGCAAGCCTTGCGCGCGGTTGGCCATCAGGTGCTGATCGACGACTTTGGCACCGGCTATTGCAGCTTGGCCTACCTGCAGACCCTGCCGGTGGATTGCCTGAAGATCGACAAGGCGTTCATTGACGCGCTTGGCCATGATGCCGCCAGCAGTGGCGTCGCACCGCATATCATCCGCATGGCCCACGACCTGCACCTGCGGGTGATTGCCGAGGGCATCGAGTGCGAGGATCAGGCGCTGCTGCTCAACAGCGAGGGGGTCAACTATGGCCAGGGTTGGCTGTTTGCCCATCCACTCAGCGCCCGCCAGTTCGCCGAGCTGATTACCCGCGGCCGGCGAGTCCGCTCACGGCGCATCGATGATGAGCCGTGAGCGGGTTCAGACTGGCAGGGCCATGTAGAACTGGGTGCCCTCGCCGGGCCGTGAAATAACCCCCATGCGCCCACCGTGCAGTTGGACGATTTCCTTGCACAGGGCCAGCCCGAGCCCCGCCCCGCCCTTTTTGCGCCCAACCTGAACGAAGGGTTCGAAGATCCGTCCTTGCTGGCCGTAGGCAATCCCCTCACCGTTGTCTTCGACGCTGATGATCACCCGCTCGCCGTGGCGCCGTGCATGCAGGCGAATCCGGCCACCATCAGGCGTATGGCGCACGGCGTTGTGCAGGAGGTTGTCCAGCACCCGATCAAGCTGCGCAACGTCGGCCTGGATACGTGGCAATGGCTGTTCAAGCTCGATCACCAGCTCGACCTGCTTGTCCGCTGTCAGCTCGGCGATGCGCGCCTGCGCCCGCTCAAGCATCTCTTCGACACCGCAGTGGGCCAGCTCGAGCTTCTGCAAACCACTCTGATAGCGGGAGAAGTTGAGCAGGTCGTTGATCAGCTGGGTCAGGCGCTGCATTTCTTCGCCGATGGTATCGAGCAGGTCGTTTTCGCGGGCCTGTGGCGGGAACGAGATCCGCTCGCGCAGTAGGCCAAAGGCCATATGCATGCCGGTAACCGGGGTGCGCAACTCATGCGAGGCGCGCAGCACGAACTCGCTGCGCACGCGCTCGAAGGCGCGTTGCTCGGTGACGTCGTGCAGCACCATCACCGCCCCTAGAATCGGCCCTTGCGGATGGCTGACCGGGGTCAGGCTGTACGACAGCAGGCGCGTTTCGTCTTCGACTTCAATGCTCAGGTCTTCCGGTGGCCGGTCCAGGCTGCCGCCGCGTAATACCTGGCGCAGCTGTTGTTCAAGCTCGGGACGTTGCAGCGCCTCGACCAGGCTGGTGCCGTGGCGGCTGGTTTCCCAGCCCAATTGCCGCTGGGCAACCGGGTTGAGGTGCTCAAGGTGGCCTTGCTGGTCAATGATCAGCAAACCATCATCAATGCTGTCGAGCACCGCTTGCAGGCGCTGCTGACCAGCGAGAACTTCGTCGATATTGGTCGCCTGATGCTTGCGCAGGGCATCTGCCATCAGCCCGAAGCGGCGGGTCAGCTGGTTCAGCTCGGTGGCCTGGGACAGCGGCAGGGTGACATTGAAGTTGCCTTGACCGACTTCATCGGCGGCCTTGGCCAAGGCTTCGATCGGCAGGCCGAAGCGGCGCGCGATATTGTGCGCAGTGACAAAGCCGAGGATCAGCACAGTCAAGCCCATCAGCCCGAGCAGGCCACTGATCAGCAGCGCGCGATCACGGCTGGCCTCTTCACTGCGGGATATCTGCTCCAGTGATTGCTTGTAGGAGTCGATCAAGTCAGTACGGACCTGATTGAAAGCAGCGCCGAGGGGCTTGTCGGTGGCCATGCTGCGGGCAGGATTGGGGGTTTGCCGGTAGGCCTGAAGAAAGGCCTGGTAATTGCTGCTGGCCTTGCTGAAACCGGTTTTCTCGCCGCCTTCCTGCAAGCCGTGGCTGAGCAAGGTCTGGAACTGGGTCTGCAGGTTGTTGAGGCTGTCGGCGTCGCTGTCCTCGTCCAGAATCAGAATCAACTGTTCGCCGAGGTTCTGCCGCAGCTTGAGGCCCAACTCCAGCGTATGGGTGGTGTCACGCACCAGCGCTTGCTGAGTCGAGGCCATCTGCAAAACGCTGACCAGGCCCAGCAGCAGGCCCAGCAGCGCCACCGTGACCAGCGCTGAAATGCTTAGAAAGAGCCTCGCGCGCAGCTTCATGGGCCACTTCACAGGTTGAATTGCTTGCGTTTGCGGTAGAGCGTCGAGGCGTCGATCCCAAGCGTCTTGGCTGCCTGATCAAGGGTATCGCTGGAGGCCAGCACCGCGCCGATATGGGCCCGTTCGAGCTCGTCCAGGCTCAGCGCAGCACCAATCCGCGGTGCGTTGCTGGTGGGTTGCTCGGCCATGCCGAGGTGGCTGACTTCAACCCGCTCCTGCGGGCAGATGATGCTGGCGCGCTCGATCACGTTACGCAGCTCGCGAATGTTGCCCGGCCAACGGTAGTTGAGCAGGGCCGCGCGGGCCTCGTCGCTGAACCCACGTGCCGGGCGTGCGTAATCCTTGACGAAGCGTGCGAGGAAACGGTCAGCCAGCGTCAGGATATCGTCGCTGCGCTCGCGCAGTGGCGGCAGGTGCAGGGTGATGACATTGAGGCGGTACAGCAAGTCTTCACGGAAGCGCCCTTCGCGGACCATGTCATCCAGATTGAGGTTGGTTGCGGCCAGAATGCGCACATCGGCGCGGCGGGTAACCGGGTCGCCGACGCGCTCGTATTCCTTGTCCTGAATAAAGCGCAGCAGTTTGGGTTGCAGCGCCAGCGGGAAGTCTCCGATCTCGTCGAGGAACAACGTTCCGCCGTCCGCCTGACTGACCCGACCCAAGGTGCTTTCACTGGCACCGGTGAATGCGCCGCGGGTATGCCCGAACAGCTCGCTTTCCATCAGCTCGGCATTCAACGATGGGCAGTTGATGGTCACGCAGGCCTTGCGCGCACGCTTGCTCCAGCCGTGAATGGCCCGGGCCAGTTCGCCTTTACCCGTGCCGGATTCTCCGAGGATAAGGATGTTGGCATCGGTGGTCGCCACCTGCCGCGCGGTTTCCAGCACGGCCATCATGGCCGGACTGTGCGAATCGAGGCCGTCCTTGGGCTTGCGTACTTCGCCTTCGAGGGCTTCCAGCCGCGCCGACAGTTGGCGTACTTCAAGCTGCTTGGCAGTGGCCAGGCGCAGCTGGTCCGGGCTGCACGGTTTGACCAAGTAGTCAGCAGCGCCAGCCTGGATGGCATCTACGGCGGTATCGACCGCCGAATGGGCAGTGACGATCACCACGCGCATCCAAGGTGCCTGTACGCGCATCTGCGCCAGCACATCGAGGCCGTTGTCTTCGCCCAAGCGAAGATCGAGGAAACACAAATCGAATACCTGACGCTGCAACAGCGCCTCGGCCTGGGCCGCACTGTTGGCCGTGGCCACGCTGTAGCCTTCGTCTTCGAGGCAGTAGCGGAAGGTTCGCAGGATGGCGGACTCATCATCTACCAGCAGAATGCGGCCTTGATTGTCCTGGGCAGACTCCATTTTCCTACGCTCCATTCGGATTGATCTGAGTTAGTGTCGGAAAGATCGGGCAAGTTGCATGGTCAATTCTGAAGGATTCCGTCCTTTGCATGCTAGCCGTTGGTCGCGTATTCGATTAACTAGTTGAATACTAAGGCTTTTATCTGTGTTTTTGGCCTGGCACGGTGGTTGCGAAGATATTTGGATTTGTTTCAAAAGGAGCACTCAGCATGGCTTTTTCTCCACGAAGCGCCGTTTTGGCGCTGTCCATCGCCGCTTTCACCTCTCCGGTGTTTGCTGATCCGCTGCAAGACGCCCGCCTGCAAGGCGCGCTGCAAACCGCACTGTCGCTCAACCGTCTGCTCAATCCGTTTCGTATCGAGGTGGCGGTGCAGGAACAGCAGGCGCGCCTCACCGGTGAGGTCGAAAGCGCCGTGGAGCGCCAGCTGGCCGAGGATGTAGCACTGGCTACCCGCGGTATTGAGCAGGTGGATAACCAGTTGCAGGTCAACCCCGGTCTGGTCGAGCAGTCGCTGGACCTGCGCGCTTACGCCCAGCGGCTGGAGGATGCAACGCTGACAGCTATTGTTCGTGCGCGTTTGTCCTGGGCGCAGGTAACCAGCAAGGCGCCGATTGAAGTAGACAGTCGCGATGGCGTGGTCACCTTGCGCGGTCGCGTCGACCGGGTCGAGGCCAAGGAAGTGGCAGGCGTGCTGGCACGCACCACCGACGGTATCCACCTGGTCAACAACCTGATCAGCCTGGACACAGCGGCAATGGCCAAGGCCCGCGAGACGCCTGTGGCCGCAGCCCAGGACGAGCAGCCTTCCGATAGCTGGATCATCAACAAGATTCAGAGCAGCTACGGCTACAGCCGTAACCTGGATGGCCTCAACCTAAAGGTCAGCAGTGAGCAAGGCATGGTCCGCCTGGCGGGTGAGGTGGTCAGCCGTGAGCAGAAAACCATCGCTGTCGAGGTAGCGCGGCAAATCCTTGGTGTGCGCGGGGTTGACGCTGATTTGCTCAAGGTGGCGACCAAGGTGGAGGGTTGAGTCGTGCAATACGCACGACGCTAACGGGCCCATCGTGCAGGATACGTCCTACAGGCACTACCTGCATGTAGCTAACTTATTGAAATATATACGTTTTTTAACATTGGCAAGACTGGCATGCAGGCTGCAATTACTTGTTCATAGCGTTTAACAAGAACATTGCAGGAGACATCGGCATGAGTCGCCAACCAGTCAACCAGTCGCAGACCACCGCAGTGCCAGTACGTCAGTTTCTGTTCGTGGCACTTGCCCTGTTGGTAACCCTGGCCGCCGGCCAGTTTTACTACAGCCTGCAGACTGCACGACTGGCCGATCAGGTGGCAGCGCAGACAGCGCTGTTGAGCCAGATCCAGGCAACCCGTGCCAACAACCTGGTGCGTGCGGCAGATCCACAGCCGTCGCCCAAGGCCTCGTCACCCGCCACTGTGCAAAACGTAGTACCGCAGGATCGCTGGGTGTTCTAAGGCGCCTGCATACAATTTCAAGGAAAAAGGAGATTCATCATGCTTAGTTGGGCTATCACATTCCTGATCATCGCCATTGTCGCTGCCGTGCTGGGCTTCGGTGGTATCGCTGGCGCTGCTACCGGTATTGCCAAGATCCTGTTCATCGTCTTCTTGGTGCTGTTCATTGCTTCGTTCTTCTTCGGGCGCGGCAGGCGCTAAGCCATGAAGCGGATGATCAGCAAAGCCCTGGCTACTGCCCTGCTGTTGGGCAGTAGCGCGGCGGCGATGGCGGCCAATGATGGCCAGGTCCACGCCAACCAATTGTTGGCGACGGACCCTGAGTATGTTGAAACCTGGCAGGACACCATCAAAGGTGAGGAGCGATTGCCCGAGTGGGTGATCAACCTCAGCGGTAGTTCGCAGGAGCAGATGTCGGCGGTAACAGAGGACGGCGACAAGTACCTTGTCGGTCCGCTGTGCGAATCGGACGACAAATGCACGTACAAGCGCCTGATCGTGGCGTTTAGCTGGGACAAGGACGATGCCTACGGGATGCTCGTGGAGGTACCCGAGGGGTTGCCCAAGGACAAGTCGCCAACTCGCCATGCGCAATACCGCTGGCTGGGCAAGCCGGATGACGGCATGAAGGCGATGTTGCAGGAGCAACTCAAGCGTGATCCGAAGTGGTACTGACTAAAGTTCACGCAACTGTAATGCAATAGAAGCCGAACCTTTCTAAGGTTCAGGCTTCTATGATGCGCCGACTCGAAGAGGGTTGGCACATGACCATGGGGCCGGGCTGTTCTGACTGCTGCAGGGTCGGAGTGGCCTAGGGGTACAGGGAGTGCCTCCATTGACTGGGCCGGGTCAGGAAAAGATGGCATCGGAAGTCTCAGGTCTGGCAGTGCCGAATGCACCGTGCCAGGCCTGGCTTCCGAAGCATCTATGGATGTGCTCAGAGCGCTTGTTGCAAAATCTTGCTGAAGACACATTTTTTCGTGACCGTACATCGAATTATTTTCCTCGCTGACATCCCCCTTCCTACACCCTGTGCATCCCATTCGGATTGTCGAACAGAAGTTGTGCATGACCATGCCATATCTGCCAAATTGGCCGTTTCATGGCGCTTTGGTCTTGTTCGGAAAGCCGAACGTTATAAATCAATGACTTGCAGCTGCGTCGTTTTGCCTCGGGCTATTATGCCGATCCGGCATAGGGTAGTCGTTTCCGGCATTAGACTGGCTCCGCCTGCGTAGCAATAGTTGCCGCCTTTTTCGCTAGCCAGAGCGCCGAACCGCTCGCTTGCGCTGACCTTCGATGGAGTCGTCGTACGGAACAATCTCGCTGCCAAGCATGCTTCTAATGGCTCTGGTACGCGCGTTTCCGCTCGATGCCCATGACCACTAGAAGAAAAGGTAACGACATGAAGAAGGCAAAACTAAGCCTCGCCTGGCAAATCCTCATCGGGCTTGTACTGGGCGTTGCAATCGGCGCGCTGCTGAACCATTTCAGTGCAGAAAAGGCATGGTGGATCACCAATGTCCTGCAGCCAGCCGGTGATATCTTCATTCGCCTGATCAAGATGATCGTCGTCCCGATCGTGATTTCGTCGCTGATCGTGGGTATCGCCGGGGTTGGCGACGCGAAGAAGCTGGGCAGTATCGGCCTGAAGACCATTCTCTACTTCGAGGTAGTGACGACCATTGCCATCGTCGTCGGCCTGGGCCTGGCCAACCTGTTCCACCCTGGTGTCGGCATCGACATGAGCACTCTGGGTACGGTGGATATCTCCAAGTACCAGGCCACTGCGGCCGAGGTGCAGCATGAGCATGCGTTCATCGAGACCCTGCTCAACCTGATCCCTTCGAACATCTTTGCAGCGGTTGCCCGCGGCGAAATGCTGCCGATCATCTTCTTCTCGGTGATGTTCGGTCTGGGCCTGTCGAGCCTGCAGGCTGACCTGCGTGATCCGCTGGTACGCACCTTCCAGGCCGTATCGGAAACCATGTTCAAGGTCACCCACATGATCATGAACTACGCCCCGATCGGCGTGTTCGCCCTGATCGCTGTGACCGTCGCCAACTTCGGCTTCTCGTCGCTGCTGCCGCTGGCCAAGCTGGTGGTGCTGGTGTACTTCGCCATCGCCTTCTTCGCCTTCATGGTGCTGGGCCTGGTCGCGCGGATGTTCGGCTTCTCGATCATCAAGATCATGCGCATCATGAAAGACGAAATGATCCTCGCCTACTCCACCTCCAGCTCCGAGACCGTGTTGCCACGTGTGATCGAGAAGATGGAGAAGTACGGCGCGCCGAAGTCGATCTGCAGCTTCGTGGTACCGACTGGCTACTCGTTCAACCTCGACGGCTCGACCCTGTACCAGAGCATCGCGGCAATCTTCATTGCCCAGCTGTATGGCATCGACCTGTCGTGGAGCCAGCAGCTGCTGCTGGTGCTGACCTTGATGGTCACCTCCAAAGGTATCGCCGGTGTGCCGGGCGTGTCGTTCGTGGTCCTGCTGGCGACCCTGGGCAGTGTTGGCATCCCGCTGGAAGGCCTGGCATTCATCGCCGGTGTCGACCGCATCATGGACATGGCGCGGACTGCCCTGAACGTGATCGGCAATGCCCTGGCCGCACTGGTCATCGCTCGTTGGGAAGGTATGTACGACTCGGCCAAGGGTGAGGCGTATTACAACTCGCTGCCGCATATGGCCGGTAACAAGGTTGCTGGCGCTGTGGGCGAAGCGGCCAAGCAGTAAGATTTGCGGTGGTTGGGGCCGCTTTGCGGCCCTTTCGCGACACAAGGCCGCTCCTACAGAAGCATCCGGCCTTCGAACGCGGTTTGCTCTTTGTAGGAGCGGCCTTGTGTCGCGAAAGGGCTGCGCAGCAGCCCCTCTGTCAGGCGGTACCGACTCAAGGTGAACAAAAGCCCCGCATGCCGGGGTTTTTTGTTGCCTGCAGGAAAGTACCCAACCGCTTGCGTTATCATGCGTGGCATTTTTCGGGGGAACACGCGGATGCTAAACGGCCTTTGGCTCAGCTTTTTCCTGGTCGCGGCCATCTCCGCCATGGCGCAGTGGCTGGTCGGCGGCAACGCCGGGATCTTCGCCGCGATGGTCGAGAGCATCTTTGCCATGGCCAAGCTGTCGGTCGAAGTCATGGTCCTGCTGTTCGGCACCCTGACCCTGTGGCTGGGCTTTCTCAAGGTTGCCGAGCAGGCCGGCATTGTCGAATGGCTGGCGAAGATGCTCGGCCCGCTGTTCGCCCGGCTGATGCCGGAGGTGCCCCGTGGCCACCCTGCGCTGGGCCTGATCACCATGAACTTCGCCGCCAATGGCCTGGGCCTGGACAACGCGGCGACGCCGATCGGCCTGAAGGCCATGCGCGCGCTGCAGGAGCTCAACCCGAGCAGCACCACGGCGAGCAATGCGCAGATCCTGTTTCTGGTGCTCAACGCCTCATCGCTGACCCTGCTGCCGGTGACCATCTTCATGTTCCGCGCCCAGCAAGGCGCGCCTGACCCGACCATGGTGTTCCTGCCAATCCTGCTGGCGACCAGCGTCTCGACCCTGGTCGGCCTGCTGTCGGTCGCGGTGATGCAGCGCCTGCGGCTGTGGGACCCGGTGGTGCTCGCTTACCTGATCCCTGGTGCGCTGCTGCTGGGCGGCTTCATGGCGTTTCTGGGGACGCTGTCGGCGACCGCGCTGGCAGGCCTGTCGTCGATCCTGGGCAACCTGACTCTGTTCGGCATCATCATGTCGTTCCTGGTGGTTGGCGCCCTGCGCCGGGTCAAGGTGTACGAAACCTTCATCGAAGGCGCCAAGGAAGGCTTTGACGTCGCCAAGAGCCTGTTGCCGTATCTGGTCGCCATGCTCTGTGCAGTAGGCGTGCTGCGCGCTTCCGGGGCGCTGGAGCTGGCACTGGACGGGATTCGCCACGCGGTGCAGTGGTTTGGCCTGGACACGCGCTTCGTCGACGGCCTGCCCACCGCGCTGGTCAAGCCGTTCTCGGGCAGCGCGGCGCGGGCGATGATGATCGAAACCATGCAAAGCCAGGGCGTCGACAGCTTCCCGGCGTTGGTTGCGGCCACCATTCAGGGCAGCACCGAGACCACCTTCTACGTGCTGGCGGTGTACTTCGGTGCGGTCGGTATCCAGCGCGTGCGCCATGCAGTGGGCTGCGCGCTGCTGGCCGAGCTGTCCGGGGTGATCGCGGCGATCTGCGTCTGCTACTGGTTCTTCGCCTGAGCCTGAGCCTGAGCCTGAGCAACCTGAGCCAGTGTCCAGTCGACCAGCTGGCTCATCAGCTGGTCACTGGCGGCACCAAAGCCTGTGACCACCGCAGGCACCTGGGTAGCACTTAGCGGCTGGCGCACTTCAAAGCGCCGGCTGGCGACGATGCGCTGGCTGCGGCCCTGGACCAGGCGCGCATCGTAGCTGATCACCACCTCCACCCTGCCCTCGCGGTATTCGCTGTTGAACGCCAGCAGCTCGCCGGCCAGCTCGTAGTCGGCTTGCAGATTGCTGTCGTCGGCGCTCAGGCGCTGTACCCGGCCGTCACGCTGGAAGCCATCGAGCAGCCGGTTGCGTACCAGCAACGGCACCGGGTCGCTCCAGCGGGCGCCTTTGTAGCCACTGATCACGTCGCCCTCGGCGATCACCGCAATGCGCTGTCCGGCCAGTGCCTCGCTGGCCAACGGCTTGTTCACCCGCAGTGACCAGACCAGCGGCGTATTGCTGCTGATGGGTTGCTTGACCGGCAGGCGGTAGATATCCACCGGCGGGCTTTGCGGCAGGATCGAGCAGGCGCTGGCCAGGCTCAGCGTGGCCAGCAGGGCGATCAGGCGCAGCGGGGTCATGGCTGGAACTCCTTGTCATTGTCGCGGCCCAGCAGGTAGCCGCTGGGGTCGGCTTCGAGGCGGCGCGAGATGCCCTTGAGGGCATTGAGGGTTTCGCGCAGTTCGCGGATCGCCGGGGTCAGCTGGTTCAAGCCCTGCGCGCCATCGTCGATGGCCTCGCGGTTGTTCTTGAGCAGGTCGTTGATGGTCGCGGTGCTCTCGGCCAGGGCGTTCATGGCCTGCTCGGCGCTGCCAAAGGCTTGCTTGCCCTGGGTGCCGAGCAAGCCGTTGGCGTTGCGCATCAGCGCCTGGGTCTCGGCCAGGGTGGCGTTGGCCTGCTTGCCGACTGCAGCCAGCTGGGCGATGGCGTCGCTGATACCGCCCTTTTGGCTGGCGAAAGCGCCGGTGGTCTGCTCAAGGTTGGCCAAGGTGTTGCTGAGGCGGCTGACGTTGTCGTCGGAGAGCAGCTGATTGGCGTTGTGCAGCAACAGGTTGATGTTGCCGACCACGTCGCTGCTGTCGTTGAGCAGGCGCGAGATCGGCGATGGCGAGGCAACGATCACCGGCAACTGGCCGTCCTTGCCTTTGAGTTCGGGGCTTTGCGGGGTTCCGCCGCTGAGCTGGATAAAGGCGTTGCCGGTAACCCCGGCCAGGGTCAGCTTGGCCTGGGTGTCCTGCTTGACCGGCGTGTCGGCGCTGAGGCGGATGCGTGCCAGCACCCGGCGCGGGTCTTGCGGGTCCAGGCGCAGGGTGGTGACGTCACCGACCTTGATGCCGTTGTACTGCACCGGGCTGCCGCGCGACAGGCCGGACACCGCCTCGTTGAATACCACCTGATAGTCCTTGAAGGTCGAGTCGACGCTGGACTTGGTCAGCCACAGGCCGAACAACAAGGCGCCAGCCACGACCAGAACGGTGACCAGACCGATCAACACATGATGAGCTCGGGTTTCCATGCTTCAGCGCTCCTGCCCGACACGGCTGGCAGCTTGAGCCGCTGCGCGCCCGCGTGGGCCGTGAAAGTAATCGTGGATCCAGGGGTCGTCGGTAAGCTCGACCTCGGCCAAGGGGCCGGCTACCAGCACCTTTTTCTGCGACAGCACGGCGATGCGGTCGGTAATGGTGTACAGCGTATCCAGGTCATGGGTGATCAGGAACACGCTCAAACCCAGCGCGTCGCGCAGGGTCAGGATCAACTGATCGAAGGCCGCTGCGCCGATTGGGTCGAGCCCGGCGGTGGGTTCATCCAGAAACAGGATGTCCGGGTCCAGCGCCAATGCCCGCGCCAGCGCCGCGCGCTTGATCATCCCGCCCGACAGCGATGCGGGGTACTTGTCGGCGGCGGAAATCGGCAGCCCGGCCAGGGCCAGCTTGACCCCGGCCAGATGCTCGGCATCGCTGCGCGACAGGCCAGCGTGTTCGATCAAAGGCAGGGCTACGTTTTCGGTTATGGTCAGCGACGAGAACAACGCGCCCTTCTGGAACAGTACGCCAAAGCGCCGCTCGACCTGCGAGCGCTGTTCGTTGTCGAGGGTGGCCAGGTCCTGGCCGAACACCTTGACCTGACCCTCGTCGGGCTGGCGCAGGCCAACGATACTGCGCAGCAGCACCGACTTGCCGCTGCCCGAGCCGCCAACTACCGCGAGAATCTCGCCTTTGTACAGATCAAGGTCGAGGTTCTCGTGCACGCTCTGGGTGCCAAAGCGGTTGCACAGCCCGCGCGCCTCGATAACTGCCTGGGTTGCTGCACTCACCAGCCCATCTCCATGAAGAACAGCGCGGCAACGGCATCCAGCACGATCACCACGAAGATCGACTGGACCACGGCCGAGGTGGTGTGGGCGCCAACCGACTCGGCACTGCCGCTGACCTTGAAGCCTTCCAGGCAACCGATCGCGGCAATCAGAAAGGCAAAGAACGGCGCCTTGGCCAGGCCTACCAGCAGGTGCTGCACACCGATATCGGTCTGCAACAGCGAGAGGAACATGGCCGGCGAGATATCCAGCGACAGCGCACAGACCACGCCGCCACCGACGATGCCGCAGATCATCGCGACAAACGTCAGCAGCGGCAGTGTGATCAGCAATGCCAGTACGCGTGGCACTACCAGCAGTTCGATCGGGTTGAGTCCGAGGGTGCGGATGGCGTCGATCTCTTCGTTGGCCTTCATCGAGCCGATCTGCGCCGTGAAGGCGCTGGCGGTGCGCCCGGCCATGAGGATGGCCGTCAGCAGCACGCCAAACTCACGCAGGAACGAGAACGCTACCAGGTCCACGGTGAAGATGGTCGCACCAAACGCGGCGAGCACCGTGGCGCCGAGAAAAGCCACCACTGCGCCGACCAGAAAGGTCAGCAAAGCGATGATTGGCGCGGCGTTCAGGCCAGTCTGTTCGATATGGGCAACGACCGGTGTGAGCCGCCAGCGGTGTGGCTGCAGCGCGCGCAACAGCAGGGTCTGGATGATCAGGCCAATGAAGCCGAGCAGTTGCAGGGTGTCGCCCCACAGCTTGTTGACCGAGCAGCCGATCCGCTCGAGCAGCATCAGCAGCACCGGCCGTTCGGCTTGCTTGAGCGGAATGCAGTAATCCTGCACCGAGTGGTAAACCGTCTTCAGCAGGGCCCGATTGGCCGCGCCGAGGTCATCGGTGCAGCGCGACAGGCGCTCGCTGCCGAGCAGTTCGGCCAGCAGCGAGGCGCCGGCAGTGTCGAGGCGGCCGAGCTGGCTGAGGTCGGCGCAGGTGTCACTGCTGTATTGACTGCGCAGGCGCTCGCTGTCGCGCTTGAGCTGGGCGTAGTGGGCCAGGGTCCAGTCACCGCTGATACGCAGGCACGGCGGTTGGCTGCTGGTGTCCAGAGTGGCGCTCGGTGTAGTCATGGGCTCCATGCTTCTGACAGTGCGCGAGGAAGGCACCGATCATAGCGCAGTGCAGGCGCTGCCGGGCAATGGCAATCTGCTCAGCTGGCCGGGCCCGTTGCAGCGTCAACCACCTTGAAGCGCAGCACGCCGATAACCTGGCCATCCTCGGTCAGCACGCGGACTTGCCAGCGGCCCACCGGGTTGGGCGGGAAGTTCTGCTTGTGGGTCCAGGCACGGTAGCCTTCCTTGCGCCCGCCATGAATATCCAGGGCAATCCGGTCGACCTCTTGGCCGTTCAACTGCCAGACATGATAGATGCGCTCGTTGAGCCCGCGCGGTGCGTTGATCGCGGTGTATGCATACAGCCCGGCGCCGCGAATCTGGCTGACCGGGATCTCATCCAGCGAATCACCCGGCTCGCGGTTAATCACTTCGGTGCTCACCGCCACTTCGGTCAGCCACAGCGTGGCGGGCGGCACCCAGGAGCGCAGCAGCCAGCCGCCGGCACCCACCGACAACGTCACCAGCACCAGGGCGACGCCGCGGCGCCAGCTGGTGATCGGGAAGCTGCTGGCCAGGCTCGGGAACGACAGCGCCATGGCCGCGATCAGCGCCAGCTTGAAGCTCTGCGCGGTGGTCAGGTGGAGGATGATCGGCAGCGCCGTCAGCAGCGCGGCAAACAGGGTCAGGGTATGCAAGGCCATGAACAGCCAGCGCCGCGGCGCCAGCCAGCGGTAGTACAGCGGGTCGACGATCGAGATCAGACCGGCGGCGCCAAGCAGGCCGGTGAAGATCAACTGGCCGCTGTTCCAGGTGGTGGTGATGAAGAAAAATGGCAGGACGAAGAACAGGCTTTCCTGGTGGATCATCTGGGTGGCGTAACGCAGCAGCGGCTGCGGGATCTCGCGCTTGAAGGTGCGGGCGAACAAACCGGTCAGGGTGTTCTCCAGCATCAGCCATATCCAGCTGACCAACAGCAGGATCGCCACCCAGCTGGCCAGCCCGGCCTGACGGTCGACCAGGATGAAACTGCCGATCCCGGAGAGGAAGCCGCCAAGCGCGATAACGCCTGGGTAGCGTTTGAGCAGTTCGATGATGCGCTGGACTATATGCGGGATGGGCGGCATGGACGGGCTACAGAAAGAGTATGAGGGCCACCATCGCGGGAGCCCCGCGATGGCTGTGCACAGCTTACCGCTGAATCAGCGCTGGCGTGTAGCACCGCTGGGCTTGCTCGGTGTGTGACGGCGGCGGCGCAGCAGGCCCAGGGCGAGAATCACACCGAGCAGCAAGGCGACCAGGCCATACAGTTCGTCATAGCCAAGCAGCGGCTGCTCGATGCGCACATAGCCCGGCTCCTTGAGCAACTCCTGCAAGGCGGCGTCGGCCTGTTTCAGACTGACCTGGCGCAATGCGCGGATCGGGTCGCTGAAGCGGCCGTCGGTGTAGTTGTTCAAGCCGCCCCAGTAGTAGTCGGCCAAAGCGCTGTTGCCCTGGCTGTTCCAGCTCTCGCGGGCGATGGCGGCTTCTTTGATACGGGCAAAGGTGTCCGCGTCCAGACCGTTTTTGCGCAGGTGCTCGAACAGCTCCTGCAGCACCTTGATCGCTGCGTTGAGGTCTTCGCGCTCGAGGTCGGCGTTGAGGCTGAGCATGCCGCTGTCGCCGAAGCTTTCGCGCTGCACCGAAGGCCCGTAGGACAGGCCGTGGCGCAGGCGCAGCTGGTCGTACACTGCCCACTCCAGGTAACGCGAGACCAGGTCGAGGGTTTGCTCGTGGCCGCTGTCCAGCACCGGCTCGATGAACAGCCAGTGCAGTTTCACGCTGTCGCCCAGCCAGCCGCGGGTCAGGTCGCGGCGCTGTTCGGCCTGCTGGCTGATGCTGTCGAGGTTACGCCGCTCGCCGGGCTCGGTCGCCGGCAGCTCGCCGTAGCTGCGCTCAAGATAGGCCGGCAACAGGCGGTCAAGGCCGCCGACCACGATCAGGGTCATGTTGTTGGCTGCATACCAGTGCTCGCGCAGGGCCTGCACTTGCTCAAGGGTCATGTCGTCGAGGTTGGAGCGCGCCGGGCACTTCAGGCCCAGTTCTACCGCCAGTTGGTCACTGGCGCGGTGGCCGATGTCCTGGCGGTCGAGCCAGCGTTGCAGGTGGCCGTAGTGGCCGCCGTCTTCGCGCTCGATGATCTGCTTGGCAGTGGCCAGGGCCTTGGCGTCGATTTTGGTATCGCGCACGGCCGCCAGCAGCAGGTCGAGCACTTTGCGCTGATTGCGCGCGGGGGCCTCGATAACGAAGGTGGTGTCGGCGCTGCTGGTGTAGGCATTCCACTCCCCGCCCAGCGCCTGCATGCGTTCTTCCAGGCCGCCCTCGCCGGTTTCATCGACGCCGCTGAACAGCAGGTGCTCGAGCAGGTGCGGCAGCTCACGCTGGTCGCACTCGAAGTCATCGAGGCCAACCCCGACGATCAGGCGGATCGCGACGTGGTCGCGCTCGTAGCCGGATTTGAGGATGACCTGCAGGCCGTTGGGCAACAGGTAGCCTTCGACCTTGGAGCGGTCGAGGGCCAGGGTCGGCAGGCTGCAGATCAGCAGGCAGATCAACATCAGGCTACGCATAGGCGAGCGGGGGTCTCCAGGTGGTGCAGATCAGGGCTGGCGGGCTTCGTCCGGCACGCTGTCGAGCATAAGCCCGCCGGTGTCAGAGCCGCCCAGTACCACATAGGCACTGCTGCAGAACAAAGAGTTCAACCGCTTCATGTCGGCGATCAGCTCCAGATGCAGTGAACTGGTCTCGATACTCTGCACCACTTTGCGTTGCAAACGGCTGACATGGGCATGGGCCAGGCGCCGTTCCTGGGCGCGGAAACGGCGTTTCTCACGCAGCAGCAACTGGGCGCTTTCCGGGTCGGCGCTGAGAAAAACCGACAAGCCCAGGCGCAGGTTGGCCAGTAGCTGCTCCTGCAGGCCGGTCAGCTCTTCCAGGCCGACCTGGGAGAACTCACGGCGGTGCGAGGTTTTTTGCTGCTGGACCTTGCGCAGCATGCGCTCGATCAGGTCGCTGGCCATCTTCAGGTTTACCGAGATCTCGATGATCTCGGCCCAGCGCCGGTTGTCCGGGGCGCTGAGGTCTTCGCGGTCCATCTGCGCCAGGTACAGCTTGATCGCGCTGTACAGGGCGTCGACGTCTTCGGTGTAGGCGCGGACCTGCTGCGGCAATGCGGTCTGAGTGCCGCGCAAGGCGGCGAGCATGGCCTCGAGCAGGCTCTCGACGATGTCGCCCAGGCGCAGTGTTTCACGCGCCGCGTTGGCCAGGGCCAGGCTTGGCGTTTGCAGCGCGGACGGGTCGAGATGGCGCGGGCGGATCTGGCCGTTGCTGCTCTCACGCTCCGGCAGGAGGAAATTGCACAGCCGCGCCATCGGTGTAACGGTGGGCAGCATGAGCACGCAGCGCATCGTGTTGTAGAGCAGGTGGAAGCCGATCACCAGTTCCTGCGGGCTGAGCTTGAGGGTGTCCATCCAGTCGACCAGCGGGTGCAGCACCGGGATCATCAGCAGCAGGCCGATCAGTTTGTACAACAGGCTGCCCAGTGCCACCCGGCGGCCTGCCGAGTTCTGCATGCTGGTGGTCAGAAATGCTAGCAGACCGCTGCCGATGTTGGCGCCGATCACCAGGCCGATGGCCACCGGCAGGCTGATCAGGTCCGAGCCGGCCAGGGTTGCGGTGAGCAGCACAGCCGCCAGGCTCGAGTAGGAAATCATCGCGAACAGGGCGCCGACCAGGGCGTCGAGAAGGATATCCCCGGTCAGCGAAGCGAACAGCACCTTGACCCCTTGCGCCTGGGTGATCGGCGTGGCCGCCTGCACGATGAGTTGCAGGGCCAGGATGATCAGGCCCAGGCCAATCGCTACGCGGCCCATCTGGCCGAGGCGAGTCTGCTTGCGCGAGAGGAAGAAGATCACCCCGATGAACAGCAGCAGGGGCGACAACCACGACAGGTCGAAAGTCAGCACCCTCGCCATCAGCGCGGTGCCGACGTCGGCACCAAGCATGATGGCCAGCGCCGGGGTCATCGCCATCAGGCCCTGGCCGACGAACGAGGTCACCAGCATGGCGGTGGCGTTGCTGCTCTGGACCATGGCTGTGACGACGATCCCGGCGAGAAACGCCAGCGGGCGTTTGCTCATGTTCTGGCTGATCACCCGGCGCAGGTTCGAGCCGTACACCCGCAGGATGCCGGTGCGCACGATATGCGTGCCCCATACCAGCAGCGCGACCGCCGAGAGCAGATTGAGCAAAGTCAGCATAGGCAAAGCCCCCGTTGCAATTGCCCCAAGACGGGGCCAAGAAATGAAGCCGTGAGCCTGGCCCGGGGCTGGGTGGTTGTCCCAGTGCTCACTCAAGCTTTAGTCGTTTTGTGCGTCTGCTGCCAGCTTGGCATGGCTGAAACCTATTTGAAACATTTCACTGGCCCAACCCCGTTGCGCGGTGCCGTGTAGGGGCGGCCTTGTGTCGCGAAAGGGCTGCGTAGCGGCCCCAGATTTCAGCTTCGCCGCGGATATCGCCGGGCCCGCTTCGCGAGCCTTTCGCGACACAAGGCCGCTCCTACACGGACCGCGTCGGGTTGGCGGGGCATAAAAAAGGCCCCGAAGGGCCTTTATCTGCAACTGCCGGGTTTATTGGCCGGGTACGTCTTTACGCAGTTTCACCGCATCAGGCTCGGCGCCTTCCTTGCGCGCACGGGCGGTACGCATGCGGATGTTGATGGCTTCTACCGCCAGCGAGAACGCCATGGCGAAGTAGACGTAGCCCTTCGGCACATGCACATCGAAAGATTCGGCGATCAGCACGGTACCGACAACGATCAGGAACGAAAGTGCGAGCATCTTCAGCGACGGGTGCTTGTCGATGAAGTTACTGATAGCACCAGCGCAGAGCATCATCACCAGCACCGCCACGACGATCGCGGCGATCATCACCGGTACGTGCGAAACCATGCCGACTGCAGTGATCACCGAGTCCAGCGAGAATACGATGTCGATGATGGCGATCTGGATGATGGTGTAGAGGAACTTGCCCCCGGCGCCTTTCGGGCCGTCGCTGCTCTCGTCTTCACCTTCCAGGCCGTGATAGATCTCTTGCGAGCTCTTCCACAGCAGGAACAGGCCACCGAAGAACAGAATCAGGTCGCGCCCGGAAATACCTTGGCCGAACACTTCGAACAGGTCGGCAGTAAGGCGCATTACCCAGGTGATCGACAGCAACAGCAGGATCCGCGTGACCATGGCCAGGGCCAGGCCGAAGATCCGGGTGCGCGGCTGCATGTGCTTGGGCATGCGGCTGACCAGGATCGAGATCATGATGATGTTGTCGATACCGAGGACGATCTCAAGTGCCGTCAGGGTCAAAAAGGCGACCCAGATTTCTGGGCTGGTCAGCCATTCCATATGTATTCCTTCGAACGTGAAAAGGCGCTGCGCCCGATAGGGACGCAGCGCGATGGGGCTTATGAATTAGAGACTGCTGAACAGCGGGAAAGTCCCCAGCAGCAGTGCGCCAAGCATTATGCACATGCACACCAGCACTGCCCACTTGAGCGTGAAGCGCTGATGATCACCAAACTCGATGCCGGCCAGCGCGACCAGCAGATAGGTCGAGGGCACCAGCGGGCTGAGCAGATGCACTGGTTGGCCGACGATCGACGCGCGGGCCATTTCCACCGGGGTGATGCCGTAGTGGCTGGCCGCTTCGGCCAGCACCGGCAGCACGCCGTAGTAGAAGGCATCGTTGGACATGAAGAAGGTGAACGGCATGCTGACGATGGCGGTGATCACGGCCAGGTACGGGCCGAGTGCATCCGGGATGACCGCCAGCAGGCTTTTCGACATGGCGTCGACCATGCCGGTGCCGGACAGAATGCCGGTGAAGATACCGGCGGCGAAGATCAGCCCGGTGACTGCCAGCACGCTGCCGGAGTGAGCGGCGATGCGGTCCTTCTGCTGTTGCAGGCACGGGTAGTTGACGATCATGGCGATACTGAAGGCCACCATGAACAGCACCGGCAGTGGCAGCAGGCCGGCGATCAGCGCGACCATCAGGGCCAGGGTCAGGGCACCGTTGAACCAGATCAGCTTCGGCCGACGTGCTTCCGGGAACTGCGACACGCTGATACCGCTGTGGTCGATGTCATCGGTCGGCAGGTGCAGCTCACCCAGGCGAGCCCGTTCACGCTTGCCGTACATGTAGGCGATGACCAGGATCGCCACTACACCGAAGGCCATGGCCGGGATCATTGGTACGAAGATGTCGGACGGGTCTACATGCAGGGCGCTGGCGGCGCGAGCGGTCGGGCCGCCCCATGGCGTCATGTTCATGACCCCGCCAGCGAGGATGATCAGGCCGGCCATGATCCGTGGGCTCATGCCCAGTCGGCTGTAGAGCGGCAGCATGGCGGCGCAGCAGATCATGTAGGTGGTTGCACCGTCGCCGTCGAGCGAAACCACCAGGGCCAGTACTGCGGTACCGACCGAGACTTTCAGCGGGTCACCTTTGACCGCCTTGAGGATCAGCCGCACAGCCGGGTCGAACAGGCCGGAGTCGATCATCAGGGCGAAGTAGAGAATGGCGAACATCAGCATCACGCCGGTTGGCGCAAGCTTGGTGATGCCTTGCAGCATCATCGGACCGATTTCGGAAGAAAAACCACCGAACAGGGCGAACAGGATCGGTACCAGGATCAACGCGATCAAGGCCGACAGGCGCTTGGTCATGATCAGGTACATGAAGGTGATGACCATGGCAAAGCCGAGGAAGGTCAGCATGGCAATACTCCAGGCGTGGCGCGACGAATGAAAGAAGACGCTTCGGGCGGATCAGCGCGTGGGGCGCTGTGCTTGGAGTAGCCGGAGGGGTGCTGCGAAGAGGCGGACACAGGAAGACATCAGAATCACCATTGTTGTTGTTGATTGGGCCGGGTGCGGACTGGTCCGGGTACCCTGGCTGACCGGTCTTGTGCCGGTAGTGGGGGCTATCCTATGAGCGCAAGCTTTCAGCCAGCTTTCGCTGGTGCCAAGGTGACGAGAGGTAATCATGTCTGAGTTTGTCGAGGGCGGCTGCCATTGCGGCGCCATCAGGTATCGCCTGGCGGGCGATCTAAGCGATGTCGCGCACTGCCATTGTTCAATCTGCCGGCGCGTCAGCGGGGGCCTGGTAGTGACGTGGATCACTTTACCCAGGCGCGACTTTCAATGGCTCAAAGGGCGACCGCGGCTGTATGTGGCGCCTGCCAGTTGCAGCCGGTTTTTCTGTGGCGACTGTGGCGCGCACGTGGCCCTCAGCACTGAGCACAGCCCGCAGAGTATCGATGTGACGGTAGCTACTCTGGATAACCCGGAGCGAGTCCAGGCCAACCGGCATATCTGGACCAGCAGCCGGGTAGCCTGGCTGCATCTGGATGAACAGTTGCCGGAAGAAGCCGAAGAAGCGCTGTAAGCCGCCGTTGCTGGCAACGGCAGCTTATGCCTCAGGGCAGTTGCAAGCCGCCGGCCGCCTTGTGCAGGGCGCGCAGGTGTTCACCGATCTGCTTGATGTTGGCTTCCACCGCCTTGATCTCCTTGCCCCGCGCCGGGTCGAGCAAGGCGCGGACTTCGGTGTCGAGGTCGGTGCTCAGGCGCAACAGTTGTGCCTGACGCTCACGGCTGACCTGCTCCAACTGTTTGCGCTCGTCGGGTTGCGGCAAACCGTAGCCATCGGTGCCCAGCAGCTCTGCCGGGCGGCTGAGGAAGCCGCTGTTGGCCAGCATCTGCTGCAAGGTGGCGTTGGCCTTGTCGACCGTGCCGTCCTTCAGTGCCGTGGAATTCAGGTAGCGCTGCTTGACCTCGTCCTGGGCCAGCAGCAACTGCCGGCGCAGCGCCGCTTGTTCGAGTAACAGCAGTGCTGCGCTGGTGCGCAAGTCGGCCCGCTGGAACCATGGCTGGCGCTGTTCGGCATCTTGCGCCAACCAGTCTTCAACCTCGACCTGCTTGACCGGCAACTGCTTCCTGAGCACATCGAACATGGCCTGGTAGCGGTCGCGGTAGGAGTCGAAACGGTAGCCCAGGCGCAGCGCCTCGCGGCGGTCCTCAAGCACACTGGTATCAGCCAGGCCGCGGCCTTTGAGGACCTCGAGCAAGCCGTTGGGCATGATGTTGTCGAGGTCTTTCAGGCGCGGATTGGCGCTGCCACTGCGCAGCAATTTGAGGCCTTCGACTGCGCAGTTGTTGGACAGGAACCAATAGTTGCCGTCATAGCTCCAGTGCATCTCTGCCGCCTGGCGCACGACGTTTTCGACTTCGGCGCGGCTGAGTTTGAGCGGCACCGAGGCAAGGCTGCGCAGTTCGGTCTTGGTGTACTCATCGATCACCTGGTTCAGCGGCAGAACGAACAGCCGTGACGGATAGGCGCCGACCAGGCCGGACCAGCTGGACAGCTGCACATCGTTGACGAAGGCGCGGTACGACAGCACCAGGCTCTGGTCCAGGTCCAGCCGGCAATCCGGGCCACGTGGCCGGCCCGGTGCGCAGATCACCAGGCGCAGCATGCTGTGGCCCCAGCGGCTGACCAGGTTCTGGTTGGCTTCGGCCAGCAGGTAGTCGATTTCGTAAACCCGCTCGGGGTCGATTTCACCCAGCGGTTGGCGGGCGAAGTCGTTGCCGGCATTGATGAATGGCAGGGTTTTCGCGCATTCGTTCTGTTGCGGCGCCCAGGCAAAGTGCTCGCGCAGGTACTGATTGAGGGCGGGCCGGCGGCAGCCGTAGCTTGGGTCGAGGAGGAAGTACTCCATGTTGACCGCCACGTATTCCTTCGGGCTGCTCAGCTCATAACTGTCGGGGCTGCGCACCAGCTGGTTGTTGTGCTGTTCGCGCTCGCCGCGGCGGCCGACATACTGCGGCCAGCCGGCCAGGTCGAGCAGGCGTGGGTCATCGCTGAGGGTGAAGCGTCGTTCGCCTTCGCCGC
This sequence comes from Pseudomonas shirazensis, assembly GCF_050496565.1. Lineage (GTDB taxonomy): Bacteria > Pseudomonadota > Gammaproteobacteria > Pseudomonadales > Pseudomonadaceae > Aquipseudomonas > Aquipseudomonas shirazensis_A. The sequence continues at coordinate 854,113 of NZ_JBNWAE010000001.1, forward strand.
GGCATTCTTCTGGTAGGCCGATCTTGCCGAGGGTGTCCTGCTGGCGCTTGCAGCGCTTGATCAGCAGGCGATCGGCGCTGGGCCACAGGCGGGCGCGGTCATAGATATGGGTGAGTTCGTGGAGGACGGTGGCCAGCAGCTCTTGGCGTACTGTGCCGTGCGGCCGGCCAGTGGCCTGGTTGGCCGCGCTGCCGTCGGCAAGCGCGGGCAGCAAGCGGCGGTTCAGGTCAAGCGTGGACACCAGCGAGGCCTGGCCATAAGCGTCGGCGGGCATGTGCTCGCTCCAGCTGACCTGCACGCGCCGATCCAGTTGCTGCTTGAACCGCGGCGGCAGCTTTGCCAGCGCTTCATCAAGCAGCGCCTGGGTGGCTTGCTGTTGTTGCTGGTCAAGCCCGTCGGCCTGCAGATCGAGCTGCAGGTCGGCCAGCGCGGGCGCGCCCAGCAGCGTCAGGACGCTGCCCAGCAGCCAGGCACGCATACGCTTCACAGCGCGAGAATAGCTTCGGCGAGCACCTGATCGCTGGCGTCGCGTGCTTCAGGCACACGCTGGCGAATGGTATTGAGTGCCGCTTCAAGCTGTGCACCGCGAATATCACCGCGGCTGGCAACGAAACTGGCGGCGTCGTCGTGGGCATCCTGAACGATCTTCGAGTCGCGGATCGAAGTTGTGGTGTCAGAAGTGAAATCGATCGAACGGCCAAAGGCGCGGACGATGATATTGCTGGTAGCCACCAGAGTCTGTGCATGGGCCAGGTCGGCCAGGAGCAGCATGCCGAGGGAAGCGGCGATCAGCGATTTACGCATGGAGCATCTCCAAACTAATACAGGGAGTCGAATTGAATCATTGGACGAGAATTGCTTCTGCCAGTTCAAGGTCGTCAGCAGATTGATAGCCAGGGCGATGACGCAAGGTGTGCAGTGCCGCCTGTAGACGTACACCCCGGATCACACCGTCGGTGGCAACAAAGGCTGCGGCGTCATCACGAGCCTGAACCATCAGCTTACGATCGAACGGTGCGCTGGTCACCTTGCTGGTGACGTAGCCACTGACAACCAGGCTCTGGGTCGAGACGTCCATGGCATGGGCGCTGCCCATGCCGGCGAGGGCAATCAGCAATGGCGAGAGATAACGCATGGGCTTGGCAGGCTTGAACTCGGAGGGCGAAGGCTAACCCGAATACACGGCGCAGAGCCAGTGCATCCGGGGGTGCCGCAGGGGGTTACAGGGCGAGAATCGCCTGTGCCAGTTGTGCATCGCTGGCCTGCAGGGTTGGCGCCTGCTGGCGGATGTGGCGGAACGCGCTTTCCAGCTTGGCGCCGCGAATCACACCTTCGCTGCCGACAAAGCTGGCGGCGTCGTCGCGTGCAGCCTTGACGATCTTGTCGTCACGGAACGACGAGGTCACATCGGAGGTGGCATCGGTCGTGGCAGCAACGGCGCCGACTACGGCATCGGTGGTGACGATGAAGCTGGTGGCGTTGGCTGTACCAGTCAGGGTCAGCAACAGGGCGGCGCCCAGCAAGTGGTTACGGGACATGGCGATGACTCCTGCAGATAAGGGCGGTGTGCTTGTGGTTATCGGACGCTCACTCGGCCTGTAACGGTACTTTATTTCCCCGGCCGTTAAAGCAAGCGTATCACGCGTTGCTGTTTCCGGATGTGACGCAGCATACGGGTGAACTGTACCGGTATATTTATTAAGGTCGTAAATTGTACTGGTTGGCTCGATATGGAGCCACGTATCAGCCGTAAAACAAAAAACCCGTCACAGTTGCCTGTGACGGGTTTCAGGAATTCTCGGTGCCGGCCTGGGCCGGCAAGCCGGAGCTTAGCGCCAGAACGGCTTGCTCAGCTCTTCGTAACGCTGCGACTCGCTGATGCCGGCGTCAGCCAGAAGGCGACCATCCAGGCGAGCAAGTTGACGGCGGCTGGCGATGCGACGCTGCCACAGGAGCAGAGTGGACAGAGCGCGCAGAGGCAGCGAAGTGTTGGATTGGCTGTTGCTTTCAAAAACCAGACCGGAACTGAGGGTGCGTTCCATGATATGTCTTCCTTCCGCTTGTGGCGGCATTAGGTAGTGATTTAACTGATGCCAATGATCCTCCTCTTGTGTCCATAACAGTAGGTACAGTTCACTTGTATTGAGCGGGTTCAGTTAACTGCGTAACACGACTGTTGCACCGTTAATTAGCGCAACTGTACTGGTGTGCATTATTATGGTGCGTTTATGGCTGCGACGACTGCTTGGCTTGGCGATTGCGCGCGTATTTACCGGTACAGTAGTACAGTTTAACTGGAGTGAAGCGCTCAAACTGTTTTGGTGGATTTGTTTGCCAGGCATTCAGGCAGCACAAAGCCGCGTCGAGCACCTTCTGCCTGAGGCAAAAAGTACGCGACGCGGCTTCGTAGGAGGTCAAACCAGCCTATTCATCTGCAGTCAGCCGACCAGCATGCGCCCGGTTTCTTCCAGGTTTTCATGCCAGCTCAGCGCTTCGCGCAGGACGTGCGGCGTGTGCCCGCCGCGCTGGCAGGCACGCTCGAAGTAGTCGTTCAGCGCCGCTCGGTAATCGGGATGAACACAGTTGTCGATGATCACTCGAGCCCGCTCGCGCGGGGCCAGGCCACGCAAGTCAGCCAGGCCCTGCTCGGTGACGAGGATGTCGACGTCGTGCTCGGTATGGTCGACGTGGCTGACCATCGGTACCACGCTGGAGATCGCGCCCGCTTTGGCGATCGACTTGGTGACAAATATCGCCAGGTGCGCGTTACGGGCGAAGTCCCCCGAGCCACCAATGCCGTTCATCATCCGTGTGCCGCAGACGTGGGTCGAGTTGACGTTGCCATAAATGTCGAATTCGAGCGCTGTGTTGATGCCGATGATGCCCAGGCGCCGCACCACTTCAGGGTGGTTGGAGATCTCCTGCGGGCGCAGCACCAGTTTGTCCTTGTAGCGCTCGAGGTTGCCGAACACATCGGCATTACGCCGGCTCGACAGGGTGATCGAGCTGCCTGAGGCAAAGCTCAGCTTGCCGGCGTCGATCAGGTCGAAGGTCGAATCCTGAAGCACTTCGGAATACATGGTCAGGTCTTCGAACGGCGAGTCGATCAGGCCGCACATGACCGCGTTGGCGATGTTGCCGATGCCGGCCTGCAGTGGGCCCAGCTTGTTGGTCATGCGCCCTGCTTCGACTTCACTCTTGAGGAAGTTGATCAGGTGGTTGGCGATGCCCTGGGTTTCGTCATCCGGGGCCAGCACGGTAGACGGCGAGTCGGGCTGATTGCTGATGACGATGCCGACGATCTTGGCCGGATCGATGGCGATCGCCGGGCTGCCGATGCGGTCGTCGACCTTGGTCAGCGGGATCGGTGTGCGGGTCGGCCGGTAGCTTGGGATATAGATGTCATGCAAACCCTCGAGGTTGGGGTTGTGCGACAGGTTGATCTCGACGATCACCCGTTTGGCGAAAATGGCGAAGCTGGCCGAGTTGCCCACCGAGGTTGTCGGCACGATGTGGCCCTGCTCGGTGATGGCAACTGCTTCGATGACGGCAATGTCCGGCAGCGGCAGCTGCTTGTTACGCAGCTGCTCGACGGTTTCCGACAGGTGCTGGTCGATGAACATCACCATGCCCTGGTTGATCGCCTTGCGCAGTGTGCTGTCGACCTGGAACGGCATGCGCCGGGCGAGTACGCCGGCTTCGGTCAGCTGCTTGTCGAGGTCGTTGCCCAGGCTGGCGCCGGTCATCAGCGTGATTTTCAGCGGCGAGGTTTTCGCGCGTTCGGCAAGTGCGTGCGGTACTGCCTTGGCTTCGCCGGCGCGGGTAAAGCCGCTCATGCCGACGGTCATGCCGTCCTCGATCAGGGCAGCGGCATCGGCCGCACTCATTACCTTGCTGTGCAGGGAGGACAAGCGGATACGATCACGGTACATGGATTGTTATCTCAGGCTACTCAAGCTAGATGCGCAGTCTAGTGATTTCGCCCTGCTCCGTCCCGCGACCATGGTCGTATGAGCGGCCTCGGCGCAGCGCCGTTGATCTGGATCAGGCAAATGCAAAAACCCCCGGTAATACAGCGCCGGGGGTTTTTGACTATCTATATAGCAGCGGCTTAGTCGACGGCTTTGACCATATCTTCGATGACCTTCTTGGCATCGCCGAACACCATCATGGTCTTGTCCAGATAGAACAGCTCGTTGTCGAGGCCGGCGTAGCCGCTGGCCATCGAGCGTTTATTGACGATGACGGTCTTGGCTTTGTACGCCTCAAGGATCGGCATGCCAGCGATGGGCGACTTGGGATCGTTTTTCGCCGCCGGGTTGACCACGTCGTTGGCGCCCAGCACCAGCACCACATCGGCCTGGCCGAACTCGGCGTTGATGTCTTCCATCTCGAACACCTGGTCGTAAGGCACTTCGGCTTCGGCCAGGAGCACGTTCATGTGCCCAGGCATGCGCCCTGCCACCGGGTGAATCGCATATTTGACGGTCACGCCGTTGTGGATAAGTTTCTCGGTCAACTCTTTGAGCGCATGTTGCGCACGGGCCACCGCCAGGCCGTAGCCGGGCACGATGATCACGGTGTCGGCATTGCTCAGCAAGAACGTCGCGTCATCAGCCGAACCGGATTTGACCGGGCGTTGCTCCTGGCTGCCGGCTGCTGCGCCGCTGTCAGTAGCACCGCCAAAGCCGCCAAGGATGACGTTGAAGAACGAACGGTTCATCGCCTTGCACATGATGTACGAGAGGATCGCACCGCTCGAACCTACCAGCGAACCGGCAATGATCAGCATCGAGTTGTTCAGCGAGAAGCCGATGCCGGCCGCAGCCCAGCCCGAGTAGCTGTTGAGCATCGACACCACCACCGGCATGTCGGCACCGCCGATTGGGATGATGATCAGCACGCCCATGATGAACGCCAGAATCAGCATCAGGGTGAATGCGCTGTAGTGGCCGGTGAAGGTGAACAGCAGGCCGAGGGCAATAGTAGTAAGGCCCAGAATGAGGTTGAGTTTGTGCTGGCCGGCGAACTGTACCGGTGCACCCTGAAACAGGCGGAACTTGTACTTGCCCGAAAGCTTGCCGAAGGCGATTACCGAGCCGGAGAACGTCACCGCACCGATGGCAGCGCCGAGGAACAGCTCCAGGCGGTTGCCGGTCGGGATCGGATCAGTGATCGCAGCCACAATGCCCATCGACTGCGGCTCGAGCACGGCGGTGATGGCGATGAACACCGCCGCCAGGCCGATCATGCTGTGCATGAAGGCGACCAGCTCGGGCATCTTGGTCATCTCGACGCGCTTGGCCATGATCGAGCCGGCAGTGCCGCCGATCAGCAGGCCCAGCAGCACGTAGCCGATACCGGCAGTGGCCAGCTCGGCACCGAGCTTGTAGATGAGGCCCACCGTGGTGAGCATGGCGATACCCATACCGATCATGCCGAACAGGTTGCCGCGGCGTGATGTGGTCGGGTGTGACAAGCCCTTCAATGCCTGAATGAAGCAGACCGAAGCGACGAGGTAGAGAAGCGTTACCAGATTCATGCTCATGCTTACTTCTGCGCCTCGTTCTTGGTTTTCTTCTTGAACATCTCGAGCATGCGCCGGGTGACCAGGAAGCCACCAAAGACGTTGACCGCGGCCAGGGCCACGGCCAGGGTGCCCATGATCTTGCCTGCAGGGGTCACGGTCAGTGCAGCAGCGAGCATGGCGCCGACGATAACGATCGCCGAGATCGCGTTGGTCACCGCCATCAGCGGTGTGTGCAGTGCCGGGGTCACGTTCCAGACCACGTGATAACCGATGTAGATGGCCAGCACGAAGATGATCAGGTTGTAGATGCCGTGGGAAATCAACATGTCTTCCATAGCTGTGCTCCTTAACCGTTGTTGCGGATGACATTGCCGTCGCGGCACATCAGGCACGCAGCAACAATGTCATCTTCGAGGTTGATCACCAGCGCACCGTCCTTGTCGAACAGCAGCTTCATGAAGTCCAGCAGGTTGCGCGCATACAGCGCCGAGGCATCGGCCGCGACCTGGGCAGGCAGGTTGGTCGGGCCGACGATGGTCACGCCGTGCTCCAGCACCACCTGATCAGCCACGGTCAGCGGGCAGTTGCCGCCCTGCGCTGCAGCCAGGTCGATGACCACCGAGCCGGGCTTCATCTGCGCTACGGTTTCGGCGCTGAGCAGGGTGGGTGCCTTGCGGCCCGGGATCAATGCGGTGGTGATGACGATGTCGGCCTGCCTGGCGCGTTCGTGCACGGCTTGCGCCTGACGCTGCATCCAGCTGGCCGGCATTGGTCGCGCATAGCCGCCGACGCCTTGAGCGCACTCGCGCTCTTCATCGGTTTCGAACGGCACATCGAGAAACTTGGCGCCGAGCGATTCGATCTGCTCCTTGACTGCCGGACGTACGTCCGACGCCTCGATCACCGCGCCCAGACGCTTGGCGGTAGCGATTGCCTGCAGGCCGGCGACACCGGCACCCAGGATCAACACCCGCGCGGCTTTCACCGTACCAGCCGCGGTCATCAGCATCGGCATGAAGCGTGGGTAGTGATGGGCCGCCAACAGCACCGCCTTGTAACCGGCAATGTTGGCCTGCGACGACAGCACATCGAGGCTCTGCGCCCGCGAAGTACGCGGCGCTGCTTCGAGGGCGAAGGCGGTGATCCCGCATTCGGCCATCTTGCCGATCAGTTCGCTGTTGAAGGGGTTGAGCATGCCTACCAGCAGGCTGCCGCGCTTGATCAGGGTCAGCTCCTGATCAGACGGCGCAACGACCTTGAGCACCAGTTGCGCGCCGAAGGCATCGGCAGCGCTGCCAAGGGTGGCGCCTGCGGCTTCATAGGCACTGTCCGGAATGCTGGCGTTAAGCCCGGCCCCCCGTTGGACGGTGACCTGATGGCCTTGGCCAACCAGCTTCTTGAGGGTATCGGGGGTCGCAGCGACCCGCGTTTCGCCCGTCTGCGTCTCGAGAGGAACACCAATGTGCACGACTTTTCTCCTGCGGACCTTCTTATCGTTATTTAAGCCAGCAGGCGCACGGTCAATACCGCAACGCCAGCGACGCAGCCATAAGGCTCGAACCCGCCGAATCCCGGGCGGGCGGAGCATTTTGCAGAGGAACGCAGCGGCCATCAACCGATTCTGGAGTGATACCGATGCATAACTACAAGTCACCCTGTGACCGTATGTCGCAAGTAACCAGTTTTGGACGCTCTAGTACGGGCTATTGGCAGATTAGGCGATAAATCGAATTATTTTTTGGTGATTTCGCAGTTAGCATGCTGGAGGTCGTAAAAGACGCTGAAAGCCCCGTCCTTACTGGGTTTATAGCAATTTCGGCAGCCAGCATTACAGTTTTCAAATATGCGACATAACAGTATATCTGTAGGTGTTTAAAATATTTGACTACAGGGTCAGCTTGTTCGCTGTGTTTGATGCGCCTCCACGTAAATACGGGCCTGTTCTGCCAGCCAGTCCCGGAACGCACGCAGTGAAGCAGAGGCAACCTTGCGCTCAGGAATCATCAGATAGTAGGCCTTGGTGCTGGACAGCGCATGCCTGTTAGCGACTACCAACCTGCCCTGCTGCAGCTCTTGTTGAATCAGGAATGGGGGAATCAGGGCGACGCCCATGTCATGCATGGCTGCCTGGGCCAGCATCGAAAACAGCTCATAGCGCGGACCGGTCATGTCGCGCTCGATGTTCAGTTCCAGGCTGCTGAACCATTGCCGCCAGGCATAGGGTCTGGTGGTCTGCTGCAGCAGCGGCAGCTCGGAGATTTGTTTAGCGCTCAGCTCCGGCTGGCCCTGCAGCAGTGAGGGGCTGCAGACCGGCAATGGATTCTCGCTCATCAGCCGGTGCGACTCGGTACCTGACCAGTCGCCATCGCCGAAATAGATCGCTGCGTCGAATGCGGTGTCGGCGAACAGGAATGGCCGGGTGCGGTTGGTCAGGTTGACGGTTACCTCGGGATGACGCTGTTGAAAGTCCTTCAACCTCGGCAGCAACCATTGAGTGCCGAAGGTTGGGACCACCGCCAGCTCGATCACATTCGCGCCCTGCTGACGCATCACCGACAAAGTGTCGCGCTCGACAGCATCCAGCTGGGTGCTCACCTGGCGGCTGTAAGACAAGCCGGCTTCGGTCAATTGCACCCCGCGCCTGGAGCGGCGAAACAGCTCGACGTTGAGAAACGCCTCCAGCGCAGCGATCTGGCGACACACGGCGCCTTGGGTCAGGGCCAGCTCAAGGGCGGCCTTGGTGTAGCTCTCGTGGCGAGCTGCGGCCTCGAAGCAGATCAGGGCGGTGGTGCTGGGAATCTTGCGCCGCATGTACGTCAACCTCACTTATATGTGCAGCAATTACGAATGCTGAAGATATACGGAGTGAGGAAATGTCACTAGTAGGTGCGTAATACTCGTTTGTGGTGGCTGATGATCGGGCCTAGGATCATTCCATGACCCTACTGCCCTGCCCCCTATTCGAGGATTACGTCCATGGCCGGTAAAGCTAGCTTCAACTGGATCGACCCGTTGCTGCTCGATCAGCAGCTCACTGAAGAGGAGCGCATGGTCCGTGACAGCGCTTATCAGTTTGCCCAGGACAAGCTGGCGCCGCGCGTGGTCGAGGCGTTCCGCCATGAGCAGACCGACCCGAAGATCTTCCGTGAAATGGGTGAAGTCGGCCTGCTTGGTGCGACCATTCCCGAGCAGTACGGTGGCAGCGGCTTGAACTACGTGTGCTATGGCTTGATTGCCCGCGAGGTCGAGCGCATCGATTCCGGCTACAGGTCGATGATGAGTGTGCAGTCGTCACTGGTGATGGTACCGATCAACGAATTTGGCAGCGAAGCGCAGAAGCAGAAATACCTGCCCAAGTTATCCAGTGGTGAATGGATCGGCTGCTTTGGCCTGACCGAGCCTAACCATGGTTCTGATCCGGGGGCGATGATCACCCGTGCGCGCAAGGTCGAGGGCGGTTACAGCCTGAGCGGCAGCAAGATGTGGATCACCAACAGCCCGATCGCTGATGTATTCGTGGTCTGGGCCAAGGATGACGCCGGTGATATCCGTGGTTTTATCCTGGAAAAGGGTTGGAAAGGCCTGAGTGCGCCGGCGATCCACGGCAAGGTTGGCCTGCGCGCCTCGATTACCGGCGAGATCGTCATGGACAGCGTGTTTGTCCCTGAAGAAAACATCTTCCCTGAGGTGCGCGGCCTGAAGGGCCCGTTCACCTGCCTCAACTCGGCCCGCTATGGCATCTCCTGGGGCGCGTTGGGCGCTGCCGAAAGCTGCTGGCACACCGCACGCCAGTACACCCTCGATCGCCAGCAATTTGGCCGCCCGCTGGCAGCCAATCAGCTGATCCAGAAGAAGCTGGCTGACATGCAGACTGAAATCACCCTGGGCCTGCAAGGCTGCCTGCGCCTTGGGCGGATGAAGGATGAAGGCACCGCAGCCGTCGAGATCACATCGATCATGAAGCGTAACTCTTGCGGCAAGGCCCTGGAGGTCGCGCGACTGGCCAGGGACATGCTCGGCGGCAATGGCATTTCCGATGAGTTCGGCGTGGCGCGTCACTTGGTCAACCTTGAGGTGGTCAACACCTATGAAGGCACCCATGACATCCATGCGCTGATTCTCGGCCGCGCCCAGACCGGTATCCAGGCGTTCTATTAATAGAGGAGCCGGGCCATGGGTGCGCTTTCCCATCTGCGGGTGCTGGACCTTTCGCGTGTACTGGCCGGGCCCTGGTCCGGGCAGATCCTCGCTGACCTGGGCGCCGACGTGATCAAGGTCGAGCGGCCAGGTGCGGGTGACGATACTCGCGCCTGGGGGCCGCCCTTCCTCAAGGACGCCTATGGCGAGAACACCAGCGAGGCGGCGTATTACCTGTCGGCCAATCGCAACAAGCGTTCGGTGACCATCGACTTCACCCAGCCGGAGGGGCAGCGCCTGGTGCGTGAGCTGGCGGCTCGGTCGGATATCGTTATCGAGAACTTCAAGGTCGGTGGGCTGGCGGCCTATGGCCTGGACTACGCAAGCTTGAAGGTGGTCAACCCCAGGCTTATCTATTGCTCGATCACAGGCTTTGGCCAAACCGGGCCCTATGCCAAGCGTGCTGGCTACGATTTCATGATTCAGGGGCTGGGCGGGCTGATGAGCCTGACCGGCCGGCCTGAAGGTGAAGCGGGTGCGGGGCCGGTCAAGGTTGGCGTAGCGCTGACGGATATCCTTACCGGGTTGTACTCCACGGTAGCGATTCTGGCCGCCCTCGCCCATCGCGATCAGGCTGGCGTCGGCCAGCATATAGATATGGCGCTGCTGGATGTGCAGGTTGCCTGTCTGGCCAATCAGGCGATGAATTACCTCACTACCGGCACTGCACCGCGGCGCCTGGGTAATGCGCACCCTAATATAGTGCCGTATCAGGACTTTCCTACCGCCGATGGCGATTTCATTCTCACCGTGGGCAATGACGGGCAGTTCCGCAAGTTCGCCGAGGTGGCTGGTCAGCCGCAGTGGGCGGATGATCCACGCTTTGCCACCAACAAGCAGCGCGTTACCAATCGCGCTGAGTTGATTCCGCTGATTCGTCAGGCCACGGTGTTCAAGACAACGGCCGAATGGGTGGCGCAGTTGGAGCTGGCCGGCGTGCCCTGTGGGCCGATCAATGACCTGGCGCAGATGTTCCAGGATCCGCAGGTGCTGGCCCGGGGGCTGGCGCTGAGTATCCCGCATCCTCTGGCAGGCAGCGTGCCGCAGGTGGCTAGCCCGATTCGGCTGTCCGAGACGCCGGTGGAGTATCGCCAGGCGCCGCCTTTATTAGGCGAGCACACCGAGGCTGTGCTGAGCGAGCTGCTTGGGTTGGATGAACAGGCAATGCTGCAGCTGCGCGCGGCGGGCGTCCTTTAAGACGTTCATGCTTCTATAGGTGGCGAGTGCTGTTCATCACCTCTGTTACAGGAATATTGCAGCGTGTTGAATTAG
>NZ_JBNWAE010000002.1:0-377163 GCF_050496565.1 Pseudomonas shirazensis
CCTTGTGTCGCGAAAGGGGGGCGCAGCGCCCCCAGCGATCTCCGGTTCGTTCACGATCGCTGTGATCATATCCATTTCCGATGGTGGTTGTACGGGCCCCTTTCGCCCTTACGGCGAGTCACTTTTTTGGCAAACGCCCCAAAAAAGTAACCAAAAAAACGCTTGGCTCCACATCCGGCCCCTTCGCTGCGCTGCGGGGTTCCCTCGCTTCGGTCTTGCTCCCGGGAGGACCGCGCTGTACGGGCCTCCTGGCCCGCAGCGCTTGCCGGCCATCCATGGCCGGCACCTCCCTTCGCAAGACCTGCGCTCGGCCTCCTGAGTCGCCGGTGGATCAAGATCAAGATCAAAGGCACGCCTCGCTGCGCTGGCGCAGAGCGGGTCAGTGTGGGTTTCGCGATGGTGGTGGGGCGTTGGATTGCCGGGGCCGCTGCGCGCCCCAATCGCGACACAAGGCCGCTCCTACAGGCACCGCGCATCGCCGACATGCGCGGTCTCTATAGGAGCGGCCTTGCCGGGGCGCCGGACCGGTCGGAAAGGGGCGCGCAGCGCCCCCAGCAATCTTCAGGTCGTTCACGATCGCTGTGCGCTCATCCATTTAGTGTGGCCGCCGCCTCGCACTTTCAGCCTTTTCCTATATCCCTCGCTCTTGACCCTTTCTACAGTTGGCGCTACTTCAACCCGGGCGCGTGGCGCTCAGGAGCGCCCTATGTACCGGCTCAACGTCGTCATTTATCACACCCGTCCCGCCCAGCAGATCAGCCTGCATCAGGCCTGCAATGCTCAGGGCATATTCAATGTGCGCATCGCCGACAACCTGGCCATCGCCACAACCTTGCTGGCCAGCCGGCGTGCACCTGATCTGCTGATCATCGATCACGCCATGCCAAGTGCCGACGGCAAGGCGTTGCTGCGGCACCTGAGCTTGACCTGCCCGTCGACGGCGTTGCTGTTGATCGGTCAGCCCCTTCCTGCGCAGCTTGATATCGCCCAGCAGGCCCGGCAAAAAGGCTTGTGGGTGGTCAACGAACTGGCCTGGCCTTTATCGATGCCAGCACTGCAACGAACGCTGCAGCGGGTAGGCGGCAGCCGCTACAAGCCTGCTGTGAGCGATTTTCAAACTGTCATGATGCGCGCGCATGCTCACTGAATAGCGCAGCAACGAACTTTCTGCGGCCGCCATGGGTCAGTACCCATATAGCCAAAAAACAAGTGAGTGCGCCGGATGGAAAGAATTTGCAGACTGCTCAATGATGCTCTGACCCCTTACCAAGCTCACCTTGCCGCCGCCGATGCCAATGGCAATCGTCAACTGGTTCTGCGTGACCCTCAAGGCAACGTCACCCTGCAGCGGGCTGTCAGCTCGCGACAATTGCAGGAACAGAGCCTGCTGATCGATCTGGTCGACGGCCTGCACCGTGATGTGCAGATCGCCGAAGGGCGCTTGCAGCCTTGTGTGATCGCTGCGCTGCAGCATCGCCAACCGATTCATGGAACCTTTGCCAGCTGATTGCGTCTTATTTGCTAATGGCAGCCCAGCGGCGCTTTGCTCCGGTGACGTTGAGCTGCCACGGAAAGTCCAGATGACTTTCGCTTGACCCCGGTCGTTTTCCCCAGCGACCGGGGTTTCTTTTTTCTGGCTCAGGGCGTGGCGTAGGCCTGATCGTCGGCCAGCTCCGCGGCTCGCTGCATGTACGCTTCGCGCTGCTCGGGGTCGAGCCAGTGGGCATACAGATCCGGCAAGGTGTCACGGCGCAGCGCCGGTAGCAGTTTGTCGATATGGCCGATCGCCTCACGCCCGAGCGGTGTGTCCGAACAGGCGACATGCAGCAGCTGATAGGGCTGCACATCCTGAATGGGATAGAAGCGATAGTTGTGTGTATCCGCACCCTGCTGATTGAGCAGGTAACGCACTTCTGGCCAGTATCCCAGCACCAGCCGCAGACGCCCCAACTGCTGCATCTGCAGCAAGCTGGCAGTCGCTTCGGTGCCGTAATGGCGGTTGAATGCACTGTCGGGCAGTTGCCTGAGCAACTCATCGACAGAGGCGCTGTAACTGCGCTCGGCAACAATCCCGAGCTTCAAGGTGCTCTCGGTCAGCAAGCGTTTGAGGTCGACGCTGCCGCCGTGCACGTAAGGTTCGATCAGCACCTGGTCCTCGTCGCGCACCAGCAGGCCGCTGCTCATCGCGGCCATGGTCGGGCTGGAGAAATAAGCGTACTTGGCTCGCTCAGGGGTCCACAGCAGGGTAGGGTCGCAGGTGAAGGAGTGCTCTTGCAGCATCTGGATGCCGCGGGCGCGGTTGACCCGGACGATGCTGTGCTCGTACTCGGGCATCTGCGCGATCAGCAGCGGCAGCATGCGGTCGAGCACGCCCTGGCCTTGTTCAGGCCCTTCAAAGATCGTGAAGGGCGGCAGATCGCGGATCAGCCACAGCAGCTTTTCCTTCGCCGTAGCTACGCCGGGCAGCAGCGCGCAGATAACTGCAAGCGCGAGCAGCCAGCGTAACTTGAGTCTGAACACCACGGCGGCGCGGTTCAGACCGCGCCGTCCTTGCGCAGCCGGGCAATGGCCGCAGCGTCGTAGCCAAGGCCGCTGAGCAGCGCCGTAGTGTGTTCGCCCAGCGCCGGGCCAATCCACTCGGTCGAGCCTGGCGTGTCGGACAGCTTCGGCACGATGCCGGGCATCTTGAATGCTTTGCCATCGGGCAAGCGGCCCTGCAGAAACATCTCGCGGGCCAGAAACTGCGGGTCGCTGAACATGTCCTCTGCCGAATAGATCCGGCTGGCCGGCACCTGCGCAGTGTTCAGCACCTCAAGCACCTGTTCCAGCGGCAAGCCATTGACCCAGCGATCAATCACGCCGTACAGCTCGTCACGGCGCAGGTCGCGGCCATCGTTGCTGGCCAGGGTTGGGTCCTCGGCCAGGTCGTCGCGGCCGATTGCCTGCATGAAGCGCTTGAAGATCGCATCGCCATTGGCGCCGATCTGCACATGCTTGCCGTCGGCGCTGGTATGGATGCACGAGGGAGTGATGCCGGGCATGATGTTGCCGGTGCGCTCGCGGATAAAACCGAACACGTCGAATTCCGGCACCATGCTTTCCATCATTGCGAAGATCGCTTCATACAACGCCACATCGACCACTTGCCCTGCACCGCCATTGACCTCGCGGTGACGCAGCGCCATCAATGCACCGATCACGCCCCACAGGGCGGCAATCGAGTCGCCGATGGAGATACCGGTGCGCACGGGCGGGCGATCATCGAAGCCGGTGATGTAACGCAGGCCACCCATCGATTCACCGACCGCACCGAAGCCTGGCTGGTCTTTCATCGGCCCGGTCTGGCCGAAGCCCGACAGGCGCACCATGACCAGGCGCGGGTTCAGCGCATGCAGCACGTCCCACCCCAGGCCGAGTTTTTCCAGCACGCCGGGGCGGAAGTTTTCGATCAGGATGTCGGCCCCGGCCAGCAGCCGCTTGAGGATCTCGCGACCTTCCTCGTGCTTGAGGTTCAGCGTCAGCGACTGTTTGTTGCGCGCCTGGACGAACCACCACAACGAGGTGCCTTCATACAGCTTGCGCCATTTGCGCAGCGGATCACCGCCATCGGGCGACTCGACCTTGATCACCTCGGCACCGAATTCGGCGCAGATACGCGAGGCAAAAGGGCCGGCGATCAGGGTCCCGAGCTCGATGACTTTAAGGCCGGCGAGGGGTTTGCTGGGCGTGGGCATGGGGGCATCCGTGGCGGCAGAAACAAAGCGCTGGTTTTATCACAGCTCGCCTGCGGCAGATACTGTCGCGACGCAAGCAGGGCAGGATCAGTTAGACTAGCCGACTTTCTCCAGCTAGAAGCCCGTCACCCATGGCCCAGCCGTCCACCACCTACAAGTTCGAACTGAACCTGACCGACCTCGACCGCAACGTCTACGAAAGCGTCAAGCAGACCATCGCCCGCCACCCTTCGGAAACCGAAGAGCGCATGGCCGTGCGCCTGCTCGCCTACGCGCTCTGGTACAACGAGCAACTGTCGTTCGGCCGTGGTCTGTCGGACGTCGACGAGCCTGCGCTGTGGGAAAAGAGCCTGGATGACCGCGTCCTGCACTGGATCGAAGTCGGCCAGCCCGACGCGGATCGGCTGACCTGGTGCTCGCGTCGCACCGAGCGCACCAGCCTGCTCGCCTATGGCAGCCTGCGCGTGTGGGAAACCAAGGTGCTCGGCGCGATCAAGAACCTGAAAAACGTCAACATCGCCGCCGTCCCGCAAGAGGTGCTGGAAGTCATCGCCAAGGACATGCCGCGGGTGATCAAGTGGGATGTAATGATCAGTGAAGGCACCGTGTTCGTCACCGACGACCGCGGCCAGCACGAAGTGCAACTGCAGTGGCTGCTCGGCGAGCGCGGCTGATTCCAACCTTTATAGACTGCTGAAGACCCCATGCGTATCGAACCCCGCCCGTTGCCGCCCACCCTGCCTTTTCTGGGTGCCTTGCCGCCGTTGCTGACCCGCCTGTACGCCGCCCGCGGCGTGCAATCGGAGGCTGAGCTGGACAAGAGTCTGGCCCGCCTGCTGCCGTATCAGCAGCTCAAGGGCATCGACGCGGCGGTCGATCTGCTGGTCGAGGCGCTGGACCAACGCCAGCGCATCCTCATCGTCGGCGACTTTGATGCCGATGGCGCCACCGCCAGCACTGTCGGCGTTCTGGGCCTGCGGCTGCTGGGCGCGGCGCATGTCGACTATCTGGTGCCAAACCGCTTCGAATACGGCTATGGTCTGACCCCGGAAATCGTCGAAGTCGCGCTGCAGCGCCAGCCGCAGCTGCTGGTCACCGTCGACAACGGCATCTCCAGTGTCGAGGGCGTCGCTGCCGCCAAGGCCGCCGGGCTCAAGGTGCTGGTGACCGACCACCACTTGCCCGGCCAGCAGTTGCCGGACGCCGACGCCATCGTCAACCCGAACCAGCCAGGCTGCGAGTTCCCCAGCAAATCGCTGGCCGGGGTAGGGGTGATCTTCTACGTGCTGATGGCCTTGCGCGCGCGTTTGCGCAGCCTTGGCCGTTACCAGACCCAGGCACAGCCGAACATCGGCGAGCTGCTCGACCTGGTCGCACTGGGCAGTGTCGCCGACGTGGTGCCACTGGATGCCAACAACCGCATCCTGGTCCACCAGGGCCTCGAGCGAATTCGCGCCGGTCGCGCCCGCGCCGGCTTGAAGGCGATCCTCGAAGTTGCCCGGCGTGACTACCAGCGCATCACCTCGACTGACCTCGGCTTTATCCTCGGCCCGCGCCTGAACGCCGCAGGCCGCCTGGACGACATGAGCCTGGGCATCGAATGCCTGCTCTGTGACGACCCGGCGCTGGCCCGCGACATGGCCGAGCAATTGGACGGCCTCAACCAGGACCGCAAGTCGATCGAGCAGGGCATGCAGCGCGAAGCGCTGGCCCAGCTCAAGGACCTGCCGCTGGAGTCGATGCCGTATGGCCTGTGCCTGTTCGATGCGGAGTGGCACCAGGGCGTGATCGGTATCCTCGCCTCGCGCCTGAAAGAACGCTACCACCGCCCGACCATCGCCTTTGCCGATGCGGGTGAGGGCGTGCTCAAGGGTTCGGCGCGCTCGGTGCCAGGCTTTCATATCCGCGACGCGCTGGACGCCGTGGCTGCGCGCCACCCGCAACTGATCAGCAAGTTCGGTGGTCACGCCATGGCCGCCGGTTTGTCGCTGCCGGCAGAGAACTTTCCGGCCTTTGCCGCCGCGTTCGACGAAGAAACCCGGCGTCAGCTCAATGAAGACGACCTCACCGGCCGTTTGTTGACTGATGGCACCCTGGCGGTTGAAGAATTCCACTTGGACCTGGCCCGCGCCCTGCGCAACGCCGGCCCGTGGGGTCAGCACTTTCCCGAGCCGCTGTTCCATGGTGTGTTCCAGTTGGTTGAACAGCGTGTGGTCGGTGAGCGGCATCTCAAGGTGGTGCTCAAAAGCGAGTGCGGAGCGGTCAAACTTGACGGTATCGCCTTCGGTATCGACCGCGAAGTCTGGCCAAACCCCACCGTGCGTTGGGTCGAGCTGGCCTACAAGCTGGACGTCAACGAGTTTCGCGGCAACGAAAGCGTGCAACTGATGATCGCGCACATCGAGCCGCGCTAATCGGCTGCTGCGGGGATGCTCCTGCGACCGGGCTGAACCCTGGTCGCAACAAACTGGTCTAGGCTCAAGAGAACCGGTACCAGGCCACGGCTGCACATCAGTGCCCGGGCCGGTCACCCATTTGGAGTCCCAGGGAGATCCCCCATGAGCCTGCTGTTAGAGCCATACACCCTCCGCCAGTTGACCCTGCCCAACCGCATCGCCGTGTCGCCGATGTGCCAGTATTCGGCCGCCGATGGCCTGGCCAATGACTGGCATCTCGTGCACCTGGGCAGCCGTGCCGTAGGCGGGGCCGGGCTGGTCTTCACCGAAGCCGTGGCGGTCACCGCCGATGGTCGGATTACCGCCGAAGACCTCGGCCTGTGGGACGACCAGCAGATCGCGCCGCTGCAGCGCATCACCCGCTTCATCACTGCCCAGGGTTCGGTACCCGCCATTCAGCTGGCCCATGCCGGGCGCAAGGCCAGCACTCATCGGCCCTGGCTGGGCAAGCACGGTAGCGTCAAACCGGAGGAAGGCGGCTGGCAGCCGGTCGGCCCGTCTAAAATTGCCTTCGACCCGGAGCACACTGCACCGCGTGAGCTGAGTACCGGCGAGATCCAGGAAATCATCGACGCCTTCGTCAAAGCCGCCGAGCGCGCGCTCACTGCGGGTTTCAAGGTGGTCGAACTGCACGCTGCCCACGGCTATCTGCTGCATCAGTTTCTCTCGCCACTGAGCAACCAGCGCCGCGACGAATACGGCAGCAGCTTTGAAAACCGCATTCGCTTCACCCTGCAGATCACCGAGGCAGTGCGTGCGGTATGGCCTAAAGAGCTGCCACTGTTCGTCCGCGTGTCGGCCACCGACTGGGTCGAAGACGGCTGGAACCCTGACGAAACCGTCGAGCTGGCGCGCCGCCTGCGAGCGTTGGGGGTGGACCTGATCGACGTGTCTTCGGGCGGCACTTCGGTCAACGCCGAGATTCCCACCGGCCCGGGCTATCAAACGCGCTTTGCCGAGCGCGTGCGCAAAGAGGCGGAGATCGCTACCGGCACCGTTGGCATGATCACCGAACCCGCCCAGGCCGAGCACATTCTGCGCACGGGGCAGGCTGACCTGATCTTCCTCGCCCGTGAGCTGCTGCGCGATCCCTATTGGCCGCTGCATGCCGACGACGATCTGGGTGGCAACAAGGCCACCTGGCCTGCGCAATACCAACGGGCAACTCACCGCGCCAACCCGATCCACGAGTCCGACCTGCGCGACGCCTGACGCTGATGTGGCTGCCTTGTCGTCGATACGGCGACAAGGTAGCCAGCACGCCTAGTGCTTGAACATCACATGGCGGACACAGGTGTAGTCCTCCAGCCCATACATCGACATATCCTTGCCGTAGCCCGATTGCTTCTGCCCGCCGTGGGGCATTTCGCTGATCAGCATGAAGTGCGTGTTGACCCAGGTGCAGCCGTATTGCAGGCGTGCGGCAAGGCGGTGCGCGCGTCCCACGTCAGCGGTCCACACCGATGAGGCCAGGCCGTACTCGGAATCGTTGGCCCACTCCAGCGCCTGAGCTTCGTTGGCGAAGCGGGTGACGGTGACTACCGGACCGAACACCTCATGGCGGGCGATCTCGTCGTCCTGCAGCACGTCGGCCAGCAGGGTCGGCGCGTAGAAGAAGCCTGCACCCTCTAACACTTTGCCGCCGGTGACCAGGCGGATATGCGGCTGGTCGAGGGCGCG
Organism: Pseudomonas shirazensis; assembly: GCF_050496565.1. Lineage (GTDB taxonomy): Bacteria > Pseudomonadota > Gammaproteobacteria > Pseudomonadales > Pseudomonadaceae > Aquipseudomonas > Aquipseudomonas shirazensis_A. Next base: position 7,871 of record NZ_JBNWAE010000002.1, read on the forward strand.
TTGAACCATGCCCGCCACCTTGTCGCGGTGTCGCGCACTGATCAGTGGGCCCAGCTCGGTGTCGGCCGCGTCCTGCGGGCCTGGTTTGATGCTCGCGACGGCTTTGCCCAGGCGCTCGACGAATTCATCGTAGATGGCGTCCTGCACATACAGCCGGCAGGCGGCGGTGCAGTCCTGGCCGGCATTGTAGAAACCAAAGCTGCGAATGCCATCGACGGCTGCATCGAGATCGGCATCATCGAAGATCAGCACTGGCGCCTTGCCGCCCAACTCCATGTGCATGCGTTTCACGCTGGCGGCAGTGGCGCCGATGATGTTCGCCCCGGTCGGGATCGAGCCGGTCAGCGATACCATGCGTACGCGCGGATGGGTGACCAGCGGCGTGCCGACCGTCGCGCCACGACCAAACAGAATATTCAGCACACCCGCCGGGAAGATCTCGCGGGCCAGCTCGGCCAGGCGCAGCGCTGTCAGCGGGGTCAGCTCGGAGGGTTTGAGTACCACGGTGTTGCCTGCGGCCAGTGCCGGCGCGATCTTCCACGCGAGCATCATCAGCGGGTAGTTCCACGGTGCAATCGAGGCGACCACGCCCAATGGGTCACGCCGCACCATCGAAGTGTGCCCCGGCAGGTACTCGCCGGCCGCTGAGCCGCCCAGGCAACGCGCCGCGCCGGCGAAATAGCGGAACACGTCAACAATGGCCGGGATCTCGTCATTGAGGGCGGCGGCAAGCGGCTTGCCGCAGTTCTGCGATTCGAGGCCGGCCAGTTCTTCGCCGTGTTGTTCAATGGCATCGGCCAGCGCCAGCAACGCCAGCGAGCGGTCTTTCGGGCTGGTCTGCGACCAACTGGCAAACGCGCTGTCGGCGGCGCGCACGGCGCTATCGACCTGCGCCTCGCTGGCCTCGCTGATCTGCGCCAGGGCAGTGCCTGCGGCCGGGTCGAGGACAGTCCAGGCAGGACCTTCACCGGCTACCAATTGGCCGTTGATCAGCATCTGGGTGTGCATGGGGCAATCCTCCGAGGCATTTGCGATGGTCGATAGCGTAGACCACTCACTGCAGCTCATTGGCCACCTGGCTGGTGACCTCGACGACCTGGCGTGCGCCGCGGCTGATTTCGTCCATCGCGTTGCCGGCCTGGCTGGCCAAATCCTGCACAGCGCAGGCATGCTCGCGGCTGTTCTGAATGCCATTGAAGGCGCCATCGGCCAGTTCTCGGTTCAGACGCACTACCTCGAAAATGTCCCGGGTGGCCTCGGTAGTGCGTGCGGCCAGGCGCCTGACTTCATCGGCAACCACAGCAAAGCCACGGCCCTGATCGCCGGCACGGGCGGCCTCGATGGCCGCGTTGAGTGCCAGCAGGTTGGTCTGCGCGGCAATCCCGCCGATGATCTCGACGATCGCACCAATGTTCAGCGACTGCGCCTGCAGCGCTTGCATGTCCTGGCCAACGCTGGCCATTTCCCCGGCGATGGATTGCATGGCCGACGCGGCCTGCATGACTACTGTCAGGCCTTGCTGTGCGCTGTGCTCGGTGGTCAGCGAAACATCATGGGCGAGTTCGGCAGCGCGGCGCACGAGGTCGGCCTTTTCCACCTGTTCGGTTACCACATTGGCGAACTTGGCCACCTTGTAGAGGCGACCGTGCTGGTCCTTGATCGGGTTGTAGGTCGCTTCAAGCCATACGGTATTGCCGCGGGCGTCGATACGACGAAAGCGCCCCGCCACGAACTGCCCGCGATTGAGTGCTTGCCAGAGCTGGGTGTAGTCGGCGCAGGCAGCGTCCTCGGCAGAGCAGAACATGCGGTGGTGCTTGCCGAGAATCTGCGTCAGGCCATAGCCCATGGCGTCGAGGAAGGCTTTGTTGGCGTCGAGCACCATGCCATTGAGGTTGAACTGGATGATGGCGGTGGAATGGTCAAGGGCGTTGTACAACTCCAACCCGTCCCGGTCCCGGCGGCTGGTGCCGGGGCTGGCACAGCCGTAGCCATGCTGTTGGCCCAGCGCGTCGCGCAACCAGCAGAGCTGAAGTAGCACCGGTCGGCCGTCCGCGCCCCGGCAACTGAGCGACGGCGAGCCTGTCAGTGGTGCCGGCAAACTGCAGCCTGGTTCAAGCAGGGCTTCGAGCTTGACCCCGAGCAGTTGCGCGGCGGAAAAGCCAAGCGCGTTGGCGAACGGCGCATTGACCTCGGTGAAGCAGCCGTTGGCATCGAGACGAGCGCTGAGCAGTTGCTGTTCCAGTTGGGTGAGCACAGCTTGCAGGCTGTCCAGTTGTTGTTGGCAAGCGAGCAGGGCCTGCGTGCAGCGACGGTTGAACACGGCGAACTCCGGTAATTGTCAGGATAAATGCTCGCCTGCACCGAAATGCACCCGGTCCTTGCCGGCGCGTTTGGCCTTGTACAGGCAGCGGTCGGCGTGGATAAGGATGTCGGCAAGGGCTTGATCATGGCTGAAGGGCACCAGCCCAGCGCTGAAGGTGAAGCGGGCGGGAGCTTCGCGGCTGTTGCGTACCGCCTCCAGCAGGCGCTCGGCGATGGCCAGGGCGATGGCTGGACTCAGGGCGTCGATGATGACGCCGAACTCTTCGCCACCCAGGCGACCGGCACAGTGGCTGCCGGCCATGTTGCGCAGGCGTGCGGCGAGCACGCGCAGCACTTGATCGCCGGCGGCGTGGCCAAGTTGGTCGTTGATCCGCTTGAAGTCGTCGATATCGATCATCATGAAGAAACCGCCACCGTGGCTTTCGATGATGCGCTCGAAGCGGTCCATCAGTGCACGTCGGTTGTACAGCGAAGTCAGGTAGTCGGTTTCCGACAGGGTGCGATAGTGCTGCTCGATCTGCAGTGTGATGCTCAGTGCGCGCAGGTAGGTGCGGCTGTTGATCCAGCCCAGGCTGATCGAGAAGGCAAAGAAAATAGCCAGATACCAGCGGTAGTCGCTCACCTCATCGTGACCGATGTGAGGCATCACCAGCACCCAGCTCAACACGGCGACCAGCAGATAATCCATTGGCCCAGGAATCAGCAGCGATGCGCCGACCACCGCCAGAACGGTCATGGCCAGAGAGAACTGGCGATGCAAATGCGGGTAGTCGAGAAAGATCAGCTTGAAGCCGAGCACCACCGTCAACATGAACAGCAAGCCCGAATACCGCCATACGTTGTCCGAGTTTGTCCGCGTCTGGATGATGAACAGAGTCACCATCATCACTAACGGTCCCCAGGCGCCGAGGGTGGCGATGCGTTCGTCAAGCACCAGGTGAACGGCAAGCCAGCTGGCGATAACCAACAGTTGCACGGCGATGATACCCTCGCGCAGCAGCAGCCTGATGCGCGGGCGATGATCAGCCGAGACATCCAGCTCCAGGCTGGGGTATTTCCGATTCAAGGGCATAACTACCAAGCTCCATGCTGACCCGCGTGACGGCGAAGTAGATCGCCATGGTGTGCCTGACCAGCTCGGCGAACGCTGGGCGCATCTCGACCAGTGATCCCTGGGTGCGGAAGTAGCCTTTGCTTTCGCCTTCCTTGACCAGCCGTGCCACGTGCATGGTGGACACCCCCAGCCGTGACGACAGCTCGGCATAGCTGGAGACCTTGTAGCCGCCGTCGTTTGAGCGAAAGCCCCGGGCATCGAGGTACAAGCTCAGCATCGGCAGATGGCCACCGTCGCGGTTCATGATCCACTTGGCCCCCGGCAGCAGTCCGTCCAGCAGCACGTCGGCATCCAGCAGGTGAGCGAATCCACTGAAGTACTGACGCAGGAACGCCATTGGCTCGGTGCGCTGCCCCGGCTGGGCATCGGGTATCAGTTGCTGGGCCGGTATGAGGTATGCGCTGATCAGTTGTGTGGCCAGATCGATAGCGGTTTTGCTGGGCCTGTAGATGCGTTGCCGAGCATCATCCGGGTGGGGCGATACGTGCATATAGCCCGATATCAGGAAGAACGAGAAGTACGACTCCAGGGTGTTGCGCGTCAGGTAGCCACGCTGCTCGCAAAATGCCTTGACCCGGGATAAAGGCGTCATTGGGTCGTGGAAATAAAAGGCGAACAGCGACAGCACGACCATTAACCGGTCGTATTTGAGCAAGCTCTTGAAGAAGAATGGTTTGCGCCGATATTGCTCAAGCATCAACTGCAGGTGGTGGTCCAGCGCGGTATCGGAATCAAGGCGGTAGAAGTTGCTGATCGTCAGATGCAGGTAGTCCAGCAGTTCGGCTCGTTTCATGGCTAGCAACATCACCTAATGTCAATGGCCGCACATGGCCATTATCGTTTCAGCAGCGATTATGCGGTTTTGCAGAGCAAATTCAGGATGGCCCCAAAAATGTTGCAAGATTGACCGCTGGGCAAGGTTTGGACACCTATGGTCGATGGAGCTGGACCCTTGGCGGCTATTCGATGATCAGGCCGAGCGTGCCGCCTTGCCAGCGCACTTGGTCGGCTTGTGCAACATCCCGAAGCAAATACTTCCATGGCGAACGACAGGCCAAGCCTTACTCTGGGTTTTCCTTTCTGTAGCGTGGAGACGTGCGCATGAACACCCGAGGTTTGCTCGATCAACTGTTCAAGACCGGCCAGGAAATGCTCAGCAAACAAACCGGCAAAAGTGCAGGCGGCAAGCCGTCGCTCGGTGCCGGCGGCCTCGGCGGGCTGCTCTCAGGGATGGGTGGCGGCGCCCTGGCAAGTGGCGCCATGGGCTTGTTGCTGGGTAACAAGAGTGCGCGCAAGTTCGGCGGCAAGGCGCTGACCTACGGCGGCCTGGCGGCGCTTGGGGTGATTGCCTACAAGGCCTTCAACAACTGGCAGGCGCAGCAGGCCACCGGCCAGGTGCGCGAGCCGCAGACGCTCGACCGGCTGCCACCGGCCGAAGCCGAGCTGCACAGCCAGGCCGTGCTGCGTGCGCTGGTCGCGGCAGCCAAGTCCGATGGCCATATCGATGAGCGGGAGCGTGAGCTGATCGAAGGCGAATTCACCCGTCTGGACAGCGACCGCGAACTGCAGCAATGGCTGCACGCCGAGCTGAACAAACCGCTCGACCCGGCAGAAGTCGCCCGCGCCGCGCAAACCCCGGAAATGGCCGGCGAGATGTACCTGGCGAGCCTGATGATGGTCGACCAGGAAAACTTCATGGAGCGCGCCTACCTTGATGAGCTGTCGCGCCAGCTGCGCCTCGATCCGGCACTGCGCCAGGAGCTCGAAGCCCAGGCGAGGCTTGCCGCAGGTCAGTAATCTGGCTATTTGCCACCTTTGCCGGCAGGGATGCCGCAAACGCCGCTCATTCAGCTGAGAAACCCGGCTCATGCCTGGGCTATACTCGAGCGATTTCCCGCTCGTACTGAATTCTTGAGGGCTGATTTTGAAAAACTGGACCATGCGCCAACGGATCCTGGCAAGCTTCGCCGTGATCATCGCCATCATGTTGTTGATGATCGTTGCAGCCTACTCAAGGTTGGTCGCCATTTCCGCGAGCGAGGAAGCGGTCGGTTCCGATGCCATCCCCGGCGTTTACTACAGCTCGATGATCCGCAGCGCCTGGGTCGACAGCTACGTCACCAGCCAGCAGTTGGTCGGCCTGAGCAAGCATCGCGATATCGCCCCTGCCGATATCGAGCTGTTCAAGAGCTTTGAAGAGCGCCTGCGCCAGCACATGGCCAGTTACCAGGCGACCATTCGTACTACTGAAGACCAAACCAGCTTCGACGCCTTTGTCGACATGGAAAAACGTTACATCGCCGACATCGAACTGGTACTCGAGGCCTACCGGCAAAAGAACTACGCCGAAGCCGAGCGCTTGATCACCGATGTACTGACGCCCGCCTGGGTCGAAGGGCGCAAGCACCTCAACACTGTGATCGAACGCAACCGCGAAGCGGCTGACGTCGCCACCAAAGACATTGTCAGCGCTGTGGCCACCGCCAAGGGCAGCATGATCGTGTCGCTGATCCTGGCCATCATCGCTGCCGGCATTTGCGGGCTGCTGTTGATGCGTGCGATCACCACGCCCATGCAGCGCATCGTGGACGCGCTCGACAAGCTGCGTTCGGGCGACCTGAGCATACGCCTGGACCTGGACCGCAAGGACGAGTTCGGCGCCATCGAAACCGGCTTCAACGAAATGGCCGAATCCCTCGCCAGCCTGGTCGCCCAGGCCCAGCGCTCGTCGGTGCAGGTGACCACCTCGGTTACCGAAATCGCTGCGACGTCCAAGCAGCAGCAAGCCACTGCCACCGAAACCGCAGCCACCACCACCGAAATCGGCGCCACCTCGCGTGAGATCGCCGCCACTTCGCGTGATCTGGTGCGGACCATGACCGAGGTCACCTCCGCTGCTGACCAGGCGTCGATCCTCGCCGGCTCCGGCCAGCAGGGCCTGGCACGCATGGAAGAAACCATGCACCAGGTGATGGGCGCGGCCGATCTGGTCAACGCCAAGCTGGGCATCCTCAACGAGAAGGCCAGCAACATCAATCAGGTGGTGGTGACCATCGTCAAGGTTGCCGACCAGACCAACCTGCTGTCGCTGAACGCTGCGATCGAGGCCGAGAAGGCCGGCGAATACGGCCGCGGCTTCGCCGTGGTGGCCACTGAAGTGCGTCGCCTGGCCGACCAGACCGCCGTGGCGACATACGACATCGAGCAGATGGTGCGCGAGATCCAGTCGTCGGTTTCGGCCGGGGTGATGGGCATGGACAAGTTTTCCGAAGAAGTCCGTCGCGGCATGTTCGAAGTGCAGCAGGTTGGCGAGCAACTCAGCCAGATCATCCATCAGGTCCAGGCGCTGGCGCCGCGGGTATTGATGGTCAATGACGGTATGCAGGCCCAGGCCACCGGTGCCGAGCAGATCAACCAGGCGCTCTCTCAGCTCAGCGACGCCAGCACCCAGACCGTCGAATCGCTGCGCCAGGCCAGTTTCGCCATCGACGAGCTGAGCCAGGTCGCGGCTGGTCTGCGTGGCGGTGTCTCGCGTTTCAAAGTCTGATGACGATCAACGCTCTGCCTCAGCGTGAACCTGCAACCGGCACCGGCAAAGGCGTGCTGTACCTGCAGTTTCGCCTCAGCGACCAGCGCTTCGCCCTGGATGTGCGTGAGGTGGTCGAAGTGCTGGCGCTGCGCACGCTCAAGCCTATCGCTCAGGCGCCGGCCTGGGTGCGCGGGATTCTCAGCCATCGCGGTGCGCTGATTCCGGTGATCGACCTCGCCGCGCTGAGCTTTGCCATGCCCGCCGCAGCACGCACCAGCACGCGGCTGGTGGTGGTGCGTTATCACCCGGCTGCCAGCGCTACCGCGCTGCACCTGGGTTTGATCCTCGAACAGGCTACCGAAACTCTGCGCTGCCAGCCTGACGAGTTCCAGCCGTACGGCCTGGACAACGGCGAGGCGCCCTATCTGGGCCCAGTGCGTCAGGATGCCCAGGGCATGTTGCAGCGCATCGAGATCGACCAGTTGCTCAGTGACGAAGTGCGTCGCTTGCTGTTCGCGGATGGGCCAGCGCAGGTGCCGGGATGATCGAACAGCAGTTTTTCCGATTCCTGCAAGAGCGCATCGGCCTGGATGTCGAGTCGGTCGGTGCGCCCATGGTCGAGCGTGCCCTGCGTCAGCGCAGTGCTGCCCTGGCAGCGCACGACTTGAACGATTACTGGCTGCTGCTGCAGCAATCGGCGGCTGAACAGCAGGCGCTGATCGAGGCGGTGATCGTCCCGGAAACCTGGTTTTTCCGTTATCCCGAGTCATTTGCCGCGCTCTCCAGCCTCGCGCACAAACGCCTGGCCGAGTTGGCCGGTGCGCGTCCATTGCGCATCCTCAGCCTGCCGTGCTCGACCGGCGAAGAGCCGTATTCGATTGCCATGGCGTTGCTCGACAGCGGCATGAGCGCCGCCGCGTTCAGTGTCGATGGGCTGGACATCAGCCCCAACTCGGTCGCCCGGGGGCGCCAGGCGCTGTACGGGCGCAATTCGTTTCGTGGCAGTGATGTGGCCTTTCGCGAGCGGCACTTCAGCGATACCGGTGAGGGGCATCAGTTGCATGGGCGAGTCTGCCAGCAAGTCGATCTGCAGGTCGGCAACGTGCTTGATCCAGCCCTGGCCAGTCGCAACGGCCATTATGACTTCGTGTTCTGTCGCAACCTGCTGATCTACTTCGACGTGCCCACCCAGCGCCGGGTGTTTGCGGTGCTCAAGCAATTGCTGCATGCCCAGGGTGTGCTGTTCATTGGCCCGGCCGAAGGCAGCCTGTTGGCGCGCCTGGGCATGCGCCCATTGGGCATCCCACAGTCGTTCGCCTATGTGCGCCAGCCGGAACAAGCCGTGCCCCAAGCCGTGCCCGTAGTTACCCCGACGCCTGCACGGCCGGCCCTGGCGTCTGCGCCATGGAGCCAGCCAGCTGCGCCGCGTAGCTCGCCGACAGCGCCTCGGCACGTGCGCCCAGCGCCCGCCCCGTCGATGGTGGCCCCTGCCGGGCAGGCCGGCGAGAGCGAGCTGCTGGCGCAAATCGCCCGCCAGGCCAACGCTGGTGACAGCCAGGCCGCGCTGGCCAGTTGCGAGCGCTACCTGCGCCAGTTCGAACCCAAGGCGCAGGTGTACTACTGGCTGGGCCTGCTCAGCGACACCGCAGGCGACAGCCACAACGCCATTATTCATTACCGCAAAGCCGTCTACCTTGAGCCGCAACACCCCGAGGCGCTGCTGCAGCTGGCCACGCTGCTTGCCGCGCAAGGCGATGAGGCCGGTGCGCGGCGTCTGCAGGAACGCGCCGCGCGGGCCGGTCGGGAGCCGCAACGATGAGCGAGATTCAAGAGCTGCTGCTGGTCAGCGAAGACCACGCGCCGATCGATGATTGCTGGAATCGCATCGGCGTGCATGGCAACAAACAATGCCCTTTGCTTGAGCAGCATATTCACTGCCGCAACTGCGAAGTGCATGCCGCAGCCGCCACGCGCCTGCTCGATCGCTATGCCCTGCAGCAGGACGAAGCGCCTGTCGCAGCCGCGCCGCTGAGCGAATGCACCGGTCGCTCGATGCTGGTGTTCCGTCTGGGTGAAGAATGGCTGGCGCTGGCGACTGCCAGCCTTGCCGAGATCGCTCCGCTGCAATCGGTGCATTCCCTGCCGCATCAGCGCTCGCGGGTACTGCAAGGCGTGGCCAATGTGCGCGGCGCCCTGGTGCCGTGCCTGTCACTGGTCGCGCTGCTGGGGGCCGACAGCCTGCCGGCCAGCCCCATCAATGGTCGGGTAATGCCACGCATGTTGATCCTGGCCGCAGAAGGCGGGCCGGTAGTTGCTCCCGTGGATGAAGTCGACGGCATCCATCGGCTGGATATCGATGCGTGTGAAGACGGCCAGGACAGCGCGCGCTTCACTGCCGCCGTGCTGCAGTGGCGGGGGCGCAGTGTGCGCGTACTGGATTCGACCCACTTGCTGTCGGCCGTCAAGCGGAGCCTGTCATGACCCCAGAGCAAATGCGTGATGCGTCTTTGCTGGAGCTGTTCAGCCTGGAGGCCGAAGCTCAGACCCAGGTGCTCAACGCTGGCCTGATCGCGCTCGAGCGCAACCCGACCCAGGCCGATCAGCTCGAGGCCTGCATGCGTGCCGCGCACTCGCTCAAAGGCGCGGCGCGGATCGTCGGCGTCGATGCCGGGGTGAGCGTCGCCCACGTCATGGAAGACTGCCTGGTCGCGGCCCAGGAAGGCCGCCTGCGTTTGCGTGGCGAACACATCGATGCCTTGTTGCAGGGCACCGACCTGCTGATGCGCATCGCCACGCCGGGCGATGCCGCCGGTGAGCTGGCAGTGCCGGGCTTTGTTGCACAGATGGCGGCGTTGCTCGACCCCGCTGCTGCGTTCAGCACGGCGCCGCAGGCGGTTACCCCCGCAGTGAGCGAACCGCTGTTGGCCGCGCCGGCAGTGGCCGGCGCCGAAGTGCCCGCCTTGGCAGCCGAGGCGCAAGCCGACCCCGAGCCTGCACCGCGGCCAGGCAAACGCAGCAGCCAGACCGGCGAGCGAGTATTGCGGGTGACGGCGGATCGCTTGAACAGCCTGCTCGACCTGTCCAGCAAGTCGCTGGTGGAAACCCAGCGGCTCAAGCCCTACCTGGCCAGCCTGCAGCGGCTTAAACGCATGCACGGGCAGGGCATGCGTGCCCTTGACGGGCTGAAAAGCCAGCTTGAGAGCAGCGGCCAGAGCCCTGAAGTACTCGATGCGCTGGCCCAGACCCAACGCCTGCTCGGCGAAACCCAGGCCATCCTGCAACAGCAGGCAGCCGAGCTCGATGAGTTTGGCTGGCAAGCCAGCCAGCGCGCGCAAAATTTGTATGATACGGCGCTGGCCTGCCGTATGCGGCCGTTCGCCGATGTGCTTACCGGGCAGAGCCGGATGGTCCGCGATCTGGGCCGCTCGTTGGGCAAACAGGTGCAGTTGCAGATCGAAGGTGAGAAGACCCAGGTCGATCGCGATGTCCTGGAAAAACTCGAAGCGCCGCTGATTCACCTGCTGCGCAACGCCGTCGACCATGGCATCGAACTGCCCGAACGACGCCTGCTTGCGGGCAAGCCCGGCGATGGCGTGATCCGCCTGCGAGCCTCCCACCAGGCCGGCATGTTGATTGTCGAACTGAGCGACGATGGCGCCGGTATCGACCTTGAGCGGCTGCGCTGCAGCATTGCCGAACGAGCCTTGTCACCGGCCGAGACCGTGGCGCAGATGAGCGAAGCCGAGCTGCTGACGTTCCTGTTCCTGCCCGGCTTCAGCATGCGCGATCGGGTCACCGAGGTGTCCGGTCGCGGGGTTGGCCTGGACGCAGTGCAGCACATGGTGCGCGAGCTGCGCGGTTCGATCGAGCTGACCCAGGTCGCCGGTCAGGGTTGTTGCTTCCATCTGCAGGTACCGCTGACCTTGTCGGTGGTGCGCAGCCTGGTGGTCGAGGTCGGCGGCGAGGCGTATGCCTTCCCGCTCGCGCATATCGAACGCACCCTCGACGTGCCCGCCGAGGCCATTGTCCAGATCGAAGGGCGTCAGCATTTCTGGCACGAGCAGCGCCATATCGGCCTGGTCTCGGCCAACCAGTTGCTCAATCGCCCGCAAGGGCAGGGCGATGAGCGCAGTCTGCGGGTGGTGGTCATTCGCGAGCGCGAGCAGCTCTACGGGATTGCCGTCGAGCGCCTGATCGGCGAGCGCGTGCTGGTGGTCATGCCGCTCGATGCGCGCCTGGGCAAGGTCCAGGATATTTCTGCCGGAGCGTTGCTCGACGATGGCTCGGTGGTGCTGATCGTCGACGTCGAAGACCTGCTGCGCTCGGTGGAAAAGCTGCTGACTACCGGCCGCCTGGAGCGCATCGAACGCAATGGCGCCATTGCCAAGGGCGCCAGCCGCAAGCGTGTGTTGGTGGTGGATGACTCGCTGACGGTGCGTGAGCTGCAACGCAAACTGCTGAGCAATCGCGGCTACGACGTGGCCGTGGCGGTGGACGGCATGGATGGCTGGAACGCCCTGCGCGGCGATGACTTCGACTTGCTGATCACCGACATCGACATGCCACGCATGGATGGCATCGAGCTGGTCACCCTGGTGCGTCGCGACCAACGCCTGCAAGGCTTGCCGGTGATGGTGGTGTCGTACAAGGACCGTGAAGAAGACCGCCGGCGTGGCCTGGACGCTGGCGCCGACTACTATTTGGCAAAGGCCAGCTTCCACGATGACGCGTTGCTGGATGCGGTGGTCGAGTTGATCGGAGGTGCACAAGGATGAGAATAGCCATCGTCAACGACATGCCCCTTGCCGTCGAGGCGCTGCGCCGGGCGCTGGCGCTGGAGCCGGCGCATGAGCTGATCTGGGTCGCCAGCAATGGCCAGGAGGCGGTCGAGCGCTGCGCCGAACAGACCCCTGACTTGATTTTGATGGACCTGATCATGCCGGTGATGGACGGCGTCGAGGCGACCCGGCGGATCATGGCCGCAACGCCCTGCGCGATCGTCATCGTCACGGTCGACCGCAAGCAGAACGTGCATCGCGTGTTCGAGGCCATGGGCCATGGCGCGCTGGATGTGGTCGATACGCCGGCGCTGGGCGCGGGTGACCCACGGGAAGCGGCCGCGCCATTGTTGCGCAAGATCCTCAATATCGGCTGGCTGATCGGTCAGCAGCGCACCGCGGCGCCGAGCAGCGTGCCCACCGCTGTGCGTGAAGCCTCGCAGCGTACCGGTCTGGTGGCGATTGGTTCGTCTGCGGGCGGCCCGGCCGCGCTGGAAGTGTTGCTCAAGGGCCTGCCGAAACAGTTTCCGGCGGCCATCGTGCTGGTGCAGCATGTTGACCAGGTGTTTGCCGCAGGTATGGCCGACTGGCTCAGCAGTACCTGCGGCCAGGTGGTACGGCTTGCCCGCGAAGGCGAGCCGCCGCAGGCCGGGCAGGTGTTACTGGCGGGCACCAACCACCATATCCGCCTACTGAAAAACGGCCAGCTCGCTTACACCGCCGAGCCGGTCAATGAAATCTACCGGCCCTCGATCGATGTGTTTTTCGAGAGTGTGGCACGCTATTGGAATGCGCCCGGTGTGGGTGTTCTGCTCACCGGGATGGGCCGCGATGGCGCCCAGGGTTTGAAGATGATGCGCCAGCAGGGCTTTCTGACCATTGCCCAGGACCAGCAGAGCAGTGCTGTGTATGGCATGCCCAAGGCCGCTGCGGCGATTGATGCAGCGATGGAGATCCGCCCGCTCGAGCGCATTGCCGGGCGATTGACGGAGTTTTTTACCAAATGACATCAGCAATTGAGTCACACCGCCTGGACGGTCGTGATCAGGTGAACAGGCATGATTGATCTACCAGGCGCAGGTCTTGTGACCGCCAACGAAAACTCGGCGATGGTACTGCTGGTGGACGATCAGGCAATGATCGGTGAAGCGGTGCGGCGTGGGCTGGCCCATGAAGAAAATATCGACTTCCACTTCTGCGCCGACCCGCACCAGGCCATCGCCCAGGCCATGCGCATCAAACCAACGGTGATCCTGCAGGACCTGATCATGCCGGGCCTGGATGGCCTCACCCTGGTGCGTGAATACCGCAACCACCCGGCCACCCAGGATATCCCGATCATCGTCCTGTCGACCAAGGAAGACCCGCTGGTCAAGAGCGCCGCGTTTGCCGCCGGAGCCAATGATTACCTGGTCAAGCTGCCGGATACCATCGAGCTGGTGGCGCGGATTCGCTACCACTCGCGCTCCTATATGACCTTGTTGCAGCGCGACGAGGCGTATCGCGCGCTGCGCGTCAGCCAGCAGCAACTGCTCGACACCAACCTGATGTTGCAGAGCCTGATGAACTCCGATGGCCTGACGGGTCTGTCCAACCGCCGCCACTTCGACGAATACCTGGAGCTGGAGTGGCGCCGGGCCATGCGTGAGCAGCAGCAACTGTCGCTGTTGATGATCGACGTCGACTACTTCAAGGCCTTCAACGACAGCTTCGGCCACCTGGCCGGTGACGAGGCGCTGCGCCAGGTGGCTGCAGCGATTCGCGGCTCGTGTTCACGGCCAAGCGACCTGCCGGCACGCTACGGCGGTGAAGAGTTCGCCCTGGTGTTGCCCAATACCTCGCCGGGCGGCGCCCGCCTGATCGCCGAAAAACTGCGCCAGTCGGTCTACGGCCTGGGCATCGCCCATACCGCACCCGAGGCCGATGCGCGACTGACCGTGAGCCTGGGCATCGCTACCCTGACCCCGGCCATTGGCAGCCATTGCCGGCAACTGATCTCGGCCGCCGACAAGGGCCTGTACCTGGCCAAGAATAATGGTCGTAATCAGGCGGGAATTGCTTGATGGGGCAGCAACAATAGCAAAGCTCGACGCTGGCGCTGGTGAGATGATCCTGATTACGGGCGAACAAGCTTGTAGAAGCCGTCTGCTGATCGGACAACGATGTCGGTGTCTTCGTCGTCAATTTTAAAATGTACCGTCATCCAGACTCTGTACGTTGCGAACTCGCGGAGTACCGCCCCGGGTGCGGAGCCAGTGATGAGGGCTTGAGAACGGGCCTCTTCTGCTGTTAGCGAGGTTCCCGAGCCCCACCTATCACCTGCGATAATTATGGTCACGCGCTCGAGCCCAGGTATATCGCCATCAAACCCAGGGTAGTTTGCGGTCAGTGGGTTTCTCGCCGGGGCTATGGCGAACTCCAGGGTTCCCTCTACTGCATCGTCGAAAGTAGGGGGATTGATTGCGAAGTCTTTCAGTAATGCCTGTGCACTTTCATAGTTACTCATCGTGATTTCTCCTTGGACGTTACAGCCAATTGGGTGCGCTGAGCGTTCACTGTAAGAAACCGTGCACCATGAGCAAACTGGCAAAATTACTAGTTTTCATTGGTTGAACAACGCCTGCGACGATGCAAAACAGCATGCCGCAACTGCCCGGCGGGTCTGCCGCCGTGCCTCGGACTGGTTTATACTCACCGGCTTTTCACCGAATTCGCGCGAGTAGCCTGCCCAATGGAAATCCAACCGATCCTCAACACCATCAAAGACCTGACCGAACGTTCCGAATCCATTCGGGGGTATCTTTGACTACGATCTGAAAGCTGAGCGCCTGATCGAAGTCAACCGCGAGCTGGAAGACCCGGCCGTGTGGAACAAACCCGAGTACGCCCAGGAGCTGGGCCGCGAGCGCGCCATGCTGGCGCAGATCGTCGGCACCCTGGACGAGATGTCCAGTGGTCTGGCCGATTCGCGCGAGCTGCTCGACATGGCCGTCGAAGAAAACGACGAAGCGGCGGTCAATGACGTTGTCGAAGTGCTTGAAGGTCTCGAAGAGTCCCTGGCCAAGCTCGAATTCCGTCGCATGTTCAGCGGCGAGATGGACATGAACAACGCCTACCTGGACATCCAAGCCGGCTCCGGCGGTACCGAAGCACAGGACTGGGCCAACATCCTCCTGCGCATGTACCTGCGCTGGGCCTCCAAGCGTGGCTTCGACGCCACCATCATGGAGCTGTCTGAAGGTGAAGTCGCCGGCATCAAAGGCGCCACCGTGCACATCAAGGGCGAGTATGCGTTTGGCTGGTTGCGTACCGAGATCGGCGTTCATCGTCTGGTGCGCAAGAGCCCGTTCGACTCCGGCGCGCGTCGCCACACCTCGTTCTCGGCGGTGTTCGTCTCGCCTGAAATCGACGACAAGGTCGAGATCGACATCAACCCGTCCGACCTGCGTATCGACACCTACCGCTCCTCGGGTGCCGGTGGTCAGCACGTCAACACCACCGACTCGGCGGTACGGATCACCCACGTACCGACCAACACCGTGGTCAGCTGCCAGAACGAACGTTCCCAGCACGCCAACAAGGACACCGCCATGAAAATGCTGCGGGCCAAGTTGTACGAGCTGGAAATGCAAAAGCGCAGCGCTGCCTCGCAAGCCTTGGAAGACAGCAAGTCGGACATCGGCTGGGGTCACCAGATTCGCTCGTACGTGCTCGACGCGTCGCGAATCAAGGACCTGCGCACCAACATCGAACGCAGCGACTGCGACAAGGTGCTGGACGGCGATATCGACGAATACCTCGAAGCGAGCCTCAAGCAAGGCCTGTAACTTCTCGGCTGCTGAGCTGGCGCAAGACCCTCGCCTGCGGGCGAGGGCAATGAATTCTTGATGGAAAATCTGACGACATGAGCGATCTCAAACTCGACCCGCAAGACCTGCAACAGGAAGAAAACACCCTGATCGCCCTGCGCAAGGAAAAACTTGCTGCCGAGCGTGCCAAGGGCCAGGCCTTCCCCAACGACTTCCGCCGCGACAGCTACTGCAGCGACCTGCAGAAGCAGTATGTCGACAAGACCAAGGAAGAGCTGGAAGCTGCAGCGATCCCGGTCAAGGTTGCCGGTCGTATCATGCTCAACCGTGGCTCGTTCATGGTTATCCAGGACATGACCGGGCGCATCCAGGTCTACGTCAACCGCAAGACCCTGCCGGAAGAGACCCTGGCTGCGATCAAGACCTGGGACCTGGGCGACATCATTGCCGCCGAAGGCACCCTGGCGCGTTCCGGCAAGGGCGACCTGTACGTTGAAATGACCAGCGTGCGTCTGCTGACCAAATCGTTGCGTCCGCTGCCGGACAAGCACCACGGCCTGACCGACACCGAGCAGCGCTATCGCCAGCGCTACGTCGACCTGATGGTCAACGAAGAAACCCGCCACACTTTCCGCGTACGTTCGCAGGTGATCTCGCACATCCGTAGCTTCCTTGCCAAGCGCGACTTCCTCGAAGTGGAAACGCCGATGCTGCAGACCATCCCAGGCGGCGCGGCGGCCAAGCCCTTCGAAACTCACCACAACGCGCTGGACATGCAGATGTTCCTGCGGATCGCGCCTGAGCTGTACCTCAAGCGTCTGGTCGTGGGTGGCTTCGAGAAGGTCTTCGAGATCAACCGCAACTTCCGTAACGAAGGCGTTTCGACGCGGCACAACCCCGAGTTCACCATGCTCGAGTTCTACCAGGCCTACGCCGACTACGAAGACAACATGGACCTCACCGAGGAGCTGTTCCGTGAGCTGGCGCAGCTGGTGCTGGGCAGCACCGACGTGCCGTACGGCGACAAGGTGTTCCACTTCGGCGAGCCGTTCGTGCGCCTGTCGGTGTTCGACTCGATTCTCAAGTACAACCCGGAACTGACTGCTGCTGACCTGCAGGACGTCGACAAGGCCCGCGCCATTGCCAAGCAGGCCGGCGCCAAGGTGCTCGGCCATGAAGGCCTGGGCAAGCTGCAGGTGATGATTTTCGAAGAGCTGGTCGAGCACAAGCTGGAGCAGCCGCACTTCATTACCGAGTACCCGTTCGAAGTGTCGCCGCTGGCCCGCCGCAACGACGCCAACCCGAACGTCACCGACCGCTTCGAGCTGTTCATCGGTGGCCGCGAAATCGCCAACGCCTACTCCGAGCTCAATGATGCCGAAGACCAGGCCGAGCGCTTCCTGGCCCAGGTGGCCGAAAAGGATGCTGGTGATGACGAAGCCATGCACTACGACGCCGACTTCGTTCGTGCGTTGGAATACGGCATGCCGCCGACTGCTGGTGAAGGCATTGGTATCGACCGCCTGGTGATGTTGCTGACCAACTCGCCGTCGATCCGTGATGTGATCCTGTTCCCGCATATGCGCCCACAGGCCTGAGCGGGTTTACACTTCTGGATTGCAGGGGCTGCTTCGCAGCCATTCGCGACACAAGGCCGCTCCTACAGGGGTCGCGCATGGCTTCAAGGCCGGCGCGATCGGTGTAGGAGCGGCCTTGTGTCGCGAAAGGGCTGCAAAGCAGCCCCGTGCTGATCGCGCCCGGCTCACATGAGCCGCACACTTCCCTCATGAGGTATCCAGCGTGAACCCAGCAATCGCCGAACAAGGCGCAGCCGGCGTAGCCAGCGCCGTTGCTGAAAGCGTGCAGTACCAAGGGCGCAAGACCAGCCGCCAGGGCAGCGAGCAACGCCGCCAGCTGATTCTCGACGCAGCGATGCGCATCGTCGTCCGCGACGGCGTGCGCGGCGTGCGCCACCGCGCCGTGGCTGCCGAGGCCGGTGTGCCGCTGTCGGCCACCACCTACTATTTCAAGGACATCGAAGACCTGCTCACCGACACTTTCGCCCAGTACGTCGAGCGCAGCGCCGACTACATGGCCAAGCTGTGGGCGACCAGTGAAGGGGTGTTGCGCCAGTTGCTCGCGCAGGACGATGGCAGCGCCGCATCACGGACGCGGCTGGTCGATGAAATCGCGCGGATGACTGCCGACTACGTCAGCCGGCAACTGAGCAATCGGCGTGACTTTCTCATGGCCGAGCAGGCCTTCCGCCAGGAGGCATTGCTCTGCCCACGGCTGGCCGAGCTGGTGCGCGCGCACGAACGGATCCTCGCGCAAGGCGCGCGGCAGATGCTTCAGGTAATCGGCTCGCATCATCCCGAGCAGGACGCACAGATGTTGACGGCGATTATCGAGCAGATGGAATATCAGGGCCTGCTTGAACAAACGAACGGGCAGGCCGATGGGCAGATGCTCGCTATTCTTACCCGCTACCTGCACCTGGTGCTGGCGTCGGTCTGAGCTGCGAGTGCTGTCACCGATCTATCTAGGAGAGCCTGATGAAAGCCTGGCGTATGGTGTTGTTGACGTTGTCATTCCTGATGCTGGGCGGTTGTCTGGTGACCTTCGGCGACCCGCTGCCGGCCAACCAGACCGCACCCAAGGCGTTGCTGGGCAAGTGGAGCAGCAAGGATGCCTGGGGCGAGCCGCTCAAGCTGAGCATCAGCCGCGCGGCTGGCAACAGCTACAAGGCGCTGGCCACAGCTAAAGGCAAGCCGGCTGAAGACTACGTGTTTACCGTGGCCCGGCATGGCAGCCGCTGGTACCTGTCGGCCGGGGTGCCCAAGCGCCTGGGCGGCAACTTCCTGATTGGCGGCTTCGAGGTCAGCGCCGACGGCAAGGAGCTGGTGGTGTACAACCTGGACGTCGATCAGGTGCACGAGGCGCTCACGCGCAAGGAACTCAGCGGGCGCAGTATCGAGGTGCCGGAAGACAACGGCCCGGGCGTGTTGATCGACAGCCCGACCGAGCGTGTGCTGGCCTACCTGGATGATCCGGCCAACTCTGACCTGTTCGTCGAAGTGGCGCGCTTCCAGCGCGTCGGCAAGTAATAGCCGCTACAAGGAATTAGCCGTGGACGAGTATCAGCAGACCATTCGCGCGTTGTCCGACCGCATTGTCGTGGCGCAGACGCCGATCCGCGTGCTCGATGCGGTGAAGTGGGACGACAACATCCGCCAGGCCTTCCTCAACGGCAAAGGCAAAGAGCCGCCTGCAGTGGACCGCGCCTATTACCAGTCGCGCCCGCTGGGCTTCGATTCCAGTGCGCTGAAGGCCGAGTTCCAGAGCATCGAGCGCGACATCACTCGCCAGCTGGGCCAGTTCAACCCGGTCGGGCAGATCATGCGGCGCATGTGCCGCGAGTACCGCATGGTGGTGCGCATGCTGGAAGCGCGCGGCACCGAGGATTTCGGCCTGATTTCCCAGGAGCTGTATGGTGCAGCTTCCGATGCGTTTCATGCCGGCGACCCGACCCTGGCCGACCTTGGCCTGATGCTTTCTGATTACCTGAACAATATCGATGGCCGCGGCGACCTCAAGGACGAGCCAAAGAACCTCACGGCCAAGCAAGCGGTGGATATCCTCCAGCGCCGGCTGAACACGGTATTCGGTGAGGCAGAGGGCACCATCCGCGTGTTCGAGTCCGACGGTATCGTCGCCGATGCAGCGGCGGGCGCCGACTACATCAAGGTGCGCGCCGATGCCATGTTCAACAGCCGTGATGTGCGTGCGCTGGAGGTGCATGAAGGGCTGGTGCATGTCGGCACCACGCTCAACGGGCTCAATCAGCCCATCTGCACCTTCCTCGCCAAGGGCCCACCGTCGTCGACGGTGACTCAGGAAGGCCTGGCCATCCTGATGGAAGTGATCGCCTTTGCCTCGTACCCGAGCCGCCTGCGCAAGCTGACCAACCGCACTCGGGCCATTCACATGGTCGAGCAGGGCGCCGACTTCATGCAGGTGTATGAGTTCTTCCGTGGCCAGGGTTTCGAGATCGGCCAGAGCTACAGCAACGCCAGCCGAGTGTTCCGCGGCTCGGTGCCGAATGGCCTGCCATTCACCAAGGACTTGTCCTACCTCAAGGGCTTCATCATGGTTTACAACTACATTCAGTTGGCCGTGAAGAAGGGCAAGCTTGAGCAGATCCCGTTGTTGTTCTGCGGCAAGACCACTCTGGAGGACATGCGCACCCTGCGTCAGCTGGTCGAAGAAGGCCTGGTCGAACCGCCCAAATACCTGCCCGAGCAGTTCCGCGACCTGAATGCGTTGTCTGCCTGGATGTGCTTCTCCAACTTCCTCAACCACCTGAGCCTCGATCGCATTGAAGCCGACTACGCGAACATTCTGTAAAGGCCTGGCGCTGGCCCTGGCCTTGACCCTCGGCGGCTGCAGCAGCCTGCTGTTCTATCCCGAACCGGGCCAGGCATTCACCCCCGAGCGGGCCAAGCTGGCCTACCGTGATGTGACCCTGACCACCCGCGATGGCGTGCGCCTGCACGGCTGGTGGCTGCCGGCCAAGGATGGCGTCGAGGTCAAGGGTACGGTGCTGCACCTGCACGGCAACGGCGGCAACCTGCCCGGGCATCTGGGCGGCAGCTATTGGCTCCCGGAGCAGGGCTATCAGGTGTTGATGATCGACTACCGCGGTTATGGCCTGTCCGAAGGCAAGCCAAGCCTGCCTGAGGTGTACGAAGATATCGCCGCGGCCATGAGCTGGCTTGAGCGGGCGCCTGAGGTGCAGGGCAAACCACTGGTGCTGCTGGGGCAGAGCCTGGGCGGGGCGATGGCGATTCATTACCTGGCGGGCCACCCTGAGCAGCGTCAGCGCTTCAGTGCGCTGGTGTTCGATGGCGTGCCGGCCAGTTATCGCTCGGTCGGGCGATACGCGCTGGGTACCGGCTGGCTGACCTGGCCGCTGCAGGTGCCGCTGTCATGGCTGGTGCCGGACGGCGACAGCGCGATCCGCTCGATCGAGCGCCTGGACAGCCCGCCCAAATTGTTTTTCCACAGCATCGACGATGCGCTGGTGCCGCTTGAAAACGGCCTGGACCTGTACCGCCATGCGCCACCACCACGGGTGTTGCAGCTGACCCGCGGCGGCCACGTGCAGACCTTTGCCGACCCGACCTGGCGCCAGGTGATGATCCGCTTCCTGGATGATCCGAGCCATTTCAATGGCCTGCGGCGCTTGGCCGAAGTGCCTAATTTCCCTGATGAGAAGAACAAGCAATGAGTGAAGAACGCAACGCCATCCCACTGATTCTGACCGGCGTCGGTAGCATCATCGTGACGGTAGGGGCCCTCTGGTACTACGGCTACCTGCATTTTGCCAAGCCTGAGGATGCGCTGTTGCTGCAGGACTTCACCATGCTCAAGACGGTGCCGGGCGAGGATTACAAGGTCTCGCTGGAGCCTGCGGCGCAGGTAGCGCAGTGCATGGATGGGGTGTTGGTATTGATCGATATGCAGCAGAAGGGTTTGACCGGGGTACTGGTGGACAACCGCAAGCGTGCGGTGCGCTGTGTTGGCCAGGATACGCCGCAACAAATGCAGTGAATCAGATTGGGGCTGCTTCGCAGCCCTATCGCGACACAAGGCCGCTCCTACAGGTACCGCGTTGTAATGCGGTCGCGCTTTTTGTAGGAGCGGCCTTGTGTCGCGATAGGGCCGCAAAGCGGCCCCAGCAATTCTGAATCCAGCAAAAAAACCGCGTGAGCCCAAAGGCTTCACGCGGTTTTTGTTCATTGTGACGGGGCTGCCAGGCAACCCCGCTCACAACCCTTACTGGTTACCAGCAGTACGCGGCGCAACTGGCTGGTTGTCGTTGGAAATGGTCACTTCCACACGACGGTTCTGAGCACGGCCGGAGTTGCTGGTGTTGTCAGCAACCGGGTATTCCTTGCCGTAACCCTGCGAGACGATACGCGCTGGATCTACACCGGCACGTACCAGTGCCATGCGCACAGCGCCAGCACGACGCTCGGACAGGCTCTGGTTGTAGCTGGCCGAACCGACGCTGTCGGTGTAGCCCTCGACAATCACTTTACGCTCTGGGTTTTCAGCCAGGAACTGTGCCAGCTTGGTCACGTTCGGCAGGGCGCTGCTCTTCAGTTCAGCCTTGTTGAAGTCAAACAGCACGTCGCCGAAGGTCACCAGAGTGCCACGGTCGGTCTGCTTGGCGTTGAGGCTGTCCTGCAGTTTCTTGATCTGGGCGTCACGGGCATCCAGGCGAGCCTGGGCACGTTGTGCCGAAGCGTTTTTCAGCTCGCCTTCAGCCGCGCGCAGGGCGATGGTCTGTTTGGCGACTTCAACGCGCTGGCTGGTCAGGTAGGCCAGTTGGTCGACTTTCTTGGTGTCTTCGCGATCCATGTAGGCCTTGTCAGCCTTGTTCAGCCAATCCTGCGCGTCCTTGGTCTCAAGGGCGGCCAGTTTGGTCGACTGCGGGTCGCTCTGCAGCGCCGAGAAGCTGGTGCGAGCAGACTCGAGGTTGGCGTTTGGATCATGCGAGCAAGCAGCAAGGCCAACACTCAGGGCCAGCAGAGCGGGGATCATGACGTAGTTACGCATAGTGTTCTTCCTTTAATCAGTAACGAAGGCTGGGGGAGGCGGGCAGGCTTATTCAGCGCTGCGCAGGCCTTCCTCACGCAGTTCCTGGACGCCTTGGCGGGAGTCCTGCACGGCTTTTTGCGCTTTGGCAGCCTGTGCCTTGCGCTCTGCTACGCGGGCGTCCCACTCAGCCTGCTCGGCGAGCACCTTGGCTTCTTCGTACTTTTTGTCGTGCATGGCAATTTCAGCTTTCTTGAACTTGTCCTGCGCCGCTTTCATTTCCACTGCAGCGAACTCGGTACCGCCAGAGCTCACCGCGGCGTTGACCGCCGATTGGGTCACGGCGTACTGCTCGGTTGGCGGCTTGCCGGCGCAACCAGCCAGGACAAACGTGCTGCCCAGGGCCAGCGCGGCCAGTTTCAGGCCATGCATGCGGGTGGAGGATGTTGGCATAGTGCGGCTCTTCATGTTGGTCAGCTCCATTGGATCACTCCTGATGACAATGTCCGTGGCAGTCCATCGCTTTGTCCCCTGCCAGTACGCGCTTCAGCTCAGCTGTGCACTACCACTGTGTGCAGGGTTTTAGCGTGATGGCTATTGGCTCGGACTGGAGCGTTTTTCGAATAGTTCCGCAAAAAATAGCAAGCCGTTACAAGTATTTTCTGACTGAACGGTCAGTGAAAAACTGCGGAACTTTCGGCTCGCGCAGGGGTAGGGCGGGGTAACTGCGGCGGGGCGCGAGAGGCCCCGCGCGGTCGTCAACGCCTTACTTGGATGGGTCTGGATCGGTACTTGCGAGCGTCTGCAGATGCTGTCGCGACAGAGCCAGAAAGCGCGGCGTGGAGCCTACGTCTTCATACATTGGGTCGCCTTGCTCATCGGTGGCGATGACCTGGCGGCCCTGCACATAGGGGAAGCTCGCTTCCAGTTCTTCAAGGGCCGAGGCGACCAGTTCGCCGAGCAGTTCTTCGGCAGTGCGCTTGGGGAACATATCGATAAGCGCGGCCAGGCGTGCCTCCGATTCCAGGTCCAGATGCAGGATGTGGCTGGTCGGGCTCAGGCTGCCTGCGGCGTTCTGTTCCCAATGTTGGGCGAGTTCGCGGATTTTCATGATGACCTCTGCGCAGCTTGGATAGGGCGTGATGCCATGCACTGATTGGGAGTGACACTGTTCAACTTTAGTTGCTTTGACTGTGCCAGGCTTGCCTTGAGCGCGCTGCTGTGGGCACTCTTGGGGCTGCTGGTTCCTGAATGGATGCGCGCACGAGCCGCGCTGGAGAAAGGCCTGATGACCGATATCGATGTACGCTTGCGTGAGGATGTCCATCTGTTGGGGGAACTGCTGGGTGAAACCATTCGCCAGCAGCATGGCGATGCGTTTTTGCAGAAGATCGAAGCCATCCGCCACAGCGCCAAGGCTGATCGCCGTGGCGCGGCCGAGCAGCTCAGTTCGACCCTGGACGACCTGGCCGATGACGAACTGTTGCCGGTGGCGCGGGCGTTCAACCAGTTTCTCAATCTGGCCAACATCGCCGAGCAGTATCAGCTCATCCACCGCCGCGCCGCCGACCAGCCCGAGCCGTTCGAGAGCCGGGTATTGCCCGAGCTGCTGGCCCGCCTGAAGCAGGAAGGGCACAGCGACGATAGCCTCGCCCGGCAGTTGGCCAAGCTCGATATCCAGCTGGTTTTGACCGCGCACCCGACCGAGGTCGCGCGGCGCACCCTGATCCAGAAATACGACGCCATCGCCGCGCAATTGGCCGTGCAGGATCACCGCGACCTGACCCCCGCCGAGCGCGAGCAGGTGCGCGACAAGCTGCGCCGATTGATCGCCGAGGCCTGGCATACCGAGGAAATCCGCCGCACCCGGCCGACCCCGGTGGACGAAGCCAAATGGGGCTTCGCGGTCATCGAGCATTCACTGTGGCAAGCCGTGCCCAGCCATCTGCGCAAAGTCGACAAGGCGCTGTTCGAGGCCACTGGCCTGCGCCTGCCGCTGGAGTCGGCGCCGGTTCGTTTCGCGTCGTGGATGGGCGGTGATCGTGATGGCAACCCCAACGTCACTGCCGCCGTGACCCGCGAGGTGCTGCTGCTGGCGCGCTGGATGGCCGCGGACCTGTTCCTGCGTGATATCGACAGCCTGGCTGCCGAACTGTCGATGCAGCAGGCCAGTGCTGAACTGCTCGAACAGGCAGGCGAGGGCGCCGAACCCTATCGCAGTGTGCTCAAGCAGCTGCGCGAGCGCCTGCGTGCTACCCGCAGCTGGGCCCAGGCCGCACTGACCAGCAACCAGCCGCCTGGTGCCCAGGTGCTCAGCGACAACCGCCAACTGCTCGACCCGCTGGAGTTGTGCTACCGCTCGCTGCACGAGTGCGGCATGGGTGTGATTGCCGATGGCCCGCTGCTCGACTGCCTGCGCCGCGCCGTCACCTTTGGTCTGTTCCTGGTACGCCTGGACGTGCGCCAGGACGCAGCCCGTCATCGCGATGCCATGAGCGAAATCACCGACTACCTAGGCCTTGGCCGGTATGCCGACTGGGATGAAGAGCAGCGCATAGAATTCCTCCAGGCCGAGCTGAAAAATCGCCGGCCGTTGCTCCCGGCCCACTTCAAGCCCCAGGCCGAGACCGCCGAGGTGCTCGATACCTGCCGCGAGGTGGCCGCAGCGCCGGCTGCGTCACTTGGCTCATACGTCATCTCCATGGCCGGCGCGGCGTCGGATGTGCTGGCCGTGCAACTGCTGCTCAAGGAAGCCGGCCTGACCCGGCCAATGCGCGTGGTGCCGTTGTTCGAGACCCTGGCCGACCTGGACAACGCCGGCCCGGTCATGCAACGCCTGCTCGGCCTGCCGGGTTACCGCAGCAGTCTGCGCGGCCCACAGGAAGTGATGATCGGTTACTCAGACTCGGCCAAGGACGCCGGCACCACGGCGGCGGCCTGGGCGCAGTATCGCGCCCAGGAAACCCTGGTGCAGATCTGCCGCGAGCATCAGGTCGAGCTGCTGCTATTCCACGGCCGTGGCGGCACCGTCGGCCGCGGCGGTGGCCCGGCCCATGCGGCGATCCTGTCGCAGCCACCCGGCTCGGTCGCCGGGCGCTTCCGCACCACCGAGCAGGGCGAGATGATCCGCTTCAAGTTCGGCCTGCCTGGCATCGCCGAGCAGAACCTGAACCTTTACCTTGCCGCCGTGCTCGAAGCGACCCTGCTGCCGCCCCCGCCGCCTGAGCCGGCCTGGCGCAGGGTGATGGACCAACTCGCCGCCGATGGCGTCAATGCCTACCGCGGGGTGGTGCGCGAGAACCCTGACTTCGTCGAATATTTCCGCCAGTCGACCCCGGAACAGGAACTGGGCCGCCTGCCGCTGGGCAGTCGCCCGGCCAAGCGCCGCGCCGGCGGTATCGAAAGCCTGCGCGCAATCCCGTGGATCTTCGGCTGGACGCAGACGCGGTTGATGCTGCCGGCCTGGCTCGGCTGGGAAAGCGCGCTGAACAATGCCCTGGCGCGCGGCCAGGGTGAGCTGTTGGCGCAAATGCGCGAGCAGTGGCCGTTCTTCCGCACCCGCATTGACATGCTCGAGATGGTCCTGGCCAAGGCTGACGCGCAAATCGCCGAGGCCTACGACCAACGTCTAGTGCAACCCGAGCTGCTGCCATTGGGTGCGCATCTGCGCGACCTATTGTCGCACTCATGCCAGGTGGTGCTGGGCCTGACTGGCCAGCCGGTGCTACTGGCACACAGCCCCGAGACCCTCGAATTCATTAGCCTGCGCAACACCTATCTGGACCCGCTGCACCGCCTTCAGGCCGAGCTGCTGGCGCGCTCGCGCAGCCGTGAAGCCGCTCTGGACAGCCCGCTGGAGCAGGCGCTGCTGGTCACTGTGGCAGGGATTGCCGCTGGCCTGCGCAACACCGGTTAGCGTGCCACCAAAGGAGGCTCAGGTGGGCCGGGACGGGCTACGATAGTGCACGGCAGAACAGGGTTGCACCGAGGGCAACCCTTGCTACGGCAGGTCGCAAGTGGCGGTTTATCGCAACTTTGGGACGCTTGTCTGGTCGCCGGGCGCTGTGTATCTTGATCAGCCTTTTGACCGATTTTCTGGTCGACACCTGATTTTCCGGACTTGGCCCTGACGCCGACTCCGTTGATTTGCATAAAAAAATATGAGGAGCACAAGATGCGCGTAATTCTGCTGGGAGCTCCCGGGGCCGGTAAAGGTACTCAGGCAAAATTCATCACCGAAAAGTTCTCGATCCCACAGATCTCCACCGGCGACATGTTGCGTGCCGCAGTGAAGGCTGGCACCCCCCTGGGCATCGAAGCCAAGGCGATCATGGACGCTGGCAAGCTGGTCTCCGACGAGCTGATCATCAACCTGGTCAAGGACCGTATCGCCCAGCCAGACTGCGCCAACGGTTTCCTCTTCGACGGCTTCCCGCGCACCATCCCGCAGGCTGAAGCGCTGGTCACTGCCGGCGTTGAGCTGGACGCTGTGGTCGAGATTGCCGTGGAAGACGAAGAGATCGTTCAGCGCATCGCTGGTCGTCGCGTTCACGAAGGCTCGGGTCGCGTCTACCACGTGGTCTACAACCCGCCGAAGGTTGCTGGTAAAGACGACGTGACTGGCGAAGATCTGGTCCAGCGTAAAGACGACACCGAAGAAACCGTGCGTCATCGCCTGTCGGTCTACCACGACCAGACCAAGCCATTGGTCAACTTCTACCAGAAGCTTGGCGCTGCCAACGGCAAGCCGAAGTACAGCCACATCGAAGGTGTCGGCTCGGTTGAAGCAATCACTGCCAAGGTCCTCGCAGCCCTGAGCTGATCGTTACCTTGCATACGACAACGGCCCGCTTGCGGGCCGTTGTCGTTTATACTGGCGCTCTTTTTCTTGCGTCTGGAAACCCGTTCGATGACCACCTTGCTGGCCCTGGATACCGCCACCGAAGCCTGTTCCGTTGCATTGCTGCATGACGGCAAGGTCACCAGCCACTATGAGGTCATTCCGCGCCTGCACGCGCAAAAGCTGCTGCCGATGATCAAGCAGTTGCTGGCCGAGGCGGGCGTGGCGCTGAGCGCTGTCGACGCCATCTCCTTTGGTCGCGGCCCTGGCGCTTTCACCGGCGTGCGCATTGCCATCGGCGTTGTTCAAGGCCTGGCCTTCGCCCTGGAGCGGCCGGTGCTGCCGGTTTCCAACCTCGCCGCGCTGGCCCAAGGCGTGTTGCGTGAGCGCGGCATCACTCAGGTTGCTGCAGCCATCGATGCACGCATGGATGAAGTCTACTGGGGCTGCTATCAGGCCACTGCTGGCGAGATGCGTCTGGTTGGCCGCGAAGCGGTGCTGCCGCCGGAGCGTGTAGCGCTGCCGGATGGCAGCAGCGGCGACTGGTTCGGCGCCGGCACTGGCTGGGCGTACCATGAGCGCCTGGCCGTGCCGGTCAGCGCCATGGATACCAGCCTGCTGCCGAGCGCAGTCGATGTGCTCAGCCTGGCCGGATTCGCGTTCAACCGAGGCGAAGCGGTCGCCGCCGATCAGGCGCAGCCGGTTTACCTGCGCGATAACGTGGCCACGCCCAAGGCAGTTTAAGCGGCTGTTCGTCGGCTGCTTACCTTTGCGCTAAACCTTTGATGGGAACTGTGGTCCAGTTATCACAATGGCATTAGCGATGGATCTCTGATGCTGCTAAATTGCCATCATTGATCCTGAGTGTTCATTCATGCGTATCGACGGCTTTTCACCGCAGTCCTATCCGATCAAGCGCGCACCGCGCAAGGCACCGGTGCGTGACGAAGCAGTCGAAGATGCCGAGCTGATCGAAGAATCCGAGGTCGCTCAGGAAACCCGCACTCGCCGCAGCGCGGGTGGCTTGCCCGCCCGCCAGCAGGACATGGTCTTCCCCCGCGCCCGCGACCGGCGCACTGCAACTGCTCTGGCCAGCTACATGGCGACTGCCGGCTTTACCGATTGGGATATGGAAGTGTTGGGGCTTGATCTGTACATTTGATGGATGAAGCCATCGCCACTGCCGTACTTTCTTGGTTGCCCGTCCTGGAGCGAAAGCGCCTGGCGCGACTACCTCTACCCCGCCGATGCCCGCGTCAATGATTACCTCGCGCTGTACAGCCAGGTCTTCAACGCCGTCGAAGGCAACACCACTTTTTATGCCAGCCCGGCACCGTCCACGGTAGAACGCTGGGCGCAGATCATGCCGCCCGGCTTTCGCTTCACCGCCAAATTCCCGCGTGAAGTCAGCCATGGCGGTGATCTGCGCGGTCAGCTCGAGGCGGCGTTGGCCTTTACCCGGCTGATGGCGCCGCTGGGTGAGCGGGTCGCGCCGTACTGGCTACAGTTGCCGGCCACGTTTGGCCCTTCGCGGTTGCCCGAGCTTGCGTACTTTTTGCAAGAGATCGGCGTGCCGGTTGCGGTCGAGGTGCGTAACGACGCCTTTTTCGCTCGCGGCGAAGAGGAGCGAGCGCTCAATCGTCTGCTGCATGGCATGGCTGTCGAGCGCATTTGCCTGGACTCGCGTGCGTTGTTCAGCTGTACCTCACGCGAGCCCGCCGTGCTACACGCGCAGAGCAAGAAGCCCCGTGTGCCAGCACGTCCGGCTGCTTTCAGCCAGCACCCACAGGTGCGCTTCATCGGCCAGCCTGAAGTGATTGGCAATGAGCCGTTCCTGACGCCATGGGTGAGCAAGGTCGCCGAGTGGATCGAAGCCGGCCTGAGCCCGTATGTGTTTCTGCATACTTCCGACAACCAGCAAGCCGCGGCCCTGGCCCAGCGCTTTCACCAGCGCTTGAGCGAGCGTCTGCCGGGGTTGCCAGCACTGGCGGAATTGCCACGAGCGCCTGAGGTCGAACAGCTGGGTCTACTCTGACCACTCGTCAATTTGCCGGAGCCTGTAATCATGGATGTACAAACCCTGCGAGCGGAGGCCTTCAAGGCGCTGCATGAACGTGACGGTGCCTTTGTTGTCGCCAACCCCTGGGATGCAGGCTCGGCCAAGCTGCTGGCCAGCATGGGCTTTGAAGCGCTGGCAACGACCAGTGCCGGCCTGGCCTTCAGCCTCGGTCGTGCCGATGCCGAAGGGGCGCTGAGCCTGGACGAGACCTTGGGCAACGCCCGCGCCATTGTTGATGCGACCGCATTGCCAGTCGCCGCCGACCTGGAAAACGGCTTTGGCGATTTGCCTGAAGAGTGCGCCCAGGCGATCCTGCGCGCGGCCGAAGCGGGCCTGGTGGGCGGCTCGATCGAAGACGCCAGCACCCGCAGCGATGCCCCCATCTATGACGCGGGCCTGGCCGTGGAGCGGATACGTGCCGCCGCTCAGGCCGCGCGTAGCCTGCCGTTTACCTTCACCCTGTGCGCCCGCGCAGAAAACCTGCTGCACGAGCGGCTGGACCTCGACGACACCATCCTGCGCTTGCAGGCATACGCCGAAGCGGGGGCCGATGTGCTCTACGCACCAGGCCTGCGCAGCGCCGATGAAGTGCGCGCGGTGGTGCAGGCGCTGGCACCCAAGCCGGTCAACGTGCTGATGGGGCTGGCGGGCGTGCCATTGAGCGTCAACCAGCTGCAGGACCTTGGCGTGCGCCGCATCAGCGTCGGCTCGTCGCTGGCCCGCGCGGCCTTTGGCGCGCTGCAGCGGGCAGCGCTGGAGATCCGCGAGCAGGGCACCTTCAGCTACGCCGAGCAGAGCATGCCTTTTGCTCAGCTCAATGACCTGTTCCGTCGCTAAGCCTTGATGCGCTGGCTCGGTTGGCTGCTGTTCATCCTCTCCCTGGCGGCGGCGCAAGCCTGGTACCTGGGCTGGCGCCCGCCCGCAGCCTGGAACCCATGGGCGGCGCTCGATGTGCGTCAGCCGCCGAACTGGTTGACCGCCTACAAGCTGTCGCGGCTACGCCAGGACCCAGCCCTGTGCGAGCAAGCCCTGCAAAGCTCCGGCCTGCGTTATCGTGCCCAGGCCGACAGCCCGGCCAGCGCGCGCTGCCCGTTGAGCAACGTATGGCGAGTCGAGGCAGGCCAGGCCAGCCTGAGTAGCAGTTTCATCGCCAGCTGCCCGCTGGCGGTGGCCTATGCCCTGTTCGAGACCCATGGCTTGCAGCCGGCCGCGCAGCGTGTGTTTGGTCAACCGGTGACGCGGGTCGAGCACCTGGGCAGCTTTGCCTGTCGCAATGTGTATAACCGCAAGGAAGGGCGCCTGAGCCAGCACGCGACGGCCAACGCTCTCGACCTCAGCGCCTTTCGCCTCAAGGATGGCCAGCGCATCGTGCTTGCGCAGGACTGGCAGGCTGGTGGGCAAAAGGCCGAGTTTCTGCGCGAGGTGCGCAAGGCCGCCTGTGCCAGCTTCAGCACGGTGCTAGGCCCGGACTACAACGCCGCTCATCACAATCACTTCCACTTGGACATGGGCGTCTGGCAGGTCTGCCGTTAGGCGTGCACGCGCACGTTGTTCAGCACCACCGGGCGTGCCCAGTGCATATCGAACTCAAGGTCGTGCTGCTGCAGTGCCAGGGTTGGCTGATCGAACGGCTCCGGCGCCGGGTCGAGCAGGTCCATGTCGAATTCGGCAATCGGCAGGTACAGCGGGCGCGGCGCAGGGGCAGCGCCAGGCGTTGGCAGCGGCTGGCCCTGGTGCATCACGACCGGGCGTAACCAGCTGTTGTTGAGGTCGAGATCGCGCTGCTGCTCGATCATCTCGGCGGCGCTGAACGGCTCGGGTGCAGGTTCGAGCAGCGCGGCTTCAAGCTCCGCCTTGGGCAGAAACAGCGGCTCGGGTGGCTTGACCTCGGTGTCGCTGACCTGACAGCTACGCTGGAGGTCGATCAATGCTAGGGCGCGGGCGCCGCCGGTGGGCTCGCCGCTGACCTGATCGTGTTGCGCCAGCGCCTGGCTGACCGGATCCACTTCGACAGCACTCTGGTCGGCCATCGCCCGGGCAAAGAAATCCTGCCACAGGTGGCTGACGCCACCGAGTGCCTGGGTATTCTGCCGACCGTAGTTGCCGACAGGCGACAGGTAGGTCAAGCCGATGGGAAGAGTGTCTGTCATGGCAGTCGCGGCGGTTCAGCTCTGGCACAATAGCGGATACTGCGTGTATCGGCCGTGGCCGGGGTTTCATTAATTTTTTCGGGTGCAGGATCGGATGGTAGAGCAAGAGCAGGGCACGGGCATCACAGTCGAGGCGTTGGCGCCCGAGTACCAGGCCCAGGCGCAGCAGTGGGCTGCGCAACTGGGTTTGCCGCTGAACGACGACAGCGCCGCCGTGGCGCTGCAGATCGGCGCGGACGGCCTGCAACTGCAGCAGCTCGGGGCGCAGGCGCCGGGGCCGGTGCGGGTCGACTTCGTTGAAGGTCAAGCCGCCCACCGGCGCCTGTTTGGCGGCGGCAGCGGGCAGATGATCGCCAAGGCGGTCGGCGTGGCCCAGGGCGTGCGCCCGCAGGTACTGGATGCCACTGCCGGCCTGGGCAAAGACGCCTTCGTGCTGGCCAGCCTCGGTTGCCAGATGACCCTGATCGAGCGCCAGCCGCTGGTTGCCGCGTTGCTTGCTGATGGCCTGCAACGCGCCCGCGACGACCATGAGGTCGGGCCCATCGTCGAGCGTATGCGCTTGCTGGTCGGCAATGCGATCGACACCATGCACGCCTGGCAAGGTGAGCCACCCCAGGTGATCTACCTCGACCCGATGTTTCCCCACCGAGAGAAGACCGCGCTGGTGAAAAAAGAGATGCGTGTGTTCCGCCCGCTGGTGGGCGACGACCTCGATGCCCCGGCATTGTTAGCTGCCGCGCTGGCACTGGCCAGCCATCGCGTAGTGGTCAAGCGCCCGCGCAAGGCGCCGATCATTGACGGGCCCAAGCCCAGCCACAGCCTGGAAGGCAAATCGAGCCGCTACGACATCTACCCGAAAAAAGCCCTCAAGGCCTAAGGCGCGTACGCCCGCACAAACAGCCCGACCACCTCGTGCACATGCGCCTCGGCCTCGTCGCCGACCAGTGGCGGCGCGCAGCCAAGCAGCAAACGGTAGTCCGGCGCACCTTTGATCAGGCAGAAAAAGTGCTC
This sequence comes from Pseudomonas shirazensis, assembly GCF_050496565.1. Taxonomy (GTDB): domain Bacteria; phylum Pseudomonadota; class Gammaproteobacteria; order Pseudomonadales; family Pseudomonadaceae; genus Aquipseudomonas; species Aquipseudomonas shirazensis_A. The sequence goes on from NZ_JBNWAE010000002.1 coordinate 40,086, forward strand.
GGCAGCCCGCAACGGGCTATCGATCGCCAGCAGGCCGCGCTCGGCGGCATTGCGCAGCAGGGCTTCCATTTCGGCAAGGATCAACTTCGGCCCGGCTTCATAGAAGTACTGGCCAAAGCCCGGGTCCTGGCTGCCCAGCGCCATGATCAGGCGGCTCAGCTTGACCGACTCGTCGCTGCTGATCAGTGCGTGGAAGTTACGCGCGATATTCAGCAGTACCTGGTCGATCGGCACGCCATCGGGCAACTCGAAGATCAACTCCGGCAGTTGGCTTTGGCAGGTCGCCATCACCGCCGAGCCGAACAGGGTCTGCTTGTCGGTGAAATGGCTGTAGACCGTCAGTTTTGAAACACCTGCCGCCGTGGCGACCGCATCCATGCTGGTGTTGGCGTAGCCAAGGCTGAGGAACAGCGCTTTGGCAGCTTCAAGGATGGCCTCGCGTTTGGCCAGGTCCTTCGGCCGGCCAGGGCCGATGGGTGCGTCGTTTGGCATCAGGGTCTGCATCTTGGTGAACAGGCAGCCATCTTACCGGTTCAAGGGCGCTACGGCTGTAGTGGGCGATCAATCGTCAAGCCGCACCGTCAGGCTTGTAGCCCAGGCTGCGCATCAGATCATGAGCGACTTCGAAAAACATCGGCTCCAGGCTCTCGGCATAGTCCTCGGTCAACCGGCTGGCCGGCCCTGAAATCACCAGAGCACCCATCAGCTCCTGCTGCGCACCATAGATCGGCAATGCCACGGAAGCGGCATGCGGGTCGGTGGCGCCTTTGGAGAAGTAGGGTTTCTTCAGCGCGATGCCAACCTTGAACGGAGCGCGCAAGGCGTGAGCACCCGCCGCTTCGTCCATCGGGCGCATGTCGCCTGGCTGCAGATTCAGCCGCAGGCGGTGCGAAGAATTGATGCGGTACTGACACATGCGATAGGCACCGTGGCGCACATAGAACGACGCGGTTTCGCCCGATTGCTCAGCCAGATACTGCAAGCGCGGCAACACGTGGCTTTCGAGGTCGAGAGCCTCCTGATAGACCGTGTTCAGGCGCATCACTTCGCTCGCCAGCTGATAGCGTCCGTCAGCCATGCGATTAACGAAGCCGTGATTCTCCAGCGATACCATCAACCGCATTATCGTGCTCTTGATGAGTCCGGTGCGCTCGACCAGCTCTACCAGGGTCAGCGCACAATCGCCTATCTGAAACGCAGTCAACACGGTCAAAACACGGTCTGCCGATGCCACACCATTCACCGCAGGCCGCGGCCGCGCTTTAACCATCTGTGAATCCTCACACTCATTGAGGCCCTCGAGTCATACCCAAGGGCGGAAAACCGGATTATCCAACAACGGCCGGTGCTCGCCAACGTAACACGCGAAGTGGGCCTGATGAAAAGAGCCTGTCAGCGATGTCTGCACTGCTCGTCATCAGCAATGGCTGGCTGTTGTCGGGCTGGTGGGCTGGTGCTGGCGCAATCTATGTGCGTTTATGAAACGCTATTTCTTAATGGCAGTCATGCTCGCGCCAGCAAGCTCTGTTCAGCGCGAATATGTTGGGTTGTAAATCATCTTATCAACGAAATCCGTTTACCCTTCGTCTGTTTATGGTTTATTTTGAAATGGCGTTGCATTAAACCTACGAAAACAATAATCGGACGTTGAAACGTCCCCGGTCCTACAGGAGCGCCCATGAGCTTCTTCGCAGCCCCGCCCACTGTTGAAACCAGCGTCTTCACCCGCCTGCCCGATCACTTTCGCGATGCGCGTCCAACCGCGTGGGCCAACGCCAATCGCCAAGGTCGCGCCATCGACTCATTCCTTGAAGGACCTTCGTTTGATCGCCACGGTCGGCTGTATGTGACCGATATCCCCAACGGGCGGATTTTCCGCATTTCGCCACAAGGCGAATGGGAGCTGGTGTGTCAGTACGATGGCTGGCCGAATGGCCTGAAAATTCATCAGGATGGGCGCATTTTCATTACCGACTACAAGCGCGGGATCATGCTGTTCGACCCGGAAACCGGCGTGATCGAAACGCTGCTCGACTCGGCCGGCTCGGAAGGTTTCAAGGGCGTCAATGACCTGGTCTTCGCACCCAATGGCGACCTGTATTTCACTGATCAGGGCCAGACCGGCCTGCAGGATCCCAGCGGGCGGGTCTACAAGCTCGACGCGAGCGGCACGCTGACGTGTCTGCTGGGCACCATCCCCAGCCCCAATGGCATCGTCTATGACCCGCATCTCAATCATCTGCTGGTGGCCGTGACCCGCGCCCAGCAGATCTGGCGGATCCCGCTGGGCAACGGCTCCATCGTCGGCAAAGTGGGGGTTTTCGCTCAGTTGCATGGCGGTCTGGGTGGCCCTGACGGTCTCGCTCTGGACGCCGAGAGCAACCTGTACATCGCCCATACCGGGTTCGGCTCGATCTGGAAGCTGTCGAAGGTCGCCGAGCCGTTGCAGCGCATCGTCTCCTGCCGCGGCATCAGCAACACCAACCTGGCGTTTGGCGGCGACGACGGCCAGACCTTGTACATCACCGAATCGGAGACCGGCAGCATTTTGCAGGTGCGCACCAGCACGCCTGGGCTGGGGATGTATTCGCACAGCTGAAACACCGCCTGTCAGGGCACACAACAACTATAAAAGAGTGACGACATGACCCACGAAAACACCCCCGCCCAGGCGCCGCTCAGCGACGCCGAGGGCGACCGGCTGATGCGCCGCATCCTCTGGCGTTTGATACCGTTCATCTTCATCTGTTACGTGATCAGCTACCTGGACCGTACCAACGTCGGTTTTGCGGCGCTGAGCATGAACCAGGACCTCGGTTTGACTGCGACCATGTTCGGTTGGGCGGCAGGCCTGTTCTTCTTTGGCTATTTCCTGTTCGAAGTCCCCAGCAACCTGCTCATGCAGCGGTTTGGTGCGCGGGTATGGATTGCCCGGATCATGATCACCTGGGGGCTGATTTCCATGGCCACCGCGTTCGCCACAGGGCCGATCAGCTTCAGTATCGCGCGCTTCATGCTGGGGCTGGCCGAGGCCGGCTTCACTCCCGGGGTGTACTTGTTCTTTACCTACTGGTTCCCCGGCAAATGGCGGGCCAAGGCTACTGCAGCGTTCCTGCTGGGTATTCCGGTTGCCAACATCATCGGCTCGCCACTGTCCGGCTGGTTGATGGAGCAGCATGGTGTGTGGGGCCTGAAAAACTGGCAGCTGCTGCTGGTCACCGAATCGCTGCCCGCCGTGCTGTTGGGGATTGCCTGCCTGTTCGTGCTGGTGGATACGCCGGCCAAGGCGAAATGGCTCAGCGCGCGCGAGAAAGCCTGGCTGACCCAGCGCCTGTCCCAGGAGCAGCAGGCCATCGGCGGTGCCCACGGCAATACGTTGCGCAGCGCATTCACCAACCCCAAGGTGTTTACCCTGGCGGCGATCAACTTCTGCTGCATCGTTGGCTCGGTCGGTATCGGCATGTGGCTGCCGCAGATCATCAAGGGCCTGGGCATCGGCAGCGGTGTGGTCGGCTTCGTGGTGGCTTTGCCATACCTGCTTGGCGCGGTCGCCATGACCCTGTGGGCACGCCTGGCCAACCGCAGTGCGCATCGTTTGCCGTATGTGGTGAGCGCGCTGGCACTGGCTGCTGTAGCGCTGGTGACCGCGGCACTGATTGACCAGCCGGTATTGAAAATCGCCAGTCTGTGTGTGGCAGTCGCCAGCATCCTGTCATTCCAGGCCACGTTCTGGGCCATACCGTCGACCATCCTGACCGGCCGCGCCGCCGCTGGTGGTCTGGCAATGATTGTCTCGATCGGCAACCTGGGCGGCTTTACCGGGCCGTTCCTGATCGGCCTGATCAAGGACGCCACGAACAGCTTCAGCATGCCGTTCTTTGCCGTGGCATCGATCCTGCTGCTCGGCACCTGCCTGATGCTCTGGCTGGGCGACCCCGCCAAGCGGCAGGCATCTGACGGCCAGGGTCAGGCCGCCTGACAGCTCACTTGCGGCGACCCACGCTGTATTGCGCTATCAACGCCGTCACCAGCACAGCTCCGGCGACCCCCAGGGTCGCCGGAGCTCCCCAGCGTGCTGCGATCAAGCCCGCGGCCATGCCGCCCAGGGCCTCAAAACCGAAACGCATGGCGATATAGAAGGCGATCACCCGACCGCGCAAGTGGCCGGGTGCGTCGCTTTGCAGCTGCATGTTGGTGCTGACATTGCTCAAGGTGATGCCAAAGCCCAACAGCCCCAGCGCCAGCAAGGCCAGCGGCAGCGAACCCGCCAGCCACAGACCGATCAGCGCTACGGCGCACAGGAGGGCCCCGGCATTGGTGAACCGGCGCAGGCGCGGCAGGGTGCCGCCCACGGCAAGCACCAGCGTGGCGGCGAACGCGCCCGCGCCGGCAGCGCCCCACAACCAGCCAAGCACCCGCGCATCGCCCGCGAACACTGCTCGCGCCAGAATCGGCAGCAGCGCTGCGTAGCAGGACGCGAGCAGGTTGACCATGATCACATTGATCAGCAGCTGGCGCACATTGCGCGTCTGCCACATGTATGCCAGCCCTTCACGAAACACCTGTGTGGTGGAGCCGCTGGCCTTGGGGCTTTCAGTGCCGCGTACCTTCAGCAAGCCGCCGAGCAGGGCCAGGAAGGTTACGGCAGTGAGGGCGAAGCAGGCAGCTTCGCCGGCCAGGGCGATGAGCCCGCCGGCCAGCGGCGGGCCGACGAATCGCGCGGCGTTGATCAGCATGGCATTGAGCACGAGCGCATTCGGCAGGTCGGCCTTGTCGTCGACGAAGCTGCCGATCAGTGCCTGGCGCAGCGGCGTTTCCAGGGCATTGAGTACGCCGAGCAACAAGGCCATGACGGCGATGAACGGGCCATCGACCCACTCACGCCAGGTCGCTAGCGCCAGCACCAGCGACTGCACGATCAACAGACATTGCACGAAGATCAGCAGGCGACGCTTGTCGTGCCGGTCGATCCACGCGCCAGCCAACGGGCCGATGAGCAGTTGCGGCGCCAGCGAGAGAAAGGTGATCAACCCCAGGAGCACGGCGGAGCCGGTCAGGTGATAGGCCAGCCAGGCCAATGCGACCTGTTGTACCCATTTACCGAGTGTGGAGACGCCTTGGCCGGCGAAATAGATCTGAAAATTGCGATGCGCGAGTGCCCGCACGGCGGCGGGCCAGCGCTTGCGATGCGCTGATGGTGAATCGGACAAGTGTGCGAATCCTCAATAGACCCACCGCTCACACCGATCTTTCAGCTGCTGCGCACCCCATCGCAAGATACGCAGCCCATGATCAATCAGCCTGGCAGCAGGCAACCTTTGTTTTTCAAGGACGCCAGAACCCAGGAGCGGTCATTGGTGCCTCGGGCAATGTGTTCCATTTGTGCGGTTTCGGCAGCGTGCTTGGCAGTGGCGCGAGCGTAGACGTCAGCGACATGGTCATAGGGCACGCACAGCAGGCCATCGTCATCGCCAATCATCAGATCACCGGGCTCGATCACCATACCATCGATGGCGATCGGCACATTGATCTCGCCTGGGCCGTCCTTGTACGGGCCACGGTGCGAAATGCCTGCGGCGAACAACGGGAAATCACCCGCGCCGATGTTGGCCGCATCACGGATGGCACCATTGATGACGATACCGGCGACGCCGCGTTTGACCGCATAAGCCACCATCATCTCGCCGATCAGGGCGTTGCTCAGATCGCCGCCGGCATCGACCACGATGACGTCGCCTGGCTGAGCAATGTCGATGGCGTAATGCAGCATGAGGTTGTCACCAGGGCGGGCCTTGACGGTCAGGGCTGGACCGCACAGCACGCCTTCGCGGTGCATCGGACGCAGGCGGGCACCGCCAGCCGTCATCCGATTCATCGAGTCGCTGACGTTGGCGACCGGCACCTCACGGTAGCGTGCGACCCACTCATCCCCGACTTTGCGAGCGCGCTCAAGCACTTGGAAGCCAATGCTCATGTGACATACCTCTCTTGGATTTATTAGGTGTCATCGACTGCTGCCGAATCTGTTTTTAGAATGGCATTGCATTTAAACCTTAGCAATACATTTTTAGTCACCGTAACTGGGTGGGTTTTGACGGTTTTATAAACTTCTTGCAACGTCGTTTCATTATGCTAGTGTTCAGGCATGCCGCAGCCCAGCGGCAGACTGTCTCTGGACTGCCCCTACAAGAACAAGGTATCCACGATGTCTCGTACTATTCTGCTGACCGGCCCCGAGCTTGCCCTCGAGGCCATGAACCTCGCCGCCGAACAAGGCGTCAGAATCGTCCCCACCACGCCGTACCTGCCGGCGGACGAGCTGGAAGCCATCATTCGTGCTGAACAGCCCGATGCCATCGTGGTCCGCCAAGGCCAGATGACCCGCGCCATGATCGAGGCTTCGGATAACCTCAAGGTCATCGCCAAGCATGGCGTGGGTTACAACTCCATCGATATCCAGGCAGCTGCGGACCGCCGCATCCCGGTATCGATTGCGGTCGGCGCCAATGCCCAATCGGTAGCCGAGCTTGCCTTTGCCTTGATCTTCAGCGTGGCCCGGCAAACTGCGTTGCTGGATGCGCGCATGCGTGACGGCCATTGGGACAAGGCTTCTGCCAATGGCATCGAGCTGGCGGGCAAAACCCTGGGCTTGGTTGGCCTGGGCTCGATCGGTGGCATCCTGATGGATCTGGTGGCTCCGTTGCGGATGAAGGTCAAGGTGTTCGACCCTTACCTCAAGCAGTTGCCTGAGCGATCGCATGTCGAGCGCGAAGAGGACTTCGATCGCTTGCTGGCTGAGAGCGATATCATCAGCCTGCATTGCCCCCTGACCGACTCCAACCACAACCTGATCGGCGCCGCTCAGCTGGAGCGCATGCGCCCGAACGCGATCTTGATCAACACCGCCCGTGGCGAGTTGATCGACACCAAGGCACTGGTCAAGGCCCTCAGCGAACGGCGCATCGCCGGCGCTGGCCTGGACACCTTCAGCCCCGAGCCGCCACCGGCCGATAGCCCGCTCTGGGGGCTGCCTACCCTGGTCGCCACGCCGCATGTCGGTGCCAATACCAGCGAGGCGCGTGACCGCGTGGGGCTGGTAGCACTCCAACAGATTCTGGAGGTGTGGGCGGGTCAGGCGCTGGATCCGCGCTGCGTAGTCAACCGTCACCTGTTCGCCCACTGATTACATGTATCTGTGCGGTCCTCCCCTGAAGAGGGCCGCATCCGCCACGCTCCAGAAAAAAAACAATTGGAGAGCACCATGACTTCAACCACGTTCCAGCCCGATGAACTCGAACGCAGCACGATGCGTCGTGTCGCCTGGCGTCTGTTGCCATTCCTGATCATCTGCTACCTGATCGCGATCATCGATCGCGGCAACATCGGCATGGCTTCGCTGCAGATGAACGAGGACCTGCAGCTCACCGCGAAGATCTTCGGCTTCGCCAGCAGCCTGTTCTTCTTTGCCTACTTCCTGGTCGAAGTGCCCAGCAACCTGGCCATGCAACGCTATGGCGCACGGATCTGGATCGCTCGAATCATGATCACCTGGGGCCTGATCTCGGCAGGCACGGCCTTCGTCCAAGGCGCCAACTCCCTGTACGTGATGCGCTTTCTGCTTGGCGCCGCCGAGGCGGGCTTCTTCCCGGGGGTGCTGCTGTATCTCACCTATTGGCTGCCATCTGCCTACCGCGCGCGCATGGTTGCGTTGTTCATGGTGGCGATCCCTGCGGCCAACTTCATCGGTTCACCGTTGTCGGGCCTGCTGCTGAGTCTGGATGGCTGGATGGGCATGCGCGGCTGGCACTGGCTGTTCATTCTTGAAGGCATTCCAGCGGTACTGCTGGGCATCGCCTGTCTGTTCGTGCTGACCGACCGTCCCGAGCAGGCCAAATGGCTGAGTGACGAGCAACGCGGCTGGCTCATCCAGCGGCTGGCAGATGAAGCCTCGAAAAAGACGGCTATCGGCCACATTTCGCTATGGAAACTGCTGCGCCACAAAGACATCTGGGTGCTGGCACTTATCTATTCCGGCGCATCCGCCGCAGGCAGCACCATGAGTGTGTGGGCGCCGCAACTGCTGAAGACCTTTGGCCTGACTTCCATGGAAATCGGCCTGGTCAATGCCATTCCGTACGGTATTGCCTCGGTCTTGATGATCATCTGGGGGCGCAGCTCCGACCGTACCGGCGAGCGTCGCTGGCACACCGCGATGACCATGCTGTTGATCGCCGCAGGCTTGCTGATGACCTTGTTCACATCGTCCTTGCCGGCAACGGTGGTGATGCTGACCATGGTGTTGGTCGGGGCGTACTCGATGAAAGGCCCGTTCTGGGCGCTGGTATCGGGTTGGCTGTCCTCGTCAACCGCGGCTGCCGGGCTGGCAGCGGTGGGTGCCATGGCCAACCTGATTGGTGGCGGCATCATGGTCAACGTCTACGGGGCCATCCACGATGCCACAGGTAGCTACGCGCTGGCGCTCATGCCGTTGGCGGCGTTGTGTAGCGTGGCTGGCATCGCGGTCCTGGTAATCGGCCGCAAACGTCAACTCGAGAAACAGGCGGGCAGCGCGGTCGTCGCCAAGTAACTCACGTCAGCTGTGCTCCGATGCCCGCGTTTCTCACTGAGGAGCGTGGGCATTGTCGTTTTCCGGCATGCGTCATTGTGGCCGTAGCTGTAGCAGCGTTTGCGGAACAGCTGTAGATCCTGTTTGACTAGTCTGGCGTCACCCTGGCTGCTACTGCCGGCTTTGGCTCGCCTGGGGATTTGATTGGGGTCGCCTGTGGTCTGCGGGCTTATCCGGTTTTGTGGTGGGCTTAATGGCCCCTTTCGCCCTTACGGCGAGTCACTTTTTTGGCAAACCCCCAATAAAGTAACCAAAAAGGGCTTGGCTCCACATCCGGCCCCTGCGCTGCGGGGTTCCCTCGCTCCGGCCTCCTGAGTCGCCGGTGGATCAAGATCAACGGCACGCTTCGCTGCGCTGGCGCAGAGCGGGGCAGTATGGATTTCGCGATGGTGGTTGGCCGTTGGATTGCCGGTGCCGCTGCGCGACCCTTTCGCGACACAAGGCCGCTCCTACAGGGACCGCGATAATCTGGGCGGACGCGGTCGGCGTAGGAGCGGCCTTGTGTCGCGAAAGGGCTGCGCAGCAGCCCCGGCAATCTCAACTCTGATGAAAATGATCCAGCCACACCAATCCCGCTCTGCGCCAGCGCAGCGAGGCGTGCTCTTGATTTTGATCTTGATCTACCAGCGACCTCAGGAGGCCGAACGCAGGCATTGCGAAGGGAGGTGCCGGCCATGGATGGCCGGCAAGCGCTGCGGGCCAGGATGGCCCGTTCAGCGCGGTCCTCCCGGGAGCAATGCCGGAGTGAGGGAACCCCGAAGCGCAGCGCAGGGGCCGTATGTGGGAGCGAGCCCTTTTTTGGTTACTTTTTTGGGGCGTTTGCCAAAAAAGTGACTCGCCGTAAAGGCGAAAGGGGCCGGAACCATCTACTAATGAACTGGATAACACCATCATCTCAACGCCGCAACCCCGGCCCGCGCCGCCAGATGTCCAGCATCCACATACACTAATCACCACCCAATAATTTCTACCTGCCCCCGACTTCCCGCCACCGCACAGCTGATTTAATATACTCGCCAGTATAAATATTAGAACTGCCTCACACGGACGGTCCCCCATCATGTTGCGTAATGCCTGGTCAATTGCTTTGCCCGCCGCTGCAGCCTTGCTGCTGGCCGCCTGTGGTCAGGAGGCCGCGCCGCCCGCCGCGCCGCGTCCGGCCCTGGTGGTGCAGCCGCAGCCGGCCAGCGCTGCCGCCGACAGCTATCCTGGCGAAGTGCGCGCCCGCTTCGAGCCTGAGCTGGCCTTCCGCATTGGCGGCAAAGTCAGCAAACGTCTGGTTGAAGAGGGCCAGCGGGTCAAGGCTGATCAGCCACTGGCCGAACTCGACCCACAGGATGTACGCCTGCAATTGCAAGCCAACCGTGCCCAGCTCGCCGCCGCGCAGGCCAACCTGGCGCTGGTGCAGACCGAACGTGAGCGTTATCAGAAACTGCTCGACCGGCAGATGGTCAGTCGCTCGCAGTTCGACAATGCCGAAAACCTTTACCGCGCAGGCCTCGCCCGCCTCAAGCAGGCGCAGGCCGAGGCTGACGTGGCCGGCAACCAGGCCGACTACGCAGTGCTGCGTGCGCCGCAGGCAGGGGTGATTTCCAAGCGTCAGGTCGAGGTCGGCCAGGTTGTCGCAGCAGGGCAGACGGTGTTTACCCTGGCAGCAGATGGCGAACGTGAAGTGGTCATCGGCCTGCCTGAGCAGCAGTTCGCGCGCTTTGCCGTCGGCCAGGCCGTCAGTGTCGAACTGTGGTCGCAGCCCAATCAGCGTTACCCCGCGCGCATTCGCGAACTGTCCCCGGCAGCCGATCCGCGCTCGCGGACCTTTGCCGCACGCATCGCCTTTGACTCGAGCAAGGCCCCTGCTGAGCTGGGCCAAAGCGCCCGGGTATTCGTTGCCCATGAAGGCCAGCCGGCATTGGCGCTGCCGTTGTCGGCGGTAACCGCCGAGCAGGGCCAGGCCTATGTGTGGCGGGTAGACAAGGACAAACGCCTGCAGCGCGTTGCGGTGCGCCTGGGTGCCTACGGCGCCGACAGCGTGCCGGTGCTTGAAGGGCTGGCGCCGGGTGACTGGATTGTCGCGGCCGGTGGTCATGTATTGCGCGAGGGCCAACAGGTGCGGCCGGTCGACCGCAGTAATCGTGATGTGGATCTGGCGGCCAAGGAGTAAGTCCCGATGGGTTTCAACCTTTCCGCCTGGGCGCTGCGCAATCGCCAGATCGTACTGTTCCTGATGATCCTGCTGGCCGCGATTGGTGCGATGTCCTACACCAAGCTGGGGCAGAGCGAGGATCCGCCGTTTACCTTCAAGGCCATGGTGATCCGTACCATCTGGCCGGGCGCGAGCGCCGAAGAGGTGTCGCGTCAGGTTACCGAGCGCATCGAAAAGAAGCTGATGGAAACCGGCGAGTACGAAAAGATCGTCTCGTTCTCGCGCCCAGGCGAGTCGCAGGTCACCTTCATGGCCCGCGACTCGTTGCACTCCAAGGACATCCCCGAGCTGTGGTACCAGATCCGCAAGAAGGTCGCGGATATCCGCCACACCTTGCCGCCGGAGATCCAGGGGCCGTTCTTCAATGACGAGTTCGGCACCACTTTCGGCAATATCTATGCGTTGTCTGGCGAAGGTTTTGACTACGCCGTGCTCAAGGATTACGCCGACCGCATCCAGATCCAGCTACAACGGGTCAAGGATGTCGGCAAGGTCGAGCTGATCGGCCTGCAGGATGAAAAGATCTGGATCGAGCTGTCCAACCTTAAGCTGGCTACCCTTGGCGTACCGCTGGCAGCCGTGCAGCAGGCGCTGCAAGAGCAGAATGCGGTGAGCAGCGCGGGCTTCTTCGAGACCCCGAGCGAACGCCTGCAACTGCGCGTCAGTGGCCGCTTCGACAGTGTCGAGCAGATCCGCCAATTCCCGATCCGGGTCGGCGAGCGCACCTTCCGTATCGGCGATGTCGCCGAGGTGCACCGTGGCTTCAACGACCCGCCGGCGCCGCGCATGCGCTTCATGGGTGAAGACGCCATCGGCCTAGCCGTGGCGATGAAGGACGGCGGCGATATTCTGGTGCTGGGCAAGGCCTTGGAGGTCGAGTTCGCTCGGCTGGCACACAACCTGCCGGCCGGCATGGAGCTGCGCAAGGTGTCCGACCAGCCGGCGGCGGTCAAGGCCGGGGTCGGTGAGTTCGTGCAGGTGCTGGTCGAGGCGTTGGTGATCGTGCTGCTGGTGAGCTTCTTCTCGCTCGGCCTGCGGACCGGGCTGGTGGTGGCGCTGGCGATTCCGCTGGTGCTGGCAATGACCTTTGCCGCCATGCACTACTTCGGCATCGGCCTGCACAAGATTTCCCTCGGTGCGCTGGTCTTGGCCCTGGGCCTGCTGGTCGACGACGCGATCATTGCTGTGGAAATGATGGCGATCAAGATGGAGCAGGGCTACGACCGGCTCAAGGCGGCCAGTTATGCCTGGACCAGCACGGCGTTTCCGATGCTCACCGGCACCCTGATTACCGCGGCGGGCTTTTTGCCAATCGCCACGGCGGCCTCCAGTACCGGCGAATACACCCGCTCGATTTTCCAGGTGGTGACCATTGCCCTGCTGACCTCATGGGTCGCGGCGGTGCTGTTCGTGCCGTACCTGGGTGAGCGCTTGCTGCCGGATCTGGCCAAGCTGCATGCCGCGCGCGGCCACACTGACCCTTACGCGACGCCGTTCTATCAGCGCGTGCGGCGTGTGGTCGAGTGGTGCGTGCGCCGGCGCAAGACGGTGATCCTGCTGACCATCGCCGCGTTCGTCGGCAGCATCCTGCTGTTCCGTTTCGTGCCGCAGCAGTTCTTCCCGGCTTCGGGTCGGCCGGAGCTGATGATTGACCTGAAACTGGCCGAAGGCGCCTCGCTGAGTAATTCCGCCGAACAGGTCAAGCGCCTCGAAGGCCTGCTCAAGAACCAGGCCGGCATCGACAACTATGTGGCCTACATCGGCACCGGTTCGCCGCGCTTCTACCTGCCGCTGGACCAGCAATTGCCGGCTGCCAGTTTTGCCCAGTTCGTGGTGCTGGCCAAATCCCTGGAAGATCGCGAGGCGCTGCGTAGCTGGTTGATCGCGACCCTGGATGAGCAGTTCCCGCAATTGCGCTCACGGGTCACGCGCCTGGAAAACGGCCCGCCGGTCGGTTACCCGGTGCAGTTCCGGGTTACCGGCGAGCACATCGAGAAGGTCCGCGCGCTGGCCCGGGAAGTGGCAAGCAAGGTGCTGGAGAACCCGCACGTGGTGAACGTGCACCTGGACTGGGAAGAACCGAGCAAGGCGGTGTTCCTGCAAATTGACCAGGAACGTGCGCGGGCGCTGGGGGTGAGTACTGCCCAGTTGGCGAGCTTCCTGCGCAGCTCGCTGACCGGCAGTTCAGTCAGCCAGTTTCGCGAAGACAACGAACTGATCGAGATTCTGGTGCGCGGCACGGCCGAGGCGCGTGGCGACCTGGGTAACCTGGCCAGCCTTGCGGTACCGACCGATAACGGCCAGAGCGTGGCGCTGTCGCAGGTGGCAACCCTCGAATACGGCTTTGAGGAAGGCATCATCTGGCATCGTAATCGCCTGCCGACGGTGACCGTGCGCGCCGATATCTACGACAAGCAGCAGCCGGCAACGCTGGTCAAGCAAATCGAGCCATCGTTGCAGCAGGTGCGTGCCAGCCTGCCGGACGGCTATCTGCTTGAGGTCGGCGGCACCGTCGAGGACTCCGAGCGCGGGCAGAAGTCGGTCAATGCCGGCATGCCGCTGTTCATCGTGGTGGTGTTGAGCCTGTTGATGATCCAGCTGCGCAGCTTTTCGCGCACGGTGATGGTGTTCCTCACCGCACCGCTGGGGTTGATTGGGGTGACGCTGTTCCTGCTGATCTTCCGCCAGCCGTTCGGCTTTGTGGCCATGCTCGGCACCATTGCCCTGGCCGGGATGATCATGCGCAACTCGGTGATCCTGATCGATCAGATCGAGCAGGACATCGCTGCAGGCATGCAGCGCTGGCAAGCCATTATCGAGGCCACGGTGCGACGCTTCCGGCCAATCGTGCTGACGGCACTGGCCGCCGTGCTGGCGATGATTCCGCTGTCCCGCAGCGTGTTCTACGGGCCGATGGCGGTGGCGATCATGGGCGGATTGATCGTTGCCACGGTGCTGACGCTGCTATTCCTGCCGGCGCTGTATGCGGCATGGTTCAAGGTCAGGAAGGAAACGTAAGGGGCGCTTGGGCGCACCTGCTGCCAATCTGCAGCAGGCGCGCCCGCGAAGGGCCTCAAAGGGCGCCAAAGACTTTCTTGGCCAGGCTGGTAGCAGCCTGCGCCGGGTTCTGGCGAATGCTCTGCTCTTGCTTGGCAATCATCTCGAACAAGCCATCGAGGGCCTTCTCGGTAACGTAGCTTTCGACGTTGGCGCTCTTGCTGCTGCCCAGGCCCAGGGCCGAGGCTTGACCGGCAAAGCTGTTGTACTGCTGGACCACGCCGACCTTGTCGGTGGCAGCCTTGACGATCGGCAGGAACTTGGCGCGGATCTGCTCGCGGCTGCTCTTGTTCAGGTACTGCGTGGCGGAGTCCTCACCGCCGCTGAGGATGCCCTTGGCATCGGTCACGCTCATCTTCTTCACCGCATCGACGAGGATCGCCTGGGCCTGCGGCACGGCGGCTTCGGCGGCCTTGTTCATGCTGTCTTCCAGCGCTTGCACCTGGTCGCCCTTGCCGAACATCTTCATTGCCTTGGCGGCTTTGCCGAGGTTGCCTGGCAGCTCGATGCGCACATCAGGATTGTTGCTGAAGCCACCCGGGGTGCCGAGTTGCTTGATCGCCACTTGGGCGCCTTGGGTGAGGGCGTCTTTCAGGCCGCCGGTAGCGTCCTGCTGGCTAAGGTCGCCGAGCGACAGGGCCAGCGCACTGGCGGACAACAGCAGGCCAGCGCAGAGGCCGCCGAAGCGCAGGGAGGAGCGAATCATGGGGTATTCCTTATGACAGTGAATAGGTGCTGGGCTCAGCGAGCCGGATCGACTTTGATCCGCAGCGGCTGCTGGTCGCTGCCGTCGAGTGCGACGCTGTGCTGCTCGGTGCTGATGAACAGCAACTGGCCTTCATGCTCGATGCGGGCGCTGACCGCGTAGCGATGGCCCGGTTTGACCTGAGCGGGGTCATAACTCAGGTGGAACGGCAGCGGCACGTTGCCCTTGATCGGGCCAGCCTGGCTGGCTAGGGTTACGGCCGGGGCGTCCATCAGCGACACATCCTGCAGGCTGACGCTGAGCGTAGCGGCTGGCGGCAGGGCAATGCGCTGCAGGTAGAACACTTCGCCATCGAGGCTGGCCTGGGGTGCGGGGCTGTTGCTGGAGCAGGCTGCAAGCAGAGAGGCGCAGCACAGCATAAAGAGCTTTTTCATGGATTCTCCGTAGTCCTGGGGTCGGCTTGTGACCAACCCCGGGGACTGTAGCGGATTTTCCTGCCAAGGTCGCGGCAGTCGCGGCCAAGGGTTTGCACTCAGGTGGGGATTTGCTCCACACCTTCTATTTCGCGGTGCAGCGCCACCTGGCGAATCGACAGGCGCAGCTCGGCCGACAGCACGCGCTTGGCCACACCCTCGGCCAGTTCGCCGAGCTTGTCGTGATGGCTGAGCTTGCCGTTGCTGGCGGGCCGCAGCACGCCTTGCTGGAGCAAGGTCTGGATGAAGTGGCGGAACAGGCTCTTGTCGAAGAACTCCGGTGCATTCAGGCCATGCAGGATCGACAGGCGCTGGGCCATCATCACGCAGAGGTCTTCCAGTTCCTCGGCAGTGAGGGTCTGCTGGCCGTTGTTGACCAGCAGCGAGGTCGCCATGTAGTAGCGCTGCAGGGCCTGGGTGATGGTCCGCGAGAGCAGGGTCAGCAGCACGAACGCACGCGAACTCGGCGCCGGACGCAGATACACGCCGTTTTCCACCCGCAGCAGGCCCTGGGCAACCAGCGCTTCAAGCCAGTGATCAATGGTTTCGTCGAGCTGCTCGGGCGTCCAGCGCAGGAACAGCTCGGCTTGCAGGTACGGATACAATGCCTTGACGTACTGACCGATCAGCTCGCGGCTGATCCGCGAACTGCTCTGGAAGAAGCTCGCCAGCAGTGCCGGCAGGGCAAAGATGTGCAGCACGTTGTTGCGGTAATAGGTCATCAGCACCGCGTTGGCTTCATCCAGGTAGAGGATGCGGCCCATGGCATCATTCTGCTCGGACAGCAGGTTCATGCCTTTGACGTGGCTGATCAAGGCCATGCCATCGCCTTCAGGCAGGGTGGTATGCGCCGAATAGGGCACTTCACGCAGCAAGCTCAGGTACAGGTCGAGCACCCGCACCAGCGCGCTTTCGTCGAGCGCGTGACGGCTGGTCGAGAGCAAGGCCAGCGCGACCAGGTTGACCGGATTGACCGCCGCGGCCTCGTTGAGGTGGCGGGCCACGGTTTCGCCCAGGCGGTGGGTGGTGTCGTTGAGCCAGGCCGGGCGGAACTGCTCGCCGTGATCCTCCTCGCGCCAGCCTGGGCGCTGCTCATCAAGGAAGCCGGCCAGGCGGATCGGCTCACCGAAGTTGACCGACACCTGGCCGTAGCGCTGCTTGAGCGCGCCGATGACCTTGAAGATGTCGAAGATGGACTCTTTCTTCTTGCTCGCCCCACGCAATTCGCCCAGGTAGGTGCGGCCTTCAAGCACCCGTTCATAGCCGATGTACACCGGCACGAACACGATCGGTGTGCGCGACGAACGCAGGAAACTGCGCAGGGTAATCGCCAGCATGCCGGTGCGTGGCTGCAGCATGCGCCCGGTGCGCGAGCGGCCGCCTTCGACGAAGTATTCGACCGGGAAGCCCTTGGTGAACAGGGTGTGCAGGTATTCGTTGAACACCGCCGTATACAGCGGGTTGCCCTTGAACGTACGGCGCATGAAGAACGCCCCGCCACGGCGCAGCAGGCTGCCGATGACCGGCATGTTAAGGTTGATGCCCGCGGCTACGTGCGGTGGCGTCAGGCCGTTGCGAAACAGCAGGTAGGACAGCAACAGATAGTCGATGTGGCTGCGGTGGCAGGGCACATAGATCACCTCGTGACCCGGAGCGATGCCCTGCACCTGCTCGATGTTGTTGACCTTGATGCCGTCGTAGATCTTGTTCCAGAACCAGCTCAGCACCACCTCAAGAAAGCGGATCGCGGTGTAGGTGTAGTCCGAGGCAATTTCATTGCCGTAGCGCAGCGCGCGTGCCTCGGCTTTCGCCAGCGGAATCTGCTCGCGTTCGGCCTCCTCGGCGATAGCCTGGCGCACCTGCTGGTCGTGGATCAGGCCTTTGACCAGGTTGCGCCGGTGGGAAATGTCCGGGCCGATGACCGCGCTCTTGAGGTTGCGAAAGTGCACGCGCATCAGGCGCTGGGCCATACGCACGGTACGCGCGTGGCCCTTGTTGTGCTCGACCAGTTCGCGCAGGTGGATCGGCGCCGAGAACTGCACGCGGGTCTTGCGCCCGAGCATGATGATGGTCAGCACGCGACGCAGGCGCCCGGTGACCGCCCAGCTGTCGGCAAACAGCAGCTTCCAGGGGCTCGATTCACTGGCCGGGGTCTGCCCCCAGAACACGCTGACCGGGATGATCTGTGCGTCTTCTTCGGCATGCTGGCTGACCGCTTCGACCAGCCGCTCCAGGGTCGGTGGCGCGCCGCTTTTATCATGGCGGCCAAGCCAGTCTGGCTCCGGCGTCAGGTAGAAAAACGCCGCAGGCTCGTGCAGCGGGCCAACCACCACGGGCAGCACTGGCCGTGGCAGCCCCGCTTTGGTGCATTCGCGGTCGAGCACCGCCAGGTCGGTCAGCGACGGCGAGGGCAGGGCATAGAACACCGGGCGGCTGCGGTCGAGCTTGAGGGTCAGCGATGACTGATTGATGGTCTCGGAGCGTACCCACAGGTAAAGCACGCGGCGCAGGGCGCCGAAGATCAGGCGGCGCAGGGGGGAACGGGTCATGTGATGTGTGGGCCCTGAGAAGAATTTCGGATCGATTTGCAGTCAGTGAGTCTGCCGTATCTGCGCAAGTTCAGCAAAAAACTGCATTCAACCGGCCTGTCATGAATTTTCTTTGTTCTCTGTCATATACTCGGTCCGCCCTTTGCAGGATATTTCGGCAAGCGGCGTCGGCACGGGGAAGCCCCAGTGCCTGCAAGGCGATCTTCACAATAAAAAAACTGGAGTAGTTCAGATGTCGTCTCGTGAGACTGGGAATGTAAAGTGGTTCAACGATGCCAAGGGTTATGGCTTCATTCAGCGCGAAGATGGGGCCGATGTATTCGTCCACTATCGGGCGATTCGTGGTGAAGGGCATCGCTCGCTGGTCGAAGGGCAGCAGGTTGAATACAACCTCACCCAAGGCCAGAAAGGTCTCCAGGCCGAGGATGTAGTGGGCCTGTAAGCGCTGGTTGGCAAGCCTCAAGCTGCAAGTTGACCGTGGAACTTGCAGCCTGATGCGATTGCTCGTGTTACATCCCTCTCGCAGTCTTACTGCGTGCGCCAGGTGATTTCCTCTTCACCGTCGGCGCTGATGCGGACCCAACGGTCGGCATCTTCTTCCCCGTGTTCTTCGCTCCAGCTGCCCGGTGCACAACGTACTTCGACGCTGAGTGCGGCAAAGGCTGCGCGTGCGCAGGCAATGTCGTCTTCCCACGGGGTCTGGTCGCTTTCCAGATAGAGGCTGTTCCATTTCCCTACAGCCTTCGGTAACCAGGTCACCGGGATGTTACCGGCCTGGCATTTCCAGGTCAGGCCTTTCTGGGTCCATTCGGTGCACGGCCCCAAGGCCTCGACCAACCACTGGGCGATCTGCTTGTGGTCGACGTCGGTGTCCTTCAGGTAGATCTCGATATCAGGTTGACGCATAAAGGGCTCCGGTGTGCTCAGGATTGGCGCAGGAAATAGTCATAACGCACGGAAACGGTCACCTCGAACGGCGCGGCCTGGTCGATCACCAGCGCGCGCTTTTCAGCACTTGCTCGCCAGCCGTGCGGGGTCATCGCCAGCAGGTCGGCGCGCGCCTTGGGTGCGGCCAGGCTGAGGCGAAACTCGAGGGTTTCGCTGTGAGCATGGACCATCCCTGCCGGCACCAGTGCCAGGTGCTTGTCGTCAGCATACGGACGCACTTCATCGTAAAGCACCTCGCGCAGCTCCATCAGGTGACCGCTGGTCGGGCCGACCCGCATCAGGCCGCCGCCGGGGCTGAGCAGGCGCAAGGCCTCCTGCCAGTCGAGCGGGCTGAACACGCTGGCGATGAACTGGCAGCTGGCATCTGCCAGCGGCACGCGGGCCATGCTGGCGACCATCCAGGTCACCTGCGGCGCGCGCTTGCAGGCGCGTTTGACCGCCTCGCGGGAAATATCCAGGGCGTAACCCTGGGCTGCCGGCAGGGCATTGGCGAGTTGCGCGGTGTAATAACCTTCGCCGCAGCCAATATCCAGCCAGGCGCCGGGCTGGCGCTCGGCGGCGAGTTGCGCCAGGCGCTCGGCGACCGGGGCATAGTGGCCACCGTCGAGAAAGTCGCGGCGGGCCTCGACCATGGCCTGATTGTCACCTGGATCACGGCTGTTCTTGTGCTGCACCGGCAACAGGTTCAGATACCCCTGGCGAGCACGGTCGAAGCGATGCCCGGCGCTGCACGCGACACCGTTGTCCAGCGGCGCCAGGGCCGCCTGGCAAAGAGGGCAGATGAGCATCAGGCGAGCAACCGCACCAGGGTCTGGTAGTAGATCTCGGTCAGCAGGTCTAGATCGCTGGCCAGGATGCGTTCGTCGACCTGGTGAATAGTGGCGTTGACCGGGCCGAGCTCGACGACCTGAGTACCCATGGTGGCGATGAAGCGGCCGTCGGAGGTGCCGCCGCTGGTGGATGGCTGGGTGTCGCGGTCGGTGACGGCCTTGATGCTGGCCGCGACCGCGTCGAGCAGTTCACCCGGCTCGGTGAGGAATGGCAGGCCCGACAGCGCCCAATCGATCGACCAGTCCAGCTGATGCTTGTCGAGAATCGCCGCAACCCGCGCCTGCAGGCCTTCGACGGTCGACTCGGTGGAGAAGCGGAAGTTGAACAGCGCAGTCAGGTCGCCAGGCACGACGTTGGTCGCGCCGGTGCCGGAATTGAGGTTGGAGATCTGGAAGCTGGTCGGCGGGAAGAACGCATTGCCTTCGTCCCAATGCTCTGCTGCCAGTTCGGCCAGTGCTGGCGTCGCCAGGTGGATCGGGTTGCGCGCCAGGTGCGGATAGGCAACGTGGCCCTGTTTGCCGCGTACGGTCAGCTTGGCGCCGAGCGAGCCGCGGCGGCCGTTCTTGACCACGTCTCCGAGCAGGTTGGTGCTCGACGGCTCGCCGACGATGCACCAGTCAAGGCGCTCGTTGCGTGCGACCAGGCGCTCGACGACGGCTTTGGTGCCGTGATGAGCCGGGCCTTCTTCGTCGCTGGTGATAAGGAAGGCGACCTTGCCGCGGTGATTGGGGTAGTCGTGCACAAAGCGCTCGCTGGCCACCACCATCGACGCCAGGCTGCCCTTCATGTCGGCTGCGCCGCGGCCGCAGAGCATGCCATCGGCATCGATCAGTGCCTGGAACGGCTCATGCTGCCATTGCTGCACCGGGCCGGTCGGGACCACGTCGGTGTGGCCGGCAAAACACAACACCGGGCCGTCCTGGCTGCCATGGGTGGCCCAGAAGTTGTCGACGTCTTCAATGCGCATCGGTTCAAGCTGGAAGCCGACAGCGCCCAGGCGGTTCATCATCTGGGTCTGGCAGTCGGCATCGACCGGGGTCACCGAAGGGCGACGGATCAGGTCGCAGGCCAGTTGAAGGGTAGGCGAGAGCTCGGCGGGGGCCGTCATGGGGAACTCCGGGGCAAGGCAAGGACGAAAAAACAGGCGCGTTATCTTATATCAAATGCGCCCGCCGGGCACCTTCAGGGTGCCGGCGGGGTGGCGTTTGGGTCAGGCGGTGGTTGCTTGCGTGGCAGCGCTGGCCGGTTTGGGCAGCGACGACAGGAAGGCCATGATCAGCGCAGCCAGGTACGGCAGCGACTGCACCAGCAGCATGGCCACCCAGAAGCGCATGTCCGAGCTCGGCAAGCCCTGCACCAGGTAGATGCCGCCGGCAGCGCCCCACAGCAAGAGCATGATGAACAGCTCTTCGCGCGCCTCGGAAATCGCCACCAGCAAACCGTGGCTGTCGGCGTTCTTCGGCGTGCGGAAGAACGGCATGCTGCTGGTGAAGAAGCCGTACAGCACGGCCTTGGCAATCGTATGCGAAAGCGCCAGCCCGGCCAGGGCGGCAGCGAAGGCGTCCTTGAGATTGACGCCGACCGCACGCCGGTAGAGGAACAGGATCTTGCCGACCTTGAAGAAGAACAGCGCCAACGGCGGGATGGCAAAGATCATCAGCGGCGGATCGACCCGGTGCGGGACGATGATCATCGCTGCCGACCACAGCAGCGCGCCGACGGTGAAGAATATGTTCATGCCATCGGCGACCCACGGCAACCAGCCGGCGAGGAAGTGATAGCGCTGGCCGCGGGTCAGTTCACTGCCCTTGCCCTGGAGCAGCTCGCGGGCGTGGTGCTTGATGATCTGGATCGCGCCGTAGGCCCAGCGGAAGCGCTGCTTCTTGAAGTCGATGAACGTGTCGGGCATCAGGCCCTTGCCGTAGCTGTTGTGCGCGTAGGCGGCAGACAAGCCTTTTTCGAACACGCGCAGGCCCAGCTCGGCGTCTTCACAGATGCACCAGTCGGCCCAGCCGAGTTCTTCCAGTACCGAGCGCCGGGTCATGGTCATGGTGCCGTGCTGGATGATCGCGTCACGGTCGTTGCGGGTGACCATGCCGATGTGGAAGAAGCCTTTGTATTCGCTGTAGCAGAGCTTCTTGAAGGCGCTTTCGTGCTGGTCGCGGTAGTCCTGCGGCGACTGCACCACGGCGATTTTCGGGTCGGCGAAGTGCGGCACCATGTGCTTGAGCCAGTTGCGGTCGACGCAGTAGTCCGAGTCGATCACGGCAATCACTTCGGCGTCCTTGGCCGTGTGCGGCAACAGGTAGTTGAGTGCGCCACCCTTGAAGCCGGCCAGCGGCGCGACGTGGAAGAACTTGAAGCGCTCGCCGAGCAGCTCGCAGTGGGCCTTGAGCGGCTCCCACACGGCCGGGTCCTTGGTGTTGTTGTCGATCACCAACACTTCGTAGTCGGGGTAGTCGAGCGCGGCGAGGGCATCGAGGGTCTGTTTGACCATCTCCGGCGGCTCGTTGTAGCAAGGCACGTGCACCGATACTTTCGGCCGGTAGGCGCTGTCGCCTTGCACCGGCAGGAATTCGCGGCGGCGCTTGGCCGTCCACACCGTTTCGGCCAGTTCATGGGCTTCGGTCATCAACACGATGAACACACCAATCGCCCCCAGCGCCAGCAGGAAACCGACGATCAGGCTGAACCAGGTGCTGTATTGCTGGCTGTAGTCGTAGGCGATCCACACCAGCACCGAGCCGCAGAGGAAGGTGATGAAGGTGAGGAAGGTACGCCCGCGCTGGCGTAGCGCCGAGCCATCGATCAGTAGAATGGTCAGGGCGAGCATCGCCAGCACCACCGAAGCAACCGCCAGGGCGCGCCACTGCGGGATAGCTACCACCGGCCCTTCGAAGTTGAATTTCTGCTGGCGCTCGGCGTTGAAAACGCCCCAGTAGGCACCCACCGAGCCTTCATCGCTGGCCTTCCACGGTTGGTCATAGGCTTCGATGACGAAGTAGTTGTAGCCGCGTCTGTTCAGCGTATTGACCAGCGTGCGCAGGTAGATTGCCTGGTCGGCCTGGGTGGCATCGGCGCCGCCGCGCATACGGCCGTTGCTCGGCCAGCCAACCTCCGACAGCAGCAGCGGCTTGCGCGGGAACTGCTGCTTGAGCTCACGGGCGCGATCGAGCACGAACTCGACCGAATCCTGCATCGGCACAAACTCCCAGTACGGCAGGATGTGCGCGGCGATCAGGTCGACGTGGGGTGCAAGTTCCGGGGTTTCTTTCCAGATATGCCATTGTTCACTGGTGGTGACCGGCACTTTGACAGCAGCACGTACGCGATCCAGGTACTGGATCAGCGCCTCGGGCGTTACTTCCTTGCGGAACAACGCTTCGTTGCCCACCACCACCCGCACTACGCTGCGGGAGCTGTTGGCCAGCTCGATGGCCTTGCTGATCTCGCGCTCGTTGCGCTCAAGGTCCGGGCTGATCCAGATACCCAGGGTGACGCGCAGGCCGAATTCCTCAGCCAGCCGCGGGACTTCGGCCTGGGTGCCCTCGACGGTATAGATACGGATACTGTCGGTCAGCTTGCTCAGCTGCTCGAGGTCCTGGCGCATCTCCGCCTCGCTTGGGTACTGGCCCTTTTGCGGGCTTTCACCCAGCCGGAACGGCGAGTAGGAGAAACCGGAAATCTGCTCCGGCCAGGCCGGCGCGGACACCGGGCGGTTGATCAGCGCCCAGAACCCGGTGAACAGCGCGGCGATGACCAGCACCACTACCAGGTTGAGGCCGAATTTGCGTGATGACATAAGCGATTGTAGGTTCCGAAGAGGGGAGTGGGCGGGTGCCAGTTGGGGCTGCGTCCTACGCTAGGACAAGAACGCAGCAGTGCCAGTCAGCGCAGAGGGTGTAGCTCTGGTCCCACTCGGTTGTCGTCCAAGTCTGACTCTCTGATCGGACATTAAAGCAGGATTGGCAGGTTTTTTACCAACTAACAGCGCCGTGCGGCCCGGCAACCCGCCAGCTGGCATATAATACGCGCCGGTTTTTTTGCGGATAGCGAGCATGAGCACAGAAGATCCACGCTTCGCCGGCGTTGCCCGTTTGTATGGCGACCAAGGCCTGCAACGTCTGCGCGACGCCCATGTAGCGGTAGTCGGCATCGGCGGGGTCGGCTCATGGGTGGCCGAGGCGTTGGCCCGTAGCGGTGTGGGCGAAATCAGCCTGTTTGACCTCGATGATGTCTGCGTGAGCAACACCAACCGCCAGGCACATGCGCTGGAAGGCCAGGTCGGGCGGGCCAAGGTCGAGGTCATGGCCGAGCGTCTGCGGGCGATCAACCCGGCCTGCACCGTCCATGCAGTGGCAGACTACGTCACCCGTGACAGCATGGCCGAGCACATCACCGAGCAGCTGGACTGCGTCATCGACTGCATCGACAGCGTAATGGCCAAGGCGGCGCTGATTGCCTGGTGCCGGCGGCGCAAGATCGCGGTGGTCACTACCGGTGGCGCCGGCGGCCAGATCGACCCCACGCAGATCCAGATCGGCGACCTGAACAAGACCTTCAACGACCCGCTGGCCTCGCGCGTGCGCTCGACCCTGCGCCGCGACTACAACTTCTCGCGCAACACTTCGCGCAATTACGGCGTGCCGTGTGTGTTCTCCAGCGAGCAGCTGCGTTATCCCAAGGGCGACGGCAGCGTTTGCCTGCAAAAGAGCTTTGTCGGTGAGGGCGTGCGCCTGGATTGCTCCGGCGGCTTTGGCGCGGTGATGATGGTCACCGCCACGTTCGGCATGGTGGCGGCGAGCAAAGCCATCGAAAAACTGGTAGCCGGTGCGCGCCGACCGTCGGAGCGGGTGATCGCGCCGACGGCTGATCTGTAACCAGCGCTCAGCGCTCAGCGCGTCAGGCTTCGCTGGCGAGCTGCGCCATACGCTGCAGTACCGCATGCAGACCATTACTGCGCGACGGCGACAACTGGCGCTCAAGCCCCAGCTCGCTGAACCAGCCGCGCAGGTCGAGCTGGGCCAGCTCGGCGCTGGCCAGCCCTTGGACTCGCACCAGCAGCAGCGCCAGCAAACCACGTAACAGTCGCGCATCGCTGGTGGCCTTGAAACGCCATTGGCCGTCTTCGACCACGCCCACCAGCCACACCAGGCTTTCACAGCCGTGGACACGATTGCTTTCGGTTTTCTCGGCGTCATCCAGTGGAGTCAGGCGCTCACCCCACTGCATCAGCAAACGTGCGCGCTGCTCCCAACCACGCGCCTCGGTGAAACACGCCAATGCCTCGCGGGCTTGTTCGGGCAGGCTCATCGCAGCAGCTCCAGGCCTTGATCCAGCGCGTCGAACAGGCGCGCCAGATCGTCACTGTCGTTGTACAACCCCAGCGACACGCGGATCGCACCCTCAAGGCCGAGGCCTTTGAGCAGGGGCATTGCACAGTGATGACCGGCGCGCACGGCGATGCCTTGCTCGGTCAGTACATGGGCAATGTCGGCGTTATGTACGCCGTCGACGACAAAGCTGACCAGCGCGGTCTGTGGTGCGCCCAATACGCGAATACCCTCGCGATCGGCCAGGCCGCGCAGCAGGTGCTGGTGCAGGCTGGCTTCATGGCGTTCGACCGCGTTGCCGTCGAGGCTGGCCAGATAATCCAGCGTGGCGCCCAGGCCAATCACGCCGGCAATCGGCGGCGTGCCGGCTTCATAGCCGAGCGGCGCAGGACGGAAACTGGCACTGTGGTAATCCGCCAACTGGACCATCTCGCCGCCAAACTGCCAATAGCGCAACTGCTGCAGCGCGCGATGGCGGCCGTAGAGCACGCCGACGCCTTCCGGGCCGTACAGCTTGTGGCTGGAGAACACGTAGAAGTCGCAGCCCAGTTGTTGCACGTCGTGGCGGCCATGGACCACGCCCTGGGCACCATCGACCACGGTCAATGCACCCTGAGCGCGGGCATGGGCGAGCAGTGCCGGCAGCGGTTGCCAGGTGCCGAGCACATTCGACAGCTGGCTGACCGCAAGCAAGCGCGTGCGCGGACCGATCAGCTGCAGCGCTTGATCAAGATCGATCTGGCCTTGTGCATTCACCGGCAATATCACCAGACGCAGATTGCGCCGCTGCGCCAGTTGCTGCCAGGGCAGCAGGTTGGCGTGGTGCTCCAGCGCACTGATGGCGATCTCGTCGCCGGCATTGAAGCCGTGCTCAAGACCATAGGCGAGCAGATTCAGCGCTGAAGTTGCGCCGTGGGTGAAGATGATCTGTTGCGCATCAGCTGCATTCAGCCAGGCAGCCACCTTGTCGCGGCTGGCTTCGAACGCTTGTGTGGCCAACGCACCCGGCAGATGTTGCGCGCGGTGCACATTGGCGGCGCCATGGCCGTAGTAATGGCTCAGGGCATCCAGCAGGGCCTGTGGCTTCTGGGTAGTGGCGGCGCTGTCCAGGTAGGTCTGGTGCTGGCGTTGCAACGCGGCGATCGCGGGGAAGTCGGCGCGCCAGGGGGAGGGCTGAAACATGTTTGCGGGACCTGCAATGAAAATCGGGCCTGGCTTTACGCCAGACCCGATCTTATCACTTCGAACCTGATGGTTCTCAGTTGTGCGCGTGCAGCGCCTCGTTCAGCTCGATTGCCGACTTGTGCGTTTTGCACTCGACGGCGCCGTTGAGCGAGTTGCGACGGAACAGAAGGTCGGTCTGGCCGGCCAGATCACGGGCCTTGACCACTTTGACCAGCTCGTTGTTCTCGTCGAGCAGGTTCACCTTGGTCCCGGCCGTGATGTACAGGCCAGCTTCAACGGTGTTGCGGTCGCCCAGCGGGATACCGATACCGGCGTTGGCGCCGATCAGGCAGCCTTCGCCGACCTTGATGACGATGTTGCCGCCACCGGACAAGGTGCCCATGGTCGAGCAACCGCCGCCCAGGTCCGACCCCTTGCCGACGAAGACGCCCGCCGAAACGCGGCCTTCGATCATGCCCGGGCCTTCGGTGCCGGCGTTAAAGTTGACGAAGCCTTCGTGCATGATGGTGGTGCTTTCGCCGACATAGGCGCCCAGACGCACGCGCGCCGCATCGGCGATACGCACGCCGGCCGGGACCACGTAGTCGGTCATTTTCGGGAACTTGTCGACCGAGAATACTTCCAGCAGCTCGCCCTTCAAGCGTGCTTCCAGTTGCAGTTCGGCCAGCTCAGCCAGGTCGACCGCGCCACGGTTGGTCCAGGCCACGTTCGGCAGCAGCGGGAAAATGCCGGCCAGGCTCAGGCCGTGCGGCTTGACCAGACGGTGCGAGAGCAGGTGCAGCTTGAGGTAGGCCTCAGGCGTCGAGGTCAGTGCACTGTCTTCGGCCAGCAGGGTGGCGACCAGCGGCTTGTGGCTTTCTGCCAGGCGGGTCAGCAGCGCGTACTGGGTAGCGTCGACCGACTTGACCGCATCGGCCAGCTGGCCGGCCTGGGCATTGCTGAACGCGATGGCCTGATTGCCACCTTCATAGCCCAGCACGGGGGCGATGGCAGCGATCAGTTCGGCGCTCGGGTTGAGCAGTGGTTGTGCGTAGAACACTTCCAGCCAGGTGCCCTGGCGGTTTTGAGTGCCGACACCGAAGGCCAGGCTGAACAGAGTAGTGGACATGCTATTACCTCTTGCGAATAGGGGGGCAGCGCTGTTGGGCTCAGCCCAGCTCAGCGGCGTACAGATCCGGCTTGAAGCCGACCAGGGTGCGTCCACCAAGGTCGAGCACCGGACGCTTGATCATCGACGGCTGAGCCAGCATCAACTCGACGGCTTTGGCCTGGTCAATGTCGGCTTTGCTGGCATCGTCGAGTTTGCGGAACGTGGTGCCGGCGCGGTTGAGCACAACCTGCCAGCCGTGCTCGTTGCACCAGCGGATCAGGCTGTCACGGTCGATGCCTTGGCTTTTATAGTCATGAAAGGCGTAGTCGATGGCGTGTTCTTCAAGCCAGCTACGGGCCTTTTTCATGGTGTCGCAGGCCTTGATGCCGTAGAGAGTGTAAGCCATTGAATTCAAAGGGTCCGGCGGGTTCACCCAAAACCTCCCCAATATCTCCCGTTGTTTAGTCGGCGGATTATGCGACATCGGGGGGGCTGGCGCCACGGCTGGCTGCCGAATGCCGGCGGTTAAGCGCGTTGAGTAGCATGCTGTTACACATTCTCAGGCAACCTGCGACTATCGTGCAGCGGCAGATGGCTTTAATTCCCCGCTAACATATTGTTTCAATTGCGGTCCTAGCGCTGTGAGCGTTTCTCCAATTTGACAGGATTTTTTACCGATGCAGTCAGCCTATACCGTCCTCATCCTGCTGACGCTGGTAAGCGTGTCCAAGCTGGTCGGGCGCATGATCCCGCTGCCGCTGCCATTGGTACAGATCGCGGCGGGGGCGTTGCTGGCTTGGCCTAGCCTGGGCTTGCATGTGGCATTGGAGCCGGAGCTGTTCCTGTTTCTGTTCCTGCCGCCGCTGCTGTTTGCCGATGGCTGGCGTATTCCCAAGCGGGAGCTGTGGCGCATGCGCGGTCCGGTCATCGCCCTGGCCGTGGGGCTGGTGCTGTTTACCGTGGTCGGCGCCGGTTACTTCATCCATTGGCTGCTGCCGAGCATTCCGCTGCCGGTGGCGTTTGCCCTCGCCGCCGTGCTGTCGCCGACCGATGCGGTGGCCGTCTCGGCCATTGCCCAGGACCGTCTGCCGACGCCGTTGATGCATATGCTTCAGGGCGAAGCCTTGCTCAATGATGCCTCGGGCCTGGTGACCTTCAAGTTCGCCCTGGCTGCGGCAATTACCGGGGTGTTTTCGCTCACCGACGCGAGCTTGTCGTTCGTGCTGGTGGCCTTGGGTGGCCTGGCCGTTGGCGTGGCGCTGAGCTGGCTGGTAGGCCGGCTGCGTGCGTGGATGATCACCCGCGGCTGGGATGACCCGGCCACCCACGTGGTGTTCATGCTGTTGCTGCCGTTCGCGGCCTATGTGCTGGCCGAGCGCCTCGGCGTATCCGGCATTCTTTCGGCAGTGGCAGCGGGCATGATGCAGAGCTGGCTGGACCTGCTGCCGCGCCAGACCAGCACCCGGCTGCTCAATCGCAGCGTCTGGTCGTTGCTTGAGTTTGCCTTCAACGGTCTGATCTTCTTGCTGTTGGGCTTGCAGTTGCCAGACATCATCAAGGCAGTGGTCAGCCACGAAAGCTCGCTGTGGCCGGCGCTGGCTTACCGCTGCCTGGAAGTGCTGGCGATCTTTGTCGCGTTGATCGTGCTCAGGTTCATCTGGGTGCAGAGCATCTGGCGGGCGATTGGCGTAGTGCGCCGCTGGCGCGGCAAGCCTGAGCTGGTACTGGTGCCGACGGCGCGCTCGTGCTGGCTGCTGACCCTGGGCGGGGTGCGCGGTGCGGTGACGTTGGCGGGTGTGATGTCAGTGCCGCTGCTGATCAGCGCCGGGGAGGCCTTCCCGCAACGCGACCTGCTGATCTTCATCGCCGCCGGGGTGATCCTGTTGTCGTTGATCAGCGCCTGCATCGCCCTGCCGCTGCTCCTGCGCGGCATCACCCAGAGCCCCGACGAGCGCTTGCAGCAGGAAGTCCAGGAAGCCTGGCGGCTTACCGCGGAGGCGGCCATCCATGCCCTTGAAGCTGAGGAAGTGGTCGATGCCAATGCCGCTCAGGATGCGGCTCAAGCCACCTTGGCGGTAGAACTCAAGGCGCGGCTGATGGCCGAGTACCGCGATGAACTGGCCAGCTACAACGACAGCGCCGAGGCCCGTGAGTTGGCGCGCCAGATGGACCTGCTCGAGCGACGCCTGCGCCTGCGTGCGCTGCGCGCCCAGCGCCTGGAGCTGTACAAGCTGCATCGCCAGCACCTGGTCGGTGATGAGGTAGTGCGCCAGGTGCTGGGCGATCTGGACATGAGCGAGGCGAACCTTGGCCAGGTTGGCTAGGGATCAGTCGTGGGGGTAGGCCAGGCGCATCAATTCGATGTCCTTGGCGCTGAGCTCGGTGTTGTGGCCAGTCTCGAAATCACCGAGGGTCTGCCACTGGGCGACCTCGTAATGCATGATCGATAGCGGATCGTAGCCTGTCTTGAGCAGGTCAACATCCGCGTGCACGTTGAGGTACTGCTCACGTACGTCGTCATCGCTCCAGTTCGGTACAGCGCGATGAGCGGCGAACAGCGCTTCGGTGTTCCAGGGAATATTGGCCTGGGGATGCAAATGCTCATGCTCAAAGCCCAGCGCATGGCCAAACTCGTGCAGCACGGTGGATTGAAAGCGCGCGTCACCAGGCTGCACCGTCAATGAGATGGTTTCGTCACGGTGTGCCAGGGCATCGGTGCCGATGTCCGATTCGTTGAGCAGGGCAGCTTCGCCGGTCAGTATCCTGATCGGGGCATTGGCGTCGTCATCCTCGCTGAGGTCGAACTCCAGGTTGGCCTCGGACAGTTCTATCCACTGGCAGGCCAGTTCGAAAATCGCCATCTTCAGGCTTCTGTCGGGTGCTCCGAGGAACGAAATCCACAGCGTGCGGCCTGGCTCCCACAGCCGAGTGTGATTGACGAAGCCGCGGGGCTGCGGCCTGTCGGCGCGTAGGCCGCTGTTGCGAGGGCTTTCAGCCAAGGCGAGTGCATGGGAGCGCTGGCGCGAGGTGCGGTTGCGGCAGCGGGGAGGCGAAGTAATGATCATCGAGAAGCTCCTGGTCTGGCAAAACGAAGTCAGGAGCTTCTCTGTTTGGCGGTACACAGGTGCACTATATACAGCTTAGGTTTTCAGAGGTGGCAGCATCGATCTGATACGGCAGGCAAGTTCGCCCGCCACGCTGATGTATCCGACTTCACCGCCTTCATACGCGTTTTGCCGAGTCACTCATGCGGGTAAGCCAAGCGCATGAATTCGATGTCTTTGTCGCTCAATGAAGAGTTGATGCCGACCGTCCAGTCGCCTGAGGTCACGTATTGCGAGACGGGATAATGCATGACTGAGCTGCGGTCATAACCTGTGTTGATCAAATCAGCCGAGGACCGCTTGCGGAATACCTGTTCCTGGAGTTCTTCCTCGCTGGCGCCACCGAGTTCACTCGCGTAGTAGCCAGCGGCACGGGCATTCCAAGGGATGTCTGCCTCTGGGTGCTGGTGTTCGTGGTCCAGGCCAAATACGTGGCCGAATTCGTGAAGCACGGAGAACTCGAAGAGTTCGTGCCCAGGCTCAAGGCAAAGCAGCAAATTGACACTTCCCGTATCCAGGATGTCGGTACCCAGGTGAGTGCCGTTACAGTAGGCTTCAGGCGCACACTGAATCCTGATCTCTGCACTGCTGTCGTTATCCTCTGCCCGCTGCATTTGCAGGTTGGCGCCTGTCTGGTCGATCCAGGAGCGGCCCAGTTCATAGATGGCGGCTTTGAGCTTTTCAGGGCCTTTGCTGAAGAACGACACGGTAAGCATCCGACCAGGCTTCCACAGCTTGCCGGTCGGCCCCATGGCGCGCGCTCGGATTCCTGCAAACCCTAGGTTGCGAGGGTTTTCAGTGAATGCGATTCGACGCGACTGCATGGGGGACAGGCTGCCCAGTCGAACAGGGAGAATGGATGTATTCATGGTGACTCCTGATATGAAGGAGTCACCACTTTTGCCCAGCTTTGGCCGGCACCAGCGTTAGCTATATATCGCAGGCCGAATTCAGCTGAAGAGTAGCCGCTGAACACTCACGCCCTGTTGAGGAACTCGCGAATTCGCTCGGCTGCTTCGATGCATTCTGCCAGTGGGGCGACCAAGGCCATGCGCACGCGGCCTGCACCTGGATTGACGCCATCGACTTCGCGCGACAGGTAGGAGCCCGGCACGACAGTGACATGTTCGGCCGCGAACAGGTCGCGGGTGAACTCGGCATCGCAGCCTGGCACCTTGGCCCACAGGTAGAAGCTGCCGTCCGGCCGCTGCACGTCCATCACGGGTTGGAGGATCTCCAGCACCGCATCGTACTTGGCCCGGTACTGGTCGCGGTTGGCGCGCACGTGGGCTTCGTCCTGCCAGGCCGCTACGCTGGCCAGCTGGGTTTGCACCGGCATGGCACAGCCGTGATAGGTGCGGTACAGCAAGAACGGTTTGATGATCTGCGCATCGCCGGCAACGAAGCCTGAGCGCAGGCCGGGCAGGTTGGAGCGCTTGGACAGGCTGTGGAACACCACGCAGCGCTTGAAGTCGCTGCGGCCTAGTTCGGCGCAGGCGGTGAGCAGGCCTGGCGGCGGGTTCTCTTCGTCGAAGTACAGCTCGCTGTAGCATTCATCGGAGGCAATCACGAAGTCATGCTCGTCGGCCAGGGCGATCAGCTTTTTCAGCGTGTCCAGCGGCACCAGCGCGCCTGTCGGGTTGCCTGGCGAGCACAGGAACAGGATCTGGCAGCGTTGCCAGGTCTCGGCCGACACTGCGTCGAAGTCAGGGTTGAAACCGTTGTCTTCGAGGCACGGCAGGTAGTGCGGGGTGGCACCGGCCAGCAGCGCTGCACCTTCGTAGATCTGGTAGAACGGGTTGGGGCTGATCACCAGGCCGTCGTCGGCGCGGTTGACCACCGCCTGAGTGAACGCAAACAGGGCTTCGCGGGTACCGTTGACCGGCAGGATGTGGCGGTCAGCGTCCAGCCAGCCGCTGGGCACATTGAAGCGGCGCTCGCACCACTGGCCAATCGCCTGGCGCAGGGTTGGCAAGCCCAGTGTGCTGGGGTACACCGCCAGCTTGTCGAGGTTGTCCGCCAGGGCCTTGGCAACGAAGGCCGGCGATTCGTGCTTGGGTTCGCCGATCGACAGGGCAATGGCACGCTTGTCAGCGGCGGGCTGCACGCTGCCGAGCAGGGCGCGCAGCTTCTCGAACGGGTAGGGCTGCAGCTGGGTCATGGCTTGGTTCATCGGCGCGAGGTCTCGTCAATCATCTAGATAGTCAGGCGGGCAGGGCTGTTGTCGCTGCCCTGGCTGGGCTGCAACTGCTTGACCAGCGCTTCCTGCAGGCGGCTGCACAGTTGCGGGTCGGACAGCGGCTGGTTGTTGGCATCGGTAATGAAGAACACGTCTTCGACCCGCTCGCCAAGGGTGGCGATCTTGGCGTTTTGCAGCGACAGGTCGAACTCGAGGAAGATCCGCCCGATCCGCGCCAGCAGGCCAGGCCGGTCAGGGGCGGTGATCTCGAGAATGGTCACTGCGCGCTGGGCATCATTGAGGATGGTCACCTGCGGCGCAAAGGTGAAGTGCTTGAGCTGACGCGGGACTCGCCGTTGGATGATGGTCGGGTAGTCCTCCGGGGTGCGCAAGGCTTCGGTCAAACCGTCGCGAATCTGCTTGACCCGCTGCGGATTGTCGCCGATCGAGCCGCCGTCGTTGTCCAGCACGATGTAGGTGTCGAGGGTGAACTGGCTGCTCGAAGTGATGATACGCGCATCGTGGATGTTCAGGTTCAGCTGCGACATTGCCGCCACCGTCACAGCGAAGAAGTCGTGCTGGTCGGGCGCATAGATGAAGATCTGCGTGCCACCTTCGAACTCGCGCTGGGTGGTTTCCTTGATCAATACCAGCGGGCCGCCGTCAGCCGGCTGCTGCAGGATTGCATCGCTGTGCCAGGCGACGTCGGCGGCGGTGTGCTTGAGGAAGTAGTCGTCACCCAGTTGCGACCAGAGCTGCTCGACGTCATCCGGGTCGGTGCCTTCGCGGATCAGGATGTCCAGCGCAGCGCTTTGGGTCTGGCGGATCTGCTCTTCGCGGTCGAGCGGGTTTTCCAGGCCGCGGCGCAGGGCACGCTTGGTCTCACTGTAAAGCTGGCGCAGCAGGCTGGCGCGCCAGGAATTCCACAGCGTCGGGTTGGTCGCGTTGATGTCGGCAACGGTAAGTACATAGAGGTAGTCGAGGCGCGTCTCATCGCCGACGAGCAGGGCAAAATCATTGATCACCTGCGGATCGGATAGATCCTTGCGCTGGGCTGTGGTCGACATCAACAGGTGGTTGCGCACCAGCCAGACGATCAGTCGGGTGTCCCAGGTCGGCAGTTGGTGACGCTCGCCGAATACCTGGGCATCGACCGCACCGAGCTCGGAGTGGTCGCCCTGGCGGCCCTTGCCGATGTCGTGATAAAGCCCGGCCAGGTAGATCAGCTCCGGTTTGGGCAGGCGGCCCATGAGTTTGCTGGCCAGCGGGAATTTCTCTGATACCGGGGTGTACTGCAATTTGCGCAAGTGCTTGATCAGGTTGAGCGTATGCGCATCGACCGTATAGATGTGGAACAGGTCATGCTGCATCTGCCCGACGATCAGGCCGAACTCGGGCAGGTAACGGCCAAGAATTCCGTAGCGGTTCATCCGGCGCAGGTTGCGGTGGATGCCGATTTCGCACTTGAACAGCTCGATGAACAGGCTGGTGTTGCGGATGTCGTTGCGAAAGTCATCGTCGATCAGGTGCCGATGGGCGCGCAGCAGGCGCACGGTATCGGCGCGCACGCCCTTGATCTCAGGGTGCTGGGCCATCAGCACGAACATCTCGAGCATGGCAAACGGGGTGCGCTTGAACACGTTCTGATGGGCGGCCTCGATGTAGCCATCATGCAGCCGGAAGCGGGCGTTGAGCGGCTGGGTGGTGCCGCTGTCCTCATCCGCCAGGATCACTTCTTCGAAATGCTGGATAATCAGGTCGCAGAGCTGGCTGATGCTCATCACCACCCGATAGTACTGCTGCATGAACTGCTCGATGGCGCGCTTGGGGTTTTCGTCGCTGAAGCCGAGCAGGGCGGCGATGCTGCGCTGGTGATCGAACAGCAGGCGGTCTTCGGCGCGGCCGGCGAGCATGTGCAGGGCATAGCGCACCCGCCAGACAAACGCCTGGGACGATGCCAGCAGTTCGTTTTCGCTTTCCAGCAGGAAGCCTTCGCCGGCCAGGGCGTGCAGGTTCAAGGTGCCGTACTGGCGGCGTGCGACCCACAGCACTGTCTGGATATCACGCAGGCCGCCGGGCGAGCCCTTGACGTTGGGTTCAAGGTTGTATTCGGTGTCGTTGTACTTGTGGTGGCGGGCCTTGAGCTCGGCGCGCTTGGCCAGGAAGAACTCCTTGCTCGGCCACAAGTGCGAGGTGCTGGTGGCCTCGAGCATGCGCTGGCGCAGGGCTTCTGGGCCGCAAATGGTGCGGCTTTCCATCAGGTTGGTGATCACCGTCAGGTCGGCGCGGGCCTGCTCGACGCACTCGTCGACACTGCGCACGCTCTGGCCAACTTCCAGGCCGATGTCCCAGAGCAGGGTCAGCAGTTGTTCGATGGCGTCGCGGTACTGCTCGTGCTGGGCGCCGTCGAGCAGAATCAGCAGGTCGATGTCCGAGTACGGGTGCAGTTCGCCGCGGCCATAGCCGCCCACGGCGATCAGGGCGATCGCTTCGGGTGGTTGCCAGTCGAACTGGCTCCAGGCCTGCTGCAGGATGTTGTCGACGAACCAGGCGCGATCTTCGATCAGCCGGCGGATGTCACGGCCTTCGCGAAAGCGCCGATCAAGCACCTCGCGGGCCAGGCGGATGGCCTTCTTGAAGGCCGCGATAGGGCTTGCCTTGAGCGCCAGTTCCGCCTGGAACTGGCCGCGGTCGAACAGCTCGGGATCCACCTGGGGCATCGAGTCGCTTTCCTGGAAGTGTTAGGCCGACGTGCGGGGGATGGTGTCGTCTTTGCGCAGGGTGAAGATCTCGTAACCGGTCGCGGTAACCACCAGGGTGTGCTCCCACTGCGCCGACAGCTTGCGGTCCTTGGTGATGGCCGTCCAGCCGTCGCCCAGCACCTTGGTGTCGGCCTTGCCCTGGTTGATCATCGGCTCGATGGTGAAGGTCATGCCTTCCTTGAGCTCCATGCCGGTGCCGGCACGGCCGTAGTGCAGGATCTGCGGTTCTTCATGGAAGACCTTGCCGATGCCGTGGCCGCAGAACTCGCGCACCACCGAAAAACCGTTCTTCTCGGCGTGCTTCTGGATCACTTCGCCGATGTCGCCCAGGCGGCAGCCCGGCTTGACCAGCTCAATCGCCTTGTACATGCATTCCTGGGTGACCTGGGACAG
The DNA here is from genome assembly GCF_050496565.1 of Pseudomonas shirazensis. Taxonomy (GTDB): domain Bacteria; phylum Pseudomonadota; class Gammaproteobacteria; order Pseudomonadales; family Pseudomonadaceae; genus Aquipseudomonas; species Aquipseudomonas shirazensis_A. The sequence continues at coordinate 75,525 of NZ_JBNWAE010000002.1, forward strand.
GCGCTCGGCCCACACCGGCACGGTGCCGACATGGAACATGCGGCTGGTATCGCCGTGGTAGCCATCCTTGATCACGGTCACGTCGATGTTCAGCGTGTCACCGTCCTTCAGCGGCTTGTCGTTGGGGATGCCATGGCAGACCACGTGGTTGATCGAGGTGCAGATCGACTTCGGGTAGCCTTTGTAGTTGAGCGGGGCCGGGATGGCCTGCTGAATGTTGACGATGTAGTCGTGGCACAGGCGGTCGAGCGCTTCGGTAGTAACGCCGGGCTTGACGTGTGGCTCGATCATCTCCAGCACTTCAGCGGCCAGGCGGCCGGCGATGCGCATCTTTTCGATGTCTTCTGCAGTCTTGATGGTGACGGTCATTAACAGGCTCTCTACGGCGCCGTGCAAGGCGCGAACAAACGGGAAAGGGTAGATTCTACCAGAGCGAGGCGCCCATCTGTCGGCAGAAAGGCCCGTTGGCGGCTCTCTATATGAGGCATTTTGGCGCGATTGCGGGCCTGCTGCAAAAAGCACTGACGGACGCGACAGGATTGCAGTTCCGTCAGCGCCGAGTCTGTGGTATAAAGTGCGCCGCTTTCGGGGACGACCTCGACTGCCTTAACCCACACACGTGTCGACACGATGACCTGGGTGCCCCGACCGCTTCGGCGACGTGGGTTGGTCATTGGGATACGTGGAGGCCCAACCCGACTTATCAAGGAACAATCATGTCCCAAGTCAATATGCGCGATATGCTGAAGGCCGGTGTGCACTTCGGTCACCAGACCCGTTACTGGAACCCGAAAATGGGTAAATACATTTTCGGCGCGCGTAACAAGATTCACATCATCAACCTGGAAAAAACCCTGCCGATGTTCAACGACGCTCTGTCGTTCGTCGAGCGCCTGGCTCAGGGCAAAAACAAGATCCTGTTCGTCGGCACCAAGCGTTCCGCCGGCAAACTGGTCGCCGAGCACGCTGCTCGCAGTGGTTCGCCTTACGTCGACCACCGCTGGTTGGGCGGCATGCTGACCAACTACAAGACCATCCGCGCTTCGATCAAGCGTCTGCGTGATCTTGAAGTCCAGGCTGAAGACGGTACCTTCGCCAAGCTGACCAAGAAAGAAGCTCTGATGCGTTCGCGCGATCTGGAGAAACTGGACCGCAGCCTGGGTGGTATCAAGGACATGGGCGGTCTGCCTGACGCACTGTTCGTCATCGACGTTGATCACGAGCGCATCGCGATCACCGAAGCCAACAAGCTGGGCATCCCGGTTATCGGCGTTGTCGATACCAACAGCAGCCCGGAAGGTGTTGATTACATCATCCCAGGCAACGATGACGCCATCCGCGCAATCGAGCTGTACATGGCTTCGATGGCTGACGCCATCATCCGCGGCCGCAACCATGTTGCTGGCGGCACCGAAGTCTATGTTGAAGAAGCGGCGGCACCAGCTGCTGAGTAATTGACGCCCGGCGTCTACTTGGCACGCGAAAAGGGGGCTTGGCCCCCTTTTTGCCACCTGAAATCCTCCTGTCAGCAATACCGCCGCATGATGACCTCCTGCTGGCAACAAGACAGTGGATTAGCAGAATTGAACGCCCGTGACGAGCGGGTGGAATGGTTGAAAAACTTTCCAAGAGGATTTTGAAATGGCAGCAATTACTGCAGCGCTGGTCAAAGAACTGCGCGAGCGTACCGGCGAAGGCATGATGGATTGCAAGAAAGCCCTGGAAAAGGCTGACGGCGATATCGAAAAAGCCATTGACGACATGCGTGCCTCCGGCGCCATCAAGGCCGCCAAAAAGGCTGGCAACGTTGCCGCTGAAGGCGCTATCGCCATCAAGGCCGACGACAAGTCCGCCGTCCTGCTGGAAGTGAACTCGCAGACCGACTTCCTGGCTCTGCAAGACGACTTCAAAAACTTCGTTGCTGAAAGCGTGGAACAGGCTTTCAACGACAAGCTGACCGACGCCGCTCCGCTGATCGCTGCCCGCGAATCGGCGCGTGAAGCACTGGTCGCCAAAGTAGGTGAGAACGTCAACATCCGTCGCCTGGTGCGCGTTGAGGGTGACGTTGTTGGTGCCTACCTGCACGGCAACAAGATTGGTGTTGCGGTTGTTCTGAAGGGCGGCGATGTTCAGCTGGCCAAAGAAATCGCCATGCACGTTGCTGCGTCGAACCCTGAGTTCCTCGATTCGTCGGAAATCTCCGCCGAGGCCATCGAGCGCGAGAAGGCTGTCTTCCTGCAGCTGAACGCTGACAAGATCGCCGGCAAGCCGGAAAACATCGTTGAGAACATGATCAACGGTCGTATCACCAAGTTCAAAGCAGAAGCCTCGCTGAAAGAGCAAGCTTTCGTCATGAACCCGGAGATCAAAGTCGGCGAACTGGCCAAGAAAGCCGGTGCTGAAATCGTTTCCTTCACCTACTTCAAAGTAGGCGAAGGCATCGAGAAGCCGGTCGACAACTTCGCTGAAGAAGTTGCCGCCCAGCTGGCTGCTGCCAAGCAGTAAGACAGCCTCGTCTGTCGCCCCAAAGAGGCTGCCCGCTCACGCGCGCAGCCTCTTTGTCAAACCGGCACCAGGTTTATCCGGCCTGGTACCGCTGGCGCTGAAGCAGCGCCACGCTACAGTTAGCTGGCTGTAACCCAGCCCGCGCAGAATTTTCTTAAAAACGCCGCAGGAGAGACTCGCAATGGCTCAGCAGGTGAGTGGTCGCCAACCTCGCTATAAACGCATTTTGCTCAAACTTAGCGGCGAGGCCCTGATGGGCTCGGAAGAGTTCGGGATCGACCCGAAAGTGCTGGACCGCATGGCCCTCGAAGTGGGCCAGTTGGTCGGCATCGGTGTCCAGGTGGGTCTGGTCATCGGCGGCGGCAACCTGTTCCGCGGTGCAGCGCTCAGCGCCGCCGGCATGGATCGGGTTACCGGCGACCACATGGGCATGCTCGCCACAGTGATGAATGGCCTGGCCATGCGTGACGCCCTTGAGCGTTCGAACATCCCGGCACTGGTCATGTCGGCCATCTCCATGGTCGGCGTCACCGACCATTACGATCGTCGCAAAGCTATTCGCCACCTCAACTCCGGGGATGTGGTAATTTTCTCCGCCGGTACCGGCAACCCGTTCTTCACCACCGACTCCGCAGCCTGCCTGCGCGGCATCGAAATCGATGCAGATGTGGTGCTGAAGGCGACCAAGGTCGACGGTGTGTACACTGCCGATCCATTCAAGGACCCGCACGCCGAGAAGTTCGATCGCCTCACCTATGATGAGGTTCTGGATCGCAAGCTGGGTGTGATGGACCTGACCGCAATCTGTCTGTGCCGCGACCACAAGATGCCATTGCGGGTATTCAACATGAACAAGCCTGGCGCCCTGCTGAATATCGTGGTGGGTGGCGCTGAAGGTACTTTGATCGAGGAAGGCCAAGCATGATCAACGAAATCAAGAAAGATGCTCAGGAACGTATGACCAAGTCGCTGGAATCGCTCCAGCACGCGTTCAGCCGCATCCGCACCGGTGTTGCTCACCCAAGCATTCTCGAAGGCGTGATGGTGCCGTACTACGGCGCGGATACGCCGATCAAGCAGGTGGCCAGCATCACCGTCAAGGATTCGCGCACCCTGCAGGTCGTAGCTTTCGAGCGCAACATGCTCAGCGCGGTCGACAAGGCTATCGGTAGCGCAGGCCTCAACCTGAACCCGACCAACCTGGGCGAGCTGCTGCTGATCACCATGCCAGCGCTCACTGAAGAAACCCGCAAGGGCTTCACCAAGCAGGCCCGTGAAGCTGCCGAAGATGGCCGCGTCGCCGTGCGCAACATCCGTCGTGATGCGCTCAGCCAGCTCAAGGATCTGGTCAAGGAAAAGGAAATCAGCGAAGACGAAGAGCGTCGTGCGGCTGATGACATCCAGAAACTGACCGACAAGTTCGTCGCCGATATCGAGACTGCCGTGAAGGCGAAGGAAAAGGACCTGATGGCCGTCTGAGGCCAGGGTTCTCTTCATGGAAAAGACCAAGCAAGCGGCGCCGTCTGGGGTGCCGCGCCACGTCGCGATCATCATGGACGGCAACAATCGCTGGGCGAAGAAGCGTCTGCTGCCCGGTGTCGCCGGGCATAAAGCGGGCGTGGATGCTGTGCGCGCGGTGATTGAGGTGTGTGCCGAGGCGGGCGTCGAAGTCCTGACCCTGTTCGCCTTCTCCAGTGAAAACTGGCAGCGCCCGGCCGATGAGGTCGGCGCGTTGATGGAGTTGTTTTTCACGGCCTTGCGCCGCGAGGCCCGGCGCCTCAATGACAACAACATCAGCCTGCGCATCATCGGTGATCGCAGCCGCTTTCATCCGGAGTTGCAGGCTGCCATGCGCGAGGCGGAGGCGGCTACCGCTGGCAGCAACCGCTTCATCCTGCAGGTCGCCGCCAATTATGGTGGCCAGTGGGATATTGCCCAGGCAGCGCAACGGCTGGCCCGTGAGGTTCAAGCCGGCCATTTGCGCCCGGACGACATTACCCCGGGGTTGTTGCAGACCTGTCTTTCGACCGGCGACCTGCCGCTACCTGACTTGTGTATTCGTACCGGCGGCGAGCATCGCATCAGCAACTTCCTGTTGTGGCAGCTGGCCTACGCCGAGCTGTATTTCTCCGACCTGTTCTGGCCGGACTTCAAACACGAGGCCATGCGTACCGCGCTGGCCGATTTCGCTTCGCGCCAACGCCGCTTCGGGAAAACCAGCGAGCAGGTCGAGGCTGGAGCTCGTGCTTAATGCTTAAACAACGCATCATTACTGCGCTGATCCTGCTGCCGATTGCACTGGCTGGGTTCTTTCTTCTGCAGGGCGGCGACTTCGCCCTGTTCATCGGCTGTGTGGTCACCTTGGGCGCCTGGGAATGGGCGCGTCTGGCCGGCTTGATGGCTCAACCAATGCGCATCGCTTACGCCGCTGTTGTGGCTGCGGCGTTGATGCTGCTGTACCTGTTGCCCGAACTGGCGCCTTGGGTGCTCGGCGCAGCGGTGATCTGGTGGGGGTTGGCGACCTGGCTGGTGCTGACCTACCCGCGCAGCAGCGAGCTGTGGTCGAGTGCTGCCTGCCGCCTGCTGATCGGCCTGCTGGTGCTGCTGCCGGCCTGGCAAGGCCTGGTGTTGCTCAAGCACTGGCCGCTGGGCAACTTCCTGATCCTCTCGGTGATGGTGCTGGTGTGGTCTGCCGACATCGGTGCGTACTTCTCCGGCCGCGCGTTTGGCAAGCGCAAGCTGGCCCCTCACGTCAGCCCCGGCAAGAGCTGGGAAGGCGTGTATGGCGGCCTTGCGGTTAGCCTGCTGATCGCTTTGGGCGTGGGCCTGGTGCGTGACTGGAGCATCGGCCAGTTGCTGCTGGGCCTGCTCGGCGCGGTGGTGGTGGTGATGGCTTCGGTGGTCGGTGACCTTACTGAAAGCATGTTCAAGCGCCGCGAGGGCATCAAGGACAGCAGTAACCTGTTGCCGGGGCATGGCGGTGTGCTTGACCGCATCGACAGCCTGACCGCTGCCATCCCGATGTTCGCCGTGCTGCTGTGGGCCGCTGAATGGGGTGTGATGTGAGCCGTAGGCAACGGATCACGGTGCTTGGCGCGACCGGTTCTATTGGCCTGAGCACGCTTGACGTGATTGGCCGTCACCCTGAGCGCTTTGAGGTATTTGCCCTCAGCGGTTATTCCCAGGTCGAGCAGCTGCTCGACCTGTGCTTGCGTCATACGCCTGCATTTGCCGTGGTACCAAGCGCCGACGCTGCACTGCGCCTGCGCGCGGGGCTGGCGGAGGCGGGCAGTGCTACCGAGGTGCTCGAAGGCGAGGCCGGCTTGTGTGAGGTCGCTGCGGCCAGTGAAGTTGACGCGGTCATGGCGGCAATCGTCGGTGCTGCTGGTTTGCGCCCGACCCTGGCGGCGGTCGAGGCCGGCAAGAAGGTCCTGCTCGCCAACAAGGAAGCGCTGGTGATGTCCGGCGCGCTGTTCATGGACGCAGTACGGCGCAGTGGCGCGGTGTTGCTGCCGATCGACAGCGAACACAACGCTATTTTCCAGTGCTTGCCAGGTGACTACGCGCGTGGTCTGGGCGCGGTAGGCGTGCGCCGCATCTTGCTGACGGCCTCCGGTGGGCCGTTCCGCGAAACGCCATCGGCTGAGCTTGACGCCGTGACGCCCGAGCAGGCCTGTGCCCATCCCAACTGGTCGATGGGGCGCAAGATTTCGGTCGACTCGGCGAGCATGATGAACAAGGGCCTGGAGCTGATCGAGGCGTGCTGGCTGTTTGACGCCGCGCCAGCTCAGGTGGAAGTCGTGGTGCATCCGCAAAGCGTGATCCATTCCCTGGTCGATTACGTTGACGGCTCGGTGCTCGCGCAGTTGGGCAATCCGGATATGCGCACACCGATTGCCAACGCGCTGGCCTGGCCAGAGCGGATCGATTCCGGCGTTGCCCCGCTTGACCTGTTTGTCATCGCCCGGCTGGATTTCCAGGCGCCCGATCCGCAGCGCTTCCCCTGCCTGCGCCTGGCGCGTCAGGCGGCAGAGGCCGGCCACAGTGCACCTGCGGTGCTCAATGCGGCCAACGAAGTGGCTGTCGAGGCATTTCTGCAGCGGCGTATCCGCTTTCCGGAGATCGCGGGTATGATCGAGCAGGTGCTCGAACAGGAGCCAGTTGTGCCACTGACGTCGCTGGATGCGGTGTTTGCTGCCGACCAGCGCGCGCGGGAGCTGTCCCGGGAATGGCTGCGGCGGAACGGCCGCTGATGCGCGCTCGCTCCAGGGTTGTCCTGAACGTCTTTCGGAGATGGATATGACTGCGCTCTACATGATCATCGGTACCCTGGTTGCGTTGGGTGTGCTGGTCACCTTTCACGAATTTGGTCATTTTTGGGTCGCCCGCCGGTGCGGGGTCAAGGTGCTGCGCTTCTCGGTAGGCTTCGGCACGCCGCTGCTGCGCTGGCACGACCGCCATGGCACCGAATTCGTGGTTGCCGCGATTCCCCTGGGCGGTTACGTGAAGATGCTCGACGAGCGCGAGGGCGAAGTGCCGCCGGCGCTGATCGAGCAGTCGTTCAATCGCAAGCCGGTCGGCCAGCGCATCGCCATAGTCGCCGCCGGGCCGATTGCCAACTTCCTCCTGGCAATCGTGTTCTTCTGGCTGCTGGCCATGCTCGGTACCCAGCAGGTGCGCCCGGTCATCGGCGCGGTCGAGGCGGGCAGCCTGGCTGCCAGTGCCGGCCTCAGCGCTGGCCAGGAAATCGTCTCGGTAGATGGCAAAGCGACCAACGGCTGGTCTGCGGTCAACCTGCAGCTGGTGCGCCGCCTCGGCGAGAGCGGCACCCTGCGGGTGGGCGTGCTGAATGAAGGCAGCAGTGCCGAGACGCAACACGAGATCAACTTGAACCAGTGGCTGCGCGGCGCGGATGAACCCGACCCGATCCAGTCGCTTGGCCTGCGCCCGTGGCGCCCGGTGATTACCCCGGTACTGGCCGAAATCGACCCGAACGGGCCGGCGGCCGCAGCGGGGCTGAAAACCGGTGACAAACTGCTGAGCCTGGATGGCGTTGCCCTGAACGACTGGCAGCAGGTGGTCGACAGCGTGCGCGCCCGCCCAGAGGCCAAGGTGCAGCTGCGGGTCGAGCGCGATGCTGCGGTGCTGGATGTTCCGGTTACCCTGGCGCGCAAAGGCGAAGGCCAGGCGTCCGCTGGTTATCTCGGGGCAGGGGTCAAAGGTGGCGAATGGCCGGCGACGATGCTGCGCGAAGTCAGCTACGGGCCTGTGGCCGCGATGGGCGAAGGCCTGACGCGGACCTGGAACATGAGCATCCTGACCCTTGAGTCGCTGAAGAAAATGCTGTTCGGCGAGCTCTCGGTAAAAAACTTGAGCGGACCGATAACCATTGCTAAAGTGGCGGGCGCTTCAGCCCAGTCGGGCGTTGGGGATTTCCTGAATTTCCTGGCCTACCTGAGCATAAGCCTGGGGGTTCTGAACCTGCTGCCCATTCCAGTACTGGATGGGGGGCATCTGTTGTTCTACCTGATCGAGTTGGCACGCGGCCGTCCGCTGTCGGATCGGGTGCAAGGTTGGGGGGTCCAGATCGGTATAAGTTTGGTCATAGGGGTGATGTTGCTCGCCCTGATCAACGATCTGGGTCGACTATAAAGCTTCGCTCAATTGCAAACCTGCCGCCTTTTCGCGGCGGGTTGTTTATTGCCAGTTGGAATAAAAGGACTTCATGAAACGTCTGCTGCTAACTGCGGTCCTCTCCGCACTGATGATCGCTGAAGTTCACGCTGAGTCCTTCACCATCTCCGATATCCGCGTCAACGGCCTGCAGCGGGTTTCCGCCGGCAGCGTGTTCGGCGCACTGCCTCTGAACGTGGGCGATCAGGCTGACGACCGTCGCCTGGTGGATTCCACCCGCTCGCTGTTCAAGACTGGCTTCTTCCAGGATATCCAGCTGAGCCGCGACGGCAACGTCTTGATCATCAATGTGGTCGAGCGTCCGTCGGTAGCCAGTATCGAGATCGAAGGCAACAAGGCGATCAGCACTGAAGACCTGATGAAAGGTCTGAAGCAGTCTGGTCTGGCCGAAGGCGAGATCTTCCAGCGCGCCACCCTCGAAGGTGTGCGTAACGAACTGCAACGTCAGTATGTGGCCCAGGGCCGCTACTCGGCCGAGGTCGAAGCTGAAGTCGTGCCGCAGCCGCGTAACCGGGTTGGCCTGAAGATCAACATCAACGAAGGCACGGTTGCCGCGATCCAGCACATCAACGTGGTGGGCAACACCGTGTTCGATGATGACGAGCTCGGCCAGCTGTTCGAGCTGAAAACCACCAACTGGTTGTCGTTCTTCAAGAACGACGACAAGTATGCCCGCGAAAAACTCTCCGGTGACCTCGAGCGTCTGCGCTCGTATTACCTGGACCGCGGCTACATCAACATGGACATCGCTTCTACCCAGGTGTCGATCACCCCGGACAAGAAGCACGTCTACATCACCGTCAACATCAACGAAGGTGAAAAGTACACCGTTCGTGACGTGAAGCTGTCCGGTGACCTCAAAGTGCCGGAAGACCAGGTCCAGTCGCTGCTGCTGGTGCAGCCAGGCCAGGTATTCTCGCGCAAGGTGATGACCACCACGTCCGACCTGATCACCCGTCGTCTGGGTAACGAAGGCTACACCTTCGCCAACGTCAACGGCGTGCCGCAGGCGCACGATGAAGACCACACCGTCGACATCATGTTCGTGGTCGACCCGGGCAAGCGTGCCTACGTCAACCGCATCAACTACCGCGGCAACACCAAGACCGAAGACGAAGTGCTGCGCCGTGAAATGCGCCAGATGGAAGGCGGCTGGGCTTCGACCTACCTGATCGACCAGTCCAAGACTCGCCTCGAGCGCCTGGGCTTCTTCAAGGAAGTCAACGTCGAGACCCCGCCTGTGCCGGGTACCGATGACCAGGTCGACGTCAACTACAGCGTTGAAGAGCAAGCGTCCGGTTCGATCACCGCCAGCGTCGGTTTTGCCCAGAGCGCCGGCCTGATCCTCGGTGGTTCGATCAGCCAGACCAACTTCCTCGGTACCGGTAACAAGGTTTCGATCGGCCTGACCCGCAGCGAATACCAGACCCGCTACAACTTTGGCTTCGTTGACCCCTACTGGACTGCCGATGGCGTCAGCCTGGGTTACAACGCCTTCTACCGCAGCACCGACTACGATGACCTCGACGTCGACGTGGCCAGCTACGCAGTAGACAGCCTGGGTGCCGGTGTCAGCGTCGGTTATCCGATCAGCGAGACCTCGCGTCTGACCTACGGCCTGAGCGTGCAGCAGGACAAACTCAAGACCGGCCGCTACACCGTTGACGAGATCTTCGACTTCATCGACAAAGAAGGCGAAAACTTCCTCAACTTCAAGGCATCCGTCGGCTGGTCCGAATCGACCCTGAACAAAGGTGTACTGGCTACCCGTGGTCACTCCCAGAGCCTGACCCTGGAAAGCACCGTGCCGGGCAGCGATCTGTCGTTCTACAAACTGGATTACCGCGGCCAGCTGTTCAAGCCGCTGTCCAACGATTACACCCTGCGTCTGCACACTGAGCTGGGTTATGGCGACGGTTATGGCGGTACCTCCGGGCTGCCGTTCTACGAGAACTACTACGCCGGTGGTTTCAACTCGGTACGTGGCTTCAAGGACAACACCCTCGGCCCGCGCAGCACGCCGAGCGACGGTACCCGTGATGGCACTGCGCGTGACCCGGATCAAGATCCTCTGGCCTTCGGTGGCAACGTGCTGATCCAGGGTGGTGTCGAGTTGCTGTTCCCACTGCCGTTCGTCAAGGACCAGCGCTCGCTGCGCACCTCCGTGTTCTGGGATGTGGGTAACGTGTTCGATACCAACTGCGGTTCCAAGCCTGATTGCACCAAGGTCGGCTTCTCGGACATGGCCAGTTCGGTTGGCCTGGGCGTAACCTGGATCACTGCGCTGGGCCCGTTGAGCTTCAGTTTGGCAATGCCGATCAAGAAGCCGGCAGAAGCCGAAACCCAGGTGTTCCAATTCTCTCTGGGGCAGACCTTCTAAGGTCGGCCCCGTGCTAAACGACAACGGATTCTCCAGGAGTGCATCGTGCGTAAGTTGACCCAACTGGCCTTCGTGGCTGCGGCGCTGGTCGCCACCCCCGCTTTCGCCGAAATGAAAGTGGCTGTGCTGAACTATCAGATGGCACTGCTCGAGTCGGACGCCGCCAAGCGTTACGCCGTCGATGCCGAGAAGAAGTTCGGCCCGCAACTGACCAAGCTCAAGGGCCTGGAAAGCAGCGCCAAGGGCATCCAGGACCGTCTGCTCAAAGGCGGCGACAAGATGCAGCAGCAAGAGCGCGAGCGTCTTGAGCTCGAGTTCAAGCAAAAAGCCCGTGACTTCCAGTTCCAGTCCAAGGAGCTCAACGAAGCCAAGGCTGTTGCCGACCGTGACATGCTCAAGCAGCTCAAGCCAAAGCTGGACGGTGCTGTTGAAGAAGTGATCAAGAAAGGCGGCTTTGACCTGGTGCTCGAGCGCGGCGCAGTGATCGATGTCAAACCGCAGTATGACATCACTCGCCAAGTCATCGAGCGCATGAACCAAGCCCGTTGATATGACCGTGACCATGACGCTCGGCCAATTGGCCGAGGCGCTCGGCGCTACCCTCAAGGGGCCCGAGGCGCTGCAGATTACCGGGCTGGCCACCTTGCAGGAGGCCGGTCCCGGGCAATTGAGCTTTCTCGCCAACCCGCAGTACCGCAAGTACCTGGACAATGCCCAGGCTTCTGCGGTTCTGCTCAAGGCTGCAGACGCCGAAGGCTTCGCCGGCAATGCCTTGATCGTCGCCGACCCGTACCTTGCTTACGCGCGTATCTCTCACCTGTTCGATCCAAAGCCCAAGGCTGTAGCGGGGATTCACCCCAGCGCCGTGGTTGCTGATGACGCTCAGGTCGATGCCAGTGCCAGCGTAGGGCCGTTCGCGGTGATCGAGAGCGGTGCGCGCATCGCTGCCAATGTCACCGTGGGGGCTCACTGCTTCATTGGTGCGCGCTGCGTGATCGGCGAGGGTGGCTGGCTGGCACCGCGGGTCACGCTGTATCACGATGTGACCATTGGTGCGCGGGTGACGATTCAGTCCGGTGCGGTGATCGGCGGCGAGGGCTTCGGCTTTGCCAACGAGAAGGGCATCTGGCGCAAGATTGCCCAGATCGGCGGTGTGCGTATTGGTGATGATGTCGAGATCGGCGTCAATACTGCGGTCGACCGCGGTGCATTGGCGGACACGCAAATCGGTAACGGGGTCAAGCTCGACAACCAGATCCAGATCGCGCACAACGTGCAGATTGGCGATCACACGGCCATGGCCGCGTGTGTCGGCATCTCTGGCAGCACTCGCATTGGCAAGCATTGCACTATTGCTGGTGGTGTCGGCATGGTTGGCCATATCGATGTCTGCGACAACGTGTTCGTCTCCGGCATGACCATGGTGACCCGTTCGATCACCGAGCCGGGTGCCTATTCTTCCGGCACGGCCATGCAGCCGCTGGGCGATTGGCGCAAGAGTGCGGCGCGGATTCGCCAGCTCGACGATATGGCCAAACGCCTGCAGCAGATGGAAAAACGCTTCGAGACCGTGACCTCAGGTGGCCAGCCGACATCAGAAGGCTGATACCATTTCCTGAGCCAAGAGTGATCCGTTGCTAGCTGGCTCCTCTATTGGATTGCTAAAGGAGCGTGTGGTCAGCACCTGCGCTCCCTATTCTTACTACAGGCTTCCCCCCGAAATGATGGACATCAACGAGATTCGCGAATACCTGCCTCACCGTTACCCGTTCCTGCTGGTGGACCGGGTCACGGAGCTGGACTTCGAGGCCCAGAGCATTCGTGCCTACAAGAATGTCAGCATCAACGAGCCGTTCTTCAATGGCCACTTCCCGGCTCACCCGATCATGCCAGGCGTGCTGATCATTGAAGCCATGGCCCAGGCAGCCGGGATTCTCGGGTTCAAGATGCTCGACGCCAAGCCGGCAGACGGCACCCTGTACTACTTCGTTGGCTCCGACAAGCTACGCTTCCGTCAGCCAGTGTTGCCAGGCGACCAGCTGGTTCTTGAAGCCAAGTTCCTCAGCCGCAAGAGCATGATCTGGAAGTTCGAGTGCCGTGCCCTGGTTGACGGCAAGCCAGTATGCTCGGCGCAGATTACCTGTGCGGAACGCTCCCTATGAATTCAATTGATCCGCGGGCTATCGTCGATCCCTCTGCCAAGCTGGCGGAAGGTGTCGAGGTGGGCCCCTGGTCGATCATTGGCCCCGATGTCGAAATCGGGGAGGGCACGGTTATCGGCCCGCACGTTGTACTCAAAGGGCCGACCCGAATCGGCAAGCACAACCGCATCTACCAGTTTTCCTCGATTGGCGAAGACACCCCTGACCTCAAGTACAAGGGTGAAGCGACGCGTCTGGTGATCGGCGACCACAATGTGATCCGCGAAGGCGTGACCATTCACCGCGGGACCGTTCAGGACCGTGCTGAAACCACTCTCGGTGACCATAACCTGATCATGGCCTATGCCCACATTGGCCACGACAGCGTGATCGGCAACAATTGCATTCTGGTCAACAACACTGCCCTGGCGGGTCATGTGCACGTTGGCGACTGGGCAATTCTGTCGGGTTACACGCTGGTCCATCAGTACTGCCATATCGGAGCTCACGCGTTCTCCGGCATGGGCACTGCGATCGGCAAGGACGTACCCGCGTTCGTTACTGTATTCGGTAGCCCAGCCGAAGCGCGCAGCATGAACTTCGAAGGCATGCGTCGACGTGGCTTCAGCGATGAAGTTATCCACGCGCTGCGCAAAGCCTACAAGCTGGTCTATCGCCAGGGCTTGACTGCTGACGAGGCTGTTGCCGAGTTGCAGGAGCTGGCCGCGTTGCACCCTGAAGTCGAGCTGTTCCGCACCTCCATCCAGAGCTCCGCTCGCGGCATTACCCGCTGATATGGGCGAGCTTTGTGTAGCGTTGGTCGCAGGTGAGGCCAGCGGCGATATCCTTGGCTCCGGTTTGATGCGCGCACTCAAGGCGCGCCATCCCGGTGTGCGCTTTATCGGTGTCGGCGGCCCGTTAATGGAAGCCGAGGGCATGCAGTCCTACTTCCCCATGGAACGCCTGGCAGTGATGGGCCTGGTTGAGGTGCTCGGGCGTCTGCGTGAGCTGCTCAAGCGGCGCAAACTGCTGATCGAGACGTTGATTGGCGAAAAGCCCGACGTGTTCATCGGCATCGACGCGCCCGACTTCACCCTCAATATCGAATTGAAACTGCGCCAGCACGGCATCAAGACCGTGCACTACGTCAGCCCGTCGGTCTGGGCCTGGCGGCAGAAGCGGGTATTGAAGATCCGCGAAGGCTGCGACCTGATGCTGACGCTGCTACCGTTCGAAGCGCGCTTCTATGAAGAGCAGGGCGTACCGGTGCGCTTTGTCGGCCATCCGCTGGCCGATACGATTCCGCTGGAGGCTGACCGTCAAGCCGCGCGTGCCGAGCTGGGTCTGCCCGCCGGGCCGCTGGTGGCATTGATGCCGGGTAGCCGCGGCGGCGAAGTCGGCCGGCTGGGTGCGCTGTTCCTGGAGGCCGCCGAGCGTTTGCAGCAGTTGATCCCGGGTGTGCGCTTTGTCTTGCCCTGCGCCAACCAGACCCGCCGTGAGCAGATCGAGCAGATGCTGGCAGGTCGCGATCTGCCGCTGACCCTGCTCGATGGCCAGTCGCATCAGGCACTGGCCGCCTGTGATGCAGTGCTGATTGCGTCGGGGACGGCTACGCTGGAAGCGATGCTGTACAAGCGGCCAATGGTTGTCGCCTATCGCCTGGCGCCGCTGACCTACTGGATTCTCAAGCGCATGGTCAAAAGCCCCTATGTGTCGCTGCCCAATCTGTTGGCCCAGCGCATGTTGGTGCCGGAACTGCTGCAGGACGCCGCCACCAGCGAGGCCCTGGCGCAGACCCTGGCACCGCTGCTTGCCGATGGCCGTCACCAGACCGACAGCTTTGATCAGATTCACCGCACCCTGCGCCGCGACGCCTCGAACCAGGCAGCGGATGCGGTGCTGGCTTTGTTGGAGCAACGCTAGATGCAACTGGGACTGGATTTCAACCTGGTCGAAGAGCTGGTCGCAGGTGTCGACGAAGTTGGCCGCGGGCCACTCTGTGGCGCGGTGGTCACGGCGGCGGTCATCCTTGATCCACGGCGGCCGATCCTCGGCTTGAACGACTCCAAGAAGCTCACCGAAGCCAAGCGCGAAGCGTTGTTCGACGAAATCTGCGAAAAAGCCCTGAGCTTTTGCATCGCGCGGGCTGAGGTTGATGAAATCGACCGGCTGAACATTCTCCATGCCACCATGCTGGCCATGCAGCGCGCCGTCGAGGGTTTGAGCATCACGCCCAAGCTGGCCTTGATCGATGGCAATCGCTGCCCGGTGCTGACCGTGCCATCCGCCCCAGTGGTGCAGGGCGACGCCAAGGTGCCTGCAATCGCTGCCGCGTCGATCCTGGCCAAGGTCACCCGTGACCGCGAGATGAGCGCCTTCGAGCTGATTTACCCCGGCTACGGCATGGGTGGTCACAAAGGCTATCCGACCCCAGTCCACCTGGAGGCGCTGGCCCGGCTTGGTCCTACCCCGATCCACCGACGCTCCTTCGCGCCGGTGCGGGTGGCCTGGGAAGCCCGCGCGGGTGTGCCTACCTCACTGATCTGATCGCCTGCGCGGGTCGCGCCGCGACCCTGCAGGCCGTCACGTGGCAGCGCAGCCGATCACATTTACGGTACAATCCCGCGCTTGTCCGCTGCTCTGCTATAGGCCCCCTACATGTCGGTTTCTTTCGTTCACCTTCGTGTGCACTCCGAATTCTCCCTGGTTGATGGCCTGGTGCGGATCAAGCCGCTGGCCAAGGCCTTGGCCGGACTGAACATGCCGGCAGTGGCGATCACCGACCAGAGCAACATGTGCTCGTTGGTGAAGTTCTACAAGAACGCGATGGGCAACGGCATCAAGCCGATTTGCGGCGCCGATTTGTGGCTGGCCGGGGCTGACCCGGAAGCGCCATTGTCGCGTATCTGCTTCCTGGCGATGAACCCCAAGGGGTATCGCAACCTCACCGAATTGATCTCCCGCGGCTGGGTCGACGGCCAGCGTAATGGTCTGGTCATCGTCCAGCGCGACTGGGTTGCCCAGGCCAGCGAAGGCCTGATCGCGTTGTCTGCCGCGCGCGAAGGGGATATCGGCATGGCCCTGCTCAGCGGTCGCAGCGCAGAGGCCGAAGCCTTGCTGCGCGACTGGCTGGGCATGTTCCCCGGGCGCTTCTACGTTGAGCTGCAGCGCACCAATCGCCCTGGCGATGAAGACTACCTGCACGCCGCTGTAGCCCTGGCTGACCGGGTTGGCGCGCCGCTGGTCGCGACCAACGATGTGCGCTTCATCAAGCAGACCGACTTTGACGCCCACGAAACCCGCGTCTGCATCGGTGAGGGCTGGACCCTCGACGACCCGCGCCGGCCGCGCCTGTACAGCGATCAGCAATACCTGAAAAGTCAGGAAGAGATGGTCGAGCTGTTCAGCGACCTGCCCGACGCCGTCGCCAACACGGTGGAAATCGCCAAGCGCTGCAACATCGAGGTGCAACTGGGCAAGCACTTCCTGCCCGACTTCCCGACGCCCAACGGCATGGGCATCGATGACTACCTGCGCCACGTGTCCCACGAGGGCCTGGAAGAGCGCCTGACGGTGATCCTGCCCAAGGACACCACCGAGGACTACGAGGCCAAGCGTCAGGTCTATCTTGATCGGCTCAAGTTCGAGCTGGATATCATCATCCAGATGGGCTTCCCCGGTTACTTCCTGATCGTTATGGACTTCATCAAGTGGGCCAAGAACAACGGCGTACCGGTCGGCCCGGGCCGGGGTTCGGGTGCCGGTTCCCTGGTCGCCTACGTGTTGAAGATCACCGACCTGGATCCGCTGGCCTACGACCTGCTGTTCGAGCGCTTCCTCAACCCTGAGCGGGTATCGATGCCCGACTTCGACGTCGACTTCTGCATGGATGGTCGCGACCGGGTCATCGAGTACGTCGCCGACGCCTACGGGCGTAACGCGGTAAGCCAGATCATCACCTTTGGCACCATGGCTGCGAAAGCGGTGGTGCGCGATGTGGCGCGGGTGCAGGGCAAGTCCTACGGGTTGGCTGATCGTCTGTCGAAGATGATCCCGTTCGAAGTCGGCATGACCCTGGAAAAGGCCTACGAGCAGGAGGAGGTGCTGCGTGACTTCCTCAAGAGCGACGAGGATGGCCGCGAGATCTGGGACATGGCCCTCAAGCTCGAGGGCGTCTGCCGCGGTACCGGCAAGCACGCAGGTGGTGTGGTTATCGCACCGACCAAGCTCACCGACTTTTCGCCGATCGCCTGTGACGAAGAGGGCGGCGGCCTGGTAACCCAGTTCGACAAGGACGACGTCGAGGCGGCGGGGCTGGTCAAGTTCGACTTCCTCGGCCTGCGCACTCTGACCATCATCAAGTGGGCGATGGAGACGATCAACCGCGAGCAGGCCAAGGAAGGCTTGCCCGATCTGAACATCGACTTCATCCCGCTGGACGACAAGAAAACCTACGAGCTGCTGCAGAAGGCCGAGACCACTGCGGTATTCCAGCTCGAGTCGCGCGGCATGAAAGAGCTGATCAAAAAGCTCAAGCCCGACTGCCTGGAAGACCTTATCGCCTTGGTGGCGTTGTTCCGCCCAGGCCCACTGCAGTCGGGCATGGTCGATGACTTCATCAACCGTAAACACGGTCGCGCCGAGCTGGCCTACCCGCACCCGGACTACCAGTACGACGGTCTGCAGCCCGTCCTGGCACCGACCTACGGCATCATCCTGTATCAGGAACAGGTGATGCAGATCGCCCAGGTCATGGCCGGCTATACCCTCGGCGGCGCTGACATGCTGCGCCGGGCCATGGGCAAGAAAAAGCCCGAAGAGATGGCCAAGCAGCGCGGCGGCTTTATCGAGGGTTGTGCCAACAACGGCATCAGTGCGGATCTGGCCGGTAACATCTTCGACCTGGTAGAAAAATTCGCCGGCTACGGCTTCAACAAGTCGCACTCGGCCGCCTACGGCCTGGTTTCGTATCAAACCGCCTGGCTCAAGACGCACTACCCGGCGCCGTTCATGGCGGCCGTACTTTCTGCGGATATGCACAACACCGACAAGGTGGTGGTGCTGATCGAAGAAGTGCGCACCATGAAACTGCGCCTGGACGCCCCGGATGTGAACGCCTCCGAGTTCAAGTTCACCGTCGACGACGACGGCCGCATCATTTATGGCCTGGGTGCGATCAAAGGTGTGGGTGAAGGGCCGGTGGAGGCCATTGTCGAGGCGCGCAGTGCCGGTGGGCCGTTCAAGGACCTGTTCGACTTCTGTGAGCGCATCGACCTCAAGCGTGTAAACAAACGCACCCTTGATGGCCTGATCCGCAGCGGTGCGCTGGATCGCCTCGGGCCGCACTTCCACGACGAGATCAAGGCCTACCAGGCCAACATCGACCGCAACCGGGCAGCGCTGATGTCGGCGCTCGAAGAGGCGGTGAAGTCGGCCGAGCAGACCGCGCGGACCGCCGATAGCGGGCACATCGACCTGTTTGGCGGGCTGTTCGTCGAAGCGGATGTCGACGTTTACGCCAACCACCGCAACGCGCGCGAACTGACGCTCAAAGAGCGCTTGAAGGGTGAAAAGGACACGCTGGGGCTGTACCTGACCGGCCACCCGATCGACGAATACGAAGGCGAAATCCGCCGCTTCGCCCGCCAGCGGATCATCGACCTGAAACCGTCGCGCGAAGTGCAGACGGTGGCCGGGATGATCATTGCCCTGCGCGTGATGAAGAACAAGAAGGGTGACAAGATGGGCTTCGTCACCCTCGATGACCGCTCCGGGCGCATCGAAGCCTCGCTGTTCGCAGACTCGTTCATGGCCGCCCAGGCACTGTTGCAGAACGATGCCATGGTCGTGGTCGAAGGCGAGGTCAGCAACGATGATTTCTCTGGCGGCCTGCGCCTGCGCGTCAAGCAGGTGATGACCATGGAGGATGCGCGCACGCGGCTGGCCGAGAGCCTGCGCCTGAAGGTCGCCCATGATGCACTCAAAGGTGACCGCCTGCGCTGGCTGGGTGAACTCATCACCCGCCACCGTGGTGGTTGCCCGATCACCCTTGAATACACCGGTAACGACGCCAAGGCCATGCTGCAGTTTGGTAATGACTGGGCGATCGACCCGGCGGACGGGCTGATTCAAGCCCTGCGTGACCAGTTCGGGCGTGAGAACGTCTTCCTGCAATACCGCTAATGCGATGAATTTTTAATCTCGACCTGAATGCGCCTGATCCTTTAAGGTAGGGCGCCAAACGGATCAACCGGCCGGCCGCCTGGCCGTAGACCCAAGACGGATGCCTATGAACCCGAATTTCCTCGATTTCGAACAGCCGATTGCCGACCTGCAAGCCAAGATTGAAGAGCTGCGTCTGGTTGGCAATGACAACTCGCTGAACATCAGCGATGAGATTGCCCGTCTGCAAGACAAGAGCAGCACCCTCACCGAAAGCATCTTCAGCAATCTGACCAGCTGGCAGATCGCACGCCTGGCCCGTCACCCGCGCCGTCCGTACACACTGGACTACCTGCAGCACATCTTCACCGAATTCGAAGAGCTGCACGGCGACCGCCACTTCTCCGACGACGCCGCCATTGTTGGCGGTACTGCGCGCCTGGATGGCAAGCCGGTGATGGTCATCGGTCATCAGAAGGGCCGTGAGGTGCGCGAGAAGGTGCGTCGCAACTTCGGCATGCCGCGTCCGGAGGGCTACCGCAAGGCCTGCCGTCTGATGGAAATGGCCGAGCGTTTCAAGATGCCGATCCTGACCTTCATCGATACCCCGGGTGCCTACCCAGGCATCGACGCCGAAGAGCGCAACCAGAGCGAGGCGATTGCCTGGAACCTGCGCGTGATGGCGCGGCTGAAAACCCCGATCATCGCCACCGTGATTGGCGAAGGTGGTTCGGGCGGTGCGCTGGCCATTGGTGTCTGTGACCAGTTGAACATGCTGCAGTACTCGACCTATGCGGTGATCTCGCCGGAAGGTTGCGCTTCGATCCTGTGGAAGACTGCCGACAAGGCTGCCGATGCAGCCGAAGCGATGGGCATCACTGCCGAGCGCCTGAAGAGCCTGAACATTGTCGACAAGGTGATCGAGGAGCCGCTGGGCGGCGCCCATCGTGATCCGGTCAAGGTCTCGGAAACCATTCGTGGCGAGCTGATTCAGCAGTTGGACATGCTCAATGGGCTGGACCATGACACGCTACTCAAGCGTCGTTATGACCGCCTGATGAGCTACGGTCTCTGATTCTGAGTTGATGCTGATGGGGTCGCTGCGCGACCCTATCGCGACACAAGGCCGCTCCTACACCAGACCGCGCTACACCGGAAAGGGTGGCGCACGTGCTTTTGTAGGAGCGGCCTTGTGTCGCGAAAGGGTCGCGCAGCGGCCCCACGATCTCCAGTGAGGCAAAGATGATCGACCTCACCCGCACACTCCACCCCTGGCAGAATGCCCCCGCCTGGCACGTCGCCCTCTCCGGCGGCCTCGACTCCAGCGTCCTCCTGCACCTGCTCGCCGACTACGCAAGCAATCACCACGCGCCCCCCCTGCGTGCCGTCCACGTCCACCACGGCCTGCAAGCCGCCGCCGACAGTTGGCCAGCCCACTGCCAATCCCTGTGCGACAAACTCGGCATCGAGCTGCAGATCATCCACGTCAAAATCGCGCCCGGCGCCAGCCTCGAGCAGGCTGCGCGCAATGCCCGCTATCGGGCCTTGGCCGATATTCTGCGCCCCGGTGAAATCCTGTTCACCGGCCAGCACCGCGACGATCAAGCTGAAACCCTGCTGTTCAGGCTATTGCGTGGCGCCGGCTTGCGTGGCCTGGCGGCAATGCCGGCAGCCAGGCCGCTTGGCCAGGGGCGGCTGGTCAGGCCATTACTGGGCCTGTCGCGGCAACAATTGCACAGCTATGCCGAGCAGTCCCAACTGCCCTGGATAGAAGATCCGAGCAATGCCGACACCCACTACGCCCGTAATTTCCTGCGCGGCGAGGTTTTGCCGCTGCTGCACCAACGCTGGCCGCAAGCCAGCCAGACCCTGGCGCGCAGTGCCGATCATCTGGGCGAGGCGCTGAGCCTGCTCAACGAACTCGCCGCTGACGATCTGGCGCTGGCAGGGCAGGGCGCTGCAAACGAGTGGCCCGGGCTGGACTCACTCGCTCTGGACTCACTCAAGGCGCTGTCGCCCGCCCGCCAGCGCAACGCATTGCAGTACTGGTTAAGCACTCGCACGCGGTTGCCGGATAGTCGCCACTGGGCTGGCTGGGAAACCTTGCGCGACGCCACTGATGACGCGCAACCCATCTGGCGCCTGGCCGACGGCCAGTTGCAACGAAGCCACGGCCGCATCTGGTGGCTCAGCGGCGATTGGCTGGCCGCCCCGTCAGGCGAGCATGCCTGGCCGGATCATGGCCGGCCGCTAGAGTTACCGGGCAACGGCCGCGTACGCCTGTGCGGTACGTTGCCGCAGGCAGCGCTGCGTATTGCCTATCGTCAGGGCGGTGAACGGCTGTCGCTGCCGGACCGCGGCCACCGCGATCTCAAGCGCTTGCTCAACGAACATCAGGTGCCACACTTCATTCGGCCAAGGCTGCCGCTGCTGTGGCAGGGCGAGCACCTGCTGGCGGTGGCCAACCTGCCGCAACTGGCCCAAGGCGACTGTACCCTGGACTGGCAAATGCCGAGCAACGCGCAAGGTTTGAGCTGAGGATTAGATTCCGGTAGACTACCCTCCCTTCTTGATACAACTTCTGTGGCTTCATCGAAAACACAGCAGTTGCCGATTACCAAGCAGTTTTTTGCTGGGCTGATTTCCTAAAATGACGAGCGAGCTCCATGCCGGGTATGCACCTGGTCTGTACAGACGCGGCAGTTTTTCGAGATGCACTGTGATTGACGCAGGTGATCGGGGGCTTCGGCCTTCCTTCGCTTTCTCCGGCGGCGCTAGCCGCTTTAACGCAGACTTCTAGGGTTTTTCATGACGCGCTACATATTCGTCACGGGCGGTGTTGTTTCTTCATTGGGGAAAGGCATTGCCTCGGCTTCCCTGGCGGCCATCCTGGAAGCGCGGGGGCTTAAGGTCACCATGCTCAAACTGGATCCGTACATCAACGTCGATCCAGGCACCATGAGCCCGTTCCAGCATGGTGAGGTGTTCGTCACCCACGACGGCGCCGAGACCGACCTTGACCTGGGCCACTACGAGCGGTTCATCCGCACCACGATGACCCAGAACAACAACTTCACCACTGGCCGTGTCTACGAGCACGTGCTGCGCAAAGAGCGCCGTGGTGATTACCTGGGCGCGACCATTCAGGTCATCCCGCACATCACCGACGAAATCAAGCGTCGCATCATCAAGGGTGCCGGCGACGCCGACGTGGCCCTGGTCGAAATCGGCGGCACGGTCGGCGATATCGAGTCGCAACCGTTCCTCGAGGCGATCCGCCAGTTGCGCTTCGAAGTCGGCGCCAAGCGCGCGATGCTGATGCACCTGACCTTGGTTCCGTACATCGCCACCGCTGGCGAGACCAAGACCAAGCCTACTCAGCACTCGGTCAAGGAACTGCGCTCGATCGGCCTGCAGCCTGACGTGCTGGTGTGCCGTTCCGATCACCCGATCGACAACTCGTCGCGCCGCAAGATCGCCCAGTTCACCAACGTTGAAGAACGTGCGGTGATCGCGTTGGAAGACGCCGACACCATCTACAAGATCCCGGGCATCCTGCATGCACAGGGTCTGGACGACTTCGTCACTGAGCGCTTTGGCCTGCAGTGCGACAGCGCTGACCTGTCCGAGTGGGACAAGGTGGTCGATGCCAAGCTCAACCCTGAGCATGAAGTCACCATTGCCATGGTCGGCAAGTACATGGAGCTGCTGGATGCGTACAAGTCGCTGATCGAAGCGATGAGCCACGCCGGGATCCAGAACCGCACCAAGGTCAACCTGCGTTACATCGACTCCGAAGACATCGAGAACCAGGGCACCAGCCTGCTCGAAGGTGCTGATGCCATTCTGGTCCCAGGCGGCTTCGGTCTGCGCGGTGTCGAAGGCAAGATCAAGGCGGTCCAGTTCGCTCGCGAGAACAAGGTGCCGTACCTGGGTATCTGCCTGGGCATGCAGGTTGCCGTGATCGAGTTCGCCCGTAACGTAATGGGCTGGGCTGACGCCAACTCCACCGAGTTCGACCGCAACAGCGAGCACCCGGTGGTGGGTCTGATCACCGAGTGGGCCGACAACACCGGTTCCGTCGAAACCCGTACCGAAGCCTCCGATCTGGGCGGCACCATGCGTCTGGGCGCCCAGGAGTGCCAGCTGATCGGCAACTCCAAGGTCCACGATTGCTATGGCAAGGACGTGATCGTCGAGCGTCACCGCCACCGCTACGAGGTCAACAACAACCTGCTGCCGCAGATGATTGAAGCTGGCCTGCAGATTTCCGGGCGTTCCGGTGACGGCGCGTTGGTCGAAGTAGTCGAGTCGAAGGACCATCCGTGGTTTGTCGCTTGCCAGTTCCACCCTGAGTTTACTTCCACCCCGCGTGACGGTCATCCGCTGTTCAGCGGCTTCGTCAAGGCTGCACTGGTCCAGAAGAACAAGGCCTGATCCATGACCCAGAAAATCATTCGCGTCGGTAACATCGAAATCGCCAACGACAAGCCGTTCGTTCTGTTCGGTGGCATGAACGTGCTGGAATCGCGTGATCTGGCCATGAAGGTCTGCGAAGAGTACGTACGGGTCACCGAAAAGCTCGGTATCCCCTACGTGTTCAAGGCCAGTTTCGACAAGGCCAACCGCTCTTCGGTCAGCTCCTACCGCGGTCCGGGCATGGAAGCAGGGCTGAAGATCTTCGAAGAGATCAAACAGACCTTCAACGTGCCGGTCATCACCGACGTGCACGAGCCGTATCAGGCTGCACCGGTTGCCGAAGTCTGCGACATCATCCAGTTGCCGGCCTTCCTCTCGCGTCAGACTGATCTGGTCGTGGCGATGGCCAAGACCGGCGCCGTGATCAACATCAAGAAAGCCCAGTTCCTTGCACCTCAGGAAATGAAACACATCCTGGCCAAGTGCGTCGAGGCGGGTAACGATCAGTTGATCCTGTGCGAGCGTGGCTCGAGCTTCGGCTACAACAATCTGGTTGTGGACATGCTCGGCTTTGGCCTGATGAAGCAGTTCGAGTACCCGGTGTTCTTCGACGTGACCCATGCGCTGCAGATGCCGGGCGGTCGTTCCGACTCTGCCGGCGGCCGCCGCGGCCAGGTCACCGACCTGGCCAAGGCTGGCATGAGCCAGGGTCTGGCCGGGTTGTTCCTGGAAGCACACCCGGACCCGGACAACGCCAAATGCGATGGTCCATGCGCGCTGCGCCTGGACAAACTAGAGCCATTCCTGGCCCAGCTCAAGCAATTGGACGACCTGGTGAAAAGTTTTCCGACGGTAGAAACCGCGTAACACTCATTTCTCGGGTAAAGTACCGCCCGTTCTACCCCTGACCCTCGGGTCAGGGGCTCCCCTTCGCCAGGTCTGCCCTCTGCATATTCGCCTGGTGAAAGGCTCGAATTCCCTAAGCTGCGTTGTTTTCGTCAATTCTGGAGTGCTTACAACAATGGCAAAGATCGTCGACATCAAAGGTCGTGAAGTTCTCGATTCGCGTGGCAACCCCACCGTGGAAGCCGATGTACTGCTCGACAACGGCATCATCGGCAGCGCGTGCGCGCCGTCCGGTGCTTCCACCGGCTCGCGCGAAGCGCTGGAGCTGCGTGATGGCGACAAGAGCCGTTACATGGGCAAGGGCGTGCTCAAAGCCGTTGCCAACATCAACGGCCCGATCCGCGACCTGCTGCTGGGCAAGGACCCGGTTGACCAGAAGGCTCTCGACCGCGCCATGATCGAACTGGACGGTACCGAGAACAAGGCCAAGCTGGGCGCCAACGCCATCCTCGCCGTGTCGCTGGCAGCTGCCAAAGCCGCCGCACAGGACCAGGACCTGCCGCTGTACGCGCACATTGCCAACCTCAACGGCACTCCAGGCCAGTACTCGATGCCGGTTCCGATGATGAACATCATCAACGGCGGCGAGCACGCCGACAACAACGTCGACATTCAAGAGTTCATGGTTCAGCCGGTTGGCGCCAAGACCTTCTCCGACGGCCTGCGCATGGGCACCGAAATCTTCCATCACCTCAAAGCAGTGCTCAAGGCCCGTGGCCTGAACACCGCCGTTGGTGACGAAGGTGGTTTCGCGCCAAACCTGGCCTCCAACGAAGACGCTCTGGCAGCCATTGCCGAAGCCGTTGCCAACGCTGGCTACAAGCTGGGCACCGATGTCACCCTGGCCCTCGACTGCGCTGCCAGCGAATTCTATGAAGACGGCAAGTACAACTTGTCGGGTGAAGGCAAGTCGTTCGACTCCGAAGGCTTTGCCGAGTACCTCAAAGGCCTGACCGAGCGCTTCCCGATCATCTCCATCGAAGACGGTCTGGACGAGTCCGACTGGGCTGGTTGGAAGATCCTCACCGACAAGATCGGCGAGAAGATCCAGCTGGTTGGCGACGACCTGTTCGTCACCAACACCAAGATTCTCAAGGAAGGTATCGACAAGAGCATCGGTAACTCGATCCTGATCAAGTTCAACCAGATCGGCTCGCTGACCGAAACCCTCGAAGCCA
This sequence comes from Pseudomonas shirazensis, assembly GCF_050496565.1. Taxonomy (GTDB): domain Bacteria; phylum Pseudomonadota; class Gammaproteobacteria; order Pseudomonadales; family Pseudomonadaceae; genus Aquipseudomonas; species Aquipseudomonas shirazensis_A. The sequence goes on from NZ_JBNWAE010000002.1 coordinate 100,910, forward strand.
TCCAGATGGCCAAGGCTGCCGGCTACACCGCAGTGATTTCGCACCGCTCCGGTGAAACTGAAGATTCGACCATCGCTGACCTGGCTGTCGGCACTGCCGCTGGCCAGATCAAGACCGGCTCGCTGTGCCGTTCCGACCGCGTTTCCAAGTACAACCAGCTGCTGCGCATCGAAGAGCAACTGGGCGCCAAGGCGGTGTACCGTGGTCGCGATGAGTTTCGCGGCTAAGCAAGAGATGGTAAAAAGGCAGCTGCCGTGGCTGTCTGAGCGTTCTTACTGAGCTTTCAGACACCTCTTACGGGTTTCTGTCGACGAAGCCTGGCCTCGGCCAGGCTTCGTGCTATCGGAAGCCCCGCAGCGGCGGCCTTTCAATCCTGGATACTTTGATGCGCAGTCCTTATTGGTTGTTTCTCATCTTGCTCCTGTTGCTGGGTGGCCTGCAGTACCGCCTCTGGGTGGGCAGTGGCAGCCTGGCGCAAGTGACCGAGCTCAAGCAGCAGATCGACGAACAGCACGCCGAAAACGAACGGCTGCTGGAGCGTAATCGCGTGCTCGACGCAGAAGTCATGGAGTTGAAGAAAGGTATGGAGACCGTCGAGGAACGGGCCCGCCACGAATTGGGCATGGTCAAAGAGGGCGAGACCCTCTTCCAGTTGCCACAGAAATGACCTCACAACTGCCGGCCTTCTGGGCCGTGATCCCCGCTGCCGGGGTCGGTGCGCGAATGGCTGCCGACCGTCCCAAGCAGTATTTGCAGCTCGGCGGGCAGACGATTATCGAGCACAGCCTCGACTGTTTTCTTGGCCATCCCTCGCTTAAAGGGGTGGTGGTCAGCATTGCTGCTGACGATCCGTACTGGCCAGGCCTGGCCTGTGCCAACGATGCGCGTATCCAGCGTGCTGCCGGCGGGCGCGAGCGGGCTGACTCGGTGCTCAATGCCTTGTTGTTGCTGCACGCTCAAGGCGCGGCAGATGGCGACTGGGTGCTGGTACACGACGCCGCCCGGCCGAACCTGGCCCGCAGTGACCTCGACCGGTTGCTGGCGGAACTGGCTGACGATGCGGTGGGCGGCTTGCTTGCAGTGCCGGCCCGCGACACCCTCAAGCGTGCCGACAGCAATGGCCGGGTCAGCGCCACGGTCGACCGCAGCACCATCTGGCAAGCCTTCACCCCGCAGATGTTCCGCCTCGGTGCCCTGCACCGGGCACTGGCCGAATGCCTTGTGTCTGATGTGACGGTGACCGACGAGGCGTCGGCGATGGAGTGGTCTGGCCTGGCCCCGCGCCTGGTGGAAGGGCGCAGCGACAACATCAAGGTTACCCGCCCCGAAGATCTGGAGTGGTTACGCCAGCGTTGGTCGACACGCGGCTGACACCTCAGGCACTGCCTGCATATTCCGGCAACTGTCCAAGTTCCGCCTTCAAGTAATCCACCAGCCTTCTGACCTTGGGCGAGAGGTGCCGTTGCTGCGGATACAGCGCCCACACTGCGGTGTTGGGCGGCTGGTGCGCTTCGAGCAGCGAGACCAATGCGCCGCTACGCAGGTGCTCCTGCACGTAGTAGTCCGGCAATTGACACAAACCAACCCCTTGCAGCGCAGCGTCCAGCACGGCCTGGCCACTGTTGCAGCGCCAGTTACCCTGCACCCGCTGGCTGAGTTCACGGCCCTCCTGCTTCAAGGTCCAGACATCGCTGCTGCCAATCAGGCAGTTGTGCCGGGCAAGCTCCGACAGACTGTGCGGCCGGCCGTAACGCTCCAGATAAGCCGGTGAGGCGCACAGGTACATCTGTCGCGGTGCCAGGCGGGTGGCGACCAGGCGTGAGTCCTGCAGGCGGCCCAGGCGGATCGCCAGGTCCATGCCCTCGTGGAGCAGATCCAGGGTGCGATTGCTCAACTCGACCTCGACCCGCAGTTGCGGATACTGGGTCATGAAGCGCGTCACCAGTGGCACTATGAAACGCTCGCCGTAGGCCACGGCGCAGGTCATGCGCAACAGCCCCTTGGGCTCGCTGGCAAGATCGCCCATCGCCCGCAAGGCTTCCTCGTGGCCATCCTGCAAACGCTGGCAGTGCTGCAGGAAAGTCTGCCCAGCCTCACTCAGGGTTACCCGGCGGGTGCTGCGGTAGAGCAGGCGCGTCTGCAAGCGTTCTTCGAGGCGAGCGATCTGGCGGCTGACATGCGAGGACGAAACGCCGAGGCGTTCCGCCGCTGCGGTGAACTGGCCAAGCTCGGCCACGGCCACGAATTCATCGATGCCTTCCCAGCGATTGATCATTGATTATCCCTGCACAGCAATAATGTTTTGTCTTGCTCAGGATTATTAATCAAAGGGTGCTGAATTACACTGGATGGATTGTCCACCACTCGCTGGAGATCCTGATGATCAAGTCCCGTGCCGCCGTAGCCTTCGAAGCCAACAAACCGCTGGAAATCGTAGAAGTAGATGTGGCCATGCCCAAGGCCGGCGAAGTGCTGGTGCGCATCGTTGCCAGCGGTGTCTGCCATACCGACGCCTACACCCTGTCGGGCGCTGACCCGGAAGGTATCTTCCCGTCAATTCTCGGCCATGAAGGTGGCGGTATTGTCGAGGCAGTAGGCGAGGGCGTGACCTCGGTTGCCGTGGGCGATCATGTGATCCCGCTGTACACCCCAGAGTGCGGCCAGTGCAAGTTCTGCCGTTCGGGCAAGACCAACCTGTGCCAGGCGATCCGGGCAACACAGGGCAAAGGTCTGATGCCTGATGGCACTACGCGCTTCTCCTACAAGGGCCAGCAACTGTTCCACTACATGGGTACCTCGACGTTCTCCGAGTACACCGTGTTGCCGGAAATCTCCGTGGCCAAGATCCAGAAAGAAGCGCCATTGGAAAAAGTCTGCCTGCTCGGCTGTGGCGTGACCACCGGTATCGGCGCCGTGCTAAACACCGCCAAAGTCAAGGAAGGCGATACCGTTGCCATCTTCGGCTTGGGTGGTATCGGCCTGTCGGCGGTCATCGGTGCAGCCAAGGCCAAGGCGGGTCGTATCATTGCGATTGATATCAACCCGAGCAAATTCGAAATTGCCCGCCAGTTGGGTGCCACCGACTGCATCAATCCAAAAGACTACGACCGTCCAATCCAGGAAGTCATCGTCGACCTCACCGACGGCGGCGTGGATTTCTCGTTCGAATGCATCGGCAACGTACAACTGATGCGTGCGGCGCTGGAATGCTGCCACAAGGGTTGGGGCGAGTCGGTGATCATCGGCGTAGCCGGTGCCGGCCAGGAAATCGCCACCCGTCCGTTCCAGTTGGTGACTGGTCGCGTCTGGCGCGGGTCGGCGTTCGGTGGCGTGCGTGGCCGCAGCGAACTGCCAAGCTACGTCGAGATGTCGCAGCAGGGCGAGATCCCGCTGGATACCTTCATCACCCACACCATGGGCTTGGAAGACATCAACAAAGCCTTCGACCTGATGCACGAAGGTAAAAGCATCCGCAGTGTGATCCACTTCTGAGGTCAGCCATGAGCCTGGAAAACATCTCCTGCCAGAAAAGCTTCGGCGGCTGGCACAAGCGTTACCGGCATCAGTCCAAGGTGCTCGGCTGCGACATGGTGTTTGCCGTGTACCTGCCGCCGCAGGCCGAACAGGGTGCCAAGCTGCCGGTGCTGTACTGGCTGAGCGGCCTGACCTGCAACGACGAGAACTTCATGCAAAAGGCCGGCGCCCAGCGCCTGGCTGCCGAGCTGGGGCTGATCATCGTCGCACCCGACACCAGCCCGCGTGGCGAGCAGGTGCCGGGGGATCCCGATGGCGCCTGGGATTTCGGCCTCGGTGCAGGCTTCTACCTGAATGCCACTCAGCAGCCCTGGGCGCAGCATTACCGCATGCATGATTACGTGGTCGAGGAGCTGCCCGCGCTGGTCGAGGCGCACTTCCCGGCGTCGGATCAGCGCAGCATCAGCGGCCATTCCATGGGCGGCCACGGTGCGCTGGTGTGCGCCCTGCGCAACCCTGGCCGCTATCAGTCGGTGTCGGCGTTTTCGCCGATCTGCAACCCGATGGACTGCCCGTGGGGCGAGAAGGCGTTCTCCCGTTACCTGGGCGAAGACCGCGCACGCTGGCGTGAGTGGGATGCCAGCGTGCTGTTGGCCGAAACCCCGGCCGGGCAATGTCCGGCGCTGCTGATCGAGCAGGGTGATCGGGATGATTTCCTCGCCACCCAGCTCAAACCCGAGGCGCTCGAACAGGCCGCCCGCAAGGCTGGCCATACGCTGACCTTGCGCCTCCAGCCTGGTTACGATCACAGCTACTACTTCATCGCCAGCTTCATCGATGACCACCTGCGCCACCACGCCGCTGCGCTGGGCCGCCTGTAACTGTGGTCAGGGCCGCACTGCGGCCCAACAACTGCGCCCAAGCCTGTGCAAAGCAGGTAGAATCCCGCCCTGACTTTATCAGGGCGTTTTTCTATGCGTATTGGCCATGGCTACGATGTGCACCGGTTTACCGACGGTGATTTCATTACCTTGGGTGGGGTGCAGATTCCTCACAAATACGGCCTGCTGGCCCATTCCGATGGCGACGTGGTGCTGCATGCACTGAGCGACGCCTTGCTCGGCGCCGCTGCGCTGGGTGACATCGGCAAGCATTTCCCGGATACCGACCCGCAGTTCAAGGGCGCCGACAGCCGTGTGCTGTTGCGTCACGTGCTGGCCGTGGTCCAGGCCAAAGGCTGGAAGGTCGGCAACGTCGACGCCACCATTGTTGCCCAGGCGCCGAAAATGGCCCCGCATATCGAAACCATGCGCCAGTTGATCGCTGCCGACCTGCAGGTCGAGCTCGACCAGGTCAACGTCAAGGCCACCACCACCGAGAAGCTCGGTTTCACTGGCCGTGAGGAAGGGATTGCCGTGCATGCGGTAGCCCTGTTGCTGGCGCTATGACCGAATTGGAACTGCTTGGGCCACGCGCTTCGGGTGAAGCACTGGGCAGCGCTGTGCTCAAGGCAGTCGCGGAAGACTTCCAAGTCGATGAAGTGCTCGACATTCCGCTGACCGGGCAGGGTGAGCACCTGTGGCTGTGGGTCGAGAAACGCGACCTCAACACCGAAGAAGCCGCCCGCCGCTTGGCCCGCGCTGCCGGTGTGCCGCTGCGCGCGATCAGCTACGCAGGCCTCAAGGACCGTCAGGCGTTGACCCGGCAGTGGTTCAGCCTGCATCTGCCGGGCAAGGCCGACCCTGACCTGAGCCGCGCCGAAGACGATACCCTGCGCATCCTCAAGCGCGACCGGCACCTGCGCAAACTGCAGCGCGGCGCGCATTCGGCCAACGGTTTCACGCTGCGCCTGACAGCGTTGACGGCTGACCATGCCGCGCTGGATGCGCGCTTGCAGCAGCTCAAGGCGCAGGGCGTGCCCAACTACTTTGGAAGCCAGCGCTTCGGCCATGGCGGTGGCAATGTCCACGATGCACAGAGCTGGGCCGAGCGAGCGGCGCTGCCCGAGCAGCGCAATGTGCGTTCGCGGCTGCTCTCGGCCGGACGCAGCTACCTGTTCAACCAGGTGCTGGCAGCGCGGGTTGCCGACGGCAGCTGGCAGCGGGCGCAGGTGGGCGACCTGCTGGCGTTCACCGACAGCCGCAGCTTCTTCCCGGCGGGCGAGGCCGAGTGCGCCGATCCGCGTCTGGCCATTCTCGATCTGCACCCGACCGGTCCGCTGTGGGGGGAGGGGCCTACGCCAACCACCGGTGCCACCGCCGAACTGGAAACCGCTGTTGGCGAACGACATGCTGCATTGGGACATTGGCTGGCGCGGGCGGGCATGAGTCACGAACGGCGCATCCTGCGGCTCCCTATTGGCGGCCTGACGTGGCATTATCCCGAGCCTGATATCCTGCAACTGGAATTCGTCCTGCCGGCCGGATGCTTCGCCACCGTGGTGGTGCGCGAGCTAGTCGATCTGGTGCCGGTAGGGCAGACGGACAGCCCATGCGTATTCTGATTTCCAACGACGACGGTGTGACCGCCCCGGGCCTCGCCGCGCTGCATGCAGCGCTGGCGGACTATGCCGAGTGCGTGGTGATCGCCCCGGACCAAGACAAGAGCGGCGCCGGCAGTTCGCTGACGCTGGACCGGCCACTGCATCCGCAGGTTCTGGCCAATGGCTTTATCAGCCTCAATGGCACGCCCACCGACTGTGTCCACCTGGGGCTCAACGGCCTGTTGCCGCAAACGCCGGAAATGGTCGTCTCGGGGATCAACCTGGGCGCCAACCTGGGCGATGACGTGCTGTATTCCGGCACCGTCGCCGCTGCGCTGGAAGGGCGTTTTCTCGGTGGCACCTCGCTGGCGTTCTCGCTGGTGTCGCGCCAGCCCGACAACTTGCCCGCTGCCGCCCATATTGCCCGGCGCCTGGTCGAGGCGCAGTCGCGCCTGCAGTTGCCGCCGCGCACCGTGCTCAACATCAACATCCCCAACCTGCCGCTGGAGCATATCCGCGGTATTCAGGTCACTCGTCTGGGCCACCGTGCACGTGCGGCGGCGCCGACCAAGGTGGTCAACCCGCGCGGCAAGGAAGGTTACTGGATCGCCGTGGCAGGGGACGCCGAGGATGGCGGCCCGGGTACCGACTTCCATGCCGTGATGCAGGGCTATGTGTCGATCACCCCGCTGCAGCTCGACCGTACCTTCAACGATGCCTTCGACCAGCTCAGCGGCTGGCTGGAGGGCGTGCTCTGATGCGCGAACAGGACGATCTGCAACGCCGCGGGATTGGCATGACCTCGCAACGTACCCGTGAACGGCTGATCCAGCGTCTGACCGAAGAGGGGGTATCCAACCCCAAGGTGCTCGACGTGATCCGCCGTACGCCGCGTCATCTGTTCGTCGATGAGGCGCTGGCGCACCGCGCCTACGAAGACACGGCGCTGCCGATCGGGCACAACCAGACCATCTCCCAGCCGTTCATGGTTGCGCACATGAGCGAGCTGCTGCTTGAGGCCGGCCCCTTGGACAAGGTGCTGGAAATCGGCACCGGCTCGGGTTACCAGACGGCTGTACTGGCGCAGTTGGTCGAGCGGGTGTTCTCGGTAGAGCGGATCAAGGTCCTGCAGGACCGAGCCAAGGAGCGCCTGCTCGAACTCAACCTGCGCAATGTAGTGTTCCGCTGGGGCGACGGCTGCGACGGTTGGCAGGCCCTGGCGCCCTACAACGGCATCATCGTCACGGCCGTGGCACCTGAGGTGCCGCAAGCGCTGCTCGATCAACTGGCGCCTGGCGGGCGCCTGGTGATCCCGGTTGGCCCGGCCGGCGAGCAACAGCAGCTGTTGATGATCGTCCGTGAAGAGCACGGCTTCTCTCGGCGAGTCATGGGTACGGTGCGTTTTGTACCGCTGCTCAACGGCCCGCTGGCCTGAGCCACAGGGAATATTTGCAGCTGCAACGAATTCCTCTGGCGCGCGCCTGTCTATGAGGCGGGCGAGTCCTGAAATAATCGGGCGCGTCCTAAAAGACTTTTGATGTTTTTCCTGCGCGCCCACACTTCAGTGGGCTCGGTTATAATTGCAACATTATTGCATTTTGTTTAGTCGGTTTTCGGCACCATGAGGGGAGCGCGGGTGGGTCACACAATCAGTCTGCAGCGCAAGGATCGGTCGTTTTTCAAGCTCCTGGTGGTGGCATTGGCCATGGGCACGCTGCTGACGGGCTGTTCCAGTACCGGCTCGAGCAGCGCCCGGGTGGTCGACCGCAACAACGCAGCGCCCAAGCGGCCGACCGTGACCACGGGTCAATACATCGTCAAGCCGGGCGACACAATGTTCTCGATTGCCTTCCGTTACGGCTGGGACTACAAGGAGCTGGCAGCGCGCAACAACATTCCGGCGCCTTACACCATTCGCCCTGGTCAGCCGATCCGCTTCAACAGTGGTTCGACCGGTAGTACCACCGTGGTTTCCAGCCCTTCTTCCTCGAGCAAGACCACAGTTACCCGGCGTCCGGTGGGTACACCTGTACCGTCCGTCAGTGGCGGCAAGGTGATAACAAGTGCCCCGTCGAGCACCACCACGACCGTCACCACAGTGCCCGCCGCAGAGCGCACGGCCGGCGGCTGGACATGGCCCGCCAACGGCGTATTAATTGGAAAATTTGCTTCAAACGGTAGTTTGAATAAAGGCATTGATATCGCCGGTGATTTGGGACAGCCTGTTTTTGCTGCGTCTGGTGGTGCAGTGGTATACGCCGGGAGTGGATTAAGGGGCTACGGCGAACTGATCATCATCAAACACAGCGATACCTACGTCAGTGCCTACGGTCACAACCGCAGGCTTTTGGTACGGGAAGGGCAGCAGGTCAAGGCAGGGCAGGCTATTGCTGAAATGGGGTCCACGGGCACTGACCGGGTGAAACTGCATTTTGAAATCCGCCGTCAGGGCAAACCCGTCGATCCGCTCCAGTTCTTGCCACGTCGTTGAATGTTGCACCCGGCCTGTTCCTTGGATGTAGAGGGGACAGGCTCCAGCGCTGCCACGGAATCAGGTGCCGCTAGAGTCTGAGTTCGAACTCAGCAAAGGACTATAACAATGGCTCTCAGCAAAGAAGTGCCGGAGTTTGACATCGACGATGACCTGCTCCTGATGGAGACCGGCATCGTTTTGGAAACGGATGTGGTGTCAGACGAACCTGCTGTATCTGCGGTTCGGACCAAGGCCAAATCGGCCTCATCGCTCAAACAGCACAAGTACATCGACTACACTCGGGCACTCGATGCGACTCAGCTGTACCTCAATGAGATCGGCTTCTCGCCGTTGCTCTCTCCTGAAGAAGAAGTGCACTTCGCACGGCTTTCGCAAAAGGGCGACCCTGCAGGTCGCAAGCGCATGATTGAAAGCAACCTGCGTCTGGTTGTGAAAATCGCCCGTCGCTACGTCAATCGCGGCCTGTCGCTGCTCGATTTGATCGAAGAAGGCAACCTTGGCCTGATTCGCGCGGTAGAGAAATTCGACCCAGAACGCGGCTTCCGCTTCTCAACCTATGCCACCTGGTGGATTCGTCAGACCATCGAACGCGCCATCATGAACCAGACGCGCACCATTCGCCTGCCGATCCATGTGGTTAAGGAACTCAACGTCTACCTGCGCGCGGCGCGTGAGCTGACGCAAAAGCTCGATCACGAGCCGTCCCCCGAAGAAATCGCCAACCTGCTCGAGAAGCCGGTTGCAGAGGTCAAGCGCATGCTTGGGCTCAACGAGCGGGTGTCTTCGGTCGACGTTTCCCTGGGGCCTGACTCTGACAAGACCCTGCTCGACACCCTAACCGATGATCGCCCGACCGACCCTTGCGAACTGCTGCAGGACGATGACCTGTCGCAGAGCATCGATCAGTGGCTGGGGGAGCTGACCGACAAGCAGCGTGAGGTGGTGGTACGCCGCTTTGGCCTGCGTGGTCACGAAAGCAGCACCCTTGAAGATGTCGGTCTGGAGATTGGCCTGACGCGTGAGCGGGTTCGGCAGATTCAGGTCGAGGGGCTCAAGCGGCTGCGCGAGATTCTCGAGAAGAACGGTCTGTCCAGCGAGTCACTGTTCCAGTAACGCTGACTGCCTCGAACAACGCCCCGATTTTTCGGGGCGTTTTTTTTTCGTCTGGAGAATGTTCAAGTTGCCACCCTTGTTGCAGCTAGCGTACGAGATTGCTTACGGCCTGCGTAGGAGATTGGCGTATGGGTAAGTAAATCATTGTCGTTTTCAGTCGTTATAAATTCGTAACTCGCTGATAAATAACGAATTATCTGGCATGTGGAAATGTGTCCGCTGTAACAATCAGAGAAATCTCGACGTTGTCTGTTCCGCTGAAATCGCTAGTATCTGAACTGTGCCAACGGACAGGCACAGGCTTTCAGGAAGAAAGCCAAGGACATCGCAGGACGCGATTCATCAGGATGATGTACAGGGACAAGCAGGGACTACGGAAAAAAATGTGGGCGGGTCATACCGCCCCTTTTTTTGTCTGCGATTTTAGCTCGCGATGGTCGCCGGGCACAAAAAAAGCGACCCGAGGGCCGCTTTGTTCGAACCAGATGCGCCAAGCGTATCAGCGTTCCAGATCAGCAATCTTGCCAGGCTTGCCATCCCACTCTTCAGCGTCGGCCATGGCATCTTTGCGCTCGGTGATGTTCGGCCAGATCTCCGCCAGCTCGGCGTTCAACTCGATGAAGTTCTCCATGCCGGCAGGCACTTCGTCTTCCGAGAAAATCGCCTGTGCCGGGCACTCTGGCTCGCACAGCGCGCAGTCGATGCACTCGTCCGGATGAATGACCAGGAAGTTCGGGCCTTCATAGAAGCAGTCCACCGGACACACTTCCACACAGTCGGTGTATTTGCACTTGATGCAGTTGTCGGTGACGACGAAGGTCATTCTAATTTTCTCCTCAGGCAACGGCTGCATGCCCTTCCTTGCAGGGCAGCACGGTTCACAGGTATGTGGCTGCAGGCCAGGCTAATAACCTGCAGCACCAGCAAACCGCGCGGGATTCTACCAGCTTGCGCAGGCAGCCGTTATAACAGGTTCTTCAGTTGATATAGCATTTCGATAGCTTGGCGCGGGGTCATGTCATCCAGGTCGAGCTTGCCCAACTTGTCGATGGCAGGATGCGGCAGGCTGGCAAACAGGTCGCTCTGGTGCGGGACATGCGGGTCATGCGCAGCTTTGCCTGGGCTGGCTGCAGCTTCGCCAGGCAGGCTGGCAGTTTCCAGTCGGCTCAGGTGCTCGCGTGCACGTTGAATCACCGGGCCGGGTACGCCGGCCAGTTGCGCGACCGCCAGGCCGTAACTCTGGCTGGCAGGGCCTGGCAGAACGTGGTGCAGGAAGACAATCCGTTCGTTGTGTTCGGTGGCGTTCAGATGCACGTTGGCCACCAGCGGCTGGCTCTCGGGCAGTACCGTCAATTCGAAATAATGCGTGGCGAACAGGGTATAGGCGCGCAGTTGCGCCAGACGCTCGGCGGCGGCCCAGGCCAGTGAAAGGCCGTCGAAGGTGCTGGTGCCACGGCCGACTTCATCCATCAGCACCAGGCTGCGGTCGGTCGCGTTATGCAGGATGTTAGCAGTCTCGCTCATCTCGACCATGAAGGTCGAACGGCCGCCGGCCAGGTCATCACTGGAGCCGATACGGGTGAAGATGCGGTCGACCAGCGACAGCTCGCAGCGCGCCGCCGGGACGAAACTGCCAATGTGCGCCATCAACACGATCAGTGCGGTCTGACGCATGTAGGTCGATTTACCGCCCATGTTCGGGCCGGTGATGATCAGCATGCGCGTGCTGTCATCCAGGCCTAGGTCGTTGGCCACGAACGGTGTGGTCAGCACCTGCTCGACCACTGGGTGGCGGCCTTGCTCGATACGCAGGCAGGGCTCGTCGACAAAGCTTGGGCAGTTCAGGTCGAGGGTCAGAGCGCGCTCGGCGAGGTTGCTCAGCACGTCCAGCTCGGCCAGTGCTGCGGCACTGTCCTGCAGCGGCGCGAGGTGGCCGATCAAGTTTTCCAACAGCGCATCGTAGAGCATCTTCTCGCGCGCCAGGGCTCGGCTCTTGGCTGACAGCGCCTTGTCTTCGAAGGCTTTCAGCTCCGGCGTGATGAAGCGCTCGGCGCCCTTGAGGGTCTGCCGGCGGATGTAGTCGGCAGGGGCTTGCTCGGCCTGCTTGCTGGGCAGTTCGATGAAGTAGCCATGCACACGGTTGTAGCCCACCTTGAGGTTGGGCAGGCCGGTGCGGGCTTTTTCCCGAACTTCGAGGTCGATCAGGAACTGGCCGGCGTTTTCGCTCATGGCCAGCAACTCGTCGAGCTCGCTGTCGTAGCCGGTCTTGAGGACACCACCGTCGCGGATTACCGCCGGCGGGTTGTCGATGATGGCTCGCTCGAGCAGGCTGGCCAGCTCCGGGTAAGTGCCGGTGATGGCCGCCAGGCGGGCCAGGTGCGGCGCCTCCAGGTCAGCCATGGCATTTTGCAGCTCGGGCAGGGCGGCGAGGGCGTCGCGCAGCCGCGCCAGGTCGCGCGGTCGCGCGTTACGCAGGCCGATCCGGGCAAGGATCCGTTCCAGGTCGCCAATCTCTTTGAGTTGCGGCTGCAGCTTTTCATAGCGATAGCCGTCGAGTAGGCAACGGATCGATTCCTGACGTGCTTGCAGCACCTTCTGGTCGCGCAGCGGACGGTTCAGCCAACGGCTCAGCAGGCGGCTGGCCATGGCCGTCTGGCAACGGTCGATGACCGATTGCAGGGTGTTGTCGCGGCCACCGGCCAGGTTGATGTCCAGCTCCAGATTGCGTCGGCTGGCACCATCGAGGATGACCGTGTCGTCCATGCGCTCGTGGCGCAGGCTGCGCAAGTGCGGCAGGGTGGTGCGCTGGGTTTCCTTGGCGTAGGTCAGCAGGCAGCCTGCGGCGCCGATGGCCAGGGTCAGCTTGTCGCAGCCAAAGCCCTTGAGGTCCTTGGTCGCGAACTGCTGGCACAGGCTCTTGCGCGCCGAATCGCGGTCGAAGTCCCACGGCGCACGGCGCCGGCAACCACGGCGCTTCTCGGCCGGCAGGTCGCGTGGCCAGTCATCCGGGATCAGCAGCTCGACCGGGTTGATCCGCTCAAGCTCGGCCAGCAGGTTTTCCCAGCCTTTGATTTCCTGCACGCTGAAGTTGCCGCTGGTGATGTCCAGCACAGCCAGGCCGAACAGCCGCTCATCACCGAGCACGGCGGCAATCAGGTTGTCGCGGCGCTCATCGAGCAGCGCCTCGTCGCTCACCGTTCCAGGGGTGATGATACGCACCACCTGACGCTCGACCGGACCCTTGCTGGTCGCCGGGTCGCCGATCTGCTCGCAGATCACCACCGACTCACCGAGCTTGACCAGCTTGGCCAGGTAGCCCTCTGCCGAGTGGAACGGTATCCCGCACATCGGGATCGACTGGCCGGCCGACTGGCCGCGCGCGGTCAGGGTGATGTCCAGCAGCTTGGCGGCTTTCTTCGCGTCTTCGTAGAAGATCTCGTAGAAATCGCCCATGCGGTAGAACATCAACTGGTCCGGGTGCTGATTTTTCAGCCGCCAGTACTGTTGCATCATTGGAGTGTGCGCGGAGAGGTCAGACATTCGGGGCCTTACAGCGTGATTCGGTGGGCGATTTTGAAACCGGCAATGTTACAGGCTTTTGCCCGGCGATGCAGGGACGATACGCCAATGGATTGCCGCGCTCTGCTGAGGCGCGGGCTTGTCTGTGCGCTTTCGCATCAATTGCATTTGCGCACAACTCGTTGCATTATGCGTCTTATGCAAAAACGCAACGTAGCCTCCGTACTCAAGACCTTGCTCGACCGCCACGGCCTGTCTCCGACGGAGCTGCACCGGCGCACGGGCGTTCCCCAATCCACGCTTTCGCGGATTCTCAGCGAAAAGATCGTTGATCCGTCGGACAAACACGTCTCCAAAATCGCCGAGTATTTCGGCGTCAGCACCGACCAGTTACGTGGCCGCGCCGAACTCGGCGAGTCGCGTGAAGCGGCGCAGCCAGCTCATGGTCATGCCGACATGAGCGATATCAGCCTGTGGGACGACGAAACCCCCGTCGAGGACGACGAGGTCAGCGTGCCCTTTCTTCGCGAGGTCGAGTTGGCAGCAGGATCAGGAAGATTCGTCATCGAAGAGAGCGAGCGTGCGCGGCTGCGTTTCGGCAAGCGCAGCCTGCGCCACAATGGCGTCCAGTTCGACAACGCCAAGTGCGTGACCGTGCGCGGCAACAGCATGCTGCCGGTGCTGCGCGATGGCGCCACGGTAGGGGTCAATACCGGTAAATGTGCGATCGGCGATATCGTCGACGGCGACCTCTATGCCATCAATCACAACGGCCAGTTGCGTGTGAAGCAGGTGTATCGCCTGCCAACCGGCATCCGCCTGCGCAGCTTCAACCGCGATGAGCACCCCGACGAGGATTACACTTTCCAGCAGATGCAGGATGAGCAGATCAGCCTGCTGGGCCACGTCTTCTGGTGGGGGATGTACGCCCGCTGAGTGAACATCGTCAGATCAAACCCGCTTCGGCGGGTTTTTTTTCGCCTGCAGAAAAGTCCTACAACCAGCGTCATGCATGGCCTTCATGCATATCAGCAAATCCTCATGGGAAAATCTATGAATAAATGCATTGACTGCATATGCATATGCGCATAACGTGTTTCTCAAGCCGGGCAGAAACCGGTTGTTGCAAAGGCAGCGATGAACAGGCCTCAACTGTTCAGAGGGTTGGCAACTGGCCCGGGTGTGCAGCGTAAAGCACCACGAACAGTTTTCCGGCGGGCAGGCGGCCGCGGTCGGAGTTAACAGTTTTGGACATGACCGCAGGTGTCACCAGCAGTGGCCTGCGGTTGACCACGCATTACTGAAAAGCCGGCGATGGCGGTCGAATAGATCGGTTATTGCCGTATGTACAGTGAGAAACGAGAGGGTTACTCCGAAGGGTGCGGACATCCCAGAGTAGTTGCCTGATCGCAGACTTTACCTGCAAGCCAGTGGGCCCTGACTGCTCGCGCAAGTGAGTGGGAGGGGGTGAGCAGGAACTCAATGGTTTTGCCGGCGTTAAAGGACTTGCGCTGCGGTAAATGCTGCAGAAGTCTTACCCCGTGAAGGCGCGCTCACTTGAGTTCCAGACAAAGCGTTCCCGCTGGGGGATTCTGAATTATGTAAAGGCTACGAGCCTTGAGTCATCGCCATTGAGCGGTTCAGTTCGGCATGCGCCGCATCAGTAAACCTCGTTCATTATCGATACCGAGTTATGCATATGAAATATTTGAAGACTACAATCCTTTCTGCTGCCTTGGCGGCCTCCGCTGTATCCTCCTCCGTTTGGGCAGCGACTGCTCAATCGTGGAATCTGGCGCGTGATATGTATCTGATGACTGAAGGTGCGCCCGCTGGCTCACCATGGTCGTTCATGCAGAATAAAGGGGCTTCGAACGTTCCAACGAGCTACACGCTGCTGCCAACGTTCGATGCCACCACTTGTAGCGATACTCCGATGACCTGTTGGCGTGAGGCGGCCAGCCGAGCTTACGTAGCAGTAGTGAAGCAGACCTACACTTTCACAGGTTCTGGCGGAAGTTTCGTGTTCAAGCAGGGTGACGTGGTTACCCACCCCGGCATTAACAGCCAGAGCATTATTCGCTGGACCAGTCCGGTGAGCGGAAATATCAATGTTTTAGGTAGTGTCAACGATCTACATGGTTCTTGTGGTGATGGCATTGCCTGGTCGCTAAATCTAGGAGACACCATTCTGCAGTCCGGTAATCTTGCCAATCGCGGCAGTTCCACTTTCAAGGCAAATGATGTAGCCGTAACCGACGGTGCTGCCCTCTATCTGGTAATCGACAAGAAGAGCAACTATTCCTGCGATGCCACCAGCCTAGATCTGATGATCACTAACTGACCCAATTGCCCATAGCTGGTTTAGGGGATACCCGTAACCACCTACAGTTTGGATGTAGAAGGCTACTGCTGGGACCGAAAAGTTCTGGTCCAAACAGCCAGAAATCTGTGCTTAAGCGCCTCAACTTCTCCATAACGGCATCTGGCAGTAACTAGGGCCGACACTCGACGTTGTAGTCCTGCACATATCTTTAGATCTCCCATGCACCAAAATCGCAGAGTGACATTGGCCCTTTCGAACTTGCCCAAGTTCATGTGCCGTCTATCTCTATCGCTCCAACCCACGTTGGCAAAGTCGGTGTTGTACGGCGAGATGGCTTGCTGGTTGGCATGGAAATGGCCTGGCTGTTTCTATCGATTTACTCTGTTACCAGCAGCAACCCTTAGCTTCGGTATTCACCACAGTGCTATTCACACAAGTATCTGAACGCAAGTCGCGCTAACTAGAGAATCCGTTATCAGCCTTCCTGGTATCGGGGTTTGTTGTGCACATTTAAACAATGCCGATGAAGGCAGCAGTCGGCATTGGCTAACGCCGCCTCGCCAGAACCTGTGCAACTACTCGTCTTGGCAGCGATCAGTCCCCTGTCAGCAACGGGCGGGAAGTGGGCTGCGCTACGCGCAGGTATCGGAGCGACGTTTCTGGATTACCGGCTAAAGCGTGATGGCCTCAGGGCATAGAAGATTTCTCAAACCCGGTATCCGGCGGATCGTAAGGCTGATCCGTCAACTGAAAAGCAACACGCGATGGCGGGCTTTTTGGAATGCCGAGTTGAAGCGTAAACCGACCTGTCGACAGTCGTCGGCGGGCATCACACAGGAGACAGGACAGTGACGAACGAGCAACAAGCGTTACTGGAAATGCCGCTCTGGCTGGTAATCGTCCTGGCGTTGCTGGGCGGTGTTTCCGGCGAAATGTGGCGGGCCGACAAGGCTGGAGCAAAAGGCTGGTCGCTGATGCGCCGGCTGGCGCTGCGTTCCGGGGCATGCATGATCTGTGGCGTGTCGACGGTGATGCTGCTGTACGCCAGCGGCATGTCGATCTGGAGCGCCAGCGCCTTTGGCTGCCTGACGGCGATGGCGGGAGCCGATGTTGCCATCGGCCTTTATGAACGCTGGGCAGCCAAGCGGCTTGGGCTGCGCGACGGCGTGCGGGCAGATGTGCGAGAGGAGCCCTGAGCATGAGCGAACTGACAACATTACATGCGGCAGTGACCGCAACCATCCGTGAGGCGATCCCGGAACTTGCGTCAGTCGATGCATATTCATCTGTAGGCAATAACACGGCATTACCCGCACTGCGCCATGGCGTGGTGCGCATGACGGCCGACCCAGCCCCTCGCGATGGGCGCTCGGTGCTGCTTGCCAGTTTCGAAGCGGACATTACCGCCGCGGATAGCGCCCAGGCCGAGGCGCGTCTGCAGGGCAGCCTGCTGGCTGCGCAATTGATCGACGTGCTGCGCCAGCAGTTCTGGGAGCTGGATTTCGTCGAAGCGAGCCGTAATGTCGAGGCGCAGTTTGATGGCAGTGGCTGGACGGTGCGCTGGGACCAGCCGGTGCTGCTTGGCGAGCCACGCTGGGACTGGCCCGACCAGCCGCCTGGGCAGTTGATGCTGGGGATCAGCCCGGAAACCGGCCCAGGCAACGAGGGCAATTACTTCCCGCCGCAGGATCTGTCATGAGTTATTCAAGTTCAATGCACGACCGTATGTTGGCCTGCCTGGTCATCCCTTGCCGCGTCGTGGCGGTGGATCCTGCCGCAGCTCGAGTGCGGGTCTCGGATGGCAGCGGCTGGAGCAGCGCCTGGGTGCGCTGGCATGCATTGGCCGCAGGCCAGGCCCGTCACTGGCGCGCGCCGAGCATCGACGAGCAGGGCGTGCTGTTGAGTCCCAGCGGCGAGCCGGCCCAGGGCACCTTCTTCCCTGGGCTGTATGGCAACGCGGGAAGCCCGCCAGATAACCGCGATCACCTCGAGGTGTGGCATTTCGCCGACGGCGGCTCACTGGCCTACGACTGGCAAGCGCGGCGCTACGACATCCACTTGCCGACCGGCAACGCCAGCATCCGGGTCGGGGCCAGCTCGCTGCAGGTCAGCGATGGCGCCATCAGCCTTGACGCAGCGGCGATAACCCTCACCGGTAGCGTCTCGATCAAGGGCCCGCTGGTGGTCAGCGGTGATATCCATGGCGGTGGCCAGATCATCGACACGGCCGGCAACACGGCCAATCACAAACATTAACAGACCCGCCGATGCGGGTTTTTTTCTGCCAGGAGACTGCTATGCAAACCTGCCCATGGGGCTCGGCCATCGCTGTCCGGCCCTCGCCTGGAGGTGCGCCATGATCGGTATGGACCGGCGCACCGGCCAGCCGTTGGCCGGCATCGCCCACCTGCGTCAATCGATTGAAGACATCCTTTCTACCCCCCTCGGCAGCCGTCGTATGCGCCCGGAATACGGCAGCCAACTGCGCCGCTACGTCGACCTGCCTGTCAACGAAGGTTGGAAAAGCGCCGTCCAGGCTGAAGTCGCCCGTGCTCTGGGACGTTGGGAACCGCGTTTGCAATTGGAGCGAGTCAAGGTGATTGCGGTGATCGGAGGTCAGGTCAGCATGAGTTTGCGGGGCCGCTATCTGGGGGCTGACGCCATGCTCGAGGTGCAGGTATGAGTCAAGTCGACCTGGCCCAATTGCCGGCCCCTCAACTGCTCGAAGACCTCGACTACGAGGCCCTGTACCAGGCTGATCTGCAGACCTTTCGTGCGCATCTGGGGGACGCTTGGACCGCACAGCTGGAAAGCGACCCGGTCTGCAAGCTGCTGGAAGTCGGGGCCTACCGCAAGTTGCTCAACCGGGCACGCATCAATGACGCGGCCAAGGCACTGCTGTTGGCTTACGCCCAAGGCAGCGACCTCGACCAGTTAGCGGCCAATGTCAGCCTGCAGCGTTTGCTGATCCAGGCTGAAGACCGGACTCAGGTACCGCCGCTCGAGGCACTGTTCGAATCTGACGCGGCGCTGCGTGAGCGGGTGCAGTTGGTCTACGAGGGGCTCACCACTGCCGGGCCGCGCAACAGTTACATCCTGCACGCTCGCAACGCCTCGGGCCTGGTCGCTGACGCAACCGCCGAGAGCCCGTCGCCTGCCGTCGTCGATGTCACTGTGTTGAGCCTGGAAGGCAACGGCGTGGCAGATGCGCAGTTGCTGGCCCAGGTCGCCGCTTACCTCAACGACGATGACATTCGCCCGGTAGCCGACCGCGTCACCGTGCGTAGCGCCGAGGTCTTGTCGTACCGCATTGATGCCACCCTTTACATCGCTGACAGCGGCCCTGAGTCGGAGGCGGTGCTCGCCGAGTGTCGTCGTCGCCTGCAAGCCTGGATCAACCCGCGCCGGCGCCTGGGCGTCGAAGTTGCACGCTCCGGGATCGATGCACAGCTGCACATCGGCGGGGTCAGTCGGGTCGAACTCAGCGGCTGGGCCGACATTCGTCCGAGCAAGTCCCAGGCGGCGTGGTGCACGGGCTTCGATCTGAAGCGAGGCGGCTGATATGGACAGCCTGCTGCCGCTCAACCGCACCGCGCTGGAATGTGCCATCGAAGCCGCAGGCGATGAAGACCTCAAGGTCGACTTGCGCCTGCTCTACAGCCCTGAAAATTGCCCGCCGCACTTGCTCTATCAACTCGCCTGGGCCTGGTCGGTCGACCGCTGGGACGACAGTTGGAGCGACGCGATCAAACGCTCGGTGATTCGCTCCTCGTTCTTCGTACATGCCCACAAAGGCACCCTTGGCGCGCTGCGGCGGGTGGTCGAGCCGTTTGGCTACCTGATCGAAGTGGAGGAGTGGTGGCAGGCCAAGCTGGCTGCTGTGCCGGGAACCTTTGCTTTGAAGATCGGCGTTTCTGATGCGGGCATCAGTGAGCAGACATATGCCGAGTTGTCGGCGCTGATCGATGACGCCAAGCCGCTCAGCCGCCACCTCACGGGGCTGGTGATAAGTCTGGAAAGCCGTGGCGCACTGCATCTGGGCTGCGCGATTCAGGACGGTGACGAGCTGGATATCTATCCGCTTGCGTCATCGGTCATTGCGGTCACAGGCGCCATTGGTCGCGGCGGTCGCGAACATTCAATTGATATCTTGGACATTGCACATGGTTGATCAGAATTCACAGTTCTACGCCATCCTCACTAACGTGGGTGCGGCGAAACAGGCCAATGCCGATGCATTGGGCATCGCTTGGAAGATTACGCAGATGGGGTTGGGAGATGCCAACGGCAGCGACCCGACTCCAAATGCCACTCAGGTCAGCCTGATCAACGAGTGGCGACGTGCGCCGTTGAATCAACTCAAGGTGGATGACAAGAACAGTGCTGTCATCGTTGCCGAACAGGTGATTCCTGCCGAGGTGGGTGGGCGCTGGATTCGCGAGATTGCGCTGTACGATGCGGACGGCGATATGGTCGCCGTGGCCAATTGTGCACCGACCTACAAGCCGCTCCTCAGCCAAGGCTCGGGACGTATCCAAGTGGTGCGGATGAACCTGGTGGTGAGTAGTGCCAGTAACGTCCAGTTGAAGATCGATCCTAGCGTGGTACTTGCCACTCGTGAGTGGGTCACCGAGGAGTTGGCGAGGCAGGATTTCAAGCATTCGGTGGTAACGGCCACCACGTCAAACATCGTCCTTGGCGGCTTGCAGACGGTCGACGGGGTGGCGTTGCTGCCCGGCAACCGAGTGCTCGTCAAGAATCAGACCGTGGCGAAGGACAACGGGCTGTATAGCGTGGCTGCCGGGGCCTGGACCCGAACTGCAGACGCGGACACCAGCGCCAAGGTGACGCCGGGCCTTTTGGTGCATGTTGAGAAAGGGACACTTAACAGCGACAGCATCTGGCAGTTGGTCACTGATGCGCTGATTTCCCTCGGCGTTTCGGGCTTGAGCTTCGAGATGGTGTTTGGCCGCACCGGCGTGGCTGCCGGTACTTACCGCAGCGTCACGGTCGACAAGAACGGTCACGTCACGGCGGCCACCACCCCGACCACGGTCGCCGGCTATGGTCTTACGGACGTGTACACCAAAGCTGAGGTCACTGCCGCGCTCGCGCTCAAGGCTGGGCTGGACAGCCCGCTCTTCACCGGAAACCCACGGGTGCCCACAGTTGCGCCTGAGTCCAATGACTACAGTTCGGTTAACACTTATTGGGCGCGCCGTATGGTGGCGCAATTCAACGCCCAATATGGTCTCGGCCATACCACCAGCGGCGCCATACCTGCGACTAAAGAGGAATTAAACAGCCTGCCGTCTGGCAACTACTACTATCCCTCAGTGATATCGCCATACCCGCTGCTCGTATTCGTACAGCGTATGGCGTATGCCACTAATCGTGGGTTCGAGATTGCCAACTATCCCTACCAAAAGCGGATTTTAGGGAGGGTAAGTAACAACGATGGCACCTGGCAGGAGCCGTTCGAGCTGGCGAATCTGGAAAGCCCTGGGTTTACAGGTATCCCGACAGGGCCAACTGCAGCCAAGGGTTCAAACACGCTGCAGATCGCCAACACCGCATTCGTCCAAACTGCTATTGCCGCTGTAGTCGATTCAGCACCGGGTGCGCTCGACACGCTAAAGAAACTAGCCGCGTCGTTGGCCAATGATCCCAACTTTGCCACCACGACGACAAGCGCACTGGCAGGCAAAGCAAACAAAAGCACCACGTTGGCAGGCTACGGCATCTCCGATGCGTTGGTGGTCAAGAACGATTACACAAGCAGGCAGCAGCCGCAATTGGCGTCACCTACCGCAGGGATAGGCTCGTTGGATGTGGGCCTTGTGATGCGCGAGGCTCAGGAGGTAGGTGCGGCCCAGATTACCGATGAGTACGCGCCGGGGATCGGGTTCTTCTGGGCCGCTCGCAAGGCGGGTCGATTGATCATGGACGCTGCCGGAGTCTTGAAGTGGAGCGGCAACCCGCTACTGACAGGAACGATTGCCACTCAAGCCGAGGTCAACCAAGGGGCTACTGAAATCGCGGTGGTGACGCCCAAGCGCATGCGTTTTGGCTTTGCCGCGAGCATGACGTCAAACGGTTACCTGATTTTGCCAACTTGGCTAGGTGGTATTGTTTTTCAATGGGGCACGGTGCCATCTTCTGCTGTTGCGGGTACTCAGAAAAACTTCGTGATCCCGTTTCCCACCAAGTGCCTAAGCATGGTGGGTTCGCCTTGGGGCAATCTTTCGTCAGCCTTTGAGGCAGCAGAGTTTTGGGCAGCCACTGAATCAACGTTCTTCAGCGCCAACTCGGCGGCCCAAACTAACTCCTACTTTGCAATCGGATATTGATCTATGAAACGGCTTTACAGCATGAGCACGGGTATGTGCTACCTCGTAGGCATTCATAAGGCCATTCCAGAAGATGCCGTGGAAATCTCCGATGACTGCTTTGATTCGGTGATCGGTAACCCTGAGCCTGGCAAGCTCCGAAGCCATGATGAACAGGGGCTGCCAATACTGATTGACCCGCCGCCGCTTACACAGGACCAGCAGGCAGAGCAAGAGCGGCAATGGCGCGATGCTGAGCTGGCTACGCGGCAATGGCTGCGCGACCGTCACCGCGATGAGCAAGATCTGCAGCGCGAAACGACCCTGTCAGCCAACCAGTTCGCCGATCTACTGGGCTACCTGCAGGACCTGCGCGACTGGCCTCAGTCCGAACATTTCCCCGTCGTCGAGCACAGGCCGATAGCACCGTCCTGGATCGCCGACCAATCCCAATAACGCCCCGCACCGACGGGGCGTTTTCTTTTCCGCTGTACCCCTAGGCCTCGCTGACGCGGGGCCTTTTCATATCTGGAGAGTCTATGTCTGGCTTCTTTCACGGCGTTACCGTAACAAACGTCGACACCGGCGCACGCACCATCGCTCTGCCGTCGTCCTCGATCATTGGTTTGGTCGATACCTTCACCCCGGCGCCAGCGCTCACCGCGCAGCCCAACGACCTGATACTGATCACCAGTGAGCGCGAGGCGATTGCGGCGTTCGGCGTTGACGCGGCAATCACCAAGGCTTGCCAAGCCGTGTTTACCCGCGCCAAGGCGGTGATTGTCGCCTGCGGCGTGGCCAAGCTCGAGGACGCTGCCGAGCAGACTTCGGCGATCATCGGCGGGACGTTGGTGGACGGCAAGCGTACCGGCCTGCAGGCGCTGCTCGACGGCAAAAGCCGCTTCAACGCCCAGCCGCGCCTGCTGGTCACCCCCAAGCACAGCGCGACCCAGGCGGTCGCGACTGCCCTGGTGGCACTGGCTGACAAGCTGCGCGCAATTGCCATCATCGACGGCCCCAACACCACCGATGAAGCGGTCATCGCCTACGCCGGCGAGTTCGGCGCCAAGCGCGCTTACATGGTCGATCCGGGTGTGCAGTACTGGGACACCAGCAAAAACGCCACGGTCGATGCACCTGGTTCGGCGTATGTGGCTGGGCTGTTTGCCTGGACTGACGCGGAGTACGGCTTCTGGGCCTCGCCATCGAACAAGGAGTTCGTCGGTATCACCGGCACCGGTCGCCCGATCGAATTCCTCGACGGTGACGAAACCTGCCGGGCCAACCTGCTCAACAACGCCAACATCGCCACCATCATTCGCGATGACGGCTTCCGCCTGTGGGGCAACCGCACCCTGTCGGCCGACGCGAAATGGGCCTTCGTCACCCGTGTGCGGACCATGGATATCGTCATGGACGCGATCCTCTATGGCCACAAATGGGCGGTCGATCGCGCCATTACCGCGACCTATGTCAAGGACGTCACCGAGGGCCTGCAGGCGTTCATGCGCGACCTGAAGAACCAGGGCGCGATCATCAATTTCGAGGTGTTCGCCGACCCTGAGCTGAACACTGCCAGCCAGCTGGAGCAAGGCAAGGTGTACTGGAACATCCGCTTCACCGACGTCCCACCTGCTGAAAACCCCAACTTCCGCGTTGAAGTCACCAACCAGTGGCTGACCGAAGTCCTCGATTCCGTCGCTTAAGGAGCGCATTTACATGGCAATGATTCCCGAAACCCTGGCCAACCTTAATCTGTTCGTCGATGGCGTCAGCTTCCAGGGCGATGTACCCAGCCTGACCCTGCCCAAGCTCACCCTGAAAATGGAAGAGCACCGCCCAGGCGGTATGGACATGCCGGTCGAAATGGACCAAGGCATGGAGAAACAGGAGGCGGCGTTCACCACCACCGGCGTGCGCCGCGACGCCCTGAAGTTCTTCGGTCTGGCTGATGGCAGCGGCTTCAACGGCACCTTCCGCGGCGCCTTCAAGGGCCTCAAGGGCAAGATCAACCCGGTGGTGGTAACCCTGCGCGGCGCCCTCAAGGAAGTCGACATGGGCGACTGGAAGTCCGGTGACAAAGCTGAAATCAAGCACAGCGTGGCCGTGACTTACTACAAGCTCGAAGTCGATGGCCGGTTGGTCTACGAGATCGATGCACTGGGCATGAAGCGCGTAATCAATGGTGTCGATCAGCTGACCGCGCAACGCATTGCGCTCGGCATTTAAGGAGAAGCCCATGGCTCAAGCAAAAAAACTGCCGCAATGGCTGACCCTGAGCGCTGAACGCGTCAGCGTGCAGCTGTCCCGGCCCAGCCAGGCCAATGGCGTCCAGGTCGATAGCCTGTCCCTGCGCGCACCCACCGTGCGCGATATTCGCAACGCCCAGGCGGGCGGCGCCAATGATGACGAACAGCGTGAACTGAACCTGTTCGCCTCGCTGGCCGAGGTCGGTGTGAAGGACCTCGAAGGCCTCGCTCTGAAGGACTACAGCCGTCTGCAGGCGGGCTATTTTCGCCTGGTGCAAGACGACGAACTTTGACCCGGCCCGGCACAAGGCCGCTGCCAAGCGGCTGGCCAAGGAGCTGAACTTTTCCGCAAGCGAGATCATGACCATGTCGTATGGCGACATGGTCTGGTGGCTTTCGGAGTGAGCAGGAGTAAGCCATGGCAGAGACTATAGGGCCATTCAAGCTGGGGCTCAGCGTTAACTTCAGCCCGCCGTTGGGGGTTGCGCTTGACGCACTGCGCATCAGCATCGATCTGTTACGCAAGCAAATGAATACCACGCGGCTCGGTTTGATCATTGGCGCTTGGGCCGGTGTCGGGCCTGTGCTTGAACCGGGGCGTCAAATCGGCCGCTCGACCGAGCCGGATCATTCGCAGGGGGCAGGCGCACAGCGTCTGGCGCTGGCTCCTGTGAACGATCAGCTGGGTCGTCTGCATCAAAACCTGACCCGGCTGAACCAGGTAATTTCTGGACTGGCTGTGGTCAATCAACAGACATCCAGCGCGGCGGCGAATGACTCATCCAGGTCGCAGCAGCGCTCCGCGGCGCCTACGGAGGAAGCTCCTGATAAATCCAAACTCACATGGTATGCGGCGGTCGCCACCCTGTTTGCTGGCTCGGGCTATGTAGCGAGCCGACGAGCTCCCGCCCATAGACGACGGGAGGGGCGCCAAGCCGGCAAAGAAGTTGCCAGTGAGGACTGGCTCGACGTTGTCCTTGATGTTGGCAAGGCATTGGCCACAGGCGAGGATGGCAAGGAGCAAGCCGAAGGGGCTGGCACGGCTGCTGGGGGATTTTTCGGGAAGGTAATCGGCACAGCATCGGGAATTTTCTTTTCAGACAATAAGCGTGTTCAAAAGCGTTCAGCGGCGATCGGTACCGCCTTGGGTGAAGTGATCGGTCATCGGGTAGGCGGCGAAGTGTTCGATGCTTCCCAGGGCCAGCCAAAGCCGGCTGCTGCCAAGGCATCTGCGGTCGCGCCTGCTGGGCAAGCAAATGACGCAGACACCGGGCAGCAGGAGCAACAGCCGCAGGTCGAGGAGGCCACGCAGAATGCGACGGCACCGATGACTAAGTTTGCCGCGGTAGTCGGCGTGTACAGTCGGGTGGCAACGACAGCGATTGATGCGGTCACAGGCAAAGATTGGCTCGCCATACCACCCGCCCTTTCAGACAAACAGTCTGCAGAGGCAAGCGTTTCAAGTGCTGCGCCAGATCTGTTGCAATTGATCTTTGCCAAGGTGGGTGCCAGTTCTGCTTTTTCGCAGCCAGGGAGGGGCTTGAAACGGCTGCCAGGTCTGGTACTGGCGGATACCACGCTTCAGCTCGCCAGCGCTTACAGCAGTGATGCGACACCTGCGCAGAAAGGTGAAGTCTTTGGCAGCGCTCTGGGCGGCCTCAGCGGAGGCCTCGCCGGTGTCGCAGCAGGCGCTGCACTCGGCTCGTTCGTGCCGGTGATCGGCACCGCAGTCGGCGGTCTGGTAGGCGGTGTGCTGGGGAGCCTGGGGGGCGAGCAGATTGGCGGTTGGCTGGCCAGGCTAGTGACCGCAGAGGCGCCTTCAGCAGAGCAGCCCAAGCCCGATCGCGAATCCGGCCCGGTAGCTCCCGTCCCGACTATCAATCAGCAAGTCACCTTCACCGCCAACATGCCGGTCACCTTCAACAACAGCCTCGACGACCCCGCCACGCTGCTCCAGCTGCAGGCGATAGCCCGCAGTCAGCTGGAAGAGCTGATGCGTCAGGCCCGCGCAGTGCAGATGTTTGAAATACCCCACGTTGGTTGAGGAGCACTCATGAGTTATCAGGAACAGCTGCAGGCCGGCCTGCACGCGCTGGTCAAGGCGGGTGAAGCGGGGCGTCGGCGTATCGACGCCATGCTCGAGCCGATGGATCAGGCCATCGACCATGTCCAAGGCGCCGTCGCCAGCCTGGAGGGCCTGCCGGTGGTGGGGCCGGCCATCGGTGCGCGCCTGCAACGCAGCATGCGCGCAATCACCACGGCCCAGGCCAAGGTGGCCAAGGTCATCGACAAATACGACCAGACCCTCAGCGTGGTGCGCCAGGTGCGTGATCGCCTCGGCACCTTCGCCGAGCAAGTGGACAAAGCCGGGGCCGCGGTGCGTCGGGTGGTGGGGGGAGTGCGCGCGGCAGTTACCGGCGCGCTCTCGACCCTGGGTTTTGCCCCCGACAGCACCCCGGCAGCGGAGGCGGTCACGCCGTTTGCGCACCTGCTTGTGCTGCAACCGCTCAAACCTGGTGCCGCAGCGTACTACTTCAATCTGGATACTGCCGCCTTCGACCAACTGCGGCGTCAGACTCGCTTTCGCTGGGCAGGTCAGGAGCGCCTCAGCCGCGCCAGCGCGCAACAGGCGGTGGGCCTCGGCGAAGAGACCATCAGTATCCGTGGGGCGATCTTCCCGACTTTCAAAGGCGGGCTCGGCCAGTTACAGGCCCTGCGCAGCATTGGCCGGCAATTGCTGCCGCTGTCGTTGATCAGCGGGTACGGCGAGGTGCTCGGCACCTGGTGCCTGACCAGCGTTGAAGAAGAGCAGAGCAGCCTGCTGGCCGGCGGGATCCCGCGTAAACAAACCTTCTCACTGGAGTTCATCAGCTATGGGCAAGACCTGCATGACGTCTGAGGGGGACGTGCTCGACAGCCTCTGCCAGCACTATTACGGCCACCTCAACGGCAGCGTCGAAGCAGTGCTGGCGGCCAACTACGGCCTGGCAGATGAGACCCAGCCGTTTGCCGGCGGGGTGCTGATCAGCTTGCCAGACCTCCCGCACGCCGCTGCCGGCACAACGGTCCAGTTGTGGGACTGACCCTGCTTTGGAGCCACCCCATGCAACCACAGTTTCGTATCGTTGCCGACGGCAACGACATCACCACCCTGATCAACCAGCGCCTGCTACTGCTGCGCACCAGCGACAAGCCGGGCATGCAGTCAGATGATTTCGAGCTGCGTATCGACGCTCGCGACGGCGCACTCGCATTACCTTCCCGAGGCGCCTCGATCGAGGTTCATCTCGGCTATGCCGGGCAACCGCTGACCCGGCTTGGACGCTTTACGGTCGATGAAGTGGAGCTGTCCGGCCCGCCTGACACCCTCGTCATCCGCGGCAAGGCCAGTGACCTTTGCGGCAGCGGCAAGACCACCCGCAGCGGCAGTTGGGAAGCGCTGCCGCTACAACGGATCGTCAATGAAATTGCTGCGCGTAACGGCTGGCAGGCGGTGTGCCCGCTGACCGCACTGGTCGCGCGGGTCGACCAGTACGCGGAGTCTGACCTGGCCTTCATCACGCGTCTGGCGCGGCTCTACGATTGCACCGCCAAACTTGCCAATGGCCAGTTGCTGGTGCTGCCTCGCCAGGCTGGCAAGAGCGCCAGCGGCAAGCCGCTGGGCGTGGTCACGCTTGACCGCAGCATGGTCAGTAAATGGCAGTTCCGCCTGGATGACCAGCAGACCCACAAGGCCGTGCGCACCCGCCACCAGGACCCTGCCAGCGGCGCGCTGCAGGTGGTCGAACTGGCCAACAGCGCGGTTTTGCCGGGCGATCAGCCGGTGCATACCGACCGCCACGTCTACCCCAATCGCGCCGCCGCCGAACAGGCCGCCAGGGCGCGGCTGGCCAGCTTCAATCGCGGCACTGCCAGCCTGCGCCTGGAGATGGCCGGGCGAACCGATCTGTTTGCCGAGCGCAGCATCGAAACCAGCGGCTTTTGTGCCGGGCTGGACGGGTTGTACCTGATCGATTCGGTTGAACAGCAGTTCACCAACAGCGGTTGGCAGACCACGGTGCATTGCAATGGAGGCAGCCAGGGCAAATCCAACAACAAGGGCGTCGCGCCGCGGGGAGGCACGGCTATCAAAGCCTGAGCAACGTGTGCGCGGCTCATCGTCGCGGCTCAAGCCCAGGACCGTGTCCTGGGCTTTTTTTGTTAAACAAGGAGGTGCAGCATGCTTACCGAAGGCCAACTCACCCAGATATTTCCCCTTGCCGGCCAGCGGGCCGGCACCTTTCTCGCAGCGCTCAACGGGGCTTTGCCGCGCTGGCAAATCGATCATCCCAGGCGCATCGCGGCGTTTCTCGCGCAGGTCGGCCATGAATCCGGCCAACTGCGCTATGTGAAGGAGCTGGGTGGCGATCGCTACCTCTCCCGTTACGACACCGGCAGCCTTGCGCGGCGTCTGGGTAATACACCGCAGGCCGACGGTGATGGCCAGCTGTACTGCGGTCGCGGCCTGATTCAGATCACCGGCCGCAACAGTTATCAGGCCTGCAGCCGGGCCCTGTTTGGCGACGAGCGCTTGCTAGCGCAGCCGCAGTTGCTCGAGCAACCGCGCTGGGCCTGCGAGTCGGCGGCCTGGTTCTGGCACTCACGCGGGCTCAACGCGTTGGCGGATCGCGGTGAGTTCAACCGCATCACCCGTCTTATCAATGGCGGCCTGAATGGCCTGGAAGATCGCCTGGCGCTGTGGGCCCGGGCACGCGAGGTGCTCTGTTGAGCCGCGCCTCGCTGGGGCTCTTTCTGCTGCTCATGCTGGCGTGCGCTGCGCTGGCCTGGCAGGTCCAGGGGTGGCGATATGGCCGGCAATTGGCCGACCAGGCGGCCAGCCATGCACAGCAGATGCGTCTGCAGGCCGAGACGCTTGCCGGCCAACTGCTGGCCACGCAAGCCTCACAGCGCGACCTGCAGCAGCGTCTGCAGGTTAGCGAATCTCGCTATTTCCAGGAGCTTACCAATGCCGAACAGACTCAGGCTCGCCTGCGTGATCGGATTGCCACTGCTGATCAGCGGTTGTCAGTCCTGGTCGAGCGCGACAGCGCTTGCACCACTGTGCCCACCGCCGGCGCCCCCGCCAGCGTGGATCATGGCGCCGTACGCGCCCGACTTGAGCCAGCGCATGCTCGACGAATTATCGCCATCACCGATACCGGCGACCGCGGATTGATCACGTTGCGTGCCTGCCAGGCCTACGTCCGCGAACTCACGCGCTGACCCCTTGTCTGACCCTCTCAGGGTGATAGGGTAGGGCGCATTCCCGTCAGGAGCCGACCATGGACCCAATCACCGTTCTTTCAACTCGTCTGGGCGAGCATCTGCAGCAACTCAATGCGCAGGTCACCACCGCCGAATCCTGCACCGGTGGCGGCATCGCCGAGGCCATCACGCGGGTTGCCGGCAGTTCGGCGTGGTTCGAGGCCGGCTACGTGACTTATTCCAACAGCCAGAAGACTCGCCAGTTGGGCGTGCCAGTGCAGTTGTTCGAGCAGGTCGGCGCGGTTAGCCGCGAGGTGGTCGAAGCCATGGTGCGGGGCGCGCAGGCCGGCAGTGGCGCGCGCTTTGCCGTGGCCGTCAGCGGTGTGGCCGGTCCTGGTGGCGGTTCAGCAGAGAAACCGGTTGGCACCGTCTGGCTGGCCTGGGCTGATGGCGACCGCGTCAGCAGTGTGCGCAAGCAGTTTGCCGGCGACCGTGAAGCGGTGCGCCGACAAACGGTGATAGCCGCGCTAGACGGCTTGTTACAGCTTGGCACCGAGTAAATTGCCAACAGGGGTTTGCTCAGGCGCGTTGCTGTGGAATAATACTGGCTACTTATACAGTTATTCGGGCCGTCAGGGCCAGTCGATCACGTGAGGATTTCAATGGACGACAACAAGAAGCGCGCCTTGGCTGCGGCCCTGGGTCAAATCGAACGTCAATTCGGTAAAGGCGCAGTCATGCGCATGGGCGATCAGGATCGCCAGGGCATGCCTGCTATTTCCACCGGCTCGCTGGGTCTGGACATCGCGCTGGGCATTGGCGGTCTGCCGAAAGGCCGTATCGTCGAAATCTACGGCCCAGAGTCTTCGGGTAAAACCACGCTGACCCTGTCGGTCATCGCTGAAGCACAAAAAGCCGGCGCCACCTGCGCCTTCGTCGATGCCGAGCATGCGCTGGATCCAGAGTACGCCGGCAAGCTGGGCGTCAACGTCGAAGACCTGCTGGTCTCGCAGCCGGACACCGGCGAGCAGGCGCTGGAAATCACCGACATGCTGGTGCGTTCCAACGCAGTAGACGTGATCATCATCGACTCCGTGGCAGCGCTGGTACCCAAGGCTGAAATCGAAGGCGAAATGGGTGACATGCACGTCGGTCTGCAGGCACGTCTGATGTCTCAGGCGCTGCGCAAGATCACCGGTAACATCAAGAACGCCAACTGCCTGGTCATCTTCATCAACCAGATCCGAATGAAGATTGGCGTGATGTTCGGCAGCCCGGAAACCACCACCGGTGGTAACGCGCTGAAGTTCTACGCTTCGGTACGTCTGGACATCCGCCGTACCGGCGCGGTCAAGGAAGGCGACGAAGTGGTCGGCAGCGAAACCCGCGTCAAGATCGTCAAGAACAAGGTTTCGCCGCCGTTCCGTCAGGCCGAATTCCAGATTCTGTACGGCAAGGGTATCTACCGTAACGGCGAGATCATCGACCTGGGCGTCGCCCACGGGATGATCGAAAAATCCGGTGCCTGGTACGCTTACCAGGGCAACAAGATCGGTCAGGGCAAGGCCAACGCCGCCAAGTACCTGCAAGATAACCCAGCCGTCGGTGCGGACCTCGAGAAGCAGATCCGCGACAAGCTGCTCAACCTGGGTGCTGTTGCCGCAGCCGGCAAAGCAGCCGCTGCTGCCGAGCCAGCGGGTGCCGACGCCGACGCAGAAGCTTGACCCATGCCCGCCGTACTCGACACCCCGGTTGCGGTTCGGCGGACAGCCATGGACCTGCTCGCGCGACGCGAGCATGGTCGCGTGGAGCTGACGCGCAAGTTGCGTCAGCGCGGAGCTACAGATGACCTGATCGAGCCTGCGCTCGATCGGCTCACCGAAGACGGCTTACTCAGTGAAGCCCGTTACCTCGAGAGTTTCATTGCCTATCGTTCCAACGCCGGTTATGGCCCTGCACGTATTCGTGAAGAGCTGACCCAGCGTGGCCTCAACCGTGCTGATGTCGAGCAGGCCCTGCGTGACAGCGGGGTGAACTGGGCTTCACGGTTGCAGGATGTCTGGCAGCGCAAGTTTGCCGGGCAGCTCCCTCATGATCCGCGCACTCGCGCACAGCAAACCCGTTTTCTGGTCTACCGTGGCTTTGCCATGGACATGGTCGGCCGCCTGTTGAACGGCCGAGACCTCGACGACTACTGAATCTCCATGATCAACTGGCTTTCAGCGCTTGGCGGGCTCGTTGAGTGGTTTGTATCGGCTCTGGCCTGGCCCAGTTCTCGCTCAGGTTGATAAAGTCGATCAACTCCCGCAAGCGTCCCTGGTCACGTCCGGTGAAGGCAAAAGTGAGCCGAGTCAGATGATCAAAGCGATCCATTTCATGTTCTGCGCTCGCATCGGCCTGCTGCTGGAAGCTGCCGCTCAGGCGTAGATCTGCAAATGCCTCCTGGGCGTCGAACAGTGCGGCTTCACTGAGCGGGTGATGCATGCGAATGACAAACTGATTCTTCAGCCAGCGGCTGGAGTGATAATTGTTGTAGAACTGGGTGATCTCTTCCACTGCCTCTTCAGCGCTGTGCACCAGCCGCATCAGCTTCAGGTCACGGGGGAGAATGTAGTGGTTTTCTTCCAGTTGCCGGCTGAGAAACGCCAGGCAATCTCGCCAGAAGGTCCCTCCGGGTGAGTCCAGTAGCACCACCGGCACCAATGGGCTTTTGCCAGTCTGGATCAAGGTCAGGACTTCAAGTGCCTCATCGAGCGTGCCGAAGCCGCCCGGGCAGAGCACCAGGCCGTCCGCTTCCTTGACGAAGAACAGCTTGCGGATGAAGAAAAAGTGGAACGGCAGCAGTTTGTCGGTGCCATCGACGGTGGCATTGGCGTGTTGCTCGAAGGGCAGGGTGATATTGAATCCCAGGCTGTTCTCGGTGCCGGCACCCTCGTGCGCCGCAGCCATAATGCCGCCCCCGGCACCGGTGATCACCATCAGTTTGTTGCGCGCCAGGCTGGCACCCAGCTCACGGGCGAGGGCATACAACGGATGCTCCAGCGGCGTACGCGCCGAGCCGAATACGGTGACTTTGCGCCGGCCGCGGTAGCGCTCGAGGGTGCGGAAGGCGTGGTCAAGTTCGCGCAGGGCCTGCAGGGTGATCTTGGCGTTCCAGCGGTTGCTGTCGTCATGTGCCATGCGCAGCACGGTCAGCATCATGTCGCGGTAGAGCGGCAGGTTGGCGCTGTTGGGCGCCACTTGTTGCAGTTGTAGATCGATGTTGCTCAGGTCGATGCCGCTGTCCTTGAAGTGGGTCAACAGCAGCTCGTTGGCTTGGTAGGGCATACAACTCCTCCTTGTGCAGCAGGACCTTCAGTGCCGGTTTCTGCCAGGCGGCGCGTGGGCCGGGCTTGGCAAAAAGGCACAAGGGCTGAATAACAATTTAGACGTTGTGACGTGATCGTGCTGGAGCCGTCCGCTGGTCGGGGCGCGAGCCACTGGCGGTGCGATCCTGTTCACTTGGAGTGCGGGGCAGTCACCTGCAACCAGCAGCACAGCGCCAGGCGCGGGAGGTGGCCGGATGCATCGTTTGGTTATCGAAGTCGACCAACAGCTATACCGGCTGCTGGAAAACGCTGCGCGCGCATCATTGGAGTCTGGAGGTCGAGTGTCGGCGCCGGTTGGGCGGCGCAGAAGGGCACTCGAGGTATCTGCAGGCGTTGCTGGCAGAGTTGCGCGCCGAAGATGAGCAGCGGCGCGCCAAGTGAGACCGTCAGCAGCAGGCGATCACTTCTTCTTGTTGCCGGCCGTGCAGCTGGCAGCATCAAAGGCCTGGTCCATAACCGGGCTGTTGCTCTTGTACACCGTGAAGCGGTAAACCAGCACCGCGCCTTTGGACAGCAACTGGCGGTAGCCATTGTTGCGGCAAACACTGTCACCCAGTTGGCTGCGCACTTGCTGCGGGTTGCTCTGCATGCGCTCGGCATGCTCCTGGCGTACGCTCAGGTGGTTGATCAGCGCTTTGCCTTCAACGGTGTAACCCTGATCGAGGATGTCTTCGTTGATAGCGCGAGGGGTGCCAACGCTGCTTTCCTTGGCGACCTTCTGCAGCAACTGGCTCAGCTCATACTCTTGCTTGGACGCGGCCTGAGCTGCGAGGGGCAACATGAGCAGCAGGCTCAAGGTCGGGACGATAACACGCAGCATGGATCTCTCCTGATTCAATGACTGGCGCTTTGACCGGCACCTGCGGCTGGCGTTCCGTTGGCGCCGGGTGATCGATTATAAGGCGCGCAGGCGCTGCACGGCAAAACAGCGCTGCTCTGATAGACTGGCGCCTTCGATTTGTGCCGAGTTGTTGAAGTGATCATCGTTAATCTGTCCTGCGGCGTGGCCTCGTGAGCCACGCGGTGGCGCGGCTGCGCGCCGAGCGCCTGGCCCGTAGCGTCAAACCCTTTGTAGCCCGTGGTTCGCGCGCGGTGCGCTGCGTCCATTGTCGGGTCATTGCCAGTCACTGCCTGTGTGCGCTGAAGCCTGCCGTCACGGCCGAAGCGGGCGTGTGCCTACTGATGCATGACACCGAGCCGTTGAAACCGACCAATACCGGTTGGTTGATCGCTGATTTGATCGAAGACACCTCGGCCTTTGGCTGGCAGCGCACGGCGGTCGATCCTGGCTTGTTGGCGCTGCTGGAACAGCCGCAGTGGCAACCGTACATCGTCTTCCCTGGCGAGTTCGTCGCCGAGCAGCGGGTGGTCAATGAGGTCAGCCTGCCGCCAGGTAAGCGTCCGCTGTTCATCCTGCTCGATGCGACCTGGACCGAAGCGCGCAAGATGTTCCGTAAAAGCCCATATCTGGACCGCTTCCCGGTGCTCAGCCTGGAAGCCGAACAGATGTCGCGCTACCGCCTGCGCCGCTCCAAGCGCGATGATCACTTCTGCACTGCCGAAGTGGCGGCGATGTGTCTGGAGCTGGCGGGTGACGTGCGTGCGGCGCAAGCACTGGATGCCTATCTGGACGTGTTCAGCCTACATTACCTGAGCGCCAAGCGGCATTTGCCACTGGACTTGCAGGATGAACCGCATCAGCGCTTGCATACCTTCCTATAGTCCAAGGGGCAGCCAGCCGGGTTTGCGTCATAATGACGAGCACCGTGCCCCGGCACAGAACAGGATCGATTGATCGATGGCCACTTACGAAATCCTCATCGCTGATGACCACCCGCTGTTTCGCAGCGCCTTGCGCCAGGCGGTCACGCTTGGCCTGGGCCCGGACGTGCGGCTGGTCGAGGTGGCGAGCATCGCCGAACTGGAAACCCACCTCAGCGATAAGGCCGACTGGGATCTGGTCCTGCTCGACCTGAACATGCCAGGCGCTTATGGCTTCTCCGGCCTGGTCCTGCTGCGCGGGCAGTATCCGCAGATTCCGGTTGTGATGGTCTCGGCCCAGGAAGAAGCGGCGGTGGTGGTCAAGTCGCGCGAGTTTGGCGCCAGTGGCTTCATTCCCAAGTCGAGCACCCTCGAGCAGATTCAGGATGCCGTGCAAAAGGTTCTCGACGGTGAGGTGTGGTGGCCGCCACAGGCTTTTGAGAAGGTCGATGTTTCGGCGGAAGCCAAAGCCGCCAGTGAAGGCCTGGCCAGCCTCACGCCGCAGCAGTTCAGGGTGCTGACCATGGTCTGCGAAGGTTTGCTGAACAAGCAGATTGCCTACGAGCTGAGCGTCTCCGAGGCGACCATCAAGGCCCATGTCACGGCGATCTTCCGCAAGCTCGGCGTGCGTACCCGGACCCAAGCCGCGCTGCTGCTGCAACAGCTTGAATCAGTTGCCAGCAATTAAAAGCTGCGGCTTCACGCTTTTTTGACCCGGCTCCGGCTAGCCTTCTGGCCTTTTTCTCGGTGAAGTGACACCCATGTCGCCATTCAAGGGCCAGACCGGCCTTAAACGTATCTTCAATGCCGCTGGCTATTCGCTGGACGGGCTGCGCGCAGCATTCAAAGGCGAAGCGGCCTTTCGCCAACTGGTGCTGCTCAATGTGGTACTGGTGCCAACTGCCTTCTGGCTACCGGTAAGCCGCGCCGAGCGGGCCATCATGATTGCCGTGTGCATGCTCGGGCTGATCGTCGAGCTGTTCAATTCGGCGATCGAAGCGGCCATCGACCGCATCTCGCTGGACCGCCACCCGCTGTCGAAAAACGCCAAGGACATGGGCAGCGCTGCACAGTTCGTGTCGCTGCTGATGGTGGCGCTGGTCTGGGGCGTGATTCTGCTCTAGGCAATCGGCGGCAGGACGATCTCGTCGCTGCGACGCACACCGGCGGTGAAGTTGCGGCACAGTTCAAGAAACTCGCGCATGGCTGAGGTCTGGTACTTCTGTTTGTGCCAGATGAAGTAGAACTGCCGTGACAGATCCAGCTCCGGTGTTTCCACGGCGACCAGGCTGCCACGGCGAAATGCATCGCGCAGGGCCAGCCGCGAGATACAGCCAATGCCCAGCCCCGACTCGACTGCGCGCTTGATCGCTTCGGTGTGCTCAAGCTCAAGGCGGATGTTCAGGTTGGCGCGGTGGTGGCGCATTTCCTGATCGAACGTCAGCCGCGTGCCCGAGCCCTGCTCACGCAGGATCCACGCCTCCTGGGACAGTGTGGCAATGTCTGCCCGGCCAGCTTTGGCCAGTGGATGCTGCGGTGCGCAGAACACCACCAGCTCGTCCTCGACCCACGGCTGCACCTCAAGGTCTGGGTGGTTGCAGTCGCCTTCGATCAGACCCAGGTCAATTTCGTAGTGTGCAACCTGTTGCACAATGTGCGCAGTGTTCTGTACATGCAGTTTGACCTGGCTCTCCGGGTGCATCTGCATGAAGCTGCCGATCAGCAGGGTCGCCAGGTAATTGCCGATGGTCAGGGTTGCGCCCACCGACAGCGAGCCGAAACCGGACTTGCCGTTGAGCAGGTCTTCGATTTCCTTGGCCTGGTCGAGCAGGGCCACTGCCTGGGGCAGCAATTGGTGGCCCAGTGCATTGAGGCTCAGGCGTTTGCCGGCGCGGTCGAACAGTTGGCAGCTGGACTGGCGCTCCAGTTCGGTCACCGAAGTACTGGCCGCCGACTGCGACAAGGCCAGCACGCCGGCGGCTCTGGACACGCTCTGGTGCTGGGCTACCGCGACAAAAACCTGCAGCTGACGAAGTGTAAATCGCATATCTATATAACCGATAAGACATATCTTGATAATCAACTTAACAGATATCGTCGCTGCCTCTAAACTATTGCGTAACTGTGCGCTTGGTCCGCGCTGCGTCTTTCTTCAGGAGCCACCTTAGATGAGCAACATGAACCACGAACGTGTCCTCAGTGTTCACCACTGGAACGACACCCTGTTCAGCTTCAAGTGCACCCGTGATCCGGGCCTGCGCTTCGAGAACGGTCAGTTCGTGATGATCGGTCTGCAGCAAGAAACCGGCCGTCCGCTCATGCGCGCCTATTCGATTGCTTCGCCGAACTGGGAAGAGCATCTCGAGTTCTTCAGCATCAAGGTGCCGGATGGCCCGCTGACCTCGCAGCTGCAGCACCTCAAGGAAGGCGATGAGATCATCATCAGCAAGAAGCCTACCGGCACGCTGGTACTGGATGACCTGAACCCAGGCAAGCACCTGTACCTGCTCAGCACCGGCACTGGCCTGGCGCCGTTCATGAGCGTTATTCAGGACCCGGAAACCTACGAGCGCTTTGAAAAGGTGATCCTGGTTCACGGTGTGCGTTACGTGAATGAGGTCGCCTATCGCGAGTTCATCACCGAGCACCTGCCGCAGAACGAGTTCTTCGGTGAGGCGGTACGTGAGAAGCTGATCTACTACCCAACCGTTACCCGCGAGCCGTTTGAAAACGAAGGCCGCCTGACTGATCTGATGCGCAGCGGCAAACTGTTCAGCGACATCGGTCTGCCACCGATCAACCCGCAGGACGACCGTGCGATGATCTGCGGTAGCCCAAGCATGCTCGACGAAACCAGCGAAGTGCTCGACAGCTTCGGTCTGAAGGTGTCGGCGCGGATGCGCGAGCCGGGTGACTACCTGATCGAGCGCGCTTTCGTCGAGAAGTAAGGCGAGCGCGACAAAAAAACGCAGACCGAGGTCTGCGTTTTTTTATGCCTGCGATTTGCCCGGTGGGCACCTGCGGTCAGCTGTCGAGGGTGACTTCCAGCACCTGGATACGGTCCGGCTGCGGGTAGTGCCAGCGCACCTGTACATCCCAGAACTTGACCCCGTAGACGCGCTCCGGTGGCGGTACCTGGTAGGCCGGGCGCGGGTCCTGGGCCAGACACTGCTCAATCAACTCAACCAGCGGCTCACCTAGGCGCAGCGCATGCTCAAGGGCTTGCAGCAAGGCCGCGTCAGCCCAGGCCACGCTGATCGGTGCAGGCGCCGCACTGGCCATCAGATTGCTCGCATCGCTGACGCAATCTGCGTAGGGCACGTACGGTTTGATATCCAGCACTGGCGTGCCGTCGAGCAGGTCGATCCCGGACAGCAACAAGCGCCCAGGCTCTACCCCTTCCAAGCGCACCACTGACTGGCCGATACCGTTGGGCCGATGCGTGGCGCGGGTGGCGAACACGCCCATGCTCTTGTTGCCGCCCAAGCGGGGAGGGCGGACCTTGAGCCGTGGCTTGTCTTCCAGCGCCTGGTGAAACAGAAACAGCAGCCAGACATGGCTGACCTGCTCCAGGCCGGCCACCGCATCACCCTGATCGAATGGCGGCAACAGCTCGAGCACGCCACGCGCCGCTGGTGCCAGCTGAGGCTGGCGGGGGATGGCGAACTTCTCCTTGAAGCAGGAGCGGACAATGCCAACCGGGGCAACGCTATGCTGCATGCTCACTCAGCCGTGCACGCGCTGGGTCAGGCCCTTGAGGAAATTGCGCAGCAGTTGGTCGCCGCACGGGCGGTAATTGTCATGGCCAGCCTTGCGGAACAGGGCGCTCAGCTCTGGCTTGGTCACCGGGAAGTCGACCGATTTCAGAATCGCATGCATGTCGTCTTCTTTAAGCTCGAAGGCGACCCGCAGTTTTTTCAGGACGGCGTTGTTGGTCACCGGTACTTCGATCGGCTGCGGTGGGCGCGACTCGTCACGGCCGCGGCGATGGATCACCAGGCCATCGAGGAAGTGCGCCATGACTACGTCCGGGCAACGCACATAGCCTTCCTCTTCTTCTTTCTTCATGTAGCTTGCGACTTCGTCGGCGGACACGGTCAGGCCGGACAGGCCGACGATCTCGATGATCTTGGCGTCATTGACCTTGAGCATGTAGCGCATGCTGCGCAGGACGTCATTGTGGTTCATTGTTGCAAATCCTGTTCAAAGCCACGCCGAGCTGGCGCGGCGGTATTCCTTAGAAACGTTCGGTTGCTGCTACGTAGCGCCATTGGCCCAGCGGCAGCTTGCCCATCGACACACCGCCGACGCGGATGCGGCGCATGCTGACGATCTCCAGCTTCAGACTGGCGCACAGATCGCTGATGTCGCCGCGCTGCGGGTTCTTCACAACCATGCGCAGGTGGGTTTCGTTCTGCCAGCTGGCTTTGGCCTTGGGCAGTTCGCGATCATTGCGCGACACGCCACGGGCAAGCCGCTCAAAGGCTTGTGGGGTGGCGTCACCGCGCACCTCGATGATGAACTCCTGCTCGAGCTTGCGCAGGTCGCGCTCGATCTTGCCGCTGACCTTCCAGTCCTGGGTGAACAGCTGCAGGCCGCTGACGCCGCGCTCC
Organism: Pseudomonas shirazensis; assembly: GCF_050496565.1. Taxonomy (GTDB): domain Bacteria; phylum Pseudomonadota; class Gammaproteobacteria; order Pseudomonadales; family Pseudomonadaceae; genus Aquipseudomonas; species Aquipseudomonas shirazensis_A. The sequence continues at coordinate 139,882 of NZ_JBNWAE010000002.1, forward strand.
AGCGGCGCCATGCAGGTCAGCCGGGTGAAGTGGCTGTGCAACGGGCGCACATCCTGGCTGTGGGCTTGGCTGAGGGTGTCCATGACCATGCTTGCACGGGCGCTTTCCACGTCCATCCCGGCGGGTTGATTGAGCAGCAAGGTCACCAGTGCCGGCGCCTCGGCGCGGGCCCCCGGCAGCAGGGCGACCTGCTGGCCCTCAACCTTGAACTGGGGCTGCTCGACGACCACGCCATCCACCGTCACCCAGCCGCCTTCGATGTACTGCTCGGCCTCGCGGCGGGAGCAGCCGAGTTGCTCGATGAGGCGTTTGGACAGGCGTACGGGTTCAGACATGGAGACGATTCGCTAAAGGCAGATTAAGACCTGCCATTGTACCTGCCCGCGCGTTGTTGGGGGCCGGGAATATGCTGCTTTAACGGTGTTTGTCAGCACCGTGGTCGTTGCTGCGGTCGCGCAAACGAAGGTGCAGCAAGGGATACGGCTGGCCGAGACCGTCCTGCTCCGAACGTCCGATAACTGCAAAGCCCTCGTGCAGGTAGAAGCCCAGCGCCTGCGGGTTTTGCTCGTTGACGTCCAGATGGTCGGCGTTCAGCTCGCTGATGGCGTGGCGCAGCAGGCGCTTGCCGACACCCTTGCCGCGGTACTCGGGGCCGACGAAGAGCATGGCGACCTGGCCATTGGCGACCCCGGTGAAGCCGAGAATGCGCTGACGCGCGTCCTTGCAGCAGATCAGCATGACCGCATCGAGGTACTTGGCCAGGATGTGATCGCGCAGCAGCACGATGTAGGCATCCGGAAGAAAGTCGTGGGTGGCGCGAACCGAGGCTTCCCAGACGCGGATCAGTTCCGGGTAGTCGCTGGCGCGAGGGGTTTGCAGGGTGAACAGGGCGGGCATCGCGGCAGTCTCTGGTGCTGATCTCAGAAACATAGATGCTTGGCGGTAATTGTGCCTGCCAGGAACGCCTGACTCTTGGGTAGGAGCGGCCTTGCCGGAGCGCCGGACCGGTCGGAAAGGGCTGCGTAGCGGCCCCACGATTTACGCAACGCCGCAGAATTGCCGGGGCCGCTGCGCGACCCTTTCGCGACACAAGGCCGCTCCTACAGGGACCGCGTGCACTCGAGGTTGCTGCGGCGCTGACGCAGCCGCTAGCAATCGTCAGATTGGCTCGGCCCACATGTCGTACTCGTCGGCATCCACGATCCGGCAACGGACCTTGTCGCCCGGCTTGAAGCCATGGTCGCCATCGATGAACACGCTACCGTCGATTTCTGGCGCATCGAAGAAGCTGCGGCCAACCGAGCCTTGGTCCTCGACTTCGTCGATCAGCACTTCGATCTCACGACCGATGCGCAGTTGCAGGCGGGCGGCACTGATCGCTTGCTGATGGGCCATGAAACGGTCCCAGCGGTCCTGTTTGATGTCGTCCGGGACCTCATCCAGGCCCAGATCGTTGGCCGGCGCGCCTTCAACCGGCGAGTACTGGAAGCAGCCGACACGGTCGAGCTGGGCTTCGGTCAGCCAGTCGAGCAGGTACTGGAAGTCTTCTTCGGTTTCGCCTGGGAAGCCGACGATGAAGGTCGAGCGGATCACCAGCTCAGGACACTGCTCGCGCCAGTTCTTGATCCGCGCCAGGGTACGGTCTTCGAACGCCGGGCGCTTCATCGACTTGAGCACTTTCGGGCTGGCGTGCTGGAACGGGATATCCAGGTACGGCAGCAGCTTGCCAGCGGCCATCAGCGGAATAACGTCATCGACATTCGGGTATGGATACACGTAGTGCAGGCGCACCCAGACGCCCAGGCTGCTCAGCGCTTCGCACAGCTCGAGCATGCGCGTCTTGACCGGCCGGCCGTTCCAGAAGTCGGTCTTGTATTTGACGTCGACGCCGTAGGCGCTGGTGTCTTGGGAAATGACCAGCAGCTCCTTGACGCCGGCCTTCACCAGGCGCTCGGCCTCGCTCAGCACATCACCGACCGGGCGGCTGACCAGCTTGCCGCGCATCGACGGGATGATGCAGAAGCTGCAGCTGTGGTTGCAGCCTTCGGAGATCTTCAGGTAGGCGTAGTGACGCGGGGTCAGCTTGACGCCCTGCGGTGGCACCAGGTCGATCAGCGGGTTGTGGTCCTGGCGCGGCGGCACGACTTCGTGCACGGCGTTGACCACCTGCTCGTACTGCTGCGGCCCCGTGACCGACAGCACGCTTGGGTGCACGTCACGAATGTTGCCTTCGGCGACGCCCATGCAGCCGGTGACGATGACCTTGCCATTGGCTTTGATCGCTTCGCCGATCACTTCCAGCGACTCGGCCTTGGCGCTGTCGATGAAGCCGCAGGTGTTGACCACCACGACGTCGGCGTCCTCGTAGGTCGGCACGACTTCATAGCCTTCCATGCGCAGCTGGGTCAGGATGCGTTCGGAGTCGACCAGAGCCTTGGGGCAGCCGAGCGAAACGAATCCTACCTTGGGCACGGTAGAAGCAGGGGTGGTGGACATAGCTAACCTCGGTATTGAATGCGGCTGCAGCGCCGGTGGCGCAGCAATCGTGACGGGCGCTAGCGGCGCCTCTGATCAAAAAGTGCGCAATTCTAGCGAGCACAAGGTCGCTTGACCAGCAGAAATACGACGAACGCTGCGCTATGTTTCGCTATGGAACGTGATGGCCAAATTTCCTCGCCCGGCAGCGTCGCGGGTACTGCGGCTTTTGATTAGCTCAGCGCGGCAAGTACATGCTCTGGATCGTTGTGAATTGCTCGAAGCAAGGCGCGAGCGGGGCCTTCAGGCTCGCGACGACCTTGCTCCCAATTCCTGAGGGTTCCTATGGCGACGTCGATACGTTTCGCGAACGCAGCCTGAGAAAGGCCAGTGGCCTGACGTATTTTTTTGACTTGAACCGCATCGACATGGAATTCACGCGATGGCTGACGCTCACCGCGATCGATCTCATCCATCTGAGTCATGCTTTCTACAAGACGATCGAAGAGAAATTTTTCCATTATTTCCACCCTTTGTTAAGTGCGCGAAGCTGCGCTTTCTGGCTGCTGGTCAAGGTATCCAGGATGCCCTTGCGATAGATCAGGATCATCCTTATCTGATGCGCCGCAGTGACATGGTAATAGATGACACGCACGCCCCCACGCTTGCCTTTGCCCTTGGCAGCCCAGCGAATTTTCCTGAGCCCTCCGGTCTCCTCCATGAGAGCACCAGCTTCTGGATATTCGGCTAAATAGCTCTGCAACGTTCGGTATTCTTCATCTTCCAGATGCTCCTTCAGGTCGGAGGTGAAAACTGGGGTTTCGATGAAGATCATGCAATTCCTTGATGTACGTCATTGGCGTAGCTTGGATGATAGGGACTGCCTGTACTTTGCACAAGTCGCCATTTTCCTCCCGCTAGTAGGACATCGGATCGAAAGCGTGCAGTTCCAGTCAGCACAAGGTCGCTTGACCAGCAGAAATACGACGAACGCTGCGCTATGCTTCGCGCCATTGCAGCAGGGTCCATGTTGGACCTGGCTGCGGGTTCGAATTCTATCGGTCCGATGTGGCCGTCTGCGGGAGTGGTCGATGGTTCAGGCAAGCAGTCACGCCCAAGCGGGGCAAGGGGCAGCGCGCCCGATTGGCCTGCTGGTGGCAGCTGTTGGGGTGGTCTATGGCGATATCGGCACCAGCCCGTTGTATACGCTCAAGGAAGTGTTCTCCGGCGGCTACGGGGTGCCGGTCAATCATGATGGGGTGCTCGGCATCCTGTCGTTGATCTTCTGGTCGCTGATCTGGGTGGTGTCATTCAAGTATGTGACGTTCATTCTGCGCGCCGACAACCAGGGCGAGGGCGGCATCATGGCCCTGACCGCGTTGGCCACGCGGGCTTCAGCGGCTCATCCGAAACTGCGCCTCTTCATGATCGGCTGCGGCCTGGTCGGTGCCTCGTTGTTCTATGGCGACAGCCTGATCACCCCGGCGGTATCGGTGTTGTCGGCGGTCGAGGGCATGGGCCTGGCGTTCGACGGCATCGATCATTGGGTGGTTCCGATTGCCGTGGTGGTGCTGGTGGCGCTGTTTCTGGTGCAAAAGCACGGTACGGCCAAGATCGGCATCCTGTTCGGGCCGGTGATGGTGCTCTGGTTCGCGGTGCTGGCGCTGCTCGGTCTGCATGGCATCGTGCAGAGCCCGGAGGTGATCAAGGCGTTGAACCCGGCGTGGGCGGTCAACTTCTTCGTGGTGCATCCAGGCATGGGTGTGGCTATTCTCGGCGCGGTGGTGCTGGCGCTGACTGGCGCCGAGGCGCTGTATGCCGACATGGGCCACTTTGGCCGCAAACCGATTGCCCGCGCCTGGTTCATCCTGGTGCTGCCGGCTCTGGTGCTGAACTACTTCGGTCAGGGCGCATTGCTGCTGCAAGACCCGGAGGCGGCGCGCAACCCGTTCTATCTGCTGGCGCCGAGCTGGGCGCTGTTGCCGTTGGTCGCGTTGTCTACCCTGGCCACGGTGATCGCTTCGCAAGCCGTGATTTCCGGAGCCTTCTCGTTGACCCGCCAGGCGATTCAGCTCGGTTACATCCCGCGCATGCAGATCCAGCATACCTCCAGTGACGAGCAGGGCCAGATCTACATTGGTGCGGTGAACTGGGCGCTGATGATCGGCGTTGTGCTGCTGGTAATCGGTTTCGAGTCATCCGGCGCGCTGGCCGCGGCCTACGGCGTGGCGGTGACCGGTACCATGCTGATGACCACGCTGCTGGTGGCGACGGTGATGCTGCTGCTGTGGAAGTGGCCACCACTGCTGGCAGTGCCGATCCTGATCGGCTTCCTGTTGGTCGATGGGCTGTTCTTTGCCGCCAACCTGCCCAAGGTAGTGCAGGGCGGTGCCTTCCCGGTATTGGCAGCGATTGCCTTGCTGTTGTTGATGACCACCTGGAAGCGCGGCAAGCAGATCCTCGTCGAGCGCATTGACGAAGCCGCGCTACCGCTGCCGATCTTCATCAGCAGCATCCGCGTGCAGCCGCCGCATCGGGTCGAGGGCACCGCGGTGTTTTTGACCGCGCGGCCAGACGCCGTGCCTCATGCGCTGTTGCACAACATGCTGCACAACCAGGTTCTGCATCGTCAGGTGGTGTTGTTGACGGTAGTCAGCGAAGACCGGCCGCGGGTGCCGGAGCAAGAGCGCTTCGAGGTCGAAGCCTATGGCGATGGGTTCTTCCGGGTGCTGTTGCACTTTGGCTTCATGGACGAGCCGGATGTGCCGCAGGCACTGCGCTTATGCCATCTGGACGAGCTCGACTTCAGCCCGATGCGCACTACCTACTTCCTGAGTCGCGAGACGGTTATCGCCTCACGTCTGGAAGGCATGGCGCGCTGGCGCGGGGCGTTGTTCGCATTTTTGCTGAAGAACGCCAACGGCAACCTGCGCTTCTTCAACCTGCCGTTGAACCGGGTAATCGAACTGGGCACTCAGGTCGAGATATGAAGTAACCGGGACCGCAATGCGGCCCCGGTTACTACTCAGTTCTGTTCAGCTACGTTGGTTTTGCCCTGGCGCGTCTCGATCTCGCCGATCAGGCGCTTGGCCAGTGCCGGGTAGTTCTCATCGAAGTGGTGACCACCCGGCAGTTTCAGGCGCTCGCCAACGGCGGTGTGCTCGGTGCAGCCGCTCTCGTCGGCTTCTTCGACGCCATAGATACACACCACCTTGGCCGCAGGCATACGGGCCATTTCCGGGCCGGTCGGTGCTTCCTGACCTTCCTTGCCCAGCCAGCCTTCGACTTCGATCTCGAAACTGCCGCTGCGGGCGAACGCCAGCAGGATCACCGCATCGACGCGCTGCTGATCTTCTGCTGGTAGGCGGTTGTAGATCGCCGGCAGTACGTCGGCGCCGAACGAATAGCCGGTCAGGACAAAGCGCTTGGTGCCCCACTTTTGCCGGTAGTGCTGCATCAGTTCGGACAAGTCGATGGCGCTCTGTTCCGGGGTCTTGTGCTGCCAGTAATAGCGCAGCGTGTCGATACCGACTACCGGGTAGCCGAGTTTGGCCATTTCGCCCGCCACATCGCGGTCGAGGTCGCGCCAGCCACCGTCACCGGAGAGGAACAGAGTCACGGTATCAGTGGTTTGCCCGGCAGGTACTTCCACCACCGGGATGCTCAGTGCGTTGCCGTCGTGGCCGACCAGAACCTGGGTCAGCTGACCCTTGAGCACCTGCGGCAGATGGATGTCGTAGTCGCTGATGCTGGTTTCGGCGTTGCTTTGATCACGGACAAAGGCGGCGCTGGCGTCATCCGGGTTGTCGTTCCAGGCGACATTCCAGTGGCCATGGGCAGCGCTTTTCGGCAGTGCCGGGCAGCCGGGTTGCTCAAGCTTGAAGTCAACCGAGATGGCCCGGGCCTTGTCGTCGGTCTGGTTGGCCAGCCAGCGCCAGGCTTGCGCCGCGCCAGGGCCGATGCCGGCAACCACGGTCGGCGCACCGCTCAGATGGCTGATGGCCTGATCCAGCGCCTGTTGCTGCTTGGCGCAATCGGCAGGCGGCAGGATCACCTGGACCAGCTGCGCTTCGCCGGCCTGGCTCAGGTCGAGCAGTTGCTTGTCGCTGAGCGCCTGATCTTCAGGCACGCCAATCGCCACGCGGGTTTTGGCGGTGACTGCAGGTGTGGCGAGAACCAGGCTGCTGCCATCGGTCAGGGTCAGGTGCTCGACCTGAGCCTCCGGCGCCGGCCGGGTCCACAACCAGAACCACACGGCGGCACCCGCCAGGGCAAGCAACAAAGCGATCAACAGGTAGTGCCAATAGCGTCGAATCATCAGCGTTTCACCAATCCAGTCAGGCCGCCAGCGATCAGGGCGGCAGTGTCAGCCAATGCCACCAGCGGGTCCAGCCCGGCTGGCACGGCCATGTAACGAGGTTCCCAGTCTGGCTGGAACTTGTCCTTGAAGCGGCGCAGACCCTGGAAGTTGTACAGCTGCTCGCCGCGCTGGAACACCAGCGAACCCAGGCGCTGGGTTAGCGGTGCGCCACGTCGCGGCTGCAGGCCGGAGAGCGGCACCATGCCCAGGCTGAAACGCCCGTAGCCATGGTTTTTGTAGTGCAGGATCAAGCCGATCATCATGAACTCCATGGTCAGCTTCGGCGCTTCAGGGTGCGCGCGCATCAAGTCGAGGCTGGCCAGCTCCAGGCTGTGTGTCTCGAGCAGGTTGGCGAATGCCACCGGGCGGCCCTGGAAGCGGATCAGGGCAATGCGGAAGTGCTGCAGGTAGTCCGGGCTGAATCGGCCCAGCGAGAAGCCTTTCTCGCGCACGTTCTTGCCGCTGAGCCAGGCGTCCGAGATTTCCTTGAGCTCGTCCAGTGGGGCTTGGCCAGGTTCGTGAACTTCCAGGCTCAGGCCGTCGCGGCCGCCACGGTTCCAGGTGTAGCGCAGGTCCTTCATCTCCTTACCTTTGGCTTCCAGGTCGAAGCGGCGCAGATCAACTCGGGCTTCTTCGCCAAGCTTGAGCGCGGTCAGGCCGATGTCCATATAGAAGGGCAGGTTCTCGGCGCGCACCTGATAGAACACTGGGCGCGCATGGTGCACGTCGCACAGGTCACGGAACTGCCAGATCATCTCGGCGCGCTCCTGGGCAGGACCGATCGGGTCGTAAAGCGCGACCAGGCTACGGCCACGGCGGGCATACATGATGAAGGCGTTGTCGTTGGGGTGGAACAGCAGCGCCTTGTCGCCGGTCAGGGCCAGGCCGCCGTCGGGTTGATCAGATGCCAGCAGGATCTGCCGGGCCCGCTCCAGCTCATCGGCAGTCGGCAGATGGATCACCGGCCGCGCCGTGCGCAACAACCAGGTCAAGGCGACGAACACCAGCAGCACCGCGCTGCCCATGGCGGCGCGCAGGCCGCGTGGGGCGTCGGCATCGAGGGTGAACTGCCACCACAGCTGATGGCTATAGGGCACGTCCTGATAGGCGAACAGCAGCAGCCAGACCGATGCGCCGATAACGCAAGCACTGGCGACCAGATACACCGGCGAAAACGGCAGCTCGAGCAGGCGGCTCGGCCGGTAGAATGAGCGTCGGAACACCGCCAGCAGAACTGCAGTGAACGTCAGCACGCAGGCTTCCTCCCAGTCGAAGCCTTTCAGCAGCGACAGCAGCGCGCCCACCAACAGCAATACCGTGGTCAGCAACCAGGCAGCGGACAGACGTCGGCGCAGGCCTTGGGCCAGCAGCAGGCAGAGCACGCCGATCAGGCTGGCGCCGAAGTGCGAGGCGTCGATCAGCCGGTGTGGCACCAGAAAACCCATGTGCTCCAGGCGCGTGTCGATTTCTGGCGTGGCGCCAGAGAACAGCAGCACCACGCCGGACAGGAACACCAGAATCGCCAGCACTGGCGCGGCCAGGCCGGAGGCTGCCTTCAGTGCCTGCTGAGCGAACAGCAAGCGACGGGCTTCGTTGGCCAGCAGCAGGACGCAGGCCAGCAGCAGCGGTAATACCACATAGATCAAGCGGTACAACAATAAGGCTGCGGCCAGTGGGGCTGCGCCAAGCTGGTCGGCAAAAGCGGCCAACAGAATCGCTTCAAACACACCAACGCCACCCGGCACGTGGCTGAGCACGCCCGCTGCAAGCGCCAGCAGGTACACCAGCACAAATGCGCCAAACGGCGGCGCCTCCGGCAGCAGCAGATACAAAACAGTAGCGGCAGCCGCAACATCAAGTGCGGTGATCAGCAGTTGCAGGCCGGTCAGGCGCGCGCCGGGCAGGCGCAGTGTGCGCCGACCGAGCCCGACCAGCAGGCTGTCAGCCAGCGGCTGCTCGGTCAATCGGCGCCGATACAGACCGGCGACCAGGAGCGCGCTCAGCGCCAGTACTGCAAAGGCGATAGCCGCCAATACGCCGGCCGGCATGCGCAGAGCGGTTGCTGCCGCAGGCAAGTTGCTCAGTGTTGCCAATGCTGCCAAAGGGGGCAGGGCGCAGCCCAGCGACAGGCTGGCGAATACCGTCATCCGCGCCACTTCACCGGCCCCCAGACCATGGCGGGCATACAGCCGATAACGCACCGAGCCTCCCGACAGTATCGACAGGCCAATTGCATTACCAATGGCGAACGCACTGAAACCGCCCAGTACCAGAGTTGCTGTCGGCAGCTTAACGGCGGCGTAGCGGCTGGCAGACCATTCATAGCCAAGCAGGATCACGAAGCCGACCACAGTGGCCAACAGTGCGCCGAGCATGGACTGCTTCGGCACGCTGAGAATGGCATCGTGCAGGGCATAGATGTCCAGCTCACTGAGCAGGTGACGGCAGGCAATCAAGGCCATGCCGAACAACAGCAGCGTCAGTGCCAGGACTATCGGTTGCCGATACCGGCTCAACCGCTCGAGCCAAGGCAGACGTTGGGCAGCCACCGGCAGCGCCGCGGTGAGTGGCGTCTGGGGATCAGGGGTATGGGCGGTCATGAGTTACCTCGGGCCGACAGCGCGAGGTAGGAGAAAGGTGCGGCCAAGTGGAAGTCCCTTAGGAAAACGTATCCGGATATTACTCCTGCCAGAGGCGCTTGCAGCGATCTGACGGAGTTAAAGATAGTTCATCCACAAAGGTCTTGGCAGCAGGAGAGGGCAGCTGGCTTAGGGTTTTCAGAACCCCAGAAACAACAAACCCCGCACTGTTTAAAACAGGCGGGGCTTGTTCTGACGATTTGGTTGCGGGAGCCGGATTTGAACCGACGACCTTCGGGTTATGAGCCCGACGAGCTACCAGACTGCTCCATCCCGCGTCAGTGGGGCGCATTGTACGCATTACTGGCATGAGGTCAAGCCTTGAGCGCTGATGCAGCGTAAATAACTGAAAAAGCACAAGGCGCAGACGAAAAAAATGGCCGCTGTTTTCACAGTGGCCATTTTCTTTGTTTGGTTGCGGGAGCCGGATTTGAACCGACGACCTTCGGGTTATGAGCCCGACGAGCTACCAGACTGCTCCATCCCGCGTCTGTGGGGTGGACTATACCCTGATTTATTCTGATGTCAAGCTTACCCTTTGATTTAGAACACATTCTTCCAGGGCAGCTTTACTTGAAGCAAAGAAAAAGGCCACTGTTTGTACAGTGGCCTTTTCTATATTTGGTTGCGGGAGCCGGATTTGAACCGACGACCTTCGGGTTATGAGCCCGACGAGCTACCAGACTGCTCCATCCCGCGTCTGTGAGATGGATTCTACTCCCTGACGCTGCGCAGTCAAGCTATTTCTCAGGGAAATCCTTTTCTGTTCAATCTGTTAGCGTGCCATTTAAGCGGCGGGCTCAGCAACGGCGGGCATTCCAGGCCAATTGTCGAATAGCAGGGTGTACACGGTGCCAGCGCGTGGCGGTTACGGTAATATCTGTATGAATTTACAGTACTGACGGTCATCCATGTCTTTGCGCAAGATCATTCACGTCGACTGCGACTGCTTTTACGCTGCGATCGAAATGCGTGACGACCCGAGCCTGGCCGGGCGGCCGATGGCGGTGGGTGGCTCGGCGGAGCGGCGCGGGGTGATTGCTACTTGCAACTATGAGGCGCGTGCGTATGGGGTGCGCTCGGCGATGTCGTCGCGCCACGCACTTAAACTGTGCCCCGACCTGTTGATCGTCAAGCCGCGTTTCGAGGCCTACCGCGAAGCCTCACGCGAGATTCAGACCATCTTCCGCGATTACACCGAGCTGATCGAACCGCTGTCGCTGGATGAAGCCTATCTGGATGTCAGCGACAGCTCCTGGTACGGCGGCAGCGCCACGCGCATTGCCGAAGATATCCGCCAGCGTGTTGCCAAAACCTTGCACATCACGGTCTCGGCGGGGGTTGCGCCAAACAAGTTTCTGGCCAAGATCGCCAGTGACTGGCGCAAGCCCAACGGGCTGTTTGTGATCACCCCCGGCGAGGTGGAGGCGTTTGTTGCCGCGCTGCCGGTGGCTCGCCTGCATGGTGTGGGCAAGGTCACTGCCGACAAACTGACCCGCTTGGGTATCGAGACCTGCATGGACATGCGCGAATGGTCAAAGCTGGCGCTGGTGCGCGAGTTTGGCAGTTTTGGCGAGCGTTTATGGGGGCTGGCTCGTGGCCTGGATGAGCGCGCTGTGCAGAATGACAGCCGGCGTCAGTCGGTCAGTGTCGAAAACACCTACGATACCGATCTGCCTGACCTGAACAGTTGCCTGGCCAAATTGCCTGAGTTGCTCGATAGCCTGAACGAGCGGGTCGCGCGAATGGACAGCAGCTATAAAGCCGACAAGCCATTCGTCAAGGTCAAGTTCCATGACTTCACTCAGACGACCATGGAGCAAGCGGGGGCCGGGCGCGATCTGGAGAGTTATCGACAGTTGCTGAGCCAGGCATTTGCCCGAGGCGGCAAGCCGGTGCGGCTGCTTGGAGTAGGGGTGCGTTTGCGCGACCTGCGCGGGGCGCATGAGCAGTTGGAGTTGTTTGCGCCCGTGTGAGGGGCATAGAGGGTGCGTCAGCAAGGCCGCCAGGCGGCCCTGTGACGAAGGCGATTATTGTCCGCCTGGATCCGCTACCAGTCGCCCGGTCTGCTTGGTCAGTGCCTGCAAGAATTCCTGCTGCAATTCAGGATCATTGCGGGTCAGTTCAATCAGGCTCTGCTCAAGTTCACTGGCTTCTTCTTCCAGGCCCAGTTCGGACAGCCGCTTGACCCGGTGCACCCACTGGCTGACATCGTCGTCTTCAAGGTCATCGAAGATCAGGTGCCGTGCTTCCACCAGCTTGTTGCGCAGCGTGCCGCTGACCAGCAGGCTGGCGTCGCCGCGAATGCCGTTGTCCTCGTCGACCACCTGCAGGTGCAGGGTGCCTACGCGGCTGAGGTTCTGCTCGGAAAACGGCGCATCCAGCAGATTCAGCCGCAGTACGCCATTACGGTCGGTGGTCAGCTCATGGTTGAGCTTGCCAGCCTTGACTTCGACCAGACGCTCGCTCCAGGGCAGGTTGGTGGACTCCTCGCGCTTGGCTTTCTCCACCTCGCTGATGCCCGCCAGGTTCTGCTGGGCACGACCGTTGGATTGCACGTTCATGAATGGGTTGAGCCCGGCGACGCCATAGCTCAGCCAGTCATGGGTGACACTCTGCGGCAGGTTGCCCAAGGCAAACACATTGACCACATTGGCACCGACTCCAGCCACCACCGCGACCGCGCCCAGCGGGATCTCGTAGATCTCCCGCCAGGGCTGGTAAGGGGTGTAGCGGTCGTAGTGGCGGGTCACTTCGAATTCGGTTACCTCGAAGCGCTGCTGCTCGTGGACGCGCACGCGCCGTTGCGGAAGCTCCATTACCTTGGGCTCGCCAACGTCGATCTGCAGACTGTGCTCGAGCAATTTGCGCTCGACGCGTTCTTCATGCTCGCTGCGCTGGGACATCTGATTGGCGCAGCCGCTGACGAACAGGGCGCCGCAGAGTGCGGCGCCCCCCAGGGTAAAGGTACTTCGCTTGTACATGTTCACTCGCGCATTGGGCTATCAGCGACGGATGCGGGCTTGCAGGAAGGTCAGCACTTCGTTGACCGGCAGCGCCTGGGCGTCCTGCTCGGTGCGGTGCTTGTATTCCAGGTTGCCATCGGCCAGGCCGCGGTCACTGACCACGATCCGGTGCGGGATGCCGATCAGTTCCATATCGGCAAACTTGTTGCCTGGGCTGGTCTTCTTGTCACGGTCATCGAGCAGCACTTCGAAGCCTGCAGCGGTCAGTTCGGCGTACAGCTTGTCGGTCGCCTCGCGCACCACCTCGGTTTCATAGCGCAGCGGTACCAGAGCGATCTGGAACGGCGCCAGGGCGTCGTTCCAGATGATCCCCTTGTCGTCGTAGCTCTGCTCGATGGCAGCAGCAACCACGCGCGAAACGCCGATGCCGTAGCACCCCATCGACAGTACTACTGGCTTGCCGTTCTCGCCGAGTACCTGGCACTTGAGCGCCTCGCTGTACTTGGTGCCGAGCTGGAAGATATGCCCGACTTCGATACCGCGCTTGATCACCAGGGTACCCTGGCCATCCGGGCTTGGGTCACCGGCAACCACGTTGCGCAGGTCGGCTACTTCAGGCACTGGCAGGTCGCGCTCCCAGTTGACGCCGAAGTAGTGCTTGTCGTCGATGTTGGCGCCGATGCCGAAGTCGCTCATCAGGGCCACCGAACGGTCGATGATGATTTCCAGCGGCAGGTTCAGCGGGCCCAGCGAGCCTGCACCAGCACCAATGGCATCACGCAGCTCGGCGTCGCTGGCCATGACCAGCGGTTCGGCAACCTGAGGCAGCTTGGCGGCCTTGATTTCGTTGAGTTCGTGATCGCCGCGCACGATAAGGGCAATCAGCTTGCCTTCTTCGGCGCCGCGCACGATCAGGGTCTTGACCGTCTTCTCGATCGGCAGGCCGTGATTTTCGACCAGCTGGGCAATGGTCTTGGCGTGCGGAGTGTCTACCAGGCGCAGCTCTTCGGTTGGCGCAGGGCGCACGCTTTCGCGTGGGATGGCTTCGGCTTTTTCGATGTTGGCGGCGTAGTCGGAGCTGTCGCTGAAGATCACGTCGTCTTCACCGGTAGCGGCCAGGACGTGGAATTCGTGCGAGTAGTTGCCACCGATCGAGCCGGTATCAGCCTGCACCGGGCGGAAGTTCAGGCCCAGGCGGGTGAAGATGTTGCTGTACGCCTGGTGCATGCGGTCGTAGGTTTCCTGCAGGGAAGCCTGGTCGGCATGGAAGGAGTAGGCGTCCTTCATGATGAACTCGCGGCCACGCATCAAGCCGAAGCGCGGGCGGATCTCATCGCGGAATTTGGTCTGGATCTGGTACAGGTTGAGCGGCAGCTGTTTATAGCTGGACAGCTCGTTGCGGACCATGTCGGTGATCACTTCTTCGTGAGTCGGGCCAACGCAGAAGTCGCGGTTGTGCCGGTCTTTCAAGCGCAGCAGCTCTGGGCCGTACTGTTCCCAGCGGCCAGATTCCTGCCACAGCTCGGCCGGCTGGATGCTCGGCATCAGCACTTCAAGCGCGCCGGCGGCGTTCATTTCTTCGCGGACCACAGCTTCGACCTTGCGCATTACCCGCAGGCCCATCGGCAGCCAGGTGTACAGGCCGGAGGCCAGCTTGCGGATCATGCCGGCGCGCAGCATGAGCTGATGGCTGATGACCACTGCATCGGCAGGGGTTTCTTTTTGGGTGGCGAGCAAATATTGACTGGTGCGCATGGGGGGCCGTGTCGATTGCCTAAGACGTTGAAATGACCCCGCATTCTACGGGGGCGAAACGAAAGCGTACAGGATGCCGCAGCGCGGGCCAGTTGTCAGCCAAGAAAAAGCCCGGCGTGGTCGCCGGGCTTTTCAAGTGCGGGGCACTGCAAGCCAGGCTTACAGAATGCTCAGCGGGTACTCGACGATCAGACGCAGTTCGTCGATCGAGCTCGAACCGTAGTACACGCCATCCGAAGAGCGGTAGGTCGCTTGACGCACGCGGAAGCTCAGGTCCTTGGCCGGGCCTTGCTGCATGACGTACTTGACGTCGATGTCGCGTTCCCATTCCTTGCCGTTGTCGGTGGTGGCCGTAGTTGCGCCAGTGCCGCGGGCATAGCGGGTCATGAAGGTCAGGCCTGGGATGCCGAACTCGGCGAAGTTCAGGTCGTAGCGTGCCTGCCAGGACTTCTCGTCTTCGGCGTTGAAGTCGGAACGGGCGATGGAGTTGGCGAGGAACACGGTGCCGCCGCCATCGATGCCGTATGCGTAGTCACCGTCGCCGGTGACTTTCTGGTAGGCCAGGGTGAAGGTATGAGCGCCGATGTTGTACGCGCCGGACAGGCTGGCGGCGATGTTGTCGAGCTTGTTGCTGCCGTCGGCCTTGGCGACTGCTGCGCCTGTACGGTTTTCACCGATCGACTTGGTGTCATAGATGTTGAAGTCGAACACCAGGCCTTGGTTGTCGCTGATCGGCAGTGCCCAGTTGACGTTGCCGTAGAACTTGCGGAAGTGGTCTTCGACGCGCGAGTAGTACAGGCTGGTGCTGAGGCCGTCAGTGATGGAATAGGTGCCACCAAATACGTTGGCTTCGGTCAGGCCTGGGTTTTTCCGGCCGGTGACGCTGTTGCGACCGCCGATGCTGTCCTTGTAGGACTGGGCCTGGGCGTTCAGGCGGGTGAAGTGACCGGCGTTCAGCTCGAGGCCGTTGATTTCCTTGCTGGTCAGCATGAAGCCTTCGGCGACTTCAGGCAGCAGACGGCTGTCGTCGGTAGCGAAGACTGGCAGCGAAGTGAATTGGCCACCGTATTTGAGAGTGGTGTTGGAGATACGCGCTTTGACCGCACCGTGACCTTCGGAGAAGCTGTCCTGAGAGGCGCCGTCGGAGCCGGTTGGGAACAGGCCGGTACCGGAAGTGCCTTTACCGCCGTCCAGTTTCAAACCCAGCAGGCCGATGGCATCGAAACCAACGCCTACAGTGCCCTGGGTGAAGCCCGACTCGAACGTACCGATGAAGCCTTGGCCCCACTCTGCCGAACGGCTCTTGGGGCCTTCGTTGTTACGGAAGTCACGGCTGAAGTACAGGTTACGCAGTTTGACGCCGAGTTGGCTGTCTTCAACGAAACCCTTGGACTCATCTTGCGAAGAGGCGGTGGCCAGTTGCGAGGTGCTTGCCGCAACGGCCAGGGCGATCATGCTCCACTTCATCACGCGCATCGTGATTTGCTCCTTTGGTTTTTAGGAAGAGTACCGCTGCGCCCGGGTTTTAATTATATGGGGCAGCTCTTTCTTGTTGTGTCGGCGCGAAGGTATATCACGCTGACTCTTTATTTGGCGATATGCCTAAAGCAACTTTTCACAAACTTTATGACATGTCGCTTGTAACTAATTCCATGTCGCATATAACGCCCCGAACAGCAGGCATATATGCCTGCGCTTCGCTCCCGTCCCCCGTTGATACAGGCGCGGTACTCCTTGGTAGTGCCTCGGCGCTGTGTCTGTCGGCTGGTCTTGCTCACTGCAGGTGTCGTGCCGACTTGGCGTTGAAGGAATGCAACAAGCGTGCTCATTTTCACATCGAGTTGATGAATTTTTCACATTTGCCTGCTCGCCCCCAGGCAAACCGCTGTAAATACGGGCGTTGAGCTGTCTGATGGTGTGCCAGAACTCGGCGGTTGAACTGACTGTAAGGTTGCTAACTAAACCAATGTGTTACCGCCAATTGTTCATCCTGAGTATTTTTATTGGGAACCGGCGTTATGTGCCGTGACGACTGGCTCTATTTTGGTGCGAAAAGTAGCGCTCTGTTACCGCGGCGGTGCAGGGCAGCTGCGCAAGCAAGCTAAAGCGCGGCTGCAGCGCCCGATTTCATGCCTGTTGCGGCGAAGCAAGGTATCCTCCGCGCACCATGCCTGCGTTGCGCAGGCGAACTGATTGAAGGAGATTTGCCGTGTTCGTCCTGGATCCGCGTTTGCAGCAGGATTGCCTGGTGCTGGGAGATTTCCCGCTGTGTCGGCTGCTGTTGAGTAAAGACGCCAATTATCCGTGGTTCATTCTCGTGCCGCGGCAAGCCGACGTCAGCGAGCTGTTTGACCTCACGGCAGCCGACCAGCAGCAGCTGTGGCAAGAAACCACCTGCCTGGCCAATTCGCTCAAACAGGAATTTGCTGCCGACAAGATGAACGTGGCGACCTTGGGCAACGTGGTCAGCCAACTGCATATGCACGTGATCGTGCGCCACCGCAACGATGCTGCCTGGCCTGCGCCAGTGTGGGGCAAGGTTACGGCTGCGGAGTACAGCGAGGAGCAACTCGCACAGCTTCGCCAGCGCCTGCGCTCGGCGTTGAACAACAATGACTTCAAGGAGGCGTGAGCTGATGTCTCTGGAATCGCAAATCATCGACCTGGAAACCCGGCAGGCGTTTCAGGATGACGCGCTGCAGGAGCTCAATGATGTGGTGGTCGAACAGGGGCGGGTGATCAATCGTCTGCAGCTGCAGATGGCCGCGCTGATCAAGCGTTACGAGGAGATGGTCGGGCAGTATGGCAGCGAAGGTGAAGAAGCGCCGCCGCCTCATTACTGAGGGTGGGTACCTTGCGGGTGCATAGCGCCCGCAAGGCCTTTGCTGTCAGCGGCGCGAGACCGCGATCACGTCTTCGGCCTGCAGGCCCTTGTCGCGGTGCATGACCGAGAACTCCACGCGTTGGCCTTCGACCAGTACGCGGTGGCCGTCGCCACGGATGGCGCGAAAGTGCACGAAGATATCGTCGCCGGAGTCGCGCGAGATAAAGCCGAAGCCTTTCGAGGTATTAAACCACTTGACGGTGCCGGTATCGCGCTTGCTGCCTTCCTGGGCTGCGCCGCCAGTATTGCGCGAGCGACCGCTGCTGCGGCTGAAGCCGGCAACCAGGTGTGCCAGGACTGCCAGGGCAGCGCACAGCAGTGCAGGCAGGTTGCCCAACTCAGGCCGTACCAGCACGGTTACGGTTTGCAGGACAACCGCCAGCACTAGCAAGGCGCTGGCCAGGTATTGCAATTGCAAGCGCGCGCCGCGGTAATAAAGCGGCACGACCGGCGCCAGCAGCAGGTTGAGCAGGCCGAGCAAGGCCAGGTACACGGCCTCCGGTTGCTGCAGGAAGGGAATTGCCTCGGTGCGAAGGCTTGGTATGAGCGACAGCAGCAAGGCTGCTACGCCCGTCACCAGATGGACGATCTTGAACATTTGGGTTGGCTCACGTTTATAAGGTCAATCACAGGAAGAGCGGGCAGCACGGTGCGCATGAGAGAGAAAGCGCGGTCACGAAGCTGGCCTGCCTATGCATCCGGCATTAACAATCCGCACGGATGGCACCCTGCCTATTTAACAGCAAAGGCGCGGTGAGCTCAAACCGGGCGGATGGCGGGTGTGATCGATTGCCCTGGGTCACATGCAGGCGCAGGCAAGTCTTGATACAGTGACCCTTCATCCGCTTGACTACGCAAGCCATATGAAAAGGGGAGCTTCATGGCAATCGATATCGGTATCAGTGAAGAAGATCGCAAGTCCATCGTCGATGGGCTGTCCCGTTTGTTGTCGGACACCTATGTGCTGTATCTGAAAACCCATAACTTTCATTGGAACGTTACCGGTCCGGCGTTCCGTACCCTGCACCTGATGTTCGAAGAGCAGTACAACGAGCTGGCCCTGGCGGTTGACTCGATCGCCGAGCGAATCCGTGCGCTGGGCTTCCCGGCGCCTGGTTCCTACGCGTTCTATGCCCGCCACTCGTCGATCAAGGAAGAGGAGGGCGTGCCGCCTGCTGATGAGATGATCCGTCAGTTGGTCGACGGGCAGGAGGCGGTCACGCGCACCGCACGCAGTATTTTCCCGGTAGTCGACAAGGTCAGTGACGAGCCAACGGCGGACCTGCTGACCCAGCGTATGCAGGTGCA
The DNA here is from genome assembly GCF_050496565.1 of Pseudomonas shirazensis. Classification (GTDB taxonomy): domain Bacteria; phylum Pseudomonadota; class Gammaproteobacteria; order Pseudomonadales; family Pseudomonadaceae; genus Aquipseudomonas; species Aquipseudomonas shirazensis_A. The sequence continues at coordinate 158,269 of NZ_JBNWAE010000002.1, forward strand.
CGAGAAAACCGCGTGGATGCTGCGCTCGTTGCTCGAAGGTAAATAAAATGTCCAAACCGCCCTGCGCCGTGAAGCGCAGGGCGGGTGTGAACTGCACGCGCAGGCGGAAAATTTTGCCGCTGCTCATGCTCCGCCTCGCGGCGCTTCATTACACGCCATGGTTCATGTCTCCAGCACATGAATGGATCCCCTTGGCGATGGAGTGGCAGCAGTGGATATCAGGGTGCAGAGCAGCAAGCGCAATGTGTGTCAGGGACATTGGCCGGGCAAGGCCTGTGTCGATCCCTTCGCGGCGGACTTCGACATGCTGCAGGTGCAGCCGGTGTCGCGGTCGGTCAGGCTCAATGGCTTTGCCACCTGCCTGCGCCTGGAGGATGTTTATTGGCAGATACTGCAGCGAATTGCCGAGGTCAATCAGTGCTCGGTCAGTGCGGTGTTGTCCTATATTGACCGCGAAGTTCACCTGCGCCACGGCGGGGTGCGCAACTTCAGCGGCCTGGTCCGAGTGATCTGCGTTGCCTGGCTACGCGATCCGCCAAGCGAGCGTTGAGTGCCGGGCGGGCTGCACTGACCTCTCTAACCATATATAATGCCGGTTTTTGCTGCCCCGGCAGCCAGCATTATGGTTTGCGAGAGATCCCCGTGCCCCTTTACGACTATCAATGTGCAGCCTGCAACCATCAGCTTGAGGCGTTGCAGAAGATCAGCGCCGCGCCGTTGACTGATTGTCCGGCCTGCCAGGCGCCGGAATTGAAGAAGCAATTGTCCGTTCCAGGTTTTCGCCTCAGTGGCACTGGCTGGTACGAAACCGACTTCAAAACCGGGGCAAAAAAGAATCTGGCAGGCGGCGACAAGGCCGACTGAGTTGAATTGCAATGTCCGGGTCTTGCAGTATTAGCCCTCTGGGCGGCCAAGGCCTCCATCGAATACACGAATCACGAGAAGCGAACCACCATCATGATGCGCAGCCAATATTGCGGCCAACTGAACGAGAGCCTGGACGGCCAGGAAGTCACCCTTTGCGGCTGGGTCCATCGTCGCCGCGACCACGGCGGGGTGATTTTCCTCGATATCCGTGACCGCGAAGGCATGGCCCAGGTCGTGTTCGACCCGGATCGCGCCGAAACCTTCGCCGCCGCCGACCGCGTGCGCAGCGAATACGTCGTGCAGATCACCGGTAAAGTACGCAAGCGCCCCGAAGGTGCAGTCAACGCCAACATGGCGTCGGGCGGCATCGAAGTACTGGGTTACGAGCTGACCGTACTCAACGAAGCTGAAACCCCGCCGTTCCCGTTGAACGAATACTCCGACGTCGGCGAAGAAACCCGCCTGCGTTATCGCTTCATCGACCTGCGTCGTCCGGAAATGGCCGAGAAGCTGCGTCTGCGTTCGCGCATCACCACCAGCATCCGCCGCTTCCTCGACGAAAACGGCTTCCTCGACGTTGAAACACCGATCCTGACCCGTGCCACCCCAGAAGGTGCACGCGACTACCTGGTGCCAAGCCGTACCCACGCCGGCAGCTTCTTCGCCCTGCCGCAATCACCGCAGCTGTTCAAGCAGTTGCTGATGGTGGCCGGCTTTGACCGTTACTACCAGATCGCCAAGTGCTTCCGCGACGAAGACTTGCGTGCCGACCGCCAGCCGGAATTCACCCAGATCGACATCGAGACCAGCTTCCTCGACGAGTCCGAGATCATGGGCCTCACCGAGAGCATGATCCGCAAGCTGTTCAAGGAGGTGCTGGACCTGGAGTTCGGCGAATTCCCGCACATGACCTTCGAAGAGGCCATGCGCCGCTACGGTTCCGACAAGCCAGACCTGCGTAACCCGCTGGAACTGGTCGACGTTGCCGACCAGCTGAAAGATGTCGACTTCAAGGTCTTCGCCGGCCCGGCCAACGACCCGAAGTGCCGCGTCACCGCCCTGCGTCTGCCAGGCGGCGCGAGCATGCCGCGCAGCAAGATCGACGAGTACACCAAGTTCGTTGGCATCTATGGTGCCAAGGGCCTGGCCTACATCAAGGTCAACGAGCGCGCCAAGGGCGTCGAGGGCCTGCAGTCGCCGATCGTCAAGAACATCCCTGAGGCCAATCTCAACGTGATCCTCGATCGCGTCGGTGCGGTTGATGGCGACATCGTGTTCTTCGGTGCCGACAAGTTCAAGGTGGTCAGCGAAGCCCTGGGTGCACTGCGGATCAAGGTCGGCAATGACTTCAACCTGCTCACCTGCGAATGGGCGCCTATGTGGGTCGTCGACTTCCCGATGTTCGACGAGAACGAAGACGGCAGCTTCAGCGCCTTGCACCATCCGTTCACTGCACCCAAGTGCACCCCGGAAGAGCTCGAGGCCAACCCGGCCACCGCCCTGTCGCGCGCCTATGACATGGTGCTCAACGGCACCGAACTGGGTGGCGGTTCGATCCGTATTCACCGCAAGGAGATGCAACAGGCGGTGTTCCGTCTGCTCGGTATCGAAGCTGCAGAACAGGAAGAGAAGTTCGGCTTTCTGCTCGACGCGCTGAAGTTCGGTGCACCGCCGCACGGCGGCCTGGCCTTCGGTCTGGACCGTCTGGTGATGCTGATGACCGGCGCTCAGTCGATTCGTGAAGTGATCGCCTTCCCGAAAACCCAGAGCGCTGCCTGCGTCATGACCCAGGCTCCGGGCCTGGTCGATGCCAAGGCGCTGCGTGAGCTGCACATCCGTCTGCGCGAGCAGACCAAGGTCGAGTAAAACCGACCCGGGTGCGCCCGTGAGGTCGCGCCCTCGAATTTATCGCGTTCCGCCCTTCGGGGCGGAACCTGTTTGTGGATCAAGGATTCGGAGTCGATATGGCTGGTCATTCCAAGTGGGCGAACATCAAGCACCGCAAAGAGCGCCAGGATGCCAAGAGAGGCAAGGTCTTCACCAAGTGGATCCGCGAGCTGACGGTCGCGGCCAAGCAGGGCGGCGCCGATCCAGCGTCCAACCCGCGCTTGCGACTGGCGCTGGACAAGGCCCTCGGTGCCAACATGAGCCGCGACATCATTGATCGGGCAGTTGCCCGCGGCGCCGGCACCAACGAAAGCGACAACGTCGAAGAACTCAGCTACGAGGGTTACGGCCCCGGCGGCGTGGCGATCATGGTCGAAACCATGACCGACAACCGCAACCGTACTGCAGCGGCTGTGCGTCATGCCTTCACCAAATGCGGCGGCAACCTGGGTACCGACGGTTCAGTGGCCTATCTGTTCGAGCGCAAGGGCCAGATCAGCTTCGCCCCAGGCGTCGACGAAGATGCCCTGATGGAAGCGGCCATGGAAGCCGACGCCGATGACGTGGTCAGCAATGACGACGGCTCGTTCGAGGTGTTCACCTCGTTCAACAGCTTTTATGCCGTGCGCAACGCGCTGGAAGAAGCCGGGTTCAAGGCCGCCGACGCCGAAATCGTGATGCAGCCGACCACCAGTGCCGAGCTCGATCGCGATGGCGCTGAAAAAGTCCTCAAGCTGATCGACATGCTCGAAGACCTGGACGACGTGCAGAACGTCTATTCCAATGCGCAGATCTCCGATGAGGTCCTCGAGCAGCTAGGCTGATGCAGGCGTTTCAAGCCAGCAGGGCCTGACTGCGCCAAGCGTGTTTTCATTTTCAACTTGCAGGCCCTATGACTCTGATTCTTGGTATCGACCCCGGTTCGCGCATCACCGGTTTTGGCGTGGTCCGCCAGACCGCCCGGGGCTGCGAGTATGTGGCGTCGGGGTGTATTCGTACGGGCGCCGGCGAGTTGTCCGAGCGACTGCAGATCATCTTCCGTGGTGTCAGCGAGATCATTCGCCAGCACGGCCCGGTTACCATGGGCATCGAACGGGTGTTCATGGCGCGCAATCCGGATTCGGCGCTCAAGCTCGGCCAGGCCCGTGGTGCAGCCATCGTGGCCGGTGCCGAGGCTGGCCTTGAGATCGCCGAATACAGCGCCACCCAGGTCAAGCAGGCGGTGGCAGGGACCGGCGCGGCCAACAAAGACCAGGTCATGTTGATGGTCATGCACTTGCTCAAGCTGACGCAAAAGCCGCAGATCGACGCCTCTGACGCCCTGGCTATCGCCCTCTGTCATGCGCACACCCGCTCCAGCCTGATCCCCCACGGCTTGACCACTGCGCGCAAGCGCGGCGGACGCTTGCGTCTGTAACCGCTTCATGCGCTGATACACATTTTGGCCGGGTGAAACGTTCACTCGACGCATTTGCTGATAGGGTTGACCGGTCTGTGGCCGGCGCTCGAAAGGAAGGATCGAAACGTGATTGGACGTTTGCGCGGCACCCTGGCGGAAAAACAACCGCCGCATCTGATTATCGACGTCAACGGCCTGGGCTATGAACTCGAAGTGCCGATGACCACCCTGTATCGCCTGCCCAAGGTTGGCGAGCCGGTGACCCTGCATACCCACCTGGTGGTGCGTGAAGACGCCCATCTGCTCTACGGCTTTGGCGAAAAGCGCGAGCGCGAGCTGTTCCGTGAGCTGATCCGTCTCAACGGCGTCGGCCCCAAGCTGGCGCTGGCGCTGATGTCCGGGCTGGAAATCGACGAGTTGGTGCGCTGCGTGCAGGCGCAGGATGCCTCGGTGCTGGTGCGCGTGCCTGGGGTTGGCAAAAAGACTGCCGAGCGCCTGCTGGTCGAGCTCAAGGACCGCTTCAAGGCCTGGGAGACTTCCTCGTCGATGTTCACTCTGGTGTCCGACGGCCCGGCGCCGGTCGGTGGCGCGTCCACCGCCGAAGCCGATGCGGTCAGTGCGCTGGTGTCGCTGGGCTACAAGCCTCAGGAAGCCAGCAAGGCTATCTCGCTGATCAAAGACAAGGCCGGCCTGAGCAGCGAAGACCTGATCCGCCGCAGCCTGCAAGGGATGATTAGCAAGTGATCGAAACCGACCGCCTGATCGCCGCTTCCGGACGCGACCGCGAAGAAGTCCAGGACCGCGCGATTCGCCCGCTGAGCCTTGATGAATACATCGGCCAGCCGGTGGTGCGCGACCAGATGGGCCTGTTCATCCAGGCAGCCCGTGGCCGCAACGAGTCGCTTGATCACACCCTGATCTTCGGTCCGCCGGGCCTGGGTAAGACCACCCTGGCCAACATCATCGCGCACGAGATGGGTGTTTCGGTGAAGAGCACTTCAGGGCCTATTCTCGAGCGGCCCGGTGATCTGGCGGCTATGCTGACCAATCTCGAGCCGCACGATGTGCTGTTCATCGACGAAATTCACCGGCTCTCGCCGATTGTCGAAGAAGTGCTGTACCCGGCGATGGAAGACTTCCAGCTCGACATCATGATCGGTGAGGGCCCCGCCGCGCGCTCGATCAAGCTTGATCTGCCGCCGTTCACCCTGGTCGGCGCGACCACCCGAGCGGGCATGCTGACCAACCCCTTGCGCGACCGCTTCGGCATTGTTCAGCGCCTGGAGTTCTACAGCGACAAGGACCTGGCCACCATCGTTACCCGTTCGGCGGGCATTCTTGGCCTGGTCATCGATGATCTGGGCGCCTTCGAGATTGCTCGGCGTGCCCGCGGTACGCCGCGGATTGCCAACCGCCTGCTGCGCCGGGTGCGCGACTACGCCCAGGTACGCGGCAAGGGCGAGATCACCAAGGCGGTGGCGGACCTGGCGCTGAATCTGCTTGATGTCGACGAGCGTGGCTTCGATCACTCCGACCGGCGTCTGCTGCTGACCATGATCGAGAAGTTCGATGGCGGCCCGGTCGGGGTCGATAACCTGGCCGCTGCCATCAGCGAAGAGCGCCATACCATCGAAGACGTGCTCGAGCCGTACCTGATCCAGCAGGGCTACATCATGCGTACGCCGCGTGGCCGCGTGGTCACGCGACATGCCTACCTGCACTTTGGCCTGAACCTGCCCGGGCGGTTGGCCGACCCGGCGGATTTTTCCGATGTAGTCGATGAATGACAGATCAAAAGGCGGTTTCCGTGGTCCTACCGCTGGCATGCCCATGGCGCGCTGGCACCAAGACATTACCGAATGCAAAAACACTTGCCGGGCGGATTGGCAAGCCGAGGAGTAAGCACTAGAGTATGCGCGCGCAAAATGGGCTTGAATCGTTCGCACACCGCTGTCGCGTCTATTACGAAGATACCGACGCAGGCGGCGTGGTGTATTACGTCAACTACCTGAAATTCATGGAGCGTGCGCGCACCGAGCGGTTGCGTCACCTGGGTTTCTCCCAGCATCAACTGGCCGGGGAGAATCTGCTGTTCGTGGTTCACTCCACCGAGGCGCGCTACCACGCGCCGGCGCGCCTGGATGACGAGTTGCGGGTCACCGCAGAAGTCGTCGAGGTGAACCGCGCCAGCCTGCGCTTCGTGCAGCAGGTGTGGCGAGAACAAGATGCAAAGCTGCTCTGTGAGGGGCAGTTCCTGGTGGCCGCTGTGCGCGCCGACACTTTCAAACCCCGAGCCATCCCCCCAGCGCTGCGCGACGCCTTCCTGGCGGGCGGCACGGGTACTCAATCGAATGCAGGAGAATAAGCGTGGAAGCTAACGTCGTCGACCATACCTCCATGTGGAGTCTGGTCAGCAATGCCAGCATCGTGGTGCAGCTGGTAATGCTGATTCTGGTGGCCGCCTCGGTCACTTCATGGATCATGATCTTTCAGCGCAGCACAATGCTGCGCGCCGGTCGTCGTGCGCTGGATGCCTTCGAGGAGCGCTTCTGGTCGGGCATTGATTTGTCCAAGCTGTACCGTCAGGCAGGTAGCAACCCGGACCCGGATTCGGGTGTGGAGCAGGTGTTCCGTGCCGGCTTCAAGGAATTCTCGCGTCTGCGTCAGCAGCCGGGGGTCGACCCGGATGCGGTCATGGAAGGCGTTGGCCGAGCCATGCGCGTAGCCATCTCGCGTGAAGAAGAGAAGCTCGAGCAGAGCCTGCCATTCCTTGCCACCGTCGGTTCCACCAGCCCGTACATCGGCCTGTTCGGTACTGTATGGGGCATCATGAACTCGTTCCGCGGCCTGGCTTCTGCCCAGCAGGCGACCCTGGCCACCGTAGCGCCGGGCATCGCCGAGGCATTGATTGCCACAGCGATCGGCCTGTTCGCCGCGATCCCGGCCGTTATCGCCTACAACCGTTTCGCCGCACGCAGCGAAACGCTGATCGGCCGTTACTACACCTTCGCCGACGAGTTCCAGGCGATCCTGCACCGCAAAGTGCACACCAGCGAAGAGTAATCAGGTAGAAACCCATGGCCCGAGTTCGCCACAAACGCAAGCCCGTCGCCGAGATGAACGTGGTGCCCTACATCGACGTGATGCTGGTGCTGCTGGTCATCTTCATGGTGACGGCCCCGATGCTCAACCAGGGGGTCAAGGTCGACCTGCCCAAGGTTTCCAGCGAAGCCTTGCCGCAGGACAACAACGTCCAGATCCTTACCATCTCGATCAAGGCCGACAAGACCTATTACTGGAACCTTGGCAGCGAGGTCGATACCGACAAACAGATGGACAAGGCCATGACCTTGCCGGACATGACCAACGCTGTGACCAAGATCATTGCTGCTGGTCGCGACCAGGGCAAGCAAACCCAGGTCTTCATCCGTGGCGACAAGTCCGTCGATTACGGCTCGGTCATGGGCGCCATGGGCGGGTTGCAGAAGGCCGGTGTCGGTAACGTTGGCCTGATTACCGAGGCGCCCTGATGCAACAGCGAGAGCCATCTGCCTCGGAAAGCTACTTCTGGCCCAGTGTCTGGGCCATCGGCTTGCATGTCGTGGTGTTTGCGATGCTGTTCGTCAGCTTTGCCATGACCCCTGAGCTGCCGCCGTCCAAGCCGATCGTTCAGGCTACGCTGTACCAGCTCAAGTCCAAGAGTCAGGCCACTACCCAGACCAATCAGAAGATTGCCGGGGAGGCGAAGAAAACCGCTTCGCGCCAGACTGAAGTCGAACAGCTGGAACAGAAGAAGGTCGAACAGGAGGCCGTGAAGGCCGCGGAACAAAAGAAAGCCGACGCGGATCAAAAAGCCGAAGCTGCTCGCGAAGCGGCAGAAGCCAAAAAAGCCGAAGAAGCTGCCAAGACTGCTGAAGCCAAGAAGGCCGCCGAGGCCAAGAAAGCTGAAGAGGCGAAAAAAGCCGCTGAAAAACAGCAGGCCGACATCGCCAAGAAGAAGGCGGAAGAAGAGGCCAAGAAAAAGGCCGACGAAGAAGCCAAGAAAGACGCAGCTGAAGAGGCGAAGAAGAAAGCCGCCGAAGAAGCCAAGAAAAAAGCCGCCGAGGATGCCAAGAAGAAAACGGCAGCCGAGGAGGCGAAGAAGAAAGCAGCTGAAGAGGCCAAGAAAAAGGCCGCTGCAGATGCCCAGAAGAAAAAAGCCCAGGATGCAGCTCGCAAGGCGGCAGAAGACAAGAAAGCCCAGGCCCTGGCCGAGCTGTTGTCCGATACCACCGAGCGCCAGCAGGCACTGGCTGACGAGCAGGGCGACCAGGTAGCCGGTGATTTCGACGACCTGATCCGCATGCGCGCTGCAGAAGGTTGGGCCCGTCCCCCTTCGGCACGCAAAGGCATGACGGTCGTGCTGCAGATCAACATGCTGCCTGATGGCACCATCACCAACGTCAGTGTGGCCCGCGCCAGTGGCGACGGTCCGTTTGATGCTTCGGCGGTGGCAGCGGTGAAGAACATTGGTCGACTGACCGAAATGCAGGGCTTGAAGCCGAGTGATTTCAATGCGTATCGCTCGTTCAAGATGACATTTACACCTGAGGATCTAGCGCTGTGATTAAACTCTTTCGAGGGCTGCTGGTCATGCTCTGCTGCGTGGCAGGTATGGCCGTAGCAGAGGAAAAGAACATCCTGGTCACCAGCGGTAGCGATCGGGCCACGCCCATCGCGGTAGTACCGTTCGGCCTGCAGGGTGGCAGCGTGCTGCCAGAAGACATGGCCGACATCATCGGCAATGACCTGCGCAACTCTGGCTACTACTCGCCGATTCCAAAGCAGAACATGATCAGCCAGCCAAGCCAGGCCAGCGAAGTCATCTTCCGCGACTGGAAAGCCCTGGGCGCCCAGTACGTCATGGTTGGCAGCATCGTGCCGTCCGGCGGCCGTCTGCAGGTGCAGTACGCCCTGTTCAACGTAGCCACCGAGCAGCAAGTGCTGACCGGTAGCGTTGCCGGTACTGTCGACCAACTGCGCGACATGTCGCACTACATCGCTGACCAGTCGTTCGAGAAGCTCACCGGCATCAAGGGTGCGTTCTCCACTCGTATGCTGTACGTGACTGCCGAGCGCTTCTCTGCCAACAATACCCGCTACACCCTGCAGCGTTCGGATTACGACGGGGCCCGTGCAGTGACCCTGCTGCAGTCGCGTGAGCCGATTCTGTCGCCACGCTTCGCGCCGGATGGCAAGCGCATCGCCTATGTGTCGTTCGAGCAGCGTCGCCCACGTATCTTTGTCCAGCACATCGATACCGGTCGCCGTGAGCAGATCACCAACTTCGAAGGCCTCAACGGTGCGCCAGCCTGGTCGCCGGATGGTTCGCGCCTGGCGTTCGTGCTGTCCAAGGACGGCAACCCGGACATCTATGTGATGAACATGGGTTCGCGCGCGATCAGCCGCGTAACTGCCGGCCCTGGTATCAACACCGAGCCGTTCTGGGGTAAAGACGGCAACACCCTGTACTTCACCTCCGACCGTGGCGGCAAGCCGCAGATCTACAAAACTTCGGTCAGTGGCGGTTCCGCCGAGCGTGTAACGTTCGTGGGTAACTACAATGCCAACCCGAAACTTTCGGCGGACGAGAAGACCCTGGTGATGATTCACCGCCAACAAGGCTTCACCAACTTCAAAGTGGCGGCCCAGGACTTGCAACGTGGAAGTGTAAAGATTCTCTCAGAGACCAGTCTTGACGAGTCCCCCACTGTTGCGCCCAACGGCACCATGCTAATCTACGCCACCCGCCAGCAGGGCCGGGGAGTCTTGATGCTCGTCTCTCTCAACGGACGCGTGAGGCTCCCGCTTCCTACCGCGCAAGGCGAAGTCAGAGAACCGTCCTGGTCCCCTTACCTGAACTGATTGCGGCGTTACACCGTTTTGCTTAACACACTGGGGTTTCATTAGGAGTTTCACGATGGAAATGCTGAAGTTTGGTAAATTCGCTGCGCTGGCTCTGGCCATGGCTGTAGCTGTAGGTTGCTCTTCCAAAGGTGGCGACAACGCCGGCGAAGGCGCTGCTGTAGATCCTAACGCTGGTTACGGTGCCAACACTGGCGCTGTTGACGGTAGCCTGAGCGAAGAAGCCGCCCTGCGCGCAATCACCACCTTCTACTTCGAATACGACAGCTCGGACCTGAAGCCAGAAGCCATGCGCGCTCTGGATGTTCACGCCAAGGACCTGAAGTCCAACGGCAGCCGTGTTGTTCTGGAAGGCAACACCGACGAGCGTGGTACTCGCGAGTACAACATGGCTCTGGGTGAGCGTCGCGCCAAAGCCGTACAGCGTTACCTGGTTCTGCAGGGCGTTTCCCCTGCACAGCTGGAACTGGTTTCCTACGGTGAAGAGCGTCCAGTTGCCACCGGCAACGACGAGCAATCCTGGGCTCAGAACCGTCGCGTAGAACTGCGTAAGTAAGTCCTATGCGTACGTGCCGCCGTGCTTTGACCGTCCTCGCACTCAGCCTGCCCTTCACGGCGTGGGCTGCAGTCCCTGTAGTAGATGACAACGCGAGCAGTTATCCGCCCGCGGGTTATGGCACGAGCGGCGCCTATGCCGGAGCAGGGGCTTCAACCCCTGCTTCTGCACAGGGTCAGTTGTTCATGCAGCTGCAACAGATGCAGGATCAGATTTCCCGCCAGCAAGGCATCATCGAAGAGTTGCAAAACGATGTGTCGCGCATGAAGCAGGAAAACCTGGAGCGATACCAGGATCTGGACCGTCGCATTTCAAGTGGTGCCGCGCCTGCCGCGACTCCCGATAATTCTTCAACCGGTGGCGCATCCAATGCTGCTACCGGTGCAGCAGCCGGCGCCGCTGGCGCTGCTGCGCAACAACCGGCCGCGGGTAGCGAGCCGGCTGATCCGGCGAAAGAGAAGCTCTATTACGATGCTGCTTTCGACCTGATCAAGCAGAAGGACTTCGACAAGGCCAGCCAGGCGTTTACCGCCTTCCTGCGCAAATACCCTAACAGCCAGTATGCCGGCAACGCGCAATACTGGCTGGGTGAGGTGAACCTGGCTAAGGGCGACCTGCAAGGTGCAGCTCAAGCGTTTGCCAAGGTCAGCCAGTCGTATCCGAAGCACAGCAAGGTGCCTGACTCCTTGTACAAGCTGGCCGACGTCGAACGTCGCCTGGGTCGTACCGACAAGGTCAAAGGCATTCTGCAGCAAGTGGTTACTCAGTACCCCGGCACCTCCGCCGCGCAACTGGCGCAACGCGACCTGCAAAAGCTCTAAGTAGCCCGTTTGTGAGAAAACCCGCGCCTGGCGCGGGTTTTTTCGTTAGACTCTTGGCCCTTTTACGTAAACACGCTGCTGCGGATAACGCCTTGTCGAGTCCGCGACAGTGCCTGACGGAGGCGGACAGCCTGTTTAGCTGTCACGCCCGTGGCGATCATGCAAGATACCTTACGCATCACCGAAGTCTTTTACTCGTTGCAGGGTGAAACGCGCACGGCTGGCCTGCCCACTGTGTTCGTTCGCCTGACTGGTTGCCCGTTGCGTTGCCAGTACTGCGACAGCGCCTACGCCTTCACCGGCGGCACGATTCGCAGCCTCGATTCGATCGTGGAGCAGGTGGCGGGCTTTCGTCCGCGGTATATCTGCGTAACCGGCGGCGAGCCGCTGGCTCAGCCCAATGCATTGCCGCTGCTCGAGCGTTTGTGCGATGCAGGCTATGAGGTGTCGCTCGAAACCAGCGGCGCGCTGGATATTTCCAAGGTCGACAGCCGCGTCAGCCGCGTGGTCGATCTGAAGACCCCGGCCTCGGAAGAATCGCACCGCAACCGCTACGAGAACATCGAGCTGCTCACCCGCAATGACCAGGTCAAGTTCGTCATCTGTTCGCGCGAAGACTACGACTGGGCTGTTTCCAAGCTGATCCAGTACAACCTCGATCAGCGCGCAGGCGAAGTGCTGTTCTCGCCTAGCCATCATCAGGTCAGTGCCAGTGATCTGGCTGACTGGATCGTTGCCGACAACCTGCCCGTGCGCTTCCAGTTGCAGCTGCACAAGCTGCTGTGGAATGACGAGCCCGGCCGCTGAAACCCAAGGACCAAGACATGACTGACAAACGCGCGGTAATCCTGCTTTCCGGTGGCCTCGACTCGGCTACCGTGGTCGCCATGGCCCAGGCCGATGGCTACAGCTGCTACACCATGAGTTTTGACTACGGCCAGCGTCATCGCGCCGAGCTCGACGCAGCCGCCCGGGTGGCCCGTGATATGGGTGTGGTCGAGCACAAGGTGATCGGTCTTAACCTCGATGGCATCGGCGGCTCGGCGTTGACCGACAGCAGCATCGACGTGCCTGAGGCGCCTGGCGAAGGCATCCCGGTCACCTACGTGCCCGCGCGCAACACCGTGTTCTTGTCGCTGGCGCTGGGTTGGGCCGAGGTCCTGCAGGCGCGCGATATCTTTATCGGCGTCAACGCGGTGGATTACTCGGGCTACCCGGATTGCCGTCCTGAGTTCGTCGAGGCATTCGAACGCATGGCCAATCTGGCCACCAAGGCCGGTGTCGAAGGGCAGGGCTTCCGCATTCAGGCGCCGCTGCAGAACATGAGCAAGGCGCAGATCGTCCAGGCCGGTGTTGCCCGCGGCGTTGATTACAGTCTGACCGTGTCCTGCTACCAGGCCGATGATCAGGGCCGCGCCTGCCGCAAGTGCGACAGCTGCCGCTTGCGCGCCGACGGCTTCAAGGCCGCTGGTGTGCAAGATCCGACCCGTTACTTTTAAGCCTTTTTGCTGATGGGGTGTTGATTTATCTTTATAAATCAGTATTATACGCGCCATCAAAAGGGTCGTTAGCTCAGTTGGTAGAGCAGTTGGCTTTTAACCAATTGGTCGTAGGTTCGAATCCTACACGACCCACCATATTTGCAGCGGTCTGTGATGTACCAGGGACTATTCTCGCGGTAACGCAGCCGTACAGAGCAAGCCTCTAGCTTGTTCCGAAGTGAAATCAAGAAGAAAAGCCCGCCTCTCATGGCGGGCTTTTTCGTTCTGGGTGCTCGGATTTCGGCTTACGCCACTGGCGTAGCGGTTGTTCATCTACAGCATCGACCTGTCAGGCTGTGTCCAGCTGTTGCCTATCTGAAGAAGATCCTCGCGTGAATGCTCGGCCTCAAGGGTCAAAAGACCGCGTTTCTTGTCGATCCCGCCGCTGTAGCCGCTGAGTGTTCCATTGGCAGCAATCACGCGGTGGCAGGGCACGATGATCGAAATCGGGTTAATGGCATTGGCCATGCCAATGGCTCTGGCTGCGCCAGGTTTGCCCAGGGTTCTGGCCAGCTCGCCATAGGTCGTGACTGTGCCGTAGGGGATCTGAGCAAGCAGTGCCCAAGCCTGTTTCAGAAAGGGGCTGCCGCGCGGTGCCATGGGCAACGAGAAATCACGGCGGGCACCGCTGAAATACTCAAGTAACTGCTGCCTGACCTCGGCAACTGCATCCTGGGCTTCACGTGCTTGCGCGTACTCGCTGCCTGGTCCGGCAGCATCTCGCAGACGGAAATCCACGCGCAGTACTGCGCCGTGGTGATCGACCAGCATGTCGATGCGCCCAAGTCGAGTATCCAGGTGGCCACGTGCCTCCTGCGGCATAATCAGCTTTGCCATGGCGGGTTCCCTCAGAGTCGCCCGCGCGCAGTCACGCGGGCGGTGGGGGGTGGCATTACCAGTGCTGGGCCAGGGGTGTCGGGCCTGGCAGCGAAGGGAATAGCGGCAGTACATCGCTGGCCAGTTCATCGATGATCTCGGCGGGTGGTCGTTGCGCCATGTGCATGCCCAGTGCGGCATGGTTGACGCCGGCCTCCTGCCATTCTTGCAGCAGCGCGATCAAGCCTTTGCGCCCGGTCTTCAATACATAGCCGCCATGCAATGGCGTGCGCGGAAAGTTCGGATTCTCATCGAGGTCGATCCATTCGTTGGTGACGTGCGGGCGGAAGCCCTGGTCAGGAATCATGGCGCGCCATGCTCGGACTTTTTCGGCCAGGCGCTTGGGTCCAAGGCTGTTCTGGGTCGACTCCGGATAGGTCAGCCAGCCATCTGCGTGGGTACCCAGCCACTGCGGGGATTGCCTGGAAGAGCCGGTCACCAGCAGCGGGATGCGGCCAGTTGCCGGCCTTGGCAGGAGCCGCGCATTGTCCAGCTGCCCCAGCGAAGAGTTGATCGGGGAGCCATCGCCTTGCGTCAATTGCCGGAAGTAGTCGACCGCCTCGGCAAAGCGTTCGCCTCGGCTCGCATGCTCGATGCCATAGGCTGGAAACTCGACGGGCCGGTCGCCGGAAGCGATGCCCATCACCAGTCTCCCGCCAGACAGCTGGTCGATGCTGGTGGCAGCCTTGGCCAGGTCGATGGGGTGGCGCAAGCTGAATATTGCGCTGCCGGTAGCCAGGCTGATGTGGCGAGTCTGCCCGGCTAGAAATGCCAGGTAGGTAAAGGGATCGAACAGCTGCCCTGCATCGCCGAAATAAGGGTCGAACAACGGCACATCGCGTACCCAGGTGGCTGCAAAGCCGCGGGCGTCCAGCTGTTTGACCAGTTCGGCCTGGCCGGCCAACACGTTCATATCGCCTTCATAAAAGCGCAGCGGGAGAAAGATGCCGAGGGTCAGTTGGCCCTCGGCAAACATCCGCCGGTATCCCGGATGGCTGGCAAATGCCGGTGCGCTGGCGCCGGTAGTGGTAAAAGTTGGGTTTTCGATCACGGGCTGGTTCATGTCAGGTTCCTTCCAGGGGCATGTTCAGGGGCCGGTGGCGGGGTGGGGCAGGCTGATACCGCGCTGCACCGCAGGGCGTTCGGTCATGCGTTGGTACCAGGTGCTCAAGTGGCTGAACTGGCTGAAATCGAAATCGATCAGGTGGGCGATGTGCATCCAGCCGAACGTGGCGATATCGGCAATGCTGTAGGTATCGCCGGCCAGCCAGTGGTTGTCCTTGAGTTGGTTGTCCAGGGTCGCGAACGCCTGCTCGGTCAGCGTTCGAAAACGTCGCGCTACAGCCGGGTCAGACTGTTTGTCGAAAATCTCGTAATGCACCCGTTGCCCAAGAATAGGGCCGGTGCTGGAGGCGTGGAACATCAGCCAGGTGATGGCTGCCCAGCGTTGCTGCGGTGGGTCGGGAAGCAGCCGCTGGGTTTTCTCGGCCAGGTACAGCAGGATCGCGGCGGATTCAAACAGCACGATGTTGCTGCCTTGATCGACCAGCACCGGGATGCGCCCGTGCGGGTTGAGCCGCAGAAATTCCGGCAGGTGGTGCTCGCCGTGTTCGATGCGAACGTGCCGTAACACGTAAGGCAAACCCAACTCTTCGAGCGCAATAGTTATCTTGAAGCCATTAGGTGAGCTATCGGTATAAAGAATCAGGTCTGGCACTTTCATTTGCGTTCAACCTTCTATTCTCGGCTTTCTATCAAATGTATGTGGCGCTATCCTAGAGCTGCTGGGTACCTATGAGAAACGATGAATTCTTCATTCTCGAGTTAGAAAATCTAAATAGTGAGGTGCCTATGGGCGCTGTACTGCCGTTACTTGCTCTGCGGGCTTTCACCGAAACAGGGCGCTTGGGGAGTTTGAAAGCCGCTGCCGAGAGCCTGGGTGTGACGCCCGGGGCAGTCAGCCAGCAGATCCGCCTGCTCGAGGATCGCATTGGCGTGCCGCTGTTCGTCCGCGCGCGCCACGGTGTCTACCTCACCGAAGCCGGTGCACGGGTGCACCCGGGATTGCTCCGTGGGTTCGACCAGATAGAGAAGTCTCTGTCGACCTTGCAATCGCTGGCGTCGGAGAAGGCCATAACGATCAGTACCGTGCCCTCGTTTGCCTCGGCCTGGCTGGTGCCGCGGCTTGGGCGCTTTCATGAACTGCATCCGCATATCGAGGTGCGTGTCGAGGCTTCTGCCAAGATTGTCGATTTCAAGCGCGATCGGATCGACGTCGCCCTGCGCCACGGGCTGGGCCATTACCCGGGCCTGGAATCCATCCGGTTGATGGCACCCGTGCTGCTACCTGTGGCAAGCCCGGCGCTGCTGGCCAAGGGGCGTCCTATCGAGAACCCGCTGGACTGCCTCGACTACCCGCTGTTGCAGGATGCCGACCGGGCTGACTGGACGCTCTGGTTGCAGGCCCTTGGAGTGGACGCGGGCGAGCAGGCCAAGCGCGGTGCCAGTTTCGAGGAAGACCTGCTGCTACTGCGCGCTGCAGCAGCAGGGCAGGGTATCGCGCTGGTGCAAGATACCCACGCTCAGGAAGACATCGACTCAGGCAGGCTGGTGGTAGCCCTCGACAAGCCATGGCCATCGCGCTTTGCCTATTACATCGTGTGCCGTCAGGAGTCGTTACAACGGGCCGAAGTGCAGGCGTTCATCAGCTGGATCAAAGACGAAGCGGCAGTTGATGCCGACCTGCCCGCCTAGCGGGCGAAGGCCGGAGCCCGCAGGCAAAAAGGGCTAATCGCGCTCGGCCAGCAGCCTGCCTTGCTGTTCGGCTGCAAGTTGCCAGCCGCCGCCCAGGGCCCTGATCAGTTTCACGGTGGTACGGGCTTTTTCTGCCTCCAGGCGCGCTGTTGCCAATTGCTGGGCCAGCAAGGTGCGGTCCGCGTCGATCGTATCGAGTTGGCTGTGGCTGCCTTCACGGTATTGCAGGTGAGAAAGCTGAGCCGCCCGCTCGGCAGTATCCAGGGCAATGCGCTGGGCGCGGGACTGTTCGGCGATGATACGCAGGCCGGCCAGTTTGTCCTCGACTTCGGCAAACGCCTTCAGCACTACCTCCCGGTACCGGGCGACATCTTCTTCGTACGCTGCCCGCGAGTATGCGACCGTAGCCTTGCGCCGGCCACCGTCGAACAGTGGCAGGGTCATCACCGCACCTGCCAGCGGGCCCAGCAGGAAGGCACGGTTGGACCACTCGAAGAGGTTGCCCAGTTCCCGCGATTCAAAGCCGCCGGTTGCGGTCAACTGCAGCCTGGGGAAATAAGCCGCTTTGGCGATACCGATCCGGTAGTTGGCCGCAGCCATTGCATGTTCTGCGGCCGCGATGTCCGGTCGTCGTTCAAGTAGCGCCGAGGGCAGCCCGGCGGGGATGCGTATATCGCGCAGGGCAAGGCGCTGTGGCTGGAGACTGAACTGCGCGGGGGGCAAGCCAAGCAGCGTTGCCAGTGCATGCTCTGCCAACAGCCTGTTGTGTTCGATTCCCAGCGCTTCAACTCGGGCGGCTTCCAGTTCGCTCTGCGCTCGCACCTGATCAAGTTCACCCGCGTCGCCATTGTCGTACCGGTGTTTGATCAGCCTGTATGTATCGCTGCGCAGGGCCAGGGTTCCTCGGTACACCTCCATCTGCGTGTCCAGTTCGCGCACAGTGAAGTACAGCTCTGCAACGTCGGCCTGCAAGGCCATCAGCACGCTGCGGTACAGCGCACCGCTGTTGTCCAGCTCGGCGCTTGCCGCCCCCACCTCGGCATCGATCCTGCCAGCCAGGTCGGCTTCGTAGCTTATGCCCAGTTCTGCCCGCCAAAACCCGAATGTGTTGGCTGCCTGCTCGCCATTCAGGCCTTGCGCAGCGGCAGATTCGCGTTGGCGCATCGGGCCGAATGCTGCATCCAGACGGGGTAACATGTCAGCTTTTGCGCTGCGCTGCAGCGCGCGCGCCTGCTTGAGCCTGGCTGCAGCGATTTCCAGCCCCGGGTTGGCTTGTATCGCCTGAGCCTCCAGCGTATCCAGCTGCGGGTCGTTGAATATTGTCCACCACTCGCCGCGCATTTGCGCTTCGCCAGGCTCGGCAGATTTCCACGAGGTTTCGGCTGGCGTTGTCTGGCTCTCCTTGAACAGCCAATGCTGCGGCTCGTCCGGACGGATGTGCTGGGGGACTTGCGAACAGCCTGCCAGCATTGCCAGGAGCAGAGGTGTAAGCCTGGCCTTGCGCGCAGTGAAATAGCGTGGGGCTTTGAGAATGATCATGGGATGTCCTTTCCACGGCTCAGATGGGATTGCTGACCGGTTGTGCAACTGCACCTGCCGGGTCGTGCTGCGGGCTCAGCTGTCGGCCAAAACGGGCATAGATGGCGGGCAATACAAACAAGGTGAATAACGTACCGACCAGCAACCCTGAGATGAGTACCACCGCCAATGCACTTTGGCTGCCTGCACCTGCTCCGCTGGCAAACAGCAGCGGCAGCAGGCCACCGACCATTGCTGCCGTCGTCATGAGGATCGGGCGGATACGCGTGCGCGCTGCAGCTTGTGCTGCCTGCTGGCGATCAAGGCCTTGCTTGCGCTGAGCCATGTTGGCGAACTCGACGATGAGGATGCCGTGCTTGGCGATGAGGCCAACCAATGTCACCAGGCCGATCTGGGTGTAGATGTTGAGTGTGGCGAAGCCAAAGAACAGAGCCGCCAAGGCGCCGCAGGCAGCCAGTGGCACGGTGGTCAGAATCAGTAACGGGTCACGTACGCTTTCGAACTGAGCTGCCAGTACCAGGAAGATGAACGCCAGCGCGAATGCGAAGGTGATTGCGAAGCCGCCTTGCTCCTGCAGGTACTGGCGCGACTCACCGAGGAAGTCGTGCTGATAGCCAGCGGGCAGTTCGCTGGCTTGTTGCTGCAGGAACGCCACCGCCTGGCCCAAGGTAACGTCAGGTGCCGGGATTGCCACCAGGGTCGAGCTGTTCAGCTGGTTGTACTGGGTCAGCGCGTTGGCCTCCACGCCACGCTCCAGGCTAACCACTGTCGACATCGGCACCTGGGTGCCACCGGCTGTACGCAGGTAATATTGTTCCAGCAGTTCCGGAGTCAGGCGCTGGTTCCTGGGCGCCTGTGGGATGACGTCATACGCCCGCCCCTGAGCGCCAAAGCGATTGACATAGGACTCGCCGACCAGCCGGGCGAAGGTGTCACCTATCTCTTTCATGTCCAGACCGAGGTCGTGTGCTTTGGAGCGGTCCACGCGTACCAGCACGGTAGGGTTGGTAAAGGTCAGGTCCGAGTCGATGAAGGCAAACAGGCCACTGCTGCGTGCCGCGGACTTGAGCGTCTCCATGGCCTGGAACACGTCTTCGTGCTTGAGCGAGGACGTCAGCACCATCTGCACCGGAAAGCCGCCTACCGAACCCGGGAGCGGCGCGGGCAGGAATGCGGAGCCGGCTATGCCCTCGACCGACGCCAATTGTTCCTGCAGCTCGCCCATGATGTCTTCGGCGCTGCGTGAACGTTGATCCCAGGGCTTGAGCATCACCCCGGCCCAGCCCTTGTTCAGCGAGGCGCCGACGCCTGTTACACGATATACGGTGCCCGTTTCCGGAATCGCCAGCAGCAGGTCTTCGACGCGCTTCGATTGCTCTTCCAGAAACTCCAGGTTACTTGCCTGGGGGGCTTTCATATCGACCACGATTTCACCCTGGTCCTCGGCTGGCGCCAGTTCTGATTGCAAGCCGTTGAACAGGATCGGCAAGCTGAGCAGTGCGCCTGCACCGATTACCAATGCCAGGCGGGTGTCCTTGAGAACATGGCCAAGCAGCCGGTCGTAGCGCTCGACCAGGTTGTTGGTGACGCGTTCGACCGCGGATGCAAAGCGCCCGGGACGATCGTTGGCCAGCAACCTGGCTGCTACAGTTGGGGACACGGTGAGGGCGACGATGGCCGACACGGCCACAGCAGCGGCCAAGGTAAACGCAAACTCGCTGAACAGCGCGCCTGTCAGGCCGCCGACCATGCCCAATGGTGCATAGACTGCGACCAGGGTAGCGGCCATGGTAAGTACCGGGCCGGCGATTTCGCGTGCGCCATTGCGCGCGGCTTCCAGAGCCTGCTCGCCTTCTTCCATGCGCCGGTGCACGTTTTCGACCACCACGATGGCATCGTCCACGACCAGGCCGATGGCCAGTACCATCGCCAGCAATGTCAGCAAGTTAAGACTGAAGCCCAGTGCCAGCATGATGGCAGCAGCACCCAGCAGCGACAGCGGAATACTCAGTACCGGGACCGCTACGGCGCGCATCGAACCCAGGAACAGGAAGATCACCAGCACCACCTCCAGTGCTGCGACAACGAACTTGAAGGTTACGTTGCTGATGGCCGCGTCGATGAATACCGTGACGTCGTAGGGTATGGCCATCTTCGCTCCGGCTGGCAACTCCAGCCCGCCCAGGATCTGTCGTGCCTGATGGGCGATGGTCAGCGGGTTGCCGCCAGGTGTGGCCATGACTTCAAGGTAAACCGCTGCCTCGCCGTTCATGCCCGTGACCTGATCGCGGCTCTGGGTGCCGATTTCAACAGTGGCGATGTCTTCCATGCGCACCAGGCTGTCGCCTTTTTTCACCACCAGCCGGCGGAAGCCTTCGATGGAGTCCAGGCTGGTATCGATACGCACATTGGCCACCACCAGTTGGCCGCGGATCTGCCCAGGCGCTGCCTGGTAGTTGTTCTGCTCGATGGCGCGGTCGACGTCGGCTGTGGTGACGTCGTGCGCAGCCATGCGCAGTGGGTCCAGCCAGATCCGCATGGAGATGTTCTGCCCGCCCAGCACGTTTACCGCCGCCACACCGTCAATGGTGGTCAGCATCGGGCGCGCCACCCGCATCAGATAATCGGTGATGCCCGTCAGGGGTTGGTCGGCCGCAGGGCTGAAACCGGCATAGATAACCCCAATGGCACCCGGAGACTGGCGTACGACCACCGGGTCGTAGGCTTCCTTGGGCAGCAGGTAGCGAACCTCGTTGACCTTGGCCAGTACCTCGGTCAATGCAGCATCGGAGTTGGCATTCAAGCGCAGGTAAGCCGTGATTGTGCTCAGGCCTTGCTCCGACGAAGAGGTCAGGTATTCCACCCCCTGGGTCGTGGCAACTGCCTGGGCGAGGGTCGTGGTGACGAAACCTTGCATCAGTTCCGCAGGGGCACCGGGGTACTCGGTGGTGATGGTCACCACGGCGCTTTCAATTTTCGGGTACTGACGCAACGGTAGATCGAACAGTGCGCGAATACCCACCAGTGCGATCAGCAGGGCAAACGCCAGTGTCAGCACCGGGCGCCGAATGAACAAGTCAGTGAAGGACATGGCGGCTATCGCTCCTTGCGGTTGTACAGGCCCAGCGCGCGCTCGTCGACGGCTGGGGCGTCGGCGATGCGGGTCGTGACCTGTGCGCCATCCTGCAAGTTGATCTGCCCAGAGATCACTACCAGATCGTCCGGGCCGATGGCCTGACCAAACACCTCGGTGCGGTCCTCGCTCTGCTGACCTGTGCTGACGGCCAGGCGATGGGCGGTTTGACGTTCTCCGTCAGTGCGCAGCACGTACACGAAGTCGCCTGTCAGGGAGCTTTCCAGCGCGACGGTTGGCACAGTGGTGGTCGGTGTGCCAGGCGGCAGCTGCAGAGACACGTGAACAAATTGGCCAGGCGAGATCGGCGCCTGTGGCGCCAGCGTGGCCCGTACCCGGATGGCGCGGTTTTCCTTGCTGATCTGCGGGTCTATGGCGGTGACCCTGCCAAGGTTGGCGGCCTGCTGCGGGTCGTGTCCCTGAATGCGTGTGACCAGTCCGGTCTGCAGCAGCTCGCGGTAGCGTTCGGGGACGCTGAAGTCGACATGCAATACGCTTGAGTCGATCAAGGTCGCAATCGGTGTTCCCGCCTCCACGTATTGCCCAAGGTTGACCTGGCGTACACCCAGTTCACCGTTGAACGGCGCGCGGACCAGGCGTTGTGCCGCCTCTTCCCGGGCTTGTTCAAGCAGGGCCTGGGCTTCGGCACTGGCGGCTACATAGCGTTCGTAGTCTGCGCTGGATAGGGTCTGGCCATGCAAGCGCTTTGCTCGCTCAAGGTCTGTCTGCGCCAGGCGCACGGCAACCTTGCGCCGCTCAATCTCGCTGCGCAGCGGGCCATCATTGAGTTGCACCAGCGCTGTGCCGCTCTTGACCTTCTGGCCGCTGGTGAAGTGGATCTGAGTGATGCGCCCGGAAACTTCCGCGGCAACCAGTACCTGGTGGTCTGCGACCACGGTACCGATGGTTTCCACCTGCCGTGCCAGCGGTGCTCCGCTGGCGCTGGCGACTACCACGGGCACCGCTACCGGTTCACCCGCGGCAACCGCGGCTGCCTGAGCTTCATGCTTGCGAAGCAGGTCGTAGAGATATAGACCGCCTAATGCGCCAGCCAATACCAGAGCGGTCAGGATCAGCTTGCCGCTGACCCGCTGCGTGACGCTGCTCATGCCGCACCTCCATTTACCTTGGAATGCGCTGGTGCGGGCCTCGCGGTGCTAATCACCAGGTTACGGGAACGCCAGGTTCCGGGGGTGCCTTTCCTAAGCATGTGCTTCTCCAGTGTGTTGAGTTCAGCTAAAGCCAGGTCGGCTCAGTGTCAACGGATACTAGAGATAAGGCCTCGTCAGCGAAAACGATATTCCGTGAGTTAAATGGATAGAAAATCTAAAGCCTGAAGAGCATTTTGATTGTGATGAATGCTCGCTGGGCTTAGTCCGTAACCTTGTAACGTGCTACCGCTGCGGCTGCAGGGGCACAAGCACTGCGATTGGTCTTGGCATGATGAACAGTTGAAGAGCCGATGTGCTCAGGGAATAAACTAAAGTTTGTGAAATATTTAGTAACGATAATGATCCATTTACAGGGTCGGGAGTTGTACTAATTTTTGACGGCGGGAATTCGTCGCGCGGGTAAAAGTTTAGCGATCGCATGTGAATCTATAGTTTCAGTGAGGCAGTTATTTGCGCATTAGAAAATCTAAAGCGTACGTTTAGATAAAATGGTTATGCGTGTTTTAGTTCCGATGGTAGCGTGCCTCCCCGTTGCTATTAGGTTCGCCGCGGCGCATAAGTTCACACAGTCGATAGATGCAGTTTGTGATGTGTCTGCTAGTGACAGAGCGGGGTAAGCGCCCGTGTGCGGATAATAAGACGAGACCATCAGGCAGGGAGGCAGTACCGTGCAAAGGGAACACTACGATGTGGTGGGTATCGGCTTCGGTCCATCCAATATTGCAATGGCGATTACATTGGAAGAAGAAGCGGCAGGTCTGAAGTGCTTATTTCTTGAGAAAGAAGCAAACAGTGAATGGCAAACAGGGCTGCTGTTGGCCAACTCGGATATTCAGAACCACCCCTTGCGAGACCTGGCGACGCCGCGTAACCCGCGCAGCCACTATTCGTTCACCAATTACTTGTTCGAAAAACAACGGTTGTTCGAGCACCTGAACATGGGCTTGTACTACCCGTATCGCTATGAATACCGCGATTACATTCGCTGGGCGGCGGACCACTTCGATGAGCAGGTGCGCTACTCGACCACTGTGACCGGCGTTCGCGCATTGACCACTCAGGCCGGGGGTGCTCGTTTTGAAGTGAGCACGAGCGATGGCCAGACCTACACCTGTGCCAATCTGGTCGTCGCAGGCGGTCGTACACCTTTCGTTCCGCCGGTGCTCGCGGCTGTAGAGCCTGACAAATTGGTTCACGGTGTTCGATTCAGGACGGTTGTCGACCGCCTTGAGTCGGGACAAGTGCAGAGCGTGGCGGTGGTCGGTGGCAGTCAGTCGGCCATCGAAATCATGATCTACCTCGCCGACAAGTTTCCACAGCTCCAGGTGCACGGGGTATCTCGAAAGTTTGGATATTGCCTGAAAGATTCGTCTCCCTTTACCGGTGAAGTTTACTTCCCCGAATTCGTTGACCTGTTCCACGACAGCAAACCCGCGCACCGTCGTCGGTTGCAGGACGACTTGCGCGCCACCAACTATTCGGCGTCGGATGGCGATGTGCTGGATGAGTGGTACCGCGTACGTTATCGCGACAGGCATTTTGGCCAGCAGCGCCTGCATGTGCACAACTCGGTGGATATTGTTAGTGCAGTTTCAGTGGGCTCGAAAGTGTCTCTCGAATTAATGGCGGCGCACAGTGACGAGCAAATTACCTCGCTGGAAGTCGACCTGATCGTTACCGCAACCGGTTTCCGCGATTTCGGCCCCGGCTCGCATCAGGAAGTATGCCCGGCGTTACTTGAAGGGCTCTATCCGATGATGGAAAAAGAGCCGGATGGGCAAATTAAAATTCAGCGCGACTATCGAGTTGCTCTGCAAGGCATGGAACTGGGCCTTTATCTGAATGGCCTGTGCGAGTCCAGTCACGGTATGGGTGATGCCGGCTCTTTGAGCCTGGTGTCATTACGCTCACAACACATCATCAAATCAATTGAGGCACGCCATGCTGCGGCAGTCGGCGATGGCGCAATTATCAAGGAAGAGGCTTAACCATGGACCGGATCAGAATAGCCAGTGAAGTACCCGGACCGCGTTCGCAGCAGGCGTTGGCTCGCCAGCATGAGCGTGAATCAACGGCCGTGTCCTACCCGAAACGTTTGCCTATTTCGTTGGCGCGCGGCCAAGGCTGTTACGTGCAGGATCTGGACGGCAACGTGTTCATCGATTTCCTCGCAGGTGCAGGCTCGCTGCCGTTGGGCCACTGCCCAGAAGACGTGGTCGGCGAAGTAATCGAACAGGTTGGCACCTTGTGCATGGGCCTGGACTTCCCAACTGTAGCCAAGGAGCGTTTTACCGATGCCCATCTTGGTATGCTGCCGGCGCACTTGCGTGAAGACTACCGCGTCCATTTCTGTGGGCCGACCGGGGCAGATGCGGTAGAGGCGGCGATCAAGCTGGCCAAGGCGACCACAGGTGCGGATGAGATCATCAGTTTCCGCGGTGGATATCACGGGTGTACCAACGGTGCGCTGTCGCTGACGGGCAACCGAGCAATGAAGCGCAACGTGGCGGGGCGTATGCCGGGAGTGCATTTCCTGCCGTTCGGATCCACATCACAGTCCTCCCGCAGTGCCGTGCTCAGTGCCAGCCAGGTTGATGCAGCCCTGTTGCTGGAATCAGCCCTGGATGACGTCAACTCTGGCTTGGGCAATGTTGCCGCGATCATCCTCGAGCTGGTTCAGGGCGAGGGCGGCGTATACGTGGCGGATCAGCAATTCGTTGAACGAGTAGCAGCCGCCGCGCGCAAGCATGGCGTGATGTTGATCGTCGATGAAATTCAGACAGGCTGCGGGCGTACCGGCAGCTGGTATGCGTTTGAGCAATACGCGATTGCCCCGGACATTTTCGTTACGTCCAAAGGCACCAGCGGCATCGGCCTGCCGTCATCGCTGATGTTCTACAACAAGCGTTTGAACAACTGGCCGTCCGGCAGCCACATCGGCACCTTCCGCGGCAACCAGCTGGCCTTCGTGGCAGGCGCACGGGCCATTGATGTCATCCGCCGCGAGAACGTTCTTGGCAACGTGCAGGCGCGTTCGGCACAACTGATTGAAGGTTTCCAGGCATTGCGTAGCGAGCACCCGCAGATCGGCGAGATACGCGGGCTGGGGCTGATGCTTGGGGTGGAGATCATCGACCCGGCGACTGGCGAAGCGTGTGAGAAGACCGCTGCATGGATCCAGTGTAAAGCGCTGCAGGCCGGTTTGATCACCGAGCTTGGTGGTCGCGATGACACCATCTTGCGCGTGCTGCCGCCACTGAACGTCAGCGAATACACGATTACCGAAGCGCTGGGCGTGCTAGGCCGGGTATTGGCCGCGTATGCAGTCAGTCAGGAGCGCGAATGATGCAGGTATTCCGCAAGATGAACTGGGCTGGATTGGTGCACGAGTACGAGCTCGACGGTTCCCGCCTGTTGCCCTGGGAAGGGTTGAAGTCGCCATTTGGCGGTGCATGGTGCGTGGTGCGTCCCGGTACCGAGAGCCGGCGCCATTCCCATGATGAGTACGAGATGTTCATTGCCATTGATGGCAAGGCACGGATCCGTGTGGGTGAAGAGTTTGTCAGCGCCGAAAAGGGTGATCTGATCATGCTGCCGCTGGACACCGAGCATTCGGTGATCAACGACAGCGCCGAAGATTTCCACTTCTACTCGATCTGGTGGGACAAGCAGAGCGCGACGAACTTCCTCGACTCGATCAAGGTGCAGCCATGAGCAATCAGTTCATCGTAACCATCACGCCGCCGACGCCCAACGGTGATTTGCATATCGGCCACATTGCCGGCCCTTACATGGCGGCCGATGTTTTTACTCGCGCCCAGCGCTTGCAAGGTATGCAGTGCTACCTGGTGTCGTACTCGGACGATTACCAGTCCTACCTCACGCGAAAAGCCCTCGAGCTGGGTGTAGATGGCGCGCAGCTGGCACATGAGAACTCGGTGAAGATCCAGCAATCGCTGCGCATGGTGGGGATAGAGGTCGACCACTGGCTTGAGTCCCACGGCAACCCACATTTCGAGTGGGCGGCCAAGATGCTGTATGAGCGTGGTCAGGCCAGTGGGTTGATTCGCTCTGCGCAAACCCAGGCGCCGTACTGCGAGCATTGCCAGGTGTGGGGTTACGAAGGCTTCGCCCGTGGCAACTGCAACCACTGCGGTGCATCGTCCGACGCCAGTCAATGCGAAGCCTGCGCGATGGCGCCTGATGCGGCGAAGATGACCGACCTGAAGTGCATCCTTTGTCATGCGCCAATGACCATGCGACCGGTACAGCGACAGTTTCTGGCCTTCGATCGCGTGGCTGATGCGCTGCGCGCGCGCCTGGCTGCAGCACCCATGCGCGGGCAGTTGCGCCGCTGGCTGGATGCTGCCTTCGAGAAGGGCCTGGGCGATTGGGGGGTTACCCGGCCAGGGGAGTCGGGGCTCAAGCTCTATGATGATGAAGCACATCGCTTGCACACCTGGTTCATGGGGCAAGCGGGCTACCTTGCTGCGCTCAAGGAGCTGTCCGAACGTGATGAAGCGGCCGATGCCTACGCTCTTTTGTCCAGTGCCGATACGCGCATGGTCAACTTCCTCGGCATGGACTGCTCGTACAGCCACGTGCTGGCGTACCCCGCTCAAGTCTTGGGGGATCCGGCGTTCAAATTCAGCCAGGCGTTCTTCACCAATGCCTTTCTCAAACTCAACGGTGAAGATTTCTCCACCAGCCGCGGCCACGCCATCTGGGTACGTGACCTGGTCCGCGATGCCTGCGCCGACAGTGTGCGCTTCTATGTCTCGTTGATCGCGCCAGAAGAGCAGACGGGTAATTTTTCGGTCGACGATTTCTGGGCATGGCGCCGGCGCGTATTCGACACTGTGCTGCCCCACATTTATCGGCAGCTGGCGCAAGAGCGCGCCACGCCGCCGGCCTGTTTGGCAGCATTTGAGCGAGGCGTGGCGCAGCGCTGGCTGCAGTGTGCCAGCGTCGAACAGTTCTCGATGAAAGGCATGGCTGAGCAGTTGATGGTCCTGGTCGATGCAATTCAAGGCGAGCTGAGTAGCGGAAAGGTACGTCGGGAGCTGTTGGTGCTGTTTGCTGTGCTGTGCGGGCCGACCATGCCTGGGCTTGGCAAGGCCCTTGCCGGGCACGTCGATGATGACGAGCGCACGGCCTGTCTGGCCGAGCTGGGGCTGATTCCGGCGCAGAAGGAGGCCTGTCATGGCTGAGGCAGCACGTGTGATCGTGATTGGTGGCGGGATCACTGGCACCACCATTGCCGCTACGCTGACCGAGGCGGGGCATCAGGTGACACTTCTGGAAAAGGAAACCGTGGGCGGCAATGGTGCTACGCGCTTTTCCGGGGCGCTGTTCCGCCTATACGACCCGGACCGGGAGATTGCCAAACTGGCTCATGCCAGTGTCCAGCTGATGGCGCATACGAGAGTGGGTGATGTATTTGCGCAGAGCTTGCAGCGCTCCGGCATCCTCTACGCAAGCGAGAAGAACCAGCATGGCTATGACTCTGTAACGGCATGCATCAAGCGCTACAGCAATGACCTTTATCCGATGGAGCTGGTAAGCGCGCAGCGCGCTTACGAACTGAGCTGTGGCTGCTATTCCGCTGAGAATCAGCGCACCATCCTGCACGAACCCAAGGGTGGCTTTGGTGATATACGCAAAGCCGCGCGCGACATGGCCTTCATGGTTCGCAGTGCAGGCGGCTCTATCATGGAGCACACGCGCGTCGAGGGGCTGCATGCAGATGCCAATGGCGTAAGCGTACGCTGCGGTGCGGTGCAGATTGAAGCTGACTACGCCGTGTTGGCTGCGGGAGCCTGGTCGGGCACCCTGTGCGACTTCTTGCCCATCGAGACTCAGAGCATTCCGTTGGTCAGCCTGGAGGCAACCAGACAGATTCCGCTGCCTATCATCGATACCAAGACCGGCACCCACCTGATCCCGCTAAACAGGGGTTTCTATCAAGCTGGCTCGAAAATCCGCATCGCTGCCAAGTTGCCTGAAGCGCTCGACTACGACAACCAGCCAGTAGTCCCGGACGTGCTTGCACGCCTTCGCGGCTCGTTGATCGAGCACGATGACAACGATGTGGCAGCAGTGATCAAGGGCTATGACTCCTATACGGCTGACGGGCGGCCGTTGCTGGACTTTATCGATGAGCACCAGCGCTGCATGGTTGCTACCGGTTTTTGTGGCATTGGTTACAAGATTGCGTTGGCAGTGGCCCGCAACGTCTGTGACCGCCTGCTGGATGAAACCGGGCACAGCGATAGCGATTCCAGGTTGTACGCCCTCGAGCGCTTCGCCGCCAGCGAGCTGGTGTCATGAGTGCCACGCTGCGCTGCGGCTTTGCCGCGATCCTCGACCCTGCCCGGTCTATCCATAGCGAAACCGTATTGCGTGCGTTGCAGATTTTCCGTGAGCTGCAAAGCGGCTTGAACATGGAGTTCGTGATCTGCGAGGACTACGGCTCCTACGAAGGCGGGTCGCATGCGGCGGACTACCTGGTCTCGCGTGGTGTCGATGTTGTTGTTGGACATTACGCCAGCAACTCGGCGCTGGGAGCGGCGAGTTTCTATGCCGAGCATGGGGTGCCCTTGCTTCTGCCCAGCGCCACGGACGTGAGCCTGACTATCGACCAGAGCAATGTGTTCCGCTTGTGCCCACACAACCAGGACATTGTCGAGGCGTTGCTGGGGCTTTGTCATGAAGGCCGTGAGTACGACCTGCAGGTATACACCGACGACTCGCTCTATGCGCAGAACCTTGCCGGTTTGCTGCGCACTACGTTGGCCGCGCGAGGGTTACCGGAAGATGTCGGGCAGGCGGCTTCGCAGATCCTCTTCATTGGTACCGGGTCGCGCAGCGAACAGTTTCTGACGGCTTGCCAGGAGCGCCAGGTCAGGGACGATTTTATCCTCACCGATGATGCTGCCTGCGCGCAGCTGCGTCTGCCCGACGAGTTCATCGCTGGCAGGGTGCGCGGTGTGGGTTTTGCACCGCCCAGCCTGGTCAACCCCGGATCTCCCTACGTTGCCGAGTATCAGCGCCGCTACGGGCAGTCGCCCGGGGTGTTTTTTCTCGAGACCCTTGCCGCGCTTGAGATTGCCGCTGTGATGCAGCCAGGGGAGATTCCGGCCGGTGAGCAACTGAGTCGGCAGACCTTCGATACCTGCCTGGGCCCCCTTCGTTTCGATCATGGCGAGCAGAGCCGGGCGAACTTGTGCCTGTGGCTCAGCGATGCCGGTCAGCGCATGCAGCCTGTTGAACTTATTCGAACCTTTCGAGAGCAATGACATGAATCACGCCAAGTCAACTTCCCCCTATATCGACACCCTCAGCATTGGCTGCGGCCCCGCCGGCCTGGCCTTGGCCTGCGTCTTTGACGAAGCGTTCCACGCCCAGGGCGGGCATGGGATGCGCGGTTTCCTGGCGCTGGAAAAAGCCTCGGACAGCGCCTGGCACCCCAACCTGTTGCTGCACAGTACCGACATCAATCACCACGTCTATCGCGACCTGGTTACGCCACGTAACCCGCAGAGCCCCTACAGTTTCGCCATGTACCTGAAGGAGAAGAACCGGCTGTTCAAGTTCGGCCTGCTGGGCCGGCCGGCCAGCCGCTTCGAATGGTCGGACTACATGACTTGGGTAGGCGCTAAACTCGCTCCGTATGTACGCTACGAGCATGGTGTGCAAGCCATCGAGCCGCTGCTGGAGGATGGCGAACTCACCAGCCTGCGCGTCAAGGGCGAGGGCTTCAGCTACGAAACGCGCAAGCTGATCCTTTCCAACGGTTCGACGCCCAACGTGCCGGAGCTGTTTGCTCGTCACCTCGGCTCGCATGTGTTCCACGCCAGTGAATACCTGCAGCGCCTGGCCCTGCTCAAGCACGACATGCCGCGTCGCTGGCTGGTGCTCGGCTCCGGCCAGAGTGCTGGTGAGGTGGTGGCTGACTTGATCCAGCAGCGTGAAGATATTCACGTTACCTCGGTGCATCGCTCGATCGGTTTCAAGGTTGCGCAGCTAGGCCAGTTCCCTAACCTGGTGTTCCTGCCTGAGCGCATCGAGTACTTCAAACGCCTCGACGACGAGGGCCGCAGCCGCTTCTTCAACCACGTCAAAGGTACCAACTACTCCGGTATCGATGTGGATGAAAGCCAGCACCTCTATTCGCTGATCTACGAAGACGAGATCGCCGGGCGCGAACGCTTGAGCATGGCGGTCAACGCCGAGGCGTTGACCCTCCAGCAGGTGCCGGATGGCTACCGTGTCACTCTGCGCGATGTGTTCACCGGTGAGGTCAGCGAGCATGTGGTGGACGCTATCGTGCTGGGTACCGGCTACCGCCAGGCGAAAATACCGGCGCTGCTGGAGCCGTTGGAGGAGTTCCTGATCAAGGACAGCCAGGGTGGCTTGCAGGTAAACAGCCAGTATCAGGTCGCATTGCGCAACAGCGGCAATGTCCAGGTCTATGTCAATGGCTTGTCCGAGCGCACCCACGGTATCAGCGATGGTCAGTCATTCTCGGCCGTGGCCTACCGTGCAGGGGTGATTCACGAGGCGCTGCTCAGCAGTGTGGTTGAACCTGTCGACTACTCGATTTG
This sequence comes from Pseudomonas shirazensis, assembly GCF_050496565.1. Lineage (GTDB taxonomy): Bacteria > Pseudomonadota > Gammaproteobacteria > Pseudomonadales > Pseudomonadaceae > Aquipseudomonas > Aquipseudomonas shirazensis_A. Next base: position 189,324 of record NZ_JBNWAE010000002.1, read on the forward strand.
ATCTAGGAAAGGAAATTCTGGATGAGCACTATTCCTGATGCCTTGGACAACAGCAGCACAATCATCGCATCGCTGTTTCCTGAGGCCACCGAGCGCGAGCATATCTTTGCGTTTTTGCGCCAGATGGTGGACGGCTATGCCGATGAGATTGGCTCGCTCAAGGTTGAGCCTACGATGTCGAAGGCTGATATCGCCGGAGTGATGGCCCGCTATGATTTCAGCGGCAGCCATGCACCCAGCGCGGTGCTGGGAGACCTTGTGCGCCTGATGGAGCAAGGTATGGTGCACGTCACCAGCCCTCGCTATTTCGGCCTGTTCAACCCGTCCACTTCTTTTTGGGGCACGGTCGCTGACTTCATCACAGCGCTTTACAACCCGCAGTTGGCGGTATGGAGCCACGCGCCAGCCTGCGTCGATATCGAAACCAAGTTGATACGGTATCTGGCCACGCTGGCGGGTTACGACCCGGCCGTCGCAGGCGGTTCGTTCACCACCGGTGGCGCCGAGGCCAACTGTACGGCGATGATCTGTGCCCTCAATCAGCGTGTCCCAGGCTTTGCCCGCGACGGGCTGGTCGGCCAGGCCGCACGGCCGGTATTTTACATCTCTGCTGAAAGTCACCTGGCCTGGGTGAAGATTGCCCTGCAATCAGGGCTAGGCCATGAGTCGGTGCGCCTGGTGGGAGTCGATGCGCAGGGGCGTATGGACGTGCGCCAACTGCGCAAGGCTATTGCCGATGATCGCGACAATGGGCTGCTGCCGTTCATGTTGGTCGCCACAGCCGGTACGACCAACGCCGGCAGTATCGACCCCTTGCAGGAACTTGCAGCGGTGTCCCAGGAGCAGGGCTTGTACTTCCATGTCGATGCAGCCTGGGCAGGTGCAATCCTGTTGAGTGATCGGCACTCGCATTTGTTGGCGGGTATCCAGTTTGCCGACTCGATTACCCTCGATGCGCACAAGTGGCTGACAGCGCCAATGGGAACGGGGATGTTCATCTGCGCCAACAGGCGGGTGCTCAGTGAGCCATTTGCCGTGACGACCAACTACATGCCTGTTGGCGATGACCTGAACCTTGACCCGTATGTGAACTCGATGCAATGGTCGCGCAGGTTCAACGGGTTGAAGCTGTTCATACCACTGGCGATTCTGGGTCGTGGTGGCTTTGCCGAGATGATTGACTACCAGGTCGAGCTGGGCAACTACCTCAAACAGTCGCTGGCGCGCGATGGTTGGGAAGTGGTCAACGCTACCGAACTCCCGGTCATCTGTATCCGCGACACGGCAGGTGCCGATCTCGATGCAATCATGGCCAAGGTATTGGCGGCTGGGGAGGTATGGTTCTCCATCACGACCTGCGGCAAGCAGAAAGCCTTGCGTACCTGCATCACCAGTTACCGTTCCACCCCTCAGGATGTTGATCAGCTTGTGTTTCAACTGAACGCTGCGCGCGCATCGCTTTAGCGTTACCGGGGCGCCCTGCGCCCCTTTTTTCAGAAGACGTTGGACCCCGCCAGCCCCCCCCTCAAAACGCAGTCTTGCCTTTTTCTAACGTCAGTGTTTAGAAAAAATCAGAATTGCTATCGCCTGTCAAAGGTTTATCCTCGATGCATCGATCGCCTCGGGCCCTTCTGCTGTGAGCTAAAGCGGACCCTCAGGCCTCGTCCTGCCAAGAATGGAGTTCTTGGAGCGTATAAATTTGAGGATAGTTTTACTAAACCATGAAAAAGCCTTCGCTTCCTTTGTTGGCGCTGCGTACCTTCGTCGAGGTTGGTCAGCACAGCAGCATCAAGATCGCCGCCCAGGCGCTGAATGTCACCTCAGGTGCTGTCAGCCAGCAAATCCGCCTGCTTGAAGAACGCGTGGGTACCTCGTTGTTGATTCGGGATCATCAAGGCGTGCGCTTTACCGAAGCGGGCGCGTTGGCTCACCCGCAGTTATGTGCGGCTTTCGAGCGCATAGAAGGGGTCGTTCGCCAATTGGAAGGGGTACAGCACCGCAAGATCCTGCGGATCAGTACAGTGCCGAACTTTGCCGCTTCCTGGCTGGTGCCCCGCCTTGGGCGCTTTACAGAGCGACATCCCGATATCGAAGTGCGGGTTGAGGCGACGTCTTCATTGGTGGATCTGCGCAAGCACCCTGTGGACATAGCCTTGCGCCATGGGCTGGGCTATTACCCAGGTTTGCAGGTAACCAGGCTAATCACGCCGATCATGGTGCCGGTGGCCAGCCCGGCACTGCTGGGCGCTGGCCCGCGATTGATCAACCCGGAAGACTGCCTGAACTATCCCTTGCTGCATGACGCTGATCGTGCCGACTGGGCGCTGTGGTTGAAGGCGCACAACGTCGGCGATGACTCGCGTGCGCAGCGTGGCACCAGTTTTGAAGATGACCTGTTACTGATGAAAGCTGCCGAAGCGGGGCAGGGCCTGGCATTGGTGGCGCAGGAGCTTGTCAGGCCAGAAGTTGAGGCCGGACGGTTGGTGCAGGCGTTGGATCACCCGTGGCCGATGCGTTTTTCCTATTACTTGCTGCATCAGAAGGAAGACGCTGAGCGTGCAGAAATCAAGGCCTTTACCGAATGGGTGCTGGAGGAAATGGAGCAAGCCTGAATACCCCTGAACGGCATGCCGAGCAGCTTATTCCGCCCACTCCGGATCCCCGGTAAACACCACGGTGATCCACCGATCCGGCCCTTCACCGCCCACCGCATCGCCGATTTCGTTGCGCAGGGCGTCCCACTCGGCGATGGTCCTTGCCCCCATGTCGGCAGGCACGATGAAGTACAGCTCGATCTCGCGCGAGCGCCCGACCTTGGCCACATAGGCCCGAAACGACTGCAGGCCATGCTTGCGCACGAAGGCCTGGGCGACGCTGTCGACGTGTTGCTTGAGATCGCTCGGCGTCACCAGGAAGATATCGGCCAGGGCCCGGCGGACCACCGACAACGGCAGCGGAATGATCACCAGACACACCAGCCCGAGCACCGCCGGGTCGATGTACGGTGAAATCCACTGCCACCGCGTGCCCTGAATTGCCAGGCCAACGCAGAAGGCAATCAGCAGCGCTGCGGTAATGCTCGCCGACATGACCCAGCCCTTGACGTCCATGCGCACGAAGTCGGAGTTGAGCGTGCGGTTGGCGCGTGCCTCAACCACGGCAATGGTGATGCAGGCGATCACGGTCAGCACGGCGTAGATCAGGGCGAGGCCGAATTCGAGGTCGCGGCCGCCTTCAAGCAGGCTGCTGACTGCGTTGATCAGGGCGTAGATGGCCACGCCGCTGAGCAGAATGCCGTTGAGTGCCAGCACCATCGGTTCGAGGTGCCAGAAGCCCATGCTGAAGCGTTCGCGCAATTTGCGTGACATCTGCGCGCTGCTGACGTGGGCGGTGATCAGCTTGACCACCACCAGCGACAAGCCGCTCATGCTGGCGTCGACCAACGAATAGACGCCGTCGAACACAATCGAGAACGAGCCCGAGGCCAGGCCGAAGGCGATGCCGATGGTGGCGATGAACAGCGTGACGGCGATCGAGGTGCGCAGCAGGCCTTGCTCGCAGGTCAGGTCGAAAAAAGCCGGTTTGGGTGTGATCTGCATGACTGAAACTCTTGTGCGGCGGTAACGCCGGGGGATAGCGGCCTCGGCATTGCCGAGGCCAGTACAGACTAGACGCGAAACTGCGCCATCAATGCTTGTTGCTGATTGGCCAGGTGGTTCAGCGCCTGGCTGATGCGCGCCGATTCGTCTGCCTGGCCGGCGAGCGAGTCGGTTACATCGCGAATGCCGGCCACATTGCGGTTAACTTCTTCGGCAACGGCGCTTTGCTCTTCGGCAGCCGAGGCGATCTGCATGTTCATGTCGGTGATCACCGCGACGGCCTCGCCAATCCGCTGTAGCGCGGGCATTGCCTGCTCCATCTGCTGTGCGCTGTCCTGCGCCTGACGCTGGCCGGCCTGCATGGTGCCGACCACGGCCTCGCTGCCTTGCTGCAGGCCTTCGATCACCTGGCGGATCTCTTCGACCGATACCTGGGTACGCTGGGCCAGGCTGCGCACCTCATCGGCCACCACCGCGAAACCGCGTCCGGCTTCACCGGCGCGGGCTGCTTCGATGGCGGCGTTGAGTGCAAGCAGGTTGGTTTGCTCGGCAATGGCGCGGATCACCTCCAGCACCGAGCCGATCTGCTCGCTGCGGCTCTCCAGCGCTTTCGCCTGGCCCATCGCCGCGTCCATGTCGCTGGCCAGTTGGGCTATTGCCCGGCGGGTGTCGGCTACTCGTTGCAGGCCTTCACGGCTGGCCTGATCGGCGCCGCGTGCCGCTTGGGCGGCTTGCGCGGCGTTGTGGGCGACGTCCTGCGCGGTGGCGCTTATTTCATTGGCGGCGGTCGCTACCTGTTCGATCTCGCGTTGCTGTTGCTGCATGCCATTGCTGGTCTGGCTGGCGATTGCTGCGGACTGGTCCGCTGTGCCTCGTGCGTCCTGCAGCGAGGCTTTGACCTGGGCAATCACCGGTTGCAGCTTGTCGAGAAAACGGTTGAACCAGCCGGTCAACTGTCCCAGTTCATCATCGCGGGCGTAGTCCAGCCGGCGGGTCAGGTCGCCTTCGCCGCTGGCGATATCCTGCAGACGCCGGGCTACCATCAGGATTGGCCGGGTGACGCCACGCGCGGTCAGCCAGACCAGCAGCAAGCCCAGCACCGCAGCAAACAGGCCGATGGCCAGGCTGATCAGGTTGGCGTCCTGGTTATGCCCGGCCAGGCGTTGATTGAGCGCTACTGCGGGTGCCTGCAACACGGCCTCGGGCAGCTCCAGCAGAACTTGCCACGGCGCGGCGTCAGGGATAGGCGCAAATGGCTGCGAGACGCGCATCTGGCCGTGATCCAGGCGCCGTACTGGCTGCCCGGCAAGCAAGCTTGGCAACAGCTCGCGGGCAGGGCCGCTGAGCACTTGTTCCAGTGGTTTGCTTAGTTGCGCGGCGTTGGCGCTGTGGCCGGCGAGCAAGCCCGCCGGGCTGACAATACTGACCTGACCCTGGCCATCGAACAGCTCCTGACGGCCGCTCAGGCTCAACTGCTGGAGGTTGTCCAGGCTGATGTCCAGGCCGACTACGGCGATGACCTTGCCGTTATCCATGATCGGTAGGGCGATGCTGGTGATCAGCACCTGCTGGCCGTTGATTTCGTCAAAATAGGGATCGACCACACAAGCCTTGGCGGTTTGTTCCGGGCAGGTCAGCCAGCGGTTGTAGGGCGAGCCGTTGGCGCCAATGCTGCTGTCGGCAAGCATCGCCTCGGGCATGGTTTCGGTGGTCAGCGTGCCGGACTGTGCCTGCGACCAGTACAGCGAGAAGCGCCCGCTGTCGTTGCTGCCTTGCTCGGGCTGGTTGATGAAGCGGGCATCCTGTTGATCGAGGGCGTTAGGTTGGAACACCAGATACAGGCCGATCAGGCCAGGGTTGCCTGCCAGCGCCGCGCGTGCCTGGGCGCTCAATGCCGCGCGCAGATCGCTGTCGCCGCGCTGCCTGAGCACCTGCACCAGGCGGCTGAAACCGCTGCCGTATTGGTAGGCATCCGTGAAGTAGCGCTGAATCCGCAGTGCCTGGGTCTCGGCCTGGGCCTGCAGGCGCAGGCGGGCGCTGTGGTCGAGCAGTTCGCTGTTGGCACTGAACACCTGTGCTGCGCTACGGCGCGCCTGGGTCAGCGAGGTGGCCACCAGCAGGGCGACGATGACCAGCAGGCAGAGGCCGGCGAGCAGGGTGATCTTCCACTGGATGGAAAGGCGGCGCAGGAGCATGGGTTTTCCTTCTCGAACAGAGCGACGCCCGCATCAAGCGGGCGTCGGTGGGGGAGGCTCAGTCAGCGATACAGTTGGGCGGCGCGATGCGAAACGCCTTGGTCAGCCAGCCAAGGTAGATCAGCCCGGCCAGTGCCCAGGCGCCGCCAAACAGCAGCGAGTGCTGATTGAGGTCCAGCCACAGCGAGACGATGATGCAAAAGCCAATGGTCGGCAGCACCAGGTACTTGAAGGTCTGGGCCAGGCTCTTGCGACCCTTCTCGCGCAGGTAGCAGTGGTTGATCACCGCCAGATTGACGAAGCTGAACGCAACCAATGCGCCGAAGTTGATCACCGAGGTGGCCGTGACCAGATCGAAGAAGATCGCCGACAACGCCACCAGACCCACCACGGCAATGTTCAGCACCGGCGTCTTGTACCGAGGATGCAGGCGGGCGAACACCCGAGTCGGGATCACCCCGTCGCGGCCCATCACATACAGCAGGCGCGACACGCTGGTCTGCGAGGCCAGTCCCGAGGCGATGGTGTTGATCACCGTGCAAGCGATGAACACCGACTGGAACAACTTGCCACCGACGTACAGGGCGATCTCCGGCAGCGCCGCTTCCTGGTCATGGAAGCGCTGCATGGTCGGGAAATAGGCCTGGATGAAGTAGGACACAAGAATGAACACCACACCGCCGATCAACGCCGTGAGGAAGATCGCTCGCGGAATGGTCTTGCCCGGATCGCGGGTTTCTTCCGACAGGCAGGTCACTGCATCGAAACCCAGGAACGAGAAGCACAGAATGGTCGCACCTGCGGCCAGCGCGCTGAACTGCACTTGCGGGTCGACAAACGGGATCAGGCTCCAGGCCGTACCCAGGCCCTCGCCATGCTCCAGGCCGCGTGCACAGAGGTAGATGAACACACTGATGATCACCACCTGCACGGCCACGAACAGGGCATTGAAGTGGGCCACCAGGTTGACGCTGCGCATGTTGACCAGGCTGATCAGGGTGACGAAGCCAGCTACCCAGATCCACTGCGGCACCTCCGGGAACATCGCCGACAGGTACAGCTTGGCCAGCAGCGCGTTGACCATCGGCAGCAGCAGGTAATCCAGCAGCGATGACCAGCCGACCAGAAAACCCACGTGTGGATTGATCGCCCGCTGAGTGTAGGTATAGGCCGAGCCAGACTGCGGAAAACGCCGTACCAGCGTGCCGTAGCTCACCGCGGTGAACAGCACGCCCAGCAGCGCCAGGATGTAGGCACTGGGCACGTGTCCGGCAGTAATCCCGGAGACGATGCCAAAGGTGTCGAAGACGGTCATCGGCGTCAGATAAGCCAGGCCGATGATTACCACATGCCACAGGCGCAGTGATTTGCGGAACTGGCCGCCGGTACTTGGTTCAGGCTGCATGCGCGCGATGCTCCTGAGCCTGAACGGTGGGCGAGTGGGCGGGCGGGCACAGCCAGGTCGTGCGGATGAGCTCCATGTTGTTCACCTTTTATGTCGGAGCGAGGGCGGGCGCATGCGAAGCGCCGGTGGCATGGCTGACAGAGCCACAGCGAAGTTCAACGCGCGCAGAGTCCCTTGTGGGGCGGGTAAGCGCGCTGCAGTTGTTCTTCGTTGTCGGGCGCTGAAGCAAGGTGGTTAAAATAAAAAACGATGCGGGTTAGGGTGTCAAGTTAAACATGACAAAATGTAACCTGGATCGAGCTTTTATCGAGTTTTTGCGGGTTATATCTTCAGATGTGTGCGAATTTTTACTTATAGACAGATTTTAATGTCCGTAAAAATTTACGTGAGTGGATTGCCATCCACATCCTCAACAGATTTTTGCCCACTGAGCCCGGCGCATCCGGCAGGCGTCAGTGGTACCCTTCGTGCCCAGCGCGACGACGTCGCACCCAGCCCTCTTATGGAAAGCAATCGGTTCAATTCATGAAGAAATCAGTAGGCATCCTCTCCGGCCTGGCCGTCGCCATCGCCATCGCAGCCACCGCTGGCGCCTGGTACACCGGTAAGCAACTGCCCGCCGAGTTGCAGGCCTCGGTCACCCGTGCCAACGAAGAACTGCTCAAGACTACGGCCGGTACCGGCGGCAGCATGAGCCTGGAGCTGACCTCGCTGGAGCAGCACTTCTTCAGTAGCACCGCGCATTACCGGCTCAAGGCCAAGGACGTCTGGCTGGGCGAAGGCCAGGCACTGAACTTCGATGTCGGCATCACTGATCAGCTTGAGCACGGGCCATTCCCGTGGTCGCGGGTCAAGGCGCTGAAACTGATGCCGGTGATGGTCTCGAGCAACAGCGTGCTCGACAAGGATGAAGCCACAGCCAAGTGGTACAGCGCTGCGGGCGAGCAACCGCCGATCACCGCCAATGTCGATGTCGGCTATGGCGGTCACATCGACAGCGATATTCGCCTGGCGCCGGTCAAGCTCAATGAGGTCGACGGCAACAGCGTCGACTTCTCCGGCATGCAGGTGCTGCTCAGCGGCGACCGTGAAGGCAAGGCTGTGAAAATTCACGCCAACGCTGATCGTCTGGTGATGAAACTGGTGGGTGAAGAGCATCCGCCAGCGACCTTCACCCTGGACAAGTTCAAGGTCGGCGGCAACCTCGCCAGCACCGACCACGACATGGTCTATGTCGGTAACGTCGATGTCCTGCTCGGCCAGATGCAGGCTGTGCTTGGGCCAAAGCAGGAAGTGCTGCTGCTCAAGGACCTGGAGCAAACTAACCTGTACACCGCTGAGGGTACTGACAAGATCGGTGCGCGAATCGCGTACAAGGTTGGCGACATCAACTACGCCAACCGCGCCGTGGGCAGTGGCAAGATGGTCGTGACCATGAACTCGGTCGACGTGCCGGCCCTGCAGTCGCTGGCCGAGTGGTACCAGACCAAGCTGCCTGAGGTGCAGGCCATGCAAGCGGCCACTGCCGCTGGCGAGCCAATGCCGTCGTTCAACATGAGCGAGGAAGAGAAGGTCAAGGTTCAGGCAGACCTGCAGAAGATGCTTGCCGCCAAACCGAAGCTGGCCCTGGAAGAGCTGTCGTTCAAGACTGCCAACGGCCAGAGTCACTTCAAGCTGGCGCTGGACTTTGCCCCGCCAAGCTCGTTCGACCTGCCGCCTGATCAATTGGCCAAGCAACTGATCAGCCAGCTCAACGGTGAACTGCTGGTGTCCAAGTCGATGGTCGGCGACCTCACTGCCTTGCAGGCCCTGCTCGAAGGCCAGACCGACCCTCAGGCGATTGCTCAGCAGTCCAGCCAGGCCGGTGAAATGCTCGGCATGATGGCGCTGCAAAGCGGCATGGCCACGGTCAAGGGCGACGACGTCGTGTCCAACCTGCACTACGCCGATGGCATGGTCGACTTCAACGGCAAGAAAATGACCGTTGAAGAGTTCGCCATGATCCTCGCTGCGCACTTGGCGGCGCTGTCGCCACAGGGCTGACATGATGCTGGCGGGGCTGCAGGGATGGCGGGGCAAGCCCGCGCTCGCTCGGCCCCGCAGGTGTCAATGCTTGCGCGCAATCAGGCCGGTTAGGCCGGCCTGATTGGCACGCGCAGAAATCGCTTTTGCAAAGACCTGATTGGCTGTAGCCTTCGGCGCGATAATAATCCGTGCCCGCAGAAGGCCGTGATGGCCTGTCTGGCCGTCCGGCGTCATTAGCCTGACTGCCAGGGCTCGGTGATACTCTTGACTGACGCGCACGCGCGCCCGCAGGTCCAGCGATCATGACCCAGATTTCCGAACGGCTGTTGGTTCAAGCTCACCTTGATGCCAAGCAACCCCATCCTCTGACGCCCGCGCAGGAGGCCGAATACCGTGCGGCCATCGCTGCCGAGCTCAAGGCCCAGAATGCTGTGCTGGTTGCGCATTTCTACTGTGACCCGGTAATCCAGGCCTTGGCCGAAGAAACCGGCGGCTGTGTTTCCGACTCGCTGGAAATGGCCCGCTTCGGCAAGAACCACCCGGCCGAAACCGTGATTGTCGCCGGCGTGCGCTTCATGGGCGAAACGGCAAAAATCCTCACCCCGGAAAAACGCATCCTGATGCCAACTCTGGAAGCGACCTGCTCGCTCGACCTTGGTTGCCCGGTAGAAGAGTTTTCGGCGTTCTGCGACAAGCACCCCGAGCGCACCGTGGTGATGTATGCCAACACCTCGGCTGCGGTCAAGGCGCGTGCCGACTGGGTGGTGACCTCCAGTTGCGCGCTGGAAATCGTCGAAACTTTGATGGATAACGGCGAGAAAATCATCTGGGGGCCGGACCAGCACTTGGGCCGCTATATCCAGAAAAAGACCGGCGCCGACATGCTGCTGTGGGACGGGGCCTGCATCGTCCATGAGGAGTTCAAGTCGCGCCAGCTCGCCGACATGAAGGCGCTGCACCCGGATGCGGCGATTCTGGTCCACCCGGAGTCGCCTGAGTCGGTGATTGACCTGGCCGATGCGGTAGGCTCGACCAGCCAGCTGATCAAGGCGGCGCAGACCCTGCCGAACAAGACCTTCATCGTCGCCACCGACAGCGGCATCTTCTACAAGATGCAGCAGCTATGCCCGGACAAGGTCTTTGTCGCCGCGCCTACCGCGGGCAATGGCGCTGCCTGCCGCAGCTGTGCGCACTGCCCGTGGATGGCGATGAATACCCTCGAGCGCACCCTCGACTGCCTGCGCACCGGCAGTAACGAAATATTGGTCGACCCGGCCTTGATCCCGCGCGCGATCAAACCGCTCAACCGCATGCTCGACTTCACTCAGGCGGCCCGCCTGAAGTTGTCCGGCAACGCCTGATCCGCAGCGTGGGCGACGCCGGGCAAACCGGCGCCGCCTGAACGCTGCCTAGCGCATCATGTCCTTGACCATCCGCTGCTGCTCGAGAATCTGCCGCTGACGCGCATCGATCTGCGACGCCAGCGGGAAGTTGCTACCCGCGCGGCGTTTGGCGAAGTCCAGCTGCTGCACTGCCTGGTCAAAATCACCGACCAGCGTGAAGTACTCGGCGCGTGCCCGATGCAGGCCAATGGTATTGCCCGACAGCCCGCGCACTTCAGCCACTTCGTACCAGACGTCCGGGTCATCCGGGCGCTTCTTGACCAGGTCATCCAGCACTTTCTCGGCCTCAGCCGGCTTGCCCTGCTTGATCAGCAGATCGGCGCGCGCCTGCTGCAGCGGATAATTGTTCGGATACAGGCTGCGTAGCCGCTCGACCCGCTGCTGCGCGTCGGCCAAGCGATTGTTGGTGATCTCCAGGTCGATCTGCGCCAGGTTGTAGGTGATGTCGTTGGGCGCCTTGGCCAGCAGTTGCTTGAGGTTGTCCCGCGCTTCGTTGAGGCTGCCGCCTTTGATCTGCGCCAGGGCAAGGCCGTAGCGTGCCGCATCCAGCTTGGGGTCATCCGCGAGTTGATCGCGGAAGCGCTTGGCCGCAAGCCCCGGCGTGCCTTCGTAGGTCAAGGCGACGCGGGCGCGAATCAGCTGATAGCGCAGGCTGTCCTCGACGCCACCCTTGGGCATCTGCTCGGCGCGGTTGCGGGTGTCGGCGATACGCGATTCGGTCACCGGGTGAGTCAGGAGAAACTCCGGCGGCTTGGCGCCGTAGCGGTACTGCCGGGCCAGGCGCTCGAACATGCTCGGCATGGTGCGTGGGTCGAAGCCGGCTTTTTCCAGGTTCTGGATGCCGATGCGGTCGGCTTCCTGCTCGTTCTGCCGCGAAAAGCGCCGCTGCTCCTGAATCGCAGCTGCCTGGGTGCCGGCAATCAAGCCGATCCCGGCGTCGCCACCACCGCCGGCTGCCAGCACGATACCGGCCAGCAGTGCGGCCATCATCGGTACCTGCATACGCTGCTGAGCTTCTATCCCTCGAGCAAAGTGGCGCTGCGACAAGTGCGCCAGTTCGTGGGCCAGTACCGAGGCGTATTCACCCTCAGTCTGGGCATTGAGGAACAGCCCGCCGTTTACCCCGACAATCCCCCCTGGAGCCGCGAAGGCGTTCAGCTCGCGGCTGTCGATTAGCACGAATTCCAGCCGGCGGTCCTGCAGCTGGCTGGTCTCGGCCAGGCGATAGACGCTGGTTTCGACATAGTCCTTGAGCTGCGGATCATTCAGCTGGCGCACTTGCCCGCGCAGCAGGCTGAGCCAGGCGCGGCCGAGTTCATGTTCTTGCTGCGGGGAAACGATTGCAGAACTGGCATCGCCCAGCGACGGCAGGTCATCGGCATGCCCAGGCAGGGCCATCAGGCAGGCCAGCGTCAGCAGGGTAGGGCGCAGTAGATTCATGCACGAAGCTCGCGTCGGATCAAAGACCCGTACTGTAGCCCGCTCACACCTTGGCGACCAGTGGCGGTATCCTACCAGGCTTGTCTGCCATGCACCGTTGCCACCGCCAGGAGCCCTTGGATGATCGATACCCTGACCTGCGACGCCGAACTCGACGCCAGCGGGCTGAACTGCCCATTGCCGCTGCTGAAGGCGAAAATGCAGCTTAACCAGATGGCCGCGGGAACAGTGCTCAAGGTGATTTCCACCGACGGCGGCTCGCAGCGCGACTTCAGCACTTTCGCCCGTTTGTCCGGTCATAGCCTGCTGCAACAAAGCGCCGACGCCGGCGTGTATACCTACTGGCTGCGCAAGGCCTGAGTTTTCCTCAAGGATCGTCAATGTTCAAAGTGCTTCGCGACTGGATGCAGCGCTACTTCTCCGATGAAGAAGCCGTAGTTCTAACAGTCCTGCTGGTTCTGGCCTTTACTGCCGTGCTTACCCTTGGCGGCATGCTCGCGCCGGTGCTGGCGGGGATGGTCCTGGCGTATCTGATGCAAGGCCTGGTCAACGCCCTGGAGCGGATGCGGGTGCCCAGTGGGGTTGCCGTGGGCCTGGTATTCGCCTTGTTCATCGGCGCGCTGGGGGTGTTCCTGCTGGTGCTGGTGCCGCTGCTCTGGCACCAGTTGATCACCCTGTTCAACGAGCTGCCGGGGATGCTCGGCAAATGGCAGTCGCTGCTGTTGCTGCTGCCTGAGCGCTATCCGCATCTGGTCTCCGACGAGCAGGTACTGCGCGCAATCGAATCGGTGCGGGGTGAGATCGGCAAGTTTGGCCAGTGGGCGCTGACCTTCTCGCTGTCGAGCCTGCCGCTGCTGGTCAGCGCCATGATCTACCTGGTGCTGGTGCCGATTCTGGTGTTCTTCTTCCTCAAGGACCGCGAGTTGATCGGGCGCTGGGTCAGCGGCTACTTGCCGCGCGAGCGCAGGCTGCTGACCCGGGTCGGTGACGAGATGAACCGGCAGATCGCCAATTACATTCGCGGCAAGGGCATCGAGATTCTGATCTGCGGGATCGCCACCTACATCGCCTTCATCAGCCTGGGGCTGAACTACGCCGCGCTGCTGGCGCTGTTGGTCGGGCTGTCGGTAGTAGTGCCGTACGTGGGGGCGGTGGTAGTCACCGTGCCGGTCACCTTGATCGCGCTGTTCCAGTGGGGCTGGGGCGATCAGTTCATCTACCTGATGGCGGTGTACGCGATCATTCAGGCGCTGGATGGCAACGTGCTGGTGCCGCTGCTGTTTTCTGAAGCGGTCAGCCTGCATCCGGTCGCGATCATCTGCGCGGTGCTGCTGTTTGGCGGGCTGTGGGGCTTCTGGGGGATCTTCTTTGCCATCCCGCTGGCGACCCTGTTCAAGGCCGTGCTGGATGCCTGGCCCCGCCAGGAGCCGCCGGTGGCACCACTGCTGTAACGAAATCGGGGCCGCGCAATGCGGCCCCGACTGTTTCAGCCCTTGTTCAGGGCTTGCGCCGCTGCAAGCACGGCATCGACATGGCCTGGCACTTTCACCCCGCGCCATTCCTGGCGCAGAACACCGTCCTTGTCGATCAGGAAGGTGCTGCGGTCAACACCCAGGTATTCCTTGCCGTAGAGCTTCTTCAGCTTGATCACGTCGAACAGTTGGCAGAGCGCCTCGTCCTTGTCGCTGATCAGCTCGAAGGTAAAGCCCTGCTTGGCCTTGAAGTTCTCGTGCGACTTCAGGCCGTCACGCGAGATGCCGAACACCACGGTGTTGGCAGCGCTGAACGCGTCGAGCTGGTCGCGAAAGCCCTGGCCTTGAGTGGTGCAACCGGGGGTGCTGTCCTTGGGGTAGAAATACAGCACCACCTGCTTGCCCTTGAGCTCAGCCAGGATGACGCTCTGGCCGCTGGTGGCCTGGGCCTGGAAGTCGGCGACAGGTTGATCGAGGGTTACCGCCATGTGAGGCTCCTTACACCGGGTTTTGAGGGCGCCATGGTTCGATCAAGGCATCCAGGTTCAATGCGTCGGCAAAGTCCAGGAACTGATCGCGCAGCCAGCTGATCTGGGTGCCGGCCGGCAACACCACGGTGAACTGGGCGTTGAGCATGCTGCTGCCGGTTTGCGGCGCCAGGTAGGTATCGCAGGTCATCGCTTCGAGCTCGACGTTGTGGTCGAGGAAGAACTGGCACAGCTCGTTGATGATGTCCGGGCGATAGGCGGCGCTTACATAGGCCACATAAGGCAGGGCCTGCGGGCGCACTTCCTGATCGGCGCTGCGCACCACATCAAGGGTCAGGCCGTGCTTCTTGCCCAGGCCCGGCAGGGTGGCTTCAAGACGTGCAAGGGCATCCCAGCTGCCACCGACCTGCAACACCAGGGCGCTGGTTTCGCCATGGCGCGACAGGCGCGAGGTGACGACCGCGCAACGATTGTCGACGGCGGCGCGGCTGAGGACGTTGGCCAGCTCCATGGGATTGGGGCCCAGGGCACTGATGACAAGGAATTGTTCGCGGACTGTGGGGGTGGACATGCAGCATTCCTAAAACGATGAGCGGTCGGTGCAGGACCTGGGACAGCCTCCTTTACACCAAGGTTCTGAGCCGATTGCAGCGGCTGTAGACACCCGCGGGAGGCACTGTCGACGGCCCGGCGGGCCGCTCTGCACTGATCAAAGGATCAAGGGTAGCGAAAAGCAGCGCCGAGGGGAATGCTCCGCCCGCCAGCTTTGCTTGTGCAAGGCCGATGGCGCCAGTACCATTACCGCTCTCTTTTTCCGGCAGGAGCAGTTACATGATTGCGGGCAGTATGGTGGCACTGGTCACTCCCATGGATGCACAAGGGCGTCTGGACTGGGACAGCCTCGGCAAGCTTGTAGACTTCCACCTGGAAAAAGGCACTCATGCGATCGTCGCCGTCGGTACCACCGGCGAGTCGGCCACCCTCGATGTCGAAGAGCACATCCAGGTCATCGAATTTGTAGTCAAGCGTGTCAACGGCCGTATTCCGGTCATTGCCGGCACCGGTGCCAACTCCACCTCCGAAGCCGTGCACCTGACCCAGAACGCCAAGAACGCCGGCGCCGACGCCTGCCTGCTGGTGGTGCCGTACTACAACAAGCCGACCCAGGAAGGCCTGTATCAGCACTTCAAACACATCGCCGAGCGGGTCGACATCCCGCAGATTCTGTACAACGTGCCCGGCCGCACCTCCTGCGACATGCAGGCCGAGACCGTGATCCGCCTGTCCACCGTGCCGAACATCATCGGTATCAAGGAAGCCACCGGCGACCTGGTCCGGGCCAAGGCCATCCTCGATGGCGTCAGCAGCGACTTCATCGTGCTGTCGGGTGATGATCCGACCGCGGTTGAGCTGATCCTGCTCGGCGGCAAGGGCAATATCTCCGTTACCGCCAACGTCGCCCCGCGCGAAATGGCCGATCTGTGCGAGGCCGCGCTTGCCGGCGATGCCGACAAGGCCCGCGCGATCAACGAACAACTGATGCCGCTGCACAAGGACCTGTTCTGCGAAGCCAACCCGATTCCGGTGAAGTGGGCGCTCGTGGAAATGGGCCTGATGCACAAAGGCATTCGCCTGCCACTGACCTGGCTGAGCGAAAACTGTCACGAAAAAGTCCGTACTGCCTTGAGCAAGTCCGGCGTACTGGTTTAATCGAGGAAGTACACCGCATGAAGCGATTGGCTGGTCTATCCGCCCTTGCCCTGATCATTTCCAGCACCAGCGGCTGCGGCTGGCTATGGGGCGACGAGGGTTATTTCCGCGACCGCGGCAGCGATTACCTGCAGGCGCAACCGACCGCGCCGATGCAGCTGCCGGCAGACGTGGCCAACGTCAAACGCCTCGATCCGCTGTTGCCGATCCCGCGTAACGTTGCCGACGACACCGCCACTGGTGAGTACGAAGTGCCGCGTCCGCAGCCGCTCTCCGCCGCTGCCGACATCAGCGATTTTACCCTGCAGCGCAGCGGTAACAGCCGTTGGGTACTGGCCCAGCGTTCGCCTGCCGAAACCTGGCCGGTGGCGCATCAGTTCTTTGAAGACAACGGCTTCCGCATCGCTGAAGAGCGCCCGCAGACCGGCGAATTCACCACTACCTGGCAGCGCTTCGACGAGTTGTCGGCTTCGCTTGGCCAGCGCCTGGCGAGTTCGGCCAGCAGCGCCGACAGTGAAGTACGTGTGCGTGTGCGCATGGAGCCCGGCGTGCAGCGCAACACCTCCGAGGTGTTCGTGGTCAGCGTCGAGCGTCCGGCTGGCAGCACTGCCCAGACCGATTTCCCGAGCAACTCGACCAACACCGGCGTCGATGCGCTGCTGGTCGACGAGATGCTCGCCAGCATGAACCGCAGCGCCGAGAAGGGCGGTTCGGTTTCGCTGCTGGCTGAGCGCGACTTCGATGCCCCGAGCCGGGTCAGCCTGAGCGAAGACGGCAGTGGCAACCCGGTGCTCAACGTCGGTTCTGACCTCGACCGCGCCTGGTCTGGCGTCGGCCGTGCGCTGGAGCAGGGCGAATGGCGCGTTGAAGACATCAACCGCAGCCTGGGCCTGTACTACATCAACTTGTCCGAGAAGCCCGAAGACAAGAACAACCAGCCCGGCTTCTTCAGCCGCCTGTTCGGCAGCGAGCCGACCCAGGAAGAGCGTGAAGAGCGCGCCGAGCGTTATCAGGTGCGCCTGAGCAAGGTTGGCGAGAGCGTGCAGGTAACGGTCGAGAAAAACATCAACACCGTGGCCCCGGCCGATGTCGCCCGCCGCGTGCTGAGCGCCATTCAGGACCGTTTGGGTTAAGTGCGCTTCGCAGTACTTGGAAGCGGCAGCCAGGGCAACGGCACGCTGATCGCCAGTGGTGACACGTACATTCTGGTCGATTGCGGGTTTTCCCTGCGGGAAACCGAGCGGCGCCTGGCGCTGCTCGGGGTCTCGCCAGCACAGCTGAGCGCGGTGCTGGTCACCCACGAACATGCCGACCACGTGCATGGCGTGGGTTTGCTGTCGCGGCGCTACAATGTACCGGTCTACCTCAGCCAGGGCACCTTGCGCGGCTTGCGCAAGCCGGTCGAGGTCGCCGGTTTTCTCGGTTGTGGTGACAGCATCAGCATCGGCGCGCTGCAGGTCAGCGCGGCGCGGGTCGAACACGACGCCCATGAGCCCCTGCAGTACGTGCTCAGCGATGGTCGCCGGCGCTTCGGCATGCTCACCGACCTGGGCTGCTACGACGCCCGGTTGCTGGAGCGCTATCAGGGCCTGGATGCCCTGCTGATCGAAGCCAACCATTGCCGCGACTTGCTTGCCCGCGGTCACTACCCGCACTTTTTGAAGTTGCGCGTAGGCGGCAGCCAAGGACATTTGAACAACCACCAGGCCGCCAACCTGGTGGCCGAGCTGGGCTGGCAGCACCTGCAACACCTGGTGCTGGCGCATCTCAGCAG
Organism: Pseudomonas shirazensis; assembly: GCF_050496565.1. Taxonomy (GTDB): domain Bacteria; phylum Pseudomonadota; class Gammaproteobacteria; order Pseudomonadales; family Pseudomonadaceae; genus Aquipseudomonas; species Aquipseudomonas shirazensis_A. The sequence continues at coordinate 206,835 of NZ_JBNWAE010000002.1, forward strand.
CAAGAACAACCTGCCACAGCTGGCCCGTCAGTGCTTTGTCGACGCCCTAGGGTGCGACCCGGACTGGCTGCAAGTGGCGAATCAGGAACATGGGCTCGACTGGCGCGAAATCGCCTAGCCCACCAACTCAAGCAAGCGGAGCCCATCATGGAAAAACGCGACGAACTCTACCGCGGCAAGGCCAAATCGGTTTACAAGACCGACGACGCCGACCGCTTGATCCTGCTGTTTCGCAACGACACCTCGGCGTTCGACGGCAAGCGCATTGAACAGCTCGACCGCAAAGGCACGGTGAACAACAAGTTCAACGCCTTCATCATGCAAAAGCTTGAAGAAGCCGGCATCCCGACTCAGTTCGACAAGCTGCTGGGCGACAACGAGTGCCTGGTAAAGAAGCTCGACATGATCCCGGTCGAATGCGTTGTGCGTAACTACGCCGCCGGCAGCCTGGTCAAGCGTCTGGGTGTGGAAGAGGGCATCAAGCTCGAGCCATCGACCTTTGAACTGTTCCTCAAGAACGACGAAAAGGGCGACCCGTTCATCAACGAATCCCACGTTGTTGCCTTCGGCTGGGGCACCGCCGAGCAGCTGGTCGAGATGAAGAAGCTGTCGCTCAAGGTCAACGAAGTGCTGAACAAGCTGTTCGATGACGCCGGCCTGCTGCTGGTCGACTTCAAGCTTGAATTCGGCGTATTCCATGGCCAGATCGTCCTCGGCGACGAGTTCAGCCCGGACGGTTGCCGCCTGTGGGACAAGGAAACCCGCAAGAAGATGGACAAGGACCGCTTCCGCCAAGGTCTGGGTGACGTGATCGAAGCCTACGAAGAAGTTGCCAAGCGTCTGGGCGTGCCGCTGTAAGGCCCGCTGTGACGCAAGCGTTTGATACCACGCGAATTTTTTTCAGATAAAGGTTTGCCTTTTGCGAAATCGCTGGTATGATGCGCGCCATTGGAGAGATGCCGGAGTGGTCGAACGGGACGGATTCGAAATCCGTTGTACTGGCAACAGTACCTAGGGTTCAAATCCCTATCTCTCCGCCATACATCGAAAAGCCCCGCAGATGAGAGTCTGCGGGGCTTTTTCGTTTTTCGGGTTGTCTGAAATGTGCGCAGGTATGGTGTTACCGTCTTTGCTGATTTCATTTTCATAAGCGGTTTGTTTGCTACGGCATAGCCACCCCGCGACATTCGGCCACTGAGACATCCCGTCACCTTGCCTGCCTCTCGCGAATTTGTTTGTGCTGGCATTTCGGTTACAATCGGAAAAACGTTTCAGCCCTGGCCGGTCAATTCGACCTTAGGCTGGCGTCCCTGTTTCTCAAGCTGCTGACTCCAATGATCAATAAAAAGCGCGCGCTGAAGGACATGGATAAACGAGGCCCTGCCTAGGCCTTCCTTACGTGCTATCGATTGGAATTGATCAATGTTCAAGAAAGCTGGCAAGACCCTGCTGGGTCTGGCTGTCGCGGCGAGCCTGATGCAGGCGCACGCCGATGAAGCGAAGAAAGTAGACGTGCTGCTGGTTGGCGGCGGCATCATGAGTTCGACCCTGGCGGTCTGGCTCAATGAGCTGGAGCCGAGCTGGTCGATGGAGATGGTCGAGCGCCTGGATGGCGTCGCTGAAGAAAGCTCCAACGGCTGGAACAACGCCGGTACCGGTCACTCTGCGCTGGCCGAGCTGAACTACACGCCAATGGATAAAGACGGCACCGTCAATATCTCCAAGGCCATCGAGATCAACGAATCGTTCCAGATCTCCCGCCAGTTCTGGTCGTGGCAGGTCCGTCAGGGCGTGTTGAACAACCCGCGTTCGTTCATCAACACCACGCCGCACATGAGCTTCGTGTGGGGCGACGACAACATCAAGTTCCTCAAGAAGCGTTACGACGCGCTGCAGGCCAGCCCGCTGTTCCGCCCGATGCAGTACTCGGAAGACAACGCGCAGATCGCCAAGTGGGTCCCGCTGATGATGGAAGGGCGTGATCCTTCGCAGAAGCTGGCCGTGACCTGGACCCCGATCGGCACCGACGTCAACTTCGGCGAGATTACCCGCCAGTTCGTCAAGCACCTGCAAACCCGGGAAAACTTCGACCTGAAGCTGTCCACCGAAGTGCAGGACATCACGCGTAACGAAGACGGCTCGTGGCACGTTGAGTACAAAAACCTCAAGGACGGCAGCAAGTCGGCCACCGACGCCAAGTTCCTGTTCATCGGTGCTGGCGGCGGCGCGCTGAAGCTGCTGCAGAAGTCGGGCATCCCGGAAGCCAAGGAATACGCAGGCTTCCCGGTCGGCGGCTCGTTCCTTGTGACCGAGAACCCTACCGTGGCCATGCAGCATATGGCCAAGGCCTACGGCATTGCCTCCACCGGCGCGCCACCCATGTCGGTACCGCACCTGGACACCCGCGTGCTGGATGGCAAGCGCGTGATTCTGTTTGGCCCATTCGCCACCTTCTCGACCAAGTTCCTCAAGAACGGTTCGTACCTCGACCTGCTGAGCAGCACCACGCTGCACAACGTATGGCCGATGACCAAGGTAGGTGTTGATCAGTACCCGCTGGTCGAGTACCTCGCTGGCCAGCTGATGCTGTCTGACGATGATCGCTTCGCAGCGCTGCAGACCTACTTCCCGAACGCCAAGAAAGAAGACTGGCGTCTGTGGCAGGCCGGTCAGCGCGTGCAGATCATCAAGCGTGACGAAGACAAAGGCGGCGTACTCAAGCTGGGTACTGAAGTCGTGACCTCGCAGGACCGCAGCATTGCCGGCCTGCTGGGCGCTTCGCCAGGCGCTTCGACCGCGGCACCGATCATGCTGACCGTGCTCGAAACCGTGTTCAAGGAAAAGGTCGCAACGCCTGAGTGGCAAGCCAAGCTGCACGAGATCGTGCCAAGCTACGGCACCAAGCTGAACGATTCGGCTGCTGCTGTGCAGAAAGAGTGGAACTACACCGCTGAAGTGCTGCAACTGGAAAAACCACCGGTTATCGATCAGAGCGTTGGCACTGATACAACCGTGAGCAAGCCAGTTGAAAGCAACCCTGCCAGCGACATGGCGCTGTAATCCGGCTTTAGCTGCGCGGTAACCATTTACCGCTACGGCAACCAGCCCAAAAAAACCACGAGGTGCTGCCTCGTGGTTTTTTTATGCCTGTGGTTTGCGGATTGTCAGCGCTGGCCGGCGAAGCGTGCGGCGATGGCCTGGAGTTCGCTGTGCAGCGGATGAAACGGCGCGCGGGTGCCTTGGTTGTCGGCATAGCCGAATACACCGCTGGGGCAGTAGCGGTCGTTGTCCCAACCGGGGTAGTCGAGAAACGGATACCAGCACAGGCCTTCGATGGTGACGCCACGCTCCCGCGCCAGTTGCAGCTGCTCGGTGATGTAGCGTAGCCAGGGCACTCGGTGGCAGTCTTCGGCGCCGGTTTCGGACAGCAGAATCGGCCGTTGATAGCGTTGGTGCAGTTCGCGCAACATGCCGGCCAGTGGCCGAAAGTGCGGGTCGCCGAACGGGATCTTGCTGCCGTGGTGGTACCACTGGTTCTGCGGGTAGAAGTTGGCGCCGATGACATCCAGGTACTCTTCACGCCCGCCGAGGCCCGGCCAGCTGCGGCCAGTGAGCAGGTCCCAGGCTTCGAACTGCGACTGGCGATAGGCTTCGGCGGCATCGACATCGTCAGCGCGTTTGCTCGGTGGCAAGACGTTGATCAGCGGGTCACCCTGAATAAACCGCGCAGCCGGCGCAACCTCGCGGATTGCCTCGATGGCGGCGATGCTGGCGCGGACCAGTTGGTGCTTGAGTTCCAGGCCTCGATTGCGCGCACAGGGGTTGAAGTAGGCCACCTCGCCACCGGCCCAGCTCCAGAAGGAAATCTCGTTGATGGGCGAGATCAGCGGCACCTCGACGCCACGCTCTATGAGCAACTGGGCGAAGGCTGCGGCAAAACGAGCGAAGCGCTCGACGAACAGTGGCCGCCAGATATCCAGATCGTCTGGATAGCCGTAATGGCACAAATCCCAGATCACCTGCACATCCTGGCGCTGCGCGGCATCGATCATCGGCACCACGCTCGACCAGTCGTAGCGATACGGCTGGCGCTCGATCAAGTGCCAGCGCAGGCCGTCGCGGGCCGTGCGAATGCCCAAGGCCGCGAGTTGCTGGTAGTCCTGTTCAGCCCAGCGGGCATGGCCGGTGCGCTCCTGCATGTCCAGGCGGCGGCCGTCGCAACGCCGCTGCGAGGCGCATTCATAACCGGCCATGACGAAGCTGTTGAACAAGCCCGTGCCGCTCATCCGGGCTCAGCGACGTGCTGTTCCACCTCAACCCCGGCTTCGCGAGCGATACGCTGATACAAGGCCAGCGCCTGACCGACCACCTGATCCATGTTGTAGTACTTGTAGGTACCAAGCCGGCCGAGGAAGGTGACGCCAGGCGTCTGATCGGCGAGGGCTTTGTAACGCTTGTACAGCTCGGCGTTTTCCGGGCGTGGGATGGGGTAATACGGGTCGCCATCGGCGCAGGGGAATTCGTAGCTGATGCTGGTCAGCGAATGCGTCTGGCCGGTCAGGTGTTTGTATTCGGTGATCCGCGTGTAGGGCACGTCTGGGTGCGGATAGTTGACTACGGCTACGGGTTGGAAGCGCTCCTGATCGTGCGTCTCGTGTTGGAAGCGCAACGAACGATACGGCAGCTTGCCGTAGCAGTGGCCAAAGTACTCATCGATAGGGCCGCAATACACCAGCTCACGGTAGCGCAGCTGCTTGCGGACTGTGCTGAAGTCGGTCGCCAACAGCACGTCGATGGCCGGATGTTCGAGCATGCGCTCGAACATCTGCGTATAGCCATGCAGCGGCATGATCTGGAAGGCATCGGTGAAGTAGCGGTCGTCAGTGGTGGTGCGAGTGGGCACCCGCGCGGTCACCGATTTATCCAGCTCGCTCGGGTCCAGGCCCCATTGCTTGCGGGTATAGCCGCGGAAGAACTTCTCGTACAGCTCGCGGCCGATCTGGTTGATCACCACATCTTCGGAGGTGTGAATCGCCGCCACCGGCTCGGCGCGGCTGGCCAGAAACGCCTCGGCCTGGGCCTCGTTCATCGACTGCGCGTAGAGGATATTCAACGTGGTCAGATTGATCGGAATCGGCAGCAAGTGCCCATCGACCTGCGCCAGCACGCGGTGCTCGTACGGGCGCCATTCGGTGAAGCGCGAAAGGTAATCGACGATGCGCTGGGCGTTGGTGTGGAAGATATGCGGACCGTAACGGTGCACCAGCACCCCGGCGGCATCGAGGTGGTCGTAGGCGTTGCCGCCGATGTGCTCGCGGCGGTCGATCAGTAATACCCGTTTGCCCATGCCGGCACTCAGGCGCTCGGCGAGCACGCTGCCGGCGAACCCTGCGCCGACGATCAGGTAGTCGTAGGGCTGTGCCGCCAGCGCCGTCTGCAGGGTTATCGTTGGCATTCGATCAACTCCTTCATGTCGGCGCAGGTCTTGTCCCACGACATGCCATCGAGCGCCCGGTCCGCGCGTTCGGCGATCACTCCGTTCTGCTTGCGCAGAGCCAGGGCAGCGTCGATGGCGCTGATAAACTCCGCCGCGTTGCTGGCAATGCTGACCACGCCGCTGTGCGCGTATCCGTTGACCACATCGCGCACCGGCGTCGACACCACCGGGCAGCCGCCGGCGAGATATTCCGGGGTTTTGGTGGGGCTGATGAAGCGCGTTGACTCATTGATCGCGAAGGGCATCAAGGCGACATCCCAGCCGGCCAGGTACGCAGGCAACTGGTCGTACTGCCTGGCCCCGAGGTAATGGATATTGGCCAGGCGCGGCAGCAGCGCGGGGTCGATCTTGACCACCGGGCCGATCAGCACGATCTGCCAGTCGGGCCGTCGCTTGGCAATGTCGGCCACCAGCTGAATGTCGAAGCGTTCGTCGATCACCCCGAAAAAGCCCAGGCGTGGGTAGCCGATAGCGGCCTGGTCAGCAGGCTCTGCCAGCGCTGCGCGGGCCTGGCCGAAGTGCGCTATGTCGACGCTGCTGGGCATGGCATGGGCATTGGCGTGATGCTCGCGCTTGGCCTCCCACAGGCTGTGGCCGCCAGTAAACACCACGTCGGCGCGGCTGAGCAGGCGTTGTTCCATCTCCAGCATGGCCGGCGGTGCGAACTTGAACGCGGACAGCTCGTCCATGCAGTCGTAGATCACCACCTGGCCTTGCAGATGGTCGGTAAACGCCAGGCTCATTGGCGTCCAGTACCACAGCAGCAGCTCGCCGCCATTGCGCGCCGCCAGCCAGGTGTCGAGCAGCTGGCGTTGGGCAGCGATGACCTGCTGCTCATCCAGCCCGTTCGGCAGCAGCGGCACCAGTACGGTCACGCCGTCGCTGACCGCGTGCGGTTGCAGCTGCGGCGTTTGCTGTGGCTCGAAGATCGGCTCCTCGAGAAACAGCACGTCGTAGTCCTTGGCCAGCCGCGACATGACGTGCTGCGGCCGCTGGTAGACAAAACCCCAGCGTAGGTGCGACAGGCACAGCAAGGTCGGGCGCAGGCCGATGGCCTGCAGCGGGACTGCCGACAATTCGCTGGAATGCGGCTGCAGATCAGGCTCGAGCTGAATGTGAGTCATGCGAAGTACCTTGTCTGGTGTCTGAATTCAAACCTGCGCGATCGGCAGATCTGCGGCTTGTCACCAAGGCCCCGCTGGACGGCGCATGCTGTGCCTTGTGATCAGTAGAGAAGGGTGCTTCGAACGGCGTTCATTACGCCTGCTGCGCGAGCCGATGAAGGGTGCATCGGGCTGCGCAGGGGAGGGGGTGCAGCACTAATCAGTGCTGGCGCAGGATGCACTCAAGCAGGCCGGGGAAGCGGCTGTCGAGCATTTCGCTGCGCAGCGAATTCATGTGCGTGGTGCCGACATTGCGCGTCTGCACCAGGCCCGCGTCACGCAATACGCGAAAGTGATGAGACATGCTCGACTTGGGCCGGCCACCATCCAGCTCGCCGCAGGTGGCTTCGGTGACACCCGCCAGATGGCGCACGATCGCCATGCGCACGGGGTCGCTCAAGGCGTACAGCACGCGTTCGAGGATGAGGTCTTCACAGCTGGGATGTTTGTAGGCTCGCATGGTCGACATGATAACGGGGCTTTCATTAATTGCCATAGTTCGATTATGATCGAACTATCGTATACCCAACCTGCTGGAGCTGGCTCATGTCTGCATTGTTCGAACCCTACACCCTCAAAGACGTCACCCTGCGCAACCGCATCGCTATTCCACCGATGTGCCAATACATGGCCGAAGACGGCATGATCAACGACTGGCACCACGTGCACCTGGCCGGTATGGCCCGTGGCGGCGCTGGCTTGCTGGTAGTCGAAGCCACTGCTGTATCGCCCGAAGGGCGCATCACCCCAGGCTGCGCCGGGATCTGGAGCGACGCCCACGCCGAAGCATTCGTGCCCGTGGTCAAGGCGATCAAGGCGGCCGGTTCCGTACCCGGCATCCAGATCGCCCACGCCGGGCGCAAGGCCAGCGCCAATCGCCCGTGGGAAGGTGACGACCACATCGCCGCTGACGACGCCCGCGGCTGGGAGACCCTGGCACCGTCGGCAATCGCCTTTGGCGCCAACCTGCCGAAAGTGCCAAAGGCCATGACTCTGGACGACATCGCCCGAGTCAAACAGGACTTCGTCGATGCTGCACGCCGTGCCCGTGACGCAGGTTTCGAGTGGATCGAGCTGCACTTCGCCCACGGCTACCTCGGCCAGAGCTTCTTCTCCGAACACTCCAACCAGCGTACCGATGCCTACGGCGGCAGCTTCGAAAACCGCAGCCGCTTCCTCCTCGAGACGCTGGCGGCCGTGCGTGAAGTGTGGCCCGAGAATCTGCCTCTGACCGCCCGTTTCGGTGTACTGGAATACGACGGCCGCGACGAGCAGACCCTGGTTGAGTCGATCGAACTGGCCCGTCAGTTCAAGGCCGGTGGCCTCGACCTGTTGAGCGTCAGCGTTGGTTTCACCATCCCCGACACCAACATCCCGTGGGGCCCGGCCTTCATGGGCCCGATTGCCGAGCGCGTGCGCCGCGAAGCAGGCCTGCCGGTGACTTCGGCATGGGGCTTCGGCACGCCGCAGCTGGCTGAAGGCGCGCTGCAAGCGGGTCAGCTGGATCTGGTCTCGGTAGGCCGTGCGCACCTCGCTGACCCACACTGGGCCTACTTCGCCGCCAAAGAGCTGGGCGTGGACAAAGCCTCGTGGACCCTGCCAGCGCCGTATGCGCATTGGCTTGAGCGCTACCGTTAAGGTTTGACCTCAAGCTAGCCAGCACCGTTAACCACGCGGGGCCAGTCCAAGCAGCACAGCGCTGCTAAGACCGGCCCCGCGTTTTTTTTGTGGCTAGCGGTTACTGGCCAAACACTATCCGTGCCTGGTCAAAGCACTGCTCGGCAATCGCCGACCTCGGCTCGCTGCGGCGCAGCAGCAGGCCGACCGGGCTGAGCACGCTGGCCTCGGTGATGGGGGTGATGCGCATGTGTTCGCTCAAATCCTCCAGCCCACAGTTGAGCGGCATCACCGCGCAGCACATGCCGCTGGTGATGGCCTGGATCAGCTGGAAGGTCGAGTCGCTTTCCAGCACGGCCAGCGGCGCAAGGCCGCGGCTGCGAAAGCTCAGGTCCAGCGACTGGCGGTAATGCATGCCTTTACTGAGTAGCCCCAACGGCAGATCGCCGAGCTCGTCCCAGCCCAGCTCGCTTTGCTCGAACTGATAATGGCGGGTGTCGTGCAGCAGGCCCATGGTGGTGGTGCCCAGTTCGATCACATCGAAAAAGCTGGAGTTGACCTGATCCAGATAACAGATCCCCAGATCGAGCTGATTACGGCTGAGGCCGTCGACAATCTGCTCGGAAGTACTTGAGCTGAGCTGAAACTGCAGCTCGGGAAACTTCTCCCGCAGCGGCAGCAGCAGCGCCATTGGATTGAAACTGGCCAGCGGTACGCTGCCCAGGCGCAGGCTGCCGACCACCTGGCCGCGGCAGCTGGCCGCTTCGGCCTGGAGGCCGTCATGGGCGGCCAGCAGTGTTCGCGCCCAGGCCAGAATGCGTTCGCCGGCCTCGGTGAAACCCTCGAAACGCTGGCCACGTTCGACCAGTACCAGATCAAGTTCCTCTTCCAGATTACGCAGGCGCATCGACAAGGTCGGCTGGGTGATATGGCACAGCGCAGCGGCCTGACCGAAGTGCCGGGTCTGGTCCAGGGCGATAAGAAACTTGAGCTGCTTGATGTCCATGGGGCGGCCTGCGCAATCGGAATGCGTTGACCTTAACCAAGTTGAGCGGGGCTAGCCATTGTTTAGTCGCCGCCGCCCGGTTCAGCTGAGCACGTGATCGACCGGCAGCAGGGCGGGCGGCAGCGGCTCGTGGCCAAGCGCCGAGAGCACATCGCGCTCCAGGGTGCGCACCAGTGAGTCGGTGGGCAGGTCGTTTTCGTCGCGGCCAAACGGATCTTCCAGCTCGTTGCCGATCGCATCCAGGCCAAAGAACGTGTAGCTGACGATGGTGGTGAACAGTGGCGCCAGCCAGCCCAAGGGCTCTGCCAGGGCGAACGGCAGCAGCAGGCAGAAGATATAGATAGTCCGATGCAACAGCAGTGTGTAAGGGAAGGGTAGCGGCGTGCCCTTGATCCGTTCACAGGTCGCCTGCACTTCGGCCAGGCCAACCAGACGCTGTTCGAGCAGGGTGTAGCGCCATTCGCTGATCTGTTGCGTCTGCGCCAGCTCCGAGCAGCGCTGGCCGATGTTGCGCAGGATGCCGTCGCAGACGTTGTGCGGGCTGAGCGAATGAGCTGGGTTCAGCCAAGGCCGCGCCGCTTCGAGGGCATCCTCACTGCGCAATCCAGCGTTCAGGCCATGGGCAAAGCCGCACAGGCTGCGCAGTAACTCGCGGCGCAGCTCGGGTTCGGCAATCGCCACGCTCTCGCGCACGAATGAGCGGACTTCGATGAGCATCCGCCCCCAGGCCTTGCGGCCCTCCCACCAGCGGTCATAACAGGCCGTGTTTCGAAAACTCATGAAAATCGACAGCGACAGGCCGAGCAAGGTGAAGGGCGTGGCGCTGACGGGTGAGAACATCTCTGGATAATGCCGCTCGACCAGCACGATCAACGCCGCCAGCAAGGTGACCAACAGGCAGCGCCAGGCAATGCGCTTGACGATCGAGCCTTTCAGGGTGAACAGAACACGCAGCACATCGGGCCGGGAATGGACGATCATGGGGATCCAGAGGCGGTTGTGTCAGCCGCCAGTCATGTTCATGAAGCGCAATATCTGCACCTCGCCGCCCACTTCGAAGTGGTGGCGGTAAGGCTTGAGCTGCACCGCTTCGCGGATGGCCTGTTCGAGGCGCTCGGCATCACCTGGGTGCGCGCGTAGCACCTGTTTCAGGTCCAGCGAATGTTCGTTGCCCAGGCACAGCAGCAAGCGGCCCTCGACGGTCAGGCGGACACGGTTGCAGGTGGCGCAAAAGTTGTGGCTATGCGGCGAGATGAAACCGACCCGCGTCTGCGCCGCCTCGGCCAGGCGCCAGTAGCGCGCCGGACCCTGCGATGATTCGGCAGATTCGATCAGGCTGAAGTGCGCCGCGAGGCGGTCGCGCACGTCATCGCTGGAATAGAACGACTCGCCGCGCTGATGCTCGCTGATCACGCCCAGCGGCATCTCTTCGATGAAGGTGATGTCCAGCTCACGTTCGATGGCAAAGCGCACCAAATCGACCAGTTCGTCATCATTGCGGCCCTTGAGCACCACGCAGTTGAGCTTGATCCGCTTGAAGCCGGCGCGGCGCGCGGCGTCGATGCCGGCAATGACCTGGGCCAGATCGCCGGTGCGGGTCAGCTGGCGAAAGCGCTCCGGGTCGAGGCTGTCGAGGCTGATGTTGAGGCGGCTGAGGCCGGCGTCGAACAGCGGTTGCGCCAGCCGGTCGAGTTGCGAGCCGTTACTGGTCATGCACAGCTCACGCAGGCCGGGCAGGGCGGCGATGCGCCGGCACAGCTCGACGATACCCTGGCGCACCAAGGGCTCGCCGCCGGTCAGGCGGATCTTGCGGGTGCCGAGGGCAACGAAGCGTTCGGCTACCTGATACAGCTCTTCAAGGCTGAGGATCTGCTGGCGCGGCAAGAACTGCATATCTTCAGCCATGCAATAGACACAACGAAAATCACAGCGGTCGGTGACCGACATCCGCAGGTAGTCGATTTTTCGGTTGTAGCCGTCGATCAGGGCCTGGCCGTTGGGTTCCACAATCGCGCTCGCGTCTAAGGAGGGTCGGCCAGTTGGCCGCAGGGCAGTGAGTCCAAGCTATAACCTGTGCCCCACGCCGTCAAATTGCTTTGTCCACTCGGTTGATCGGCGCGCTCTATCAGCCGTTCAAACCAATTGATCGACGCATCAGCGATGCACAGGGAAGGCCGTGGTGTACTTCATCTGCTCCATGGCAAAGCTGGAGGTGATGTTCGACAGGCCATCGGTGCGGGTGATCAGCTTCTTGTAGAAGCGATCGTAGGCGGCAATATCGCTGACCACCACCCGCAGCATGTAATCCCAATCGCCAGACATGCGGTAGAACTCCATGACCTCCTCGAAGCCGCTGACGGTGGCGGCAAATTGCTCGAGCCAGGCATTGTCGTGGCGCTGGGTCTTGAGCTGGACGAACACGGTCAGACCCAGGCCGAGCCGTTGCGGGTCAAGCAGCGCGACGCGGCCGAGAATGTAGCCCTCGTCCTGCAAGCGCTTGACCCGTTTCCAGCACGGGGTGGTGGTGAGGTTGACCGCTTCGGCCAGCTCTTTGAGCGAGGTGGAGGCATCGCGTTGGAGCAGGGTGAGGATGTGCTGGTCGAAACTGTCCATGCCGGTGCGTCGCTTTGCCGAGAAAAATATGCTTCAGACTAGCCGTTAACGAGCACGAATAGAATGCATGGGTCGGGGTATCGCGAGCCTCCGCCCGCGCTCGGCCAATGGCGGCGGATATGCGATAGTGACGGCCATCAACCCCGCCTTCTAACAGTCACTGGGCCCGATCATGTCCGACAAACCGCGCAACTTCGCCACGCGTACCATCCACGCCGGCGAGCAATCCAGCGTTGCCGACAACGCCATCTTCCCGCCGATCTACACTGCCAGCTCGTACATCAAGCGCGGCCTCGACGATAACCCCGAGTACGCCTACAGCCGCGTTGCCAATCCGACCCGGCATGCCTACGAGACCTGCGTTGCGGCGTTGGAAGAAGGGCTTGGTGCGGTGGCCTGTGCTTCCGGCGTGAGCGCCACCTCGACAGTGCTCGAGTTGCTCGACAAGGACGCCCATGTGGTGGTGATGAATGGCGTCTACGGCGGTACCTTCCGCCTGCTCGAAGACTACCGCAGTCGCACCTCCGGGCTGACCACTACGTATGTCGATCTGAATGACCTGGACGCCCTGGCGGCGGCGATTCGCCCGGACACGCAACTGATCTGGATCGAGTCGCCGACCAATCCGCTGCTGCATCTGGTCGATATCGAAGCGGTGTGCAGCCTGGCCCGTGCCCGCAATATCCTCACCTGCATCGACAACACCTTCTGCTCGCCGTGGAATCAGCAGCCGATCACCCTCGGCGTGGATCTGGTGATGCACTCGGCGAGCAAGTACATCGGTGGTCACTCCGACCTCACCGGCGGCGTGGTGGTGGCGGCCAACGCCGAGCTGCTGGCGCGCCTGCGCAATATCAGCATGGCGGTCGGTGCCGTGCAGGGCCCGTTCGATTGCTACCTGGCCTTGCGCGGGCTGAAGACGCTGGACGTGCGTATGGAGCGCCAGAGCGCCAATGCGCTGCGGGTGGCGCAGTTCCTTGAGACTCATCCGCTGGTCGACAAGGTGTTCTACCCAGGCCTGCCAAGCCATCCGCAGCATGAGCTGTGCAAGCGCCAGATGCGCACGGGCGGCGCGGTCGTAAGCCTGCAAGTGAAGGGCGATCGCGAGGCGCTCAAGCGCTTTGTCGACGCGCTGTCGATCTTCGTCCTGGCCGATTCGCTGGGCGGCGTCGAGAGCATGATCAACCATTCCTGGAGCATGTCGCACAACTCGCTGAGCCCGGAACAGAAAGGTGTGATGGGGATTACCGAGGGCCTGCTGCGGTTGTCGTTGGGCATCGAGGACTGCCGCGACTTGATCGATGATCTGCAAGGCGCGTTGCAGGCCAGCGCGGCGGTCTGAGGTGCTATTGATCGCCATCGCAGGCTTGCCCCGCGATGGCGGTTTGAAAATTAATGCAGCCGGGTCAGGACTTGGCTGGATGAATGATTCGTTCGATCTTGTCCTTGATCAGCAGCCGCTCCTTGCGCAATTGCGTGACAGTGTCATCGGCGGCGGCGGTGCGTTCAGCGACGTCCACCTCTTTGTCCTTGGCGTTGTAGTCCTTGTACAGCTTGAGCAGCTCGGGGTCCTTTGCGCTCAATGCGTGAAAATCGTCAGCCTGGATGCTGAGGTCTGCGAACAGATCATGCGGTACGGGCATTTCTTCACCTCCGTCAGGGGTTGGCCACTGGTGCAGAACCTTGAGGATAGCCGCGTTTGCCGATGGCGTGGGCGCAGGTGGTTCTGCAACGGTTGGCTGAACGTTGGCTGAATGAAACGCAAACAAGTGTAATTGTTGCTGGATGTTAGAGTTTGTTGGCAGGTTTTTCACAAAAAAACGATGGTCTGCTTCCCACAATCCGCTTCGAATTGCCACGCGCTGCATCGCGCCTGGGCCAACATCAAACTCGATAGCGAAGACCATGCTGAAACTCAACAATCTGCGGACCGAATGGGTCACGTTACTGGCCAGCCTGTACCTGTTGATTGGCTTCAACAGCCTGCTCTGGAGTCACCTCCAGGCGCTGGTGCCGCCAGGGTTGACGGGGCTTTGGCTGATTCTGGCGTTTGCCCTGCTGATGCTGTTGGCGTTCAACCTGGTGTTGACCCTGATTGCCTTCAAGTATGTGTTGAAGCCGGTCTTGATGGTGCTGTTTGTCAGCGGTGCGGCAGTGGCTTACTTCATGAATCAGTACGGTGTGCTGATTGATGCAGGCATGTTTCGCAACGTTGCCGAGACCAACATCAGCGAAGTGCGTGATCTGCTCTCGTTGAAGTTCATCGGCTATATCGTGCTGCTTGGTTTAGTGCCTGCCGCACTGGTGTGGAAGGCGCCAATCGCCTATCGCCCGTGGCACCGCGAAGTGTTCGGCAAACTGCTGGTTGGCGGTGCCTGTGCGGTGGCGTTGGGCGCGGTGGCGCTGGCCAACTATCAGGGCCTGTCTTCGCTGTTTCGCAACCACCATGAAATCCGCCTGATGCTCACCCCAAGCAACATCGTTGGCGCCTCGTTTGGCTACGCCAGCGAGCGGCTGGGCAGTGCGGCCGCGCCGTTTCAGCGCTACGGCGAAGACGCCCGCCGCGATGCCGCTGCCTGGCAGCAGCACAAGCGCAAATCGTTGACGGTGTTGGTAGTGGGTGAAAGCGCCCGTGCAGAAAACTTTGGCGTGCTCGGTTATGGCCGCGATACAACCCCGCGCCTGAGCAAGGAAGACGGCCTGCTGGGCTTCACCGACGTGCATTCATGCGGCACCGAAACCGCTGTGTCGGTGCCGTGCATGTTCTCCGGCATGCCGCGCAAGGACTACGATGCCAGCGTCGCCCGTAACCGTGAGGGGTTGTTGGACATGCTCCAGCGCGCCGGCCTGACGGTGCAGTGGCGTGACAATCAATCAGGGTGCAAGGGCACTTGCGACCGTGTGCAGTTCGTCGACGTCAGCAACCTCAAGGACCCCGCCCTGTGTGCCGGCGGCGAGTGCCACGACGAGATCCTCCTGCAAGGCCTGGCCGAGCTGCTCGACAGTCTCGACCAGGACACCGTGCTGGTCCTGCACCAGATGGGCAGCCACGGTCCTGATTACTACAAGCGTTATCCGCAGGCGTTCGAGCGGTTCACCCCGGTGTGCCGCAGCAATGCCCTGAACCAGTGCGACCAGCAGGCAATCATCAACAGCTACGACAACACCCTGGGTTACACCGACCACGTGCTCGCCTCGCTGATCGACCTGCTGCGCAGCCGTCAGGACAAGGTCGACACGGCCATGCTGTACCTGTCCGACCATGGCGAGTCGCTGGGTGAGTACAACCTCTACCTGCATGGCACGCCGTACATGCTGGCGCCCGAGCAGCAACGCCATGTGCCGATGCTGGCGTGGTTCTCCGACAGTTACCGGCAGGACTTTGGCCTCGACAACGAGTGCCTGGCGCGCCTGCGTGATGCGCCGCTGAGCCAGGACAACCTGTTCCACTCGATGCTCGGCCTGCTGCAAGTGCACAGTGCGGTCTACCAGCAATCACTGGACCTGTTCGCCGGTTGCCGGCCGTGGCTGGCGGCTGGCCGCTGACGAAGGCGGCGGGCGATGGTCGCCATGTTTCGCGTGCGCGGCCCACGGCGTATATACTGCGCGCCACTGTTTGTGGGAGAGCCTCGTGGCCAACGAAATACACTGGATCTGTGACGACCAGAGCCTGGCCGAGCACTGCCGGACCTGGCGCGAATTGCCCTTCGTAGCGCTCGACACCGAATTCATGCGGGTAGACACCTTCTACCCCAAGGCCGGGCTGCTGCAGGTTGGCGACGGTCAAAAAGCCTTTCTTATCGACCCGTTACGGGTCCATGACTGGCAGCCCTTGGCTGACCTGCTCGAAGAC
This sequence comes from Pseudomonas shirazensis, assembly GCF_050496565.1. Taxonomy (GTDB): domain Bacteria; phylum Pseudomonadota; class Gammaproteobacteria; order Pseudomonadales; family Pseudomonadaceae; genus Aquipseudomonas; species Aquipseudomonas shirazensis_A. Next base: position 222,584 of record NZ_JBNWAE010000002.1, read on the forward strand.
CCGCAAGTGGTCAAAGTGGTGCACGCCTGTAGTGAGGACCTCGAAGTCCTCCTGCGCCTGACCGGCAAGCTGCCCCAGCCGCTGTTCGATACCCAGTTGGCCGCAGGTTACCTCAACATCGGTTTCTCGATGGGCTACTCGCGCCTGGTGCAGGACGTGCTCGGGCTCGATCTGCCCAAGGGCGAAACCCGCTCCGACTGGCTGCAGCGGCCGTTGTCGGAGACCCAGGTCAGCTACGCCGCCGAAGACGCCGTGCACCTCGCCGAGCTGTTCACCGCGCTGCGCCCGCGGCTGTCCGATGACAAGTACGCCTGGGTGCTGGAAGACGGCGCCGAGCTGGTCGCGCAGATGCGCCGTGAAGTCGAGCCGCAGCTGCTCTATCGCGAGGTTAAGCTGGCCTGGAAGCTGTCGCGTCAGCAATTGGCAGTCCTGCGTGAACTGTCGGCCTGGCGCGAGCGGGAAGCGCGCAGCCGTGATGTGCCGCGCAACCGCGTGCTGCGTGAGCATTCGCTGTGGCCGATCGCCAAGACCCAGCCAGACAGCCTTTCTGCACTGGCCAAGATCGACGACATGCACCCGCGCACCCTGCGTCAGGACGGCGAGTTCCTCCTGCAATTGATCAAGCAGGCCGGCAGTGTGCCGGCTGAGCAGTACCCGCCAGCGCTGCCTGAGCCATTGCCGATCGAAGCCTCGGCCATCCTCAAGCGCCTGCGCGCCATCGGCCAGGCCGAAGGTGAGCGGCTGGGCATCGCCCCGGAGCTGATGCTGCGCAAGAAAACCCTCGAGGCGCTGCTCAAGAGCGGCTACCCCAATGGGCCCTATCAACTGCCCGATTCGCTGCGGGGCTGGCGTCGCGAGCGGATGGGCCAGGCGCTGCTGGATGATCTGGCCGCGCTCGGAGAATCCTCATGAAACGCATCTGCTCGATTTACAAGAGCCCGCGCAAAAACGAAATGTACCTGTACGTGCTCAAGGCCGATGGCCTGGAGCGGGTCCCAGCCGGTTTGCTGCCGGCCTTCGGTTCGCCGATTCATGCCTTCGACCTAGTGCTGTCACCAGAGCGCAAGCTGGCCCGGGAAGACATCGAACAGGTGCTGAACAACCTCGAGACTCAGGGCTATCACCTGCAGATGCCGCCGCTCGAAGACGAGTACATCGAGCACCTGCCGGAAGAGCTGCTGCGCCGCAACGATCCGGTCTGATCGGCCCGCGCTGTCCATCGTTTGCCCAAGCGGCCCGTCACCCGGGCCGTTTTCCGTTATCTGCCAAGGTTGTCTTTTGAGATGCGCGTTCTGATCGCTGAACAGGATCATGCCAACTATGCCGGCCTGCTGGCCGCTGCTGCCCCCGACCTTGAAGTGCTGACCAGCGGTAACTCCGCCGAGTTGGCGCTACTGGCGCCGCAATGCCCGGTTTGGCTGGGCCAGCCGGACCTTTTGGCGACTCTGCTACGCCAAGGCCACAAGCCAGAATGGGCCCAGTCGACCTGGGCAGGGATTACGCCGCTGCTCGCCGACGGCCTGTCGCGTGATTACCGTCTGACCCGCGCTGTGGGCATTTTTGGCCAGGTCATGGCCGAATACATGCTGACCTATATGCTTGGCCACGAGCGCGAAGTGCTGTCGCGCCTGGTTAGCCAGGTCGAGCGGCGCTGGGACGAGCGCCCTGGGCACAGCCTGCAAGGGCGCCAGGTGCTGATCGTTGGCACCGGGGATATCGGCCAGCGTGTGGCGGAGTTCCTCGTGCCATTTGGCGTGACCCTGTACGGTGTTGCCAGCAGCGCCCGCGAGCAGGCGCCGTTTGTTGAAGTGGTTGGGCTCGATCAATTGCCACAGCGAGTCGAGCAGGCTGATTACGTAATCAACCTGTTGCCTGATACCCCGGCCACCCATGACCTGTATAACGCCGCGCTGTTCAAACGCTTCAAGCCCAGTGCGCTGTTGATCAACGCTGGCCGTGGTGTTTCGGTAGTGGATGCCGACCTGGTTGCAGCGTTGAAGGAAGGCCATCTGGCCGGCGCGGTGATTGACGTATGCCGGCAGGAGCCGTTGCCGCAGCAGCATCCGTTCTGGACGGCGTGGGGTTTGCTGCTGACCGGGCACAGCTCCGCACCGACCTCGCCGACGGCGATGGTGCGTTTGTTTGTCGATAATCTGCGCGACTATACCGCAGGGCAGGCACTGCGCGGCGAGGTGGATTTCCAGCGCGGCTATTGATCGGTAGCGCGGGACGCGTGTAGCAAGCGCCGCCCCGCGCTGCGGGCAGATCAGAGGCTGAAATCGCCTTCTGCGGCCAGCTCGGCCAGCGGCTTGCGCGGGCTAGGTACTTCACGGGCCTGCAGGCCTTCGGCGAGAGTAGCCTTGTCGCCCAGCTTGCCGATCGCGACCATCGCTTGCAGCTCATAGCCTTCGGGGATCTTCAGTTGTTCGCGGGCGAGCGCCTGGTCAAAGCCGGCCATGCCATGAGTGTGCCAACCGCTGAGGCTCGCTTGCAGCGCCAGGTGGCCCCAGGCCGAACCGGTATCAAAGGCGTGCCACAAGGCTGGCGATTCTTCGGTGGCGCCGGGGGCGGTGAAGCTGGTCTTGGAAATCACCAGCACCAGCGCCGAGGCATGCTGAGCCCAGCTGCGGTTGAACGGTACCAGCAGCTCCAGGTAGCGCTGCCAGTTTGGCGTGTCGCGACGGGCATAAAGGAACCGCCACGGCTGCGAGTTATAGGCCGAAGGCGCCCAGCGCGCGGCTTCAAAGAAGCTCAGCAAGGTTTCTTCACTGATCGGCTCGGGGTTGAATGCGCGGGGCGACCAGCGATTGATGAACTGTTCGTTGATGGCGTAATCGGCAACGCGTGGGTTGGCGCTCATGACAGCTCCTGCAAGACACAAGGGGGAGCCGGCACGCTACTGCGTCTGGCCACCCCTGACAAGCGGTCTGGCTTTGCCCAAGGCCAGGCTCTAGACTGGCGCCGCCGCCTGCTGCGGCCCAAGAACAACTGCGAGAAACCGTGTGATGATGGCCCCGACTGCGCCCTTCTGGCAGCGCAAGACCCTCGATCAACTCGACCCGCAAGAGTGGGAATCACTCTGCGATGGCTGCGGCATGTGCTGCCTGCAGAAACTAGAGGACGAGGACGACAACAGCGTCTACTACACCCGCATTGCCTGCAAACTGCTCGATCTGAACAGTTGCCAGTGCAGCGACTACCCCAATCGCTTCAAGCACGTGCCCGACTGCATTCAGCTCACGCCGGGCAAGGCCGATCAATTCAAATGGTTGCCGCCGACCTGTGGTTATCGGCTGGTCAGCGAAGGCAAGGACCTGCCTGCCTGGCACCATCTGGTCTGTGGCGACCGCAGCCAGGTGCATGAGCAACGTATTTCGCAGTCCGGGCGCATGCTCAGCGAGAACGATGTGGCTGAAGACGACTGGGAAGACCATTTGATTTTTCGCGCCGGCTGAGCTGCGCGGTGACTGGCCTGTGCCGAACAAGGAGTTTGTCTATGCGTTGCCCTGTGCTGCTGGTTCTGGCGCTGGCTTGTTCGCCAGCCTGGGCCAAGAAGGTCGATCTGGATTATCAGGTGCGCCTGCTGCCCAGCAGTGGCCAGGCCGAAGTGCGCCTGACCCTGGCGGATGGCAGCGCGGTGCGTAGCCTGGATTTTGCCTTGGGTAAGGCCAATGCCTACAGTGGGTTTCAGGCCGATGGCCAGTGGTCGCAGCAGGGCGAGCGCGGTGTGTGGCGCCCGGCAGCGGGCAAGACCAGCCTCAGTTACCGCGTGCGGCTCGACAGTACTGCGCCGGGAGGTGCCTTTGAGAGCCGCATGACCGCGCATTGGGCGGTGTTCCGTGGCGACCAACTGGTGCCGCCGGCACGCCTCGATCAACAGGACGGCACCGAGCTGGTGGCGCGCCTGGCAGTCGAGCTGCCGCCGGGCTGGAAGAGCGTGGAAACGGCCTGGCCGCGGATCGGCCCGCACAAGTTTCGCATCGATGATGTCTCGCGCCTGTTCGATCGGCCGACCGGCTGGATGCTCGCCGGTAACCTCGGCAGCCGCCGCGCGCGCCTGGGCGAAACCGACGTCACCGTCGCGGCGCCGCAAGGGCAGGGCATGCGGCGGATGGATACGCTGACGCTGCTGACGTTCGTCTGGCCTCAGCTACAAGCGGTGTTCCCGCGCAATCCACCCAAGCTGTTGCTGGTTGGCGCACGCGATCAGATGTGGCGGGGTGTGCGTGGCGAGCACAACTCATTGTTCATCCACAGCAACCGCCCCTCGATCAGCGAAAACGGCAGCAGCCCATTGCTGCGTGAGCTGGTCCAGTTGTTTGCGCAGATCAAGGTGCGCGATGACAGCGACTGGATCAGTGAAAGCCTGACCGACTATTACGCGACCGAACTGCTGCGCCGCGCCGGCGGCATCAGTGATGATCGCTATGAAGCCTGGCAGGCACGCCTGCACAAGCAAGGGGCCAAGGTCATTCGGCTGGTGGCCAGGCAGGCTAACGCCGGGCAGATCGCACGCGGCGTGCAGGTGTTGCAGGCACTGGATCGGGAGATCCGCCTGCACACCCAGAACAAGCGCTCACTGGACGACGTCACCCAGGCGTTGATGCGCATGCCGAGTGTGAATACTGCAGAGTTCATCCAGATCAGCGAGAGCGTGCTTGGCCGCAGCTCTGACGTGCTGCAGAGCAAGCTACTACGCTAGCCCTGCTTCCACGCGGTTTGTGTAGGAGCGGCCTTGTGTCGCGAAAGGGGCGCGTAGCGGCCCCAAAAATTTTGAATCACTCCCAAATCGCCGGGCCAGCTTCGCTGGCCTTTCGCGACACAAGGCCGCTCCTACACAGGGCGCGGTGTTACAACTTGGGGGTGTGGATGCCGTCGTTAACGGTGACAGTTGCACCGCGGGTAGCAGCGTCGGCACTGGCGCGGAGCACTTCCAGCTCGGCGGCGCCACGGTCAATATCACCCTTCAGACGCTGGTATTCCTGACGATGACGCAGCCACCAGGCCTTGGTCGCACAACGGCCCTTGACCCCGCGTGCCAGCGCCAGGCCGCCAACGGCAACCTGCAGCAGGCCGATGACGCCGCCATGGCGCATACCTTTGCTGATCATCAGCGCGCCACCGGCCAGGGAACTGGCGCGTTCCCAGCCATGCACGTTCTTTTCCTCGGAATGGGCATTGGAATCTAGATCAAGCATGAGCAAAGCCTCCAGGTAGGTTGGTAAATAACTGACCCTGGCTGTTGTCGCGCCGTTCATTTCATATGCCCAGCGGCCTGCCTGTTACTTGAATTTAGGCCCCGAGCGGGTGTTCAGGCCCTTGGCCAGGCGGTCGTAAAGCACCACGTTGACGGTTGCCGCAAGGTTCATGCAGCCTTCGGTGGGGATATAGATGGTTTCTTCGCACCAGGCGCGCACATTCTCGTCGAGGCTGCCGTCTTCCGGGCCAAAGATATAGATGGCGCGATCAGGGTGGGTGTATTCCGGCAGCGGGCGGGCGCCCTCGACCAGCTCCACCGCCACCGGCGTGCAGCCCAGCGGGATGATGCGCTGCAGGTCGTCGATGCCGATCAGCGGAATGTCGTAATGCACCCGCTTGGTGTCGGTGACGAAATCACGCGCGCGCTCGTAGCGCTTGCCGGTGTAGAACACCGAGCTGACGCCGTAACAACCCGCAGCGCGCATTACCGAACCGACGTTCTCTGCAGACTTGGGGTTGAACAGGCCGATGCAACTGTACCGTTTATTCGCCACGTGCCGGGGCCCTTCGCAAAAAAGACGCGATTATACGGGGTTGCCCGGCCGCTGTGGGGTCAGTCTTTCTTGAGCAGGCCGGCCAGCCCGGCGAACGGGTTGTGCGTGGCCTTGGCGATGCTCGGGGTGGCCGTCGAGCCTTCGCTGAAGTACTGCTGATCGGTGTAGCGCGAGTGCTCGTTGTCGTGACAGTACAGGCACAGCAGCTCCCAGTTGGAGCCGTCCTGGGGGTTGTTGTCGTGGTTGTGGTCGCGGTGGTGCACGGTCAGCTCGCTCAGGCGCTTGCCGGCGAACTCACGGGCGCAGCGGCCGCAGACATGCGGGTACATCTTCAGGGCCTTGTCGCGATAGCCCATTTCCTTGTCGCGCTTGGCGTCGGCGATGATGCGGTCCAGGCGGGCGGTGGCGGAGAGGGTGGAACTCATGGTGTGACCTTTCTTGTAATCAGGCTGATGACGGTTATGGCGTTGAGTCTAGCGTGGTTACAGGCCAGGCGGACAGGCAAAAACCTGCAGATGGGCGTAGCCTGTAGATGAATTTTCGACAGGAGGTTGCCGATGCTCCACGCGATCCTCAGCGCACTGATCCTGCTGGCCGCGCCGCTGGCCGAAGCTGCCGGGCAACAGCCACGTATCAGCACGCCGGTGCCCGGTGCTCCGGGTACCGCCACGCCGACGCCTTACCCGCAGATCACCCCGAGCACGCCACCCAAAGCCTACGACAATCAACCTGGTGGCCCGCTGTTGCCACCGATGCCGCTGCCTAGTCCGCGCCGGGACGAGCCGCTGCCCGGCTTGCAGCAGGACGCGCCCAGGCCGCAGGGCAAGGACGACTAGACCTGCGCCAGGCGCTGGCCGTCCTGCATGCGCAGGCGTTTCGACAGCGCCACGGCGAGTGCGCGAATGATCCGCGCAGCGATGCGCGGTGCTTCGTTGAGCATCTTCTCCAGCGAATCCTTGCCTAGCGTCAGCAGCTGGCATTCGCTGGCCGCTACGCAACTGGCCGAGCGCCGCTCGCCGTCGAGCACCGCCATTTCGCCAAAGGCGCCACGGCGCAATACGGCGATTTCGACGGCCCGGCCAGTGCTGTCGGTCTTGCGCACCGACACCTGGCCGCGGTGCAGGATGCACATGAACGTGCCGGCGTCGCCCTCGGCAAAGATAGTCTCGCCGGCGCTCATGTTGCTCAGGCTGAAATACCCGGCAGCGGCAGCAAATTCGCTGGCCTGCAAGGAGTCGAACAGGCCGCAGTCCATGAGCATGTCGCGGATTTCGGCATTGAGGTGGGAATGGTCGGACATGGTCTGGTCTTCTGCGCTTGGCGCGGCGGCGTTGATCACGCGGCCACGCAAGATTGTTCACGGTTGTGCATAGGACAACAGAAACCCCGGTTTACACCACGCCCAGCTCATTGAGTACGAACGCATATTCCAGCGCCACATCGCGCAGGCCTTGATAGCGTCCGCTCATGCCGCCATGGCCTGCACCCATCTCGGTCTTGAGCAGCAACAGGTTGTTATCGGTCTTGAGCGTGCGCAGGCATGCGACCCACTTGGCTGCTTCCCAATACTGCACGCGGCTGTCGTTGTAGCCGGCCACTACCAGCATTGCCGGGTAGGCCTGAGCCTTGACGTTCTCATAAGGCGCGTACGCCTTGATCCGCGCGTGCACCTCGGGCTCTTCGGGGTTGCCCCACTCGTCGTACTCGGTCACAGTCAGCGGCAGCTCAGGGTCGAGCATCGTGTTGAGCACATCGACGAACGGCACCTCGGCAATCGCGCAGCGGAACAGCTGCGGGCGCAGGTTGAGCACCGCGCCGATCAGCAATCCACCGGCGCTGCCGCCGCTGATCGCCAGTTGTTGCGGGCGGCTGACACCGGTTGCGATCAGGTGCTCGGCGCAGGCGATAAAGTCATCGAAGGTATTCTGCTTGTGCTCTTGCTTGCCGGCGCGGTACCAGGCTTCACCCAGCTCGCCACCGCCGCGCACATGGGCAATGGCAAAGGCCACGCCGCGCTCCAGCAGGCTGAGCCGCGCATGGGAGAACCATGGGTCGAGGCTTTCGCCGTAAGCGCCATAGCCATAGAGGTAGAGCGGCACCGTCTTGCCGACGTCTTCGCGGCGGCGCACCAGGCTGATCGGCACCTGGGTGCCGTCGTTGGCGGTAGCCCACAGGCGTTCGCTGACGTAGGCGTCGGCGTCAAAGGCACCGAGCACCGGGGTTTGCTTGAGCACCGTCTGCGCACCGCTGGCCAGCTCCAGCTGACGCACCTGGGCCGGGCGATTAAGCGCTTCGTAGCGCAGGCGGATGCGCGTGCTGGCGAATTCCAGGCTGTCTTGCACGTACAGGCTGTAGGCCGCATCCGGCAGCTCGACGCGGTAGGGCGCCAGACCTTGCGGGCGTACTTCGATGATCGGCAGGCCGCCTTCACGCAGGCTCAGCGCCAGGGCACTGGCGTTCAGGCTGAGGCCTTCGAGCATGATGTAGTCGCGGTGGGCTACCAGCACCTGCCACTGGGCACGGCTGGGCACTGCCACAGAGGGCGCCTGATACAGGGCGAAGTTGATGCCGTCCTGGTTGCTGCGGATGAACCAGCGCCAGTCGCCATCGAGCTGGCCGTGATCGGGGAAGTATTCATGACCCTCTTCACGCGCGGCCAGGCAGGTGAACTCGGCCAACGGCGTCTCGGCATCCAGCACCCATGCTTCGCTGGTGGTCTTGCTGTTGAGCAGCAGGATCAGCTGGCGCTCGGAGCTGGCTCGGTAGCAGTGCAGAAAGAAGCGCCCGTCGTCTTCTTCGAACACGGTATGCGCGTCAGCCTCGCCCAGGCTGAAGCGGCGCAGGCGGCAGGGGCGATGGGTGTCGTCGAGCTCGGCGAAGAACAGCGTGCGGCTGTCGTTGGCCCAGGTCATGCTGCCGTCGCAGTCTTCGAAGGGCAGGGTGGTGATGGCGCCGGTGGCCAGGTCCTTGACATACAGGGTGTAGGTTTCTTCACCGTTGGTGTCGAGGCTGTAGGCCAGCAGTTGGTGGTCGGGGCTGACATTGAACGCGCCGAGCGACAGGAAGCCGCCGGCCGCCAGCTCGTTCGGGTCGAGCAGCAGCTGTTCGGCGCTGGCGTCGACCGTGTTGGAGTCATCTGTCGGGCGCGGGCAGCGGTAGTGGCGCGGGTACTCATCGCCAGCGGTAGTGCGGGTGTAGTACAGCCATGGCCCCCACGGCGAGGGCAGCGACAGGTCGGTTTCCAGAATGCGCCCTTTGATTTCCTCGAACAGCTGCTCGCGCAACGGCGCCTGATCGGCCAGGCAGGCCTCCTGATAAGCGTTTTCGGCCTGCAGGTAGGCGAGCACTTCGGCGCTGTCGCGCTGCTGCAGCCAGGCGTAGGGGTCGTTACCGGGGGCTTGCTGGGCAATCGGGGCAGTAATAGCGGGCATGTAAGGTCTCTGGCGAAAGCGAATAGGGCCGGGCGACAGTGGCGCCGGTGGTGACGGGCAGACAGGCGCCTGTGCCTAAAAGTGTTTATCATAGGCATCTCTTCGCCTGGCTTGCACGAACACCATGACCGAGAACGACTATACCCTTGCCTGGGGCCTATACGCGGTGGCCGCCATCGGCTGCCTGCTGGTGACCTTCAAGCTGACTGGCTGGATGTGGCGCTGGTTGCGTGAACCGCTGCGGGTGCTGGTTGCAGTGCTGCTGCTGACGCCGACGATTGTCGACCCAGTCAAGGAAAGCTTCGCCCCGGCCATTGCCATCAGCGCGCTGGATATCGCCTTCAAGGTTGGCAACAACGCCTGGCGCGCGGCGTCCGATCTGGCCATGTACGGCATGATCGCCTTTGCCTTGTATCTGTTGTTCGTGCTGTTGCGCTGGCCGCTGGAAAAACGCGCCCGTGAGCGCCGCGAGCAAGCCGAAGCGGCTGCCAAGCGCCAAGCCGCAGAAGACAGCGAAGTGCTGGTCGAGGCGCCGGTTGCCGCCGATCGTAACGACCGTTATCGCAATGATCCGCCGGCACCGGCCGCGCCTGGCCGTGGCCGGGTCGAGCCACGTCTCTGAGGGGAGCTGCAAGGCATGTGCGAATTGCTCGGCATGAGTGCCAACGTCCCTACTGATATCGTTTTCAGTTTTTCCGGGCTGATGCAGCGCGGCGGTCGCACCGGGCCGCACCGCGATGGCTGGGGCATCGGCTTTTACGAAGGGCGCGGCCTGCGCGTGTTTCAGGACCCAGCAGCGAGCAGCGAGTCGGAAGTCGCCAAGCTGGTGCAGCGCTACCCGATCAAGAGCGAAGTGGTTATCGGCCATATCCGCCAGGCCAACGTCGGCAAGGTCTGCCTGAGCAACACCCACCCGTTCGTACGTGAGTTGTGGGGGCATAACTGGTGCTTCGCGCACAACGGCCAGTTGCCGCAATTCAGTGGCCAGCGCACCTTCTACTGGCCGGTTGGCGATACCGACAGCGAAGCGGCCTTCTGCGACCTGCTCAACCGCGTGCGCGATGCCTTCCCCGAGCCGGTCGAGGTCGAGCAACTGCTGCCGGTGCTGGTCGAGGCCTGCGCCGAGCACCGCAGCAAGGGCGTGTTCAACTGCCTGCTGAGCAACGGCGACTGGCTGTTCTGCTTTTGCTCGACCAAGCTGGTGCACATTACCCGCCGCGCGCCGTTTGGCCCGGCCCGGCTCAAGGACGTCGACATGATCGTCGACTTTCAGGCCGAAACCACGCCCAATGATGTGGTCACGGTGATCGCCACCGAGGCCCTGACCGAGAACGAAACCTGGAACCGCTACGAGCCCGGCCAATGGGCCTTGTGGCGGCATGGCGAATGTATCGCCCACGGGCAAAGCTAAGGACGCGGCATGTTCAGAAGTTATCTGCGGTTGCTGTTGTTCACCTGCGGCCTGCTGGCGGGCATTCAGGTCCCCGGTCTCGTCAAGGACTACGGCCAGCGCGTCGAGGCCCGGGTGATGGAGTCACGCGAGGCGTTGTCCGGCTTCCAGGACACCGCCCAGCGCTTCTTCAAAGGCGACCTGCAGGCACTGCTGCAGCATTACCGCACCAGCGAAGATCCGGTCTTTATCAGCGATGCCAACAGCATCGAGAGTCTGCTGATCCGCAACCAGTTGTTGGAACGCGAGTGGCAGGCCATGCAGGGCTCGTGGTTGAGCCAGAGCTGGCACGTGCTGGCGCAGGCTGACCCGCAATTGCGTGAAGAGACCTTGAACAGCTACAGCTACCAGATTCTGCTGGTGCCCGAAGCCATCGGCTGGGGCCTGAGCGCAGGCTTTGTGCTGGCGTTCGTGGTCGAGAGCATGCTGGTGCTGCTCGGCTGGGTGATCCTTGGCGGGCGGCGCAAGGTGGTCAAGGAAAGCTGGCGGTAAGCGGATTCCTGCCACCAATGCTGGGGGCCGCTGCGCAGCCCCGACGTACTCAAGCCAATTTCAATTTCCAGCAGACCTTGCAATCCATCGGCGGTAGGCTGGCTGCTTGCCCCGGCGCTATGTGTCATACCCTGTTCAACTCGACTCGGGAGTCCGCCAGATGCAAACCCTGCTTCTCAACTGCGACATGGGTGAAAGTTACGGCATCTGGCGCATGGGCCTGGATGCCGAGGTCATGCCCTACATCGACTGCGCCAATATCGCCTGCGGCTACCACGCGGGCGACCCGAGCATCATGCGCCGCACCGTGGCCCTGGCCCTGCAGCATGGGGTGACCATCGGCGCGCACCCGGCCTATCCGGATCTGGTCGGCTTTGGTCGGCGCTCGATGGCCTGCAGCAATGAAGAAATCCGCGATCTGCTGCACTACCAGATCGGTGCACTGGATGGCATCTGCAAGGTGCAGGGCGGGCGCGTGGCGTATGTCAAACCGCACGGCGCGCTGTACAACGACATGATGGCTGACCCAGTCAAGCTGCGTGCCGTGCTCGAAGCTGTAGCGGCCTACGACAGCAGGCTGCCACTGATGCTGATGGCCACTGCGGATGACCGTGCGGCGCAGCAGATGGGCGAGGAAATGGGTGTCACCTTGTGGTTCGAAGCATTTGCCGACCGTGCCTACACGGCCAGCGGCCACTTGCTGTCGCGGCGCCTGCCAGGGGCGGTGCACCACGAACCTGCGTTGATCATCGAACAGGCGCTGCGCCTGGCCCGTGGCGAGGCATTGCGGGCAGACGATGGCAGCGCGCTGCAACTGAACGCCAGCACCTTGTGCGTGCACGGCGACAACGACAGCTCGCTGGCGGCGGTGCGGCAGATTCGCGAGGCCCTGGATGCGCTGGTGCAGCCATGAACCTGCGCCTCGAGGCGGTGGCCATCGACAGCCTGATGGTGCGCCTGTTCGACCGCATCGATGAAGCCAACATGCCGTGGATCCTCGCGGCCAGCCAGCGCCTGAGCAGTGCCTTGGGCGCCGATCTGGTCGACCTGGTGCCGTCCTATACCACCGTGATGGTGCAGTTTCGGCAGTCACCGACTGCGGCGCGAGGGCGTATTATCGAAGCCCTGCAAAATCTGCAGCCGGATGCAGGCGCGGCGGGGCGCAGGCACGAAATCGCCGTGTGGTATGACTCCAGCGTCGGCCCCGAATTGCCAGTGCTGGCCGCGCGCAGCGGGCTGTCCGAGGCTGAGGTGGTGCGTCTGCACAGTGAGCGCGAATACCCGGTGTTCGCCCTTGGCTTTGCCCCGGGTTTCGGTTTCATGGGGCTGGTCGACGAACGCCTGGCCACACCACGGCTGAGCACCCCGCGCAAGCGCGTGGCCGCAGGCAGCGTCGGCATTGCCGAGCGCCAGACGGCGGCCTACCCGGCAGTGTCGCCGGGCGGCTGGAACCTGATCGGGCGCACACCAGTACGCTTGTTTGACCGCGACCGCGAGGGCTACAGCTTGTTGCAGCCGGGAGATCGTGTGCGTTTCATCGCGGTGGACCACGCCGAATTCATCAGCCTGGGTGGCGACGACAGCCCGCTGGAGGGCCAGGCATGAGTCTGTTGATCGAGGCCAGCACGCCGCTGTGTCAGCTGCAGGATGGCGGGCGCTTTGGCGTGCGCCAGCTCGGCGTGACCCAGGGCGGGGCGCTGGATTGGGTGGCGCTGCACTGGGCCAACTGGCTGCTGGGTAACGCCTTGCAGGCGCCGGCGGTGGAAGTCCCCTTGGGTGGCTTCAGCGTGCTGGCCCAGCGTGACTGCTGCCTGGCCTTGGCGGGCGCTGATCTGGATGCACGAATCGATGGCCAGCCGCTCAAGCCCTGGCGCAGTTTTCATCTGCGTGTGGGCCAGCGCCTGAGCTTTACCCAGCCTCTGCAGAGTGCTCGCGCTTATCTGGCTGCACTGGGTGGTTTTCAGGCCGAGGCGGTGCTGGGCAGTTGCGCCACGGTTGTGCGCGAACAGCTGGGCGGGCTTGATGGCCACGGTTCGGCGTTGGCCAAGGGGCAGTTGCTGGCATGCGCCGAGGGCCTGCCGGCCGAGCGCGAGGTGCCGGCACAATCACGGCCGGTGTACGCCGCCAAGCCAGTGCTGGATCTGGTCATGGGTGCACAACTGGGACAGTTCAGCGGCACTAGCCTGTTCGAGGCGTTCAACCGAGACTGGACCCTGGACAGCCGCGCTGACCGCATGGGCATGCGCCTGCTCGGGCCGCAACTGGTCTACCAAGGCGAGCCGATGATATCGGAGGGGATTCCACTGGGCGCGGTGCAGGTGCCACCCGATGGCCAACCGATCGTGTTGTTGAACGACCGGCAGACCATTGGCGGCTACCCGCGTCTGGGTGCATTGACGCCCTTGGCGCTGGCGCAGTTGGCCCAGTGCCTGCCGGGGGGCCAGGTGCGCTTCAGGGCGGTGCTGCAGGAGATGGCGTGGCAGGAACAGCAAGCGTACCTGCAGCGCTGGAGCTGATCTGAACCGCGGGGCTATTTGGCCAAGTACTTCATGGCGTCCTCCAAGCCTTGCAAGGTCAGCGGGTACATCTTGTCTTCGATCAGTTCGCGGATCAGGTGGGTCGACGTGGTGTGCTCCCAGGCCTGCTTGGGATATGGATTGATCCACACCACCTTCTTGAATTTCTCCTTGATCCGCCGCACCCAGACATACCCGGCTTCCTCGTTCCAGTGCTCGACGCTGCCGCCGGGCTGGGTAATTTCATAAGGCGCCATGGCCGCGTCGCCGACGAACACCACCTTGTAGTCATCGCCGTACTTGTGCAGCAGGTCGAACGTGTTGAAGCGCTCGGCATTGCGCCGCAGGTTGTTCTTCCACACCGACTCGTACACGCAGTTGTGGAAATAGTAATACTCCAGGTGCTTGAACTCGGTCTTGCACGCCGAAAACAATTCCTCGCAAATGCGCACGTGGGCATCCATCGAGCCGCCGATGTCGAACAGCAACAGCAGTTTCACCGTATTACGCCGCTCCGGGCGCATCTGGATATTAAGCAGGCCGGCGTCGCGGGCGGTGTGGTCGATGGTGCCGTCGATGTCGAGCTCTTCGGCGGCGCCCTGGCGCGCGAACTTGCGCAGGCGGCGCAGGGCCAGCTTGATGTTGCGCGTACCCAGCTCGACCTGATCATCGAGGTTTTTGTATTCGCGCTGCTCCCAGACCTTGACCGCCTTGCCGCGGCGCTCGCCGGCGTCGCCAACGCGAATGCCTTCAGGGTTGTAGCCGCCTGAGCCGAACGGGCTGGTGCCACCGGTGCCGATCCACTTGTTGCCACCGGCATGGCGTTTTTTCTGCTCTTCGAGGCGTTTCTTGAATTCTTCGATGAGCTTGTCCAGGCCGCCCAGCGACTGGATCTGCGCGCGCTCCTCGTCGGTCAGCGAACGCTCGAACTCCTTGCGCAGCCAGTCTTCAGGAATCAGCGCTTCAAGGTGCCGGTCGAGGTTTTCCAGGCCCTGGAAGTACGCTGAAAAAGCCCGGTCGAACTTGTCGAAGTGGCGTTCATCCTTGACCAGAATGGTCCGCGCCAGAAAGTAGAACTCGTCCATATCGGCGAACACCACCCGCTGCTGCAGGGCATTGAGCAGGTCGAGCAGTTCACGTACCGACACCGGCACCTTGGCCGCGCGCATTTCGTTGAACAGGTTGAGCAGCATGACCGGCTCCTGTCAGCGATTACCGCGCCGGCTCATGAACGCCAGGCGCTCGAGCAACTGCACGTCCTGCTCGTTCTTGACCAAGGCGCCGGCCAGCGGCGGGATGGCCTTGGTCGGATCACGCTCGCGCAAGACCGCTTCGCCGATGTTGTCGGCCATCAGCAGCTTGAGCCAGTCGACCAGCTCGGAGGTCGAGGGTTTTTTCTTCAGGCCCGGCACCTTGCGCACATCGAAGAACACATCCAGCGCCTCGCTGACCAGCGACTGCTTGATGTTCGGGTAGTGCACATCGACGATCTTCTGCAGGGTGTCGCGATCAGGGAAGGCGATGTAGTGGAAGAAGCAACGGCGCAAAAATGCATCCGGCAGCTCTTTCTCATTGTTGGAGGTAATGATGATGATCGGGCGCTGCTTGGCCTTGATCGTCTCGTCGATTTCGTAGACGTAGAACTCCATCTTGTCGAGTTCTTGCAGCAGGTCATTGGGGAATTCAATGTCGGCCTTGTCGATCTCGTCGATCAGCAGAATGACCCGCTCATCAGCCTCGAAGGCTTCCCACAACTTGCCCTTTTTAAGGTAATTGCGCACATCGTGAACCTTGTCCACACCCAGCTGCGAGTCACGCAGGCGGCTGACCGCATCGTACTCGTAAAGGCCTTGATGGGCTTTGGTGGTGGATTTGATGTGCCAGGTGATCAGCTTGGCGCCAAACGATGCCGCCAGTTGTTCGGCGAGCATGGTCTTGCCGGTGCCGGGCTCGCCCTTAATCAGCAGCGGGCGTTCGAGGGTAACTGCCGCGTTGACCGCCAGTTTCAGATCATCGGTGGCGACGTAGTCGCGGGTGCCTTCGAACTTCATCAACCAATCCTCTGCAAGTGTCTGGGCCGGCCCAGGCAAGGCTATCTAAATGTGTACTGGACTATACGCCGCACCTGGGCAGCTGCAAACGCAGACCGGGTATTCAGTCTCTGAATGGTGCGTCGTGCCGCCGTTCATTCAGTGTCAGGCGCGGGCCTTTCATAGCGCGCACTGAACGCCTGGATGAAGCCATTGCGCAGAATCTGCAGAAACGCCTCGAAGCCGTTGATGTTCTGCTGATGCACACTGCCGCTGAGCTCGACGCGGGTGGCGAACTGATTTTCCGGCTGGTTTTTCAGCACCGTTTCAGTGGCGCCGACGACTGCTTCCCAGATCGAACGGAAAAAGCTTTTGTCTTTATTCTCGACGTCTTGCTGCCAGTTGAATACCTCCACATTGCGCAGCAAGGGTTTGATGTAGCCCTTGAGTCGACCTTTCTCGGCCTGAGCCTCGATCACCACGTCGCCGTTGCCAGCGTTGAAATCGAACTTGCCATAGGCACTGGCGAAGTCATTCATCTTGCGCAATTCAATGCCAGTGGCGCGCAGGCGGAACTCGAAATCATCGAAGTCGCTGAATGGATCAAAGGTTGCCTTGCTTTCGACCTTGGCATCGCCGAGCAGGCGCGCGGTGCCTTCGAAGCTGGCGTCGCGCCGGCCCTCGGCATCGCGCACATTGGTCAGGTTACGAATGCTCGCCTGCAACTGCGTGGCCTTGAGCGTTACCGGCGGCTTGGAGTTGAAGTTACGGAAGGTCAGTGTGCCGTCATCGATGCGTACTTCGTTAAGTGTGATCGGCAGCAGTTTTTCCAGCTGTTGGCGCCAGTCGGTGCCTTGACCGGTCTGCGAGTTTTGCTTGTTGCCACCGTCGACGAAGTTAAGCTCTGGGCGCAGGAAGGTCACTTCGGCCACCACCGCATGGTCGTACCACAAGGAATGCCAGCTCACCGAAAAATCGATTTTTGGCGCATCGACGAACGGCACCGGCACCTTGCCAGTGGTCTTGACAATCTTCAGGCCGTTGATCTGGTAGGCGCCGCGCCACCACGCCAGGTCGACGTCGCTGATCTGGCCGCGGTAGTCGCCCATGTCGGCCAGTTTTTCGTTGAGGTAGTCGCGCATCAGGTAGGGCAGGGCCAGGTGCACACAAAGCAGTATCACGAGCAGGCTGACCAGGGCGACCAGTGGCCGGCGATAGCGGGCTGTCATGAGGGCTCTCCAAAGCAGGTTGAGCGGTTGACCGCAGGCATCGCCGGGGAGTTCGAACGGGCTTTACGCTGCTGGCGGGCAAGCTTACCCTTGAGGCTTTCCCCGCTCGGTTAAGGACCCTGCCAATGAGCCGTATCTACGCAGACAACGCCCATTCCATCGGCAACACGCCGCTGGTGCAGATCAACCGCATCGCCCCGCGCGGGGTGACCATCCTGGCCAAGATCGAGGGGCGCAACCCCGGCTACTCGGTCAAATGCCGGATCGGCGCGAACATGGTCTGGGACGCCGAAGGCAGTGGCAAACTCAAGCCGGGCATGACCCTGGTCGAGCCGACTTCGGGCAACACCGGTATCGGCCTGGCGTTCGTCGCCGCCGCCCGTGGCTACAAGCTGCTGCTGACCATGCCCGCGTCGATGAGCCTTGAGCGGCGCAAGGTGCTCAAGGCGCTGGGCGCCGAGCTGGTGCTGACCGAGCCTGCGCTGGGCATGAAAGGCGCCATCGACAAGGCCAACGAAATCGTTGCTTCGGACCCGCAGATGTATTTCCAGCCTGGCCAGTTCGACAACCCGGCCAACCCGGCTATCCATGAAAAAACCACCGGCCCGGAAATCTGGAACGACACCGATGGCGCGGTTGACGTGCTGGTTGCAGGTGTCGGCACCGGCGGCACCATCACCGGGATTTCCCGTTACATCAAACACACCCAGGGCAAGCCGATCCTGTCAGTTGCGGTCGAGCCGGTGGCCTCGCCCCTGATCACTCAGGCGCTGGCCGGGCAGGAGCTCAAGCCCAGCCCGCACAAGATTCAGGGTATTGGCGCCGGGTTCATCCCGAAAAACCTTGATCTGTCGATGGTCGACCAGGTCGAGACTGTCAGCGATGACGAAGCCAAGGCCATGGCCCTGCGCCTGATGCAGGAGGAGGGCATTCTCTGCGGTATCTCTTGTGGTGCAGCGATGGCGGCGGCCGTGCGTCTGGCTGAAAAACCGGAGATGGCCGGCAAGACCATCGTGGTGATCCTGCCTGACTCGGGTGAGCGCTATCTGTCGAGCATGCTTTTCTCTGACCTGTTCACCGAGCAGGAAAACCAGCAGTAGGGTCTGGGCTTTTTTTGGCGTCTGGGAGATAGCTGGGGGCGCTTTGCGCCCCTATCGCGACACAAGGCCGCTCCTACACAGACCGCGTATGACCTGCTTGCGCGGTCGCTGTAGGAGCGGCCTTGTGTCGCGATAGGGCCGCGCAGCGGCCCTAGCTATCTCAAGCCTTACGCGCGTTTCGCTGACCCCGCGCAATACCCCCAGAAAGCCTTTATTACAAAATCTTCAACATTGCTATCCGGCGCCAGATGTTTTTACCACGGGCGGATGGGTTTATGATGTTCGGCTATCTGCAAGTGATGGCCTGATTTCCTACTCCAAGGAGTGTTGCATGAGCTTTTCCTTCGTCGCCAAGGCGGGTGTCCTGCTGGTGTTCTTCGGCAGCGTGCTGTACGTCCATTTGCGCGGCAAGGCGCGCTTGCCCGTGCTGCGCCAGTTCGTCAACCACTCGGCGCTGTTCGCCCCCTACAACAGCCTGATGTACCTGTTCTCCGGCGTGCCGTCCAAGCCGTATCTGGACCGTCAACGCTTCCCTGAGCTGGATGTGCTCAAGGACAACTGGCCGGTGATCCGTGAAGAGGCCATGCGCCTGTTCGACGAGGGCTATATCCGCGCCGCCGAAAAAGACAACGACGCAGGCTTTGGCTCGTTCTTCAAGAAGGGCTGGAAGCGCTTTTACCTGAAGTGGTACGACAAACCACTGCCGTCGGCCGAGGCGCTGTGCCCGAAGACCGTCGAGTTGGTCAGCAGCATCCCCAGCGTCAAGGGCGCGATGTTTGCCTTGCTGCCGGGTGGCAGCCACCTGAACCCGCACCGCGACCCGTTCGCCGGTTCGCTGCGCTATCACCTCGGCCTGTCCACACCCAACTCCGACAAGTGCCGCATCTACGTCGATGGCGAGCCGTATGCCTGGCGTGACGGGGAAGACGTGATGTTCGACGAGACCTTCGTGCACTGGGTCAAGAACGAGACCGACGTTACTCGGGTGATCCTGTTCTGCGACATCGAGCGGCCGCTGACCAGCCCGTTGATGACCCGCCTCAACCGCAAGGTCAGTGCCTTCCTCGGCCGTGCTACTGCACCGCAGAACACCGATGACGAGCGTGTCGGCGGGATCAACCAGGCCTATGCCTGGAGCAAGCGTTTCAGCAACAAGCTCAGCACCCGGGTCAAGCAGTTCAAGCGCGCCAACCCCAAGGCCTACCGCATTCTGCGGCCAATCCTGGCCGTACTGGTGGCCTACCTGCTTTATCGCTGGTTGTTCTGACTCAGCGAAACTCTTCGGGGATGGCGTGGCGTAACACGCCTTCCTCGAACTCCAACGTTCCAGCTTCGCGCTGGGTCAGCAGGTAATAGAGCAAGGTGTCGAGCGACTGCTTTGGCGGCACCTGCACCGCCAGCATCTTCACTGCCTGCTCCACTTCGCTGGGGCAACCGAACTCGCTCAGCGCTGCGCGGACCTGCTCCAACGCACCCGTCAACTTGACCAGCACGCGAAACACGCTGGCGCCGCCACTCTTGCTCAACGCCGCAAACCACGCCTCGCCATCAGCTTGGCTGACACTGATCAGGTCGCCGGGGGCGATGCCGTAGGCGTAGAACGGGATGCTGTCGATCAGGTAGCCAGCCTCTGTCTGCTGCGCCCACAGGCCTTCCACCGAAGCCGGTGGGTAGCCTTGCGCATCCTGCTCCAGGCGGAACAAAACCTTTTTGAACACCGGCGAGTGCTCCGTGCTCATGAACGCGCCTGCGCCAGCGCGCGCGGTGCAGGCCTGAGTACCAGCCACAGCGCGACGCCGATCAGCAGCCCGCCGTACAGGTGGCCCATCGACAGCGACTCATCCAGCAGCCAGGCGCCCCACAGTACGCCGAACACCGGAATCAGGAAGGTCACCGTACTGGCCTTGACCGGGCCGATTTCGGCCAGCAGGCGGAAGTACAGGATGTAGGCGAACGCCGTGCACAGCAGGCCCAGCCCGAGCAACGACAACCATACCTGCCAGCCGCCCCAGCTGGCAGGGGGCTGGCTGAGGGCGCTCCAGGCGAACAGCGGGCTCAACAGCAAGGTTGCGCCGAGCATGCTGCCCAGGGCCGACAGGCGGCTATCCAGGCCGCTGATCCAGCGCCGCGCCAGGTAGCCGGCAAAGCCGTAGCAGGTGGTCGCGGCCAGGCACGCCAGCGCGCCTTGCACCAGGGCCAGGTCCAGAGCCACCGGGCCGGCGCCGCTGAGGATGCCGACGCCGAGCAGGCCAAGGAAGATCCCCGCCAGCTTGCTGACGGTCATCGGCTCATGGAAGAACAGCGCGCCGATCAGCACGCCCATCAGCGGCGTGGTCGCGTTGAAGATCGCCGAGTAACCCGCAGGCAGCACCTGCGCCGCTACCGAGTAGAACGTCGCCGGGATGCCCGAGTTGATCATGCCCAGCAGCAGGCAGGCGCCGAGCTTGCCGTTAAACTGCCATGGCACCCGCGCCACGGCCAGGATCACGATCAAGCCCAGGCACGCGATCGAGACCCGGAAGAACGCTGTCGGCACGGTGCCGAGCTCCGGGGCGATGATGCGCATGAACAGGAAACTGGCCCCCCAGACAGCGGCAAGGGTCAACAGGCGGGCGAGGGCGATGGGGCTCACGGGGGTCTCCAGAATCAGGGCAGGGTGGGAGTGTACGTGAGTGCGCTGGGCAGGTTCTTGTCCTTTCTTGCTGCACAACTAAGCTGAGCGCTTGAACCCTGCAGAGGCATCGATATGTCCCAGCACTGGCCGGCCAGCGAAATCGCCCGCAGGGTACTCGATGGCTTCGATGACTACCGCGAGCACTTCCGGCAGATAACCCTGGGGGCGCGCGAGCGATTCGAGCGCGCTGACTGGCACGACAGCCAGCGGGCGGCTGCAGCGCGGATCAGTTTGTATGAAGAGAAGGTCGTCGAGGTCAACGGCTGGCTGCGCGAAGGATTTGCCGAGGCGGTATTGCTCGATGTCGCACAATGGCCGTTGGTCAAAAGCGCATACATTGGGCTCATCAACCCGCGGCTGGACGATGAGCTGGCCGAGACCTGGTACAACTCGCTGTTCTGCAGCTTGTTCAGTCATGACCTGATCAGCGACAGCTGCATGTTTATCCACACCACCCGGCCGGCCCTGCGCGACCATCAGCGCGCTGCACAGACGCGCATTTATCAAGCCAACGGCAGCTTGAGCGGGTTGTTGTACCGGGTGTTCGCCGTTTACCGATTCAGTGTTGACTATGCGGACTTGCCCAGCGATGTCAGCCGCCTTGAACAGCAACTGCGCAGCAGCTTGCCCGACTGGGTGTGCAAGGACCCGAGCCTCGCACTGGAGCTGTTTGCGCCGGTGCTGTATCGCAACAAGGGTGCCTATCTGGTAGGCCGTTTATACACCCGGGATGAGCAGTGGCCACTGGTGATCCCACTGCTGCACCGCGAAGGTCATGGCCTCGAGGCGGATGCGGTGATCACCGACGAAGCCGAGGTGTCGATCATCTTCTCTTTCACCCGTTCCTATTTCATGGTGGATGTGCCGGCGCCAGCGGAGTTCGTCAGCTTTCTCAAGCGTATTCTGCCCGGCAAACATGTTGCCGAGCTGTATACCTCGATAGGCTTCTACAAGCATGGCAAGTCGGAGTTCTATCGGGCGCTGATCAATCATCTGGCCAGCAGCGACGACCGCTTTGTCATGGCGCCAGGTGTGCGCGGCATGGTCATGAGCGTGTTTACCCTGCCGGGCTTCACCACGGTGTTCAAGATCATCAAGGACCGTTTCGCACCGTCAAAAACAGTCGACCGCGCCACGGTGATCGACAAATACCGCTTGGTAAAAAGCGTCGATCGTGTCGGGCGCATGGCCGATACCCAGGAGTTTGCTGACTTTCGCTTCCCGCGGGAAAAGTTCGACGCAGCGTGCCTTGCCGAGTTGCTGGAAGTGGCCCCGTCCACTGTGGTGATGGAGGGCGATACGGTGCTGATCCGTCACTGCTGGACCGAACGGCGGATGACACCGCTGAATCTGTATCTGGAGCAGGCCAGCGACGCCCAGGCCCTGGAAGCGTTGGAAGATTACGGCCTGGCGATCAAGCAACTGGCGGCGGCCAATATCTTCCCCGGTGACATGTTGCTGAAGAACTTCGGCGTGACCCGCCATGGGCGAGTGGTGTTTTACGATTACGACGAGATCTGCTTTCTCGATGAGGTCAACTTTCGCCATATCCCGCCGCCGCGTTATCCCGAAGACGAGATGTCAGGTGAGCCGTGGTATTCGATCGGCATCCATGACGTGTTCCCGGAAGAATTCCCGCCGTTCCTGTTCGCCGATATCGGCCAACGCCGCCTGTTCAGCAAGCTGCACGGCGAGCTATACGACGCCGATTACTGGAAAGGGCTGCAGACGGCCATCGCCGGCGGCAAAGTCATCGATGTGTTCCCTTATCGACGCCAGCCGCGCGCGTGATCGTCAGCCCTTGAGGCATTTCAGTTCACTGAAGCTGGTGCGCACCTTGCTCAGGCGCTCTTGCAGGAACTGACGCTGAGCGGGTGTGCTGTCCTTGATCAGGTCGACCAGCAGGCTGCGCGCCTGCAGTTCGGTGTTGTTGAACGCCTTGCGGTAGTCCTGCGTCCACAAGCTCTCCTTGTGCTGCAGCAACTGCGCGACCCGCGGTTCGAAGCTGGGCGTGGCCCGTTGCTGCATGGCCAGCAGCAACTGTTGCTGCCAATGCGCGCGGTTGGCGATCCACTGGCGGTTCTGGTCGCCCAAGGCTTGCGACCAAGTTTGCACGCGCAGGCGCTGGGCGGCGTTGAGCTCGCCGAGCCAGGGCTTGATGCGTTTTTCCATGCGTTCGGCGCGCTTGCTGATCTGCTTGGCCAGCGGCGTGTCGACGTAGGTGCGCTGGCGCTCGCGGATGTCATCGGCGAATGCCTGACGCATCTCTTCGACCTGCTGATCATCCATGCCGCGCAGCAGTTCGACGGCGGAGGGGGTGATCGCTTCGGTGACCCGGGCAATCGCCTCGCGGGCCTCTGCGGTGCGCTGCTGCAAGGCCTGATCGGTGACTTGATCCTCGGCGACCATCGCACGCATGCGGTCGAGCCAGTCGAGGTAACCGGGCAACTGCGTGGTGCAGTGCCAGGCCAGGTGCGCCTGCAAACGCTGGTCGAGCCAGTTTTTCTGCTCGCGGTTCATGTCCAGGTAATCGCCCAGCGACCACGGCACCAGCGTGTCGAGGTTGCGATAGGCAAGGTCGATGCGACTGCAACCGAGCAGGCTGGCGGTGCAGAGCAGGGCGACAAGGCTGAAGCGCAGGGCGTTGGTCAGGCAGACAGGCATGAGCGAATCCTTGCAAGAGCGTGCCAGCAATAGACGCAGCGGCGTGTTGGCAGTTCAGTCGAACCAGCGGTCGGGCGAGGCGGCGGGTTCAGGTGTAGAATAGCCGCCTTGTCTTGAGGAACATCGGAAATGGCTCTACTTGGGCGTTACAACAGTTTGCAAATCGTCAAGCACGTCGAATTCGGCCTGTACCTGGATGGCGGCGCCGACGGCGAAATCCTCCTGCCGCGGCGTTACATCCCCAAGGATACGCCCACCGAGCTCGATGACTGGCTCAACGTGTTCATCTATCTGGACAGCGAAGACCAGCTGATCGCCACCACCGAGAAGCCCAAGGTGCAGGTCGGCGAGTTCGCCAGCTTGAAGGTAAAAGATATCAACGGCGCTGGTATCTTCCTCGACTGGGGCCTGAGCAAAGACTTGCTGATGCCCTACTCGGAAGAGAAGCGCTCGCTGAAGATCGGCGATTACTGTGTTGTCCACGTTTACCTGGACAAACGCACCCGCCGCATCACCGCCACCGCGCGGCTGGACCGCTACCTCGACCTGACCCCGGCCGCGTATACCGCAGGCCAGCCGGTCGAATTGCTGGTAGCCGATGAAACCGACCTTGGCTTCAAGGCGATCATCAACAACCGTCATTGGGGCCTGATTCACAAGAACGAGATATTCAAGTTCCTGCGTTCGGGCATGCACGAGAAGGGCTTCATCAAGGAAGTGCGCCAGGACGGCAAGATCGCCCTGAGCCTGCAGCCGGTTGGTCAGGCCCTGGCCGATGGCCTGCAAGAGCAGATCATGGCCAAGCTGGAAGCCGCCGGTGGCACTCTGGCAGTGTGTGACAAGAGTGATCCGCAGGTGATCAGCAGCCTGTTCAACGTCAGCAAGGGCAACTTCAAGAAAGCCATTGGCGCGTTGTTCAAGGCCGGCCGTATCGTCATCCTTGACGATCGCATCGAGCGGGTCTGATCAGTCCTGCACGAAGGTGCGAAAGTCCAGCTGCTCGCCACCCGGCCGGGTGTCGCGCAGCAGCGAATCGCGGTCAGCGCTGAGGGCCAGGCTAATGGTCGAACGGCGCTTGCCGGCGTTGCGCACTTCCAGTTGCTCCTGGTGCGCACGCAGGTAGTTGATCGGCACTTTCAGGTGCTGCAGCTCGTCTGACTCCGGGCTGTGCAGCAGCAGGTTGACCCAATCGGGCTGGCCTTTGACCAGCAGCCGCATCGGGATGTCGAACCACCACAGGTTGCGCTTGGGGTCGAGAATGGCAAACAGGCAGTTGTCACTGGTCAGCACCGGCCGTGCCAGCGCTTGGTTGCGCCGGGCGATGGCGGCGGGTTTGTCGAGTTTCATGCAGGTTCCTGCGGGTTGACGCTTGAGATGACCTGACATTGTGCGGGGTGGCGGTCAGGCGAGCAAGGCCTGCACAAGCTGTTGTCGTTTTACCCGGCTGCCTGCAAAGGGCGGCTGTTTGCCGATGTTTCAGCGCCTGATGGTTTGGCGCGCAAGGCAATGATCGAGAAAAAAATGAAACTCTGGGCAAACGCCACCGGTCGATTCGTATGTCGACGCGGTTATCTCGCGTCTTTGCCTAAAAGGAACTTCCCCATGAGTGGCACCAAAGACAAAGCGAAAGGCTTGGCCAACGAAGCGGTAGGTAACATCAAGCAAGGTGTTGGCAAGGTAACCGACAACGACAAGCTGCGCGCAGAAGGCAAGGCGCAGGAAGTCAAAGGCGAAGCACAGCAGAAAGTTGGCGAAGTCAAAGACGCTGTGAAAAAGCCATAAGCGCTGATTACTTAGGAAAACGGCTACCCGAGGGTTGATGCCGCTAAGTTAAGGTTTGAATGCTGATTTTGGGGCTGCTCTGCAGCCCTTCGCGGCGGTCCGGCGTCCCGGCAAGCCCGCTCCCACAGGTACAGTGCTGGAGTCAGACTGTACGCGATCCTGTGGGAGTGGGCTTGCCGGGACGCCGGACCGCCGCGAAGGGCCGCAGAGCGGCCCCAATTGGCTTTGATGAGCAATGAACAGCAACGCGCCTGGCGTGGTCTATTAGACTTGCATGCATACCATAAGGCCTGTCGCATTGTCGGCCGGCAGCCAAGATGATCGAGCGGCGAAAGGAGACGCTATGATTTTTAACGCCCTGCAGGGCCTTCCCCTGCACCGTGTGCTGGTGCGCACCGTCAGTGAGTTTCTCGATGACGAGATGTCCACCTACGCGTCGGCTCTGGCCTACCAGATGCTGTTTTCGCTGTTCCCGTTCCTGCTGTTCCTGATTGCCCTGATCGGTTTCCTGCACCTGCCGGACTTCTTCTCGTGGCTGCGCTTGCAGTCCGAGCTGGTGCTGCCGCCGCAGGCACTGGAACAGGTCAATCCGGTGATCGACCAGCTGCAACAATCCAAGGGTGGCCTGCTTTCGGTGGGTATCGTGATTGCCCTGTGGACCGCCTCGGCCGGTGTGCGCTTGATGATGAGTGCGATGAACGCCGCTTACGACGTACCGGAAGGGCGCCCGGTGTGGAAGCGCATCCCGCTGTCGATCTTCTACACCATCGGCATTGCCGGCATGCTCCTGGCTGCGGCGGCGCTGATGGTGCTTGGACCGCAGGTGATGGAGTGGATTGCTGCGCAGGTGGGCATGCAGGAGTTCATCGTTACTCTGTGGACGATCGTGCGCTGGCCGGCGATCGTCGTGCTGATGATGGTCGCAGTGGCGTTGATCTACTACGTCATGCCGGACGTGAAACAGAAATTCAAGTTCATTACCCCAGGCTCGGTGCTGGCAGTGGTGGTGTGGATCATCGCCTCGTTGGGCTTCGGCTATTACGTCAAGACCTTCGCCGACTACAACGCCATGTACGGCAGCATCGGGGCAATTATCGTACTGCTGCTGTACTTCTACATTTCAGCCGCCGTACTCTTGCTCGGCGCCGAGATGAACGCGGTGATCGAGCACATGTCTGCCGAGGGCAAAGACCCTGGCGAGAAGGACTTTGACGGCAACAAGCCGCAGGAGACCGTGTCTGTGTTGGGTCATGAGCGTCCGGTCGCGACCGAACCCCCGAGCCCAGAGCCGAACCGCTGATGATCCGTGACATTCTGAAGATGGGCGATGAGCGCCTGCTGCGCATCGCCCCGCCTGTTCCCGAACACCTGCTTGGCAGCGCCGAACTGCAACAGTTGATCGCCGATATGTTCGAGACCATGCACCACGTCGGTGGCGTTGGCCTGGCCGCGCCGCAGATCGGGGTCGACCTGCAGCTGGTGATCTTTGGCTTCGAGCACAGCGAGCGCTACCCGGACGCCGAGGCAGTGCCGCAGACCATTCTGCTCAACCCGGTCATCACGCCGCTGTCGAGTGAGACCGAGGAGGGCTGGGAGGGCTGTCTTTCGGTGCCGGGCTTGCGCGGTGTGGTGCCACGCTTCTCGCGCATCGGCTACAGCGGCATCGACCCTGAGGGCAACCTGATCGAGCGCGTCGCTGAAGGTTTCCATGCGCGGGTCGTGCAGCATGAGTGTGATCACTTGATCGGTCGCCTGTACCCCTCGCGGATCCAGGACTTCTCCCGGTTTGGCTACACCGAGGTGTTGTTCCCGGGGCTGGACGCCGGCGACGACTGATCACGAGCGAGCGCGATCAGGCTTTTGCTGCGTTGATAACGCGCCAGACGCATGCTCAGCGCTTCGGGCAGATCATGCGCGGGGCCAAAGCCCAATCGCTGATAGAACGGCAGTAGCTCCGGATGGCAGAACAGCCACACGGGGCCCGATGCAGTTGCCAGCGAGGCCTCGATCAACTGCCCAGCGATGCCACGGCCACGCCACTGTGGGGCGACCAGCAGCCCGGTCAGCCACAGACCGTGGGCTACCGGGCTCAAGCTCATCCCCGCAACGATTGCGTCCGCACGCGCTACCCACAGCGCGCCACCGGCGGCCGAGCGCATGCGCGAGCCTTGCTGGCGATAGAAGTGATCGAGCAGGCGTTGCTCCAGTGCGCTGAGGGACGAGTAAGTCAGGGCAGTCATCGCATGTTCCAGTTCAGCGGTAGCGGGCGCTGCGGGTTGTCGCAGACTGTTGCATATTGCGCAAGGCTGTATGTCCTACCATGGGGTTCAAGTATTGCGTAACAGGCGTAAAATTGTCTCATCCCCTCAGCAGTACGACAAAGCGGGACCGGTACTTCGTGCCATCGATGCACTCGATGACAACTTCTCCGCGCCAATGACGGCGGACTGAAGTCAATCGCTCAGCTTGATTGCCTCAAGGCCAAATCTCATGAAAGCTCTACTGATTCTTGCACTGGTCGGTGTGTCCTCGTTCGCCTTCGCCAAAGAAGTTCAACCGGTGTCCAGCCCACCTGTAGCGGTGCAATATGAATACGGTACCAACCTCGACATCAAACGCGTGATCAGCCTGTCGGCCCTGCCCAATGTCTGTGCTGTAGTGCCTGCCACCATGGTCTACGAGGATCATCAGGGTCAGGTCCACACCCTGCAGTACCGGGCGATGGGTGAGGGCTGCAGCCAGAGCTGATCAGGCTTCGGCCAATGCTTGACGGATGGCCTCCAGACCTTGCTTGAGCTGTGCTCGGCTGGTGGCTGCCGACAGGCTGATGCGCACTGCCTTGACCTCATCCACACCAATCGCGAAAACGTTGCCGGGGACGATCTCGACCCCGCGCCTGCGGCAATCAGCGGCCAGCGCCTCGGCGCCGGCCGGTGCCGCTACCCACACGTGGGGAGAGGCCTGCTGGTCATCCAGCAGTGCCGCACCCAATACACTGCGGGCCAGTCGCCAGCGCTCGGCGGTCTCCTGGCGGTTCCAGGCCAAGCGGCGGGCGGCAGTACCGTCCGCGATCCACTGGCAGGCAATGTGCAGGTCCAGCGGCGACACCGACCAGTGACTCGCCTGGCTGTGCGGCTCGATCTGCGCGAGCAGGGCCGGCTGGGCCACGATCCAACCCACGCGCAAGCCGGCGGCAACCGTTTTCGACAGGCTGGTTACCAGAATCCCGCGACCCTCAAGCAGGGGGTACAGCGGCGGCTGCTCGGTCAGCGCGCCGTACACATCATCTTCGATCAGCAACAGCTGATGGCGTTTGACCACCTCGGCGATGGCCTGGCGGCGTGCCGCGTCCATGCAGGTTGAGGTCGGGTTGTGCAGGGTCGGGGTGATCACCAGCACCCGGGCGCCGCTGGCACGCGCGACGCGGTCCAGCTCATCCGGGCGCAGGCCGTGCTCATCCAGCGCCACGCCGTGCACTGGCAAACGCAATTGCCGGCACGCCGCCTTGATCCCCGGCGCCGTCAGCGCCTCGACCATCACCGCTTCCCCGTCTTCGCACACCGACTGCAACACGCAGTTCAGCGCATATTGCGCGCCGGCACACAGCAGCAGTTCGTCGGTCGCGAGAGTCAAGCCGCGTCCGGCCAGCCAGCGTGTCCCGTGCAGACGTCCCGCGAGCAGTTGCTCAGGTCCCAGGTAATGCTCGAGCAAGCCCGACTGTTCGAGCTCGAGCAGTTTGTGCAGGCTGGCCTGCAAGTCGCGATTGTCCGAATCAACTACCGGCACGTTGGTCGAAAGGTCGATGACTGCTTGCTCTGCATCGTGGCGCTTAAGGCGGAACAGGGTGGCTTCCTTGCTGCCCGCCAGCACATAGGTACCACGCCCCACCGCGCCGGCGACCAGATGACGGGCAGCGGCCTCGCGGTAGGCCTGTTGGGTGGTGCTGGGGTTGAGCCCGAGCGCCCAGGCCAGGCGCCGCTGCGGCGGCAGGCGCTGGCCGACCTTGAGCTCACCGCGCTCGATGGCGTCGGCGATGGCATCGACCAGCGCTAGATAGCGCGGCTGATCGCTGGCGGTCAGCGTCGGGATCCACATGAAATTGCCACCCATGCAATATATCGATTTACCCATACAATGCCCCGCGCCTAGGATCAGGGCAACTCACACGATGAAGGAGGATCGTCATGTTCGACCTGGCCGCACTGCGCGAAGCCGCTGATTTCGTCCACCAACACCTGCCAGCAACGCCGCAGCATGTTTGGCCGCTGCTGGCCGAGCGGGCCGGCTGCGAGGTGTGGGTCAAACACGAGAACCACGCCCCGACTGGCGCGTTCAAGGTGCGCGGTGGCCTGGTCTACGTGCGTTCGTTGCTGGCGCAGGGCCAGCCGCCGCAAGGGTTGGTCACAGCCACGCGCGGCAATCACGGCCAGAGCATGGCGTTGGCCGCGCGCCAGGCGGGTATCCCGTTGGTGATCGTGGTGCCGCAAGGCAACTCGCGGGAGAAAAACGCCGCCATGCGGGCCTTGGGCGCCGAGCTGATCGAGCATGGCGCCGACTTCGACCTGGCCCGCGAAGAGGCAGCGCGGCTGGCCGATGAGCTGGGCTACCAGATGGTGCCGTCGTTTCACCCGGAGCTGGTGCGCGGCGTCGCGACCTATGCCCTGGAGCTGTTCGATGCGGTTGCCGCGCTGGACTGCGTTTACGTGCCGATCGGCATGGGCTCGGGCATCTGCGGGCTGATTCAGGCGCGCAACCTGCTGGGGCTCAAGACCGAAATCGTCGGCGTGGTCTCGACTGCCGCCGACGCCTACGCGCAGAGTTTCGAACAGGGCCGCATCGTCACCACCGCCACAGCCAACACCTTTGCCGACGGCATGGCCTGCCGGATGCCGCACCCCGATGCCTTCGCCCTGATCCATCAGCATGCCGCGCGGATCGTGCGGGTGACCGATGACGAGATCGCCGAGGCCATGCGCATTTACCACGAGACGACTCACAACACCGCTGAAGGTGCAGGCGCTGCAGGTTTGGCTGCGCTGCTGCAAGAACGTGAGCGCCAGAAAGGCAAGCGCGTGGCGGTGGTGCTCAGTGGCGCGAATATTGATCGTCAGCGTTATGCGCAGGTTTTGGCGGGCACGGAAAAATTTTGAATGGTTATACCGGAAACGGTGCTATCTTATTTTGATAGCATCGTTGGATGAACACTCGATACCGCAAGATTTACGACAGCATTTTCCGGACGCCGACTACGGCGTCTTTGGCCTTTTCCGATATCGAAGCTTTGGTGATTCATCTCGGCGGGCAGGTGCTGGAGCGGCAAGGGTCCAGGGTAAAACTGGTGCTTGGTAATTTCACCTGGAGATGCCATCGGCCCCACCCAGGTAAAGAAGCCAAGCGGTATCAGATTGAGGAAGCCCGCGAGTTTCTTTCGCAGGCAGGAGTTGGAAAATGAGTTGCATCCGTTACAAGGGCTACGTCGCCCGTGTCGACTTTGATGAGCGCGACGACATTTTTGTCGGCCGCGTGCTCGGCATGCGCGACATCATCAGCTTTCACGCCAGCTCCGTACCGGAGTTGCACGAGGCATTTCGTGGCGCGTTGGAAGACTATCTGGCCGATTGCGCCGAGCAAGGTATCGCGCCTGAAAAGCCGGCCTCGGGCAAGGTCATGTTGCGCATCCGCCCTGAGGTGCATGCGGCGGCCAGCATCGCCGCTCGCGCAGCGGGCAAGAGCCTGAACCAGTGGGCCGATGAAGTGTTTGAGCAGGCTGCAATGGCCTGAGCAGGCAATTTCTTCCAATACCGGCACCGTTGGCCTGTGGCTTAATCAGCGCCATCTGAATTGTCGCGTAGCCATTAACCATGCCTTTTTCCAATGGATTTCTGCTGAGCCTGTCGCTGTGTCTGGACATCGGCATCGCCAATATCGCCATGATCACCCTGGCCATGCAGCGTGGTTTTCTGCAGGGATTCTGGTTGGGCCTGGGTACCTGCGTAGGTGACCTGATCTACGCTATCGCTGCATTGGCCGGGATGACCGTGCTGCTGCAGTTCGAGAGTGTGCGCTGGGTGCTGTGGCTCGGCGGTTCGGCGTTGTTGATCTGGTTTGCGCTCAAGATGCTGCTGGCCGCCTGGCGCGGTGGGCATCTGGAGGCGCGTGTCGAGGTGGTGGTCGAGTCGGGCTGGCGCGAGTTTGCGCGAGGGGTGTTTCTGGCGATGTCATCGCCGAGCGCGATTCTCTGGTTCGCAGCGGTGGGCGGTGTGTTGATCTCTCGCTCAGGCGCGGGCAGCTTGCTCGATGCTGTTGTGTTTCTCAGCGGTTTCTTCGCGGCCGGCCTGCTCTGGTGTGTGAGCTTGTGCGGTATCGCCAGCCATGGCGGGCGCCTGCTCGGTGACCGCTTGCTGACCTGGTCTTACCTGCTGTCGGCAGCGATATTCTGCTACTTCGCGTTTTACGTGATCGTTTCCGGCTACCGCGAATTCATTCTTGCCGCCGCGTAGTGTTGCGGCGTCACGCCATGCACCCGGCGAAATGCTGTAATGAAGTGGCTCTGGTCATAGAAGCCCAGGTCCAGCGCCACGTCCTGTGCGTGCTGGCCAAGGCGTAATCGGTGCCGCGCTTCGATCAGGCGCAGTTGCATGTGGTACTGCAATGGGCCCAGACCGGTGGCCTTCTTGAAGCAGCGTACGAAGTGATATTTGCTCAAGCCGGCGACGTGCGCCAGTTGCTCAAGGGCCAGCCGTTGCTGCAGATGCTCGCGCATGAAGGCCTGGCTGATGGCGACGGCCGTTGACTGCTCATGGGCGGCGCTGGCGGGGTGCTCCAGTAGTTGCGCGAGTAACAACAGCTCGGCCTGTTCGCGTTGTTCGTCACCGGCCCAGGCTAGTTCCAGCAAGGCGGCAAACAGCTGCGGCCGCTGCAGTACGCCTTGCTCCAGTCGTGGCGCGGTGGCGGTCGAGCGCAGATTGTTGGCGCTGATCGTTTGCGTGATCGCCGCCGGCGCCAGGTGCAGGCTGATGTATTCCACACCTGTCGCGGCAAATTCCGAGCCCTGCACAGCCAGCGGGTTGTACAAAGTCACCTGGCCTGGCGCCACCTCCAGCTCGCGGCCATCGAGCCAGATCCGCTCCTGGCCATTAAGGTTGGCGCCGATCACGTATTCGTCATGGGTATGCCGCGGGAAGCTGGCAGCGCTTTGCGCGCGCACCCAGCTCAGCTCGAAATGTGGGCTGGCAGGCAGGGTTTCGCTGGTCAAAGGCATGGTGATACCCACAGGCGGCAACAGAAGTGCAGTGGCCAATGGTACCTGCCGATCAGTCTCGGCAAAATATTTTTCAGTGCCTGTCGATTTCGCCTTTCGCCATTCGACTACTCATGAAGGCGCTGGATGATCCTGCGCTGCCTTGGTCGAGAGCCCAATAATGACTACCTCAACCGAATCGCAACTGCGTCAACAGATCGACAGCTGGATGCAGGCCGTGCGCGAGCGTGACATCGATGCAATCGTTGCTCCCTACGCCGAAGACGTCGTCGCTTTCGACGCCATCCAGGCCCTGCATTTCAAGGGCAAGTCCGCCTACCGTGCGCACTGGGAAATGTGCATGGGCATGTGCTCGGGCGAGATGGTGTTCGAGATCCATCAACTGACCCTGCATGTCGATGCCAACCTCGCCCTGGCGTACTGGCT
Source organism: Pseudomonas shirazensis (assembly GCF_050496565.1). GTDB lineage: Bacteria > Pseudomonadota > Gammaproteobacteria > Pseudomonadales > Pseudomonadaceae > Aquipseudomonas > Aquipseudomonas shirazensis_A. Next base: position 255,392 of record NZ_JBNWAE010000002.1, read on the forward strand.
CAATCGCTGCGGGCCGGCAGATGACGACAGCCAGTGCGGCTTCATGCGCGTCACGGTCGGCTATCGTCGTAGTGGCGCGCAGTGGCAGGTCATCCACGAACATTGGTCGGCGCCGTTCGACATGCAAACCCAGAAGGCGCTGTTCAACCTGCAACCTTGAGCTGAGCGCGCCTGTTGTTATCGCCAAACGCACTGTCCGTTTACGCTGGAGGCAATCATGAAATACCTGTGCCTGGTCTATTGTGACGAGGGGCTGCTGCACAGCTTGCCCGACAGCCCCGCCGATGCCGAATGCCAGGCCTATGCGCAGGCATTGGAGGGCAGCGGTCGCATGCTCGCCGCGCAGGCGCTGCAGTCTGTCCAGGCCGCGACCACGGTGCGCGTGCGCAATGGCCAGATGAGCCTGACCGACGGGCCATTCGCTGAAACCAAAGAACAGCTCGCCGGTTTCTATCTGGTCGAAGCGCGAGACCTCAATGAAGCGTTGAACATCGCCAAAGGCATCCCCGCCGCCCGCGTCGGCAGCGTCGAGGTCCGCCCGGTGCGCGAACTACAACCCTGAACGTGGAGCACAACAACAATGACACACGCACACGCAGGCTCTGCAGTGGCCGAACATGAACTGTCCATCACTCGCCTGATCGACGCCCCGCCGGCGAAGGTATTCCGTGCCTGGAGCGAACCGCAATGGCTGATGAAATGGTGGGGGCCGCACGGCATGACCACCCCGGAATGCGAAATGCAGCTGTGGGTTGGCGGCTTGTTCCGCACCTTGATGCGCACCGCGGACGGCACCGAATACGACAACCAGGGTGTCTTCCTGGAAATCGTGGCGCCACGTCGGCTGGTCTTCACCGATGCGTTTCGGCCGGGCTGGGTCCCCGCCGCCAAGGCCTTCATGACCGCAGTGGTGACCTTCGACGATGAACACGGCAAGACCCGCTATACCGCCCGTGCGCTGCACTGGAACGCCGAGGATTGCCGCGCCCACGAAGAAATGGGCTTTCACCAGGGGTGGGGACAAAGCCTGGACCGCCTGGTGGAGGTAGTCACTCAACAGATGCCAGACTGATGCTCGGCGAGCAGCTGCGTGAGGTGGTAGATGAGCTCTACCGACGAGACTCGCGGCGCAGTCTGGCCACCTTGATTCGCCTGCTGGGTGATTTTGACCTGGCCGAGGAGGCCATGCACGAGGCGTTTTTCATTGCGGTCGAGCGCTGGCAGCGTGACGGCATCCCCGCCAACCCAAGGGCCTGGCTGGTGTCGACCGGGCGCTTCAAGGCCATCGATCTGTTGCGCAGGCGAGCGCGTTTCGATCATGCCCAGGCGGATCTGATCATGCTTGCGCCCAGCGATGACGACCCTGGTGATGAAGCGCTGCTCGGCGATGACCGCTTGCGCCTGATCTTCACTTGCTGCCACCCCGCACTGGCCGCCGATGCCCAGGTGCCGCTGACCCTGCGTGAAGTCTGTGGCCTCAGCACCGAGCAGATTGCCAGTGCCTTTGTCCAGCGCCCGGCAACCATTGCCCAGCGCATCGTCCGCGCCAAGGCGAAGATCCGCGATGCCGCCATCGCCTATCAGGTTCCCGAGCAGGCCGAGCTGCCAGGGCGGCTGGACAGTGTCCTACGGGTGATTTACCTGGTCTTCAACGAAGGCTATTCAGCCAGCTCGGGGGAAGCGGTGGTGCGCCGTGAGCTGTGTGATGAGGCGATTCGGCTGGGTCGACTGCTGCTGCAACTGCTACCAGCCGCGCAGGTAATCGGCCTGTTGGCGCTGATGCTGCTGCAAGCTTCACGGCAGGCGGCGCGCAGTGACCTTGACGGTAATCTGGTGCTGCTCGATCAACAGGATCGGCGCCTGTGGAATCACCAGCAGATCGCCGAAGGCTGCCAGTTGGCGGAGCAGGCGCTGCGCGCTGGCCCGGCCGGTATCTACAGCCTGCAAGCGGCAATCGCGGCGCTGCATGCAGAAGCGCTACGCCCGGAAGATACCGACTGGGCGCAGATCATTGGCTTGTACGATGTATTGCAGCGCCACTGGCCGTCACCGGTGATCGAACTCAACCGCGCCGCAGCTCTGGCCAGACGCGATGGCCCGCAGGCGGGCTTGGTGCTGATCGAAGCGCTGTTGCAGCGCGGCGAACTGCTCGACTATCACTTGGCGCACGCCGCCTGTGCAGAACTGCACGGCCAACTGGGCCAGACCGAGCAGGCTCGCTCAGCCTGGCAGCGAGCCCTGAATCTCACTCAGCAAGGGCCCGAGCGGCGCTACATCGAGCAGCGCCTGCGCGAACTGCAGGGCCGCTAGTGGTCAGGCTTCGGAAACGCTCGCCTCGAAGGTCGGCGGTGTCACCAGTTGCACGGTCTGCTGCTTGCGCGGCGCGAGGATTTCGGCCTCGCCAGAAATCACCAGCTCATCGTTCTGGTTGTAGACATTGGTGGCGATACGCACCTTGAACTTGGGCAGCTTTTCGAGGATTTCCAGGCGCACGGTCAGTGTGTCGCCGATCTTTACCGGCTTCTGGAAGCTCATCTGCTGGCCCAGGTACACCGTGCCTGGGCCCGGCAGGTTGCAGGCGACCGCCGCGCTGATCAGGGCGCCGGTAAACATGCCGTGGGCAATCCGCTCGCGGAAGATGGTCTTGGCGGCGTACTCGGCATCGAGGTGGACAGGGTTGTGGTCACCGGACATGGCGGCGAAGAGCTGGATATCGCGCTCTTCGACGCGCTTTACGAACTCTTCATTTTTCTGACCCACTTCGAGGGCTTCGTAGGGGGTATTGGTGACCTGGGTCATCAGGGCTTCCTTGTTGGCGGACGGGGCCTGGCTATCATTCACTGCGAGCGGGGCGGCCAAGGGCCAGCGCTTGCTCGAGCCAGCCGAGAATGTCGGCGGTAACCTCGTCGCGATTGGTTTCATTGAGCAGTTCGTGGCGCGCCTGCGGGTACAAGCGCAACTGCACATGCCGGTTGCCGGTCGCGCTCAAGGCGACGGCCAGATCACTGAGACGCTTGCCGGCACTCACCGGATCACATTCGCCGCCAATTATCAGTATCGGCAGGTTTGGATCGACCTGGGCGAGGTTGCTCGGCCGGCTGATTTGCGCCAGGCCCCGGAGCAGATCGAGCCACAACTGATTGCTGCAGCGAAACCCGCACAGCGGGTCGGCGATGTACTTGTCGACTTCTGCTGCATCGCGGCTTAACCAGTCGAATGGCGTGCGGGTAGGCTTGAAGGCATTGTTGAAGCTGCCGAACGACAGCTTGTCGATCAGCGCGCTGCTGGCCTCGGCGCCCTGACGCCAGGCCTCGGCGCGGGCGATCAGCGCTGCGGCGCGGTACAGCCTGGGCGGCTGCAGGTTGGAGCCGCTGAGAATCGCCCCGTGGACGCTGGCGCTGTGGTGCAGCAGGTAGGCCTGGACGATGTAACTGCCCATGCTGTGGCCGAACAGAAACAGTGGCGTGCCCGGAAAGCGCTGGCCGATGTGCTGGCTGAGCAGGCCGAGGTCGTTGACCACGGCATTCCAGCCATCCTTCGGGGCAAACAGGCCCAGACGACCGTTCTCGGCGGTCCGGCCATGGCCACGCTGATCAGGCGCGAGCAGGGCAAAGCCGGCGGCGCTCAGTGCCTGCCCCAAGCGCTGGTAGCGGCCGCCATGCTCGGCCATGCCATGCGCCAGCAGCACCACCGCCTTGACCGGTGTGGCCGGCAGCCATTGGTGCAGGTACAGGTTGCTGTGCTCACTGGCGGCAACCCAGAGCGCATCGTAAGCCATGACCGCGTCCTTTTCTGTGCATGTTCCCCGACAGTGTACGCACTACCGCTGAAATTGCAGGACGGGCACAAATAAGATTCACAATGTTAATGGCGGCCCTTGGCGTGTTTGCCACCTTCCACTTACCTGCTAACGTCGGCTCAACGCCTGTTCGCCCCGTGCAGCAGGTCAAGGACGCTCCAGGCCAAGAGGAACAATAATAAATGCATGCCGACTTCTGGAATGACAAACGCCCGGCGGGCGTGCCTTCCTCCATCGATATCAATGCCTACCGCAGCGTGGTCGATGTGTTCGAGCGCTCCTGCAAGCGCTTCGCCGACCGCCCGGCCTTCAGCAACCTCGGCGTAACCTTGAGCTACGGCGAGCTCGAACGCCACTCGGCGGCCTTCGCCGCCTGGCTGCAGGCCAATACCGACCTGGCGCCCGGCGATCGCATTGCCGTGCAGATGCCCAACGTGCTGCAGTACCCAATCGCGGTATTCGGTGCGCTTCGGGCCGGGCTGATCGTGGTCAACACCAACCCGCTGTATACCGAGCGGGAAATGCGCCACCAGTTCAAGGACTCGGGTGCGCGTGCGCTGGTGTACCTGAACATGTTTGGCAGAAAGGTGCAGGAGGTGCTGCCCGATACCGGCCTTGAATACCTGATCGAAGCGAAAATGGGTGATCTGCTGCCTACGGCCAAGGGCTGGCTGGTCAATACCCTGGTCGACAAGGTCAAGAAGATGGTCCCGGCCTTCGATCTGCCGCAGGCAACGTCGTTCAAGCAGGTGCTGCGTGAGGGCAGGGCGCTGAGCCACACGCCGGTGCCGCGCAGCCTCGATGATGTCGCCGTGCTGCAGTACACCGGCGGCACCACCGGCTTGGCCAAGGGCGCCATGCTGACCCATGCCAATCTGGTCGCCAACATGCTGCAGGTGCTGGCGTGCTTCTCCCAGCACGGCGCCGACGGCCAGAAGATGATCAAGGAAGGCCAGGAGGTGATGATCGCGCCGCTGCCGCTGTATCACATCTATGCGTTCACGGCGAACTGCATGTGCATGATGGTCACCGGCAACCACAACGTGCTGATCACCAACCCACGTGACATCCCAGGGTTTATCAAGGAACTGGGCAAGTGGCGTTTCTCGGGCTTGATCGGCCTCAATACGCTGTTCGTCGCGCTGATGGACCACCCCGGTTTCAAGTCGCTGGATTTTTCCGTGTTGAAGGTCACCAACTCGGGTGGCACCGCGTTGGTCAAGGCCACCGCAGAGCGTTGGGAGAGCCTGACCAAGTGCCGCATCGTCGAAGGCTACGGCCTGACCGAAACCTCGCCTGTGGCCAGCACCAACCCTTATGGGCAACTGGCGCGGTTGGGCACGGTGGGCATCCCGGTAGTAGCGACGGCATTCAAGGTCATCGATGACGATGGCAACGAGTTGCCCTTGGGCGAGCGCGGCGAGCTGTGTATCCAGGGCCCGCAAGTGATGAAAGGCTATTGGCAGCAGCCCGAAGCAACGGCGCAGGCGCTGGACAGTGAAGGCTGGTTCAAGACGGGTGATATCGCCGTCATCGATCCTGATGGTTACACGCGGATCGTCGACCGCAAGAAAGACATGATCATCGTCTCGGGCTTCAACGTGTACCCGAACGAGGTCGAGGATGTGGTCATGGCCCATCCGCAGGTCGCCAACTGCGCCGCGATTGGTGTGCCGGACGAGCGTTCCGGCGAGGCGGTGAAGCTGTTTGTGGTGGCCCGTGAAGGGGGCGTCAGCGTCGAAGACCTGAAGGCCTACTGCAAGGCCAACCTCACCGGTTACAAAGTGCCAAAGCAAATCGTGCTGCGCGATTCGCTGCCGATGACACCGGTCGGCAAGATCCTGCGGCGCGAGCTGCGCGACATCGCCTGACCCATCTGGCCCAGGCACTGCAGAGGCAAGCAGCGGCGACGCGCTTGCCTCTCTTTATATGCACAGTCAGGTAGATCCAGCGAGAGGAGCCGGTTTGCGACATTTTGGCTAATTACTCTAAATATGACTTATATAATTCATTGAGTCATATTTGTGACCGTTTGGCCTGTTTTGGCCTCTAGTCGACCCCTGGCAAAGCTGGTACTCTCGGCCCGCTTTCAGAGGATACGGTTTGCAATGAACCGGCGCCTTCTATCAATAATAAACGCATAAACGCGTATAAAGAATTCGCTGTTGCTCAAGGAGTTGGCTTTCCATGATCGAAAATTTTTGGAAGGATAAGTACCCAGCCGGGGTAGCGGCGCAAATCAATCCTGATGAATTCCCCAATATCCAGGCGGTGCTCAAGCAATCCTGCCAGCGCTTTGCCGACAAGCCGGCCTTCAGCAACCTGGGTAAAACCCTGACCTATGGCGAGCTGTATACGCTGTCCGGCGCGTTTGCCGCGTGGCTGCAGCAGCATACCGACCTCAAGCCAGGCGACCGCATCGCGGTGCAGCTGCCGAACGTGCTGCAGTACCCGGTGGCGGTATTCGGCGCCATGCGCGCTGGCCTGATCGTGGTCAACACCAACCCGCTGTACACCGCGCGGGAGATGGAACACCAGTTCAACGACTCTGGCGCCAAGGCGCTGGTGTGTCTGGCCAACATGGCCCACCTGGCCGAAAAAGTAGTGCCCAAGACCCAGGTCAAACACGTCATCGTCACCGAAGTGGCCGACCTGCTGCCGCCGCTGAAACGGTTGCTGATCAACAGCGTCATCAAGTACGTGAAGAAGATGGTCCCGGCCTATCACCTGCCCAAGGCCGTGCGTTTCAACGACGCCTTGGCCAAGGGCGCCGGCCAGCCGGTCAACGAAGCCAACCCGCAGGCCGACGATGTTGCCGTGCTGCAGTACACCGGCGGCACTACCGGGGTGGCCAAGGGCGCCATGCTCACCCACCGCAACCTGGTCGCCAACATGCTCCAGTGCCGTGCGTTGATGGGCGCCAACCTGCATGAAGGCTGCGAGATCCTGATCACGCCGCTGCCGCTGTACCACATCTATGCCTTTACCTTCCATTGCATGGCGATGATGCTGATCGGCAACCACAACGTGCTGATCAGCAACCCGCGCGACCTGCCGGCGATGGTCAAGGAGCTCGGCAAGTGGAAATTCAGCGGCTTTGTCGGCCTTAACACGCTGTTCGTTGCCCTGTGCAACAGCGAAGGCTTTCGCGCCCTGGACTTCTCGGCACTGAAAATCACCCTGTCCGGTGGCATGGCCCTTCAGTTGAGCGTCGCTGAACGCTGGAAGGCCGTGACCGGCTGTGCCATCTGCGAAGGCTACGGCATGACCGAAACCAGCCCGGTGGCAGCGGTCAATCCGGCCGAGGCCAACCAGGTCGGCACCATCGGCATTCCGGTGCCGTCGACGCTGTGCAAGATCATCGATGACAGCGGTCAGGAGCTTGCCCTGGGCGAGGTTGGCGAGCTGTGCGTCAAAGGCCCGCAGGTGATGAAAGGCTACTGGCAGCGCGAAGACGCCACCGCCGAGATTCTCGATGCCGATGGCTGGTTGAAGACTGGCGATATCGCCTTGATCCAGACCGATGGCTACATGCGCATCGTCGACCGCAAGAAGGACATGATTCTGGTGTCCGGCTTCAACGTCTACCCGAATGAACTCGAAGACGTGCTCGCCGGCTTGCCGGGTGTGCTGCAGTGCGCCGCGATTGGTGTGCCGGACGAGAAGTCGGGCGAGCTGATCAAGGTGTTCATCGTGGTCAAACCGGGCATGACCCTGACCAAGGAACAGGTGATGGAGCATATGCGCGCCAACGTCACCGGCTACAAGGTGCCGCGTTATATCGAGTTCCGCGATGCCTTGCCGACTACCAACGTCGGCAAGATCCTGCGCCGCGAGCTGCGTGACGAAGAGCTGAAGAAGCAAGGCCTGAAAAAGACCGCCTGATCAGGTGGCGACTGCGCGGCAGCTCATGCCGGCGCAGTCGCCGCTGCAGCTGTCAGCGCAGCTTTTCCAGCATCTGGTAGTACCACATCCCCGCCGCCAATAACGGATTGCCGAGCAGGTCGCCCATGGGCACCTTGATGTGCTTGCAGCCGGCAAAGGTATCGAACTTCTCCAGCGTCCCGGTCACCGCCTCGGCCATGATTTCACCCATGATGTGGCTGGTTGCAACGCCGTGCCCGGAATAACCCTGGCAGTACCAGACGTTGTCCGAAAGCTTGCCCAGCTGCGGAATGCGGTTGACCACGATGCCCATCGCGCAGCTCCACTGGAACTCGATCGGCACGCCCTTGAGAGCCGGGAAGGTGCGCTCGATGCACGGCCGCAACTCGCCGGCGATATCCCGTGAATCCTTGCCGGAATAGTTGGCGCCACCGCCGAACAACAAGCGCTTGTCGGCGGTCAGGCGGTAGTAGTCGAGGACGAAGCGGCAGTCATACACCGCCAGATCCTCCGGGTTGATCTGCTCGGCCAGTTCACCCAGTGGCGCGGTGGTGACGATGCCGCCCATGGCCGGGAAGATCTTGCCCTTGAGCTGGCGCTTTTCCAGCTTGTGATAGACATCGCCGGCGAGCATCACCTGGCGCGCTTCGATCCGGCCCTGGGCAGTGACCACTGCAGGGCGCGGGCCGTGAACGATGTCGAGTACTTCGGAATTCTCGAAAATCAAGGCGCCCAGCGCATGCGCCGCGCGCGCTTCGCCCAGGCACAGGTTGAGCGGGTGCAGGTGCAGGTTGCGCATGTTCTTCAAGCCGCCCAGGTACAGCGGGCTCTGCAGGTGGCGGGCAACCCCGTCGCGATCGAGCAACTCGAGCTGATTACCCATGCCACGGCGTTGCGCCTCGGCCTGAAAACTCTGCAGCTCGGCCATGTGCGATGGCTTCATCGCGGTGTGCAGGTGGCCGCGCTTGAGGTCGCACTCGATGCCGTAGCGTTGCACCCGTTGCTCGATGATCTCGTGGCCGCGCCAGCGCAGTTGCCAGATGAAGTCATCGACTTCGCTGCCGAGGCGCGCGCTCATCTGTTCGCGCATGGCCTCGTCGCCGGACAGGCTGCCCGTCACCTGGCCGCCGTTGCGCCCGCTGGCGCCCCAGCCGATGCGATTGGTTTCGACAATGGCCACCTTGAGCCCACGTTCGGCCAGCTCGACTGCCGTTGCTACGCCGGTAAAGCCGCCGCCGATGATCGCCACATCGACCTGGTGCGTACCCTGCAGGATTGGGTACTGGCTATGGTCGTTGACAGTGGCGCTGTAGTAGGACGGCGCGCGCTGGGCCGAACCCTTGTTCAGTGCTGCGTTCATGCGAATTCCTTGAGATGAAAAGGGTAGGGCTCAGGCCTGGTGCAGGTACCAACGCCAGTCCTGCTCGCCGACTTCGGCCATGAACTGGCGGTACTCGGCGCGCTTGACCTTGAGGTACACACCGAGAAAATCCTGGCCGAGAGCCTCTTTAGCCCAGGTCGACTGCTCCAGTGCATCGAGCACGGTCAGCCAGTCGGTGGGCAGGTGTTCGGTGGCCTGGGCATAACCGTTGCCCGTCACCGGCGCGCCGGGATCGAGCTGTTCACGGATGCCCTGATGGGTGGCGGCGAGTATTGCTGCAGCCGCCAGATACGGGTTGGCGTCGGCGCCGCAGATACGATGTTCGATGTGCCGGCTGTTGGCCGGGCCACCCGGCACGCGCAGGCTCACGGTGCGGTTGTCTACGCCCCAGGTCGGCGCCAGCGGCGCGTAGCTGTTGGCCTGGAAGCGGCGGAACGAGTTGGCGTTGGGGCAGAACAGCAACAGTGATTCATGCAGATGGCACAGCATCCCCGCGACTGCCTGGCGCAACAGCGGCGTGCCGGCCGGATCTTCACTGGCAAACAGGTTGCGACCCTCGGCGTCGGCCAGGCTCAGGTGCATGTGCATGCCGGTGCCGGCCAGTTCGGCAAACGGCTTGGCCATGAAGCACGCCTGCATGCCGTGGGCGTGGGCAATGCCCTTGACCAGGCGCTTGTAGCGCACGGCCTGGTCCATCGCCGCCAGTGCGTCCCCGTGTTCCAGAGTTATCTCGACCTGACCTGCGGCGTACTCGGAAATCGCCGTGCGCGCAGGGATGCCCTGGGCTTTGCAGGCGGCGTAGAGGTCAGCCAGAAATGGCTCGATCTGTTCCAGTTCGCGCAGGCCGTACACTTGAGTGGCACGCGGGCGGCCGCCGTCGTTGTCCAGCGCGGGCTGCGGCCGGCCGTGGGCATCGCGCTGCTGGTCGAGCAGGTAGAACTCCAGTTCGCAGGCCATCACCGGGTGGTAGCCGTCGGCCTTTAGCGCTTCGATGGTGCGTAGCAGGACGTGGCGTGGGTCGGCAACACTGGCCGGCAGGCCTTCACGCGGGTGCATGCTGACTTGCACCGCAGCGGTTGGCACCCGCCGCCACGGCAGGCGCACCAGGCTGCCCTGCAGGGGATAAGCGCGACAGTCGATATCGCCGACGTCCCACACTAGGCCGGAGTTTTCCACGTCGTCGCCATTGATGGTCAAGCCAAGAATGGTGCTCGGCAGCGGCCTGCCGCTTTGGTACACCGCCAGCAGTTCGTCACGATGCAGCAGCTTGCCGCGCGGCACACCGTTGGCATCGAGGATGAACAGCTCGATCAGGTCGATATCAGCGTTATTGGCCAGAAACTGTTCGGCCTGCTCAAGGGGAGCAAAGTGCATGGTGAATTCGCTCGCGGCTCATTGCTGAGGCGCACGGACCTGCGCGCAATGGGCGCCAGGCCGGACTGGGTAAACCGGCGCAGAGACGCCGGGTCTGATCAGTGCAACGCGGGCGAGAAATCGGGCGGGCGAGCGTGGCGGCAGTGCCACAGCGCCCAGAAGGCGAGGATGATGTGCACCAGCGGATTTTCGCCGACACAGGCCCGGGCCTTCGGCAGCGAAGGGCGGGACGGCGGGCGTGCGGTGCGGGTGGGGACGCTCATGGGTGGATACTCCCATGCGCTGTAAGGTTGATTAAATCAGCGAATGGCTACCTTAAGTTAGCGACTGGCTAAACATTCGCGGCGGTCATGTGCGCTTAGGCTGCGATAACCCGTGGCCGGCGCTGAAAGCAAAGATGCGGCAAATCTGCGACAATCGCCCCTCTTCGAATGCCAATCATGTACCAGCAGGCTCACCTGCATCATTAAAAAGCCCCATGACTGATAACGCCATCGACCAGCTGCTGAACAATCTCGACCACGCCATGATCGCCGACCGTCATCGTCTGCGCCGGCAACTGCACGAGCTGCGCAAGCGCCCGGACGAGGCCAAGCTGGCCTTGTGGGCAGAAAAGGTGCAAGCCTCGTTCGACAAGGTCAGCGCGCGCCAGGCAAGTGTGCCGAGCATCCGCTACGACGACAGCCTGCCGATTGCGGCCAAGCGTGACGAGATCAAAAAAGCCCTGAGCAAACACCAGGTGCTGATCATCGCCGGTGAAACCGGCTCGGGCAAAACCACCCAGCTGCCGAAGATCTGCCTGGAACTGGGCCGCGGCAGCCACGGCCAGATCGCCCACACCCAGCCGCGGCGGATCGCTGCGCGCAGCGTGGCCGCGCGGGTTGCCGAAGAGCTCGGTACGCCGCTGGGGGCGTTGGTCGGCTATCAGGTGCGCTTCGAAGACCAGAGCGATGCCAACACCCTGGTCAAGCTGATGACCGACGGCATCTTGCTGGCTGAAACCCAGCATGACCGCTTTCTTGATCGCTACGACACGATCATCGTCGACGAAGCTCACGAACGCAGCCTGAACATCGACTTCCTGCTCGGCTACCTGAAGACCTTGCTGCACCGTCGACCCGAGCTGAAGGTGATCATCACCTCCGCGACCATCGACCTGGAGCGTTTCTCCAAGCATTTTGACGATGCGCCAATCATCGAGGTGTCTGGCCGCACCTATCCGGTCGATACCTGGTACCGGCCGCTGACCAGCGAGCATGACGAGGAAGGCAACCAGGTCGAAGAAGACCTCAGCGTTGACCAGGCGATTCTGGCCACCCTCGACGAGATCGCTGCGCACGAGCGCAGCGCCGGCAAGGGGCCGGGCGATGTACTGGTGTTCTTGCCGGGTGAACGGGAGATCCGTGACGCCGCCGAAATGCTGCGCAAGGCGCAGTTGCGCCATACCGAAATCCTACCGCTGTATGCGCGGTTGTCGCCGGCTGAGCAACAGAAGATCTTCCAGTCGCACCCGGGGCGGCGCGTAGTGCTGGCAACCAACGTTGCCGAAACCTCGTTGACCGTGCCCGGCATCCGCTACGTGATCGACAGCGGCACCGCGCGCATCAGCCGCTACAGCTACCGGGCCAAGGTCCAGCGCCTGCCGATCGAGGCGGTGTCGCAGGCCAGTGCTAACCAGCGCAAGGGCCGCTGTGGCCGGGTCGAGCCGGGCATCTGCATTCGCTTGTACAGCGAAGAGGACTTCAATGGCCGGCCGGCGTTTACCGACCCGGAGATTCTGCGTACCAACCTCGCCGCGGTGATCCTGCAGATGCTGCATCTGCGCCTGGGCGATATCGATGCCTTCCCGTTCATCGAGCCACCGGATGGCAAGGCCATCAGCGATGGCTTCAACCTCCTGCAAGAGCTGTCGGCGGTCAATCGCGAGAACCAGCTGACCCCGCTCGGGCGGCAATTGGCACGCCTGCCGATCGACCCACGGCTGGGGCGTATGCTGCTCGAAGGCGCACGCCTGGGCAGCCTGCAGGAAGTGCTGATCGTCACCAGTGCGCTGTCTGTGCAGGACCCGCGTGAACGTCCACCGGAGCGTCAGCAGGCGGCCGATCAGGCCCATGCGCAATGGAAGGACGTCGACTCCGACTTCGCCGGGCTGGTGAATTTGTGGCGCGGCTTCGAAGAGCAGCGCCTGGCGCTGACCGCCAACCCGCTGCGCAACTGGTGCCGCAAGAACTTCCTCAACTACCTGCGCCTGCGCGAGTGGCGTGATGCCCATCGCCAGCTGGCGTTGATCTGCCGTGACCTGCAACTGACCGTGAACAAAGAGCCGGTCGATTATCAGCGCATGCACAAGGCTATCCTCAGTGGCCTGCTCAGCCAGATCGGGCAGAAGACCGAAGAGGGTGATTACCTCGGTGCGCGGCAGCGTCGCTTCTGGATTCATCCGTCGTCCGGCATTGGCCGCAAGCGCCCGCAGTGGGTGATGGCCGCCGAGCTGGTCGAAACCACCAAGCTGTATGCGCGCATGGTCGCCAAGATCGAACCGGACTGGATCGAGCCGTTGGCCGGCCACCTGATCAAGAAGAACCACTTCGAGCCGCACTGGGAGAAGAAGCGTGGCCAGGTGGTCGCCTTCGAGCAGATCACCCTGTATGGGCTTATTCTGGTTGGTCGCCGCCCTGTGCATTACGGCCCGATCGATCCGGTGGTTTCGCGTGAGCTGTTTATCCGCGAAGGGCTGGTTGGGGGCGAAATTCAGTCGCGGGCCAAGTGCCTGACGGCGAACAAGCGCTTGCTCGAGCAGCTCGACGAACTCGAGGCCAAGGCCCGCCGCCGGGATATTCTGGCCGACGAAGAAACCCTCTACGGCTTCTACGAAGCACGCCTGCCGGCAGAGATCCACCAGACCGCAACCTTCGATGCCTGGTACCGCATGACCAGCCAGAAGGATGCCAACCTGCTGATCATGCGCGAAGAGGATGTGCTCGCCCGCGAGGCCAGTGAAGTGACTGCCGCGCAGTATCCGGACACCTTGAAGATCGGTGACCTGAGCCTGTCGCTGAGCTATCACTTCGAGCCCAATCATCCCCGTGACGGCGTCACCGTGCGGGTGCCGGCGCCGCTGCTGCCGAGCCTGCCGGGCGAGCGTCTGGAGTGGCTGGTGCCGGGCTTGCTCGAAGCCAAGTGCATTGCCCTGGTGCGCAGCTTGCCCAAGGCGCTGCGCAAGAATTTCGTGCCGGTGCCGGACTTCGTCAAAGCTGCACTTTCGCGCATGACCTTCGGCCAGGGCAGCCTGCCTCAGGCGCTTGGCCAGGAGTTGCTGCGCATGACCGGTGCGCGCGTCTCGGATGAAGCCTGGGCCGAAGCTGTCGAGCTGGTCGAGAGCCATCTGCGGATGAACATCGAAGTGGTCGACGGCGAGGGCAAGTTCCTCGGCGAGGGCCGCGACCTGGCCGAACTGACTGCACGCTTTGTTGCCGCGAGCCAAGCGGCGTTGGCCATGCCGCGCACCGAAAAATCCGACCAGCCAGTGCAGGCCAAGGCCTTTACCCCGGTAGCCGAGACCGCCCAGCAGAAGATCGCCGGGCTGTCGATGACGGTGTATCCGGCGCTGGTCGAGGACAAGGGCGCGGTACGCGAAGGGCGTTTTTCGACCCATGCCGAAGCCGAGTTCCAGCACCGCCGGGCATTGCAACGGTTGCTCCTGCAGCAGTTGGCCGAGCCGGCCAAGTTCCTGCGCAGCAAGCTGCCGGGGCTGACCGAGCTGGGCTTGCTGTACCGCGACATGGGCCGGGTCGAGGCGTTGGTCGAGGATATTCTCCTGGCCAGCCTCGACAGCTGCATCCTCGACGGCGAGGCGCAGTTGCCGCGCGATGGCGCCGGGCTTGCGTCGTTGGCCGAGCGCAAGCGCGGCAGCTGGGCGGAGCATGCCGAGCGACTGGCGCGTCTGAGCCTGGAGATCCTCAAGTTGTGGCATGGCCTGCAAAAGCGCTTCAAGGGCAAGATCGACCTGAGTCAGGCGGTTTCGCTGAACGACATCAAGCAGCAGTTGGCCAACCTGGTGTATCCAGGGTTTATCCGCGAGACGCCGGCGCAGTGGCTCAAAGAGCTGCCGCGTTACCTCAAGGCGATCGAGCTGCGCCTGGAGAAGCTGGGCAGCCAGGTGCAGAAGGACCGGGTCTGGAGTGGCGAGCTGACCAACCTCTGGGCGCAGTACAAAACCCGCGCCGACAAGCACGCTCAGGAAGGCAAGCGCGATGAGCAGTTGGTGCTGTACCGCTGGTTGCTGGAAGAGTACCGGGTGTCGTTGTTCGCCCAGCAGTTGGGGACCAAGGTCGCGGTTTCGGACAAGCGCCTGAGCAAGCAGTGGAGCCAGGTGGAAGGCTAAATTGCTGGAGTTGTGGCAAACTCGCTGCAGGTTTCGCGGCAAACAATTACAGGTTCAACTTGGTACCAAGGTGCCATTAGCCAAACCCTATTTCGGCCAACGCCCCAGCGTGATGGCCTTCGACCAGAGGAACGATCGTGCATAACGTCGTGATCAGCGGCACCGGCCTGTTTACCCCGGCCCAGAGCATTTCCAATGAAGAACTGGTGGAGTCGTTCAACACCTGGGTGCAGCAATTCAATGCCGATAACGCCGACGCCATCGAGCGTGGCGAGGTCGAGGCGCAGGCCGAATCCAATGCGGCCTTTATTGAGAAGGCTTCGGGCATCAAGAGCCGCTTCGTCATGGACAAGGCCGGCATCCTCGACCCACAGCGGATGAAACCGCTGTTGCCTGAGCGCAGCAACGACGAACAGTCGATCCTCTGCGAAATGGCCGTGAGCGCGGCGCTGATGGCGCTGGAGCGCGCCGGGCGCACCGCGGCCGATGTCGACGGCGTCATCGTTGCATGCTCGAATCTGCAGCGGCCGTACCCGGCGATCGCCATCGAAGTACAGGCTGCGCTGGGCATTCAGGGTTTTGCCTTCGACATGAACGTGGCCTGCTCCTCGGCGACCTTCGGCATCCAGACCGCCGCCAACAGTGTGCAGCTGGGGCAGGCGCGGGCGGTGCTGATGGTCAACCCGGAGGTGTGCACCGCGCACCTGAACTTCCGTGATCGCGACAGCCATTTCATTTTTGGTGACGGCGCCACGGCCGTGCTGATCGAGCGTGCCGACCTGGCGACCTCGGCGCACCAGTTCGAGATCGTCAGCAGCAAGTTGCTGACCCAGTTCTCCAACAACATCCGCAACAACTTCGGCTTCCTCAACCGTACCGCCGAAGACGGTGAAGGTGCTGCCGACAAGCTGTTCGTGCAGGAAGGCCGCAAGGTGTTCCGCGAAGTGTGCCCGATGGTGGCCGAGCTGATTGCTCAGCATCTGGCCGAGAACGATCTGCAGGCCAGTGACGTGCGGCGGTTCTGGCTGCATCAGGCCAACCTGAGCATGAACCATCTGATCGTGAAGAAGCTGGTCGGCCACGAGGTGGCTGAAGAGGATGCGCCGGTGATTCTGGATCGGTATGCCAATACCAGCTCGGCGGGCTCGGTGATTGCCCTGCATTTGTATCAGGATGATCTGCCCAAGGGCGCGTTGGGTGTGCTGAGTTCGTTTGGGGCGGGGTATTCGATTGGCAGCGTGATTTTGCGCAGGCTGTGATGTAGAAAAGCGGGGCCGCTTTGCGGCCCTTTCGCGACACAAGGCCGCTCCTACAGACGACCGCGCATGACTGTCTAGCGCGGTCTCTTGTAGGAGCGGCCTTGTGTCGCGAGAGGGCCGCAACGCGGCCCCAAATTACCCGATCAGAACTTGGCTTCCAGGTCCACCTGCAGGGTGTCGACATCGGCGTTGCTGTTCGGCAGCTGCGACAGGTCGGTCTTGGCCATCAGGTAAGCAGCGCCCACCGAGAAGTTCTTGTCGATTTCGTAACCGACCTTGAACTTGTGCCCACGCGAGCCGGTGTAGCCGTTGCCGAAGTCAGAGTCGGTGAACAGGCTGACCACAGCGTTGCGCTGCACGTCGCGGTAGTTGTAATCCAGGCTCCAGGCGCCCAGCTTGGTCTTCAGACCCGCCAGCCAGGCCTGGTCTTCACCATCGGTGCTGTCGGTGTTCTTCACGTACTGACCATAGGCCGACAGTGGCAGCGCCAGGCCGGTCAGGTCGATCTGGCCAAAGCCTTCAACCAGGTTGAACTCGTTGGTGGTGTTGCCGAACGAGCGCAGGATGGTCGCTTCCTTGTCGTTGTCGTAACCGTAAATGCTGGCACCGACGGTGACCTTGAGCGTGTCTGCCGGAGCGAAGCGTGCACCCAGCTGGCCGTGGTAGACCTGCGCGTCATGCTTGTACTGCACACCGTCGCCGTCGACGTTGTCCTTGAGGGTGTACTGACCGGCACTGGCAAACACCTCGGCGCCGCCCAGGTCGGTCTTGTAGGTTGCCGCCACGCCTTCCGGGTTGATGTCGCTGTCCCAGATGATGTCGCCCATGCTCACCCACGGCTGAGCCATTTTACCGCCGATCAAATGCAGGCCGGGCAGGGCAGTCGGGTGCCAGTCGAGGTAAGCCAGGTCGACCCAAAGCGACTTCTTGTCGAAGTAGTTGTCCAGGCTCTGGTTGGTCGAACGGCGGTCGGCGCTGCTGCCGGTGGCGATGCGCACGCCTGCATCGACCTGTGGGTTGATCTCGCTGTAGAAGCCGACGCGAGCACGCACGCGCTGACGGTCCTGGTTGCCGCTGGAGGCGTTCGGGTCGTCGACGTTGACGTCTTCGTAGCGCAGGCGCACATCGCCTTTGACCTGGGTCTTGGCCGCCCAGGCGACTTTTTGTTCAAAGGAGCTCATGCGTTCGGCCTGGGCTTTCTGCGTGGCTTTTTCCTTGGTTTCCTGAGACAGGTCGGCCTGCAGCTCGTTGTACTGTGCCTGGTTGATCGAACCATTGGCGCGGAGCATCTCGAGCAGCTTGGCGTCGACTGCAGCACTGGCTGGAGTACTCAGAGCCAGCATCAGACCGCTCAGGCTCACCCCAGTTAGTGTAGAAACAAGACGCATAAAGTTCTCCCGTGTTGAGCAATATGGGGAGGCTTGGACGCCCACCCCCGAGTTGGCAATTCTGCGCAAAGCGCCTGAATAGACAGGTCGCCGCGGTTTCGAAAACAGGCGCAAGTATTGCGGGGGGCAATGACAGAATAATGTCTATTTAGTGGCACTGCGGTTAAACAGTCGGCCTGGATTTGTCAGTGGCGCCATCCTTGCCGGATACTGGCGGCCACCTCGACGAGCGCATATATCGTGATCAGCTTGTACAGCCTTGCCCACATCCGCGACCTGCCTGCCGCCACCTGGGACGCGCTGGTACCTGCCGGCCAACCGTTCCTGCGGCATGCCTTTCTCAGCGCGATGGAAGACAGCGGCAGTGTGGTGCGGGCCACCGGCTGGGCCGCCGAGCATCTGGTGCTGGAGCGCGACGGCGAGGTGCGCGCGCTGCTGCCGGCCTATCGCAAGTGGCATTCGTTTGGCGAGTATGTGTTCGACCACGGCTGGGCGGATGCCTGTGCCCGAGCGGGTATCGGCTACTACCCCAAGCTGCTCGGCGCGGTGCCGTTCAGCCCGGTCAGTGGCCCGCGCTTGCTGATGCAGGACGCCGCCGACGGCTTGCTGTTGTTGCAGGCGTTGCCTGAGTACCTGAACAAGGGCGGGTTGTCTGGCGCGCACATCAACTTCACCGACACCGCGCTGGATCAGACCATTGCCGGCTTGCCGGGATGGCTGGAGCGCCTCGGTTGTCAGTTTCACTGGCGCAACCACGGCTATCGGGATTTCCAGGACTTTCTCGACACGCTCAGCTCGCGCAAACGCAAGCAGATGCGCAAGGAGCGCGAGCAGGTGGTTGGCCACGGTATCGACTTCCAGTGGTACTGCGGTGATCAGCTAAGCCAGCTGCAGTGGGACTTTGTCTACCTGTGCTACGCCAACACCTACACCATCCGCGGGCGGGCGCCGTATCTGACCCGTGAGTTCTTCAGCCTGCTGGCCGAGCGCATGCCCGAGGCCATCCGCGTGGTAATTGCCCGCCAGGCCGGCCGCGATGTGGCCATGGCCTTGAGCCTGGTCGGCGGCGACAGCCTGTTCGGGCGCTACTGGGGCTGCCTGGATGAGTTCGATCGGCTGCACTTCGAGACCTGTTTTTACCAGGGCATGGACTTCGCTATCGCCGAAGGGCTGCAACGTTTCGATGCTGGCGCGCAGGGCGAACACAAGCTGATTCGCGGCTTTGAGCCGGTCATCACCCGCTCGTGGCATTACCTGCTGCATTCAGGCTTGCGGGAGGCGGTTGCGCAGTTTCTTCAGCAGGAGGGGGAGGGCGTCAGAGCTTATGCCGAAGACGCGCGGAGCATGCTGCCTTACCGGCAGGAGTAGAGGTCAGGAAGGTGCGCCGAGCCTGTGCAGGACCGGCGCGGTATTGCGGTCAGTCGACCCCGACGAAGCCGCCCGTCTGGTGGTGCCACAAGCGTGCATACAAGCCCTGATGGGCGAGCAGTTCGGCGTGGGTGCCGGTCTCGACCACATGGCCCTGGTCAAGCACGACCAACCGATCCATGCGCGCGATGGTTGACAGCCGGTGGGCAATGGCGATCACCGTCTTGCCCTGCATCAGCGTCTCCAGGCTCTCCTGAATAGCGGCTTCCACCTCCGAGTCGAGCGCCGAGGTGGCTTCGTCCATGATCAGGATCGGCGCGTTCTTCAACAGAACTCGGGCAATCGCGATGCGCTGGCGCTGGCCGCCCGACAACTTGACCCCGCGCTCGCCAACATGGGCATCGAAGCCGGTCCGCCCCTGCGAGTCGGACAACTGGCCGATGAAGTCGTCAGCCCTGGCCCCGCGCACGGCGGCCCAGACTTCCTCGTCGGTCGCGTCAGGCCTGCCGTACAGCAGGTTGTCGCGGATCGAGCGGTGCAGCAAGGAAGTGTCCTGGGTGATCATGCCGATCTGCGCGCGCAAGCTGGCCTGGTTGACCTCGGCGATGTTCTGCCCGTCGATCAGGATGCGCCCGCTTTCAACGTCGTACAGACGCAGCAGCAGGTTGACCAGAGTCGACTTGCCGGCGCCGGACGGGCCGATCAGGCCGATCTTCTCACCCGGCCGAATATCCAGATTCAGCCCATCGATGACCCTGCGACCCTTGCCGTAGTTGAAGCCGACGTTGTCGAAGCGCACCGCGCCGCGCGTCACATTCAGCGCTGGCGCCTGCGGCTGATCGGTGACCGTGACCGGCTGGGCAATGGTCTGCAGACCGTCCTGGACCATGCCGATATTCTCGAAGATGCCGTTGACCACCCACATGATCCAGCCCGACATGTTGACGATGCGGATTGCCAGGCCGGTCGCGAGGGCAATGGCACCCACGGTAATCAGCGAGTTGCTCCACAGCCACAGCGCCAGGCCGGTGGTGGTGACAACCAGCAAACCGTTGAGCGTGGTGATGACCACATCCATGCTGGTGATCACGCGCGAGGCCAGCTGGGTTTTCTCGGTCTGCTCGCTGATCGCTTCACGGGCGTACTGCTGCTCGTAGTCGGTATGGGCAAACAGCTTGAGGGTAGTGATGTTGGTGTAGCCATCGACGATGCGCCCCATCAGCTTGGAGCGGGCATCCGAAGATACTACCGCCCGCGCCTTGACCCGCGGCACGAAGTAGTAGAGCGCGCCGATGTAGCAGACGATCCACACCAGCAACGGCACCATCAGGCGCCAGTCGGCTTCGGCGAACAGCACCAGCGCACTGATGGCGTAGATCAGCACATGCCACAGCGCATCCACCGCCTGCACCGCTGAATCGCGCAGCGAGTTGCCGGTCTGCATGATGCGCTGGGCGATGCGCCCGGCGAAGTCGTTCTGGAAGAAGTTCATGCTCTGCTTGAGCACGTAGTTGTGGTTCTGCCAGCGGATCATGCTGGTCATGCCCGGGCTGATGGTCTGGTGCACCAGCAGGTCATGCAGGCCGAAGAACAGCGGCCTGATCAGCAGCACCACCACCAGCATCCACAGCAGCTCGGCGCCGTGCAGGCTGAAGAAGTTCGGGTCCGGGGTGCCTTGGGCGAGGTCGATGATCCGGCTCAGGTAGCCAAACATCGCCACCTCGATCAGCGCCGCAACCAGGCCGACGATCAGCAGGGCAACGAAGCTTGGCCAGACCTGACGCAGGTAGTACAGGTAGAAGGCCCACACCGTACTGGGTGGAGCCTCGCTCGGGGCGTCACGGAAGATATCGATGAGCTTTTCGAAACGGCGGTACAGCATGGGCATTGCAACTCCTGTTCTACCCGACCGCAGGCAGTATCACGTCCCTGTGAAACCAGCGGTCAGTCGATGCGTTTGGCGGACTTGATGAATACCGGGTCAGCCGGGACATCACGCATGCCTTTTTTCACGGTGGTCTGCGAATTGACGATCTGATCGACCACTTCCATACCCTTGGTGACCTTGCCGAACACTGCGTAGCCAGCGTCACGGCCCGGGTCGAGGAAGGCGTTGTCATTCACGTTGATGAAGAACTGGCTGGTGGCCGAGTTCGGGTTGGACGTGCGCGCCATCGACAAAGTGCCGCGGGTGTTGCGCAGGCCATTGCTGGCTTCATTCTTGATTGGGTCTTTGGTGTCTTTCTGCACCATCTGCTCGGTGAAGCCACCGCCCTGCACCATGAAGCCCGGAATGACCCGGTGGAAGATGGTGTTGTTGTAGAAGCCGCTGTCCACGTACTGCAGGAAGTTCTTGGTGCTGACCGGCGCTTTTTCTGCGTTCAGCTCGATTTCGACCGGGCCGAAGCTGGTATCGAGCAGCACGTGCGGGGTCTTGTCCGAGGCCAGGACGCTAGTGGCAAAAGCAACCGAACAGGCAGCGAGCAGAATTTTTTTCAGCATGGGCTCAAAGATCCTTGAGAGGTGGAAACGCTAGTGAGGAACTGCAGCAGGGTCTGGTTGAAGACCTCGGCTTGATCAAGCGGCGTAGCGTGCCGCGAATCTTCGATTACCGCCAGCCTGGCGTGCGGGATCCGCTCGACGTAACGCTGTTTTAGTTGTACCGGGGTGTAATCGTGGTCGGCGGCGATCACCAGGGTGGGACACTGGATCTGGCCGATGCGTTCCGCCACGCCCCAGTCGACGATGGCGTCGAAGCTCTTCAGGTAGGCGCGCTTGTCGTTGCGCGCCCAGCGCTGGCTCATCTTCTCCCGCAGGTCAGCCTGCTCGGGTTTGGGGAACAGGCGCGCGGCCAGGCCTTTGCCCACTGTCTCGACGCTCAGGGCGCGGGCCAGGGCCCAGCGCTTGGCCCACCAGACCCAATCGCTGCGGGTACGCCGTTTGACCTCCGGGGCACTGTTGACGATGCACAGGCTGCGCAACCAGCGCGGGTGATCGACGGCGAACTGAAAGCCGATCATGCCCCCCATCGACAAGCCAACCAGGTGCACCGGGCCGGTCTGCAGGTGTTCGAGCAGGGCCAGCAGATCTTCGCTGAAGGTTGCGATCTGGTAGCCGCCGGCGGGTTTATCCGAGCGGCCATGGCCGCGGCTGTCGAGCAGGATCACCCGGTAGTGCTGGCTCAGCAGCGGCACCTGCAGTTCCCAGTCGAGGCTGCTCGAACCGAGGCCATGCAACAGCACCAGCGGTTCGCCCTGACCGTATTGCTGATAATGCAGGGTGCAGCCTTCGTGTTCGAAATAGGCCATGGGCGCGGGCTTCTCAGGCTTGTGGAGGGGCGGCGAAAGGCACGTCCAGCGGCGCGGTGTCGAAGCTGCGCAGCAGATCGATGAGGATCTGCGTGGCTGGGCCGAGGGCTTTCTCTTTGCTCGAGTAAAGGTAGAACAGTGGGTGGCGACTGCCACCTTGATCCAGCTGCAATGGCTTGAGCAGTCCCTCGCGCAGCTCGCGCTCGATCATGTGCCGCGGCAGCCAGGCAAAGCCCAGGCCACTGCCGACAAAGGTCGCGGCGGTGCCCAGGCTGCCGACTGTCCAGCGCTGCTCGGCGCCGAGCCAGCCGACGTCTTTCGGCTGCGCCCGACCAGAGTCGCGGATCACCACCTGCAACTGGCTTTCCAGATCCTGGAAGGTGATCTCGCGGCCCAGTCGGTGCAGGCTGTGTTCCGGGTGAGCGACGGCGATGAACTCGACCGAACTCAGCTCGGTGCCCAGGTAACCGCCGATGCTGAAGCTGCTGATGGCAAGGTCGGCGATGCCTTCGTGGAGCACTTCTTCGACCCCGGACAACACCTCTTCGCGCAGGCGCACGCGGCAGCCGCGGCTTTGCGGCATGAACGCGCTAAGTGCGCGCACCAGGCGGGCGCTGGGGTACGCTGCATCTACCACCAGGCGCACCTCGGCTTCCCAGCCTTGTTCCATATGGTGGGCCAGGTCTTCGAGCTGACTGGCCTGCTTGACCAGGTGCCGCGAGCGGCGCAGCAGCACGTTGCCGGCCTCGGTCAGCACCGCCTTGCGGCCATCGATGCGCAGCAGCGGCACGCCGAGTTGCTCCTGCATGCGCGCTACGGTGTAGCTGACCGACGATTGCGAACGGTGCAAGGCCTCGGCTGCCTGGGCAAACCCGCCGTGGTCGACCACTGCCTGCAGGGTTCGCCACTGATCAAGGGTTACGCGCGGCGCTTTCATCTTCGGCTCCTGTTGTCCTAAGCTGCGCTCTTTCAAGGAGAGCGCCCTGTGAAGAAATATTGTCTGGCTGTCTTGCTGTGCCTGCCATTGAGCGCAATGGCTTACCCGATCGATGTGAGCAAGGAGATCAGCGGGGTGAAGATCGACTACACCGCCTATGACACTGATCAGGACATCGGCAGCATTACCGTGAACAACTACGGCGAAGTGGCCGCGGCGTGCAAGGTCAGCTTTCGCAACGGCCCGGAAGCGCCTCGCGTGCGGCGCGTAGTGGTGCCGGCAAACAAAAGCGTGGACGTGACCGCCAAGTTCAACCGGCAGATCATCAAGCTGCGCATTGCGCTGAGCTGTCAGCCGCAATAAAACGGATAAATCGATAGGTTGACTCCACTTTTTACGCTTTTTTATCGATAGGTCAACCTCTAATCTCGCCTCCATTGAATCGCACCCCGTTTATGCCAATGGAGGCACCATGTCCCGCGTACTGATCATCGAAAGCAGCGCCCGCCAGCAAGATTCCGTGTCGCGCCAGCTGACCCGCGACTTCATCCAGCAGTGGCAAGCGGCGCACCCAGGCGACCAGATCAATGTGCGCGACGTTGCCGCCAACCCGCTGCCGCATTTGGACGCCGACTTGCTCGGCGGCTGGATGAAGCCTGCGGAGCAACGCTCCATGCCTGAGCAGGAAGCTTTCGAGCGCTCCAACCAGCTGACTGACGAGCTGCTCGCCGCCGACGTGCTGGTGCTGGCGGCGCCGATGTACAACTTCACCATCCCGAGCACCCTCAAGGCCTGGCTGGACCATGTGCTGCGCGCAGGTATCACCTTCAAGTACACCCCGACCGGACCGCAGGGCTTGCTGCAAGGCAAGCGCGCCATCGTCCTGACTGCCCGTGGCGGCATTCATGCCGGTGCCGGCAGCGATCATCAGGAACCGTACCTGCGCCAGGTCATGGCCTTCATCGGCATTCACGACGTGGCGTTCATCCACGCCGAAGGGCTGAACATGAGCGGTGATTTTCACGAAAAGGGGGTCAACCAGGCCAAGGCCAGGCTGGCCGCCCTGGCGTAAGCCACTCAGGCACGTTGATGCTCGCTGCAGATTGGTTGCCCAGGGTGGCGCAACCGGCTAAGGTCGCCGCCTTGATTTGCGAGAGAGCACCATGGGCTACCTGATTATCGTCGCGCTGATCCAGGCGTTTTCCTTCAGCCTGATCGGCGAGTACCTGGCTGGCAACGTCGACAGCTACTTCGCTGTGCTGGCGCGGGTGCTGTTGGCTGGGCTGGTGTTTCTGCCGCTGACGCGCTGGCGCCAGGTCGAACCGCGTTTCTTGCGCTCGATGCTGCTGATCGGTGCCCTGCAGTACGGCGTCACCTACGTCTGCCTCTACCTGAGTTTCCGCGTGCTGAGCGTGCCCGAGGTGCTGCTGTTCACCATCCTCACGCCGTTGCACGTGACCTTGATCGAAGACGCCCTGAACCGGCGCTTCAACCCCTGGGCGCTGGTGGCTGCACTGGTGGCAGTGGCCGGTGCGGCAGTGATCCGCATGGACAGCATCAGTGGCGAGTTCTTCATCGGCTTCCTGTTGCTGCAACTGGCCAACTTCACCTATGCCGCAGGCCAGGTGCTGTATCGCCATCTGATCGCCCGTAATCCCAGCGACTTGCCCCACTACAAACGCTTCGGCTACTTCTACCTCGGTGCGCTGCTGGTGGTGCTGCCGGCGTTTCTGCTGTTCGGCAATGCTCAGCGCCTGCCGAGTACCGATGTGCAATGGCTGGTGCTGTTGTTCCTGGGGTTGGTGCCGACGGCGCTGGGGCTGTACTGGTGGAACAAGGGCGCCTGCCTGGTTTCTGGGGCAACGCTCGCGGTGATGAACAACCTGCATGTGCCGGTGGGCTTGCTGCTCAACCTGCTGATCTGGAACCAGCACGAGCCGCTTGGGCGGCTGCTGATAGGTGGTTTGATCATTCTGGGTTCGGTCTGGCTCAGCCGGCTGGGCAGCAATCACGCTGCGCCAGCCGTAGGCGGGGTCAGGCGATAGTCTGAGCTTGATAGCGCTCGGCGACGACGGACTGGCGAATCTCAGCCAGCAAGCCTTGCCGAGCAAGCTGCAGCGCATCCCAGCGTGCAGCGTCCTGCAATGGCGGGATGGTCACCGGCTCGCGGCGGTCGAAGCCGACCAGGGCAGCGTCGACCAGGTCGCCCACGGCCATCACTTCAGTCAGGGTATTGATGTCGATACCGGCACGATCCCAGATTTCCGTGCGTGTTGCCGCAGGCAGAACGGCCTGGACATACACGCCCTTGGGCGCCAGCTCAAGGCTCAAGCCCTGCGACAGGAACAGCACGAACGCCTTGGTCGCGCCGTACACGCTCATGCCGAATTCCGGCGCTAGGCCCACCACAGAACCAATATTGATGATCGCGCCGCTGCCGGCCTGCGCCAGCCGTGGCGCGATGGCGCTGGCCAGTCGAACCAGGGCGGTGGTGTTCAACGCGACCAGGTTGGCCACGCTGTCTGTTGACTGCTCGATAAAGCTGCCGGAATGCGCGGCGCCGGCGTTGTTGACGAGCAGGGTGATGCTGCTGTCATCGCGCAAGCGGGCTTCGACGGTCGTCAGGTCGCTGCTTTGCGTCAGATCAGCCTGAATCACATCGATGGCCACCGCATATTGCTCGCGCAGCTGTGCGGCGAGTGCATCCAGGCGGGCCTTGTCACGGGCTACCAACACCAGATCATGGCCGCGCTGGGCGAAGCGCTCGGCGTAGGTTGCGCCGATGCCAGAAGAAGCGCCGGTGATCAGTACGGTTTCAGCATTGTTCATGGACGGGTACTCAAGGGTGAGTGGCTGTTGGGCAGTCTGTTGGGGAAGCGGTTTTATGATGTCGACCATAATCAAAACTGTCAACGGTTTTGATTATGGTCGACATCAGAGTATGCTGAGCCATCGTTACGAAGTCCCCGAGGTGCCCCATGAAAATCACCAAGACGCAATCACTGGCCAATCGCGCGCATATCGTCGAGACGGCTTCGCAGCTGTTTCGTGAGCGCGGCTATGACGGTGTGGGTGTGGCCGAGTTGATGGCCACTGCCGGGTTCACTCAAGGGGGGTTCTACAAGCACTTTGGCTCAAAGGCCGACCTGATGGCCGCAGCGGCTGCGCTCAGTTTGGAGAGGTCTGCTGCCGGTGTCTGCACTATTGGCCTGGAGGAGTTCGTCAATCGCTACGTCTCCCGCGCCCACCGAGATGGCAGAGACACAGGCTGCACAGTGGCAGCCTTGGGTGGCGATGCTGCTCGCCAGTCCGATGAGGTCAAGGCGACCTTCGCCAGCGGCATCGAAAAGACCCTGGCAGCCTTTGAAGAGAAATACCGGGCGGGGACGGGGGCGACGCCCGAGCAGGCGCGCGCGAAGGTCGTGAACCTGTTTACCCATGCCGTGGGCGCCGTCATGTTGTCGCGGGCGTGCCCGGATGACTCACCGCTGGCAGACGAAATACTGCAAGCGTGCCGGGCCGAGTTGCTGGCTGCGCTGGCTGGCGACTGAGCAAGGCTTGCGCTGCTGCGCAAACCTTGCGGTCACTTTCTCGGCGATCAGCTGGCGTGGTGCGGCAGCGGTGCCAAGCCACTGCTCTTGATCGCCGCATCTGCCTGAGGCGAAGCCAGGTATTCAAGCAGTGCCTTGGCCGCTGCCTGATGCTGGCTCTTGCTGACCATGGCGCCGGAGTACATGGTCATCTTCTGTGCCTCGGCCGGGATCAAGCCAACGATGTCGATGCCCGCTACCGGCTTGAGTTCGCTGAGCTGCTGAAAGCCGATCTGCGCCTGCCCGCGAGCCACCACCGCACCGACCGGTTCGGCCGGGATCATGTGGGCTTTGGCATCGAACGCCGACCCCAGCTGCATGCGTGGGAACAACGTCTTGGACAGATAAACACCGCTGGCGCTGTCCGAATAGGCGACCGATTTGCTCTCCACCAGCACTTTGCGCAGGTTTTGCATCGTGCTGATGTCCGGCTTCGGCTCGCCTTGGCGCACCGCCATGGCGATGAAGGACTTGCCCAGGTCGACGCGGCTGGCCTTGTCTGCCTGGCCGTCAGCGACCAGCGTGTCCAGCGCCGAGCCGACCATCAGGACCACGTCGGCATCCTCACCCTTTGCCAGCCTGTTGGGGATCGCCTGCGGGGTATCACCCATCGACGGCGCCGCCAGCACATTCAGTTTGACTCCGAATTTTTTCTGGTAAGCCGGCGCCACTTCGCGGATGGCGCCCATGATGCCGC
This sequence comes from Pseudomonas shirazensis, assembly GCF_050496565.1. Taxonomy (GTDB): domain Bacteria; phylum Pseudomonadota; class Gammaproteobacteria; order Pseudomonadales; family Pseudomonadaceae; genus Aquipseudomonas; species Aquipseudomonas shirazensis_A. Next base: position 282,762 of record NZ_JBNWAE010000002.1, read on the forward strand.
CGGAGCTGAGCACGGTCAGGGTGTTAGCGTCGCCAGGTACGGCCTCAGCGGCCGAGCAAGCGAAGGTGGCCAGCAACAGTGCCGCGCAGGACATCGTTCGAAGCATGGGAGTGTTCTCCGGATCAAAAGAATCCAGATTACTCAGCCGCAGCCCCCGGTTCAGTTAACGGGCCGTGAAGGATGTTTCATGTTCTGAGCAAGCCGCGTGAACGACTATTGCCTATGTCGGTGCGGCAGGGCAGGCGCTGCCGGATGGCAGGGACTCGCGGAGGTGGTAAATCGCGGGCAAAAGAAAGCCCGCTGCTAGGCGGGCAAGTTCAATCACACGTAGGGATAGCTAGAGATTGCGCCCCTTGCCGTGAAAATTAAGTGAAAGTGAAGTCAACATGCCGTCAGATTTCACTCACCGAATCCGAGTCCGCCGATAGCGTTGCGATGGACGCAATTTGAGCCCCGCAACCGGGGTATGGTTATAGCGATTGATAACAATGACGCATCAATCCATGAAAATTAAACACTAACTGTTTCAAAATGTGTCCCGCATACTCTAGTTTAGAGCGTAACAAGCATTTTAAGAATATCGCTGGAGATCCGTCATGCATGCTTCATCCCCCGCTGCGGGCACTGCCCGTTCCCGCGCCGCAGCCGTGTTTCGCGTCACCTCGGGTAATTTTCTCGAGCAGTTCGACTTCTTCCTGTTCGGCTTCTACGCCACTCAGATTGCGACCGCATTCTTTCCTGCGGCGAGTGAATTCGCTTCCCTGATGATGACCTTTGCGGTGTTCGGCGCAGGCTTCCTCATGCGCCCGCTGGGCGCCATCGTGCTCGGTGCGTACATCGATGACGTGGGCCGTCGCAAAGGTCTGATCGTGACTCTGTCGATCATGGCCAGCGGTACGCTGTTGATCGTGCTGGTCCCCGGATACGCCAGCATTGGCCTGTGGGCACCGGCCCTGGTCCTGCTGGGGCGTTTGCTGCAGGGCTTCTCGGCGGGCGCCGAATTGGGCGGGGTGTCGGTCTACCTGTCGGAAATGGCCACGCCTGGACGCAAGGGCTTCTACACCAGCTGGCAGTCCGGCAGCCAGCAGGTGGCGATCATCGTTGCCGCAGCACTGGGCTACGGCTTGAACCAGTGGTTGGCGCCTGAGCAGATCAGCGAATGGGGCTGGCGCGTACCGTTTGCCGTAGGTTGCATGATCATCCCGTTCATCTTCCTGTTGCGGCGCAGCCTGCAGGAAACCGAAGAGTTCGCCAACCGCACCCATCGCCCGACCATGAAGCAGGTGGTAGCAACACTGGCCAGCAACTGGGGTGTGGTCATCGGCGGCATGCTGATGGTGGCGATGACCACCAGCGCCTTCTACCTGATCACCGTGTACGCACCGACCTTCGGCAAGACCGTACTCAACCTGACCACCACCGACGCCTTGCTCGTGACGCTGCTGGTCGGCGTATCGAACTTCTTCTGGTTGCCTATCGGCGGCATGCTCAGCGACCGCTTCGGGCGCAAGCCGATGATGATAGCGATGACCGTGCTGACGCTGTTCACCGCTTACCCGGCGCTGTCGTACCTGGCTCAGGCGGCAAGCTTCTCGCACATGCTTGAAGTGCTGCTGTGGTTCTCGTTCCTCTATGCGCTCTACAACGGCGCAATGATCCCGGCGCTGACCGAGATCATGCCGGTCGAGGTGAAAGTGGCCGGGTTCTCGCTGGCTTACAGCTTGGCTACGGCGCTGTTTGGTGGCTTTACCCCAGCCATGTCGACCTGGCTGATCCACCTCACCGGTGACAAGGCTGCACCGGCGTACTGGGTCACCTTCGCTGCCGGCTGCGCCTTGTGTGCCACGTTGGTGTTGTACCGCCGGGTCAAGACCGCTCAGCCACACGCGGCGGTCTGATCGGGTTGTGATGACGCCTGGCGGCCCTGCTGCCAGGCATTAGCCCGATGTTTCTTCCTGAAAGCCCAGTTGCTGGATAAATCGCGAGAACAGCTCTGGCTGCGAAGAGATGTTGAGCTTTGCATAGAGATGGCGACGGTGGGCCTTGATCGTTTCAGGCGATATACCCAGTCGCTGGGCCATCGCTTTGGACGAATAGCCACGCAAGATCAGCCTCGCGATTTCCAGTTCCCGGTCAGACAATAGTCCCTCACCAAACTTAGCCAGCGCGTCGCCCACCGGCGGCTTTAGCGGCACCGATACGCTGACTTGCCCCCAGCTCTGGGCGACCAACGCCAATACCCACTGGCTCACCAAGGTTAGCTTGCCCCGCTCTGTCGCATCGAACGCCCGGCGCATGCCCAGCGACAGCGAGACGACGCCATCAGGCACCTGCAGCAGAAACTGCACCTCATCTTCAAGTACGTGATCATGGAAATAGTTGAGGAAGTAATCCGTCTGCCGAAATTGGTCGGGAGCCACTTCTTCAAGGTGATAAAAGCCGCTGGCCAAGCCTTCGTGAGCCGCCTGGTAGAACGGATCCAGCAGGTACAAGCCGTCCAGGTACAAGGCGCTGGCCACTGGCGCAGGTGACGCGTCGTATTCATCCAGCACATGCGGCGCGCCCAGTGCCGGGAAGTGAATCGCCAGCGCGTTGTCGAACTGCACCCAATGGCGCAGCAACAAGGTCAGCTGGCGCCAGAAGCGCGGGCTGCCGGTTTGCTCGATGACACGGGCCAATGCGCTGTGGCTGGAGACTTCATGAAAGAGGATGTCCACGGCTGCGTTCCTGGGGCGGGTCGCTTATTGGCGCGTTTCTCTTCCCCGCTGTCAACAGGGGTACCCCTTCGGGGGAATTGTTCAGTTGCTCACGCCTGCATAGATTCTGTTCATGCCAAGCGCGCCGTCGAGTGCGCAGCGTCACACCTCAGTTCTGCCTCCCTAACTCATATAACAACGTGGAGATGAACCTATGCCGTCCAGCCATTCTGCAGAGCCCCAGCTCAAGCGCACCTTGAGCGTCCCGGATGTCGTTGCCATCACTGTATCGTCGGTCACCCCCGCCAGCTCGGTATTCGTCATCGCGCCATTTGCCATCGCCCAGGCCGGTACCGGCGTGATCTGGGCATTCCTGCTGGGCGGCGTGCTCGCCCTGATGTTTGCCCTGTGCTACGCCGAACTGGGCCGGGCGCACAGCGCTGCAGGCGGCGAATATGTGTTTGCCAAACGGGTATTTGGCGGCATGGCCGGCTACGCCACCTTCCTCACCGTGCTGGCGATGCTGGTGTTCATCCCGCCGGTCCTGGCCACCGGTGCGGCCACCTACCTGAACGCCGCGCTGGGCAGCCAGCTGGATGGTCAGGTGGTCGCCCTGGTCATCGTCACGCTGGGCTATCTGCTGGCCATCCTCAATATCAAGCTCAACGCCTGGGTCACCGGCGTTTGCCTGCTGCTGGAAGTCGCTGCGCTGATGGTCATAGTAGTGCTGGGCTTCAGCCATGCGCAGCAGCCTGTAAGCACTATCCTCACCCCGCTGGTGCTCGATAACGGCATCCTCCATGCAGCGCCATGGGCGTTGGTCATCGGTGCCATGGGCACGGCGTTGTTCTCTTACAACGGCTTTGGCGGCGCAGTGTTGCTGGCTGAAGACATGAAGTGCGGCGGGCGCGGCATTCACAAGGCGGTGTTGTGGTCGCTGCTGCTGGTGGTCGCCATCGAGGTGATTCCGCTGATCGCGCTGTTGATCGGTGCGCCCTCGCTGGAAGCGATGCTGGCCAGCCCTGACCCGATCGGTTACCTGCTCACGGCCCATGGCAACGAAACCCTGTCGCGGCTGGTCAGTGCCGGGATCTTCCTGTCGGTGTTCAACGCGATCATTGCGCTGGTCATCCAGAGCGGGCGAGTGATCTACAGCAGCGGGCGCGACGCGCTGTGGATGCCAAAGTTGAACAAGGCTTTTACCCGCATCCACGGGAAATGGGAGTCACCATGGCTGGCCACCTTGTTCCTGGCCGTGCCTTCGGCGGCGCTGACATTCAGCTCCAACCTGGCCGAGCTCACCTCGTTCACGGTGCTGCTGATCCTGTGTGTCTACCTGGTGGTCGCGCTGTGCGCACTGTTCAGCCGCGTGTTGCGGCGTGATCGTGAGCATCCCTATCGCATGCCGCTGTGGCCACTGCCAGCTCTGGCTGCCGTGGTCGGCGCCGGTTACCTGTTGCTGACCTCGCTGGGCACGGCGTCCAGCCGCGACCTGTTTATCATTCTTGGCATCCTGCTCAGTTCGGTAGTGTTGTATGGCACCTACGGAAAAATGAGCCCTGCCTTCCAGAAACTCTAAGTGAGCACCACGATGCGAGCACGTGACTTCGGTATCACCCTGGGCCTGGGCAAGCCCGGCCCCAACAATGCAATTACCGATGTGCCCGGGGTACGCGTAGGGCACGCTACTTTGAACCAGACCGCCAACGGCAAACCCGTGCGCACCGGTGTCAGCGTCATCGAACCTCGCGCAGGTGCAGCACGGTATCAGCCGTGTTTCGCAGGCTGCCACGTGTTGAATGGCAATGGCGATGCCACCGGCCTTGAATGGATACGCGAAGCCGGCTTGCTGACTACGCCCATCGCTACCACCAACACCCACAGCGTCGGTGTGGTGCGTGACGCGCTGATTGCCCATGAACGGGCAACTCTGCAGGACGATTCGACCTACTGGTGCATGCCGGTGGTGATGGAAACCTATGACGGTGTGCTGAATGACATTTGGGGGCAGCACGTCAATGCCGACCTGGTGCAGCAGGCGCTGGCAGCGGCGAACAGCGGGCCTGTAGTCGAAGGTTCGGTTGGCGGCGGCACGGGCATGATCTGCCACGAGTTCAAAGGTGGCATCGGCACCGCTTCCCGCCAGCTGCCGGCAGAGCAGGGCGCCTGGACGGTCGGTGCCTTTGTCCAGGCCAACCACGGTCAACGGCTTGACCTGCGGGTCGACGGCTACCCGGTCGGCCGTGTGCTGGGTGATCTGCCGTCGCCCTTTGCCGTGCAGGATACCCCGGGCATGGGCTCGATCGTGGTGGTGCTGGCGACCGACGCCCCGTTGCTGCCTCATCAGTGTCAGCGCCTGGCGCAGCGGGCTTCGCTAGGTATCGCCCGCACCGGGGGAGGTACCGATGACTCCAGCGGCGATATCTTCCTGGCCTTCTCGACTGGGAACACCGGCTTGGCGCCTGCGGACTACAACCGCCGCAACCTGGCCCGGACTGCCCAGGTGGATATGGTCAACAACGACCATATCTCACCGCTGTTCGCTGCGGCAGCCGAGGCGGTAGAGGAGGCGATCATTAACGCCTTGCTGGCAGGGCAGGACATGCAGAGTGCGGATGGGCGCACTGTTCCGGCGTTGACCGGTGATCGCTTGCGCGGGGCGCTGCAGGTTACCGGGTGGCGGCAAAGTGGCTTTGATACGCCGAACTGACGGCGCCTGGCCAGACGAAAATCGCAGGCAAAAGAAAGCCCGCTGCTAGGCGGGCTAAGGTCTATCACGTAGGGATGGGTATAGACTGCCAAGTCGCTCGTGAAAACTAAGTGAAAGGCAGGTCAACGGAGTGTCAGACCTGCGTCCCTTTTGCCTCGGATGCCTCTGGAGAATCGCCATGGCTGATGCAAGCAACGATGATCGTCCCGTGTACCAGGCCGCCTGCCATTGCGGGACCGTGCAGTTTTCAGTGCGCTTGACCGATGGCGTGCGTACCGCGCGCCGGTGCGATTGCTCGCTCTGCCGTATGCGCGGTGCCGTTGCGGTATCAGCAAACCTGGGTGATATCACCGTCACCCAAGGGCAAGAGGCGCTAACGCTCTATCAGTTCCATACGCGTGAAGCCAAGCACTACTTCTGCTCCAGGTGCGGGATCTATACCTTCCACCAGCGCCGTTCTGCGCCTGATCAGTACGGGGTCAATGTGGCCTGTATTGAAGGCATGAGCCCGTTTGATTTCCCTGAGGTGACTGTCAGTGATGGCCGCACTCACCCTAAAGATCGCGTAGATGGGGGCTCGCGAGTGGCAGGCTGGCTGCGTTACGAGAGCAATCCTGAGTGATTGAACAGCGTGGACGGGCTGCGTCCGCAGCTTCAAGCCTGCGCAGCGATACTGGCTTTGCTTTGGAACATGGCGGTGTCAGCCTTGAAAATCAAATCGTCGAGGTTTTCACCATCTTCCGGATACCAGGCCACGCCTAGGCTGGCGCTAACCTTGATTTGGCTGTTTCCCCATGGAATGGGCAAGGCGACGGCTTCGCAGATTTCACCGGTGACACGCTGGATATCGTTTCGGTGATGCGCGCCGTCGAGCAGCACGACGAATTCATCACCGCCCATGCGCGCCGCTATTTCAAACTCGCAAATATTGGATTTGATTGCCGAGGCTGCGTGGATCAGCATGGCATCGCCCGCCTGGTGGCCATAACGATCATTGATCTGCTTGAAGTGGTTCAAGTCGATATAGCACAAGGCCAGATGCTCTCCACGTTTCTTTGCGTCGAGCAGCCTCTGACTCGCGAAGGGAATAAAACTATTGCGATTTGGTAAGCCAGTCAGGCTGTCATAGAAAGCCAGCTTGTGTACTTCCTCTTGGGCGAGTTTGCGCAACTTGATCTCGGTGCGTAAATGGCGCTGGGCATTCAACAGAATCAGAGCGAATATCAGGACAAGCCCAGAGCCGATGCTGACCAGAACAATGGTCTTGCGCAGTCGCTCGACGAGTTGCGGCGGGTTGGGGTCGTAGATGAAGTTTTCCAACCCGGCAATACTGTCGACCATGCCTAGTTCGAGGAAAGTCTCAGCCATACGTTGCCAGCGCCCTGGGTTCATATGACCGATCTCGATCAGGTCCGATACCACCAGCGGGCGCATGGCCTCAGCTTCGAATTGCAGGTGCGCACGACTTTTCTCCACCGAATACTGATTGAGCAGCAGGTCTATGATTTGCTCTGGGTTATCCATCGCGTAGCGCCAGCCGCGCAGGGTGGCGCGGCGCAAGGCCTCGACGCGCTGTGGATGCTCGTCAATCTCAGCCTGGCTGGTGAACAGGATGTCGCTGTAGAAGTCGATCCCGTAAGTGACGGGCGAAATGATGTTGTATTCCACGCCCCGTTCTTGCAGGTAGAAGGGCTCGTTGGTCAGGTACGAGTTGAACGCCGCCACTTTACCGCTGGCCAGATCCCCAATTTGAAAACTGCTGGGTATCAGCTGTAGTTTTTCGAGGGCTATACCTTCGCTACGGAACATCGCCAGAAAATCGGCATCTGTCTCTGCATTCATCAGCATCAACGGTTTGCCGATCAGGTCGTGCACGGTGCGAACACCTTGGTCTGTACGAGCCACGAGCACGGAAGGTGAATGCTGAAAAATCACCGCCAGCGCTACCAAGGGCTTTCCATGCAGGCGTGCGTAGAGCAATTCACTATTGGCTTCGCCGTACTGGGCACGCCCAGAGAGCACTTCTTCGACCGGTGTGACATTGGGGCCACCTTCGTGCAAGCGCACGTCCAGCCCTTCTTCGCGATAATAGCCCTGGGCGATGGCGGCGTAGTAGCCCGCGAACTGGAACTGATGTTTCCAACGTAGCTGAACATCAATTACCTGCGCAGCACTATTATCTTGAGTGACAGGGCTCGCCCACACAGCCTGAGCCCAGAGCAGCACAAAACACAGCATTCGACGCAGCCGAACCAGCAGGATTCTCTCCGGCCGGTCGAGCGCGTTGGAACAGCTACGGAGGCTGGGCATCTTGAGGGTCCGTTAATCGCGCTCGTGGTTGAGCGTGCAAGGCGTGGCAGGGCATGGCCAGGCATTGTGACATCGCTCATGCAGGGCCAGCAATCGCCAGCCACTGCCTGCCGTAATCAGACGCAGGCTCATGAAAAGGAAGTCAGGCAAATGGATGTATCTCGCACCTCTCTGGACGAAGTCCGCCAAGGGATCGATGAAATTGACCGCAACCTTGTTTCGCTTCTCGCCAAACGGGGTCGACTCGTGACGCAAGCAGCGGCCTTCAAGAAAACCACCGATGATGTGCGTGCGCCTGCTCGGGTCGAGCAAGTGATAAGAAAGGTTCGTGAAATGGCTGAAGAAACTGGTGCCTCGGCTGAGGTCGTAGAACAGGTCTATCGTGCGATGATTTCGGCATTCATCACTGAAGAACTGGCCACCCATGCGAAGCTGGCTAACGAAACCTCTGCCAACTGATATATGGCTGGATTGAGGTAAGAGCGGGCAGACGATTTGCGATCAATTGATGCGGACTGCTTAGTCTCACGCAAGCAGCCCGCTCACTAATCAACTCACATCAGTCAGTCTTGTTCGATTGATCCGCCTCCTGTGTTCCCCATCAACTTGCCACATTGCTCGGCCGCAAGACGGCTGATGATGCGCATCGCCTGATGAATGCCTGCCATATTGCGCAAGGTCAGGTGCGGATTTTGCTCGCCTTCCAGCACGTCGTCGTGCTGGACGAGCGCCTCACCGAGAAGCTCGAGGGTCCAGGCGTAGCTTTGGATAGTCGAGAGACGATCTTGAGTAGTCATAGCGACACACTCCCTTTGGCAGAAGCCAAGCGGCTTTCGCGGTGGTTCGGGCCCGACACGACCGGCGTGGTTGACTGTTGGATGCAACGGCGGCGAGCGAATGCGGGGATTCTGCTCAGAATGCGGATAGGCATGCATGAGACTCCAAGTTCAGGGCTGGAGCTGCCACGATCCTTCCTACGGGATTGGGTGGCAGCTGTGTATGGGGTAGGAATACCGGGAACTTGGAACCCGGCCAGGCCGAAGCCTGCCCACACACAGCCGCCATGACACAACACAGCAGACGTAAAAAAAGCGCCAGCTGTGGTGATGGAGGCGCTTGTTGCGTGCGCCAAGTTTACCAGCGGGTTCCTACACCCGGTCACGAGATTTATCGTGACTTGGGGGAAGTTAGACCTGATGGGGATTGGATGCAAGGGGGTGGGGTGAGGGGTATTTCTCTGAATTGAGTAGGATTTATTACCAGCTCGCCATTTTGGGCGATTTAGTAATGTCCAAGATCACTCGCTCGTGTTCAGACCCCAGCCGAGTTGGTGATGCCAGGTCGTAATTGAACTCGTATTCGTCCCAGGGTACTCGGCATCCCTATCGAGCATGGATGGGGTCAAAAGCAGTCAATCGCGAGTGACTGCTATCGACCCAAAGCTGACATCTGATTTCCCTCGTTTATCGCTATGATGAGCCAAAGCTTCGCTACCGGGGTTAATGAGATTTGGGCAACCTACTGCAGGTGACCATGACCTGATAATTCACACGGCATGAGACCGGAACGGCAAGGTTTATGCTTTAGGTTGGCGACCAACAAATCAGCTCAAGGCTTGGTTGATCGTCTCGAAAAGCTTCGAAAATCGCTGAATCACGTCTTTACCGATCCTCTTAGGGGCTACCGCCACATAAGCAGCAGCCACTGCAAAATGGTTGTATCCAGGAGTTGGTCGAACGCTGATCTGATTACTTATCAGCTGCTTCTCAATCCTTTGTACTATCCGATCTGCTTGCGGCAGGTCCTCCAGTTTTAAGACTGTTCCAGCAAGAGCTTTGGAATAGACCTCGTTGAAATGTTCGAGGTACGCTTTGGGGTCTAGGAGATCCTCGAGGTCGGTGGCAACGGCATCCGCTCCATCCGCTCCTAGGTTTTTGAATTGTGAGAAATTAAAGACTTGTTTTTGATTTAACAATTTCTGCTGCACCATGGCGTCGAGCTTCTGATCACTCTTGCCGCTGTAGTCATGCAGAACAGCAAATGCTAGCCCATTACCTCCTAGGAGTGACACGAAGGTCGCTACATTGCTCAAGCCCCCAACGGGGACGATTGTAATTTGGGGATCAAGTCCTACTCCTCCAGTCTCTTCAACGACTCTAGACATCGCTTGGAGTACAGTGAGTTCTGAAATACCCTCGACCAGCAAGTTTCGCTCGGCGATGAATAGGTTTTGAGCAATATTCCAACCTAGGGCGGCCTGTAGTGGGAAAATTGTCTTGGAATCCGACCCGGAAAGGTTAGAAGAGATCACTGTCCCTTGGCGTGGCTTGTCTTCCACTACCCTCACTTGGTGCAGGCGATCTGAATTCACCATGAACGGTGAGTGAGTCGTGTAGATGACCTGGTGGGTCTCAGCAAGATCATCGATGTAACGCAAAAAATCAGACTGAGCGAGGGCGTGCAGAGCCAGTGCTGGCTCGTCCAGCAGCAGCACAAGATTGTTACTGGTTGTACTGCCGACCACGCTGAGTTGCTGCTGGACGCTGTCAAACCATACTAAAAAGCTAAAGAACCAGATGAAGCCCCGGCTGCGCTGATCGAATGGGGTGGTAACACCACGATGTCTTTTATTTTTGATTCGCAGGTAGAGGTTAGGCCCGTCGTTAAATGGGGCGGCATCTGACGCATCAGGCCGAATATCGATCTCGACTTCGAGATCTTCGTTCTGCTTCCAGAACTCCAGAATCTGATCAGTTAGGTTGATCGATACCGATTCGATCTGTGCCTTCAGTTCTTCATAGGAGGTACCATTCGAGAAGTCGTCCAGTTCAACTCCCGCCATGCGTAGTAGGGCGATCACTGCTTGATGCTTTGGCTCGATCTGCTTGTGGGCATTAGCCGGATCTTTGTTTGCGGCAGTTAAGCGATTCGCAAGATCTTTGAGATTGAGTTTTCCAGGCAGAAGGTCGTAGTCGCTGAAATAAAGAAAGCTAGGAATCTGCGGTGATAGCAACTGCCAAGCTTCGTAGGTACATACCGACGACCAGTCTGCACGTGCACCGCTCACACGAGTTTCGAACCCTTGGACGAATTCCGTGTCAGCCTCATTCGTCAGGCTGATGCCTTTCAGGCCTAATAGTGCTTCTCTCAGCGAAGTGGCTTTGCTGAGGACGGCAACTGCACCTTCGCTCAGCCCTACGGTAGTTGCCAGGTTTTTGAGTACTGGGGCTTCGGGAATACTCAACCCAATTGAACTGGAATTTTTGTAGTTACGTGACACTGTGAAACTGAATCCAGCCTTTATGTCACAACCGATTTTGGCGTTGATTTCAAATGCCTCAGCGTCGTCGATCACGTAGGTTAGGGAGACGGCATCTTCAGGCGACTCCTCGTGGCGTCGCTTATATGTCAGAAGGTCTTTGCGTGGATAGTCTTCGGTGATGTCGAATTTCTCTTTGTCCAGCGCATCCTTGGCTTTATGCAAAGCTCTGAGAAAAACCGTCTTTCCGGCTTCATTCATCCCCACCAAGACAGTGACCTGGGGATCGATCTCGGTTGTCTGCTGCTCATTGATTGAGCGGAAAGGGCCAACCTTTACAGATGTCAACAGCATGTCCATTTGTCCTTGTTGATCGAACGCTAATGGACACGAAGGTAAGCGAAAAGCCATCACGTCGTCTACGTAGACGTGGTTACTCTCGACGGCAGTTCGCTTTTGGCCGTTTCCGCCTCGGCGGCCGGCTGATGGGTCGGATAGCTCCGCCCCGTGGCCGGCTACATGCTTGTACTCCCTTACTGAGGAGAACAAGCCATCAAAGCGATAGCAGTCGTTAGCCGCGAGCCTTGGAACAAGGGAAAGCTCGTTGGTCAGAAAGCCCCGCTCCGGATTAGGGGTATCTGGGTTATACGCGTCAGACTCCAGCTTTCGGAGGAAACTAGGGACTTGGCTCTTTTTGACCTGGCAATCGATAGCAAGCTGCGCGCCTGCGACCTCACCAGGCTGCGAGTGCGGGACATAGCCCACGGGGAGCACGTCTCATCGAGAGCTATCGTGATGCAGCTAAAAACTCATCATCCGGTGCAATTTGAGATCACAGAGCAGACACGCTCAGCGGTGGAGGCTTGGATACGCCATGCCAAGCTTCGAAGCGAGAACTTCTTCTTCCCAAGTAGGCTTGCCCAATCCGAGCATATCTCCACCCGACAGTACGCACGGATCGTCAAAGCCTGGGTGACAGCAATTGGTTTGGATCCAGCCTTGTACGGAACCCATACCCTACGGCGAACCAAGGCGTCGCTGATCTACCGCAGGACAAAGAACCTCAGGGCCGCACAGCTCCTACTGGGCCATACGAAGCTGGAAAGCACTGTCAGGTATCTAGGCATCGAGGTAGACGACGCTCTGGAGATGGCCGAGCAGACAGAGGTTTAGCCGCATGACCTGGTGACGGCTGCGGGGCCATCGCTATCCGACCCAAAGCAGCCGTTACCGTAGGGTAGCTAGGGGCCAAAAGCGGTCTGTCAAAAGTGTTCAAAACTCCGATAAGAACTAATTACTGGAAATCGCGGTTAAGCGGTAGCCGGATCGAAACGCAGCTAACGCCTTGTCCTATCAAAACCTAGGTATTCTTAGTTTACTGAGAACTTATCCAGCAGTGCTGTTTCATTTTTTGGGAGAGGTGCTTGGTGGGCCGTAAGGCATACGCACATACGACTGCTTATTGATTATTTTGTCGAGATCATCGGGGGTTATCAAATTTTTATTGCTTGTCTCTCGCAATGCAAAGACAAGATCACGAAAGTGTATGGAAGGTGATTTGTATATATCCTCATGCACGAATGAATCATAGCCAAGAAAATATAGCGATTTATCAGTATAGGTATCACCTTTTGCCGCATAGTAAGATTCTACTATTACTGGAATCTGCGAGGACTGAATTTTGATCACTCCGTTGGCTCGTGGCACTTTCTTTAGAACATAGTCCTGAAGAGTAGAAATTATGACTGGCATACGCCACAGTTCTCCGCTTGAGCTGATAGGAATTGCTTCAGCATAAATCTCAGGCGGGAAGGTAACGACCCCTTTTAAGAGGGTGATTTCGGCGTTGGTTGGCTTTAAGGTAATGCCATCATTATTTTCTGAGAAGTTAGCCGTAAGAATTAGTGTTCGATCTTGAATATACTCATTGCTTGCCAAGGCAAGTGCGTCATCTGATACTTGACAGCTTCTAATTGAAATAAGTACTGCGAGCACGGCTGCCAGTGCTGATACAAACGAAAGAGAGGGATAAGGTCGGCCATTCATTTTTAAATAAAATCCTATTAACGTCGTCGGAGACGATGTAGAGCTTTTAAGCGTCCTTGAGTCAATCATAATCTAATCATAAATAGTGTCTAGTTGACCCAGCTTTGAAGCAAGTGATTTGGCAGTCACGGCGCATATTGGGAGGGCCGTTTTCCGACCGACGCGAAAGGCAGCTATGGGTCGAAAGCGGTCATCCTCGACCGTCTGCTCTAGACCCTTTACAGCCGGTCGTGTAAAGCTGAAATTACTTCTGCTCCATATGCGGAATCCATACCTTCCACCAGCGCCGTTCTGCGCCAGATTAGTACGGGGTCAATGCGGCTTGTCTCGAACGCCCTGACCCAGAATCGCAGGCAAAAGAAAGCCCGCTGCTAGGCGGGCCAAGGTCTATCACGTAGGGATGGCTATAGATTGCCAAGCCGCTCGTGAAAACTAAGTGAAAGGCAGGTCAACAGAGCGTCAGACCTGCCATTTAGCGCAAATCATCGCGCCTCACGCCTCACTCATCTCCTGCAACCGCCGCTGCGCCGGCTCATGCGCCGCACGCCCGGCCAAGCCAATCCGCATGTCATTACCACTCGGCTGCTGATAAACACTCAGGCCAAACTCCGGCAGCACCGCCAGCAGATAGTCGAACACATCGCCCTGAATCCGCTCGTATTCGGCCCACGCGGTGGTACGTGTAAAGCAATAGATTTCCAGCGGCACGCCTTCGGCGGTGGGCTGCATCTGGCGGACCATGCAGGTCATGTTCGGGTGCACGTCGGGGTGATTTTGCAGGTAGGCCAGGGCAAACGCGCGGAAGGTGCCGATGTTGGTCAGCTTGCGGCGGTTGGCCGAGAGGTCGGCGACCAGGCCCTGGGCTTCGTTCCAGTCCTGCAGCTCTTTGCGCTTGCTGGCCAGGTAGTCGCCGAGCAGGCGTACGCCGGTCAGGCGCTGCTCTTCTTCAAGGGTAAGGAAGCGCACGCCGGCGGCATCGATGAACACGCTGCGTTTGATTCGGCGCCCGCCGGATTGCTGCATGCCGCGGTAGTTGCGAAACGACTCGCTCATCAGGCGCCAGGTGGGGATGGAGACGATGGTCTTGTCGAAGTTCTGCACCTTGACCGTGTGCAGGGTGATGTCGACCACGTCGCCGTCGGCGCCAACCTGGGGCATTTCGATCCAGTCACCGACGTGCAGCATGTCGTTGCTGGTCAGCTGCACGCTGGCGACGAACGACAGCAGGGTGTCTTGACAATCCAAAGAGGGGATAGTGTGGACACCCCGGAACTTCCCGATTTCACTGAGCTTGCCCTGAATGTGTGACTGTCCATATGGACAGCAGGTTGATATGGACACCTCTACCTGCCTGCGCGCTCCCACCTTTCCCTTTGCGCCGACCAGCTATCGGACAAGGTAGCCATCGCCCGTGAGATTGCTGATTTACAGGGGAGCCTGGGCACACCCAAGCACCAGCCGATCCTCAGCCCAGCTCCTGGCTAAAAATGAGCGAGCCCGAACACCGCTTTCGAAACTGCCGTCTACCAGCGAGTACATCTGCCATCTCGGTGGATCGCTGGTCATGTGAAGGAAGGAGCGCCGAAGCGTTTCCTGCTCAGGCGCTCATTCCTATGCCCCAGACCAATCCCCAAAACACATGCCCAAGAGTCACTCAGGTTGAGGATGCCGACTCCAATTCCGCGATCCGCATTCTGAGTCGATGATTCTCAAACTGGATGGAAACCAGCTTCTGAAGCGTCTTCTGGTAGAGCTCACTCTTCCGAACCGCTGTGTCATCAGGGCGTCGGGTCTTAGGCTTAACGGCTGGCTTCTTGCTCTTCAGGATAGGCGCCGCTTGGGCGCTGCGTTGCTGAGCCGCCGTGTCATCTATTAACTTAACCAAGGCGGCTTGACTTGAGCGCCCCCTCTTTATCGAGCCTCTCTTTCTCCCGGCACCCAGCGCAACAGAGTCTAGGTTGATCTCTCTGCCTTCAAGCACAAGCCTGTCGAGCGCCTCAATATAGTGACTATTGCTAACCAACTTATGCCTCCAAGAGTTTGCCGTAGCCAGCTTTTGTGACTGCAGCGGTAATGCTCGAAATCTCCGATATGATTTGTTCACGGAAAGGGCTATTTTCTGGAAGGTGGTTTAATGCTTTTCTATGGGTCGTTATCGCTTTATTGATCTTGGGCATAGATTTCGCATTAAGTATTGAATGACTGCAGTCAACGCAAGGGGTCAGGTTTGTAAATTTGATGAGCGCACAGGGATAAGGGTTCGTGCAGCCGCCAGCAGGGCCTTCTTTGTAAACCATTTCGCCACGCTCAAATTTTTGCTTAGTGAAATTCCTGTCTGTGGTGATTATCAGTGGTTTACCTCGATCTTCAGCAACCTGGATTCGGTTTCCCTCCCCGCCCCACAGAGGGGATGACGAATTGATAACATCTGCTTCGTAAAGCTCGTACTGCCTGAGCTTCATTTGAGTGTCTATGTCATCAATGAGCAGCTTCTGCTCGGGGTCTATAACAAAATTGATAGCGAAGGCACTCCCGTGTCGATAGTAAGATGTCATGAATTCAGTTAGGTGTTTGTACTGAAGCGCCATGGAGCCTAATGAAACCATTCCCGATCTAGCTGCATAGACTGCAAGTGATCTCCTGCATTGATGGCTTTTCAGGGGCCAAGGTTTGCCTACCTCCAATCCCGGTATCCCTCGCCAATCCGTAAATCCATCGAACATTTCTAGCTCACGCATGTCGCTCTCCGTCACCAAGAACAGAGGGTTTTTGCTTAGCGGAACTGAGATTTTAAATGAGGCCCTGATTGGAACCTCAAAATGGAATGATTGAGTTACGCTCTTTGCATGAGTTAGCATGGGGAAAAGCGGATATTTACTATTATCCAACTGTTGATAGGAGTTTTTAATACGAGCGATATTGCCGATGGCGATCGCCGCATCGAATGCTTTCTTTACCGCTGGTGAGGTGATCCAGGTAGTCGGGGCGTAGTTTTCCGATGCTCCCTTGTAGGTGTTGCCCATAATGACCGGAATCTCCTGACCATTGATTCGGATGGTTTGGAGGGCATTACATGGAAGCTTGCTGACCTCGTCGTCACGCATACCCGAAAAAACATGGATCCAGAACTTGGCGATTGCAATGACTTCATTGAGGTAAGCGTTCAGCTTGGCAAGATTGGTTATGCCGAGGTTCATGAGGTCATCGCTCAAACCTAAGCAGTTCATCGCCGCTTCCCAGTGATGAATTTTCTTGCCAGTGGGTGGATTACTGAGCGGATAGCCATACTCTGGCTCATCTTGACGACGGCTGTAAAACTCTATGATCTTGGAGCTCATGGAGTTGAAGGTGTCTAGGTCAACGGCGAATTCGTTAATGATCGCTGCGTAAATGCGGGATGGGATTAACCAAGTCTGTTCGCGGCGATCCCTTTCAGGGAAAATCGACTGTAGAATGCCTTCAGCTCGCATGGACAGGCCTTCCAAAATCGAAAGCCCAGAGTGCTGCGATGTTTTGCTTATAATATTTATGTCACGAAGCAGTCTGACAAGAAGATCCGCTGTGGAATGCTTGGGAGTCGCGGCGATGGCTCTTAAGATTTTTGCCTCATGGCGCTGTTGCGTGATGAGTTCTTTTAAAGTCACACCATTGGACAGCGCCATGGCGGCGAGTGACCGCAGGGCATGTACGGTCACGCTCTGTACTTTTCTAGCTTTTGGGAATAAATAAAGTCTTGAAAACTGTATGGTTTTCATTTCGCGTTGAATGGCTTGGTACAGTGGTGACGTATCATCACTATGCCAGCCGATAAAAGAGTAGGTAATGTTATAGGTTGAATATGCCCCCATTCGCCACACGTCATGCTTATACAAGCTCAGCGGCTTTCCATCAGTGTCTCGCGATATGATGAAATCTGGCGGGGTCGTAAGTGCACCCTCTGATGAAACATAATTTTGAGGCGGGTAGTTTCTTTGTGTGGGGCTGAGACGCAAGCGTTCTTCAATATTCATGATACATAGCCCATATAAACGAGTGCGTCTAGATGAGTCGCCCAGAACGGGTCAAGGTCACCGCAACTCACTTCGTCTGAAACTTGAGTAACCAGTTGCTGGTCATTAATCTGTTCAGTCACAAGGCCAATGATCTCATTGATCCGGTATTGGAGAGGGTACATATTTTCCGTCCATCTGTCTGAATCGTAATGGGGTTGGCTGACTTCAATAATAAATTTAATGGAGAGAAGGCGCTTGAGGTCTGTAACGTCAGCATGAACGGCGTAGTGTTTACAGAAGACGCAATATTCCGGCTCACGGCATGACGGTATTGGCGAGAAACTCGTGAAGCCTGATGCCAATGTGGGTTCTCTTGCTACAGATAGGCAGGATCCGCCAGGAATCGTTAACGCGTCTGGCTCTGTTTCAATGATTTTTACCGGAATAACATCTTGATTCCGTCCTCGTGCCAAGGCAGAGCCCTGCATGGCGTCGAAGAACGCGGTGAACTCTTGCGCCAGATCTTCTAGGGAAGGACGACCGTAATGGCTTTCAACGGTGCGTACCGTATTGCCGAGCTTCTGGGCTGTTAGTAAAGTGTCGCCATTACTTAACTTTAAATATTGATAGCTGACATTCTTCCTGTAGTCCATCGGCGTTACCCAGCGCACTTCAGGCATCAGCTTATTGAGCAAAGACTTATAGGCCTGTAGGTGGGCGGCTAGGATGGTGGAGTATCTACCGTCTCGCTTAGGGAATGGAAATAGGAGAGGTGATTCATCAGCGCCCAGAAGCCAACGGCGCAATTCCAGAATTTTGTTATAGGTGCTGCTGTACCTGGCACCGAATTCGGGAGATACCGCCTTTCCGTTCGCTCGGCCTTTTATACCCAGCATACGCATGCCTTTTGAGGTTGGAAGCGGTTTGAAGTCTGTTGGCTCAATTTCTGCTACAACAGACGAGTTGCTGCCAGTTGCTGCAATTAAACTGGTGAAGCCCGCAACCATCGCCATGATCACAAGATTTCTTGATCGATATAAGTTGCGGTTCGCGGAGTTGGATTCGGCCACCTTAATTTCTAGAGCAGAATAGGCAAGCTCTTTGTCTCGGCCACTAAGTTGAGTGAGATCGGCGCTGGCTATGCTCAATACATCCAGCGTCGGAAGCGTCGGATACTTCCTAAGCTCTTTAAACATCAGGTGGATGATGGGAGTTTTGCGATAGCCGATTTCGTCATAAAGATAATATGGTTCCCCCAACGCTGGGGTCAGCATGAGGGGGTAGGGCTCATTATTCACAATGACCCGGTGAACTTCGTTCAAGAAGTTTATGTGTGCGGCGAAACAGATATCCTGCTCATCTGAGGAAGGTTTGTCAGGTTTTACTATGCCCGGCTTGCTTTTGTTTAATTTGGCGGCCCATGACTTTATTATGCGCAGTTCTTCGCCTGTTATAATTGAGATAAGTTTAGCCACAGCTTTCTGTTGGTTCGTCGCCACAGTTGCTGTGATGCGGTTGCCGCTCCTAGGCGTAGCCTGTGTTCTTTGTATTAAGTGACTTGTATAGCCTATGTATGCCCTCTTCAAGTCATTTATATCATCGAGGCTTAAGCTGTCATGGTTGGCATCAATCCAGGTAAAGAAAAGATTGAACCAGTGCCGATGTTTCTTTGCGGTGTCTAGATTTTGGCCTCGAATGAACTCGATGACTATCCGAGCGACTTTGAGTCGGTGGATATCCAGACTATTCGGATCGACCTTGTCGCCGATTTGACCGCTAGAGCCGTGCGCACGCTTTTTGTAGCAGAATGACGATACATCTAAGTTGTGTACAACAAAATTTGTCCTGTGTACATGTTGGAAAACTACCGAGTCAGGGATCAGGATGGTTGTAGTAACGTCCGAGAGATCGATGATCGTGACGTTCCTATGCCGTAAGGTTGAATCATCATTGGTGCTCATTCACTACGGCCCCGCACAACATGCGAAAAAAGCTTAGACTCGAATTGGTCTTGCACATGGTTTTTCCACTCGATCCTTGACCTATAGTTTAAGTATTGGAGTGTGATCTCTTTATTGCGATGTCCCATGCGTTGCTGGACGAGTTCCAGAATCGCGGTTATAGGTTTGCGGTCAGGCCTATCAAGCTCGTCTTCGAGTAAGTTCATGCCAAAAGTCGCTCGCAGGTCGTGGAACTTAAATCTTTCAAAGTCGGGAGATGTTTTTTGAATATCTCGGATCAGAGTTTGTAGAAACTGACGAACCGCCTCCCCCTCAGTGTGTGAATAGGGTTGGCCAAAATTGGTGCTGGTCGTATCTCCCGTGAGGCGTTCTTTCATTTCTTGTTTGCTTGTATAAAAGGGTGTTCCTTTACTGGTAAGGAATATGTAATTTGATTCGCTATCTCCATAGTAGGAAGACTCGCGCCTTCCTTGCGCAACGCTGCATTGAATATAGATCTTCAGTTCATCTACCAACCATCCAGGGATTATGATTGTCATGCGCGCTTTTTTCTTTGTATCGATGCCAGTCCCTGCGCCTACTGGAAGTCTGAGATTGCCTTCGTAGTCCAGTTGCCTGTTAAGATCGCAAATCCTGATAGTGCTTAGTGTCTGCAATCGTGCGCCAGTGAAAATCGCAAGATAGAAAAGTAACTGATAGGCCCGGTCGCATTTC
Organism: Pseudomonas shirazensis; assembly: GCF_050496565.1. GTDB lineage: Bacteria > Pseudomonadota > Gammaproteobacteria > Pseudomonadales > Pseudomonadaceae > Aquipseudomonas > Aquipseudomonas shirazensis_A. The sequence continues at coordinate 302,450 of NZ_JBNWAE010000002.1, forward strand.
TTGAGCGCCTCTAACAAAACCATCTGGTCTTGCATGGTTAGAGGCTTGGTCTTGCCGTCATCGTAAATGAAGTCAGGATCTGGTAATGCCTTAGATCCCTGTAGAGCCAAGTCTGACGATGAGACGGTGATAAACGTCTTCAAGCCAAAATCTGTGGTGGTTTCTATATATCTAATAACCTCTTCGTAAGGGGCCTCCACTATAAGATCAGGGTCGATTAGCTTGAACTTAAGAATATTTTTGTAGAAGCGGTGGATGCCGCTCATCCTTTTCTTTCCAGTGTCAAGGGTCATTCGGCCTGAGTCGATTTCGCCTTCGATATGCTTCTTGAATCGATAGGTTGATTTAAGTTGTTTTAGTTTCGGAAAATGCAGGTAGTCTATGTCTTCCGAATCTAAAAATCTTCGGTAATCCAAAAGATGGTCGGCGATGGATGCATAAGTTCGGTGGTTATAATTTAGCGTATGGTGATATCTATGAATAAGATAAAGGTTGGCAATGTCCCAAGGTTGTCCTTGGTTGTCTAGCAATATCGGGAAGTTGTAGAGTATTTCATTGCTCGTGGACTCTAGGTTTATGTCGGAACTAATCGAAGTTGCTGTCGATTGATGGGATCCATAATTTGGAGTCAGCACTTGAAATCTTTCGATTTTAGTAACTTGGGCTTCGGGGCTTTTTCCAGGGCGAGCGGATACGTTTCTGTCCAAGACCAGTCGGCTTTGCAGTGGGATTTGTTTGGAGGCTATCCGGATTTTTTAACGACGTCTAGATTTTTTTTGAAACGTCAATATATGTATAAAATGATGTTAGTGTGCCGCGAAAGTTTTGCGCTGTTTAAATGCTGTTTGTTGCTATATTGATTTTCTTAGATTTCTTCCTCGCACGCCGCACTGTACATGGCATGCGCCTGATTTTTCTGAGTCTTGCTCTGTTCGAGATTTCAGGTCGATTTACAATACAAGGCTAAAACGCTCTAATACTGGTTAGCTATGGGATGGCAGGCAAACGGTCAATGAGGGCGGCGAGGACTGCGCGGTGTGCTGTGTCCGTCGCCCGCTTCTGTAGGCCCATCAGAGGGTGCAGGATCGGCGCGCTGTTGCACATCATAGTGGGCATTCATGTACAAGAAATGGTAGTTGGGCGGATTCCTGCTGTTCTGACTAGGCAATACTACTGTTTGAGCGGTGATGGATGCATGCGTTCAGAGAAGGGCCTTAAAGATCAACTGCAGCTTGGCTATGCCCGCATACCGAACCCAGGTCGTCAGTGTAATCAACCATTGGGAATTGATATCAGGCAAAAGCTTAACTTGATGATCATGCCAAGGGTCTGGTTATGCTTAGGGCGAGGCCATGACGCGGTCACTTTAAATTCGCGTGTACAATCGCCCTTAAGGTTGGAGTATCGAACTATTCAAGATCGTTTCTATAGACGCTCTTCGCCAGATTTATGAGACTCATGGCGGGAATAGACTGGCGAAATGTTTACCGGGCAGCATAATAGCCATTGTTACGCTGCCGGCCAATTCTGAACAGCGGAAAATAGGTTTGGCGGAAATTAGCCCAGTATGCTCGGGCATCCCCTGGAAGTTCAGAAAACTCATCTCACTCGCGTCGGCGGTGGTTCGAGCTTGTGGAGGTGCGTCTGCAGGTCTCAGTACGTCAGTCGGTGACGAATGTGAATTGGCGCTACGGGTGAGAGGCTGATCTCAATAGTCCCACACGCTGCTTTCTACTCGTGCCAAGTGCCTTTGACGGATGTCTCGTTCAAGCACAGGCCGACACATCTCAAACAGAGACATGACCACTCACCTGGATCGTCATCCACCGACGTAACGACCCAGCGCTTTACGGCTTAACCGATCCTGTTTGGCCCGCTGTCAGCTTTGAGCAGGAGCTGACCGCTCCCACAAAAATCCCACAGTTGAGCGGCTCATGCCCAGCCGCCGCGCTGTCTCGGCCTTGCTCAACCCAGCGTCTTTGCATTCAAGTACCTTTCGCAGTTTGACGACATCAGCTGGTCGCGCTGGAGGTCGTTTCAGGATTGTCATGCCGGCGAGGTGAGCCTTGATGTCGTCAGCGCTGACCTTGAGCTCAAGAGCCTTCAGTTCTTCGGTCGCATGAGCGAGGACATCGGCAGTGGAGGTGTCGTCGCGTGTTGATACAACGAGCGCCATGAGCGACACAGGGGACAGGCCGAGTGCTTCGGCCAGCTCTGCGAATTTCTCGATCGTCGGGTTGCTGTCGGCGTTTTCAATCCTGCTCAGGTAAGTGCGGGAGGCTGCGTGAGCTAGGTTTTCCTGCGTGAAGCCCAGGCTCTCCCGAAGTGCTCGAACGACTGCGGCTAGCGCTTGCTTCAACAAGGCGATGTCCTCAAAAAGCGAGGATGTAGCCATGTTGTCGTGTACAGTTACACATCACATAATGTATAAAACTGTCAATGGCGCGGCGGCAGTGTCGATTGCGCTGCTTGGAGCACTTGCCGGCGAGGTTCCAAAGCGCTGCAGACGCACCCGGCGCAGCCCTCGTTTGGGGCGAGGGGAGGCGGCATGGTTCTGGCGGGAACTGCGTAAGTCCATTCAATAAATCGCTAAATCGCTAAATCGCTAAATCGCTAAATAGCTGTGTCCTGCGATCTTGATCGTAGAAAACGGCACGGCTGGCTCTCCACCCTCAGTGGTTGTTCAATTGTCGAGAACGAAGTAGATGTCTATTTGTGAGTGGACGCGCAGCGTCCAGGGGGCTAAAGGTCAACAGAGCGTCGGGCAAGGCTTACCCTGTGAGGTCGTCTTGGCCCAGAGCATCGATTGGTCGGTACACATCGACGCGTACCTATTTGGTGCCGCCAGGGTGGGTGAGAGATATGTCGCCCTCGTCTACGGCGACCAATCGGGGGTGTCCTCAAACGGTATGACTGTCGCTACGCCTCCATTGCGATGCGTTGCCGAGAGAGCGGGCTTCAAACTCATGCGCAGTGCCAGCGGAGATCATTACGTGATCACGAGCGAACATGGCTCGTGACAGAGTGTGGCCAGAGCATCACTCGTGGCGAGGCAAGATGGTACAGGGATCTGGCCTCGCCCCTTATCCAGATGTGAGCCGCCTGAGCCATTCCGCCAGGCTGCGTTGAGCTTCATGTGAATAGCTGCGCCTGCCGAAAACTAATGCCTTAAGGACGAAAAATGGCTGACCTCGAAAAGATAACAGTAACTATTAAAAATTATGACGTCCAAGCACTTGGCGATCTTGATGCGCTCTATAATCGCGTAAGACTTGAGGATGCACAAGGCAATACGTTTTACTTTAAAGAAGTGGTTGTTCCGAAGTATCTGAAAAATCACGGGGCTATGGCGACTGAAGTCCCACGAACGTGGTATTTCAAAAGAATTTCGAAAAAGACCATCGTTGTTTTGGCTTTTGAAAACAAGAATGGAAAAGTCGAATACGACCTAGATGATATTCGTCTGATCGCTAGATCAACGGTGTTAAAAGGTGTGGTGTTCTCGCTTGCTTCAGTTCCAGCAGCTATTATTGCCGCTACCGCCACGTTTGGCATAGGGTTAGTGCTACTCCCAATGGGGCTTTGGTACGGATACAGGAACATATTCAAGTTGCCCGCCATGCTGAGTCGTAAGACCCTTTTGAGCGATTTTGCGCAACACGGGATCGTAGTTCGCTGATCGCCACGCGACCTGGTGACTCAGGTGTTTCAGGTGCGGCCTTCAAAAGGGCCGCTGACCTTGGCTCTGGTGTGGATCTGTATCGGCTCGGGAACCTTGAGGGATGAGCAGAGCGAACATCCGATGGCTCACAGCACAGCTAATCAGGAGTGATCTGCGTCTCTTACTTTGGAACCCAAACCTGTCTGTCAATGCCTCTGCTGCCGTGTCTAGACAGCAAGCGGTGGTCATTAGTCGTCGTCAAGCGCCTCGCGGTGCTGCTCAACGTGTGCAAGATCACGCTCCCAGGCGTCGAGAAAGTCAGTCCAATCCTGCAGATAAAACCCATCCTCAACTCTCGTAGCGGGGCCAAGCGCGACAGTGAATCGAGACTTCCAGGGTTCTGGGATATCTTGATCGCGGACGATCCAGCAGCCGACTGGATGAGCCTCCTTGGGCAGCTCAGCCAGCTGCACAATGTCAACAGGGCATTCGCTCAGCGGTTCTTCACGATCAAGTCGCTCAAGCTCATCCAGTCGCTCCAGGATCGGGCGCGCATTGGGTTCGCCAGGAATCAGGTCAGCCAGTTGCAATAGCGCCTTTCTTCGTTCTTTTTCTCGCAGCCAGATTTCGTTCATGAGCATTTCCATGTGGAGTACAAGTGTACTCTGGTGGTAGAGGGATAGTGGTCAACGGCCAACCCTGCTTGAAACTGTGAACCAGGCTGCGTAACCCATAGAGCCAAGACGGCGGTAGGGGAAGATCCCACGACGCGCTTGGGAGTCCTCAGGAGTTTCAAAGCGATTGGTAAGCCACGTGAGGAAAGGGACTGCCTCCCTCACAGCGTCCCATCTGGGCCAGCAGATGCTCGTCAATTTCGCCTGTGGCCTCCATGCTTGTCGAGCAGGCTCATAGTATGTCCTTCTGGAGCCTGGGTATCCTTGAGCGTCTTAGCATTATGACTTGTTTCGGTGTCGTTGAAACGACCTGACGAATGGCTCACCCCTACTCAGCGCTCTGTTAGGTTGTTCAGTAGTCCTTAATGATATAGGCCATATGTAATTGAATGTGCTTGTCAGCGCACTCTAAATACAAGCTCGCTGGTGATCTGGTTCGCACGGAATCGGCCCCAAACGCGTCTATTACCTGGTTAGTTTTTCGCGAGCGATCTTTAATCCAGTTGTTGAACATGGCTTTATGCGCTTCGGAATATGTCAGCTCGTTTTGGGCGTTCTGAGTGAAGCAGGCGTTGATGATTGAATACTCGCCAGATGTAAACTTCTCAAAAAGACCTTCAGGCACATGAATGAACTCTGCGGAGTTTGTTATGAGGTCGAGATGGAATTTGTTTAGTGCTGAATTGAATTGGAGTGGGTTGTGCGTACGCTTTAAAAATATTGCAAAGTCGGAGGGTGAAAGGCCGAGGTCGATGTGCGCCCAGTAAGTCATCAATAGAGCGATTTTTTCGATTATGAGATGAAGCTCTTGGTAGGATGTGTCCTGCAAGTCAGGAGTAACGCCATGTGCAACTTTGTCTCTGATTCGTTTGATGAGGCGGAAGTCGTCGTCGGTCAAATTAATAACTTTAAGAATATCATCGTTTGTGTTGCTTCTTGCGAGTTCGTATTTCTCCAGGAATGTAAGGTCTCGCGATGTCACGAAAATCGAATCAATCAATGATCGCACTTCTTCAGCCTGATCGTCGTCTAACGGCTTTGATAGTCGCTGTATTTTTTCTTTTAGTTTTGTTACTTTAGCGGTCTCGGCCTTCGTTGATTTGAAATTAGCGATAGTTGCAGAAGTGCTTACGTACTCGTCCAATAGGCTCACATAGCCAAGGATTTTGAACTCCCAAAACCCCTCATAGCGTTGCATGCCTGCAAGGCGAACCCACGTCGTTTTGCGATAAGGGGAGGCGTAGAACCGCTCGAATATCGACTGCCAATGATCATCCAGAAGGGCTCGTAGCGCCAGGCAGCTTACCCAGTAAGCTCCGCTTGAAGAGCTGCTATCAATTTTTTTAAAGGATGGGAAGTAGATAGGCACGCAATACTTCGAGTCAAAACTGCCCCACACACTTTCGATGGATACGGGAGTCGCGGTCAGTATGGATAATAAAGTCGATAGCTCGAATGCTTTATCTCTTACTTCCTCGATTGCAAATGTGCCGCTAGGTCGCTCAAATATAAAGCGGATGTGCTCATGGATTATATGATTTTCACCGCGCCTTGTTAAGCTGCTGAATGTCTCGGTTTTAAGCGAGAAATCTTCTTCATCTGTTTCAATGCTTATTGATAGCTGGGGTGTTGGATTTTTCCAGGTTAGACTTTCACCGAGTTCGCCCTCTAGATATTGGTCATGCATGAACCAGTCGGAAATTTCTGCATATTTGACCTGGATGCTGCCTGCGTCAGAATCGATATCTCCGCATGCGATGTATTTTGCATATATTTGGTTGTGTGCTGTTTCACAATTAAATAAGGTGAAGTGCTGCCCATCTTTTGATTTCGCTTTCAAGATTGGAGGCACTGTATGTGCGGTCTTGTAATTATGGGCTCGCTCCAGTTGTATGCAGATTAGGCCGCCTCCTCCAAAAGTTAGGCGACCCTCACCGAAAATGCTGTGGTCAGTATGATAAACTTCGACATTGAATTCAAATTCGTCAGAGAAGTCTAGGTCTTTTATCATTGGCTAGTCCTTGTTCAAAAAAGCTCGATCAGTCAGCACGTCAGGGTAGTTTTTGTATTTGATTAGGGGAAGTGAAGATTTAAATGCCTCCTTTGATGCTGGAGAGTCAGAGGTAGAGAGTGGGAGACTTCGGCTCGTGGCAGATGATCAGTTCCAGTCCACTCCAGCGCCGAGAATGACAGCGTCCAGTGTCCATAGGCGAGTTGCAAGCGCCTGTGGCGGGGCGCCAATTTAGGTCGGAGTACATTTGTACTCTGTGCAAAGGCGCTGTGAGAGAGTCGGACGCAGCACTACCTGGGACTAGCTTTCTTAGGTTGTAGACGCCAGGAGTCGCCGCCTAATGAGTCCATCTCGCCGAACAAAAATAAGCTATGGTTTCGATTTTCTACCGATGCGCGACAATTTTTCAAAGAACTAAAGCATAATGTAGTTTTTAGGGGCATTGTCATGAGGGATCTGGTTCAGCTCCGCACCGCCGCAGAATTGGGCGCCGTAGTTCGGAAAGTACGAAAACAGCAGTCGATTATTCAAACAGACCTTGCGAGCATGCTAGGCAAGAGTCATGTGCTGCTGAGAGACATCGAGACCGGTAAAGGCACCGTAGCGCTCGCAAGCGTGCTGCAGGTGTTGAACGAGCTTGGCATCAGGATCTACGCAGATCTGCCAGAGTGACCAAGAATATTCGAACAGGCTGGTGCAACAGCGTCATCGGGCACTGATTTGGCTTGCGCGATTCGAATGCCCCGTGCCGATGAACGCCTAATCATGTCTAGCGGGATCGCACAGGCATTCTGCAAAATCGACCTCGTATCAACTGGGTAGAGTCAATAATGGATAAGCACATAATCGCTCTGGAGCGCCGGAACCTGGCTGAGCTTGAGGTCATTGAACGCCTGGTTGTGGAAACTGGTGCCGAAGCATTTGAGGCCGAGGTGCGACGTCTATCCAGTTTGCACACCGTGGATCCTGGCTCAGCCATCCAAGCTATCAGGCGCCTCATCCACCCCTCCATAATTGGGATGAGCGACCTACCCTTTCAAATCTTCCAGCGGTTAAGTGACGACGTGGTCATGCGAGCGCCTGCATTGCTGCAGCGCCCCAGTTACCGGTACCGGAATGGCGATAACACAGCCATCCCGCATGAGCTTTGGCTGGCCATCGTGCGGCATGCCCGTGAGTATTATGACCCAGCGGGATTGGATGCAGACTTCTTGGCCGCGAGACAGCGGGAGGGGCTTTCGAACAAAGAAGCCTTCGATGCCCTAATTGCCTCGAAACGCCGTAAATGATCGCTGTAAGCGATAGATACCGGTGGCTACCGCCTGGAGTCGTCCCGCTGCCCCTCACGACTGAGCAGGTTGGCCAGGAGAGGGTTGCCTGGGGCGCGCTGATAGAACCTCGTCATCCAGCTTGTCACTTCCCTTGCCAGCTAACCTCCGCTTGGAAGATCGCCCCGATGACGAACATACTATGGGCCAGTAGTCGGCCTGAGCTGCCATCCTGAGGCCATGCAGGAGGAAGGGAGAATATGGATTATCAGCCTTCAATCTTAACCGAGGCGGAAAGGGTGTTTGGAGACAAACAAAAAGCTGCCGTGTGGATGTCTCAATCACGCGCAGCCTTCGGAAATATGTCTGCGCTGGAGCTTGCATCTGATCGTGCAGGCTCTCAGAAGGTGAGGGAAGAATTGATGCGTCTAAAGCACGGATTTGCGAGCTAAGACCGTGACCACTTCAGTCGGACAGGCGCCCAGATTTTGCACTGAGTTGAGTGTGACTGCCTACAGCTGCCAGTTTTTCATAAGGTAGCCCACAGCTCCTTCGCGGCTCTACCTGTCCGTCCATCCTCCCACTCAAGCTTCACCAAGTGCTTTGACTTTGTACCCAAATGAACAGCGGCGATTAGCTCAACCGACTGATGCACGTCGAGCAGTTGGAGCGGAAATTTGCTTTCAATGTCGCTCTCAAGGATGACTTCATTTCCCTCAGGGAAGTCAATCGTTACGTGGTGCGCAGGGGCTTTTCCTTTGTTGAAAACTTTGAGTCGGTATTTGCTGTTGCCCAGCTTCAGGAATGTCGCGCCTAGGTCGGCCTGCTTGTCCAGCTCTACACCCGAGACCTCTTTGTTCAGGAGCATCTCATTCAGCTTCGCTTGGCTCTTGATGACCTCTTGCTGCCGGTTGTTGAACTGAACGGTTTTGAAGGTGGCGTACACGGAAAAAAGGAGAGCCAGGGTGGCGATAATGTCTCCGGATTCGAAGGTGACGTTGATCATTTCAGCTTGAAACCTTTGCTGCCTCTGAACGCTTTCTGAAGACGCTTACGCATATCGTCGGCCACTGCCTTCGAGATCTCCTTCTTGATCTCTCCCAGATGCTCCTGGACGTTTTCCTCGTTCTCTCGGCACAACTCGTCTTTGCTGATCACGCGCTCACAACCAGTGCAGATCACGCTGAGACTCTCGGGTGACTCGCTTTTGAACGTTGTGCCAGCACAGGTCGGGCAGTGGAGAGGGATCGTCCGGGAGTGCTTGTCCAAATTCATACCAAAGCCTCGGTGAAGTGGTTTCGCTCAGATTAGCCCATCATGAGAGAGCTTTCAGTGACTGAGGTTGTTCGGGATGCAGGGTTGCTGCCCGAATTTTAATGGCAGGCAGACGGGGCAGGTGGCCGAAGCACTATGGCCGGTGGGCGCTTGTCCATCCTGACAAACCTCTCCATCATCATGAACTCTTGACCAAGGAGCTCATCACATGGAAATGACTTCGCTGAAGCTGCTCCACCGCAGCATGATTTCGATTGGCAGCGACATGCAGCAATTTTTGGTGAGAACTGGAGCGGCCAGCTTCGACTGCCTTTTTTCTACACGGGACACGCCCTTTGTGCTTACGCTCACTGCGCGAGGGAAAGCGCGAGGGTTTTTCCGGTTCGATGTCCTGGCAGGCTATCGGATTCGTGATTACCTGGGCGATATGTACGGTGACCTGGTGGAGGTTCTTAAGGAAGACGGTGCTAGCGGGCAACGCCTGATTCCCAAGGAGTTCCTGGCTCAACTCAACGATGCCATTCCCACCAAAGCCACGGAGAAGGCGCATCCAGCCCCTCCGGACATCGTGCGCTTGCGACCGGACATCATCGAGGACAGGGAAAAGCCTTTCTTCAATTGCTGGTCATACTGGACACAAGGCCAAAAACCTAGCGCTGAGAATCAGCACAAGACGCTGCTTCTGTTGGGCCCTGAGGCCTTGCGCCACAGTCAGGAGCGCAGCGCTTCCTCACGCTGGAGCTCGACCAACACTGGCGGATCATGGACTAAGGATCTTTCTAAGTAACTAGCCAAACTGCCGGGCGCTGAGCTGGTACCTGTTCGGCAATTTGAAAGTGCAGGAAGAATGGATGCGTCTCAGCTCGGATTTGTCAGCTGCGAGCATGCCCACTTCAGTCAAAGAAGCGCCCAGATCTGAGCCCACCTCGATGCAGTGAAGTCGTAGGCTCAAGGGTAAAAAAACCGGCCAAGTTCGGACAATCATGTCAAATTGCGACGCTTTTTGATTAGTTGCGCCATTTTTTACCACCCCCCCTCTTGAAATTTTTTTGAGGCGACGGAGTTCTATATTTGAGGACAAAAAATTTTCTACGGTGTTGCTAGCGCCGCTTAACTAAGATCTCACCCTGGTAGTGATGGCTCTGCTTTTGGGTATTTATTTTGGCGGTTTCAGCCGTTGATTGCCGTGCCGCCAGGCATGGCGAAGGGGGGAGGGGGATCGGTGTTTTGGGCCGAAGGCCCTACTTTTCTCTTTGGTAACAAACAACCCAGCAGCGCAGATTTTTTTTGAGTGGGGTGACTCCGCTTGAAAGAGTACCCATGTCATCCAACGCGTATGGACACAGGGCAAGATGAACTTGCAGCCTCACCGCGCGCGGTGTGGGGTACTGGCACAGGTTGTCGATATGATGAGCTGCGCAGAGCGGCCTTGAAGTCATCGCGGTGCATTGGCGGTCATTTGAGCCTCCTGCAAAGCCTCTAAGGCGTCCTCCAGGCGTTGATCCTCGCGAGCGTCACCGCTTGCGGGCTTATACGACTGGCAGTGCCTTAGTAGCGCCTCCAGATCGTTCTGGTTTAGGTCAAATTCAATGTGCATGGTCGGGCTGCCTCAGGGACTCAATGATCGCGGTGCGCCTAGATCACAACACAATGCGATAGCGCAGTAGAAGCGAGAATGAATATTGGATGGTGATGTAGAGAAGCTGATATGGGATAAGGCTTGGCAGGTCTACGGCGACTCTTTGAGCACAGTACTGGGTCAGGCGTTGGCAGGCTACAGGCGCACTGCCGGCCTTGACGATATGACTCGTCTGTTTCCCAGCACTGTCGGACGGCAGGCACTGGTCACCCTCCGGCGGGAGTTGATGGTGCGTTGGCCTAATGGCCATTTTGGGCAATCGGATATGTGTGTCGAATTGCGGTGCCGACTTCGCTCACACCTTACTCAGTATCTGCTGCGCCGGCTCGTCAATGAGCAGGTCGATACACCTGCGCTTCGGGATGCCCTGTTTGGATTAGATCTCGGAGCGTGATGTGACGATCCTATGATCAGGTAGACGTAAGCCCCCTTCACCTTTTGGGTCAATCAGAGCTGATTTGATGGAGGCCGGGACTGCTTGAACGCCTTCACGCCGGCTCAACATGCTACGTGTTATTCCTCGGGATTGCCGCCGCTTCGAGTAGCGCCTGCCGCGCCCCTCAGTGCCCGATGTCGCGCAGAACCACCGACATTCCACATCTCATCTGAGGGTTGGGGTTCGACTGATGCAGGCACTGCCATCTGCTCAGATAGTGCTCTTCAGCCTCGAAGATATAGCGCTGCAAATGCTGGGCAGCACCCAGCAGCAGGTGATCCTCGCCTGGGATTTAACCGCAGATCTCACTGCGCATAACTGCACCCCGCGCTCAAGGCGAGTTGTGGCGGTCGTAGGTCGTTGGATTGCAAGGCGCTACAGGTTGGCTTTGGCCAGTCTGCAAGGGCCCACCCCGGTGAGTCCCCGTTTGATCGTAAAGGGCCCGCGCGGGGTATTTTTTGCACATCAAGATGGGATCATCCTATGTATGTGTTTGTCTCACGCTTGACTAGACTGGACTGTACAGTCTAATTTAGTTGCGACATTCACTTGAGGATTCGTCCTATGTCTAACCCGACTACCCGTGATCGCCTGTTTCAAGAAGGTTCGTCAGTTTTCGAAAGCTCACTGGGCTTGCCGGCTGAGCAGTTCGTGAAAAACGTGGATGCCATGGCGCCAGGCTTTGGCAGGCTCATCGTCGAGATGGAGTTTGGTGACATCTATCAACGTCCTGGCTTGGATCTGAAGACGCGTGAGCTGGTGATCATCTCGTCCTGTGCTGCTCTCGGTGCAGCTGGTTACGGCGCAGTGCGCATGCACATCCCAGCAGCGCTGAGACACGGTGCGAGTCGAGTGGAAATTGTGGAGGCACTGGTACAGGTATCGATGGCGGCAGGTCTGCCAACTGCCTTGGGCGCACTGCAAGTGGCCTCGGATACCTTCGCCGAAATCGACGGCGCGCAGGCCGAGGCGTGACGGCTACCGCTGCACTGGAACTGCGTAAAGGGGCGCTATCGATCTTTGCCATTACCTGTGGGGTGATGGTGGCGAACATTTACCTCAGTCAGCCTCTGCTGGCCCAGATGGCCAGTGCGCTGGGCGTCACAGCAGACAAGGCTTCACTGGTTTCCGTGGCCAGTCAGATCGGCTACGCGCTAGGCATCTTGTTTGTGGTTCCGCTGGCTGACAGCGCAAATCCAGTGAAGCTGATTCGCTGGCTCATGCTGCTCACCATTGCAGGGTTGCTGGGCATGGCTGTTTCGCCTGGTCTTGCAGCCATGTTGGTGGCCAGCGCATCCATTGCGCTGACCTGCGTTGTGGCCCAGGTGCTAATTCCCCTGGTGACAACCTTCGTTGGGCCAGAAAAGCGTGGTTTGGTGGTCAGCAAGCTCACGGGCGGATTAATCCTGGGAATTCTGCTCTCGCGCACCGTTTCGGGTGTAGCTGCCGATTATTTTGGCTCCTGGCGGTCTCCTTTCATCCTGGAGATCGTGCTGATTGCCGTGTTGATGGTTGTGCTGCCTCGTTACTTGCCTGAGCGGAAGAGCAGGGCTGGGCTTGGTTACTGGCAGCTCTTGAGCTCCCTGCCTGGCTTGCTGCGTCATGGTGAGCTCCGGTTGTCTATGGCACTGAGCTTCTGCACCTTTGCGGGCTTCTCGGCTATCTGGGCAACACTAGCATTCCACCTTGCATCACCAGCATTCAGCTTGGGTACCGCTGCTGCAGGTCTCTTTGGCCTGTGGGGAGCTCCCGGCGCGCTGTTGGCTCCCTACGTAGGTCGCCTCGCTGATCGATGGGGCAGTGGCTGGGTGAACCTGATTTCCCTTGGCTCTTTGCTGTTATGCGCGTTGATGGCCTTCTTCATCGGTGACCACTCGCTGGTGGCGCTAGTGATCGCTGTCAACCTCTTGGACTTCGGGCAGCAGTCCGGGCAGGTAGCAAACCAAGCGCGCATTTTTGGCCTTGAGCCGGACATTCGCGCACGGCTCAACACCCTCTATATGGCCGTGACCTTTGCCGGTGGCGCGATGGGCGCCTGGCTTGGCGCGATGCTCTGGTCGCAGGGCGGCTGGTCACATGTATGCGAATTTGTCGCAGCCACAACCCTCATTGCATTGGCCGTGCTCGCGACCAGTGCGCTTATCCAAAAGGCGCGATCACCAGTTCGTGCCTGACTTTTCAGCAGGTGAGCATGATGACTGATTTAGAAAACAAGGTTGCCCTCGTTACTGGCGGTTCGCGCGGTATTGGTCGCGACATCGCCATTGCACTCGCCTATGCAGGCTGTGATGTCGCCATCAGCTACAACAAGGCTGATGACGATGCAAACGAGACTGTCCGCGCGATCGAGGCTGCTGGTCGAAAGGCCGTTGCGGTCAAAGGTGATCTGACCGATCCCGTCGTCATCCAGGAGATGGTCGAACAGGTCGAGCAAGGACTTGGCGCCGTCGATATCCTGATCAACAACGCCGGGATGACATTGATTCAAAAGCTTGATGACATCACGGTCGACGACTGGGAACTGGTGCTCAAAACCAACCTGATGTCGGCCTTCGTCCTGAGTCAGGCGGTAATCCCCAAGATGCGGGAGAAGCAATGGGGACGAATCATCATGATGTCTTCGGTGGCTGCGCAGCTGGGTGGAGTGATTGGCCCGCACTATGCTGCAAGCAAGGCAGGGATGATTGGATTGGCACACAGCTATGCCCACCTGCTAGCCAAAGAAGGCATCACTTCCAACGCGGTCGCTCCGGCGCTCGTCGAGACGGACATGATCAAAGGTAACCCCAACATCACTCCAGGGCTGATTCCAGTGGGACGATTCGGGCAGGTGTCCGAGGTTTCGAGCGCCGTCCTGATGCTGGCCCAAAACGGTTACATCACCGGCCAGACGTTGAACGTCAACGGTGGCTGGTACATGAGCTAAATGAGAGGTTTTTATGCAAACTCGCACTCTAGGTAAGGGCGTCATTGAGGTTCCCCCTCTGATTTTGGGTACGGCCACCTTTGGCGGCGGCAACGAGTTCTTCAAAAAGTGGGGTGAAACAGGTGTTGCAGAGGCCACTCGCTTGGTCGATGTTGCGCTTGAGCATGGCTGTAATGCCTTCGACACCGCTGACGCCTATTCAGATGGTCTCTCAGAGAAAATCCTGGGCGAAGCGATCAAAGGACGCCGGGACAAGGTGATATTGGCGACTAAAACGGGCTTTCGACTGCGGGCTGGAGATGATGATGTAGGAGCCTCCTATGAGCGCATCATTCGATCCTGCGAGAACAGCCTGCGTCGACTGAATACCGACTACATCGACCTCTATCAGCTTCACGGCTTCGATGCCATGACCCCGATCGAGGAGATGCTGCGTGCGATGGGGAAATTAGTATCCGAAGGCAAAATTCGCGCATTTGGTGTCTCCAACTTCTCGGGCTGGCATTTGATGAAAATGCTCGCCATGGCCGATCAACTCGGCCTGCCCCGTCCTGTGAGCCACCAAGCCTACTATTCGCTGCTGGATCGAGAGTTTGAGTGGGAGCTCATGCCTCTTGGGCTCGACCAGGACGTGAGCACGCTTGTATGGAGTCCGCTGGCCAGCGCGCAACTAACAGGCCGCATCACCCGCAGTAACCCTGTCCCGCCCGCCGATAGCCGGGCTTCGAAGGATCCTCGTGCTTCTGCAGATATGGAGCCTTTGTATCGGATTACCGATGCGCTGGAGGACGTTGCTGGACAGGTTGGTCGTAGCATTCCGCAGGTGGCCCTCGCCTGGCTGCTGGCTCAACCCACTGTCTCGGGTGTCCTAATCGGTGCGCGTCGAGAAGATCAGCTACGGGACAACCTGGCTGCCGCGACGCTTCAACTGACACCTAAGCAGATTGAATGCCTGTCGCGTGCAAGTGCCCGTAAGCCGATTTATCCATATTGGCATCAGCAAGCGGTCTACAGCGAACGCAATCCAAGTCCTGTGCCTGTGTATCCAGTTTAACTAGATTCATTTTGCTCCCTCGTTTGCCTCAACTCGGTTGAGGCTTTTTTTTGTCTGTGGTCAGAGCAAAAAAAGACGCAGGGTATAAGCCTGCGCCAAAATGGGTTTAACAGATCCAAAGAAGCAACTGGAGTTTACGCGATAATACCTCCTTAATCAGATTTCTGATGATTAGTTGTTGGGCGGTGTAATGAGTGATTGAATCTTCTGTATTGCAGGATCCAACGTTTTTGCAATCTTGTGTGCGTGCTCGGTAGGGCGCATGCCTCGTGCCTTACGGACGAACAGCTCATCACCGAATATGGCCCTTAAGCGAGCCAGTGCGCCACTCACAGCCGGTTGCTTGACTTGAAGCATTGAAGCGGCGCGTGTCAGATTCTGCTCGCGGTAAATTATCATAAATGTCACCATCAAGTTCAGATCAATAGTTGAAAAATATTTTTCGTCTATCATCCTGCGTACCTTTTAAATAGTGCAGTCATGTTGCGCGAGCATTATCGGTCTTGGTCGTCTTTACTGCGTATCAGTGGCAAGGCCGCCGCCAAGTGACTTGTACAGCTGGACTTGGCTGTTCAATTGAGCGAGTCGTACGAGCTGGAACTGCTGCTGTGATTCGAACAACTGTCTTTGCGCGTCGAGGAAGGTAAGGTAGTTGTCCACACCTTCTTCGTAGCGTTGTTTGGCCATATCCACATACTCCTGGTTTGACGTTACCAGCTCACCCTGTGCCTTGACTTGGCCGCGATAGGTGCCGGTCGACGCTAAGCCATCTGCAACTTCCTTGAAGGCGGTTTGGATAGCTTTCTCGTAACTGGCAACGTTAATGTCCTTCTGGATCTTGGCATAGTCCAGGTTGGCCTTCAGTTGGCCGCCAGTGAAGATCGGCACATTGATGGTCGGGATGAAGCTCCAGGCGCCTGATCTTCCTTTGAATAGACCATCCAGTTCGCTGCTGGCAGTGCCGGCACCCGCCGTAATGCTGATGCTTGGGAAGAACGCTGCTCGTGCTGCGCCGATGTTGGCGTTCGCCGCCTTCAGCTGATGTTCCGCTGCCAGAATGTCTGGCCGTTGCTGAAGCACCTGGCTCGGCAGGCTCGCCGGAAGCTCCGGCATCTGCCCGAATGTTTCGGCGATGCTCTGGCTATCTCCCGAAAGCGCATCACCCACCAGTAGCTGCAAGGCGTTCACATCCTGGGCAACCTGACGGGTATAGGCGAACAGCTGCGCGCGGGCACCGTCGACCAAGGTGCGTGCCTGACGCACCGCAAGCGCAGACGCGGTACCGGCTTCATTGGAAGCTTCGACCATGCCCAGGCTTGCCACATAACTCTGCAGGGTCGCGTCGGTCAGTTGCTGCAGACGAAGATCGGTCTGCAGCGTGTAGTAGGCGATCGCGACGTTGCTGACCAGACTGATCTGGATGCTGCGAGAAGTGTCTGCCACCGAGAGGTAGCGTTCCAGGGCTTGCTCGTTGAGGCTGCGCACCCTGCCAAAGACATCCAGCTCGTAGGAAGTGATTCCTACCTGCATACCGTACTGGCTGTCGATCCCTGCATTGCCTGAGCTGCGCAGGTCACCCGGCAACCGTTGGCGGGTCGTCGAGCTTTGGACGCCGACTGTCGGTAGCAGATCAGCACGCTGGATGCGGTATTGAGCCCGGAACGCCTCGACGTTGAGTGCCGCGACCTTGAGGTCGCGGTTGTGCTCAAGTGCGCTTTCGATCAGGCGCTGGAGCCCTTGATCCTTATAAAACTCATCCCACCGCCGCAGCGTGGGCTGCGGGGTCACGGTGCCATTCTCGTAGGCCAAGCCAGTGGGCCAGGTCGAGGGCGTTGGTGCTGCGGGGCGCGCATAGTCAGGGATCAGCGAGCAGGCCTGGATAGCCGTTGCCAACGCGGTGACGACGAAGATGCGTGTCAGGCTCATGCTTGAACTCCTTCCGCGACGGCTACCTTCTCCTTGCGGGTGAAGAGCTTGACCACGATCACGTAGAACAGGGGTACGAAGAAAATGGCCAGGAAGGTAGCGGCCAAGGTGCCACCCACGACGCCAGTACCGATCGAGTGCTGACTGCCGCTTCCTGGGCCCATGGCACGTGCCAGTGGCAATACACCCATGACGAACGCAATGGACGTCATGATGATCGGTCGCAAGCGAAGCTTCGATGCCTCTGCGGCAGCCTGGAACAAGGTGCGGCCCTGGTGTTCATACAAGTCCTTGGCGAACTCGATGATTAGGATGGCGTTCTTCGCAGCGAGACCCATGGTAGTCAGCATGCCAACCTGGAAGAACACGTCGTTCGACAGGCCACGCATCAACGTCGCCGCCACCGCGCCGAGCACGCCAAGCGGTACAACCAGCATGACAGCGACGGGCACAGTCCAACTTTCATAAAGGGCTGCAAGACAGAGAAAGACGATGATCAGTGACAGGGCATAGAGGGCGGGGCCCTGCGAGCCAGCCTGGCGCTCCTCATAGGACAGGCCGGTGTAGGCCAGACCAATACCGTTTGGCATCTGCTGCATGATCCGCTCAATTGAGCGCATGGCATCGCCAGTACTGAAGCCTGGTGCCGGTTGACCCAGGATTTCTACCGAAGGAATGCCGTTGTAACGCTCAAGCTTGGGTGAGCCGAAAATCCATTTCCCGGTCGCAAAGGCCGAGAACGGAACCATCTTGCCTTCGGAGTTGCGGACGTACCATTTGGCAAAGTCTTCCGGTGAAATGCGCGAACTCTCGTTGCCCTGGACGTATACCTTCTTCACCCGGTCACGATCGATGAAGTCGTTCACATAGGCTGAGCCCCAGGCGACCGACATCGTGGTGTTGATGTCAGCTACGGACACTTGGAGTGCACGCGCCTTTTCCTTGTCGATCACAACTTTGTACTGGGCTTCGTCGTTCATGCCGTTGGGGCGAGTCATAGCAAGCACAGGGTCTTGGGAGGCGAGTTCCAGGAACTTGTTACGTGCAGACATCAGGGCATCGTGCCCCACACCGCTATTGTCCTGCAGGAAGAAGTCAAAGCCTGTCGCGTTACCCATTTCCAGAATGGCTGGTGGTACAAACGGCAGTACGTTGGCTTCCTTGATCTGTGCGAACTTGGCCTGGGCACGCTTGGCCACCTCAAACACCGACTGCGAGGATTGTGTGCGCTCGGCGAAAGGCTTCATGTTCACAAAGACGAGGCCTGTGCTCTGGCTACGGCCTGCGAAGCTGAAACCGTTGATACCGAACACCGAGTCTACGCTGTCCTTCTCCTCGTTGATGAGGTAGTCCTTGACCTTGTTCAGTACCTCTTCGGTGCGCTCAGAGCTGGCATTCTGCGGCAGCGCCAGTTGCACCATGAACATGCCCTGGTCTTCCTCGGGCAAGAAGGATGTGGGGAGCTTAGAGAACAGCATGACAACACCGCCCAGCAGCACCAGGTAGACCAGCATGAACCGGCCACGGCCCACGAGGATCCGTTTCACCGTGCTTTCATACCGGTTGGTATTGCGGTCGAACATGCGGTTGAACCAGCCGAAGAAGCCTTTCTTCTCGTGAGCGCCTGGAACGTGTGGTTTCAGGATCGTCGCGCACAGTGCCGGCGTGAACACCAGCGCAACCAGAACAGAGAAGCCCATGGCGGCGATGATGGTGACAGCGAACTGGCGATAGATGATGCCCGCAGAGCCGCCGAAGAAAGCCATGGGCAGGAATACCGCCGAAATCACCAACCCGATGCCAACAAGGGCTCCGGAGATTTGCTCCATCGATTTCTGGGTGGCTTCCTTCGGAGACAGGTGCTCCTCAGTCATCAATCGCTCGACGTTCTCCACCACCACAATCGCATCGTCGACCAGCAGGCCGATTGCCAATACCATTGCAAACATGGTCATTACGTTGATGGTAAATCCGAGCGCAAAGAGCAGAGCAAAGGTGGCCGAAAGAACGACTGGTACTGCCAGCGAAGGGATCAGCGTGGCCCGGAAGTTCTGCAGGAACAGGTACATCACCAGGAACACTAGCGCGATCGCTTCGAAAAGCGTGTGCACTACCGAGTGGATCGAAGCCTCGACGACAGGGGAGGTGTCGTACGGGTAGATGACTTCTACGCCTTTGGGCAGGAACGGCTTGATCTGATCAACAGTATCATGCACGCGTTTGACGGTATCCAGCACGTTCGCACCGGTCGCCAGACGCAGGGCGATACCCGCCGAAGGCTTGCCGTTGTATTTGTTGAAGATCGAGTAGTTTTCACTGCCCAAGTTGATTTTTGCCACATCCTTAAGGCGCACCTGCGAGCCGTCTGGATTGACCTTGATCAGGATCTCGTTGAACTCAGGCACCGTGCGCATGCGGGTTTCGCCGATCACCGTAGCGCTCAGCTGCACCCCCATCTTGGCCGGCAGTCCGCCGAGCTGACCGGACGATACTTGGACGTTCTCACTCTCAATAGCGCTGATCACATCCTGCGGCATCAGCTGATAGCTGTTGAGCTTGGCGGGATCCAGCCAGATACGCATCGAGTTTTGGGTGCCCAGCAGCAGGAAGTCACCCACACCCTGAGTACGAGAGATGGGATCCTGCAGGTTCGACTGGATGATGTTGCCCAGGTCGAAGCCATCGAGGCGTCCGTCGGTGGATATCAGGCCCACGATCAGCATGAAGTTGACCTGGTACTTCACCACGCGGATACCTTGACGCTGAACTTCCTGCGGAAGGGATGGCGTCGCCAGTTGCAGTTTGTTCTGTACCTGAACCTGAGCGATGTCCGGGTTCGTCCCCTGATCGAAGGTGACGATGATCATCATGCTGCCATCGGCGTTGCTTTGCGATGTGATGTAGCGCAGACCTTCCATGCCATTAAGCTGTTGCTCGATGACCTGTACCACGGTGTCCTGGACAGTTTGCGCTGAGGCGCCAGGATAGCTGACGAGAATCGCGACCGATGGCGGGGCGATGTTGGGGTACTGGTTGACTGGCAACGACCGGATTGCCAAAACGCCTGCGAGCATGATCACGAGCGCGATAACCCACGCAAAGATGGGGCGGTCAATGAAGAAGCGGGACATTGGAGACGACCTCAGTTGGCAGCGGTAAGAGAGGTGCTCAAGATGTCGCTGGACACCTCGCTCGCATTTACCTTGCTGGTGCTGCGCAGCTGTTGAATGCCTTCGGTGACGACGCGCTCACCTGGCTCGATGCCATCACCTACCAGGAAGGCATTGCCGACCGTACGCAGGGTCTGGATCTCTCGCAGCTCCACCGAATTATCCGGTTTGACGATCCAGGTATTGGCATGACCTCGGGTGTCGAAAATGATTGCGGATTGTGGAACGAGCTTGGCGGCGTCGCGCACGCCTTCTTTCAGCTGTGCGTGAACGAACATGCCTGGGAGCAACTTGCGGTCAGGGTTCGGGAATTCCGCACGCAGCGTGACGGAGCCGGTACCTTCATCGACGCTGACTTCCGAGAATTTGAGTTTCCCAGGCTGGGCATAGCTGCTGCCATCGTCGAGGGTCAGGGTGACCTGGGCCTGATCTTTACCCGCCTGCATCAGGTTGCCCGACTCCAGCGCGCGCTGCAGTTGCAGGATTCGAGTAATCGGCTGCGTGACGTCGACGTAGATTGGATCGAGCTGATTCACAGTAGCCAGCTGTTGTGCCTGGCCGTTGGTGACCAATGCACCTTCTGTCACCAGGGAGCGACCAATGCGCCCACTGATGGGAGAGAGGACTCGGGTGTACTCCAGATTGATACGCGCGACCTCTACCGACGCCTGCGCCTGTTTGAAAGCAGCGTTGGCATCATCGTATTCCTGCCGGCTGACCGCGTTGGTCTTGAGCAGGCGCTCATAGCGATCGGCTAGGTTCCGCGCACTGGACAGATTTGCCTCGGCCCGATTGAGCTCAGCACGATAGGTCGACGGGTCAATGAGGTAGAGCTGTTGGCCCTTCTTGACCTCACTGCCTTCTACAAACATGCGTTGCTGAATGATGCCGCTGACCTGCGGGCGCACTTCGGCGACGCGGAATGCAGTAGTACGTCCGGGTAGGTCGTTGGTCAAGGTCAACGGTTTGGCTTGGATGGTGTAGACCCCGACTTCAACCGGCGCAGCGGCGCTCACGGTCGGTTCTGATTCTTGGCATCCAGCCAAAAGAAGGGCGGTGAGGGGAAGGGCGACGAATGCACGTGAAGGCGTGAAGCTTTTCACTTCTAGGCTCCGATAAAAAACATGGAAATCAGAGACTTGGAACCCTTCAGGTGGCCAGCAAGAGGATTCAGGTCAACGAGCAAGGGCCTGAGCAGAAGCTCAAACACTGTGTTTTTTCAAATTTCGCAGATCCTATCATCCCATGTTTGACGTGTCGATGAGAAATATTCTTAAATATGCCACTCGCATGGGTGGAATGGCTTTCTTCCACGCTGATCCGAGGGTGCTGGGAGGTTGTTAAATGGCGCGTAAGACAGCGCACGAAACCGCGTTAACCAGGCAAAAGCTATTGCTGGCCGGGCTCGATGTGTTTTCTGAGAAAGGGTATTCCAGTGCCACATTGGAGATGGTCGGCGTGGCTGCTGGTTGCTCGCGGGGAGCGGTTTATTGGCACTTTGGTAGCAAGGAAAAACTGTTGCAGGTGCTGCTGGATGAGCACCGCTTGCCCATTGAGGAAATAGCAAGTGAGGCGGGAGACTGGAACGATAAGGTTGCACGGATTCGGGACGCATTCGAGCAGATGGTCAAAGAGCCACACGCCCGCCAGCTCTGCGACATTTTGCTGCACAAAAGCGAACGGTGTGACGAAAGCCATGCTATCTCCATGCGACTGGATCGCCTGCGCAATCAGATGTACGCCTCGTATAGCTCTGCGCTCCAGTCCTGCGCATCGCAGGGCCGATTCAACGGTTCTGTAAACGTCCCGCGTCTCGCCTCCTTCCTGGCAGTCTGCTCGATCGGCCTGATCTTCGAGAGTGTTCGTCAGCCCATTGAGCGCGCGAACGACTACTTGGCCTCAAGCTTCGATCTGCTGATCGCTTCGCTGCCGATCCAATAGTAAATGCGGCGAAAAGGTTGAACTAGGGGCATCAATGCTATATATGCAGCTCCGATGAGGGCACTTGGGTCACCCCGGCTGACGCTAGGTCATGTCGTGTTTCCTCCCCACCGATTACAGAAATGGGAAGCACGTGATGTTCAACTTTGGAAGCCTTTCAGACTGGGACAATGTTGCTGGAATTACGAGCGGCGTGCTCGCGGTAGGCGGAGCGGTGCTGGGAGTGATGAAATTCTTCAGGAAGGCGGGGGCGAAAGCTGGTGCCGAGACGACGGCAGCACCTCAAGCGGTGGCGTCTCACTCGTCTACTGGCAATCAAAGCCCAGTGGTGGCGAATAACACGGGCAACGTCAACGTCAGCTACAACACCACCTACCATAACCACTCGTCAGTGGAGCCGACGCCGCCTGAGTCCGAGCCAGAATGTGATATTCCAGGGCGTTGGAATCGCCACCGGGCGATTGATCTGTGCTTGCAGCATCTGAAAGCGGCGGATTGGAATGCCCTCGATCCCGAGCTGGAGTTTCCGCTGGAGCACAACTTCATGGATCAGTATTCCCTGCTCTACAGCAATCGCGGGGAAGGCATGGTCGTCTTGTTCTACACGAAGACCGAAGGCCACGAATACCACGCATGCGCTCCGTACGTGAGCATTTTCGAATTCGAGAAGGTGCCGAAAGGGTGGAGCCTGATAACAGAGGACATTGCGGTCTTCCAGGGAGGCACCTGGGGCAACCCGCCTCATGCGAGCGTTCAGCTGATTTCCGGGGAGCGGTACGCCGTTATTTTCCGAGATGGGGACATGCATCAAGGTTGGTGCGTTGAAGCATCAACCATTCTGGCGAAGTTGGGAGATACCTTCACTCGCCTGCTCTTCATGATAACGGCCCAGAGCGATGCAGACGGGAACGGCTGGTCGAGCGAGCTCGCCTTCAAAGACAATGGTGAGGCGCTGCGCGATCTTGAAGTCCGGCGCAAGCCCATTGCGGGTTCGACGAACTTCGTATTCCTCGATGGGCGGGAAGAGCTGAAGCACATGGTGGCCGACTACAACGACCATATCCGCCCGTACGACCTCTTCAAGTTTAACGGCATCTCTTACACGTACGACCCGGCCATCAACTAACGCCCACGCTCTCCGCTGGAAGGCGAGCGAGGGTACCTGGCTTGTCGGCGACATCCTGGACAAAGCGGGCTGTCGCCGACCGGGCCGCATCGAAGCTCTCCAGCGCACAGTAGCGCACTCCAAAGCCACGCGATCGCTTCTCCATGTCTACGGCAAAGGCCTGGCGTTGGTCTTCCGACGGCACGATAGCAACCATGGCGGCGCAATGCCCGGCCAGCCTGGCCCTGTTCTTCTTGAACCAGATACCGCGTGTTCTGAAGTCTTCCGCTGTTTCGTTCAGCGTGTCCTGGTGGTAGGCCACAACGAACATCTTGCCGCTGTCGAGCAGCGCGTCCATTTCCATACCCCATTGTTCCGCATAGCCAGGGACGCATCGATCCGAGACAAGGGCCACGAACGGGAAGGCAGAAAGGTCATGCATGCGGTAGTTCATGAGAGTCTCCCCGGCCTACTCTGGGCCGAACGACAAAGGATGTAAAAATCCTAACATCCCATGAATAACATTGTCGATGAGAAATATTCCCATTGGCATGCGTTATTCGTTGCGGTAATGGCTCAGGAAGATTGTCACGGCCTGGTCTACCACTTGGTTGATGCGGGCCTGCGGCAGGGCAGCGTTGTCTCCCATGATGCGCACCCAGAGTACGGTTTCATCAATCATGCCCAAAAATTGCTGTGAGGCGAGCTCTGCATCATTGATGCGTAGGGTTCCTCGGTTGCCGAGCTCAGCGATGTAATTGCGGACAGCGCTAACAGCTGGCGTTTTTCCGACCTCGAAAAAACGCTGGATCAGTTGGGGGAAGCGACGCCCTTCCGAGATCACCATGCGCAGGAAGTCGACCGCGAGCGGAGGAGACCAGAAGTGCGCCACCCCCAGGCCAATCAGGCGTAGGCCGGCCTCGGGGTCTGACAAAGCTGCCTCATCGCTGGCGATGTCCATCACTGGAAATGCTTGCCACATCCGCTCCGCCACCGCGCCAAAGAGTGACTCCTTACCTTCCGGAAAGCGGTTATAGAGCGTTTGCCTGGCAACACCTGCGGCTTTGGCAATGACATCCATGCTGACCCCCTCAAACCCATGCTGGATGAACATCCTGCCGGCAGCAGCAAGGATCCTGTCCTGACGGGATTCCTGACTGGAGGGGCTCAGTACGTCCTCAAAGAGAGAGGTTTTGGGTGAAGTCATGGGTCAGCGGCAACTTAAAAAATGAATCCCCAAGTTTCGCTGAATTCAGCGGCGTTGACCAATCCGATGGCAACGTGAGGCCAAAGCTCGGGTGTTTATAGGAATTAATCTCATTGCCGTGCTAAAGATGGGATGTTAGGATCATCCGCAATCCAAAGCTTGGCCCCTCAGCAGTGTGGACAAGCGTCCTGCTCATCTTGTTTTAGCGTATCGCTACGTCTGCGAGGGTCTCGTCATGAGTCGTGTGATGTTGTCAGCCAATCAGTGTTCCCCAATCGAAGAAAAGCTGCTTAGAGCATTACGTGCTTTTAACTGGGACGATAGCTGGCCGACCCAGGCCGGCTTCATGCTGGAAGAAATCGGGCTGTCGACTGAGCACACCTTCGTCTTCGCCCGGCTCATCCATGGCGTACTTTCAGCTGTCCCGACGTTCGACCTCTTTGGGCCGACATCCCAGTTCATCTCCAGGGATGAACTGAATTTGCTCGCCGCATTGGGCAATGCTTCCCGGAATCGCCGAGTCTCCAAGCAGCCGCTTCCCCATGCGGTGCCCGCTGCTTTGGAGAAGCTGATCGAGGCGTGCGGGTTGGCCCTGAGAATTGGTGGGGTGACGCTGAAGTCGCGCACGATCGTTTCTGCAGGCCATTCCTTGCCCGAAGTAAACGCACAGGTGCTGCCGATGATGGGCGATACCACCATGCGCCCCGTGAAGGTCAAGTCGGTCAGTGCGCCCACACCCTTGATGCGCAGGGTAGTGGTGGGCGGGGAAGGGCTCTTCGGCTTCACACCTCTCCTGCCGGCGCAATGGGTCAAAGTGTTTCTGCCGTCCAAAACACATCATCAGGTTGGGCGTGCCTTTACCATCCGAGCCTTCGATGCTGACAGGCACGAGCTGACCTTCGATATCGCATTGCATGAGGGTGGGCCGATGTCGCAATGGGCACTTCGTGCGGTAGTGGGTGATCGTCTCGAATTGGCCGGCCCTCGCGGTGGATTCAAAGGTGCAGATCCGCGCGGCTGGTTGTTACTGGCAGGTGACGAAACCGCATTGCCTGGCATCGCTGCAATTCTCGAAACCCTCCCTGAAGAGCTCGTGACACACGTGTTCATCGAGATCCCAAACGCAGGTGAAAAGCAGCCGTTGGCCATTGGTGAGAACACCTATGTGCGTTGGATCTCTCGTCAAAACGAAAATGGTGAGGCAAGCGAGACGCTTGCAGAGGCGCTGCGTTATAGCCCGCTACCCACTCGCTCAGGTGATGCCTGGATCGCAGGAGAGGCCTCGATTATTCGTGTCCTCCGTACCCGGTTACTGCGAGAGCGCTCGTTTGAGCTGGGACGCGTCCATGCGGCGGGTTACTGGAAGCAAGGTGAGCAAGACCACTGTGATTTGGCAGCAGGCTGAGGGTTAGATCATGAAAGCAACCATGAACGGCTCGATGCTGCCAGCGGCTGCACCCTTGTCGCTGATGTTGATGCTCGGCCCCCTGTCCGCCTCTGCGCAGACCGAGCACGTTGTCGAGCTGCAGAGCACCAAAATCGAATCCTCGCCTGTCCAGGTTGATCATGATGGCTGGGTGACCTATAGGTCGAGCGCAGGCTCCAAAACCAGCACCGACCTCAGCAAAGTGCCGCAAAGCGTCTCTGTGGTGGGCCGACAGCAGATGGACAAGCAAAAAGCGCAGACGGTGATGGAGGCGCTCAAGTACACGCCTGGCGTGTTCGCTGACTCTCGCGCTGATGGGCTGTTCGATGGCTTATTCATTCGAGGCTTTGGTGGTTTCGGTGGCCTGGCAAACTTCGATAAGAAGCTGGATGGCCTCCCGCTGCGTGCCGGTCAGTATCTGGCAACACCAACCCTCGACGCCTATTTGCTCGAACGCGTCGAAGTGCTCAAAGGCCCAGCGTCGGTGCTGTATGGCCAAGCCAGTCCAGGCGGGGTGGTAAACCTCGTGAGCAAGCAACCTGTCCTGGATCCTTTGCACTCCGTTGAGCTGCAAATGGGCAGCAATGGTGAGCGTCAGGTCGGTATCGATTTGGGTGGCGCACTTGATGATCAAGGCGTTTGGTCATACCGGTTGGCTGGGATGAGCCGGCGCGCAGATACCCAAATTGACCACACGGAAGAACAGCGGATCGCGATTGCGCCGAGTTTGCGCTGGCAACCCAATGACGATACGTCGCTGACGTTCCTGGCGAGCTACCAGAAGGATCCTTCGAGCTACTACACCGGGTGGGTTCCCGCGGAAGGCTCGGTTCTCAAGAATGCCAATGGCAAGATCTCGCGCCATTTCAACCCCGGTGAGCCTTCTGTCGACGCCTATGACCGTGAGCAGTCGATGGTGGGTTACAAGTTTGAACATCGCTTTGACGACGTCTGGACGTTCCGGCAGAACGCCCGCTACATGTACCTGGAATCCGAGTACAAAGGGTACATGGTCAACTACGTCAACCCGTGGGCCTCTGCCACGGAATTGAACCGTCTGCTCGATCACAGTGTGGAAGATCAGCAAACCCTGAGCCTCGATAATCAGCTGGAGGCTGAATTTGAAACCGGCCCGCTGAAACACACAACGCTGATGGGGCTGGAGGTGAGTCAAGGTCGGTCATCCATGAAGCTTGGTCGCAGCTACGCCGTCAGCGGCATCGACTACCTCAATCCGCGCTATGGCTCTACTTCCGCACTGCCAGATGTGGCCAGCAACATCGTCCAAAAGACCACCCAGGGCGGGGCGTACTGGCAGGATCAGATCGAATGGGACAAGTGGAATTTCCTGATCGGTCTGCGCCAGGACTGGGTTACTACCGAAACCGATGATCACCTGGGTGATACCCGTAGCAGCCAGTCGGATGATCACCTGACTGGACGTGTAGGGGTGATCTACAACTTCGACAACGGCGTCTCGCCTTATGCGAGCTACTCCACTTCGTTCGAAGCGGTGACAGGTGTGGATGCTCAATCCCAAGCGTTCGCGCCGATGAAGGGTGAGCAGTATGAGGTGGGTGTGAAGTATCAGCCTCCAGGCTGGAACAGCTTCATTACCGTCTCGGCGTTCGACATCACGCAGGAGAACGTCCGCACATCTGATCCCAACAACGCCCTCTACTACGTGCAGAGCGGCGAAGTCCAAGTGCGCGGCGCTGAGCTCGAAGCGCATGCCAGTGTCACTGACAACCTCAACTTCATCCTGGGCTACACCGTGCTGGATCCAGAAGTCACCAAAGACACCAACGCCCAGATCGAGGGCAATCGCCCGGTATCGGTACCTCTCAACCAGGCAACAGCCTGGGCGGACTATGACTTCTCGGGTGCACTGCACGGCGTCAGCGCGGGTATGGGTATTCGTCACGTTGGCAAGTCGTACGGCGACACGAGCAATGACCTTTCAGTAGACGCCTACAACCTGGTAGATGCGGCGCTGCGGGTTGATCTCTCGAAGTTTGCCATTGAGCTGCGAGGGCTATCTGTCGCGTTAAACGTGAAGAACCTAAACAACAAGCACTACGTCGCCTCGTGCTTCTCGGCAGGTGGTTGCTTCTACGGCCAGGAGCGCACATCGCTGCTGAGCCTGAAATACGACTGGTGATGGGGCATGAACATCGACCATTCAATCGTTCAGCTACAGCCTACCGATAAGACTCGAACTCGGGCAGGTAAGCCGGGGTGGATCCTGTTCAGTGTGGGCCTGCTCTATATCTCGTTCGGAGTGTGCTTCGCGCTTCTGGAGTTCGGGGTGCCGTCGATTCTGATCCACAAGGGGATCGATCTCGCATCCATGGGCTGGGTAATCGCCCTGTACGTGCCCTTTGGTCTCACCTTTCTGTGGGCGCCTTTGGTGGATCGATTCAAGTTTCCGTTCCTCGGCCACCGTGTCGGGTGGATTGCAGTCGCCCAGTTGGTCAGTTCGGTACTGCTGTCGGTGGTGGCGTACAGCGAGTCCGCGCCGGCCTTCCTGCTGTTCTGGCTCGGGCTGGGAGTATGTTTCGCCGTGGCGACCATGGATCTGGCCCTTGATGCCCTCGCAGTGGATGCCATTGGCCCGCGCTACCGGAGTGTTTCAGCTGGATTGAAGGTGTCGGCCCTGGCGATTGGTGGGTTTGTTGGCGGCGGCGTGCTGGTTGGCCAATATCAGGCGTTGGGCTGGACGGCCACATTCCTGCTCACAGCGGCACTGCCATTGTTGACCTTGGTGCCTGTGTTATTCCTGGTCGGAGCGGAGCGCGCCCAGCCGGCTGCAGCTGTCAGGGCGAGCATCCTGCAGACCTTGAGGCGTCCACAGGCATTACTCAAGCTTGCGTTGTTGACCGTGACTACGACCCTGGCCATCTCCCTGGTCTACTTCCAGCGCCCGATTTTGCTGGAGATGGGGCTCGATCTGGGAGACCTCGGTTGGAAGCTCGGCACCCTCGCACCGATCGTGAATGCCACAGCGGGTGCCTTGGCTGCACCGCTGATGCTGTGGATGTCGCCCAGCAAGGTGTTCTTCGGTGCGATCGCCCTGGCTGCCGTCGGCACGGTGGGCTTCATGTCCTACCTGGGCGTTGAGCCCTCCACCGATGTTTTCCTTTGGGTGCTCATCCAGGGGGCTGCGAGCACAGCTATTTCGGTCGTCATCTACACACTGATTCTGAAATGGGCGAGTCGGGATCAGGCCGCCACGGACTATGCCGTACTTTGTGGCAGCAGCCGCCTGTTGGCCACCTTAGTTCTCATGGGCGTCCCTACGGTGATGGCTCAAATCGGCTGGAAAACATTTTACCTGGTCTGCATTGCTGGCCTGGTTGCGATCGCTTGGCCGCTGCGCCGGGAAGTGCGAAGCCTAGCTGACCCCCATAATGATTAAGCGAGTTCCGTGATGAGAATCAGGCAAGAAGTCTTAGCGTTTGATGATGTTTTGTTGGTGCCGGCGTACTCCGATGTGCTGCCCAAAGATGTGTCCCTCAAGGCGCAACTGACGCGTGAGATCGTATTGAACGTACCCCTGGCGTCGGCAGCAATGGATACGGTGACCGAAGCGGGGTTGGCAATCGCGCTTGCCCAAGAGGGTGGCATTGGGATCATCCACAAAAACATGCCGGTAGAACAGCAGGCCGCTGAGGTTCTGCGGGTCAAGCGCTACGAAGCCGGGATTGTTCGTGATCCGCGTACTGTGCGTGATGATCAAAGCATTCAGGATGTGCTGAGCCTCAGCAAGGAACTGAAAATTTCGGGCTTCCCTGTACTTGATGCTCAGGGCAAGGCGGTTGGCATTGTGACCAATCGAGACCTTCGATATGCGCCGCACCCAGAGTTTCCGGTATCAATGGTCATGACCCCTTGGAAAAAAATTGTCTGTGTGTTGCCGCAGCAGCCGCTTTATCACGCGCAAGGGTTAATGCACTCACGCCGGTTGGAGCGAGTGCTGGTAGTGGATGAAAATGACGTTATCACAGGTCTGATCACAGCCAAGGACATGAGCAAGTCAACTTCCCATCCTATGGCATGCAAAGATGAAGATGGTCGCCTGAGAGTCGGGGCTGCGGTCGGTGTGGCTGGTGATACCGAGCAGCGAATTGCAGCGCTTATGAAGGCGGGCGTGGACGTAGTTGTAGTGGATACGGCCCATGGGCACAGTCGAGGTGTGATCGAGCGGGTGCGCTGGGTCAAGCAGCACTATCCGAAGCTGCAGGTAATCGCTGGCAACATAGCGACTCCAGAAGCAGCTATTGCGTTGGTCGAAGCGGGCGCTGACGCAGTCAAGGTAGGTATCGGGCCAGGCTCTATTTGCACAACGCGAGTCGTAACGGGCGTGGGTGTACTGCAGATATCAGCCGTCGCTGCCATCGCTGAGGTTTTAGAAGGCAGCGGTGTCCCTTTGATTGCCGACGGTGGTATCCGGTACTCGGGAGACATCGCCAAGGCATTGGCTGCCGGTGCTCATACCGTGATGTTGGGTGGGTTGTTCGCTGGTACGGATGAAGCGCCAGGCGAAACAGAGCTCTATCAAGGACGCAGTTACAAGAGCTATCGGGGCATGGGCTCGCTCGGCGCGATGCAGCAAGGTTCTAAGGATCGCTACTTCCAGGACACGCAGAGCAGCGACAAGTTGGTGCCGGAAGGGATTGAAGGCCGAGTCCCGTACAAAGGGCCGCTGACAGCAATCGTGCACCAATTGCTTGGTGGTTTGCGGTCAGCGATGGGTTACTGTGGCTGCGCTACGGTTGAAGACCTGCGTCAGCGTGCGGAGTTCGTACGTATCACGGGCGCGGGCCTGAGTGAATCACATGTCCATGACGTGCAAATCACCAAGCAGGCGCCGAATTATCGGGAGTGATTACTCGCGGCCAAACAGGTTGCGCTGGACTTGGAGCAGGTGTCCTTCCAGCGTCTGCCTGGCCAGCATCTCGTCGCGGTCACGAAGCGCCGCGACGATTGCCCGATGCTGAACCTCGTACTGGGATCGGCGCTCGGGCGTCAGCGAGTTCTTTTTCAAGCGGCCCCATTCGCCTTCTTCGCGAATGAGGGTGGTGAGCTCCAGGATTTTCAGGAAGAAACTGTTATGCGTCGCTTCAGCAAAGGCCTGATGCAGCGCTCCGTCCCAGTGCTCGAACTCTTCAATGGTCTGAGCCGCTTCAGAGCGGACGATACATTCATCCATGCGGTCAAAATCAGTAGCGGTCGCATACCTGACGATCAGCGATGGCATCTGGGGTTCGATCAGCAGCCGGGCCTCCATCAGTTCAGCCGGGCTGGTCTGAATGCTTTGAATGGGGCTGTCACTGTGCGCAGGAGCAACTGTTTGCACATCGTCAGAAACGAAGGTGCCGCTGCCCACGGTCTGCGTGATCAGTCCCATTTCCTTGAGATTCGCCAACACACGTCGCACCGAGCCGCGAGAGGCATTGAAGGTTTCGCTCAGCTCGCGCTCCGCAGGCAGCTTGTGCCCCGCTGGCAGCCTGCCGCTCTCGATTTCCTCGACCAGATACTTGGCAAGGGCACGCGCACCGTCTGCACGTACTGATTTATGGGCGGCCAGATCAGTCACAGCTATCAATTCCTCGAATAGTACGTACAGCAAAGGTATACCAATTGGTCTGTTTTTGCAAAAAAGGGATTGCATTGGTTCTTTGGTGGTTCTATATTCGGTTCCAGTTGAACCGCAGATGAACCTTTTGGAGACCAATAAAAATGAAACTCGCAACCATTCAGAACCCTGCCGGCCAGACCTTTGTCGCGGTCGTAAACGCTGAAACCGAGAGCTACTGGCCTGTTTCTGAGCTGATCTCTGGCTTCGAAGGTGACATGAACCAATTGGTCTCTCAGTGGGATAAGGTCAAAGGTGACCTCGTACCGCAAGGCGAAGGCTACCCATTGGAAGCTGTCGCCGTGAAGGCCCCTCTGGTGCCCAAGCGCAACCTGTTCTGCGTCGGCAAGAACTACCACGAGCACGCAGCTGAGTTCAGCAAGTCCGGTTTTGACCACAGCGCCAAGGATGGGGAGATCGCTCCCGAGTTTCCGGTAGTCTTCACCAAAGCGCCTGAAACCATCATCGCTACTCACGAGCCGATTCCTCGCCACGCCAAAGTCACCGACCAGCTCGACTACGAAGCTGAGTTCGCTGTGGTGATCGGCAAGGGCGGTCGTGGGATCTCGAAGGCTGATGCATACAACCACGTCTTCGGCTACACCATCGTCAACGACATGACTGCGCGTGATCTGCAGAAGAACCACCGTCAATGGTTCCTCGGCAAATCCCTCGACGGCTTCTGCCCAATCGGCCCATGGATCGCTACCGCTGACGACTTCGATGTTGAGAACGCCACCCTGCAATGCTGGGTCAACGGCGAGCTGCGTCAGAGCGCTGTGGTCAACCAGCTGATCTTCGACATCCCAACCCTGATCGAAACCATCTCCGCAGGTATCGAGCTGAAAGCTGGCGACATCATCGTCACTGGTACCCCGGTCGGCGTCGGCATCGGCTTCACCCCGCCCAAGTTCCTGCAAAGCGGCGACGTGGTTCGCATCGAGGTGTCGGGTATCGGCGCACTCGAAAACGAGGTGGCAGAGTGAGTACCCAAGTCATAAACGGCCTCTCTGTCGAGATCACCGGTCAGGGGAGTGCGGTGCTGTGCATCCACGGCCTGGGCGGTTCGTCCAACGTGTGGTCGCCGCTGCTTCCAGCGCTGGAAGGCCGTCAGGTCATCCGCTTCGACCTGCCAGGCAGTGGCCGGTCGGCACTGGGCAAAAGCCCCTTGTCGATCGATGTCTTCGTTGAGGCAGTTGAGGTAGTTCTGAACAACCTTGATGTCGAGAAAGTCGATATCTTGGCTCACTCCATGGGCACAATCGTGGCAGCACATTTTGCTGCCAAACACCCTGAGAAGGTGGCCAGCCTGGCGCTGTTTGGCCCGCTGCTGGCACCGCCTGATGCTGGGCGTGATGGGATCCGGGCGCGTGCCAAGCACGCTGCTGAAGGCGTGCATGCCATTCAGGAAATTGCGGATGCAATCGTTCAAGGTGCAACCAGTCGTGAGACTAAACTTGAACAACCTGCCGTCACCGCATTTGTCCGCGAATTCATCATGCGCCAAACGCCGGAAGGGTACTCCCAAAGCTGCGCCGCGCTGGCCGAGGCTCAGCCAGCGGACGTCACCAAGCTGAACATGCCTGTGCTGCTGGTGACCGGAGACCAAGATGGTGTTGCTCCACCTGCCAATGTGAAGGCCTACGGCGAGCGGCTTGAAAACGCACACGTAGTGGTGTTCGAAGGCTGCGGCCACTGGACACCGTTGGAGAAGCCCCAGGACTGCATCAAAGAACTGAACAATTTCTACGCAGTGATGTGATACCACGGGCCGGTCAGGCCACGCCCCTGACCGGCTCCTCTCGAATACATCCTGACGATGGACAGATGTGGAGAGTCAAAATGCATAACAATAAGATTGCATTCACGAATGTCACCATTTTTGACGGTAGCGGTGAAAAGCCTTTCAAAGGCAGTGTGCTGGTAGAGAACAACCGGATCACCCGTATCCTTAAAGGCAATGCAAAGCTTCATGACCTTGACGCCCAGACCGTGGACGGCAAGGGTGCCTTCATGATGCCTGGCATGACAGAAGCACACACTCACTTCTCCTGGAATGACCAGCCAACGCTTTCTGCCATTCAGTTGATGCCTCCTGAAGAGCACATCCTGTGGTGCGTTGGTGTGGCTAAGCGATATCTCGACATGGGCTGGACGTCCTGTATTGGCGCTGCCGCTGCCAAGGCTCGCCTCGACGTCGTACTGCGCAATGCCATCAATGCCGGCCAGTTTCCTGGGCCGCGCTATCTCGCTGGCAGCCAGGAAGTTACGACCATCGGTACGCTGGGAGACAACACCTTGCCGCATCTGCCGTTCCCAGAGCTGAACTTCGGTTCGGTGTGCTGTGGGCCAGAGGAAATTCGCAAGGCGGCCCGGACGTTTATCAAGTACGGAGTTGACCATCTTAAGATCAACTTGTCGGGTGAGTACATCGCCGGCATTCCTGCGGAGACCTCACCCTTCGCCGAAGAAGAGATCGCCATGCTGGTCTCCGAAGCCAAGCGCTTCGGCAAGCGCGTCGCTGCCCATGCCCGCTCGGCAGAGTCGGTCAAGCAGTGCGTGCGGTATGGCATCGAGCTGATCTACCACGCCAGCTTCGCCGACGAAGAAGCGCTGGACATGTTGGAAGCCAACAAGGACAAGCACTTCGTGGCACCAGGTCTGGCTTGGTTGATCCGTACCACCTACAACGCCTCCGACTATGGCATCACCCCGGCCATTGCCGAGAAGATGGGCTACAAGCGCGAGTTGGAAATCGCCTGTGAAACTCTGCAGAAGATCCACAAGCGCGGTATCCGTGTCCTGCCGGGTGGTGACTACGGTTTCGCCTGGATGCCCCACGGTACCAATGCCATGGACTTAGAGTATTTCACCACGTACCTGGGCATGACCAACATGGAAGCCTTGATCGCCGCTACCCGATACGGTGGCGAGATCATGATGCAGGGAGATCAATTGGGTCAGTTGAAGGAAGGCTATCTTGCCGATCTTATGCTGGTGACTGGTAATCCACTGGCTGATATCAAGGTGCTTCAGGATCCAGAAAAAATCGCACTGGTGATGAAGGACGGTGTGATCCACAAAACCTCTCTGCAAGTGCAGCAACCTCGTGCAGCGGTTCACCGCCTCCCACGAAAGGTCGCGCAGGGCGGTAAGCACTAATCCATGCGTAATAGGGTGCCGCAAAGGCACCCTGACTCATTCTGATTCTTTTATCATTGCTCAGTGCATCTTTTGATGCGCTGCCGCTATGCAGTTGTTTGTTACATGTCTGATGCTCATTTTCTCACAATAAAAACAATGAGATTGTGCTATGAAGAAAGTAATTGCTTCTGTTGTGCTTTTGTCGTGCGCGCCTGAAATAGTCCAGGCGGCAGATTTCAATATCAATGTCCTCAGTGTGCTGCATACGAGTAATTCGAAAGCAGACCCCGTCCTCGGTACGGGTACCTCTGATAAAGAGCTGACCACATATCAATTCGAGCATTTCAGCACATTCAAGTATGGGGATATCTACTTGGATGCTGAATTGTACTCTGGGGATGATGTCGGGAATGAAGAAGAGCTCGGAATCAGTACGGGTAAAAATACGCAGAGCTTATTCGTTGCCAATCCACGGCTCAGTCTGAGCAAGATGACAGGGCGGTCGTTCGCGTATGGCCCGATAAGCGATGTGTCATTGATCGCGCGTTGGGAGCGGGCCAGCTATGGTGATTTCCGTTCGAACAACTATGGGATGTCGCTGAACTTCGACGTCCCAGGCTTCGTCTACTTCGAGTCGGGGCTGCTTCAGCGGAAAACCAACTACAACAGCGCCACCTGGTTGTGGCGTTCCTACCTGATTTCCAAGCCCTGGACGATGCTTGGACAGGACTTCAACATGACGCTGCTGTCGCTGGTCAATGGCACCGACCACAACGGCACCGAGGTCTTCCTGCGTCCCGAGCTGCTCTGGCACATCGACAAGCCAGGCTCGCTACAACTGGGGGTGAGGCTCGAAACTCACCATTACAAACTCAATGGTGATCAGTACGAGCGATACACACCTAATCTGGTATTCAAATGGTTCTTCTGAATTACTTCCAGTAGGTAGCGCCGATTCGGCTTAGCCACTTGGCACTGCTACGGGTTTTGTTGCCGAGTAGTTCGTCCAACTTGTCGATCAGAGGCATCAGCATGTTTCTGGCAGCATTTGCTGCGCCGTCCTCATCGCCGGCCACAATGGCATCCAGTACGGCGACGTGATCGGCGAGGCTGGGTTCAGGAAGTTCAGCATCCGTGAAAATGCTTTTCGTATGCGCATGAATGGAGGAAGAGAAGTAGGCGTAGAGGGCCTGGAGAGCTTCATTATGTGAGGCTGCTGCGATTGCGAGATGGAAGTTGCGATCACGCTCCAGAAACTCGTCAATTTCGCCGTCGGCAGAATATTCACCGCGTCCGTCGACGGCTTTTTTTAGAGCAGCTATGTCTTTTGGTGTACGACGCCGGGCCGCAAACCTTGCAGCCTCCGCTTCGAGCACGCACTGCAATTCGATGTGATCGCGCAGACCCGAGCGGTTCAGCTTGTTCACCGTTTCTGCCGGATCCAGCTCGCGACGCACATACGTACCGTCACCCTGGCGAACCTCCAGCATGCCGGAGTGGGAGAGCACCCGGATGGCTTCACGCACGGTGTTACGGCCCACCTGGAACTGTTCAACCAGCTCGGCCTCGCGTGGGATGCATTCCCCAACCTTCCACACGCGATTCTCAATAAGCTCGCGAATGGCGTCGATGGTCGCTTCCACAAGCGACTGACGTGCGATCGGGGTTTTCACCGGAATTGCCATTACCAGACTTTCTCCAACATGCTTAAGATCGTGAATCTTACTCGAATAATCATGCACAAAGCTCTGGCTGTGTTCGCCAGGCAGTCAGGGTTACGCCCACAGACCGCACATGGCGTAAGGCAAGCAGCCGTTCAACCCGAACACGCGCAAAACGCACTGCGTTGAAAGTCATAACCTTGCTCAGCACCTCATGCACCAGCCGCTCCAGCACCGCAAATCGTCCTTCTTCGACGCAGGGCAGGATCGCGGAGACTACCGCATCGTAGTCCACGCCACCGTCAACATCACTGTCCGCAATGGCCTGGCTTCCGTCATACAGCAGGGTCATGCTGATGAGGATATCCTGCTTGTGCAGCATCTCGTCCTCGTTGACGCCGATGAAGCACTGCATCCTCAGGTCGTTGATCTCGATCGTGGCCAAGCCGAGGCTGAAGGGCTCCATTGTCAGGCCCTGAACACAGCGCGCATGAACTCCTGGCGTTGCCCATCTGATTGTTCGAACGAGCCCAGCATCGCTGAGGTTTGCATTTCCGACCCTTGCTTCTCCACGCCTCGCATGCGCATGCACAGGTGTTGCGCTTCGATGACGACCGCGACACCCGAGGCATCTGTCGTGCTGTAGATGGCATGGGCGATTTGCTGGGTGAGGTTTTCCTGGATCTGCAGACGGCGGGCATACATGTCCACGATGCGCGCCACTTTCGAAAGCCCCAGAACTCGCCCGGTGGGTATGTAGGCCACATGGGCTTTGCCGATGAAAGGTAGCAGGTGGTGCTCACACAGAGAGTACAACTCGATGTTGCGAACAACCACCATGTCTCGGCTTTCGCTCTCAAACAAGGCGCCGTTCACTAGCTCGCGCAGGTCTTGCTCATACCCTTGGCACAGGTAGCTCATGGCTTTCGCAGCACGCTTTGGCGTATCCAATAGGCCTTCGCGTACAGGGTTCTCACCCAGGGCTGCGATGATGCCCTTATAGTGCTTTTGAAGCTCGCTCATTGCCTGTGACCTCGATTAAATCGAGTTTACTATACATCCTAACATCCCATGTATGAAACCCTTCGACGATGAAGGGAGGTTCATGAAAGACGAGAGGCCGCATCAGTTGCTTCGACGAGCCTTCATTCGCCAGATGCATGTTTTCACTAGGCAAAAAGCCAGTATGATCTGGGGTTGCTCTTCTTCGAGGTGTTCAGGATGTTCATTTCGCCAGCGGCTGACAGTTATCTGTTTTCCAGCAATCGACTAGACGATTTGCTGCTTCAGGAACGAGGGAGGATACCCACCGAGGTGGAGCGGCTGGATGCGAATCGCCTGCTCAACACTGCGCCTGAGGATCTGATCGCCTACTTGGTGCAACTTGGCACGGTCGAGCCGATCACGCTGCGCCGGGATGAGTGGTACGTTGACACCGAAGAAGTCCATATCGATGTCCGGGGTGATTCCCGCCGATACATCCGTGACATGAGCCGACCTGCGCTCGTGCCTGGGGAGCGTGTGACGGTTCATGTCCCGTTCGATGGCCCTGAGCTTTTCTTCTTCTGCCAATCGAATCAGTGGTCGACCAGTCCGCCGCGCGGAAAGGTGGCGGGGAGTGAGCTGATCCTTGAGTTCCAGTACCCCTCGGACTCTCCTCGCGAAGTGCGTCCGGAGGTTGATCGCGTGCTGGCTGATATCCAGCAGTATCTGGGGTGGCAGGATAGCCAGATCAACGCCCACAACGCGTCCTTGCACCAGTTGGCCGCGCAGGTGGTGAATGATCGCAGGGATCGATTACTCGCCAAGTCCCAGCGCACCGCAGCCCTGGGTATCCCTGTTCGACAGCGCTCGGATGCACCGAAGACCTACGCTGTCCCTACTGCTCGCCGCAAGGCCGCCCCCACGCTGCCACCAGCCACTTCCAAGCCCTTCGAGCCGGAACCTACCTGGGCGATGGATCAGTACGAACATGCGCTGAAAATAATGCAGGACATGGCATTGGTCATGGAGCGCAGCCCAGCCGCCTTCAAGTCCATGGACGAAGAGGCCCTTCGACAACATTTCCTGGTTCAGCTTAACGCTCAGTTTGAGGGCAAAGCCTCAGGCGAGACCTTCAACATGAGCGGTAAAACCGACATCCTGCTGCGTGAGGGGGATCGCAACGTTTTCATCGCCGAGTGCAAGTTCTGGAAGGGGCCCAAGGCCTTTGGGGAGGCCATCGACCAGTTGCTCGGCTACACGACCTGGCGGGATAGTAAGACGGCGATTTTGGTGTTCAACAAGGGCGTTGATACGAGCAAAGTGTTGGCTGGCATCGATACTACTGCCCAGGCGCATGCGAACTTCAAGCGTAAGGAGGCCTACCGGCACGAAAGTGGCTTCCGCTATGTTTTCCACCAGCCGGATGACGCTAATCGCGAGCTGATCATCACCGTGCTCGTGTTTCACGTACCATCCTGACCAGCCACCTCGACCAATCCTCTCTGAGAAGTGATTTTGACGCAATGAAAGCAGTGCAATGGACAGTGTTTATCGACATGCTGGGCTTCAAAAAGCTGAATTCGGCAGTGAGATCTGACGAGCAGGCGCAGGATTTGCTCGACTTCATGACCGGGAACCGGGAGGTGTTGCTGGAGCTTGAGGCTGGGGTGGAGCAGCGCTACAAGCAGGATTTGTTTTTCAACCTTTACGAGTGGTACGACGCAAAAAGCGCCTTCATTTCCGATTCGATCGTTGTAACGTTCAAACCCAAGGAGGTGGCTTGGGAAACCAACTCCGACAGGGTTCTCATGCATTCAGCAAACGCGCTGATGATCATCATGATGAGGCTCGGGGCGTTGATGCACAGATGCTTGCTGGACAAGAAAATCACTTTCCGGGGTGGCATCTCCACCCAGTATTGCGACATAAATGAGAGTTTTGCGGTTGGCGCAGGGCTCAGCGCAGCCAATGAAGCGGAAGGCAAGGCCGTTTATGCCCGTCTTGCCCTGGCCGACGATGTCGTGCGTAACACGGCGCTGATGGCATGGATCCGCAAGCTGTTTCGTGGGATGTACGGTGACTCAGAGTTCTTGGTGGAAGAAGACGGGGTGACCTACGTTAACGCACTCGACTTCATGCTCGCAGGAGGAGACATGAGTACACCCGCCGTCTCGAATGCTATTCGATTGCAAGAAGGGCGGATTGCTGTGATGGCCACGCGGCAAAAAAATGAGGTGTTCCTCAACGCTCAGAAGGCTCTGGTAGTCGAGATGATCCGGGACTTCTATGCGGCCTACCGCAAAAATTATGCCGATGAGGACTGCCGGAAGGGCAACCGTCGAGTCCTGGAAAAATATTTCTGGCTTCGTCGCTATCACAACGCGGCGGTTGAGAAACGCCGGCTTCCAGGCTTTGCATTCTGAGCCCTCTCATCGTCCTTCCTGATCGTAAGGAGTTTGATCTTGCCACTGGCTATGGGGCGAGCTGAAACTCCACGCGATGACTTAAGTGGTTCTTCAGGAACTCGGCCAGGGCCCTCACGCGCTTAGGCAAATACTTGGCAGACGGGAAGACCAGGTAGAACTCGAAGCTTTCGGTGGGGTGCCAGTCCTCTAGGATGGTCACGAGCTGGCCGCTGTCCAAGGCTTGCTGGCCGTAGTAGCTCGGCACCTGGATGGCGCCCAAGCTCCTCTGAGCTGCCGCAACGAGGGCGATGCCGTTGTCGCTGGCGAACCTCCCTCGTGGATTGACCGTTTTGCTGATTCCGTCCTTCTGGTAGTACCACCGCCTCCCAAGCAGAGGCAGGCATTTTTCATCTGGCAGATCATCTGGCGTAGCGATCTGTCCCAGCGCGTCCCGCAGGGCAGGGGATATCAGGGTGCGCAGCGGGATGTCGATCAGCTTTCGGGCAATTAGCGCTGAGTCCAGCAACGGGCCTACCCGGACACACATATCCACGTTCTCGCCGACCAAGTCGACGTTGCGGGCCGTGACATTCACGTTCACTGAGACGCCGGGGTGCTGTTCGCCGAATTCAGCCAGCAGCGGCAGTATGTAGTGCTCCGAGAAGTGGCCGGCCAGGCTGATCTTGATCGATCCTTGCAGCTTGCTGATGCCTGACTGCATCGCATCGAGGCTTTCCTCCAGGCCATCAAGTAACCCCCTGCAGCTCCGGTAGAAGATCTGTCCTGACTCGGTCAGCGTGCATCCGCGAGCCGTGCGCAACAGCAGTTGCTGGGCCAGGCGTTTTTCGAGCGCTGCAACCTTCCGGCTGATATTGGCGACCGAAGTGGAAGTAGCCTCGGCGGCTGCCGAAAAGCTTCCGCAGTCAGCCGCTGCTACAAATTCAGCGATGCCATCGAGCATGCTTAGCTTTACCAAGCTGTAAACCTCCTTCTCATTCCTGGCCTACCTCATCGATTTCGGAAAACTTACGCTCACCATATGTGAGTCATCCCGTCGATGCCAGGAGTTTGAGCACCATGCCATTTGTGATCTATGCATGCGCCTTATGCGCGTTTGCCTTCGGGCTGAGTGAGTTCGTGGTCATCGGATTAGCCCCCGCATTAGGCGCTTCGTTCGATGCTGTCCCGGCTGAGGTCGGGCAAACCGTTACTTGGTATGCCCTCGGAGTCACGTTGGGTGGGGCGATCCTCACGGCGCTGACCTCCAGCATGTCCAGGAAGCGGTTGTTGGTTGGGGCTGTCCTGCTTTTCAGCCTCGTTCACATTGCGATGGCCATTGCGCCGACCTTGCTGTCAGTCGTTGCGGCGCGCTTTGTTTCTGGCCTGACACACGGGGTGTTTCTTGCGGCTGCTGCCGCGACAGCCGCCCATCTGGTCGG
The DNA here is from genome assembly GCF_050496565.1 of Pseudomonas shirazensis. Classification (GTDB taxonomy): domain Bacteria; phylum Pseudomonadota; class Gammaproteobacteria; order Pseudomonadales; family Pseudomonadaceae; genus Aquipseudomonas; species Aquipseudomonas shirazensis_A. The sequence goes on from NZ_JBNWAE010000002.1 coordinate 343,440, forward strand.
ATACGAGCGGGCAGGGAAGGCTGTGGCTCTCGTGTTCAGCGGCTTGACCATCGCGTTGGTGTTTGGGGTGCCGTTAGGCGCCTATCTCGGCGAGCACCTGAGCTGGAGGATAGTAATGCTCAGCGTGGCCGTGTTTGCGTTGGTCGGTGCCGCCATCCTCGCGAAGAAAGTCCCCTACGAGCCTGGCGTGAAAGCTGAGGTCACTCTGGCGGAGCGTTTGGGGCTGCTGTGGAAGCCTGAGTTGCTGGCCGTATTGCTCGTCACGGTGCTGAGCTACACCTCGCTGTTCACCTTCTACACCTACATCGCCGCTTTCATGGCTGAGGTGATGCACGCTTCGGAGGTCTTCGTAGGGCTTGCGTTACTGGCCTTTGGGGTGTCCGCAGTAGCTGGAAACCTCTTCGGCGGATGGCTACGTGACGGGATCGGATCGTTGAATGCCTCGCTCTATGTCGTGAGCGCCCTGGTGGTGATCTCAGTGTTGATCGCCCTTTTGATCGCCTTGCAAGTCGGTGCAGCCAAGACCGAAGTGCTGGTCATGCTGGTCTTGGCGGGAGGCCTGGGGTTCGTGGCGTTCGCCGCTGTTGCGGTATTTCAGTCACGGATCATTGAGGTCGCCCAGGAGATCGCACCCCACAGCAGTGATGTTGCGTCTGGGCTGAATATTTCTGGATTCAACTTGGGCATCGTCCTGGGCTCACTGCTGGGGTCAGCGGTGATCTCTCATCTCGGTATCACATATCTACCTTACTGCTCCGCGCTGGTCGGGCTGGCTTCGCTGCTGGCCCTCGGTGTGCAGCGCTTTTCTGAAAAACGAGTCGCCAGCGCGGCCTGCTAAAAGGGAAATACCATGAGCATCACGAAACAACGCTTTGTCATTATCGGTGGTTCGTCGGGGATGGGCTTGGCCTTGGCGAAAAAGGTGGTTCAGGCAGGAGGAGAGGTCGTACTTTGCGGTCGGAGCTCCTCCAAGTTGGAAGCTGCGGTGTCTACGCTGGCCGAGCTGGGAGGCGTCGCGAGTTACCAGGCATTCGACGCCAGTGTCAGCCAGGACGTGATCAATGCCTTTATCGCAATCGGCACCTACGATCATCTGGTCGTGACCGCTGCAGACTTGACCTTCGCACCGTTGGCCCAGCTGAACACCAACGACATTCAACGCATGCTGAACTCAAAGTTCTGGGGGCCTGTAAACGCCGCGAAATACGGCCTAAACCTTATCAACCGCAAAGGCTCGGTCACCTTCTTCTCTGGCTTGGCGGCCTACCGTCCAGCGGTGGGTACTACCATCGTCGCAGCGTTGAATGCGGGCCTTGAAGGCTTTGCGATGGCTCTGGCGTTGGAGGTCAAACCGCTGCGCGTCAATGTGATCTCCCCAGGCGTTGTTGATACCCCAACATGGAGTTTCCTCAGCGATGAGGAAAGGGTAGGTCTCTTTGATGACGTAGCAAAGGGTTTGCCAGTAGGCCATGTCGGGCGTGCCGAAGACCTAGCCGGAGCTGCTCTGTCCGTGGTGGAGAATCCCTTCATCAATGCCACCGTTCTGCACGTAGATGGCGGAGGACGAGTTGCGTAATAGATGATCATCCACTGTATAGCTGAAGCCTGAAAACGGGTCATGGCTGTTTGATTCTTGTTAGCAGCCAGTCCAAGTCAGCTGGGTTCGATCTCGCCGAAACGGCAAGCTAGGTCAAAGCCGAAATCATGCCCTAGGTGGAAAAGGCATTTGTCCGTTCAACACGTGCATCGATATGTGAGAATTTTTTTCTAACCCCAGCGGAATCCGATGAGAGCCGATGTCTTAGGCTCCCTTAGGATCGCCCACAGATGACACACACTGAAGGCGCCGTGCACTGCAATCGAGCTAGCCTTACCTGACGGCGGATAATTCCAGACCGGCTGTGCCTGTGCTCGCAAGACCGGGAAAAGGCGAAGCTGCGGCTAGATTTCAGCTACCGCCCAGCTCATTAAATCCTTTTCAAATCCGGACAGCTTGAGGTCTCCCAGGCGTGGTGCCAACGCGCGGAGTTTTGCTAAAAGATCATTTAGATTCTCCGACGGGAGAAGTCGATGCTTTATTTGAGTTGAAATCTGCGTCGGTATTCCGTACTCGTCCAAAGCAGTGAGCAAAGGGTCGAGGAACAGATTCTCAAGCTGCTCCGCAAAGAAGCTGAAATCACCCGGCTCGAAGCCTCTCTTAATGAAGACGTCGGCCTGGATTTTGTTGATGGCCATGATGTCCCGAGGGAGTTTAAAGCACACCATATTCCTGATGAATTTTAGGCGAAGATTGATCGCCTCACTCGCCGTCTCATCTTCCTGCCGTTTGTCTACGGCCTGCGTGAGATAGCCCGGCAGATCCTTTTGCGTGCGCAGTTCGTTAATGTGCCATGCCAACTGCGAGCTTGAAGCAATCCCGTAGTCCATCAAATTACCGCCCACGAGGCTATACACTAACTCGCACAGGTAGTTGAACTGGTTTGCCTGTTCAGGAATTCCCTTCCATCCCAGCAAGGCTCGGCTGCGAGGCAGGTCTCGAATGATCGTCTCCGCGACTTCAACTTGCCGATCAATTGGGATGTGCCTGTTCTCAGTGAGAGTTGCTGGCGACAGCACTGGGTTGGCGCAGGCCTCCTGAAGCCGCCTGCGTGAGACGTCCGTGAGGTACTCGTTATCCAGTTGCAAGAGAAGCCCTAGAGGGGACTTTTCGTCCTGCAGACCTATTGGGTACTTAACAGTCAGCCCTTCTTCTAGTGGTGGCGCTTCGAGCATGAACACCTTGCCGATAAAGTATTTGTTCATACGGCCAGCACGGCCCGAGATGTTTTTATAGGTGAAATAATCGAACTTTGGTTTGTTCAGTCGGCGGTCATAAATAATCACATTCTCTGCCGACGTATTAACCCCTTCAATCATTGTTGATGTACAGATTATCCGCTTGATGACGCCGTCATTGAACAGCTTCACGATATATTGCTGCAGCGCACGCGGCACCCCGCCATGGTGTATGCCGACGCCAAGCGAAATGGCTTTGGCTACGTTCCACTCATGGTGATAGTGCTTGGAGATCCAAGCGGCGACCTCCTGTGTCTCCGGGACTGGGGCCAGCCCGGCGTCTTCGATGAGATACTCGGCCACCCGGTTTGCGCTTGGCGGTGACTGGCAATAAATCAGTGTAGGGGATCGCAGGGTCGTGACCAGTTCCAAAAGTTTTTCCTTCCGCTCCTCAGAACGCATACTGAGGCCGAAATTCTGGATGTCCACTGCAACCGTACTGTAGTCAGAGGGGATAAAGTGATACTCGTACCCCTCCAGTCCTGAAATCCTTTGAATGTGTGGGCCGAGCATGTAGAACTGTGCACCCGTCTTGGCGAGCTTGTGAAACGCCAGACTTAGGTCGACGGCACGTGAGCTTTGTTCGCTGTCGTTTGCCAAGTCAATTTTGTAGAACTCATCTAAAACGAAGAATTCAACGTCTGTCAAGTCAGGTCGCTGAAGCACCCGTTCCTGGGTGAGAAGGTAGACGTTGGTCGTTTCAGCCACAGCCTGCTGAGAGGGGTGCGTGATGAGGTTGAAATCCTTGAAACGCCTGACCAACCTGCGACGTGTTTCATCAATGAGTGCGATGGTGGGCACGATCACCACTACCTTCTTGAATCGCCGCTGCGCCAGCACAGCGTCAATGACCAGACTCTTACCCACGCTGGTAGAGGCGCTCAGGACGACATTTCGACCCTCCATGATAAGGCTGAACACGTGAGCCTGTAGGTGGTGAAACACCATCCCCTGCTCAACACCCTCAACCCTGTGAGCTTCATATGCCAGGCGATCTGAGAGCCCCAAGTTGCTTAAATGAGGGGTGATGTAAGGGAATAAGCCGACCGCTCGTACCATGTTCAGCAGCAGAGACTGTTCGACCGGATCGAATAAACTGAATTTATCGAGCGCTCGAATTACCAGGTCGCGTCCTTCCCACCCGGAATTACTTCTGTTTACCAGAGCGTTTATGGCGAGAAGTACATCAACAGGTGACCCTCCCTCGCTGTTGAGCTGGGCCAGCTTGGTTTTGATCGTATCGTAGTTCATGACCGCGTCGTTCCTTGAACTCCCAGGGATGCCGGACAAGCCAGGGATGCTTTGACCCATTGCGTTATCAACTGCATTGTTCTGGCGTTTTTTTCAATTCGTGATGGAAGGCTTCGAGCGGCTCACAACATGCGTTAAAGGCCTTCGTGAGCTGCGCGATGCTTTCCATAGGAACCAAGAAGACCATCACCTTCACCTGTTCAACATTCTCCGGAAGTTGAGTGATAAGCGCTTCGTAGTGGTTCTGAATCTCGATCTTAAGATTGTTCACATAGTCGGCGAGCCAGCCGGAGGCCAGGGCCGCGCTGTCGTAGGTCAGGAGGATGGGGAAGCAGAGCACGTTAAGCATGTCATCGACTGACGCATTGCGGTGGAGAGCCTGATTAAAGGCCTCCGCTTTCGGTTGATGGTGCAGCGGCTCGCGAAGGGCGATGATGATTTCGCGCTCCGCAGATAACACCGTTTCGGAGATCGTATCGTCAAGAACGCCACAGATCTGTTCCAGCGTCGTTTCCATGGCGTCTGCCTCAATAAGGCGAGCCAGGCCCAGCCAGAGCTGGTCATCCTGCCCAGCTTGCTGGACGATGTGGGCATTGCCGAACTCAGAAAGCTTGCCGGCGGACTTATAGAAAACCTTGCAGGCGACAGGCTCGCTGTTCTGGCGGCTGCGGAGAATGGCATGAAGAATCAGCTCAGCGATGAGCCTGTCTCGCGGTAGCTCGCTTTCACTAAACGCGTTGATCGATCGGGTTAGGATCGCTTGGGCGTTATGAGGTGTGATGTTCACGATCTCACTGGCCTTCAGCGAGAACTCAGGCAGCCACTCGATAAGATGCTTCGCAAAGGCGCCACACCGCCACCTTTTCAATCCATAGCTGACGTTCAGCCCCGAGAAGGAGCGGAGTAGGCCTTCTGGTGTGCTGGAGTGGAATTCCACCAGGAAGGGATCGGGGCGCTTCTTGTACGGTTTGGAGATCGCGGTTGCTTTGTCATCAGCCCCGTCAAGCAACTGCTTGAGGTGAGCAAGCGCGGGCTCCCTCAAGATGATTTTCTCCTGCGCCTCAGTCTTGACATTGGCCGTAGCGGCTTTGTCGACCAGCTCCAAAAAAACGTCGTAGATCGCCTTCAGCTGGGTGTAGCTGGGACGGTTTCCAAGGGTCTCAGCGAGCTGGAAAAGGACTTTGATGTTCACGGCCTCTAACGCCTCGACATCACCGTATACCTGCCAAACGAAATTCTTTGCCCAGTCGGAGAAGTCCCTTTTTTGAGGGGAAGCAAATTTTCTGAATTTATTGAATAGCGCGGTACCACGCTGGATAGTTACATCCGGTAAAACTCGCGTATCCAGCTCCTTTTTGAAGCCTTCCAGAATGTTTGCTACGTCGCGTTTGGTGACGATTCGAAAGCGAGCGGGGCCAGGGCGGACATCGCATTTCAGGGATTTGTGGACGAGCGACGAATCGGCTTTGCCGTTGTCCAGCTTGATGATCTCCTGCCAATTCCACTTCTTCTCGCCCTCCGTGGTCTTGACCTGGATGTACTCGTTCACGGTTTGCCCGCCTGCAAGGAACACCGCAACGATGTCATCTGCTGTCTCGCACTCAACCTGGTAGTAAGTGCTATCGCTAAGCATCTTGAAGATGAAGCTGACGGCCACGTGATCCTGATACTTAAAGCCTTGCCTTGCCGCAGGCCCACCCTTGTTCGATGGACTGGAAGTACGCACCATGACATCCCTGCATCGCGAAAATTGACTGAGAACCAGGCATCCGCGTGAGCTCTGCAGCTCAGACATTGTCGCTCGGCGCCTCCCAACTCTCGTTACGCTACCACTAATGGCAATTGGCCGACATCAGCATTTTTGGCATATTCTCGTTTCAGGGTGGGATCGTTCACCTCTGGCTTGAACGCGCTGAAAGCCGCTGGCTTGTTCGATGAGTGAGCGACTTGTTTGAAATGAGGATATTGGGAGTCAGAACTGCACGGAGGAACTGACAGTGGATCACGTTCGCGAACTGGAGCTCTCGCGCATCAAGGCGTTCTATCGATTGCTGGTCGACAGGCTTGGCGTGCAGGCTTGGGAGCAGCGGAAGGCTCGGTATGAGGCGCGTATTCGGAAGAAAGAAGTCACGCTAGATCTTGCACTGCCGATTGAACCACAACTATTTGTGCCAGCGGATGATGACATCGACTGGTACATACTCGCCTGCGAGCTAGCTTCCGATGTTCCGCACAGCGACTGCGCATACAGCAGCAAGCGGATCTATCCCTTCGCTATGGCAATAGGCGCCGTTGCCGAACAGCTCAGGGACATCCCCAATGTGGGAGGGGTCTTGGACAAGATGTTGGCGAACAATAACAAGCCCGACACCCAACTTTTCGAGCTGCTAACTGCCGCGTTCTATTTGAAGAATGGCTACAAGGTGGAGTTCCTGCCTGAGCTGAGCCTGACCTGGCCAGACGGGAAAACAAAGAAGACACCTGACATGCTTGTTCATGTCGGTGATGACAGCATGTATGTCGAGTGCAAAAGGGCCGCACAGCAGACCCGATACTCCCTGGAGGAGCAGGACGTCTGGGGCCAAATCTGGGCTTCGCTCAGCCGGTACTTACTGGACACTGCGCCCTGGAGCATTGTCGACCTCACGTTCCATGGTCAGGTCAAGCTGACCAGTCTCGAAGAGGTGATCAGGGTCGTGGATCTCGCTCTTCAGAAAGACGGGGCTCGGGTTAGACATGGCTCCGTCAGCGCTGCTATACGCTGGGTCGATCGAGCGCCCCTTGAGCGCCACTATCGCCGCTTCCTGGTCAGGCCAAACTGCCCGCAGCAAGAGCAGTTGGTGTTCGGTGACGTCGATACCAATGAAAAGCGCAGCATCGCTACTATCGCTCAAAGTATCGAGCGGGCGGGATCGCCGGATAGCATTCTCAACATTTTCTTGGACGACGTAGCGAGCTGCGTTGCTGCGCAATGGCGCTGCGATCACGAGATATCGCTCGGTCTTCGCTCCAAGCATTTCAAAAGCTTGATCAATGACGCCTCCATGCAAATTCCGCCCGATAAACCTGGCGTCGTTCATGTGCTGTATGAGACTCGCGATGGCATCGATATCGAAGAACTCCGGAGCGAAAAAAATCTGGACAACATCGCAGGCTATGACGCGTCCGGTACCACGGTGCTGGGCGTACTCCTGCACGGCGTGAACTACTACCCGCAGGCGCAGGGTTATCAGTGGGCAGAGACCATGCAGTACTTTTCCCGCGCACCCGATTTTATCGATCTATACCCGAGGCAGACCCTAGTGCTGTCCTCCGGCACGACACGGGAAGTGGTAGGAGATACGCACTGGGCCCAAGACAGAGCTTCGAAGCAGTCCTGATAACGCGCTTGTTGATTCCGCCGCTAAGCCAGGGCAACGTGGCGCCTGTACGATGGCGGTTCAATATCTGTGGCAAAATGGGTATCCGCTGGGGACTTGCCACTGGAAGAAAAATAATTGTCCGCATTGATGCCCCTTGAGCCGTTATTTGATTACGCGACCTTGGATAAAGAGGTCTGCGTACCGCATCCGGTCACCGGGTTGCTCAGCTATGGCTATATTGAGCCGTACAGTAGCCGTAACCTGACCTTGCCTGGCGGTGACATCTACCTGCGAGTCGGAAAGCACCACGGCTTCAGTAAAGGCTTTGGTGTTCGTCACATCTGGGAGGGGCATGCCCATGAGTTGATCAGTGCCGGCTGCTCGACGATCGAAGACGTGCCCGCTTTCGTTGCGGCTATTTTGTCCCAAGGCGCGCAGATTCTTTGCGAGGGGTTTCAAACCCGCGACGGTTACCGGCTGACGATTGTGAGAGGGGTGAGAGGGGTTGTGATCCTATCCCCGCAGCTGGATGCCAACGGAGAAAATTTCTATTCTGTCGTCACGGCATACAAGGTGCTGAAAAAGCAAAGTGCGATGAGAGTCGGCACGCTGAAAGCAAAAAAGGCGCCTTAGGCGCCTTTTCGAAGAAGTCATTGAGGGCTGGTAGTCGCAGCGCTTGCTTAGCACGTCCAGACAGTCTGCCTGAAAGGGGTCGGAAGCTAACCATTGTTGCCGGTTACCGCTACCGCACAGGTGGCGACCTGCGCAATCCACACTGATCTGCCAATATCGCCATGATCCAGATCAGCCCTGCTCTTATTGAGCCCTCGTGATCATTTTTGAGCAATGAGGGCTGCCCTGTCAACCACAGAAAGTGGAAAAACCCCGCTGATCTGCGCAGATTCGGGCTGCGGAGCAGCGGCGAGGTTGGTTGCCACTGCGTTGCTCAAGCGCTTTCATTTTCTAATCCCAATCCCTCGCAAGAGCCAGCCTTTCGATGATCTCTGGGACGAGAAACGCGATCAGATGGTTAAGACTAGGGTCTTGGCGGAAATCTTCATCATGATTGCGCATACCATCTTTGATGACCTCTGTGCGCCGACGCCACGTCCCCTTGCTGTCTTGGGCTTTGAGCATGTCTTCATGTCCGCACAGCCTAAGCGTCCAGCCAAAAGCGTAGAGGAAGTCTTTGTAGTGATCGAACGCGGTGTTGGCGACGTTTAGCAGTCGAGGCAGGTTGTAGCCTACCGGACGCCCAAAACGGGCACTCAGCATGATTGAGACGGCACCATGAAATTTGCCTGTTCGGTAATCTGCCGGCAGATGTAGGCGCGGCATGGCGATCCGCATCTTCTCCCTCAAGGTTGCCCAGGCTGCATCCGTTTCTCGGCAGTCGTTGGCTGCGTGATCGATCCAAAAGTCGTAGAAGGCCTGACGAACCAGGGAGGTGTCCAGAGACCGTTCGAGTTCAGCTCGATGAGCATCGTAATCATAGAAAAATACCTTCTGTTCTTGAGGGTCTATGATCAGCTCATCGAGGAACACATGCGCCGTCGTCCAGTGGTTGTAAATCGTATTGCCTCGCAGCTCCGGTATGGGGTAGCAGCAATCCAGAGCCATGCGCCTGGCCTGCCGGGAGCGTTCAAGCGTTGCTTCATTCACAAGAAACACGTTGTGGTTGTTGAGGTAGAAAATATCCTCTTCGGCAGTCCGCGTCGTGTTTGGATCGAAGCTCTGGAAAACCCAGACCATTCCGCCATTGTTGCGCCGATAAAACTCTCGTCGGCCTACGATTTCGCTTAGGAACGTGGTCGACAGTTGTACCTCGAACGCCAGGCGCTGGCCCGCATGTTCGACCTGCACATCCGGCTTTCGCCACTGTGCTCGCTCAGCCAAGCGCAGCCCTTTCCAGGCTGCTTCCACCAGTGGCTCGGTACATCTTTCGTCGGCGATTAGGCTTTCGCGGATGATGGCCTTCAGTCTCAGGTGTGCCGAGCTTTCCTTTGCCGCGTTGTATTTGATGCATTTGATCTGATCGGCGCTCAGCTCTCCTCGCGTCGAGATTGAGCATTTCTCTTCCGCCTCTTCATTCTGGTGATGCCGGAAATGAAAGTACCGATCTTTCGTGCGAACCAGAATCACAGGGGCCGAGCACAGCTCGCAAACGAGCCAAGGGGCATCGGGATCGCGGGTATACCGGGCCATCAGTTCGGCACGGTCTTTCATGACCAGGCTCAGCTCGCGGCGGAGGAACACCTGAGGGTCGACGTTCTGACCTGTTTCCATGTCGAGGATATCGGTCAGGAGCATTGTATCTGTGGGCTGCGCCATCTCGCGTGTATACATGCTGCATCCTTACTGGGAGGGGTGACCTCCAGCATCCAAATTGTGGAGAGGCAGCGCCACCGAACCTCTTACACTTGCTATCACCCAGCCGAGTCGACGTCGCATGGGGGCGTGGAAACCTCGTCAAAAAGGTACGGGGTCATCCTCCCTGAGCGCGGCCTCAATCCTGCGCCTTAAATCCAAGACAAACTCATTCACTGTGCTGATCGCCTGATCCACCTCTGCCACTGACAGTTCGATAGGCTCGTCATCAACCGTCTTGCCATTCCTATGGACGATGTCATGTCGCTTGCTGCAAATGCGGCCCACGCCTGCCAGGTTTAGGCCATTCATGTGATCGCCGAACATGACGCCCAGCACCTCCCTGATGGTGGAGACGTTGTGGAAGGTCTGATCGGCAAGGATTCTAAGGACGATGGTTTCCACCACCTTCGGTTGCTCAGCGATCTCCTTCAAAGTAACTGAGACCACGTTCACCTTCTTATAGCCGGCGGCAAGCGACATCAAGAGGTTCGCATCGCTTACAACGAGCTTGCGCACCACCGAGCTGATCAGCGCCTCCATGAGAGTGACGGTATGCGCATAGACGAGCTTGAAGACAGTATTGGCGTTGGGAGTGTTGGTGGCGGCAGCCAAGAGGCTAGCCGTGGCCGCTAGCTCAGCTTCGAATTCAATGAAGAACTCCTGGTGAGAGTGACGATTCAGCCATTGGATCTCCGCTCTAGCGTCGAGCATTTCTGAATATTCGGCTGCCAGCTTTTCCCATCGCTCTGGGTCTTCGTCCGGGTCGATCTCATATCCATAGGTCTGGGCAACCCAGTCGATACAGGCTTCTTGTTGGACATCGAAAAAGTAATCTTTGATCGAGCTCACGACGTGACCTCCGACGTATATGGGAAATGGTGAGTGTGGCCATGCAGTGTTTCTTCATAGGTGCTGACCGAGGTGTTGGTTTTCCCGCAGATGATCAGCGATCATCACCGGCCTACGCGCAATTGTACTTTGCCATCATTATGCAGAAGGACGACAGAACCGCCATGACAGCCGAGCAATACGTGTGCTTCAAATGCGCCACGGATCCTTTCCTGGCTCGGCAGATTCGACGCAACGGTCAATCCGTCGCGTGCTGTCTGTGTGAAACCAAGCGCAAGTCGATCTCGCTAGCAAATCTAGTGGCCCGCGTGGAGAAAATCCTTGAGGCCTATGTATGCCCAGGGGAGCATCACTTCCAATGGAACGATGCTCACGGCTCGTTCCAGCGTCAGTTCGGGGAATTGATCGACGTATGGGTGGGGGAAATCTTCGGTTGTGACAACATCCATCCCGTCGTACAGCTCGTCTGCCGAAACCTGACCAATTACAGCGACGATGTGAACTATGCACACTTGCCATTCTTGCCCAGCGACTTCAGGTACCAATGGGGCGAGTTCCAAGAGGGATTGGCGCACGGGAACCGCTTCTTCAATGAAAGCGCGAAATCGTTTCTTGACTGGTTATTCAAAGATCTAGCGAAATATTCCGCCTCATCAAACGACCATGCTGTGGTGCGCATTCTGTCTCCGGAAGAAGCGCCTGCGATCTACCGCGCCCGTTCATGTGCAACCTCCGATGACGTCACCAAGATCCGTGCTGATCCGGCTCGTAATCTCTCAGCGCCGCCGAAAGAAATAGCAGGTGAAGGGCGGATGAACCCTGCCGGCGTGCCGGCCTTCTATGGTGCCTTTGAGCGCAAAACGTGCGTTGCTGAGTTACGTCCTCCAGTAGGCGGCACCGTGGTCAGTGGTAAGTTCAAACTCACCAAATCGATCAAGGTTCTGGACTTTGGGCGTTTCGAGAGTGCTGACCTAGGGCCAGAGCCTAGTTTTTTTGAGCCCAAATACTTCGAAAAACGTGGCCGTCGTGAATTCCTGAAGTACCTCCATAACCTGATCACCGTTCCGGTGCTTCCAGGCACCGAGCGCAACTACCTGACATCACAAGCCGTTGCCGAGTACCTCGCCACTCATTGCAAACCTCGCATCGACGGTCTCATTTTCAAATCTGTTCAGGCACCGATGGGCAACAACATCGTTCTGTTCTCCCATGTGGCATGTGCACCAACGCCAACGTTCTGGAGTGTGGATGGCGCAATGGGGGTGATGGGAGCCAAGCCATCCAGCGGGCCTTGCATTGAGTACGTAGCTGACAGTCTTGTCTACCATGACGTGCGGTACGTGGCATACGAAACGGCTGATGAGCAATTGTCGGAAGATAAGCCAAAGCTCAAAGCGGAGCCCGTGTACGAATTCTAACGACGCATGTTGAGATGCTACTGCCGAGGTCGAACCAGGCACCGCCTGTGAGCTGCTGAGCGCTGTACACTGTGTCGGACTATTGATCCTAGAGATGGATGCATGGCGCGCGATGACTTCAAACTGAGCACCATCAAAAGGCTTCGGGATAGAGTGGCACACCGGTGCTCGAACCCGAGCTGCAGAGTCGCCACATCTGCTCCACAGGATGAAGAGGGCGTAACCAATGTTGGTAAGGCCGCCCATATATGCGCTGCCTCACCTGGCGGTGCCCGCTTCGATGCGGGCATGACCAGTAACGAGAGAAAAGCCTTTTCTAATGGCATTTGGCTCTGTGCGATTCATGCTGATGAGATCGATCGGGACGTCAACACCTACACGGTCGAGGTGCTCAAAGGTTGGAAGAAACAAGCCGAAGCCGCTGCTAAGGCCGAGCTCGGCAAACGCCAGCCTTCAGCTCAAGATGCGCCCGATCTGTTGGCCATGGCCCTGACCGGAATGCCAAAAAGTTTCTTGCCCACTGCGATTCAGAATGCCCATACAGCAGCTGCGCAAGTGCTGTCTCAGGCTGATCCTCGCTTCGATATCATCACCAAGTACGATCCTCAACACGGTACCGTCTTCCAAGTGAATGCGAAGGAAAACGTGCAGCTTGCTATGACGGTAGGGGGAAAGGATGCCTCGGTAGCTGCTGCAGGTTTCGACGGGCTGTTCGAGCATGGTCAAACCTTGGAGCTGGACATGACCAACGTCGCCATCCAGGGATCGCCACTGTTCGATGCCATCGTGGACATGACCAAAGGCGCGGGGGGAAAGATGCAGATTATTCGTCCTCCTACCCGTGTGATCCAGAAGATCATTATGACGGATCCCGGCACACTGGAAACGCACGTGTTGGACGACATGCCTGGAGAAATCGTGTGGGGCACCAAGTCGTTTTGCCTTAAGGGCGAATCCATGGCTGGGATGCTCAAGCTTGTCGCCGAGGTCGGGGACGCGGGCGCGGTTTCCAATGTGAACTTCAACATCAGCGTTGAAAGCTGGCAGTCGCGCCCAGTCAACCAACTGCCCTGGTTCTCGAAAATCGCGCAATTTGCTGAAGCTGCGCGCAACGGCTGGAAGGTCTCCCTCATAGTTGAGCTCGATGGTGAGCGACTTTACGTCCTTTCGATCAATTTGCGGCCTGAAGGCTTCAATCGACTGACGACCCTGATGACCTATTTACAGTGGGCGAGACGCCTCACGGAGTTTCTGGGTGTATCGCTCAATGTTGACCTGACCTCTGGTCTCACAAATGAAGACTACGTTGAGCTGAAAGACAGTGTTGATGCCATTGATGGGTTCTACAAGCCGCTGGAGAGCATCAAATTCCCTATTCGAAGCGCGACGAGAATGGGTGAAGACGAGGCCAGCCAGTTCCAAAACCAGCGATATCGCTTCAAAGAATTCGACGCCACGGAGCAGAAAGGCATCAACGTATTTGGCCAGGCGGTTTCTTTACCCCCGGTTCACATCATGATCAGGAACGGGCTCTTGGAACTGGTGAATTACGAGAACACCGTGGCCAGCTTCCACATCTATCCTCTGGCGGACTTCGACGCGTACTGCCAGTTTGCAAAGAAGCCATGAGGATTTCTGCGTATCGCGCTCGAAGAAGACTTTCGTTCTTGTCGGGGCAACTCATCTCGCATGAGTCAGGCCGGCGTCCACTGATGCCGCAGCCCTAGCCCAGTCGCGTCAGCACTTCTTTGGGCTAGGCGGGTCACGCCCATTCGTACACGCAAGTCGGCGACCCTCACTAACTTTGATGGAGCTGAAAGGCATTGGGTGGCTAGGGGGGCGGGGCAAGTGGCGGGTAAGCGGTTTGCTGTCACGGAGCCCGAAGGCGGGCAAACCTCAGCGGGGTCTTGAGAGATTGTGACGGGCTTGCCCATCCGGCGGTGCCTGACAGTCTTCGCAGAAATCTGGGGCTATCTCGGAGCAGGGGAGTGGGTACAGGTGGCTGTCCATATCGCGATCTTTGCATTCCTGGATTTTCGGGAGTTCTTTGGATTCTCCTTGTAGACCAACAGTAGTACCGCCGACATGGCGCCCAGGCCCGACAGCAGCAGCAATGGCGAGCGGTCGATGAGGGTGGCGATGATGACAATGATGCTGAATACCCATAGCACCATCTTGGCCAACTGCACGTAGCCTTTGATCGAGCGGGTGCGGGCGTGTTCGGTGCGCGCATAGATGTCGAGCAGGGCATCGAGCAGGCATGCCAGCGCCAGGGTCATGAACAGCAGGGTGAAGGCCAGTGCGACGTTGCCCAGAAAGTGCTGGGCGGTGGCGCCGAGCTCCGGCACCAGCTTCAGGCCGAACTGGATGATCAGCGACGGGGTGGTTTGCGCGAGGCGATGAAATACCTTGTTGTGGCGCAGGTCGTCGAACCATCTGAGGGCTTGTTGGCGGGCCAGCAGGCGGCTGGCATGCAGCACCAGAAACCGCGCCAGGCGGCCGAGAATCAGCGATACCAGCAGCAGCACACCCAGGCCAATGGCGGCGTGCAGGGTCGGGTGTTGGTCGAGAGTGCCCCAGAGATCCAGGGCGTTGAACCAGAGTCGTTGAATGTCCATAGGCTAAAAAAGCGGTCTGTATTGCGGAACGAGGGTCAATTAGAGCGCGGATCGGGGCAAAGTTGCCAAAAGAAATTCGGTTCTGGCGGCGGAAAACGGTACCCTATGCAACTTGAATTTACGCACTTGCCCGAGGTTACCCCCGTGTTTTCCCAATTCGCCCTGCATGAACGCATCCTTAAAGCCGTGGCCGAGCTGAAATTTGTCGAGCCGACTCCGGTACAGGCGGCGGCCATCCCCTTGGCGTTGCAAGGGCGAGACCTGCGGGTAACGGCGCAAACCGGCAGCGGCAAGACTGCTGCGTTCGTCCTGCCGATGCTCAACCGCCTGGCTGACCTGGGCGGCCCGCGCGTCGAGATCCGTGCGCTGATCCTGCTGCCGACCCGTGAGCTGGCTCAGCAGACCCTCAAGCAGGTCGAGCTGTTCTCGCAGTTCACCTACATCAAGTCCGGCCTGGTCACCGGCGGTGAAGACTTCAAGGAACAAGCGGCCATGCTGCGCAAGGTGCCGGACGTGCTGATCGGCACCCCGGGGCGTCTGCTCGAGCAGCTCAATGCCGGCAACCTCGACCTGTCGCATGTGCAGGTACTGGTGCTGGACGAAGCCGACCGCATGCTCGACATGGGTTTTGCCGAAGACATGGAGCGCCTGTGCAAAGAGTGCGAGAACCGCGAGCAGACCCTGCTGTTCTCGGCCACCACCGGCGGCGCCGCGCTGCGCGATATCATCGGCAAAATCCTCAAGGATCCAGAGCACCTGATGCTCAACAGCGTCTCGCAGCTGGCTGAAGGCACCCGTCAGCAGATCATCATGGCTGACCATGACCAGCACAAAGAGAAGATCATCCACTGGCTGCTGGACAACGAAACCTTCCAGAAGGCGATCATCTTCACCAACACCCGCGTCGCCGCCGACCGCGTCTACGGTCACCTGGTGGCCAAGGACATCAAAGCGTTCGTGTTGCACGGCGACAAGGACCAGAAAGACCGCAAGCTGGCCATCGAGCGCTTCAAGCAAGGCGGCTCCAAGGTGCTGGTAGCGACCGACGTAGCGGCTCGTGGCCTGGACATCGACGGCCTGGACCTTGTGATCAACTTCGACATGCCGCGCAGCGGTGACGAGTACGTACACCGTATCGGCCGTACCGGCCGTGCGGGTGGGGAAGGTCTGGCGATCTCGCTGATCACCCACAACGACTGGAACTTGATGTCGAGCATCGAGCGCTACCTCAAGCAGCAGTTCCAGCGCCGCTTGATCAAGGAAGTCAAAGGCACCTACAACGGGCCGAAGAAGGTCAAGGCGTCCGGCAAGGCGGTAGGGGTCAAGAAGAAGAAAGTCGACAAGAAGACCGGTGAGAAGAAGGCTGCCGCCAAGCGCAAGCCAACTGCCAAGCCGCGTCCTAACGCGCCATTGGCCAGTGTCGATGGCATGGCTCCGCTGAAAAAACGCGCGCCGAAGCCTGAGTAAGTCTCTCCAGGGCCGCGTTCGCGGCCCATGATCTGCGCCCGTCCTTCAGCGGCGGGCCGCAGTTGATTCAGCCTCAGGCGTTGCGGCTGATCACTCCGCTTTCTTCTCCGCAGTTTTCAGCTCCTGCAGACGGTGCTCGATCAGCTGGCACTTGTCCGGCACATCCTTGCTTTCAGTCGCCAGGTCCATGCCCTGCAACTCGTCGTTGATTTCCTTGGCCTTCTGCGGGTTCTGCTCGGTGAGTTGGCTGACCAGCTTGGCCAGCTCTTCGCGTTTGGCGGTGGCTTCTTCAGGCGTGCAGGCCCAGCTTGGCAGGGCGATGCACAGACCGACAGCAATGGCACAGCTGCTTAGGATTTTCACGGGTTGACCTCCTTGTTGGCGTTAACCGGTTGAGGGGCCAGCGGCTGGAAAGTTCATGTGGTCAGGCCTTTGCGGGTGTGCCGCTACTGCGCTCGCTGTAGCCTTGCTCCAAAGCCGCTGTCAGACACTAGGATGAGCTCGAGCAGTCATATCCATGCCCAAAGCCCGCATTACGGTCAGGAAGGTCTTGAGCGTCGGGTTGCCGCTGGCACTGAAAGAGCGATACAGCTGTTCGCGAGACAGGCCAGTTTCCCGCGCCAGCTCTGACATGCCCTTCGCCCTGGCGACTACTCCAACAGCTTTCGCGACGTAACCCGCATCGCCTGTTTCCAGCGCGTCGGACATGAATTCCGCGATTGCCTCAGGCGTAGTCAGATATTCAGCTGGGTCGAATTCGGTGAAGACCTCAGTCATTTTGCATTCTCCATGCCTTCAGTATTTGTTCGGCAGCCTTGATATCGCGGCTCTGGCTACTTTTGTCACCAGCGCAAAGCAGGATCAGCCACTGGTTGCCGGCCTGATGAAAATACACCCGATAACCCGGTCCGTGATGTATTCGAAGCTCGCTTATACCTCCCCCAACCGGCGCCACGTCACCTGAAAGCCCTTCAATCAGGCGATTGATCCTGGAAATAATGCGTGCTCGGCCGGCTGTATCGCGCAGGCTGGTCAGCCAATTCTTGAACGTACGGGACTCGATCTTTTTCATCGAGATAACGTAGTTTAAAAACTACGAAGTGTGAACGCAAGCTGTTCGCCATGATGTGTCTGAATCATCTCCGCAGGTTGTCAGATAATTCACTCGGGCCCGGCTGTCGTGCCTCAGCTATTGGAACGCTTGCCAATACCCGCATGTCCCACCCTGTGTACCTCTTTCCGTCCACAGCAGGGAGCCATCGCCATGAGCCACTACGACTGGGATCTGATCGAACGCCTGTTGCACGAAGTGCAAAACGGCGCGGAACAAAGCTTCACGCCTCGCCCTTACGCCGAACAGCACGCCGCCGCGCTGGCTGCCAAAGGCCAGCCGGTGGGTGACATGGACCAGCTGAAAACCCGCGCCTGCGAATACGAGAAGCTGCTGCTCGACCGCGACTACATTGCAAGCCGCCCGGAAGAAGAGGGCGGTAACGGCGAGAACTTCGTGCTCACCGAGCGTGGTTCGCGCTTGCTCAGCATGATCGACAGCAGCATCCCCGGCTTCGAGCATCCGCGTCAGGTGTTGGATGAGCAAGCCGATGCGCTGGATCAAGCGACCTTCGATCATGTGTCGTCGAAGGCGCAAATCGCTGGCGGTGCAATTTAGGCTGGCCGGGCCGGGCTTCGGCGTCCGATAATCGCGATCTGATCCACTTATCTGCCGAGCCTTGCCCATGCCTGCAAATCACACCGAGGCCCGCCTATGAGCGCGGCCCGCAAGAACCCTGATGCCTTTGCCCTGCAATTGATGCTCGGGCTGTGCCTGATCTGGGGCAGCCAGCAGGTGATGATCAAATGGGCCGCTGCCGATATCGCGCCGGTGATGCAGGCGGCGTTTCGCTCTGGTATCGCTGCGGTGCTGGTTGGCTTGCTGATCTGCTGGCGGGGCGGCTGGGGGCAGGTTGGTAGCACTTGGCGGGCAGGATTGCTGGCGGGAGCTTTGTTCGGGCTGGAGTTCATGTTCATTGCCGAGGGGCTCAAGCTGACCTCGGCGGCGCATATGTCGGTGTTTCTTTATACCGCACCGATTTTTACCGCATTGGGTTTGCATTTCATGTTGCCTAGCGAGCGCCTCAGGTTGCTGCAGTGGCTGGGTATCCTGCTGTCGTTCGCGGGTATCGCGCTGGCGTTTGCGGGAGGCGTACAGCTGGATCAGATCGATGGGCGAACGCTACTCGGTGATGCCTTCGGTGTGCTGGCTGGCCTGGCCTGGGGGGCTACAACTGTGGTCGTGCGCGGCTCGCGACTGTCTGAAGCGCCGGCGACCCTGACCTTGTTCTATCAGTTGATGGTGGGTTTTGTCGGATTGCTGCTCATTGCTCTGCTCAGCGGGCAGATTGGCATGGTCACGCTGACGCCGCTGGCGATGGGTAGTGTGCTTTTCCAGGGCGTGGTGGTGTCGTTTGTCAGTTACCTGACCTGGTTCTGGTTATTGCGTAAGTACCTGGCTTCGAACCTGGCGGTGTTTTCCTTTATCACCCCGTTGTTTGGGGTCACTTTTGGGGTGGTGCTGTTGGGCGAGCCGTTGAGCGTTAATTTTGTGCTTGGGGCGGTGATGGTTTTGCTCGGGGTGGTTTTGGTGAGTGCTGAACCTTGGGTGCGGCGGCAGTTGCGCAGGGTGGTTGGTTGAGGGGTACGGTCGTGGATTGCTGTGCGGGCTTTGCCCTCATTTCGCGACACAAGGCCGCTCCTACGAAAGGCAGGCGGCAGTGGTAGCTCTAGGGGGTGGACCTCACCTATGTACAGCTTGCAACAGTGAGAAACAGTTGACCGGCGGTCGGAACAGCCCGCCGTTGCTTGATCCCTGTCAAAATCGGCCTTATGTATAGGATCAGACGCATGCGTAATGCAGGACATAGGACTATGATCTGTATGAAACATCGAATGATCGATTTGCCGTGAGGCTGACCCGTGAAGGGGGCACTATGAAAACACCACTGTTCAACTGGCTCCATGACCTGGCTGTCGCCTTGGGTCTGATACCGCCACCGCTGCAACCGGTGCCGATACCCACCGACGAAGAGCAGCGCAAACGCCAGCCTCGTCGCCGTTGAAACGAAAAGGCCGCCGCATCCATGGATGCAGCGGCCTTTGTCTTTCCAGCGCAGTTACATCAGGCCAGCTTAGCGCCGGCCACTGGCTGCCGCGACAGCAGGCTGACCAGCACAAAGCTCACCAGGCCAACCGCCAGGCTGTAGTAGATCGGCGTATTGGCATCCAGGCCGTCCTTGACCATGAACAGCAACGCGGTGGCAAAGCCCAGCGACATGCTGGCGATAGCCCCTGCAGTAGTTGCGCGCTTCCAGAAAATCGCGCCCATCAGCGGGATGAGCATGCCGCCCACCAACAGGTTATAGGCCAGGGTCAGGGCGCTGATCACATCATTCACTGCCAGGGCGATGCCCAACACCACCAACCCCGTAAGCAGCGTGAACAGGCGGCTGGTTGCCAGGCTCGATTGTTTGCCTCCGCGCAGCTTGGGCAGCAGGTCTTCGGTGACCGTGGTCGAGGCCGCCAGCAGGCCGGCACTCGCGGTCGACATCATCGCCGCCAACGCGGCAGCCATCAGCAGGCCACGAATGCCGTCAGGCAAGGTGGTCTTGATCATGGCGGCGAAGGCATTGTTGGGGTTGGCCAGGTCCGGCAGCAGCACATGTGCCGCCATGCCGATCAGGGCGCAGGCCAGGCCGTACAACACGCAGTAGATGCCTGCGGTGGTACCGGCGCGCTGGCAGACTTTTTCATCCCGCGCGGTGAACACCCGCTGCCAGATATCCTGGCCGATCAGGATGCCGAAGAAGTAAATCAGGAAGTAGGTGATGATGGTGTCCCAGCCGATGGTGGTCCAGTTGAAGCTGGACGCCGGCAGTTGCGCCACCAGTTGATCCCAACCGCCGACCTTGTACAGGCACACTGGCAGCAGGATGAACATCAGGCCCACGGTCTTGATCACGAACTGGACGATGTCGGTCAGGGTCAGCGACCACATGCCGCCAATGGTCGAGTAGATCACCACCACGCCACCGCCGAGCACCACCGACAGCCAGAACGGCAGGTCGAGCAGCACTTGCAGCACGGTGCCCATGGCCAGGGTCGAGGTGACCCCGATCATCAAGGCATAGGCCAGCATGATCAGCGCGCTGGCCTGGCGGGCCATCGGGTTGTAACGCCGCTCCAGCACCTGGGTCACGGTGAAGATGCGCAGGCGCAACAGCGGTTTGGCCAGGAACAGGTTTAGCGCAATGATGCCCAGACCCAGCGCGGCGCAGAGCCAGAAGCCGGAGATGCCGTGTACATAGCCAAGACGCACGGTGCCGACGGTAGAGGCCCCGCCGAGCACGGTGGTGGCCATGGTGCCCATGTACAAGGTCGGGCCGAGGTTGCGCCCGGCCACTAGGTAGTCTTCCTGGGTTTTCGCGCGGCGCATGCCGTACCAGCCCAGGGCGAGCATGCCGGCGGCATAGATCAATACAACGATGATGTCCAAGGCCATTGGGGGTCTCCCGATTATCATTATTATGGCGAGATCAAGTGCCCGGGCAGCCTCACGCTGCCCGGCGGTATCAGCAAGTACGGGTGGGCCGATCACTGGCCCATGCAAGCAACGCGACTGCAATCGAGCGCGCTGTCGACATCCTTAGCGGCGTGCTACTCCCGGCAGTACGCAGAGCATTTCGAACAGCAGGTTGGCACCCAGCAGCGAGGTGTTGCCGGTGGTGTCATAAGGTGGCGAAACCTCGACCAGATCACAGCCGATCAGGTCCAGGCCCTGGCAGCCGCGGATGATTTCGATCGCCTGAATGGTGGTCAGGCCGCCGATTTCCGGGGTGCCGGTACCGGGCGCCCAGGCCGGGTCGATGCCGTCGATATCGAACGACAGGTACACCGGCCCGCCCGCGACCTTCTCACGCACTTCAGCCATCAATGGCTCCAGCGACTTGTGCCAGCACTCTTCGGCCTGCACCACGCGAAAGCCCTGACGGCGGCTCCAGTTGAAGTCATCGGCGGTGTAGCCCTGAGCGCGCAGACCGATCTGCACGACCCGGTCGCAATCGAGCAGGCCTTCTTCGACAGCACGGCGGAAGGTGGTGCCGTGGGCGATTTTCTCGCCGAACATGTGGTCGTTGACGTCGGCGTGGGCATCGATGTGCACCAGGCCGATCTTGCCGTGTTTTTTGTGCAGCGCGCGCAGAATCGGCAGGGTGATGGTGTGGTCACCGCCCAGTGTCAACGGGATTACGTTGTGCTCGACGATGGTGTCGTAAGCTTCTTCGATGATGCGCACGGCATCCAGCAGGTTGAAGGTGTTGATCGCCACGTCGCCGATGTCGGCAACCGACAGCGAGTCGAAGGGCGCGGCCCCGGTGGCCATGTTGTAGGGGCGGATCATGACCGATTCGGCACGGATCTGGCGCGGGCCGAAGCGGGTGCCGGAGCGCAGCGAGGTGCCGATGTCCAGCGGCACGCCGACAAAGGCGGCGTCCAGGCCTTCAGGGCTTTGCAGGTGGGGCAAGCGGAGCATGGTGGCGATGCCGCCGAAACGCGGCATTTCGTTGCCGCCCAGTGGTTGGTGCAGAGTCTTGTCCACAGTGGGCCTCATCAGTCGGTCGATTGTTATGGTTGTTCGAACCTTGTCCAGCATGCTGCAACTTAGCGCAGCGGGCGGCGAGCAGGGTCATTGCGGGCAGTCTGCGCAAGGTAGTGATCGAGAAGAATCGCTACCGACAAATACTTACTTCAGGAATCTCTGAACTAAAGGCCGCGGCCAAGGTAGACTCCGCCCATTGCCACTCGCCCATTGCCACTGCGGACCGATCACCACCATGGCCTCGTCACTGCCCGACCCGAAACTGCTGCGGATCTTCGTCAGCGTGGTGCGCCACCAAGGCTTTGCCAATGCTCAGCGCGAGCTGAACCTGTCGACGTCGGCCATCAGCACCTACATGAGCCAGCTCGAGGCGGGGTTAGGCATCGTGCTCTGCCATCGTGGCCGCGGTGGCTTCAGCCTGACCAGCAAGGGCGAGCTGTTCCATCAGGAGACCCTGCGCCTGCTGGCCGAGCTGGATGGTTTTGAACAGTACGCCGCTGCGCTCAAAGGTGAATTGCGCGGCACCCTCAACCTTGGCGTGCTCGACTCCACCGTAGGCGATCGCGCCCTGCCGCTGGCCGAGGCTATTGGCGCCTACAGCCAGGAGCACCCGGCCGTGCACCTGCACTTGTCGGTGTCCAGCCCGTACGAGCTGCAGCTAGGCGTGCAGGACAACCGCCTGGACCTGGCCATCGGTGCGTTTTCGTCGCGCATGAGCGGCCTGGTCTATCAGCCGCTGTACCGCGAGCAACACTGGCTCTACTGCAGCAACCGCCATTCGTTGTATGCCGAGCGGCGGATTCCCGAGCCCGTCATCACCCAGCAACGCATGGTCGGGCGAGGCTACTGGAGCCAGGCCGAGCTGGCCCGGCACGGCTTCAAGCACAGCGCGGCAACGGTTGAAAGCATGGAGGCGCAGCTGATCCTGATTCTGTCCGGCGCCTACATCGGTTACCTGCCGGAGCACTACGCACAGGCGTGGGTCGACAAGGGCGATTTGCGCGTATTATCGCCCGCCACATTTGGTTACCAAGCCCCGTTTTCCCTGATCATCCGTCGCGGCCGCAGCCGCGAACCGTTGATCCAGACCTTCCGTGACCTGCTCAAAAGCCAGCTGAACGTCAGTTGATAAACGCCTCGATGAATGCACGCCGTCAGGAACGGTAAATTTCCTACAAAAGTGCCTGCTGACAGGCTTTCGCTCTGCTAAATATTGATTGGCCCCTGATGAATTTCCATCGTTTGCACACGCAAGGATTGCCTTGATGCGCCTGAACTTGCCCGTTACCGAGCATGAAAGAACCTTCCCCAACGAACAGCGGCTTATTTCCACTACCGACCTCAATAGCCGCATTACCTATTGCAACGACGCGTTCGTGGCCATCAGCGGTTTTACCTACGATGAACTGGTCGGGCAGACCCACAACCTGGTGCGCCATCCAGACATGCCGGCGCCGGTCTTTGCGCTGATGTGGGACACCATCAAACAGGGCAAACCGTGGATGGGCGTGGTCAAGAACCGCGCCAAGAACGGCGACTTCTATTGGGTCAGCGCGTATGTCACGGCGGTTTACGAAAACGGTCGCATCAGTGGTTATGAGTCGGTCCGCTCGGTGCCCAGCCGAGAGCAGATCAACCGTGCTGAACGGCTCTACGCACGCCTGCGCAATGGCCAGCGCGCAGTACCGTGGGCGGCGCGTGTGCTGCACGGGCTTGGCCAGAGCTGGCCAATGCTGGCCGCTGCTGCGCTGTCTACTGCAGGCTATCTCTGGCTCGCGCCGCAGGCCGCGATAGGCGTGCTACTGGCCAGCCTGCTGGGCGCCGGCTACGCGCTGAACCGCCTGCACGCTCGCGCGCTGCAGCGCACCCTCGACGAACACCCGAAAGCCTTCACCGACCCGTTGGTGGCCCTGACCTACAGCGATAACCGCGGCCTGCATGGCCAGCTGGACCTGGCCATCATCAGCGAAGAGGCGCGCTTGCAGACGGCGCTGACCCGCTTGGTCGATGCTGGTGTCGGGGTCAAGGCACGTGCAGCGCAGTCTGCTGGGCTGTCTGATGCCCAGGCGCAGATGCTTGACCGCCAGCGCAGCGAAACCGAGCAATCGGCCACCGCCATTGCGCAGATGGCTGCGACTATCCAGGAGGTCTCGCAAAACGTGCAGAGCACCGCCCATGCCGCCGGTGACGCCGACCAGTTGGCCCAGCACGGCAGCCAGCTGGCTCAGCAAAGCCTGCAGGCGATGGGCAGCATGAGCGAGGCGGTCAATGACATCGGCCAGGCCGTGCACGCCTTGGCTCAGCAGACCCAGTCGATTGGCAGTGTGGTCGATGTGATTACCTCGATTGCCGAACAGACCAACCTGCTGGCGCTCAACGCGGCAATCGAAGCTGCCCGCGCGGGCGAGCAGGGCCGTGGCTTTGCCGTGGTTGCCGACGAGGTGCGTTCACTGGCCCAGCGCACGCGCACCTCGACCGACGAGATTCACCAGATCATCAGCAGCCTGCGTGCGGGTGCCGAACGTGCAGTGTCGTCGGCCAGCCGCGGTGAACAGATCTCCCGCGACAGCGTGCACAGTGTCGAAGCGGTGCGCGAAGCACTGAGCGGTATTGCCCAGGCGGTCAGTCGCATCACCGGCATGAGCCAGCAGATGGCGACTGCCTCGGAGCAGCAAAGCCACGTCGCCGAAGACATCAACCAGCAGATCACGCGCATCTCCCACCTGTGCGACGAGAGTGCCGGACAGGCCAGGCAGGGCGCCGAGATCAGCCAGGACCTCGAGCAGATGGCCGAGTACCTGCACAGCCTTGCCGAACGTTTCAACCGCTGACCCCTTCATCAACCCACAGGGACGTGGGCGCTGTATGTTCTTCTCGAGTGGCTATGGCACACTGGCGCCCTCCAGGAGAACCCGATGTCCAGACCCCGCTGCGAACGCTGCAAGCGCGCGCAAGACCATTGCTTATGTCCGCTGATCCCCCGCCTCGACAGCCGTACCCGGGTCGTCCTGTTACAGCACCCCAGTGAAACCTCGCATGCGCTGAATACTGCCCGCCTGGCCGCGCTCGGCCTGGTCAATGCACAACTGTGGGTGGGTGAAGTGTTTGCCCAACTGCCGGAGCTGCTGGCAACGCCGGGCTATCGGCCGGTGCTGTTGTTTCCCGGAGACGAGGCGCAGGCGCTGACAGCGTATGCATCACCTGATGAGCAGCCGTTGCTATTGATCGTGCCGGATGGCACCTGGCGCAAAGCGCGCAAGCTGCTGTACCTGAATCCGCTGCTGGCAGCGCTGCCGCGGGTGACTCTGGCGCACGTCACCGCCTCGCGCTATCGCCTGCGCAAGGCGCCGGAGGAGGGCGCCCTGGCCACCATCGAAGCCGTGGTGCAGGCACTCAACGCGCTGGAGCAACCGCAGTGTTTCGATGAACTGCTGCGCCCGTTCGACGCCTTGATCGAAGGCCAGATCCGCGCCATGGGCCGCGACACCTTCGAGCGCAACCACGGCTGCTGAATCAACGCTCGCGCATGGCCTCGGTGCGGGCTTTGAGAACCGGTTTGAGCAGGTAGTCGAGCACGCTTTTCTGCCCGGTGATGATATCCACCGTGGCGACCATCCCCGGAATGATCAGCAACGGCTTGTTGTCGCCGCCCAGGTGATTCTTGTCGGTGCGCACCTGGATCAGGTAGAACGCGTTGCCCTTGTCATCGGTCACGGTATCGGCGCCGATCAGCTCCAGCTTGGCCTTGAGGCCAC
Source organism: Pseudomonas shirazensis (assembly GCF_050496565.1). Taxonomy (GTDB): domain Bacteria; phylum Pseudomonadota; class Gammaproteobacteria; order Pseudomonadales; family Pseudomonadaceae; genus Aquipseudomonas; species Aquipseudomonas shirazensis_A. Next base: position 369,015 of record NZ_JBNWAE010000002.1, read on the forward strand.
CATAGATGGTGTAGTCATAGGCGCTGAACTTGACCATTGCGGTCTGCCCCGGGTGCAGGAAGGCGACGTCCTGCGGGCGCACCTTGGCTTCGATCAGCAGGTTGTCCTCGATCGGCACGATCTCGACCAGGTCGCTGCCCGGCTGGACCACGCCGCCGATGGTGTTGACCTTGAGCTGCTTGATGATGCCACGCACCGGCGACACCACTGTGGTGCGCTTGACCCGGTCGTCGATGGCGATGCTGGTGGCGCTGATCTTGGACAGGTCAGTGCGCTTGTCGTTGAGTTCCTTGGCCGCCTCCGAGCGGAAGGTGGCATCGGCTTCCTGAATCTTGCTCTTGATTTCCGCCACTGCCGCGTCTGCCCGCGGAATGGCCAGGCTGGTGGCGTTGAGCTGGCCGCGGGCCTCGACCGTACGCTGCTTCAAGCGCAGGATCTCCACCGGCGAAATCGCCCCGGTGCCGACCAACGGCGAGGACATGTTCAGCTCCTGCTGGAGCAAGCCCAACGCCGAACGGTACTGATCGACCTTGGAGCGGAACTCGGCCAGTTCCTGGGTCTTCTGGCGCAGTTGTTCGTTGAGCGTCTGCTTCTCGCTGGTCAGCCGCCGTTGCCGTGACTGATACAGCGCCAGCTCGTCCTCGGCCACCTGTGGCGCCTTGCTGCGAATCTCCTCCGGCACCGTGAACGGTCGCCCTTCAGCCTCCGCCGAGAGCCGTTCGACCTGCGCCGTCAGCGCGTAGCGATCGACCTCGCTTTCGCCCTTGTTGGACAGGAAGCGGGTGTCGTCCAGGCGCAGCAGGGTCGCGCCCTTGGCGACCATCTGGCCTTCGCGGACGAAAATCTCGGTGACGATGCCGCCCTCGAGGTTCTGCACCACCTGGACCTTGCCCGAGGGGATCGCCTTGCCTTCGCCGACCGTCACCTCATCCAGCACCGCCAGGCTCGCCCAGGTGAGCGCAACCAGAAGCAGCGCCGCCGCCAGCCACACCGTCAGGCGCGACAGGCGCGGCGAGTCCTGCAGCGTGGCGCCGGCCAGTTCGGGCATATAGTCGCGCTCGGCAGTGTTGCCGGCACCTTGGAAATAACTGCGCAAGAAGGCCATCGGACTACTCCTCAAAAGCGTCTACAGCGCCGCGCCAATGCGCCCTTTGCGCAGTGCATCGATGACCGCATCCTTCGGCCCATCGGCAACGATCTTGCCGTTGTCGAGCACCAGCAGGCGGTCGACCAGGCTCAGCATCGAGGTCCGGTGCGTGACCAGCAGTACGGTCTTGCCCGGCACCCAGTCGAGCAGGCGCTGGCGCAGTTGCTCTTCGCTGCTGTTGTCCATGTGGCTGGTGGGCTCGTCGAGGATCAGGATCGGCGGCTCCAGCAGCAGCGCTCTGGCCAGCAGCACGGCCTGACGCTGGCCGCCCGAGAGCAACTGGCCGCGTTCACCCACCGGGCGGTCGAAACCCTGCGGATGCTGGCGCGCCAGTTCGGTCACGCCGGTCAGTTCGGCCACCTCGAGCATGCGTGCGTCGCTGACGTGGCGGGCACCGAGGGTGAGGTTGTCGCGCAGGCTGCCAGCCAGCAGCGGCAGGTCGTGGGCGACGTAGCCGATCTGGCTGCGCAGGTCGGCGATGTCCAGCTGGCGCAGGTCGAGGTTGTCCAGCAGCACCTGGCCTTCATCGGGATGATAGAAACCCATCAGCAACCGACCCAACGTACTTTTGCCCGAACCGCTGCGGCCGACGATACCGATGCGCTCGCCGGGCTGCAGGGTCAGGTTGACGTCATTCAGTGCGGCAGCGGTCTGGCCAGGGTAGCGGAAGCTGACGTGGCTGACGGCCACACCGCCCTTGAGGCTGGTGTGCTCCAGCGCCTGTTGCTCGGCCTGGCGCTCTTGTGGCAAGGCCATCAGTGCATCGGTGCTGCGCATGGTCAGCTGCGCCTGCTGGTAGCGGGTGATCAGCCCAGCGATCTGGCCCAGTGGTGCCAGTACCCGGCTGCCGAGCATGTAGGTGGCCACCAGTGCGCCGACACTGAGGTTGCCGGCGATGATGCTGTAGACCCCGGCAACAATCGTCGCCATGCCACAGAACTGCTGGATGAACAGCGTGCCGTTGCTGGCCAGCGAAGACAGGTTGCGTGCGTGCGCATCGAGCCGAGCAATCGCGCCGTTGGTCTGTTCCCAATGGTACTGACGCTCACTCTCGGCGCCGTTGGCCTTGAGCGTTTCCAGCCCACCCAAGGTTTCGATCAACAGGGCCTGACGCACTGCTCCCAGGCTCAGGCTTTTTTCCACGGTGTCGCGGAGGCGGATCTGGATGATCAAGGCAAAACCAACCGCCAGCGGGAAGGCAATCAGCGGGATCACCACCAGCCAGCCGCCCAGCAGGCCAACCACCACCAGCATCAACGCCACGAACGGCAGGTCGATGATGCTGGTCAAGGTGACTGCCGTGAGAAACTCGCGCAGCCCCTGAAAGTCGTGAATGCTCTGGGCGAAGCCGCCAATGGTGGCCGGGCGCGCCTTCATCGACATGCCGGTGATGCGTTCGAACAAGGTCGCCGAGAGGATCAGGTCGGTCTTCTTGCCGGCCTGGTCCAGCAGGTGCGCACGGACCATGCGCAGAACCATTTCAAACGCGGTGCCGATGAACAGCCCGGCCACCAGCACCCACAAGGTCGAGACGGCCTGGTTGGGCACCACCCGGTCGTAGGTCTGCATGACGAACAGCGGCACCATCAGGCCCAGCAGGTTGATCAGCAGGCTGGCCAGCAGGGCATCGCTGTACAGCCAGCGGGAGTGGCGCAGGGTGTCGCGAAACCAGGCATCGACCCTCGGCATCAGCGGGGTGCGCAGGTTTTCCAGAGTGTGCCGTGGGCGGGCAAACAGGGCCTGGCCGGCGTAGGCCTGTTCCAGCGCCTCGCGCTCGACCCATTGCTCGCCGCCTTCGGCCTCGGACGGCAGAATCAGCGCGCGACCGTCTTCGCCGAAGCGCAGCAGCACAGCACAGCGGTCGTCTTTGAGCAGCAGCAACACGGGAAGGTTTAGTGCGGAGATTGCGCTCAGCTCGCGCTTGAGAATGCGCGCTTGCAGGCCTGCGCGGGCTGCGGCTCTGGGCAATAACTCGGGCCCGAGCCGCTGGCTGGCCAAAGGTAGGCCGCTGCACAAGCTGGCACGGCTGGCGGGGCAGCCGTGCAGTTTGCACAGAATCAACAGGCCATCGAGCAACGGATCGTCAACGTCCAGCCGGGGCTGGGCATTTTGCATACTGGTCACGATGGCCTACTCCTGCCGCAATGGAGGGTGTACGGCTACATCCGAAACGTTGCTCGATAACGGTTAACGCATTTCGGGCAACTTCGCTTCGCTGCGTACTTCAGTCTTGGCGATGGCTTCTGCCGGCAGCGCAATACGCTGTTTGCTGAGCAATTCACCCATGGTCGAAAGTACGCGGTACATCGAGTACTCCTCGGTGTAACGCACTTCGGTGTAACGGCGGTTGGCGTTGTACAGCTCGTTCTCACTGTCGAGTACGTCGAGCAGGGTACGCTGACCGAGGCCGAACTGATCCTGATAGGCGGCCCGCACGCGCTGGGTGGTTTCAGCGTATTCACGCGCGGTTGGCGTCTGCTTGCGCGCGTTGTTCATGGCGTTCCACGACAGGCTCAGGTTCTCGTTGAGCTCGCGCAGGGCGTTGTTGCGGATATCCAGCGCCTGGTTGATCTTGTGCGAGTCCGACTGCAGGCGAGCCTTGTCGCTGCCGCCGCGGAACAGGTTGTAGTTCAGCTCGACGCCTGCCTGCCAATCGTTGTTGCTGTGGCCGCGCTCGCCGCCCAGGTTGTTGTTGGCGCCGGTGGCGAGGATGGCGTCCAGACGCGGGTAGAAGGTCGACTTGGCGACTTCGTACTGCTTCTCGGCGGCATTCACATCGGCCTGAGCCGAACGCAGGTACGGGTTGTTTTCCTGCATGCCGCGGCGTGCGTCTTCCAGCGTGCTCGGCATTTCCACCTTGATGGTCGAAGGCGCTTCCAGCTCGTCCGGCATCAGCCCGACCACGCTGTAGAAGTTGGCTTCGGCGTCAGCCAGATCGACTTCGGCGGTGTCCAGGTTGTTTTCAGCCAGAGCACGACGGGCGCGCGACTGATCGAGGTCAGCGCTACTGCCGACACCGCGCTCGGTACGCAGGCCGATCTGGTCGTTGACGCGCAAGTGCGCTTGCATGTTGTTCTTGGCCAAAGTCACCAGCTCGCGACGCTTGAGCACTTCGAGGTAGACCTCGATGGTACGCAGGGCGACGTCCTGGGCGATTGCCTGAGCGTAGTAGGCACGCGAGTTGGAAACCGCTTCGGTACGGCCGACTTCGTTGGACGTGTTGAAACCGTCGAACAGCATCTGGCGCAGACGCAGCTCGGACTGGGTGTAGTTCATGGTTTCTTTGTTGTGGTTGCGCGTGCCGTCAGCGTTCAGACCACGGGTGTTGAGGTTGTCGGAGCGTTGGCGACCGTAACCTGCAACCAGATCGACGCTTGGGTAGAACCCGCCACGGGCGAATTTGACATCTTCGTCGGCAGACAACCGGCTGTTGCGATAGGAGCTGATTTGCGGGTGATGATCCACGGCGTTCTGGACGGCTTCGGTGATCGACATCGCCTGAATGTTGGCACTCGCCATGGCCAACAGGATTGCACTGGTGATGGGGGTAAGAACGCGCATGGGGTACATCTCCATTGTCTCTAAAAGTGTCCAGCGTTCGCCAAAAAAATGACGATTATTATGGGGTAAACCGTTTCAAGTTTGTAACAACAGAGCTAAGAACATTTAACGCGCGAGCTAAGAAGATTTGTTCATAAGGTCTATGCGAAAAAAAACTTATGCGGTCTAAAGAATCCGCGACATTGTTCTACTCAACGGGCCTATAAATCAAGCTGTAGTCAGCGGTTTTAGGTCATTGCAACAAGTTCCAGAACTTTTGCAGCTAAGAACTCAGTGAAAACGGGCCGTGTCGGAATTTGGCGACAATTAATTGTCACTCTGTAGTAGCAAAATTCCATCATCTCTATCGACTTGGCCTGCGCAGTGTAGAGCTGTTTGCTGACTTTTGGCGTTTGATTGACGCCTTTATTCGGCCTGGCGCCACTGTGTTTTCGCTGCATTCAAGGTGCAGGATCCGTTCGGCAGGGGAGACGTAGGGCATGGCTAAATTTATCGGAGTGGTCAGCAAGGTGGTCGGCCAGGTTTTCGCGGTCGACAGCGACGGCAGCCGCCGCCTGTTGGTCGAAGGCGACCGACTCTATGCTGGCGAGCAACTCGAAACCGGTAACGCCGGAGCCATTGCGGTGCGCCTGGACAACGGCGCAGAGCTGACCCTGGGCCGCGACAGCAGCCTGCAGATGTCGCCAGAGCTGCTGGCTAATCAGCCTCCCCATGTGCAGACCGACGACATCGCCCCCAGCCAGGCGCAACTGACCGATGTCGAGCGCTTGCAACAAGCCATCGCGGCGGGTGCCGACCCTAGTGAAGAGGCCGAGGCTACGGCGGCTGGGCCCAATCAAGGTGTCCCGGGCGCTTTGGGCGGCGGCCACAGCTTTGTCATGCTGACTGAAGTGGGCGATCGGGTTGATCCCACGGTTGGCTTCCCGACTGCGGGCTTCAACGGTGTGCCGCTGTTGGTCAATGGCTATATTGGTGACCTCGATCCGACCAGTTCCGACGATGTGCTGCCGCCCGCGTCCCCACCTCCGGTGAATCCGCCAGACAACCCGGTCACTCTGCAAGGCCTTGATGTCAGCCCCGGCGAACTGATCCTCGATGAGGCCAACCTGCCCGACGGCTCCAACAGCAACCCGCCGGCGCTGACCCAGCAAGGCTCGTTCACCGTTATCGCCGCCGACGGCGTGTTCAATCTGAGCGTAGGTGGCATCAACGTAGTCACCGGCGGGGTGGTTACCGGCATTGGCCAATCCATCACCACCGCCCTTGGTAACACCCTGACCATCACTGGCTACAACCCGGCCACCGGAGTGGTCAATTACAGTTACACCCTCAACGGCACTGAGCAGCACGCCAACGGTGGCGGCACCAATGTGATCGGCGAGCAGTTCCCGGTGCAGGTCAGCGACAGTGATGGCGATGTGGCTAGCGGCAGCCTCGATGTGATCATCCGTGACGATGTGCCCAAGGCGGTCAATGACAGCAATGCCGTGACGGCCACCGAGCAGCAGCTTGAACTGACCGGCAATGTGCTCAACAACGATGTGCAGGGCGCTGACCGGGTCGTGGGTGGGCCGGTGATTGCCGGCACCTTCAGTGGTACCTACGGCACGCTGGTGCTGGCTGCGGATGGCACCTACACCTATACCCTCAACGCCAATGACCCTGATTTCAAAGGGCTCAAAGGCGGCGGCAGTGGCACCGAGAGCTTTACCTACACCATCAGAGACGCCGACGGCGATACCAGCAGCGCGACCCTGACGCTGAACATCAGCAACCTCAATGACCCAGTGACGATCGGCGGGCTGGATGTCGCCGGAGGTGAGCTGATTATCTACGAAAAGAATCTGCTCAATGGCAGCGCGCCAGACAGCGCTGCGCTGACGCAGAACGGGACCTTTACCGTCGCCGCGCCTGACGGCCTGCAGAGCCTGAGCGTGGGCGGCATCACGGTAGTCAGCGGCGGCGCAGCAGGCGGTTTCCCACAGTCGATCACGACTGCGCTGGGCAATACACTGACCATCACCGGCTACAACCCGGCCACAGGCGTGGTGAGCTACAGCTACACGCTACTCGACAACGAAGCCCACGCAACCGGCAACGGCAACAACAGCCTGGGCGAAACATTTGTCGTGACCGCCCAGGACAGCGATGGCAGCACTGCCTCGGCCAACCTTGGCGTGAGCATTGTCGACGATGTGCCCAAGGCGGTCGATGACACCAACGCGGTGACGGCCACAGAACAGCAGGTCGAACTCAGCGGCAATGTCCTCAGCAATGACGTACAAGGCGCTGACCGGGTCGTGGGTGGCCCGGTGGTTGCCGGCACCTTCACGGGTACCTACGGCACGCTGGTGCTGGCTGCGGATGGCACCTACACCTACACCCTCAACGTTGACGATGCCGATTTCAAAGGCCTCACCGGCGGCGGCAATGGTGTCGAGACCTTCACGTACACCATCAAAGACGCTGACGGCGACACTAGCAGTGCGACTCTGAACCTGAACATCAGCAACCTCAATGACCCGGTAATACTGGGTGGCCTCGACGTGAGCGGCGGCGAGGTTACTGTTTACGAGAAAAACCTGATCGATGGCAGCGCACCTGACGGCCCGGCGTTGCAACAAGGCGGCACCTTCACGGTGACCGCGGCGGATGGCCTGCAGTCTTTAAGCGTCGGCGGCATCAACGTAATCAGTGGCGGCGTAGCCGCAGGCTTTCCGCAGACGATCACGACCGCGCTGGGCAACACCCTCACCATCACCGGCTACAACCCTGCGACAGGTGTGGTCAGCTACACCTACACCTTGCTCGACAACGAAACCCATCCGGATGGCAACGGCACCAATGGGTTGCAGGAAAGCTTCACAGTCGTTGCCAAGGACACCGACGGCAGTACCGCCACTGGCAGCCTCGATGTAACCATCGTCGATGATGTGCCGCAGGCTCACTGCGATTTCGCCAGGGTCGAGGTAGGCGGTCAGGTCAGCGGCAATGTGCTTGTCAATGATGTGATTGGCGCCGATGACCTGGCCGATGGCCGCTACGTAGTTGGCGTGCGTGCCGGCTCCGATACCTCCACGCCGGCCTCTGGTCAGTTGGGCATCAATGTCCAGGGCACCTATGGCTACATCACGCTGGATGCCGAAGGTAATGGTGTCTATCACGCCTACCCCAACAGCAACGCTCCGGCTGGCGCTACCGATGTATTTGTCTACACCATCCGCGATGCTGACGGCGATCAGAGCACCACGACCGTTACCATCAACGTCAACAACTGCCAGATGATTGCCGGGCAGGACACTGACGTTACGGTGTATGAAAACGCCTTGGACCTGACCAAGGACGGCAACGACCTTGCGCCCGGCACCGTCACCGGCAGCCAACCAGGCTCGACCGGCGAGACTGCCAGCGGCACGTTGGTGGGTTCGGTCACAGGCGGCG